>JAPLSB010000022.1 GCA_026398875.1 Gammaproteobacteria bacterium | reverse complement strand
GGAGCAGCAGGTGCTGGTGCCGCAGATCCAGATCCGGCCGCGCCCGGCCGACCTCGCGCTGTTCGGCATGACGGCCGGCGAAGTGCGGCGCCAGGCGCAGACCTTGATCGCTGGCCAGAAGCTCGGCGAAATCTATCGCGACCAGAAATCCTTCGATGTCGCGCTGTGGGGCGAGCCGGCGCTTCGTGGCGACATCCGCAGCATCGCCGACCTGGCGCTCCAGACGCCGACCGGCATGGCGCTGCGGCTGCGTGATGTCGCCGATGTCATCGTGGTGCCGACGCCGAACGAGATCCGCCGCGAGAACGGCCAGCGACGGATCGACGTGACGCTGAACCTGCGTGATGCCGACTTGGGCCGGATCGGCCGTGATGTCGAAGCGGCGCTGGCCGGCGTGCCGTTCGCCAGCGGCTACTTCCCGACCGTGCTCGGCGAGTACGCAGCCCTGAAAGCCGCTCGCCAACGTCTGCTGCTGACCTCGGCACTGTGCCTGGCCGGCATGCTGGTGCTGGTCTGGTCGGAGTTCCGCTCGCTGACGATCACGGCGCTGTTCGCGGCCAGTCTGCCGTTCGCGCTGCTGGGCGGGGTAATCGGCGTGGCGCTGTCCGGCGGCGTGCTGTCGCTGGGATCGCTGGTCGGCTTCGTCACCGTGGTCGGCATCTCGGCGCGCAACGGCATCATGCTGCTGGCGCATTACCAGCATCTTGAGCACGAGGAGGGTGAAGCCTTCGGCCCGGCGCTGATCCTGCGCGGGGCCAGCGAGCGCCTGATTCCGATCCTGATGACCGCTGCCTGTGCGGGCTTGGCACTGGTGCCGCTGATCGTCACCGGCAATGCACCGGGGCATGAGATCGAATACCCGATGGCGATCGTCATCCTCGGCGGTCTGGCCTCGTCGACGGCGCTGAACCTGCTGCTGATGCCGGCGCTGTATGCGCGTTTCGGCCAACGGGCGGTCGCACCATGAGTTGCCGATTCATGCTGCTGGCGACGGTGATGTTGAGCGCCTGTTCGCAGGTGCCGCCCGCGCCCGAGCGCAACACGGCGCTGGCAGCTCACCCGTTCACCGAGACCGACACGGTCACCCTGGCTGCGCTGCCGGCGGACAGCGAGCCACTGCGCGCGTTCCCGGAACTGGAGGCGCTGGTGCAGGCCAGCCTCGCAGCGAATGCCGACCTGCGCGTTGCCTACGCCACCGTTGACCGGGCGCGTGCCAGTGCCGCCGAAGCGCGGGCACTGCGACTACCGCAGACCGCGATCGAAAGCAGCCTGCGGTTTGACGACCGTGGCTCGCAGCCGGGTGTCGAAACCACGCGGTCCACCGATTTCGATGTCGCTGCGGCAGCCAGCTGGGATATCGATCTGTTTGGCCGGCTGCGGGCCGCGGCATTGGCCAGCCGTGCGGACGCTGACGCCAGCGCTGCGGCTTTTGAGGGTCTGCGCTTGGTGATCACCGCCGAGACGGTGAACGCCTATCTCGATCACTGCGCCGCGATCCACGGTGCCGAGGCGCTGCGGGCGGCGATCGCGGCACAGGACCGGTTGAGCGCCACGTTCGAACATCAGCGCATAGCGGGCGAGGTATCCGGAATCGAGGTCGCGCAGGCGCAAGCGGTGCTGGCCAGTCTGCGTGCCGGCCTGCCGGTGCTCGACGCGGCGCGTCAGGCGGCGCGCTACCGGCTTGCCGAGTTGCAGGGCCGCCCGCCGGCTGGTGCGTCACAACTGGTCGCCGACTGTCGGCCCATTCCCGTGCTGGGCGGCGCGCTGCCGGTCGGCGACGGTCAGGCGCTGCTACTGCGCCGACCGGACATCCGCGAGGCCGAGCGGCGACTGGCGGCAGCGACCGCAGGTATCGGTATCGCCCGTGCCGAGCTGTATCCGCGCCTGAATCTGGGCGGCGCCGTGGGACTGCTGACCGGCGGGCTGGTCGCCAACGCAACGCCGTTCCTGGTCTGGTCGTTCCCCAACCAGAGCCCGGCGCGGGCGCGGATTGCGCAGGCGGAAGCGGGCGAACGCGCTGCGCTGGCGAACTGGGATGCCACGGTGCTGCGGGCGCTGCGCGAAGTCGAGACGGCGATTGCCGTAGTCGAGCAGGAAACCCGACGCAACGCGCAGCTTGGCGTAGCGGTATCGGCCGCAACACGACAGGCGCAGCGTTCGGCAGCGCGGGTCCGGCTAGGCGATGCGGTGCCGCTGCTTCGGCATGATGCCGACCGGGTCGAGGCACAGGCTCGGCTGGCTAAGCTGCAATCGGATATCGCGCTGGCGCGCAGCCAGTTCACACTGCTGCGCACGCTGGGCGCGATCTGAATCGGGGGATACATGCAGGTGCTGCTGGTCGAAGACGACAGCGAGACGCGCGACTTCATCGCGCGCGGCCTGCGCGAGGCCGGTCACCAGGTCACGGTCTGCTCGACCGGGCAGGCGGGATTGATCGAGGCCACCGGACGGGATTTCGATGCGATCGTGCTCGACCGCATGCTGCCCGGCATCGATGGCCTCGCGTTGCTGCGCATGCTGCGCGCCGGCGGACGCCATGCGCCGGTGCTGATGCTGACGGCCCTTGGCAGCATCGCTGATCGCGTCGAAGGGCTGGAAAGCGGCGCCGATGATTATCTGGTCAAACCGTTCGCCTTTTCCGAGTTGGCAGCGCGGCTGCAGGCCCTGACCCGGCGGCCCGCCGTGCGGGTCGAGACGCACCGGCTGGTGGTCGGCGATCTGGTGGTCGACGAACTGCGCCGCAGCGTCGAACGCGCCGGGCAGCGCATCGTGCTGCAACCGCGCGAGTTCAGCCTGCTGGCCGAACTGATGCGCAACCCTGGCCGGATCATGACCCGCACCATGCTGCTGGAACGGGTCTGGGATTTCGATTTCGACCCGAAGACCAACATCGTCGAAACCCATCTGAGCCGCTTGCGCGCCAAGCTCAACGACGGCTTCGAAGACGATCCGATCGAAACCGTGCGCGGTGCCGGTTACCGCATGCGGATCGCGGACTGAGACATGCGCCGCATCTGGCAATCGACCACCGGCGTGGTCGCGGTAATCGGAATCCTGCTGGCACTGGCGACCTTGGCGATCGGCGCCACCGTGCATGAGCTGGCGCATGAGGCGCTGGAAGAACAGCTCGACCACCGCATCGGCGCCGAGACTCGGTCCCTGCTCGCCGAGGCCATTCGCGGCGGGACGCCGGCGGTGGCCGAACTGATCGCGCGGCGCGAGGCTGCGGCTGCGGCATCCGGGCTCGCTTATCTGCTTGTCGACGCTTCGGGTCAGCCGCTCGCCGGTTCACTGGACGCGGCGATGCCAGCGCAGCCGGGCTATGTCGAACACCTGCGTCATGACCGTGGACAGCGTGAGGCCCAGGCCCTGACCAGCCGCCTTCCGGACGGCAGCCGGCTGCTGGTGGCCGCCGATCGCGCGGCGATCGATGACACCGACCGCGCGATCCGGCAGGTCACCGCCTACGCCTTCGGCAGCCTGTTGCTGCTGGGCATTGCGGCGGCTTGGGCGGTCGGTGCGATCACCCGGGCCCGCCTGCACGGCATTGACCGAACAGCGCTGGCGATCATCGGCGGCGACCTGAGCCAGCGGATGCCGGTCGATGGCTCGGGCAGCGAATTCGATCGCGTGTCGATCACCTTGAACCGGATGCTCGACCGCATCGCGAGCCTGCTCGACAACCTGCGCGAGGTGTCCGGCAATGTTGCCCATGACCTGCGTACGCCGCTGACCCGCCTCACCAACCGGCTGGAAGTGGCCCGCACAGCAAGCGAGCCGGGCCTGCATATCGACGCCGCGCTCGCGCAATCGCGTGAACTACTTGACACGTTTGCGGCCCTGCTGCGGATCTCGGAAGTCGAGTCGCAGGCCGTGCGTCGCCACTTTGCATTGCTGTCCCTGAGCCGGCTCGTGAGCGAAGTCGTCGAGGCTTACCGCCCTGATTTCGCGGCCAGCGGGCACCGGCTTCTCATGGCAGTCGCGCCGGAGATCAGCGTCAATGGCGATCGGCATCTGTTGCAGCAGCTGGTTGCCAACCTGCTGGACAATGCGCTGCGGCACACGCCTGCCGGAACAACGGTGCGTGTTGCGCTTGAGGTCCGTGGCGGTGAGGCAGCGCTGGCGATCATCGATGACGGTCCCGGGGTGCTGCCGGATGTCTTGCCGCGTCTGTTCCAGCGCTTCAGCACGGGCGATAGCAGCCGGTCGAGCGGCGGGCACGGTCTTGGTCTGGCGCTGGTGGCCGCGATTGCGGTAGCCCATCACGGCGCTGTCACTGCGCAGTCGAGCGCTGGTCTGAGCGTTTCGGTTTCCATGCCGATTCGATCGGATGGCGATCAAGACCGATAGTCGAAGTGCGGGATCTGCGCATCAGAAATGGCCATTGCTGCCAGAACCCGCTTTGCACGACGAGCCGCTCGCAGAACCTTGGCAGGCCGAAGCGCCGTCGCCACTGCCCGCTAGCTCAGGCTCAAGTACAGCCGCCGCACTTTCCGCCGCCATGACGGGAAGTCGGCGGCGAACTGATTGGCGGATACCGCCGGGCTCAGGCAGAAGCCCTGGACCAGCACCGATGCGCGAGCGCTTGCGTGCAGTCGTCGCGAAACGAAGCTGTTGAACTGGGCCGGGCTTTCCACGCCCTCGGCCACCACATCGAGTTCAAGCGCTGCAGCCATGGCCATGACGGCTTCGACCACGGCGGCGTCGCTCTTCTTGCCGGGCAGTTCCTGGATGAAGCTGCGATCAATTTTCAGCGTATCGATCGGAAACCGGCCGATGTACGAAAGGCTGGAGAATCCGACGCCGAAATCATCGATCGCGATACGCACGCCGAGTTGCCGCAGTTCGCGCAGGCGATCCGCAGTTCCATCGGCATCCGCCATCAGTACGCTTTCGGTGATTTCGAGTTCCAGGTCTTCCGGTGCCAGCCCGCTTGCCGTAAGCGCGTCGGTCACTGCGGTCACCAGGTTCCCGTGGCGGAACTGGCGTGCGGAGATGTTGACCGCGAGCCGCAAGCGCTTGCCGCAGCGCTGTTGCAGGTCCCGCGCTTCGACACAGGCCTGCCGCAACACCCATTCACCGAGCGACACGATCAGGCCGGTTTCCTCGGCGATGGCAATGAATGCAGACGGCGCCACGGCTCCGTGTTCCGGATCGTTCCAGCGGAGCAAGGCTTCCATCCCGACAACTTCGGCGGAGTCGACGGCGATCTGTGGCTGGTAGTGGATCTCGAAGCCGTCATCGCGCACTGCACGGCGCATCGCGCTTTCCAGCTGCATCTGTTCGTTCGCTTCCTTGGCAATCGAACGATTGAAGGTCATCACACAGCCGCGACCACTGGCCTTTGCGCGATACATCGCAAGGTCGGCGTGCTTGAGCAGCGTGCCGCCCGAGTCAGCGTCGTCCGGGAAGAAGCTCAGGCCGATGCTCGGGGAAACGATCAGTTCGTGAACGTTCACTGGAATCGGCAGGCGCAGGCCGGCGACGATTTTTGCGGCAACCGCTTCGGCATCGCGCGGTTCGATCAGTTCATCAAGCAGGACCACGAACTCGTCGCCGCCCATGCGCACCACGGTATCGGACGCGCGCACGCTGGCCAGCAGGCGTTTGGCAACGACCTTCAGCACTTCATCGCCAACATGATGGCCGAGCGAATCGTTGATGCGCTTGAAGTGATCGAGATCGACCAGCATCAGCGCGAGCTTGCGCTGGTTCCGGCGCGCATGCTCCATGGCCACGGCGAGGCGATCCTCCAGCAGCACGCGGTTCGGCAGGCCGGTCAGGTGGTCATGGTGGGCGATGTGCTGCGTGTGGTCCTCGCGGCGCTTGCGCTCCGAAATGTCCTGAAGCACTGCGACGAAGCCGGTGATGGTGCCTCCGGCATCACGTACCGATGACAAGGCCAGTTGGCCGATGAATCGGGAGCCATCCTTGCGCACGTAGATCCACTCGCGGTCGTCGACCAGGCCTTGGCGGGCCTTGTAGGCCATTGCATCGAACGCACTGAGCTGTGGCTGGTTCAGGGCGATGCTCAGTTCGGCGACATGCAACGCGACTTCTTCGCGATCATGAAACACGGCAGGCGTGAGCTTGCCGACCAGTTCCTCGGCGCCGTAGCCGAGCAGCCGCTCGGCCGCCGGGTTGACGTAGCGGATGATTCCATTCAGCTGGCAGGACATGATCCCGTACGGTGCCATCCGGGCAATGGTGTCGCGCATCTGTGCGGCTTCGGCGAACGCGGCCTCGACGCGTTTCGGCTCGGTGAGATCGGTGACCAGCACCACGGAGCGGGCAGGCGTGCTGCTCGGTACCGCATTCAAGGCCAGCATCATCGGGAACTCGCTGCCATCGGCACGCAGGCCGACCAGTTCGCGACGCATGCCGCTCAGCCGCGCATCCTGATGCAAGGCGAAACGCGAGACATGCAAATCATGTCCGACGCGGAATCGCGCCGGCATCAGCATGGCAACGTTTTGTCCGATGACCTGATCGGACGGCTGGCCGAAGATCCGTTCGGCAGCGCTGCTGAAGCTGTGGATGATGCCGAGGTCATCGATGCTGACGACCCCATCCGGCATGCCGTCCACCAGCAATCGGTACTCGGCTTCCGATTTCTTCAGCGCTTCCGCAGCGTTGTGGGTAGCGGTGGCATCCAGATTGATGCCGATCAGGCGGACCACATTCTGAGCCTGGTCAAGCACTACGTTGAAGCTCGATTCGATATGTCGAACACCGGAATCCGGAGTCCTGATCCGGAACGTGAAGGTATCCGACGCCTTGCGCGCAATCGCGGCGACGAGCGTTTCCTCCGCACCGGCAATATCTTCCGGCACAACGGCATTGCGCCAGAACGTGTAATCGAGCGGTGTTCCCGGCGGTACGCCGTAGATCCGGCACAGGGTGTCATCCCCCTCCATTGCATTGGTTTCGACATTCCAGTCCCAGACGCCCATGCCGGTGGCGCGCAAGGCAAGCGTCAGGCGCTCGTTGAGGATTCGCTGCTGATCTTCCAGCTTCTTTCGCGTGGTGAGATCGCGCGACACCTTGGAAAAGCCGATCAGTTCGCCGTCATCGTTGCGCATGGCAGTCAGGATGATGCCGGCCCAGAAGCGCGAACCATCCTTGCGCAAACGCCAGCCCTCGTACTCCCGGCGGCCGGTTGCAGCGGTGATCTGCAGCGCCTGATCGGGTTGGCCGGCGCGCCGGTCCTCCTCGGAATAGAACCTTGAAAAGTGCTGGCCGATGATTTCCTCGGTGGCATAGCCTTTCATGCGCTGCGCACCAAGATTCCAGGCCATCACATTGCCCCTGGCGTCGAGCATGAAGATGGCATGGTCCACGGCGCCGTCCACCATCAGGCGGAAGCGCTCCTCCGACTCCCTCAGTTTCCGTTCGCTGGCGCGACGCTCGGTAATGTCCTGAATCTGGGCGATGAAGTGCAGCGGCCTGCGCAAGCTGTCGCGCACGACTGCACCATCGAGCTGAGCAAGGATGACGGCACCATCCTTGTGGATGTAGCGCTTCTCCATTCGGTAGCTTTCGGTCCCGCCGTCGAGCAGATCCCGGGCATGCGCAAGATCGGCTTCCAGGTCGTCCGGATGCGTGAGTTCCTGAAATCGCAGGCCCAGCAGCTCGGATTCGCTGAAGCCGAGCATGGCGCAGAGCGTCTTGTTGACGCTGATGAAGCCGCCATCGAGCGCCACCATCGCGAGTCCGATCGGCGACTGGTCGACGGTCAGTCGAACGCGTTGTTCGATTTTCGCCAACTCTCTTTTCTGGGCCGCGAGCCGATCGATGGATTGGCGCAGCTCGATCCTCAGGTGCCTGCTTGTCTTGATGGGCTCAAGGCGATCGGTGATCAGGTTCGAGCAAATGGTGACGCCGCCGATGACGCCTTGTTCGTCACGCCACGGGCTGATCGACCAATGAATCCAGTTGAAGCGGCCGTCGGCATGCACCAGACGATCGCCGAAGCATTCTTCCGTGGCGCCCGCCAAGCAATTGCGGTGGGTTTGCCGCCAGCGGTCCGGAATCTCGGGAAACATGTCGTAGTGGCTGCGGCCGACCAGTTCCGCGTCGTCCGTCAGCCCGTGTTCCCGCTTCCAGCGACGGTTGACGGCCAGATAGCGCATGTCGCGATCAAGAACGGCCACTCCGCACAAGGAGTTTCGGACCAGGTCGAGCCAAAGCTGTCCAGCGCGCATGGCGGGCGGGCTGGCCAATGAAGGATTGACGTTCACGCGTAGGCGAGCGCTGCAGCGGATGCGATGGCCGAAGCGGCGCACATGCGCAGAATGCGACCCGCTGTCGAACGTCGGCTTGGCGCGCGGTTCACGGCAATCTTCGTCATCACGCTGATGGATGCGCGAGTAAAACTTGTACGCCGTTCTGTTCGGCGTGCCGCACGAAGGCTCCAGGCAGGCATGAGCGGCCGCTTTATCCCGATGAACGGGCAAGGCTTTCACGCTGATCAATTCGATTGGCGCAGCAGCAGCGCGGCGCCGCACCGACGATCAAGGTTTTGACGGAGCACTGCCAATGCTCGGCATTTGACGGCCGTCGATGCGGAGCGTAGTTGCTGTCAGCAGCAGTGTCAGCGCGTTCTTCCGCGCCTTCGCTGCTTGTCCTTTAGCGGCGGCGCTAACTGCCGCGCTCGACCCGTCGCAAGCGATGGGATCGCAGCTGCAGGCTGCCGCCGCTGGTCGATCCCGTATCCGCAACATCTTCCACGCAGGTCAGGAGCGTCCTCATGAAAGGCACCGTATTGCATGGACCGGGTGATATCCGGTTCGAGGATGTTCCCGAGCCGAAAATCGAGGCCGACACCGATGTCGTGATCCGCATTGCCGCGACCTGCGTCTGCGGGTCTGACCTGTGGCCGTATCGCGGCCTGCAGTCAGCGAAGGGCCCGAGCCGCATGGGCCACGAGTACTGCGGCTTCGTCGAGGACGTGGGCAGCGCGGTGACCTCGATCAAGCGCGGCCAGTTCGTCGTCGGCTCGTTCGCGACTTCCGACAACACCTGCCCGACCTGCGGCATCGGCTATCAATCGTCATGCCGCCAGCGGGAGTTCGTCAGTCGTGCACAGTCGCCGTACCTGCGGGTGTCCAATGCCGACGGCACGCTGGTCGCCACCCGCGAACGGCCGGATGCGTCAATGATTCCCGGCTTGCTGGCGACATCCGACGTGTTCGGCACCGGCTGGTATGCCGCCGATGCCGCGAAGGTGAAGCCGGGTGCCACGGCTGTTGTCGTCGGCGATGGTGCGGTCGGTCTGCTCGCGGTGCTGTCGGCCCGGCAGATGGGCGCGGAGCGGATCATCGTCATGAGTCGTACGCCCGCGCGGCAAGCATTGGCGCGCCAGTTCGGCGCGACCGACATCGTCGTGGAACGCGGCGCCGAGGGCATTGCCCGCATTCTCGAGATGACCGGCGGCCTCGGTGCCGACAGCGTGCTCGAATGCGTCGGCACCGGTGAGTCGATGCATCAGGCGATGGCCGTCACCCGCAAGGGCGGCCACATGTCATTCGTCGGCGTTCCGCACGGTGTGGAGATCGACGGGCAGGCGCTGTTCAACGCGCACATTCATCTGGAAGGCGGCCCTGCACCGGTCCGGCGTTACCTGCCGGATCTGATCGATCTGGTGCTGGAGCAGACCGTCGATCCATCGCCGGTGTTCGACCTTGTGCTTCCGCTGGACCGCGTGGCCGAAGGCTACAAGGCGATGGACGAGCGGCGCGCGATCAAGACGCTGCTGATGCCTTGAGCGCTGATCGAAGGCGCGCATGCCGAGGCATTCACGTCCTCGGCAAGATGCCCCGGCGCTGGAAGTCGGCGATCCAGTAGGTGAATGTGTCCTCGGTATCGCAGACCTCGGTAAAGCCGGCGCGGCGCAGCTTGATCGCGCTGACGAAGGCCGCCGGCGGCGGCGTGGTGGCGCCGTAGGCGAAGCAGAAGTCGGCGTAGTAGTGGGATTCGCCGAGCAGCGTCGCCAGCGGCAGCTGGCGCAGGCCATGACGGCCGACCACGCGATCCCAGATCGTGGCATGCGCGGGCAGGAATTCGGCCATCGACAGCGGCGCGTCCGGGCCGGGTTCGACGCCGAGCGCGGCGCTGATCGCCGGCCACAGGTTGCGCCACTCGAAGACATCGCCATTGGTGACGTTGTAGTGCTGGCCGCGGGCGATATCGGCCTTCGAGGCCCAGACGAACACGTTGGCCAGCAGACGGGCGTCGACCGCTTCCCACACGTAACTGATGCCGCCGGGGAAGCCGAACGGGCGGCCGGTTTCCCGGCAGATCGCGGCGTAGGCACCGAGCACCGGAATCAGGTTCATCGCCGCGTTGTGCGCGCGGCCGAGGATCAGCTGCGGGCGCAGGATGGTCCAGCCGTAGCCGTGACGATCGGCCGCGGCACGCAGCCAGTCTTCCTGTAGCCAGTAGAAGTTCGCGTGGGGATCGCGCGGGGCGCGCTCGCGCGCCGGGATCGGCATCGTGTGCAGATGGATGCCGTAGGCCTTGGTGCCCTGCAGCAGGCTGACATGCTCGATGCGGTTGGCCGGGTTTTCCAGCAGCGGCGTCATGCAGTGGTCGAGCATCGCCAGGTTGATGCGCATCTGCTCGGCGTCCTGCCAGCCAGCGATCAGGCCGGGCTGCTCGAACAGTGCGGCGTAAACGACGTGGCTGACGCCGGTCAGCGATGCCAGCGCGGCGCGCGCCGAGACTGCATCGCGCAGGTCGCAAGCCAGATGCTGGAACGGCTGCGTCGAGTCGGCTTCCGGTGGACGTCGCGACAGCGCCACCACGTCCCAGCCGGCAGCCAGATAGGCATCCACCGCGCTGGCACCGACGACACCACTGGCACCGGCAATCAGGACCTTGTTCGCCATTGTCTTGCTCCTCTTCAAGGGAAACCGCCGCTTCAGCCGCGCAGTTCGCGGCGCAGGATCTTGCCGGTCACCGTCTTCGGCAATTCCGGAATGAATTCGACGATGCGCGGCACCTTGTAGGCGGCCATGCGTTCGCGGCAGTGGGCGATGATCGCGTCGGCGCTGAGCTCGGCACCGGCCTTCAGGCTCAACACCGCTTTCACCGTTTCGCCGCGATAGGCGTCCGGCACGCCGACCACGGCGGCTTCGCGCACGGCCGGGTGGGTGTACAGCACGTCCTCGACTTCGCGCGGCCAGACCTTGTAGCCAGCGGCGTTGATCATGTCCTTCTTGCGGTCGACCAGATACAGCCAGCCGTCGCCGTCGAGCACGCCGATGTCGCCGGTGTGCAGCCAGCCGTCGCGGATCGCGTCCGTCGTGGCGTCGGGCCGGTTCCAGTAGCCGGCAACGACCTGCGGGCCGCGGATGGTGATCTCGCCGGCTTCGCCATCCGCGACCGGCGCGCCGGTTTCGGCATCGACGATGCGGATCTCGGTGCGGTAAGTCGGCACGCCGACACTGAGTGCGCCGAAAGCCGGATCGACCGGCGCGCGCAGATGCACCGGGCAGATCGTGGCCGGCGACGTGGTTTCGGTCAGGCCGTAGGCGTTGCGCACGTACAGCCCGAACTTCGCTTCGAACGCGGCGACCACGGCCGGGGCGATCGGCGCACCGCCGGAGTAGATCGCCTTCAGGCTGGACAGCGCGTCGCGCTGCGCGGACGGGTGGTTCATCAGCGCGATCAGCGCGGTGATCGCGCCGATCGTGAATGCCGGGCGGCGTTCGGCGAGCGCGTCGAGCATCACGCCGGGCTCGAAGCGGTAGCTCAGCGTCAGCGGCGCAGTGAGCAGGAAGACCAGCGCCACATGGCCGATCAGCCCGGTGATGTGGAACAGCGGGGCGATGCCGAGCACGCCGTCGGCCTCGGACAGCCCGATCCAGTCGCGGTAGACCTGTGCCGTGAACGCGACATTGCCATGCCGGTTCATCGCGCCTTTCGGCAGCCCGGTGGTGCCGGAGGTGTAGACCAGCAGCGCGATGTCGTCCGCGCTGAAGCGGACCGGGGGTGGGCGCTGGCCGCGATGGCGGGCGATCACCTCGGCCAGCGCGCGGGTGCCGGGGCAGGGTGGGGCCTGCGGCGGCAGTGCGCCGAGCACGCGGGCGTCGTTGCGCGTCTGATCGTCGCGGGCGAACGTGATCAGCACATGAACCGTCGGGTGCTCGGCCAGCGCCGGCTGCACGGCTTCGATGAAGGTTTCCGGATGAGTGATCACGAGCTTCGGCGTGCAGTCGGCGAACAGCAGGCGCAGTTCGCGCTCGCGATTCATCGGGTTCAGCGACACCGCGATTGCGCCGGCCTTCCAGGCCGCAATCAGGCCGACGACGAAGGCCGGCACGTTCTGCAGCACCAGCGCCACGCGGTCGCCGTGCAGCACGCCATCGGCGATCAGCGCGGCGGCCAGCGCATCACTGCGGGCATCGAGCTCGGCGTAGCTCAGCGTGCCGTCGAAGTAGTGGATGGCCGGGCGGTCCGGGGCCCGCGCCACAGCGGCGCGGAACATCGACAGCGCATCGTGATGCTCGATGGCCGGCGCGGTCGAGCGATCCGGCGTGTACTGGCGCAGCCATGCGGGATCGGCGGTCATCGGCGTGCTCCATCGGCGAACGCTGATCGGAGCATGCGACGGCGGCCACGTCGATAAGCGCTAGCACTCGTCACGACCGGGCGGAGCCTTGCCTTTGCAGACCCGTGGCCGGCGCCGCCTTCCGGCGCTCAGCATCCGGCCGTCATCAAAGATTCATCGTCTGCATCGCGTCCAGTGGCTTGCGGCGCGAGTAATGACAAGTGCGTGCAAAGCGCAGCGATGGCCCCCGCCACCGTTCCGATGCAAAAAAATCGATTGGAGACATCCCATGAAAAAGTTCCTGCTGACCTCGACGATGCTGCTGGCCTTGTCGGCGCCGGTCATCGCTGCCGATCCGATCGTCGGCGGCGCGCCGATGCTGCCGACCAAGGACATCATCGACAACGCCGTCAACTCCAAGGATCACACCACGCTGGTCGCCGCCGTGAAGGCTGCGGGGCTGGTCGAGACGCTCAAGGGCAAGGGCCCGTTCACCGTGTTCGCGCCGACCAACGCGGCGTTTGCGGCGCTGCCGGCCGGCACCGTCGACACGCTGCTGAAGCCGGAAAACAAGGCCAAGCTGAGCGGAATCCTGACCTACCACGTGGTGTCGGGCTCGCTTGACTCGAAGGCGGTCGTCGCTGCCATCAAGGCTGGCGGCGGCAAGGCCACTCTGACCACGGTGGCCGGCGGCAAGCTCAGTGCTGCGCTGGTCGGCAGCGATGTGATCGTCAGCGACGAGAACGGTGGCAAGGCCAAGGTCACGATCGCCGACGTCTACCAGTCGAACGGCGTGATCCACGTGGTCGACAAGGTGCTGCTGCCGAAGTAAAGCGGTAGCGGCAACAAAAAAAGCAGGCCACCGATGCGGTGGCCTGCTTTTTTGTTTGCGTCTGCCGGGTGCCGTCGGTGTGAGGGCCGGCCGACCGGCAACTGTTGGCTCAGATCGCAGCCAGTGCCGCGTTGAACGTGGCGCTGGGCCGCATCACCGCTGCGAGCTTCGCCGAGTCCGGATGGTAGTAGCCGCCGATGTCGACGGCCTTGCCCTGCACCGCAGCCAGTTCGGCGACGATCGTCGCTTCCTGCTCGGCCAGTCGCTTCGCCAGCGGCGCGAAGTGGGCGGCCAGTGCGGCATCGTCGGTCTGCTGGCTCAGTTCCTGCGCCCAGTACAGCGCCAGATAGAACTGGCTGCCACGGTTGTCGAGTTCGCCGGTTTTCGCGCTCGGCGACTTGCGGTTGTCGAGCAGCTTGCCGGTGGCGGTGTCGAGCGTCTTCGCCAGTAGCTTCGCGCGTTCGTTGCCGGTCTTGATGCCAAGGTCTTCAAGGCTGACCGCCAGCGCCAGGAACTCGCCCAGCGAATCCCAGCGCAGATGGTTTTCCTCGACCAGCTGCTGCACGTGCTTCGGTGCCGAGCCGCCGGCGCCGGTTTCGTACATGCCGCCGCCGGCCATCAGCGGCACGATCGACAGCATCTTGGCGCTGGTGCCGAGTTCCATGATCGGGAACAGGTCGGTCAGGTAGTCGCGCAGGATGTTGCCGGTGACCGAGATCGTGTCCTGGCCGCGAATGACGCGTTCCAGCGTGTACCGCATGGCGCGCACCTGCGACATGATCTCGATCTTCAAGCCCTTGATGTCGTACTCCTGCACGTACTTGACGACCTTCTGGATCAGCTCATGTTCGTGCGGGCGGTACGGGTCGAGCCAGAACACCGCCGGCATGCCGGACTGACGCGCGCGGGTCACGGCCAGCTTCACCCAGTCGCGGATCGCGGCGTCCTTGAGCTGGCACATGCGCCAGATATCGCCCTGCTCGACGTTCTGGCTCAGCAGCACTTCGCCGGTGTCGACGTCGGTGATGTTGGCAATGCCGTCTTCGGGAATCTCGAAGGTCTTGTCGTGGCTGCCGTATTCCTCGGCCTGCTGGGCCATCAGGCCGACATTCGGCACCGTGCCCATGGTCTTCGGATCGAAGGCGCCGTGGGTTTTGCAGAAGTTGATCATCTCCTGATAGATGCGGGCGAAGGTCGACTCCGGCATCACCGCCTTGACTTCCTTCAAGCGGCCGTCGGCGCCGTACATCTTGCCGCCGTTGCGGATCATCGCCGGCATCGAGGCATCGACGATCACATCGTTCGGCGAGTGGAAGTTGGTGATGCCCTTGCTTGAGTCGACCATCGCCAGTTCCGGGCGATGCTCCTGGCAGGCGTGCAGGTCGCGCTTGATCTCGTCCTGCTGGCTCTGCGGCAGCTTGGCGATCTTGTTGTACAGATCGACCATGCCGTTGTTGACGTTGACGCCCAGTTCCTCGAACAGCTTGCCGTGCTTCTCGAAGGCTTCCTTGTAGAAGATCTTCACGCAGTGGCCGAAGACGATCGGGTGACTGACCTTCATCATCGTCGCCTTGACGTGCAGCGAGAACATGATGCCGGACTGGCGGGCGTCCTCGATCTGCTGCTCGTAGAACTCGCACAGCGCCTTCTTGCTCATGAACATGCTGTCGATCACTTCGAGCGCGAGCAGCGGCACCTTGTCCTTCAGCACCATCGTCTTGCCGCTGGCGGTGATCAGCTCCATCCGCACGGTGCGGGCGCGGTCGAGGGTTTTCGACTTTTCGCCGTGGTAGAAATCGCCGCGCATCATGTGCGAGACATGGCTGCGCGAGGCCTGGCTCCACGGCGCCATCGAATGCGGGTTCTTGCGTGCGGCTTCCTTGACCGCCCTCGGCGCACGGCGGTCGGAATTGCCTTCGCGCAGAACCGGGTTCACTGCGGAGCCGATGATCTTCGCGTAGCGCGCCCGGATCGCCTTGTCCTCGTCGGTCTTCGGCGCTTCCGGGTAATCCGGCACCGCGTAGCCCTGTGACTGAAGCTCCTTGATCGCGGCCTGCAGCTGCGACACCGAGGCGCTGATGTTCGGCAGCTTGATGATGTTGGCGTCCGGGCTCAGCGTCAGCTTGCCGAGCGCGGCCAGTTCATCGGTAACCCGCTGGTCATCACGAAGGCATTCCGGGAACGTCGCGAGAATCCGCGAGGCCACCGAGATGTCGCTGGTCTTCACGCAGACGCCGGCCGGCGCGGTGAAGGTTTCGACGATCGGCAGGAACGATGCGGTCGCCAGCAGCGGCGCTTCATCGGTCAGGGTGTAGATGATCGTGGATTTCGGCTCGCTCACTGACTGCATCTCCTGTTCGTTCGTGGTGACATCGCGTCCGCGCTGGCGACAAGGGTCGGCCGATAGCCCGGACGTCGTGACGTCCTGTTCGTCGATCTCGCGCCTCGGCGCTGCCCGGGCCTGAGCCTGCACATCGCAAGAACGGCGGACGGCGCACTTCAGCAGACCGCGGCTACCGAGTCGACGTTCCCATTTTCGCAGTTGCCGATGATCGGCGTCAGCGAATCACCACCGGGTTGACCGGCGCGCCGCTGCCATTGACCACCTTCAGCGGCGCGGCCACGTACAGGAAGCTCCACTGGCCGTCGGCAGCGCAGTCGGCGGCCAGCGGATCGAGCTGGCAGATCTCGGTGAACGTGACGCCGAGGTTCGACATCAGCGCAATGTGCAACGGCAGCGCAACGCCGCTGACCGGGTCCATCGTCACCTCGTTGGCGATGGTGTCGGTGACCAGGTTGGGGATTTCCATTTCGTGGAACCAGCGCACCAGTTCCGGCGTGTAGGTCAGGCCCGGCTCGACGAAGTTCTTGTAGAACTCGGCGCGGTCGCGCTCGTAGAAGCTGCCGATCCAGCCGGTGCGGATGATCAGGATGTCGTGCTTTTCGATGGTCACGCCCTGCTTCGCGGCGGCGTCGAGCAGGTCCAGATGGGTGAAGGTCTCGCCGGGATCAAGCACCGCCTTGCCGCGGTGGCGGGCCATGTCGATCAGCACGGCGCGGCCAACGATGCCGCGCTCGGCAAGCGGATAGACGCTGGCCTTGGCCATGCCGCCGATCGTGGTGTTGGCGTCGTAGCCGTTGTAGAGCTTGCCGTCGCACCAGACGTGGCCCAGCGCGTCGTACTGCGTCGAGCCTTGCAGGTACATGAACATCACGTCGTCGGCATAGTGCAGGCCGCCGGGAAACTCCGGCCCCTTGCCACACAGGAAGTGGCCTTCGTCGAGCACGTTGATGCGCTGCGCCTGATTGCGGCCCGGCCAGACCGGATCACCGCCCGGCTTGCCCATCGGAATCTGCAAGGTGTAGGTCTTGCCCTGGCGCACTGCCGCGACGCCGCGCAGCACCTCGACATGGGTCAGGAAATTCAGGCCGCCGATCTCGTCCTCAGCACCCCAGCGGCCCCAGTTCCGCGGCGCGTCTTTCAGCAGCTCGGCAGCCGTGGGAACGGTTTTCTCGGTCATTGGTATCTCCTCGCAGCGGAAGCCGCGTCTGGCGCGCGGTGTTCGCTTGATGCTGCCTAGCGGCTGGGCTTTGCACAACCGCGTGTCAGCCCTGCGGCAGCGCCGTCGCCGAACGTGCGTGCGCGTCGCCTCAGCGCGATTGACCGGCATACTGGCAAGACCCTCGCACCGGACCTTCGACGATGCCTGCCGATACCCCGACGCCGCAGCAATGGTCGCAGCTGGAGCTGCTGCTGGATCAGGTGCTGGATCTTCCGGACGCCGATCGTCCGGCCTTCCTCGATCGGCTTGAGCTTGATCCGTCGCTGAAGGCGGAACTGGCGCGCTGGGTGCAGGCCGAGGTCGACAGCCGCGCGTTCCTGACCGCCGCTGCAGCACCGCCGCTGCTGCTGCAGCCCGGCGAGCGGATCGGCACCTGGCGGGTGATCGACCTGCTCGGTCAGGGCGGTTCCGGCGAGGTCTACCGGGTCGAACGCGCCGATGGAAGTTACGAGCAGCGCGCCGCGCTGAAGCTGCTGCGCCGGCCGGAAGAAGGCGACGACCTGCGCCGCTTCGCTGCCGAGCGCCGCCTGCTGGCGCGGCTCGAACATCCGGACATCGCGCGGCTGTACGACGGCGGCGTCCACGCCGGCCGGCCGTATGCGGTGCTGGAACTGGTTGACGGCCAGCGTTTCGACGATGCCACGCGGCCGCTGCCGCTGGCCGACCGGCTCGACTGTTTCATGCGTGTCTGCGATGCGGTCGCCCACGCCCACCGGCACCTGATCGTGCATCGCGACCTGAAGCCCGCCAACGTGCTGGTGAGCGCCGACGGCCAGCCGAAGCTGCTCGATTTCGGAATCGCCAAGCCGGTCGATTCACCGGCGGCCGACGCCACGCAGGCGCTACGCCTGACGCCGGATTACTGCGCGCCGGAGCAGCTCGCCGGGGATGCCGTGACCGCCGCGACCGATGTCTACGCGCTCGGCGTGATGCTGTACCAGCTGCTGACCGACCGCATGCCGTGGCAGCTGGCGGGCAGCGGCGTCCAGCGGGTGCTGGAGCGGCTGGCAAACCGGGATGTGGCTGCACCGAGCACGCAGCTTGATGGTGCGGCAGCGCGTGATGTTCGCGGCGATCTCGATGCCATCGTGCTGAAAGCGCTACGTCCGCAGGCGTCGGACCGCTACGGCAGTGCCGAGGCGCTTGCCGAAGACCTGCGCCGTTACCGGGATGGCCGCCCGGTGATCGCGCGCGGCGAAGCGCCGGCCTATCTGATCGGCCGTCTGCTGCGTCGCCACCGCGTTGCCTTTGCCGCTGCGGCGGCGGTGCTGCTGGCCGTGCTGGCCGGCGCCGCCGGCATTGCCTACAAGGCTCGCGAAGCCGCGCAGGAACGTGATCTGGCTCGCGAGGAAGCGGCACGCAACGCGGCCGTGAAGGACTACCTGCTGACGCTGTTCCGCGTGGCTGGCGAGACGCCGGGCGCGGAGTCGTTCACGCCGAAGCAGCTGCTCGACAAGGGGGCAACGCGGCTGGCGGCGAACTTCACGCGCGACCCGAAGAAGGCCGGCGACACGATGCTGGCGCTGGCCCAGCTGTACTTTTCGTTCAACGACTACGCCGGTGCCGCGCCGCTGTTCGAGCAGGTCATCGGCCAGCCGGCGGTCGATCCCGACGTTGCCGCGCAGGCGCGCTACGACCTCGCCCAGTGCCTGCTGCGCATGAGTCGGAACGCCGAGGCGGCCGCCTTGCTGGCGCAGGCGCAGGCGTTCTGGCTGCAGGATCCGGCGCGCAACCGGAACCGGCTGCTCGAAAGCCGGCTGACCCAGGCGCAGCTGGAACGGGCCGACGGCCGGGCCGAGGCTGGCATCGCGACGCTCGAAGCGGTACTGGCCGAGCGCATGGCCTTGTCCGGGGATCGGCACCCGGAAACCGGCATCGTGCTGAACAATCTGGCGGTCGCCTATTTCCAGGCCAATCGGCTGGCCGACGCCCGCGGCATGTACGAGCGCTCGTGGCGCGTCTGGGAAGCGCTCGATGCCACCGAAGGCGTCGATGCACTGAACACCTTGAACAACTGGGCCGCGCTGGAGGTTCGCGAGCAGCGCTTCGCCGAGGCCGAGCAGCTGTACCGCAAGGCGCTCGCGACACGGCGCGCGCTGTTCGGCCCCTCGGCGGCACTGGCCGCCCTGCTGAACAACCTTGGCAAGCTGAACCTGCGACTGGCGCGGCCGGCCGAAGCGCTGCCGCTGCTTGCCGAAGCGTTGACGCTGGCGCGCCAGTACGCCGGCGACAACAGCCTGAACGCACTGGCTGCGCAGGCTGGCCTTGGCGAAGCGCAGGCAGCCACCGGAGACGTGGTGGCGGCGCGGGCCACGCTCGACGACATGGAAGCGCGGGTGGCGGCGCACTTTCCGCCGGATCACCTGCTGGTGGCGATTGCGCATCTGGCGCAGGCGCGGCGACTGGCTGCTGCCGGCGATCGTGCTGCGGCACTGCATCGCGCCGATCGTGCCGAGGCCGGGATGACGGCGGTCGGTCCGCAGGCCGCGATCTATTTGCCGCAGGTGACGGCGCTGCGCGCGCAGCTGCAGTAGCGCCGTGCGCCGGTCAGTCCGCCTTCAGCCGCTGGAACAGCCAGGCGCGGGCCTTGATCCAGTCGCGCTGCACGGTGGCGATCGCGACCCCGAGCGCCTCGGCGGTTTCGGCTTCGGTGTAGCCCGCGTAGTAGCGGCACTCGACCGTCCTCGCGAGGCGCGGGCTGAATGCGGCCAGCTCCGACAAGGCCTGATCGATCGCCAGCAGGCGTTCGTCCGGTGCGTCGGCGGCCACTTCCGATGCGGCCTCGATCGGCAGCGGCCGCTGGCCGTGATTGCGCATGGCGGCCAGTCGAGCCCGGGCATCGTCGACCAGCACCTGGCGCATCGCCAGCGCCGCCGCGCAAAGGAAATGCCGACGATCCTGCCATTGCCGCGTGGCGTGCAGTTTCAGCCAGGCCTCGTGGATCAGCGCGGTCGTCTGCAGGGTTTCCGCGTGCTGCACACCGTGGCGAACGCGCCGCGACAGCCGTTTCAGGTCGGCATAGAACAACGGCACCAGTTCGGCGGCCTGCGCCGTGATGGACAGTGCGCCGGAATCGTCATCTGAGGTGTCTGTCACATTTCTGTTCATCTTGGTGACGTGAAATCGCTGCGCTTCTCGTTATCAACCATGAAGACGTTGAAATCGATCACTCATTCCTTCGGAGAACTGCCATGGCTCACCCGTTTCGCCGCCAGCTACGGCCACTCGCGCTGCTTGCACTGTCGCTGACCACGCCCGAGCTGCTGGCCGGCGGCAGTGTCGAATTCGAAGCCGACAGCGCTGCCGATCGTCAGCGGGTCCAGTTCGACTTCGACGGCGACCGGCTGCGGATGACGCCGATCGGCGGCGAAGCGGCCTCATCCGGAGCGTATTCGATCTTTCGCGACGGCAAGATGTACAGCGTCGTCGAAAGCGCGGAGCAGACCATGGTGATGGACATGGGCGCGATGCTGAAGATGCTCGGCGGTGCGATGGCGCAGACCGCGAAACTCGACACGGGACTCGACGACATCGCCGAGTACCACGGCTTGAAGGCGACCGGACGCAAGGAGACGCACGCCGGCATTTCCGGCGAGGTGTACGTCGTCGATTACACGACGCGGGCCGGCAAGCGCGAGCAGACCGAACTGGTGCTGGCGCGCGACGAGACGCTGGCCGAAATGAGCCGCTCGATGACCGCGTTCTCGGAAATGATGGCCAAGGCGATGGGCCAGACCAGCGATGCACCGGGCAGCAAGGCGCTGGAAGCCGAATTCCGGCGCAAGAACCTCGGCATCCTCAGGGTCGAGCAGGACCTGCGCGTGGTTCGCGTCAGCGCCGCAACCCCGCCGGCCGCGCGCTTCAAGCTGCCGGCCGCGCCGACCGAACTTCCGGCGATGCCGGCCGGCATGGAAGGCCTGCTTGGCAATGCGCTCGGCACGGCCACCGAGGCCGAGGCCGAAGCCGATGCCGCCAACGGCGCCGGCGTGGTCGGCGACAAGGTCGAGCGGCAAAAGGCGCGCGTGAAGTCACGTGCCGACCAGGAAGTCGATGAGGCCACCGACCGCAGCGTCGACAAGGTGCTCGACAAGGCGTTCGACAAGCTGTTCAACCGCTGACCGATCGCCCGTCCCGCTCCGACTCCGACATCACGCCCATGGCCGCTCATTCCTCACGTCTCTTTCGTCATCTGGTCACCGCACTGCTCGCGGGCCTCGCAACCCCCGTGCTCGCCATTCCCGGCCCCGAGCTGTTGCCGGTGGCCGTCCCGGTCGTCAGTCCCGATGCCCAGCAGCCCGACGAGATTCGCGTCGGCCAGGCGGCCGATGGACGCAGTGTCATCGCCTTCATCAGCGACGACCGCCTGTACGTTCAGCGGCGGGCCGCCGACGGCAGCGCTGCGGGCGACGCCACGCAGATCCTGCAGGACAGCGGCAAGCAGCTGTCCGGGCTGTCGCTGGCCGTCGGCGCCAACGGGCATTACACGATCGGCGTTCAGACAGTCGATGCCGGCGTCGGCCGCATCTTCATTCGGCGCTACAACCCGGATGGCACCCGGCTGCTGGTCGCGGGCGAATCGGACACGGGTCCGCTGACCGTCGCCTTCGATGGTCCGCCGACCTGTGGCAGCAACGGCATCGCCGGGCAAGGGCAGCCAGCAGTCGCGGTCGATGCGGCAGGCAATTCGGCGTACACGTTCACGCGCGTCAATTACTGCCCGACCGGGCCGGGCGGCGCATTGCAGCCGGAGCGCACGCGGCTGCTGTATCGCTATGCGCCGGTTGACGCGCCGGCGGCCGACCCTGTCGCGCTGTTCGAGCAGTCGCCGGTGACCAGCGCCGGTTTCCGCGTCGTGGATGCCGTCGGCAGCAGCGTCGCGTTGCAGGACGACGGCAACGGTCTCGTGGCCTGGGTCGGGCATCCGGAGGCCAACCAGACGCCGGCGACCTATGTGCGCCCGGTGCAGTTCGGGCTCGCCACTGCGCCCGAACAGCGCATCGATGCCACTAACAGCTTCAATCGCGACGCGCCGGTGCTCGGTGCCAAGAGCAACGGCTACGTGCTTAACTGGCGCGGCGATTTCAATGATCCGCAAAGCGGCAATCGACGCCAGCCGTGCTACGTGCAGGCGCGTGCGCTGGACGGTAGCGCGCAGTTCGCCGTGCAGACGGTGCCAGGCTGCGGGCGCAACCAGATCGTGCTGCCGGACGGCCGCTTCGAGCTGATTTCCAGCATCGGCGCCAACCTGGTCGGCCGTCGATACGATGCCAATGGGGTCGAGACCGGCAGCTACGGCGGCGGCTCGCGCCCGAATCGCTTTCTCGATCGCATTGCCAGCGCGTGGTCGCCAAGGCTGGCCAACGGCAACTACCTGGCGATCTACAACGTCGATCAGGCGGACGGCAGCCGCGCCACGCTCGAACCCGTGCGCTATGGCGGGCCGGACGGCACGCCGCAGCTGAATCTGGAAATCAACCCGACCGGCCCGCTGACGATCAGCGACGGCCGTACGGTGTCGCTGTTCTGGACGTCCAATGCGCCGGCCGGCAGCTGCTTCGGCTTCGGCAATCTGAGCGGGCCCCTGCCGTCCAGCGGCAGCCGCGTGCTCGGCAGCTTCACGACGGCCGCCACGCGCAGCTATGGCATCGCCTGTGGCACCGGCGAACTGCGCAAGTCGGTGACCCTGGAAATCGTCGACTCGGACGCGGTGACGGTGACCGCAAGCTGGAATCCGTCGAGCATCGTTTCCGGCAACCGCGCGACCGTGTCGTGGAACGCGACCAACGCCGACAGTTGCACGTACGAACTGAGCGGTGCGCTGGCCGATGTCGGCAGCGGCGGCGCGAGTGGTGCGATCGAATACGCCTTTCCCGATGCAGGCGAAGCGCGTTTCGATTTGAGCTGCACTGGTGCCGGCGGGCGGACCGGCACGACCAGCGCCTCGATCACCATCGGCACGCCGCTGCCATTGACCGTCACGGCGGCATGGTCGCCGACGACCATATTCTCCGCTGGCTCGTCGACGCTGACCTGGACCAGCGAAAACGCCGCGGCCTGCACCGGCACCTATGCCGGCATCCGCAACGACACCGGGCCGGTCGACGCCAGCGGTTCCTTCGTTTTCCAGCCCGGGAACGCTGCGGGTACCCAGACCTTCACGCTGGAATGTGCAGGTGTCGATGGCGAAGTCGAATCGACCACGGCAACGCTGACCGTCAATGCCGTCGTGCCGACGGTATCGGCAAGCTGGGTGTCGCCGACGATCCGTGTCGGCGAGACGCCGTTCGTGATGTGGAGTTCCACCGATGCGCTGGCCTGTGAAGGCAGCTTTGCTGGGCTGGTCAACAACGCGCCGTTCGCGGTCGACGCCAGCGGCATGACAGCGGTGTCGTTGCCGTTCGATATGGCCGGCACCGTCGATTTCACGCTGAGCTGCGTCGGTGCCGGCGGCGGGCGGGCTTCGACCACGGCGCGGCTGACGGTCAACGCCATAACGCCGACGGTCTCGGCGAGCTGGGTATCGCCCAGCATACGGGTCGGCGAAACGCCGTTCGTGACGTGGAGTTCCACCGATGCGTTGGCCTGCGAAGCGAGCTTCGACGGCCTGGTCAACAACGCGCCGTTTGCGGTCGAAGCCAGCGGAATGACGGCGGTGTCGTTGCCGTTCGACACGGCCGGCATCGTCGATTTCACGCTGAGCTGCGTCGGTCCCGGTGGTGGACGGGCGTCAACCACGGCGCGGCTCACCGTCAACGCCGTGACGCCGACCGTCTCGGCGAGCTGGCTATCGCCCAGCATCCGCGTCGGCGAAACGCCGTTCGTGACATGGAGTTCCAATGATGCGCTGGCCTGCGAAGCGAGCTTCGACGGTCTGGTCAACAACGCGCCGTTCGCGGTCGAAGCCAGCGGCATGACGGCGGTGTCGTTGCCGTTCGATACGGCCGGCATCGTCGATTTCACGTTGAGCTGTGTCGGTCCCGGCGGCGCAACGGCGTCAACCACGGCGCGGCTGACCGTCAACGCGGTCGTCCCGGCAGTGTCCGCAAGCTGGGTCAATCCGAGCATCGTGGTCGGCGACACCCCGCTCTTGATGTGGAGTTCCAGCTATGCCATTGCCTGCCAGGGCAGCTTCGACGGCCTGATCGTCAATGGTCCGTTCGCCATCGCAGCTAGCGGCATGAATGCCGTATCGCTGCCGGGCGACGTGACTGGCACCGTCGATTTCACGCTGGACTGTGTCGGGCCAGGCGGTGGCCGGGCGGTGACCACAGCGCGGCTGACCATCAATGCGGCGCCGCCTCCGCCACCGCCGCCGCCGGTCAACCTCGGGAGCATCACGTTGACCGATGGCCGCGAAGTACAGCTGACGTCCTCCGCCGGTGCGATCGTCAACACCCGCGTGACGGCCCGTCCCGCCGTGCTGCCGGCCGGCTTCACGCCGCTGACCGATTTCCTCGCATTCGACATCACCAGTATCCCCGTCGGCGGCAGTGTCGAGGTGACGCTGACCTTCCCGGCCGGCGTGACCCCGAACGGCTACGTCAAGTGCACGCCGGACTGCGCGCTGTTCGATCGGGCCGTCATCAACGGCAATCAGGTGCGTCTGGCGCTGACCGATGGCGGCGCCGGTGACGGCGACGGTGTGGCCGACGGCGTGATCCGCGATCCAGGTGCGCCGGGGGTGGTGACAACTGCGCCACCGCCGGCGACCGGTGGCGGTGGTGCTGCTGGCGGCCTGCTGCCGCTGCTCGGTGTTGCGCTGCTACTTCGCCGCCGCAGGGTCGCGCGATGAGGCGTTTTCGCAACGTGGGCCGGGCCGCCTGCGGCGCGCTGCTGATTGTCGCGCTGTCCGCGGCGGCCGCGCCCTTGGGTTCCGGCACGGCCTGGCAGGGCGACTGGACCGTGACCCGTGTCGATCCGCGGCTCCGCACGCGGGCCGGTGCGGAGCTGCTGAGCTTGCATGTCGACACCGGGCCGGACGGGGCGCTGGCGGTGGACTGGGCGGCTGGCCGGGCGATCTGCCCGCAGCCGCTCGAGGCCCCTTGCGAATGGGTCGGTGCCCGTGGCCAGCACGCCGTGGCGATGCAGAGCGGCGACAGCTTGCTCGCCGTGCTGCCGGTGTCGGCCGATGAAGCCGATCCGCTGGTGCTGCATCTGCATCGCTCGCCGGGCGCGGCACTGGCAGCAGGCGTGCTCCTTGGCGCTCGCGGCGAACTGCGCTACCGCGTCGAGGCCCAGCCCGAGCCGCGGAGATGAATGCTTACGGATGCGTCAGGAGCCGAATGATGAGACCGAGTGTTGCGATCCCCGTCGTGAAGGGGCTGCTCGCCGTTGCTGCGGCCTGTTTCTGCTCGATACCGGTTGTCGCCGCTGCCGCTGGCGGCGGCGTCGACATCGTCGCCATCGGTACAGCCTCGACCGATGCCGAGGACGCCAACGGCCAGCGCGAGGACGGTTGTCAGCTGAGCTTTGAAGTCGGCAATCGGGGCGCGGTCGCGCTGTCGACCTTCATGTCCAGCTTCGCGGTGATGAAGGCTTCGACTGGCGAGACGCTACAGGCGCATTTTCCGATCGCGCTTTCGGACCTCGCGCCGGGCCAGCAGCAGCGCACGCCGCCGGACCTGATCCATGGCGTGACCTGCCCGGATCTGAAGGTGCAGATCAAGGGTCAGACCTGCATCGCCGAACGGATCATCGATTGCCCGCCACTTGGCCTCTCGCTGCGCGGGCTGGCGGCGATCGAGCTGAGGAAGCGCAAGTGAGCGCGACGGGAGTCGACGATCTGATCACGCAACGTCGGCCGCGCAGTCCATGGGCCGCCGCCGGCCGGCTGCGCAGGCTGGTTGGCCTGTTTCGCAGCCTCGCCATCGGCGCGATGCTGCTCGCGATGCTCTCGCCAAGCGCTTCAGCGATTGCCGCCGATGCGCCGGCCGCCGCCGAATGCGCCTGCGACTGTCCGGAGTTCTTTTCGTCACGGCGGGAGTCCTGCCGCACGCAATGCGCGAACTACGGACCGCTATCGACCGGCTGCGTGATCGAGCGCGAGCGCGCGCGAGGCCGCAGCGATGTGCAGATCGAGGCCGCGATCAAGGATTGCTCGACCGATTGCGCAGTGCTGCGCAACGAGCGCCGCGCCATCTGTCTCGACGCCGCTTACGCCCTTGTGATCGCCTGCAAGGCGAGCGGTCCACAGGGCGCATCGGCGCGGCAGGTGGCCTGCTATCTCGATTACGTGGTGCGCGATCTTCCGGAGCCGATGAAGTCGCAGTTCCGCAAGCAGAACGCCGATCAGCTCGCGGCGATGGATCAGCAGGGTCGCGACCTGTTCGTCGGCAACATGCTCGATGCACTCGCCAGCGACGGCTATCGCTGTCCGCCGCTGTGCGTCCCGCATCGGCGCCATGCCAGCGGGATGCACGTTTGGCGGTCGATCGAACCGCCCGCTTTCACCCTCGTTCGAGGGATCCGCGCGATGCAGGCGTGGCCCCTGCTTCCGCGTGGTACCGGTTCCGGCTAAAAGGTGACAGGCCCGCGCGGGCCGGTTTGTAGTGTCCGCGCAGAAGGCCTGCACAGCCGCTGGACGGCGCGTCGAGGAGAAGCTGCGTTGATCAACCCTGCATCCACGTCCGTGGCGTCCAGCTACGTCCACGGCGCTTCCGGCGTGCCGCTGATCGGCGACACCATCGGCCGCCACTTCGACGCCATCTGTGCGCGGCATGGCGACCGCGAGGCGGTGATCGATCTCGGCCAGCAGCGGCGCCTGCGCTATGCGGACCTGCGCGAGCAGGTGGACCGGCTGGCCTGCGGCCTGCTGCGGCTCGGCCTGGTCAATGGCGACCGGGTCGGCATCTGGAGCCCTAATCGCATCGAGTGGACCTTGCTGCAGTTCGCCACCGCCAAGGCCGGGCTGGTGCTGGTCAACATCAACCCGGCGTATCGCCTCAGCGAGCTCGAATACGCGCTGAACAGGGTCGGCTGCAGGGCGCTGGTCAGCGCCAGCCAGTTCAAGAGCAGTGACTATCTGGCGATGCTGGCCGAACTGGCACCCGAGCTTCGCGATAGTTCGCCCGGCGCGCTGACGGCGGCGCGCCTGCCGGCGCTGCAGATGGTGATTCGCCTCGGCAGCGACGCCACACCCGGCATGCTGAATTTCGACGATCTGCTGGTTGCCCCATCGGATGCCGAACGGCAGGCGCTGCAGGCACTGGGCGAGCGCCTGCAATTCGATGATCCGGTGAACATCCAGTTCACTTCCGGCACCACCGGCAATCCGAAAGGCGCGACGCTGTCGCACCACAACATCCTGAACAATGGTTACTTCGTCGGTGAAGGCATCCATCTGGTGCCCGGCGACAAGGTCTGCATCCCGGTACCGCTGTACCACTGCTTCGGCATGGTGATGGGCAATCTCGGCGCGCTGACCCACGGGGCGGCGATGGTCTATCCGGGCGAGGCCTTCGACCCGCTGGCGACCTTGCAGGCCGTGGCCAGCGAGCGCTGCACGGCGCTGTACGGCGTACCGACGATGTTCATCGCCCAGCTCGACCATCCGCGCTTCGCCGAGTTCGACCTGTCTTCATTGCGCACCGGGATCATGGCCGGCAGTCCCTGTCCGGTCGAAGTGATGCGGGCGGTGATGAGCCGCATGAACATCGGCGGCGTGACCATCGCCTACGGCATGACCGAGACCTCGCCGGTCAGCTTCCAGACCGCGGTCGATGATCCGGTCGATTGCCGCGTCGGCACCGTCGGCCGCATTCATCCGCACGTCGAGGTCAAGATCGTCGACGGGCAGGGGCACATCGTGGCGCGTGGCGAAACCGGCGAGCTGTGCACGCGCGGCTACCCGGTGATGCTCGGCTACTGGGGCGATGAGGCGAAGACTCGCGAAGCGATCGACAGCGCCGGCTGGATGCACACCGGTGATCTGGCCACGCTCGACGAGGCCGGCTACTGCCGGATCGTCGGCCGCATCAAGGACATGGTCATTCGCGGCGGCGAGAACATCTACCCGCGCGAGATCGAGGAGTTCCTCTATCGCCATCCGGCGATTGCCGATGTGCAGGTGGTCGGCGTGCCGGACGTCAAGTTCGGCGAGGAACTCTGTGCCTGGATCATCCTGCGCCCCGGAACCTGCCTGGCTGACGACGACATCCGCAGCTACTGCCGCGGGCAGATCGCGCACTACAAGATTCCGCGCCACATCCGCTTCGTCGATGGCTTCCCGATGACGGTGACCGGCAAGATCCAGAAATTCCAGATTCGCGAAGCGATGCTGAAAGAGCTTGCCGGCAGCTGAGCGCGACGTCAGCGGAACTCCAGCACGGCACGACAGACGGCGATCGGCAGGCTGGGCGCAACGGTCGCGCGGCCCGCAGGACCGATGGCGGCCCAGCTGCCATCGTCCATGCGGATCAGCCGGGCAATGTAGCGGTCGATCAGCCGCAGCAGCTCTGCCGGGTTGCGCGTCGGCTGGTACGGCGAGCGATCGGCGTAGACAGCCCGACCTTGCGCCGAGATCCCGAACGTCGGCGGTCCTTCGAAGCGGGCCAGCATGGCATCGAGCATGTCGAGTTCTTCGCTGTCGTCTCGCGCCGTCGTCACGTCATTCCCCTCTGGCTGAACGTGCTGCAAACCGCGGCGGCACCGCTTGTTCGCAGGTTGCTCGCCGCGTCTCCTTGCACCTTGCCGCGATGGCAGTCTGGGCTTGCGGGTATCGGCATGTATGTTCGCTGGGCCACACAGCCGAAAAGAAATACGCCTCCATACGATTGAGCGTTGTCGGGCATGATTTGCGCCACCGTCGCCGGCCGATGCCGTGATGCACGGTTGATCCCCCACCACGAGGTCCCGCATGTCCCAGCGTCAACATCAGCTGCTGTCCGTCAACGGCGCCCGCATCCATGCGGTCAGCGAAGGCAGCGGTCCGCTGGTGCTGCTGGTGCACGGCTTCCCGGAGTCCTGGTATTCGTGGCGGCATCAGCTGACGGCACTGGCCGCCGCGGGCTACCGCGCCGTGGCGATCGACCAGCGCGGCTACGGGCGTTCGTCGAAGTTCGTCCGGGTCGAGGACTACCGCATCCACAAGCTGGTCGACGACGTCGTCGGCGTGGTTCATGCGCTGGGCGAAACCCGTGCCGTGATCGTGGGCCATGACTGGGGTGCGCCGGTCGCCTGGACCGCTGCCTGGCTGCGGCCGGATGTGTTTCGCGGTGTCATCGGCATGTCGGTGCCGTTCTCGGGGCGCGGCCTCGTGGCACTGCCGGGCAGCCCGTTCGGCGAACGGCATCCGGGCGAGCTGCACGCCGAACTGGCCGGCCCCGGCCAGACCTTCTACCAGGATCATTTCGGCGCGATGGCCTCGGTGATCACCGAGATCGAAGCCGATGTCCGCGGCTGGCTGCAGGGCGCCGTGTGGTCACTGTCCGGTGCGCCGCTGCAGGCGCTGCTGCCGGATTTCGCGAAGATGGATCAGCTGACGTTGATCCGCGGCAGCGCGATCACGATCGCCGATGGCGGGCAGATGCGCGATCGCTTCCTGCCGGCACCGTCGCCGATGCCGGACTGGTTCACCGATGCCGATCTCGATGTCTTCGCCAATGAATTCGAGCGCTCCGGCTTCTTCGGCCCGCTGGCCTACTACCGCAACATGAGCGACAGCTGGGCCGATCTCGAAGCCCACGCCGACCAGCCACTGACGGTGCCGGCGATGTTCATCGGCGGCGAATTCGACGTGGCCACCGGCTGGGGTCAGGAGGCGATCGCGCGGATCGGCGAACGCGCCACCGACTGGCGCGGCACGGTGATCTTCGATGGCTGCGGGCACTGGATCCAGCAGGAGCGGCCGGATGCAACCAATGCCGAACTGCTGCGCTTTCTTGCCGGCCTGAACTGAGCCAACGCCGGCGGCACCACGCTAGGGCAGGGTGCGGCCGATGATGTCGGTGGGCGTTCGATCAGGGCCGATGCTGGACCGCCACACGCCGAAGCGCTTCAGGCTGCCGACGGCAACGGCCGGAAAGCGGGCGCGCGCCAGCGGGAACGGCGCCTGGTCGATGCGCAGGCGCGCCGTGCTCGGCATGCCATTGGCCGTGAAGCGCTGCCCCTGGATCTGGAACTCGAAGACCTCAGGATTCTCGCCGTCGCCTTCGAGCACCAGATAGCGGTTCCAGATCACCTCGAAGCCGCCGCCCGGGATCGCCGCGATGTCGGGCGCGCTGCCGTTGTCGCCGCGTGGCGTCGCGGTATCGCTGATCTCGCGGAGTTCGCCGATCGGGCTGCCGCCGGCATCGAAGGCCTGCACATAGGTGGACGCCAGATTCAGATTGCCTTCGAACAGATCTGAGAACGTTGCTGCATAACCGCCGTTCTCGAGACAGGCGAGGCTGTGGCCGCTGATTGGATCCTGTGGCGCGACGCCGAATCGGGTTTGACTGACCGTGCCGCCGGACGCGCTGAAGCGCTGCAATTGAGCGCCGTACTCGAACGCCGCATTCGCCGGCGCGCTGTAGCTGATGGCGAAGCTGTTGTCGGCGTGGAAGCAGATGGCCGTGCTGCTGCCGTTCAGCGTTGACCCGAGGCCCACCGTGACTTCCGGGCCAAGCGCCGCGCCGTCGAAGCTGAACCGGCGCATGCGGATCGGTACCGTATCGTTGACTGGCGCATTCGTTCCGTAGCCGACGAATGCGGCGCTGCCGTCGGGTCCGACGCCCAGCGTCGCATCGATGAAGCTGATCGGCACCGTCACCGGCTTGGCGTCGATGGCGACACCGGAGGCCGAGTAACGGCGAGCCAGCTGGCGCCGCGCACCATTGCCGGCGGTGGAGGTAAAGCTGATCACGTAGCGACCATTGCCGTCTGCGGCGATCCGCGGCGAAGTCTGGTTGCCTTCGGTCACCGTGTTGACGGCGAACTCGTCACCGATCGGCGAGCCATCGAGCGCGAAGCGGCGCGCGAAGATGCCGCTGCCATCGTCATCCGGGCCTTGCCAGACCACGACGAAACCATTGGCGCCGACTGCGACGATGTCCGCTGCCGTCTGCGAGCCTTCAGTGGTCGTGTTGACCGTGAATGACGGGCCGGCCCGCGCAGGCAGTGGCAGGCCGAGCAGGACGGACATGACCAGACCGATCGTTACCGACGACTTGGCCCGAATATTTCTGCTTGGCATCGCGTATCCCTCCATCGCGGCGCGACGATCCGCTACCCGCGCCCGCCGCCGTGCCGAGTATGAGAACGACACCAACTGTCGGCATAGGGGCAAAAAGCGACCAGCGGGCCGGCCCTGCGCCGGTCGCTACCGGAACGCACCGCGAACCGCTGTTGCTCAGATCCCGGCCATGCAGGTGTACTTGACGACCAGATAGTCCTCGATGCCGAGCTTCGAGCCTTCGCGGCCGATGCCGGATTGCTTGACGCCGCCGAATGGTGCGACCTCGTTGGAAATCAGGCCGGTATTGACGCCGACCATGCCGTATTCCAGAGCGCCCGATACGCGCCAGACGCGGCCGATGTCGCGCGAGTAGAAGTAGCTGGCGAGGCCGAATTCGGTGTCGTTGGCCATCGCGATGACCTCGGCTTCGGTTTCGAAGCGGAACAGTGGCGCCAGCGGACCGAAGGTTTCTTCCTTGGCCACCAGCATGTCGGCCGTGGCGTTGGCGACGATGGTCGGTTCGAAAAAGTTGCCGCCCAGCGCATGGCGCTTGCCGCCGGTAAGCAGATGGCCGCCCTTGGCCAGCGCATCGTGGATGTGCTCCTCGATCTTGGCCACCGCCTTGCTGTCGATCAGCGGTCCGATCTTCACGCCGTCGGCGCTGCCATCGCCGACGGTGAGCTTTTCGACGGCGGCGACGAACTTCGTGGCGAACGCTTCGTAGACGCCGGCCTGCACGTAGATGCGGTTCGAGCAGACGCAGGTCTGGCCGGCGTTGCGGTACTTCGACAGCAGCGCACCTTCGACGGCGGCATCGAGATCGGCATCGTCGAAGACGATGAATGGCGCGTTGCCGCCCAGCTCCATCGACACCTTCTTGATCGTCGCGGCGGTCTGGCCCATCAGGATGCGGCCGACTTCGGTCGAGCCGGTGAACGTCAGCTTGCGCACCAGCGGATGCGTCGCCAGTTCGGTGCCGACATCGCCGGCCGCACCGGTGATCGCGCTGAGCACGCCGGCCGGAATGCCGGCCCGCTCGGCGAGCGCCATCAGCGCGAGTGCGGACAGCGGCGTCTGCGAGGCCGGCTTGATCACCATCGTGCAGCCGGCGGCGAGTGCCGCGCCAGCCTTGCGGGTGATCATCGCGGCCGGGAAGTTCCACGGCGTGATCGCGGCACAGACGCCGATCGGTTCGCGCGTGACGATCAGCCGCTGCGTGGTCTGCGGTGCTGGAATCACGTCACCGGCGATGCGCTTGCCTTCTTCGGCGAACCATTCGATGAACGAGGCCGCGTAGGCGATCTCGGTCCGCGATTCAGCCAGCGGCTTGCCCTGTTCAGCGGTCATGATCTGCGCCAGATCTTCCTGATTGGCGAGCATCAGGTTGAACCAGGTTCGCAGCAGGTTGGCGCGCTCCTTGGCGGTCTTCCCGCGCCAGGCCGGCCACGCGGCGTTGGCGGCTTCGATCGCAGTGCGAGTCTGCTCCGCGCCGAGCTTGGGCACCGTGCCGACGACGACCCCGGTGGCCGGATTGCGGACCTCGATCGTGTCGCTGCCGTCGACCCACTGACCGCCGACGTAGCACTGCGCGCGCAACAGGGTGGGGTCAAGCAGGTTCAGGGGCATTGCGGATTCCGGGTGTAGAGGGTTCGGCCCGAATCCTAGCAATGCTGCCGGCCGCCGTTGGTGCGGCAGCCGGCGTTGCTGCGCCTCAGCCGGCGGCTTTCAATTCGATCACGGTCAGGAACTCGTAATCGCGGAAGCGGTTTCTGAGCTTGCCGTCCAGTTCCTCGACGCGGGCCGCTGGCACGCGGGCCTTGATCACCACGCTGGGCCGCTTGCCGGATTCGTCGACGCTGACTTCGCAGCTGCCGCAGCCTGCCAGGATCTTTTCGGCCTCTTCGACTGCAACGCTGCGCATCGTGATCAGGCGCAGCGCCGGCTTGTTGATCTTGCCGACCGCGGTCATCGGAATCTGCGGCAGCGCAATGACATCGACCGGCACGGCGGCGCGCTCCTGCACGCGCTCCTTGCACAGCGCCAGCAGCTCGTCGCGGCTGGCGGACTGGCCTTCCTTGAACTGCACGTAGGCGATCGGCATCTCGCCCTTCGCGGAGTCAGGGCGGCCGACTGCGGCGGCGATCTGGACACTGGGATGGCAGACCAGCACTTCCTCGATCATCATCGGATCGATGTTGTGACCGCCGCGGATGATCACGTCCTTGGCGCGGCCGAACAGCCAGATGAAGCCGTTGGCATCGACGGTGCCGAGGTCGCCGGTATTGGCCCAGCGCAGGCTGCCCGGCATGCCCTTGACGAAGAACTCGCCATCGAGGCTCGCATCGACATAGCCCGGCGTGACGTTCGGGCCGCCGATCGCCAGCACGCCGCGCTCGCCGGGTGCGCAGATGCGCAGCAGCTGGTTGCTGGCATCGACTTCGATCGCGTGCACCGGGTGCCACGGCAGGCAGCGGCCGACCGAACCGGCGACCGGCTGTGTGCCGTCGTCGAGATGCCCGGATACCGCACCCTGGATTTCCGACATGCCCCACAGCTCGCGCAGCCAGATGCCATAGCGGGCGTGGAAGGCGCGCAGCAGTTCGACCGGAATGGTGCTGCCGCCGGCGTTGAAGCTTTTGATGCAATGACCTGCGGACGTGACTTCCGGCGGAAGCGCGAGGATCGCGGCGGCGGTGGCCGGGGTCGCGATCAGGCTCGACACGCGATGACGCCGAGCGATCTCCCAGAAATTGCGCACCACCGCCGGACTGCGGAAGCCATCGGTGGTCAGCGTCAGCAGCGTCTGGCCATAGAGCATCGCGCGCAGCGACAGGATCACGCCGCCGCCGACATGGAAGTTCGGCATCGCATGGCCGACCACGCCGTCGCTGCTCGGATCGGCCAGCGCACCCATGATCCAGGCGGCCAGCAACTGGCCGCGATGATTCATTCGCACCAGCTTGGGTGCTGCGGTGGTGCCGCCGGTCGGCAGATAGACCGCTTCGGCAAACGGATCGCTCGGTGGTGCGAAATCCAGACCGGTCGGCTGCGCAGCGATGGCGGCGGAAAAATCATGGGCCGCGTCATCGCTGCCCACGATCAGCACGCGCTGCAGCGTTGGTACCAGCGCCTTGATCGCGTCCAGACGGTCCCAGGCGCCGGCGCCGTACTTGCCGGTGGTGGTCACCAGCACCGTGGCTTTCGCGGCATTCATGATCGACGCGATCTGCCGCGTTTCCAGATACGGATTGATCGGATTGGCGATGCCGGCCGTGGCACCACCCCAGGCGGCGATCAGTGCCTCGGGCAGCATCGGCAGGATGATCGAGACGCTGCTGCGCGTGTCGCCGGCAATGCTTCTGAACAACCGCGCCGCCTGCTCGATCGACGCCAGCAGCGACCGGTAACTGATGACCGTCGGTACATCAGAGGCCTCGGCCGATTTCAGATGGACGATCGCCGGCTTGTCCGGGCTGCGCAGTGCCGATGCCCGAATGCAGTCGTAGATCGAAGCGCCCGGCAGCAGCAGCGCCGGATCCCAGGCTTCGACGGCAGCGATGTCCGCCGTGCTGCGCAGGTGCACGCGTGCCAGCTGTCCAGGCTGCGGCGAACAGCCATCGATCCATGCCGGTTGATGTCCAGCCGGGTCGAGCATGTTGGACGGTGCTCTCGATGTCATCGCGTCAGTTTCCTGGGTATCGGGTGGTGGGGGACGAGACCGGCCGTCGCATTGTCCTGGCTGCCGTGCTGGCGCGGACTGTCGATCGCCGGGTGTTTCGCGTGCTTGCGCCGCAAGACTTTGCGTTTGCAAAACTATTATGGCCGCCGACGATATTGATGCGCTACAAAACGGAATTCACGGAAAAGCCTGATTTTTGCTGTGCTGCAACAGTGCTCGTCAGTTGCGTTTCGGAGCAAAACGTTTACAAACGACATGTTTAAGGCCTGTTTTCAACGATTTCCTGCTGCTGAAAATGTGCGTTGCAGCAATGAATAGCATTCACTAACAAGCGTGTTTTTCGGAAAGTTACCTGAATTTCGACAATCGTATTGCGCATTGTGATTTGCGAACGTATGCTTCCTTACGAGTTACAGAGAGCGCAGAAAAGCGCCGGTCGTTCATGAGCGAAGGGGGAGTCAGGACAGTTGCGTCCTGTGCTCGGTAACGCTTGATGATGGCTGGCGTCGGTCGCTCGACAACAACAGTTCAGTCATGCGTCGGGGAGGTTGCAAGTGAGCGAACGTACATTACGGCGGTTCGGTTGGGCGCTGTTGATTCACACGGCATTTGTGGGTCAGGCAGCGGCGCAGGACGATCTGGATGCGATCCTCGGACCGAGCGACGAGCCCTCTGATTCGGCGCCTGCAGCTGCACCCGCCGCCGACGCCCCCGCAGCTCCCGCCAGCGCGGCCGCAGCGCCCGAAGCCCCACCTGCCTCTGCTGCTGAACCGGCAGCACCTGCTGCCAGCTCTGACGCTGCCGCACCGGTCAGCGCACCGGCTGCCACTGCCGAAGCTTCGGGCAGCCGTCAGGTCAAGAACCGCCTGACCGAAGAAATCGTCGTCACCGCTGAAAAGCGCGAGGAAAACCTGCAGGACGTGCCGGCATCGGTGTCGGCATTCAGCGGCGCGGCACTCGATGCCAAGGGCGTGGCTGACGTCAAGGACCTGCAGCTGATCACGCCGGGTCTGCAGTACGACTCGATGGCCAGCTACTCGATCATCTTCATTCGCGGCATCGGTGGTGACGCGTTCCAGGCCGGCATCGACTCGTCGGTGGCCACCTATATCGACGGTCTCTACCTGCCGTTCACGTTCTCGGCCGCGCAGGCGCTGGGCGACGTGCGCCAGATCGAAGTGCTGAAGGGTCCGCAGGGCTCGCTGTACGGCCGCAACGCGATTGCCGGTGCGATCACCATCAAGCTGAAGGAGCCGACCAAGGAATTCTCGGCCAGCGTGCTGGCGCAGTACGGCAACTTCAACGACTACAAGACCAAGGTGTCGGTGTCCGGCCCGGTGCCGGGGACCGATCAGAAGCTGCTCTACAGCGCTTCGTTCATCTACCAGAACCGCGACGCCTACACGAAGAACTTCTTCGATCCGGAAGCGGGCGACTACAACTCCTACCGCAACCGCGGCTACCGCGCGGCGCTGCAGTACGAGCCGATGGAAGACGTCAAGGTCGGTGCCGCGTTCTATGACCTGAAGAGCCAGGACGCGGATTCCGTCGCCACCAACCTGTTCAATGTCGCCCCGGCGTTCGCCGCCGTGCTGACGCCGAACCAGCGTCCGAACACGTCGGGCAACGTCGAAAGCGTCGGTGCCTTCGGCCGCACCCGCATCTTTTCGTTCTTCGCCGAAAGCAAGCAGAGCGACTACTTCGACGTGAAGCTGGTCGGCGGCCGTACCGGTGCCAACAGCACCATCCTGTTCGACTACGACTCCGCGCCGGAGCCGGTGCTCGACATCAGCGCCATTCCGAACCGCGCCAATACCGATTCGCTGGAGCTGGTGTTCACCTCCAGCGCTGAAGCGACGCCGGACTGGCTCGAGTACGTCGGCGGTGTCTACTACGAGAACACCAAGAAGAACGGTCGCTACCCGGCAACGGTGGATGTCGTGGCGACGGCGATCGGCCTGCCGGGCACCAGCATCTTCGGCGGTCCGACGTTCCTGTGCGATCTGTACACCGGCATCGGCGGTGACTGCAACGTCAACCCGGCGATCAACGAGAACCCGGTGGCCAACGTGCCGATCTTCGGTGGCGTCGGCAACCGCGCCCGCTCGATCTACGGCCAGCTGACGTTCCACATCACCGATCAGATCTCGGTCAAGGCGGGTGCCCGTGCCTCGCGTGAAGACACCAAGCTGCTGTTTGCAGGCTTCGCGGCGCGTCTGATCATCCCGCGCCTGAACCAGGAGCCGCTGGTCACGCCGAACCTGCTGACCGTCAACTACGCACCGCAGTCGAAGACCTTCCAGAGCTTCACGCCGACCGTCGGCCTCGACTACAAGTACAGCGATGCGCTGCTGGTCTATTACAAGTATTCGGAAGCGTTCAAGTCCGGCAACTACAACGGCCTGAACATCAACAACCCGCCGACGCGCGTCGAGCCAGAACTGGCATCGAGCAACGAAGTCGGCTTCAAGAGCTCGCTGCTCGAAGACCAGTCGCTGAAGGTCAATGGTGCGGCGTTCATCACCACGATCACCAACGCCCAGCTGCAGACGCTGTCGCTGGCCAGCGGTGGCGTCACCAACCTGCAGAACGCCGGTTCGTACACCGTCTACGGTGCCGAAGGCGAAGTGAACTGGTACGTCACCGAATCGCTGGTGCTCGGCCTTACCGGTGTCTACCTGAAGGGTGAGTACAACTACTTCATCGGCCAGGGCTTCAACGAGCTGTACCTGAGCCAGAACAACATCGACTTCTCCGGCAAGGAGACCGTTCGCACGCCGAAGTTCACTGGTACCGCGTCGGCGAACTACACGTTCCCGTTCTTCTACGGGATGGATGCTGAAGTGGCGGGCGACGTGTACTACACCTCGGGCTTCTTCTACACCCCGGCCAACACGCTCGAGCAGCCGTCGTACTACATCGCCAACGCCCGCTTCGGTGTCTACGACCCGAAGACCCGCATCCGCGTGACCGCCTACGGCAAGAACCTCGCGAACCAGTCGTACTTCACCAATGCCTATCGCCAGGACTTCGGCGACACGGTGATCTGGGGCAATCCGCGCACGTTCGGCGTGACCGTGCAGTGGGATTACGGCGGCTAAGAAGGCTTGATGGTCTTGATCAGTCTGCTGGCCTGCCAATCATCAATTCGGGGAACCCTCACTCATGAATCGCCCAGATAACGGTCTTGCACGGACCGCCCTTGCTGTCGCTGTCTCGCTGTTCGCATTCCCGGCATCCGCATACAGCGGTCCGTACATCGGTGCCCAGTTCGGCATCAACAAGGCGTCCGACCTGGATCTGACGCTGGAAGGCACGCGCACCGCGACCAGCCAGCCGCCGATCCCGGTGGAGCTGCCGAAGCTCGACAACGGCGGTGTCGATGCCGGCACCTACGGCTTCGAAAAGAACGTCGTCGGTCAGGTCGTCGTCGGCTACAAGTACGGCTTCGGGCTGCGCCCGGAGTTCGAGCTGTCGCTGCGCCGCGAACGCGTCAACTCCATCGTCTACTCCGACGGCAGCTCGCCGGACAGCACCAAGGGCACGCGTCTGTCGACGGTGTCCGGCTTCGCCAACCTCTGGTATGACGCCTTTCCGGGCTGGCGCATCCATCCGTACATCGGTGGCGGCATCGGCATTCACCGCTTCATCCTGAACAACGCGCAGACCGATTCGCTGCGCGTGCTGCTGTCGGTCGACGACGGCAACATCAGCAGCGACCCGGTATCGCGCAAGGCCGACGATGCCCGTCCGGGCTACCAGTTCGGCGGCGGCGTGATCTTCGACGTCTGGAAGGGGGTTGCGGTGGCGCTGGATTACCGCAATGTCCGCACGCTCGGCAGCGCGGAATTCTTCGCTTACCGGGAGCAGCCGCAGACCTTCCTGAAAGGCGATTACAAGGCGCAGTCGCTGCTGTTCTCGGTGAAGTACTTCTTCCAGCAGCCACCGGCGGTTGTCACCCCGCCGCCACCGCCACCGCCGGAAGTGGTTCCGGTTGAAGAGCCGAAGGACGACGACAAGGACGGCGTGGTCAACGGCGTCGACAAGTGCCCGGATTCACCGCCGGGCAGCGTGGTCGATGAAACCGGTTGCCCGCCGCCTCCGCCACCGCCGCCGCCGAAGACCTGCAAGACGCCGGGACCTGGCGAAAAGATCTCGCTGGCCGGTTGCGGCACCGGCGACAACATCGTGCTGCGTGGCGTCAACTTCGACACCAACAAGGCGACGCTGACGCGCAACGCCAAGGTGCTGCTCGATGACGTGGCGGCCGAACTGACGGCCTATCCGGACATCAAGGTCCAGGTCGCCGGACACACCGACAGCCGTGGCTCGGCTGCGCTGAACGACGGTCTGTCGAAGCGCCGCGCCGCGTCGGTCATGAGCTACCTGGTCGGCAAGGGCATCGCCGCAGACCGCATGAGCAGCGCTGGCTTCGGCCCGAACGAGCCGATCGCCGACAACGCCACCGATGAAGGGCGCGAGCTGAACCGTCGCGTTGAGCTGAAGATCGTTTCCGGCAACGCCGTCGCGGCCGATGCCGCACCGGCTGCCGCGGAAGCGGCAGCACCGGCAGCCCCAGCACCTGAAGCCGCAGCGCCGGAAGCTGCCGAAGCGCCGGCCGAGGACGCGGCACCGACGCCGTAAGCCATGCAAGCCCGGCAGCGCCTGTTCGTGGCTGCCGGGTGCTGGACCCCGAGTCTGTATCAAGCGTGCGATCGGCCAGCGGCCCGTCGCCACGACATCAAACGACAGCAGTCGACAAGCATCTGGAGGAGCGGTGTTATGGCATCACGGCCAGCGGTACTGGTAGCAGCAGCAGTCTTGACCTTTGCCGGTGCAACACAAGCCGCCAAGCTTGGCGACGTGTTGACCGCCAGCGACCAGTGGCTGGTCGCGCAGGTGGACTCGCAGAAGAAGGTCGATGGTCTGGCGGAAGAGCGCCTGAGCCTCGCCGATGAATACCGCAACTCCTTGCGCGAAGCGGACAGCCTGAAGCTGTACGTCCAGCAGCTGAAATCGCAGCTGCGCTCGCAGGAAGCGGAGAAGGAAGTGGTCCGCAGCGAAATCCGCGAGATCGCCCGCACCAACATCGAGATCCTGCCGCTGATGCAGGACATGCTCGGCACCTTCGGCCAGTTCGTGGAACTGGATACGCCGTTCCTGATCGACGAGCGCCGCGAGCGCGTCAAGCAGCTGAACGAAATGATGCCGCGCGCCGACGTGACGGTATCCGAGAAGTTCCGCCGCATTCTCGAGGGCTACCAGGTCGAGATCGACTACGGCAAGACCATCGAAGGCTATCGCGGCAAGCTCGAAGGCCGCGAAGTGGACTTCCTGCGCATCGGCCGCGTGGCTCTGATGTACCAGACCCCGGATGCCAAGGAGACCGGCTACTGGGATCGCGAGAAGAAGGGCTGGGTGATCGACAACAGCGCGGCGGAAGGCGTGAAGGAAGGCCTGAAGATCGCCCGCAAGCAGTCGTCCCCGGACCTGATGATCCTGCCGATCCAGGCCGCATCCGCATCGCAGGCTGCTCCAGCAGCGGCCGTCCAGTGAGCGTCGCCACCATGAATCACGCCAATTCCCCCCGCGTTGCACGCACCTCCTTCGTCGCCCGGCTTTCGGCGACGCTCCTTATTTCGTCGATGGCGGTCTGCGCGCCGGTGATGGCGCAGGACGCTGCCGGTGCCAAGTCGCTGGACGAGCTGCTCAATCAGGTCAGGAAGGCCGACCAGAAGGACGCCGCGCTGAACGCCGAGCGCGAAGCCCGCTTCGCGGCGTCGCGCGACCAGCAGGCCAGCCTGCTGGCCGATGCCAAGCGCCAGAAGGAAGCGCTGGAAGCCGAAGCGGCCGCGCTGCAGCGCCAGTTCGAAGTCAATGACAAGGAAATCGCCGAGCTGATGACCTCGCGCGATGCCTCGGCCGGCAACTTAGGCGAGCTGTTCGGCGTGATGCGCCAGAGTGCGGGCGACTTCGCATCGGCCGCACGCAACTCGATGCTGACCGTGCAGTTCCCGGACCGCATCGCCCAGCTTGACCGTCTGGCCCAGACCAAGACGATGCCGCCGATCGAAGATCTGCAGGGCTTCTGGTTCGAGATGCAGCGCGAGATGACCGAAGGCGGCAAGATCGCGCGCTTCGACGCCAGCGTCACCCAGCCGTCCGGCGAGATCGGCAAGAAGGCGGTGACCCGCATCGGCCCGTTCGTGGCGATTTCGGAAGGCCAGTTCCTGTCGTACGAAACCGGCGCCACCAGCTTCTCGGTGCCGCCTAAGCAGCCGGGCGGCCACTTCCAGAGCACCATCGGCAGCTTCGAATCGACCACGTCTGGCTATGCGCCGATGGTCGTCGATCCGTCGCGCGGCGTGCTGATCGGCCTGTATTCGCAGCGGCCGGAAATCATGGAGCGCATTCATGTCGGCGGCTGGGTGGCCTACCTGATCCTGCTGGTCGGCGCGATCGGCTCGATCCTCGCGATCTACCAGTTCTTCTACCTGACCGTGGTGTCGAGCAAGGTCGGCAAGCAGCTCGCCAACCTCAACAATCTGAGTACGGACAACCCGGTCGGCCGCGTGCTGCTGGCGTTCAAGGGCTCGGCTATGCCGAAGGACGAAGATGCCGAAGTCGTCGAACTGCGCATCTCCGAAGCGGTGCTGAAGGAGCTGCCGGCGATCCAGCGCGTCCAGCCGTTCGTGAAGCTGGTCGTCGCGGCCGGCCCGCTGCTCGGCCTGGTCGGCACCGTCATCGGCATGATCGAGACCTTCCAGTCGATCACCGAATCCGGCTCGGGTGACCCGAAGCTGATGGCCGCCGGTATCGGCAAGGCGATGATCGCCACCGTGCTGGGTCTCGGCATCGCGATCCCGCTGCTGTTCATCAACTCGGCACTGGCGTCACGCTCCAAGCGTCTGGTGCAGATCCTCGATCAGCAGAGCACCGGCCTGCTCGCCGAAACGCTCGAAGCCCGCAACGGTGCGGCCCATGCTTGAGCTCCTGCTGGCCCCGTATGAAGCCGTCGCCGGCTTGATGGTTGCCGGTGGCCAGCTGGTTGCCTGGATCTTCGTCTCCGGCATCGTCATGTGGGCGCTGATCTTCGAGCGGCTGTGGTTCTTCCGGTTCACGCTGCCGAAGATGACCGAGGAAGCGCTGGCGATCTGGGAAGCCAGGTCCGAGCGCAAGTCCTGGGCGGCGCACCAGATCCGCAAGACGCTGGTGTCGCGGCTGTCGAGCGGCATGAGCGCCAACCTGCCGATGGTCAAGGTGCTGGTGCCGCTATGCCCGCTGCTGGGTCTGGTCGGCACCGTGATCGGCATGCTCGAAGTGTTCGATTCGATGGCGATCCTTGGTTCGGCTGATGCCCGGACGATGGCTGCCGGCGTGTCGAAGGCGATGAACTGCACGATGACCGGCCTCGCGGTGAGCGTGTCCGGCATGTACCCGGTGTTCAAGTTCCAGGCGGCGATCCGCCATGAAACCGAACTGCTGGCCGACCGCTTCAAGTTCTAGCAACCCGATCAGGAGTCCACGCCATGCGTCGCATGTCCAACGCAGTAGACGAAGGTGACGACGAGGATCACGGCATCGATCTGGCGCCGATGCTCGACTTCGTGCTGAACCTGCTGATCTTTTTCATCATCACGGCGATCTTCGTCAAGGAAGTCGGCCTCACGCTGTCGACGCCGCCGCCGAGCAACAACGCGAAAAAGACCGACAACGATGATTCGACGATGTACATCGCGGTGCGCGCCAACGGTGACATCGTGGTCGACCAGCGTCTGATCGACAAGGCATCGGTGCGCCCGAACGTCGAGCGCTTCAAGGGCGAAAAGCCGGAAGGCTCGGTGATCGTGGTCGCCAACACCAAGTCGCCGACCGGCATCGTCGTCGGCGTGATGGATGAAGTCAGGAAGGGCGGGATCATGAACGTATCGATCGCCCCGACCAACACCAGCCGTACCCAGTGAACAGGAAGGGTCGAAAGCCATGATGCCCCAGCGACACAGTCATGACGAAGAGCACCACGGCATCGACCTGGCGCCGATGCTGGACTTCGTCTTCAACCTGCTGATCTTTTTCATCATCATCACGTCGTTCGTGAAACAGGCCGGCGTCAAGATCATTCCGTCCGATGCCGACACCGCCGAGCACCGCGACAGCGGCAACATCCTGATCGCGGTCCGTGCCAACGGCGAGATCTGGATGGATCGCAAGAAGGTGTCGCTGCCGGAAGTGCGGGCGATGGTCGAGCGCATGCACGCCGAGCGCCCCGATGACACCGTCGTGATCCAGGCCGACAAGCTGTCGGAGAGCGGGATCATGAGCAAGGTCATGGAACAGGTGCAGGCCGGTGGTATTGCCACTGTTTCCGTCGGGACCAAGGGCGAGGGCGGCTGAATCATGGCAACCATCACTCCGGGGCCATCGATCCCCAAGCAGAGTCTGACCCTGAGCCCGATGCGCTTCGTGCCGGCCTTCGCCGTCGGCATCAGCGTGATCACCGGCATGTTCTGGCTGCTGCATACGCTGATCACCCACAGCAATGTCGGCGTCGACAAGGTGGAAGTGCTGCCGACGATCGACTTCGTGCGGCTGAAGAAGAGCTTCGAAGTCGAAACCCGCGAGCGCAAGCCGCCGCCTGAACTGCCGCAGAAGGATGTCGCGCCGGAAGTGCCGACGCAGCGCATGTCGGTCGAAGGCCCGACTTCGGCCGCGGTCAACATCGGCCAGATCAAGGTCGACAAGGACGTGGCCAAGAACACCGGCTTCGCGCTGTCAGCGTCGGATGGCGAATACCTGCCGATCGTCAAGGTCGCGCCGCTCTATCCGCAGAGTGCGTCCAGCCGAGGCATCGAAGGCTATGTGCTGCTCGAGTTCACGGTGACCGAAACCGGTGCCACGGCCGACCCGATCATCATCGAGTCGCAGCCCAAGGGTGTCTTCGACCAGGCCGCGAGCAAGGCGGTGCTGAAGTTCAAGTACAAGCCGCGCGTCGAGAATGGCCTGCCGATCCGCGTGCCCGGCGTGCGCCACGTCATCACCTTCAAGCTGGACAAGAAATAATGATCCGCATCGGCACTTCCATGCGCAGGACCGGGCTGTATCGCGCCGCAGCGCTCGCCGTGATGGTCGGCCTGTCGGCCGGATCGATCAGCAGCGCCCACGCGGCCGACGACAAGAAGGCGAAGACCGCGACTCGGGTTACCCAGACTCTGAGCCAGGCGACCTACAAGCAGATGGAGGTCGCCCAGAAGGCTTTCGACGCCAAGAACTACAAGGCCGCGGAAGCCGCGCTCGATGTCTTGAAGGCGAAGATCGACAAGCTCAACGACTACGAACGCGCCACGCTGTGGGTGCAGTACGCGGCGATCTACCGCACCACCGATGACAACAAGCGCGCCATCGGTGCCTACACCAACGTGCTGAAGCAGGCCAACCTGCCGGACGGCCTGCGCGACAACGCCCTGTTCGCGCTGGCCCAGACCTACTTCCTGATCGAGGACTATCCGAAGTCGATCAAGGTGATGGACAAGTGGTTCAGCGTGGTCGCCGACGTGCAGCCGGATGCCTACATCCTGTACGCGCAGGCCTACTACCAGCAGCAGAAGTACGCGCAGGCCAAGGCGCCGATCCTGAAGGCGCTGGCAATTGCCAAGGAGCGCAAGCAGGAGCCGAAGGAAAACTGGCTGGGTCTGCTGCGCGCGGTGTTCTTCGAGCTGAAGGACTACAAGAGTGCGATCCGGGTGATGGAGATCCTGGCGGCGAACCACCCGAAGGAAACCTACTTCGTGCAGCTGGCCGGGCTTTACGGGCTGGAAGGCAACCAGCACAAGCAGGCCGTGGTCATGCATGCCGCCTACAAGGGTGGCTACCTGACCAACGCACCTGACGTGCTGAACCTGGCCCGCCTGTATCTGGCCGAGGAAGCGCCGCAGCGTGCCGTCGACCTGATCACCGCCAAGATGAAGGACAAGAGCATTCCGCTCGATGCCGAAAACCTGCAGCTGCTGGCGCAGGCGCTGGCCATCGCCAAGGAAGTCGACCGCTCGATCCCGGTGCTGACCAAGCTGGCGTCGCTGACCGGCGAATCGAAGCACTACAACTACCTCGGCCAGGCGTACACGCAGACCGGCGACTGGACCAAGGCGGCGGAAGCCTATCGGGCGGCGCTGGGCGGCAAGAACGTCAGCAATCCGGGCAACCTGAGCATGCAGCTCGGTACCGCGCTCTACAACAACGGCAAGCTGGTCGAAGCCAAGCAGGCGTTCGCCAATGCCTCCGCTTCCGAAACCCAGGCCGATGCTGCCGCCAACTGGGTCAAGTTCATCAATACCGAACTCGAACGCAACGCCGCGCTGCGCGCGCGCGCCGGATAACGACGCGGTTCGTACCGTCGCCACCCGGGACCACTCGGGGGTGACCATCGGCACGTGCTGAGGAGGCAGCCTTGTGCAAGCGCATTCCGGATTGATGGGCAGGACGCTGACGATGGTGGTCGTTGGCGGCTTGCGGCTGGCCGTCATCGGCACTCTGCTGCTCGGTGCTGCACAGGCATCGACAAAGCCGGCTGCAGCACATCCCACCGCATTGCGGGCGCTGCCCGATGCAGCGTCGGTGACCGTGGTCACCGCGAAGCGGCCGTCGCCACCGAAGCGGATTCCGGTGCTGTTCACGCTGCCGACGGTACCCAAGCCGACGCAATCGCTGACGGGTGACGCGGGCACCGAGCGGCCGATCTCGACGCTGGAGTTTGCCGCCACGCTGCGCTCGCCGCTGAGCCAGCTGAGCATCAGCTCGACCTACGGTTCGCGCGTCCATCCAGTCAAGAAGCAGCAGGGGTTTCACTACGGTGTCGATTACGTTGCGGCATCCGGCACGCCGATCCGGGCCGCGCAGGATGGCGTGATCAGCGAGCTCGGCAAGCGGCCGTTCTACGGCAACCACCTGCGCATCAACCATGGCCATGGCGTGGAGACGGTCTACGGCCACCTGCTGAAGTTCATGCCGGGCTTGCGCAGCGGCTCGGTGATTCGCCGCGGCGACATCGTCGGTTTCGTCGGTGCCACCGGGCGCGCCACCGGCGCGCATCTGCATTTCGAGGTGCTGGCCAACGGCGTGCATGTCGATCCGCTGCGACTGACCATGGCTTTCGCACCCGATCGGCTGCTGACCATGAAGTGAGCGGGGCCCGAGACCCCGCGCAGCTTGCCGCGCGTGCTCAGGCCGCTGACGGCCCGCCAAGCCGCGTGGCGACGGCCTCCAGGCGCGCCACGGCGGCATCGATGCGCGCCGCATTGTCGGTGCTGGCCGGCTGGGTCGCCATGCCGCGATAGACGACGGTGGCGATGCCGTCGGAAATCTCGTCGATCGAAAAATCGCCTTCGCCACGCAGGAAGGCCCAGGTACGGTGCTCGATGCAGCCATGCAGCATGTCGCGGACCAGCGCCGGCGAGACATCGGCATGAAACTCGCCGCTGGCGATCGCGTCCTTGCAGACCTGCAGCGTTTCGCGCGTGAAACGGCGGTTCATTTCGAAGAATGCGGTGCTGCGGTAGTTCGGATCGGGGCGCAGTTCCATCAGCATGAAGCGGCTCAGCACCGGCTCGCTCTTGATGATCTGCAGGGTCCGGGCGGCGATATGGCGAAGCTTGTTCTGGGTGCCGTGGATCATCGGCAGCTGCGAGTCGACCGCGAGCTGCTCGTTGAACCAGACCTCGGCGACCTTTACCAGCAGGTCGCGCTTGTTCTCGAAGTAGCGGTAGATCGTGCCTTCGACAATGCCGGCCTGGCGCGCGATATCGGCGACCAGCACGTTTTCGTAGCCCTTCACCGAGATGACCTCGCGTGCGGCGGCAAGGATGTCGGCGGTGCGGTCATCGATCGACAGGCGGCTGGCCTGCTTGCGAGGTGTCATCTTGGCCATAAGCCCTTTCCTGATTGACTAATGAATGCAATTCATCTTTCAAATTGCAGTTCAATAAATTGATTTAATTGAAGTTGTTAAGAAAAGCGTCTTTTCACACAAAGTCTTGTTGACATCAATTCATATCGACGCATAGTATGGGTCCGTACCATATTCCCACGAGTGTTCCGTCCATGTCCGTTGATTCCTCCGTACAGGGGATCTTTGCCGCCTTCGAGGCCGCAGCCGAAAATCCTCTGGCCAGTTCACGGGCCTGGAAAGCCGCGAACGGAACGCCGGTGGTGGGTTCGTTTCCCATGCATTTTCCGGGCGAGCTGGCGCATGCCGCCGGCTGCCTGCCCGTGATCCTGCAGGAGAACCATGAGCCGATCACGGTCGGCCACGGCATGATTTATCCGTTCTACTGCGGCTACACCCGCAGCGTCGTAGATCAGGCCTGCAAGGGCGATTTCGACTTCCTGGACGCGATCATGTTCGGTGATCACTGCGTGCAGGTGCTCGGCGCTGCCGATGTCGTGCGCGCCAAGCTGCCGAACACGCGGGTGCACTTCTACCAGCTGATCTCGTCGATGAGCGACCCGTGGAGCCACAGCCGCGCGCGGGAAACGTTTGCCGGTCTGAAGGAAGGCCTTGAGGAGATGATCGGACGCACGATCGACAACGACGCGATTCGCGCCTCGATCCGTCTGTTCAACCGCAACCGGCAACTGCTTCGCAAGCTGTACGACATGCGCCGCAGCGGCACCTCACCACTGACGGCACGGCAGATGCAGCTGGCCGTGAAGTCGAGCATGGTGATGGACAAGGCTGCGCACAGCGCGCTGCTGGAGCGCCTGATCGAACGGCTTGAAGCAACGGCCGCCACCCGCCAGCGCGGTGTCCGTGTCTACCTGTCGGGGCACTTCTGCCAGGCGCCGAAGCTCGGCATTCTCGATCTGATCGAATCCTGCGGCGGCATCGTCGTCGATGACGATCTGTACCACGGGCAGCGCTACATCTCGACCGATGTCGACGATGCCGGCGACCCGCTCGATGCGCTCGCCAAGTGGTATCTGGAGCGCAACCTCAAGGTGCCGTGCCCGACGCGCGTCGACCAGAACGCCGACTGGGAAACCTATCTGCTGGGTGCGATGGCGAAGAGCAAGGCCGACGGCATGATCGTGCTGATGGCCAAGTTCTGCGAGCCGCACATGTACTACTACCCCGAGATCAAGGAAGCCTTCGAAGCGAAGGACGTTCCGCACTTGCTGATCGAAACCGAACACGAGACCACGGCACTGGAAGGCATCCGCACCCGCGTCGAAGCCTTCCTCGAAATGGTCAAGCGTCAAACCATAGCCAAGGCCGCCGCTGCCGCCCGCCTCGAAACCGGAGTCGTCTAAATGGGTAACTTCTTCAATGCCGCCGAAGTGCCGGTGGTCAAGGCTAACCGCCTTCAGTCGTCATCGCTGAACAACCGGATGGTCAACGACTACTGGACCGAAGTCTTCAACGCGAAGGCCGAAGGCAAGCTGGTCTGCTGGTACGAAGGCGTGGCGATCAACCCGCTGATGCAGGCCGCGGATATCCGCTGGGTGCACGGCGAAGCCTGGTCGGCGCTGCTGGCCGCTCGCAACAACGAAGGACCGGCGCAGGAAGCCGCCGAAGGGCGCGGCTACATGAAGGAGCTTTGCTCCTACGCGCGCACCCACATCGGCTGTGGCGTGCTGGCGCAGAACCGCGGTGTCGAAGCCTCCGGTTCGAGCTTCAGCGATGCCCTCGGTGCCGGCCTGCTCGGCGAGCGCGTGCCGGCGCCGGACATGTTCATCAGCGCCTATCCGTACTGCAGCACCGGCCAGCAGTGGGACGAAATGCTCTACCGCCTGTTCGGCAAGAAGATTCCGATCTTCAACATCTCGGTGCCGTGGGTCTGGGGCAACAAGAAGGATGCGGGCTACCTGACGGGTGCCGAATTCAAGGAAGCGACGGCCTACATGGTTCGCCAGCTGAAGGAATGCATCAAGTGGATCGAGCAGCAGACCGGCAAGAAGTACGACTACGACAAGCTGTCGGAAATCATGGCCTACACCAAGAAGGCCGGTGAGCTGCGCATGGAAGCCATCGACATGTGCGCCGTGAAGCCGGCGCCGGCCAGCTTCTTCGACTGGACCACCAGCCTTGCACCGGTGAACTTCGTACCGGGCGGGCCGCAGATCGTCAGCTACTTCGAGACCGTCAAGGCCGAGATCGCCGAGCGCGTGCGCGTCGGCGAGGGCGCGATCCCGAACGAGAAGTACCGTCTGTTCTGGGACGGCATCATGAACTGGAACAAGATCGGCTGGCTGGCCAACAAGTTCGCCGGCTACAACGCCACGATGGTCGCCGGCCGCTATACCCACATGGGTTTCTGGCACGAGCACGAGTGCATCGATGTCAACGATCCGCTCGAAGGCATGGCGATCAACTACCTCGTCTGCCCGATCAATCTGTCGGCGCCGCTGATGATCGAAGAGATCATCAAGCTCTGTAAGAAATTCGAGATCGACGGCATGGTGCTGCACGCCGCGCGTACCTGCCGCGCATTCTCGAATCCGCAGTACCTGATTGCCGATGCCGTGCAGAAGCGCCTCGGCATTCCGGTCGCGATGATCGAGGGCGACATGGTCGACGAATCGTTCTACAAGGACGAACTGGTCAACGCTCGCCTCGAAGCGATGATGGAAGCGATCGAAGGCAAGAAGCGGATGATCATTCCGAACGCCGCCTGAGCCGCGAACGCCGACGCACGCCGCGAGAACCGGAGATCGCCATGAAGCCATACGTGATGGGCATCGATTTCGGGTCGACCACGTCCAAGACCGTGATCCTGGACATGGATGGCGGCACCGTGGCGTCTGCGGTATCGCACAAGGGCTCGGTCAGCGACGAAGGCGCCAAGGCCTCGATTGCCGAGGCACTGGCGATCGCCGGCATCACCCAGAAGCAGGTCATCCGCGCGATATCCACCGGCTACGGCCGGCGGATGCTGGAGGTCTCGGACAAGTCCTACACCGAGATCACCTGCCACGCTCGCGGCGCCATCGCGATGGTGCCGGAGGCCCGCATGGTGATCGACATCGGCGGCCAGGATTCCAAGGTCATCGCCATCGACGCGCTGGGCCTCGTGTCGCAGTTCGCGATGAATGATCGCTGTGCCGCCGGCACCGGCAAGTTCCTTGAAGCGCTGGCGCGCGCAGTCGGCGTGCCGCTCGAGGACATGGGACCGATGGCGCTGCGCGCCGTCGAAGACATCACGATTTCCAGCATGTGCGCGACGTTTGCCGAAACCGAAGTCGTCGCGCTGCTTGCCGAAGGCAAGAGCAAGACCGAAGTGCTCGGTGCCGTGCATGCCGCGATCGCCGCGCGTCTGGTCGGGCTGGTATCGCGGGTCGGCAAGCGCGAGCCGCTGGTGATGACCGGTGGCGTCGCGCAGAACCCGGCTGCCGTGCATCACCTCGAAAAGGCGCTCGGTCTGAAGCTGATCATTCCACAGCGGCCGCAGATTGCCGGCGCGCTCGGCGCTGCGCTGATCGCGCTCGATGAGGCCCGTGAGCACGCTGCCGATGCGGCCGACGAGGACGACAAGGTCGACGCCTCGCTTGATGCCGCACGCTGCGGCACGCCGACCTGCACCGCACCGCAGGCCCGGGTGACCGAGCAGGTCATTCATGGTCCACGCCCGCACTGAGCCGGACCCCACCGTGACTGATACGCGCGACACGCCGGTTCGCAAGCGCAGCCTCGAAAGCTTCCTGCGCACCGGCTATCTGATCCACGACGTGTCGCGTCTGCGACGTCAGCTCTATGACCAGCGTTCGCGGCATCTGGGCATCACCCGCTCGCAGTGGTGGGTGCTGTTCAACCTGGCGCGCAAGACCGGTGGGCCGATGAACCAGAACGAGCTGGCGCAGATGCTGGAGATGGGCAGCGCCTCGACCGGCGAACTGCTGCGGCGGCTCGAGAAGTCCGGCTTCATTCGCCGGCAGGCGGTGCCCGGTGACCGTCGCTCGAAGCACGTGCTGATTGCCGATCGCGGCCTTGAAGTGCTGGGCAACATGCGGCTGGTCGCCCGCAGCAGCAACGAAGCGATCATGGCCGGCATTTCCGAACACGAGCAGCTGCTGCTCGACGGTCTGCTGTCGCGCATGAAGGCCAATCTGGCAGCGCAGGTTGCACAGCTGCCATCGCTCGGTGCCGACGACCACGAACCGGTCCGCGCGATTGTCCGGCCCCGTGGCCGGCCGCCCAAACGGCTGCAGCAGACCCGCGAGCTGCCCGTTTCAGCAGAGGTCGCCACGTCATGAGCCGAACCTGATTCGTCCTCCCCGATTTTCTTTCCCTTGAGTCCTGCCGAGAGTCCGTCATGAAAGATTATTTGAAGTACTACGCAGCAACGGTCCTGATCGGGATCGGTCTCGCCGGTTTCTGGATCGGCGGTGATGCCGTCTGGTTTGGTTTCGCGACGTTCCCTGCTGTCGTGCTGGTCGATTTCCTGCTGCCGCGCGATTACAGCGTGCGCAAGATGAATTCGGCGTTCTGGGCGTCGATTCCGGTGTACCTCGGCGGCCTCGGTCCGATCGCGCTGTTCCTCGCGTTCGGCTGGCGCATGCACATCGAAGCGCTGAGCGGCATGCAGCTGTTCGGCGGCGTGATGTCCACCGCCTGGCTGGCGCTGGTGCCGGGCATTGCTGCCCAGCACGAGCTGTTCCACTCGCGCGACAGTCTGGCCCGCTTCATCGGCCGCTATGCCCAGTTCACGCTGTTCGACGGCATGCGCGACATCGAGCACGTGATCTATCACCACATCGATGTCTCGACGCCGCATGACCTGAGCACGGCGCCGCGCGGTACCTCGATCTACAAGTTCACGCCGAAAGCTGTCTGGGGCACGATCTCGTACGCGCTGAAGGCCGAGAGCATGGTGCTGCGCAAGCGCGGCCTGTCGGGCTGGAACTGGCGCCATCGCGTGTGGAAGATCGTGGCGATCCAGATCGTGTTCCAGAGCATCATCTTCGCGATGGCGGGCCTGACCGGCGTGCTGTGCGTGCTCGGTGCGATGTTCATCGCCAAGACCTGGACCGAATCGTTCAGCTACTTCCAGCACTACGGCCAGACCCGCGTGCCGGGTACGCCGGTCGGTCGCCGTCATGTCTGGAACCATCTTGGTGTTGCCACCCGCGTGCTCGGTTTCGAGCTGACCAACCACGCCGACCACCACATGAATTCCTATGCGCCTTACTACAAGCTGATTCCGCACCGGGAAGGCATCGAGCTGCCGAGCGTGTTCGTCTGCTTCCTTGCCGCGCTGATTCCGCCGCTGTGGGAAGCGGCCATCATCAAGCCGGCACTGAAGCGCTGGGACATGGAATTCGCCACGCCCGGCGAGCGCAAGCTGGCCCGTGAGCAAAACCTGGCGGCGGGCTGGGAAGACTGGTTCGAGACCGAGCAGCAGTGGCCGTCGACGCAGACGGTCGGCTGCTGACGGGACGCGTTACCGGATCATCGCTTGCGATGATCCGGGCATGAAAAAGGCGGAGGCCGCGATCGCGACCTCCGCCTTTTTCGTTGCCGCCGGCAATCAGAAGATCAGCACCGGCTTGATCACCTTGCCGCTCTCGGCCGCATGCGCGGCTTCGTTGATCTGATCGAACGGGAACTTGCCGATCAGCTTGTCGAACGGGAAGCGGCCCGCCTTGTACCAGGCAGCCATGCGCGGAATGAATTCCTGCGGATCGGCGTCGCCTTCGACGATGTAGCGCACGGTGATGCCACGCACCAGCATGCTCATCATGTTGGCCGGCACGGTCGCTTCGGGCGGCGGCACGCCGAGCAGGCCGAGCACGCCCTTCGGCAGCAGCGCTTCGACCGCCGCGGCCATCACCGGCGGGATGCCGGTGGTGTCGAGCGCGTAGTTCACGCCGCCGACCAGTTCCTTGATCCTGCCCAGCGTGTCCGGCGTTTCCTTCGGATCGATCACGTGGGTGGCACCGAGTTCCAGCGCCAGCGCGCGGCGGGCCGCGTTCGGTTCGACAACGATCACCACGCCGGCATCGACGGCACGGGCACCGAGCAGCGCGCTCAAGCCCACCGCGCCACCTCCGAAGATCGCCAGCGATTCGCGCGGCAGGATGCCCAGCGCATTGACCGCAGCACCGGCGCCGGTCTGGACGCCGCAGCCAAGCGGACCGAGGATGTCCAGCGGCAGCGACTTGTCCATCACCACGGTGTTCAGTTCGCGGGCGAGGGCGTAGGTCGCGAACGACGACTGGCAGAAGAACAGGCCATTGATCGGCTGGCCCGCCTGGGTGATCTGGGCCGAGCCATCGCTGGCGCGGACGCCGGCGAGGTTGCGCGGGTAGAACGTGTAGCAGTACGCCGGCTGATCCTTCCTGCAGTTCAGGCAGTCGCCGCAGGAATCGAAGCTCAGCACCACATGGTCGCCGACCTTGACCTTGGTCACCGCCGAGCCGACCGCTTCGACGACACCGGCGCCTTCATGGCCGAGCACGATCGGCATCGGCACCGGGAAGCCGGTGCGGCAGGCGGTATCGGTGTGGCAGATGCCGGTGCCGACCATGCGGATCAGCACTTCATCGGCGCGCGGGGCGCTGACTTCGACGTTCTCGATGGTCCATGGTGCGCCGACTTCACGCACGATGGCGGCGCGCGCCGCAATGCTGGTGCTCATCCGAATCTCCTCTCTGGTCTCGCGGGTTGGCGGTCTGTAGTCGACGACCTTGGCTTGATGAAGTCCGCTCATTCGCAGGCCGCGTGCCGGCCGTCATGGCTTGCAGTGGCGCGGTGAGGCCGCTTCATTAATTGGTATGGTAACGTACTACAAGCAGGTCAATCGAACCTGCTGGCCGCGTGAGGGCGCGGCCTCCACGAGCGACGGGGGATCACCATGCTGAGCGCACCAACCGACCATCCGCTGGACTTGTTCATGCAGTCCGTCCTGACCTACGGCAGTTATCTGGTCACGGTCGTGCTGCTGGCGATCGCCATCGTCATGGGCATCCGCCAGAAGACGCCGTTCTACGTGTTGCTGATCGTCGCGGCCTTCGTCGGTGCGTTTGCCGAGCCGCTGTACGACGTCGGCATGTCGCTGTGGTTCTACACGCCCGGCCTGTGGACGACGTTCACGGCCTTCGGCATTCCGCAGCCGGTCTGGGCGCACAGCGGCTATGTCGTGCTCTATGCCGGCCCGGCGATGTTCATCTGCGACCGGATCGTCAAGGGCTTGACCGCCACCGGCCTGTACCAGTGGGCGGCGATCGAACTGGCCTGCTCCTGCGCGTTCGAGATGATCGGCATCAACGGCGGCCTCTATGAATACTGGGGCCCGCATGCGTTCCGCATCCTCAACTACCCGCTGGCGATCGGCATGCTCGAAACCGCGCAGGTGGTGTGTCTTGCGGTGGCCGCGGCCGAACTGCGCCGCCGCGCGACGCGCCACTGGCATCTGCTTGGCCTGCTGGTGATGTTCCCGTGCACGTTCTACCTCGGCAACTTCGGCGCCGGCGCGCCGATGATCATCGCGCTGCATCTCGAACAGCCGTCGGTGTTCATGTCGACGCTGTGCTCGGCGATCAGCATTGGCTCCGCCTGCGTGCTGATTTTTGCCGCTTCGAAGCTGCTGCCAGCGGAAGTGGCATCGCGCGCGCGGAGCACGGTGCGAGCGGGTGTGGCACGGATGGCCTGACGGCGCTTGCGGATCCCGAAAGGCTGCGGCTGCCGATGCAGCCGCCGCCTTTCTTCGTTCAGCTGCCCGGAACGATGCTCGGCACGTTCAGGAAGCCGCTTCACCCTTTCCGGTGGCGTCCGGAATCGGCAGCAGCTTCCGCCGTTTCCGCTCCTCGGGCTCGTAGCGCAGCGGCACTTCGCGGTAGAGCGCCGGGAACAGCGCCTTGAGTCTGGCGATCTTCGGCCGGTCGTTGTAGAGCACGTAGCGCTGCGTCGGATGGTTCTGGACGTAGTTCTGCTGATAGCCCTCCGCCGGGTAGAACGGGAAGCGGTCACGCAGCTTGGTCGCGATCGGGTGCGGCAGCAGCTTCGCGTAGTCGATGTCATTCATGTAGGTGACCGCGACCCGCTTTTCCTCGACGACGTCGGTGAAGATCGACGATCGGTACTGCGGCCCGACATCCGGCCCCTGACGGTTCAGCTGTGTCGGGTCGTGGGCAACGAAGAAAAAGATCTGCAGCAGGTCGCCCAGCGTCAGCTTCGCCGTGTCGTACTCGATCAGCACCGCTTCGGCATGGCCGGTCGACGGGTCGCCGGTGACCTTCGCGTAGCTGGCCGTCGACTTCAGGCCACCGGTGTAGCCGGCCGTGACATTGGTGACGCCCTTCACGTGCTGGTAGACCGCCTGCATGCCCCAGTAGCAGCCGCCGGCAAGAATGATCGTGCCCGTGCCCGGTTCGTCGGTGCGCTGCAGGTCGTAGCTTAGCGGCAGCGGGATCGCAGCCTGCGGATCTGGCTCTGCGTGGAGGCGAGCAGCCGGCAGCGATGCGGCCAGCAACAAGCTGCTCAGCAATGCGCGCCGTGACAGCAGCCGTTGCGGGTGCAAGCGCTTTGCTTCGAAAGTCATCGCGTCATGTCCTGCGATGGATGCCAGCGGCGCGCGGCGGCTCAGCCGGCCGAAATGCCGCCGTTGACCGAGATCACCTGGCCAGTCAGCTTGCCGGCCTGCGGGCCACCCAGATAGACGATCATCGCCGCCAGATCATCCGGCGTGCAGACGCCGAGGCTGGCCATGCTTTCCACCTGCGCGAAGAGCTTGGCGCTGAAGCCGCCTTTCTGGACATGCGCGGCCGTGGCCGTGCCGCCGATCAGTGACGGCGTCAGGCAGTTGACGCGCACGCCGAAGCGCTTGGCTTCCATCGCCAGCGTTCGAGAGAACACGCAGATCGCTGCCATTGCGGCACCGAGTATGGTTTCGCCCGGCGTCGGCACCTTGGCGGCATCGGACGCCACATTGAGGATCACGCCGCCGCGCCGCTCCTTCATGTACGGCAGCACCAGACGGCTCATGTGCATCGGCGCCAGCACCACCGACAGCATCGTCGGGCCGATGTCGGCGGCATCGAGGTTGATCAGCGGTTCGGGCGTGTAGCGGCTCATGTCCATCGTCGAGTTCAGCAGCACATCGATGCTGCCGAGCGCCGCCGCCGCTTCGCTGACCACGCGCTGAGCCTGCGCCAGGTCATTGGCATCGCCCTGGAAGAAAAACACCTGCGCGTCCGGACAGGCCGCCAGCACTGCTTGCCGCGCGTTCTCGCCGCGCTCGGCATTGCGGCCGACCAGACCGATGCGGCGCACGCCGGCCTGCGCGAACTGGATCGCCGATGCCAGCCCGACGCCCGAAGTGCCGCCAGTGATCAGCACGCTGCTGTCGGCGTAGGAGTGGAACACGATCGGCGCTTTGTCGGACATGGCTCTTGGTTTCGGTAACTGACGAAGTAGTATTGTTCCATACCAGTTCGATCGACGTAGCGCTGTTTCGCGATGGATGATTGCTGCACAGGTCCGTGCGGCGGGCCGCGTCGGTTTCGGTTGACGCCTCCGGAGCCGTGGTCGATTCTTCGGCCGCGCCGCGCATTGCCGGCACCCGTTTCCACTTCACAGAGTCGTCAGCCGATGTCCAGATTGTCCGCCGCAGCCGTTGCGCTGAGCTGTGTTTTCAGCCTTGTGTCATCGATGACGGCAACGGCCGACGATGATGCTGGCGCGAACATCCCCGCCATCGAATTGCCGTCGCCGGCTGCGTCCGACGCCACAGCCGCGCCAGAGCCGCCGCCGCCCGAGGCGGCACCGGCAGCATCGGCAGTGTCTGTGCCGGCCAGTGGCAGCAGTGGCAGCGGCTGGATTGCCCGCTTCTTCTGGAGCCCACAGTACTGCGATCGCAATCGCGGCTCGCGGGAGCCGCAATGCGCGCCGGTGCAGGGCTTCGTGCTGCGTGATCTGATCCGCGTCCGCGACGGCAAGCCGGTCGAAGGCTGCAGCAGCGGCCCGATGCTGCTCAGTCCGCGCATCCTCGACCAGATGCTGCAGTTCACGCGCAACCTGCCGGAGACGCGTGCCTCGTGGCGCATCTACGGCCGCTGCTCGGGACTCAGCGAGATCGACTACGCGGCCTACGCCGAACGCGTCGATCGCCGCGTCTGGTGGCCGCCGGCGTTTTCGCCGGAACTGCCTGATGTCGAAATCACCGCCGAAGCGCTGCTGGCCGCGGTGGCGGCGGCCAATGACACGCTGCCGGTCGAGGCGCTGAGCACGCATTGCCGGAACAGCGTGCTGGAGTCGATCGACATGCGCTTCGACGACAACCTCAATTACGTCGCCTCCGGTTCTCCGCCGGCCGGCAACTGCAAGGCGAAGATCCGGGTGCGCGGCAAGCGCTGAGCGATCAGCCGACCGCGCGCTCGCGGCCTTCCCAGAACGGCTTGCGCAGTTCGGTCTTCAGCACCTTGCCGGCGCCAGACACCGGCAGCGCATCACGAAGCTCAAGGCTGCGCGGGCACTTGTAGCCGGCGATCAGCTGCTTGCAGTGCGCATACAGCTCGTCTTGCGTGAGACTCGCACCCGGCTTGAGCACGACGGCCGCATGCACCGCTTCGCCCATCGCGGCATCGGGAATGCCGATCACCGCCACGGCGGCGACCGCCGGGTGCTTCGAGACGGCGTTCTCGACTTCGACCGAATAGATGTTCTCGCCGCCGGAAATGATCATGTCCTTCAGGCGGTCGACGATGAACACGTAGCCGGCATCGTCCATGTAGCCCATGTCGCCGGTGTGCATCCAGCCGTTCTTCAGGGCTTCGGCAGTGGCGTCGGCCTTGTTGAGGTAGCCGATCATCACGTTCGGGCCGCAAGCGATGATCTCGCCGACGTCGCCGCGCGGCTTTTCGATGTCGTGTTCGTCGACGATCTTCACCTGCACGTGGTAGCTCGCCCGGCCGCCGGAGCGCAGGCGGTTCGCGCTGCGGCTGCGGTGATCGTCCGGCGGCAGCACGGTCATCACGGCACTCATCTCGGTCATCCCGTAGACCTGCATCAGGCTGACCTGCGGCAGCAGCGCCTGGGTGCGGTCAAGCAGCGCTTCGGACGCCGGCGAGGCGCCGTACATGATCCGCTGCACGCTGCCGAGATTGCGGCCTTTCGCGGCCGGGAAATCGACGAAAGCCTGCAGCATCGCCGGTACCAGCAGCAGATCGCTGATCTGCTCGGCCTCGATGATGTCGAGCAGCATGTCGGGCCGGAACACTGGCAGCACGATGTGACGGCCACCCCGGAGCAGCAGGCCGATGGTCAGCATCATGTCGGCGAGATGGAACATCGGCGCGGCATGCAGGCCGATCACACCTTCCGGCAGCGCGCCTTCGGCCAGCACGTCGAGACCGGAGCTGAGCACGTTGCGGTGCGACAGCATCACGCCCTTCGGCTTGCCGGTGGTGCCGCCGGTGTAGAACACGCCGAACAGCTCATCACCGCCGGCCCCGATATCGGCGACCGGCTGGCTGGCGTCGATCAGCGCCTCGAAGCCGACCGTGCCGGTCGGCAGCGCGCCATCACCGGAAAAGATCACCTGCTTCAGGCCCGGCGTGCCGGCGCGGATGGCATCGATCATCGGTGAGAACTGATCGTCGACGATCAGCGCTACGCTGTCGGAGTCGTTCAGCGAATAGATGACTTCCGGCGCGCTCCAGCGGAAGTTCGCCGGATTGACCACCGCGCCGAGCCAGGCGATCGCCAGATAGCTTTCCAGATAGCGATCGGCGTTCAGCGACAGGATGCAGACCCGCGAACCGCGGCCGATGCCGAGGCTCTGCAGACCGCCGGCCAGGCGGGCAACGCGGTCATGCAGTTCGCGGAACGTGCGGCGGCGGTCCTTGCAGACGGTGGCAATGGCATCCGGCTTTTGCTGCACGGCGCGGTGCAGGCCCTGGGTGAATTGCATCGTGTCGTGCTCCTCTTGGTTGTTCTGTCCGCGCTTCAGGCAGCGCCCTGAGCCGGTCGTGCATGTTGGCGGATGCCTCGTCGGAATCAAGCCCGACCTAAGTTAGTCGCGGAATGCGGTTCCGACGCTAGGCTGAAAGTTCGACATTCACGTCCCGCTTTCGAGAGTCCTGATGAGCCGTCCGCCCCGCAAAGCCGAAACCCTGTACAGCGACATCTTCCTGCCCGAGGAGACCAAGGCGATCCGCCGCGAAGTCCGTGCCTTCTGCGACGAGGTGCTGGCGCCGGTGGCCCATCGCCTGAACACCACGCCGGAAGCGAAGGAAAATTTCCCGCACGCCGTGCTGAAGGCGATGGCGAAGGCCGGCATCTACGAGATCCCCTACGCCAAGGATGTCGGCGGCCGCGGGCTGGAATACCCGACGCTGGCGACCTTGACCGTGCTTGAAGAGCTGGCCTACTACTCGCCATCGCTGGCCTCCGCGCTGTACGACGGCCAGGCGATCCTCGTCGGCAAGACGCTGGAGCGCGCGCCTGCACACCTGCGTGACCATTACCTGCCGAAGCTGATCAAGGGCGAGTTCGTCGGCTGCTTCGCGACCAGCGAACCGAATGCCAGCACCGACCTGTCGGTCGCGTCGATGGAAACCATCGCCACCAAGGTGCCGGGCGGCTACAAGATCAATGGCGTCAAGCGCTGGATCACCAATTCGCCGGTCGGCGACCTGATCCTGGTGCTGTGCAAGACCGGCGAAACGCTGACCATGCTGCTGGCCGACATGCATCAGCCGGGCGTCAGCGTGTCCGCGCCCGATCTGAAGATGGGCAACCACGTGCAGCTGACCGCCGACATCACGTTCAAGGACGTGTTCGTCGCCGATGATCACGTCGTCGGCGCGAAGGAAGGCAGCGGCCTGCGCACCGCGATTTCGGCCCTGGTGCTGGGGCGCATGGGCATCGGCGCGGTCGGTGTCGCGATGGCGCAGGCGGCGTTCGATTTCTCGACGCACTACATGACCCAGCGCAAGGTGTTCGGCAAGGAACTGGCCCGCATGCAGCACTGGCAGTACAAGTTCGCCGAGTACGCCACGCAGCTGGAAATGGCGCGCGGTCTATACCAGAAGGCAGCGATCCGCTTCGACAAGGAAGGCGGCGCCGACATCGAAGCGGCGATGTGCAAGGTGGTCGGTTCGCGGCTGGCCTGCGACATGGCGCGCGACGCGATCCAGGTCTGCGGCGCCTACGGCTTCGTCAAGACGCTGTCCGGCCCGGGCACCGAGTTCCCGCTCGAATCGATCTACCGCGATGCCAAGATCGGCGAGATCTACGAAGGCGCCAACGAGATCCAGAGCTGGGTGATCGCCCGCCACATCTTCGGCCGCGAGTACACCGGCTGACGGCGTTGCCGGCTTGCGGCGCGGGCGGAAGGCCGCTCGCGCTGCCGCCTCGTGTGTCGGGGCCGTTACACTCCTCCCCCCGAAATGACATAGGGCTGGTCAGATGGCAAACGACCCGCGGAGGCCCGCCCGCAAGGTGCGTGGAGGACGAGGACCCCAACTGGAACCACCGAACCTCGCGTTCGCGCTGGTCCAGACCCGGCTGCTTGCCGAACTGACACGCAGTGTCACGCCGGCGATCAAGCTGATCTCGGTCGTCGCCCCAACCGGTTACGGCAAGACCACGTTTGCCACCGCCCTGTACAAGCACTACTCGTCGGCCGGCCTGAACACGATCTGGATCGCGCTCGACGATCGCGACACCAGCACCGAGCGCGTCATCGACCTGCTCGAGGACAGCCTGGTCGGCGACCAGGCCGATGCGCATCCGACACTGACGCTGTTCAAGGGTGACGAGCCGCTGCAGAACCGCATCGATGCGCTGCTCGACGCGATGGCGCAGCTGCCGTCGCCATCGCTGGTGTTCATCGACAACCTCGGCTATTGCGTCGACGAAACGCTCGGCTTCCTGCTCGACCGGCTGGTGTTCCGCTCGCCGTCGTCGCTGCGCTTCCTGTTTTCCAGTACCGAGCAGTTGCCGTTCAACCTGACGCGCGCCAAGCTCGAAGGACGGGTGCGCGAAGTCGGCTATGCCGACCTGAGCCTGCGCGACGACGAGATCCGCGCGCTGTTCGGCCCGGAACTCTGTGCGCAGCTCGGCGATGCCGCGATCGACAGCATCGCCCGGCAGACCGAGGGCTGGCAGGCCGCCGTGCGGCTGGCGCAGATCATCCTGTCGACGGCCGACAAGCCGCTGGAAGCGCTGGCGCGTTTTTCCGGCGCTGACGAGGACCTGTCGGCGCTGCTGAATCGTCAGGTGCTGGCCGGCTTTTCGCCGGAGGCACGGCGCTTCCTGCTGGAAATCGCGCCGCTGCGCAGCTTCTGCGCCGAGCTGTGCCGGCATGTCACTGGCGATGACGACACCGACCGGCATCTGGGGCTGCTGCTGCGGCGCAATGTCTTCGTCATTCCGCTCGATCGCAATCGCAGCTGGTACCGGCTGCACGGCCTGTTCCGCGAGTTCCTGATCGAGGAAGGCCAGCGCAGCGTGCCGACCGAGCGGCGCAATCTGATCCTCAGTCGCGCCGCCGAATGGAACGAGCGCAGCGGCCACTGGCTGGACGCCGTCGACTACGCGCTGGCGGCCGGTTCGGCACCGCTGGCCTGCGCCATGCTCGAACGGGTTGCGCCGACCTTCGTCCGCGATCGCGGTGACCTGCGCCAGTACATCGAGTGGATCGAAACCCTGCATCGCGGCGGTCACGCGGTCGGCTGGGAAGCGGACTTCTGGTACGTGTTCGCGCTGGTCTTCCATCGCCGCTACGAGACGGCTCGCCAGCACAACGAGCGGCTGGCGCAGCGCGTCGAGCGCGAGCAGGATGCCGGCGGCAACGGCAGTCAGCTGGCTGATCTGAAGCGCCGCATCGACGTGCTGCGGGTCGGTGTCGACATCTATACCGATCGCCTCGCCGACGCCCGCGCGCACCTGACGCGCTGGCTGGCCGAACGCGGCGCCGACGATCCGTTCGATGTCGCGACGGTCTCGGCAGCGGCCAGCATTGCGCTGAACAGTTCGTTCCGCTTCATCGAATCACGGCAGATGATGCGCATCGCACAGGCCGCGATTGCCCAGAGCGGCAGCGCCTATGGTGTTGGCTGGGTGCAGTTGCTGGCAGCGATGATCGACATGCTGGAAGGCGACTACGCCGCCGTCCATGGCGATCTCCACGCAGCGCTTGCCCGCGCGCGCGCCGCATTGGGCGAGAACGCCGGCATCAGCCGCACGATCGCCTTCGTCGCTGCCCGCTGTGCGGTCGAGATGGGGCTCGACGATGAAGCCCGCGACCTGCTTGGCCAGGGGCTGCGCGGCGCCCATACCCACGGCGTGGTCGACACCACGGCGGATGGACTCGATGCCGCGGTCAAGCTGTGGTCGGGCCGCCCCGACGATCCGATTTCGATTCCGCTGCTGCGCGAGATTGCCGCCGCCTATCCGCCACGGCTCGGCCTGATGCTGTCGTGCATGCTGGTGCAGCGGCTGGTGCGGCTGGGTCGCCTGGACGATGCGCTGGCCGAAGGTGCGCATATCGGCCTGACCGCGACCGGTATCGAGCCGCGGCTGGCGACGCTCGAAGGCTTGCAGGTGGCGCGCGCCGCCGATCTCTATGCGGCCGCGCAGATCGAGCTGCTGATCGCGGCCGGCCAGCTGCGCTCGGCCGAGGCGCTGATCGCGGCGGAAACCCGCATTGCCCGGCAGGACGGCCGCAATGGCCGGCTGGTCGAGCTGGCGCTGGCTGAGATGGCGGTGGCGATCTGTTCGCACAACCCGCAGCCGGCCGCGCGCCATTTCGTTCGCGCGGTCGGTCTGGCAGCGCGGCGCCGGGTGCTGCGGCCATTCCGCGACCGGGCCGAAACGATCGCCGGGCTGGTCAACGAAACCAAGCCGCAGTCCTGGGGGTTTGCCCTTGATGAGGAACGGCGCTTTTTCGTCGAGATCTGCAACGGCCTGCCGCTGACCAACGCGTTCCTAGTCGAGCATCTCGATCAGCTGCAAGGTGAAAGCCAGCTGCTGGAAACCCCGACGGCGCGCGAGCTGCAGTTGCTTGGGCTGATCGAAGCCGGTCTTTCAAATCAGCAGCTTGCCGATCGTCTGAGCCTGTCGGTGGCGACCGTGAAGTGGCACCTCTACAACCTGTACACCAAGCTCGGCGTGTCGAGCCGATCGGCAGCACTGGCGCGGGCGAGGGCGCTGAATCTGCTCGCGCGCTGAGCGCGCCCGCCCGACCAAACTATGGAATGGCCCGCGGCCCCACTGCCGCCCTGATGATCCGCTCATCAAATCGCAACCGGAGCAAGCGATGAGCGCAACCGCAACGACGCAGACCTCGAACGAGAACGTCCTCGACTACTTCAAGTACCTCCTTTCGCCAGTGATCCTGTCCAGCCACGCCTACGGGCTGTGGATGGGCGGCAACTTCACCTGGATCGGCCTGGCGCTGCTGCTGGGCGTGCTGTTCTTCGATGCCTTCCTGAAGCCGGACTACTCGATCCGCGCCCAGCGCCACGCCTGGATCTACGACGTGATCGTGTCGATCACCGTGCTGGCCAGCTTCGTCAACATCCTGTTCTATTCGTGGCTGGTCGGGCATGACCACTTCGCGACCACCGCGTCGGCGGTCGGCGCGTTCGTCAGCACGCTGTTCATCGGCTTCGTGATCGGCGCTCCGCCGGTGCACGAGCTGTTCCACCGCGAAGGTCTGTTCCTGCGCTGGCTCGGCCGCATCGGCCAGTGCCTGGTGTTCGATCCGTGGCGCGAGATCACCCATGTGGTGACGCATCACATGCGCGTCGCCACGCCGGACGACCCGGACTACGCGCGCCGTGGCGACACCGTTTACGGCCACTTCCTGCGCACCTTCCCGGCGCAGTGGAAGGAGAGCTATCACCTTGAAAAGATGATGTGGACCAAGCGCGGCCGCAAGTGGTACGACCCGCGCAATGCCTGGGTGTTCAAGGCGACCTATTTCGGCGTTTTCCTTGGCGTGCTGTTCGCGCTCGGCGGCTGGAAGGGTCTGGGCCTGGCATCGGCCACGCTGTTCTTCGGTCCGCGCATGCTGCTGGAAGTGTTCAATTACGTGAACCACTATGGCCTGGTGTCGGCCACGCCTGGCCGCTTCGAGAACCACCACACCTGGAACCACATCACGCCGCTGACCCGCATCCTGGCGCTGGAAATCACCAACCACGCCGGCCATCACGAAGACAGCTACAAGCCGTTCTACGCGCTGGTGCCGGACACCAATGGCCCGCTGCAGCCGCAGTTCCTGCTGGTGGTGCTGCTGGCGCTGGTGCCGCCGCTGTTCTTCATGATGATCAAGCCGCTGCTCAAGCACTGGGACGAGCACTACGCCAGCCCGCAGGAGCGCGAGATCGCCCGTCGCGAGAACGAGCGCGCCGGCTGGCATGAGCTGAACCGGCCGGACCCGGCTCGTGATCTGCCGGCCGGCATCTGGAAGTACGCGTAAGCGAACGAGGCCGCCGACCATGCTGATGGAACAGACTGCCCCTGCCGCTGCGCGCGCCGACACTTGCCGCATCACCGTGCGGGGCCGTGACGGCAGCGAGCAGTGCTTCGACGTCCGCCGCAACGACATGCTGCTGAAGGCGGCGGTCGCCCAGGGCATCGACTATCCGCACAACTGCCGGGTCGGGGTCTGCGGCCAGTGCAAGACGCGGCTGGTCGGCGGACGGGTCAGCCCGATGGTTGACCTTGCGCTGTCGCCGCTGACCAACGAACAGATCGAAGGCGGCTTCGTGCTGGCCTGCCAGGCCAAGGTCCGCAGCGATCTGGTGATCGATGTCCGCCTCGGCAACGGCACGCAGCTGCCAGTGCGCTATGTCGCCGCACGGGTCACGCGCTATCACCGGCTGCCGGGCGAGGTCATCGACCTGCGGTTGGCGCTGGACGAGCCGGTGGCGTTCAACGCCGGGCAGTACTGCACGATCGCCGAGTCCGGTTCGTTCACCCGGCGCAGCTATTCGTACTACGACGCACCGCCCGCCGATGGCAGTGGCGCGACCGAGGTCGGCTTCCTGATCAAGCGGCTGCCCGGTGGCCGGTTCTCGGAGTGGCTGTTTGCCGAAGACCGCACCGGCGTGAAGTTCTGGGTCGAAGGGCCGTTCGGCGTGATGGGCGTCGACGACTTCGAACGCGATGGCCTGTGCGTGGCCGGCGGTACCGGCCTGTCGCCGATCCTGTCGATCGTTGCCGACCGGCTGCGCCGCTCGAAGACCGCGAAGTTCACCATCGTGTTCGGCGTCCGCACGGCGGCCGATGTGTTTGCCAATGACCGCCTTGAAGCGCTGCTGAACGAAGGCGGCGATCGCGTGCGGCTGGTGACCATCCTGTCGCACGAGCCGGCGGGCTCGGCGTGGACCGGCCCGCGCGGGCTGGTGACGGCCGCGCTCGATGAAGCGCTGGGCGTCGATTATGCGCAGACGGCGGCGTTCATCTGCGGCAACCTCGGCATGGTCGAAGCGGTCGAGCGGCGGCTGATCGGGCTCGGCGTGCAGGCCGATAGAATTCACGCCGACAAGTTCGTGCCGTCCGGCACGCCCTGAAACGGCTGCGGCAGACGGCTGATCGGGAGCGCTGGCGGCCGGGCCGCGTCAACCGGCCGCCCCTTCCCGAATTCCTCCCGATCATGACCCTGCTCAAGACTGCGCCGAACTTCCGCGATATCGGCGGCCTGCCAACCGGTGATGGCCGCCGGACCCGCGCCGGTGTCGTCTATCGCTCCGATGCGCTGGATGCCCTCAATGCCGACGATCTGCAACGGCTGGCGGGCCTGTCGCCGCGCGTCTGCTGCGATCTGCGCAGCGATGGCGAGCGGCTGCAGCGGCCGCATCGCTGGCCTGCGGGTGCCGCACCGCGGGTGCTGAATCTTGCGGTGGCCACCGACATCCGCGTGCTGATGCCGGACCTGGTTCGCGAGCTGCGCGGCAATGCCACGGCGGACGGCGCCGCTGCGCTGATGCGCCATCTGTACCGCGATCTGCCGACGGTCTGCGTGCCGGTGCTGAAGCAGGTGTTCGCGCTGCTGCTTGACGAACATGGCGATCACCTGCCGCTGGTCGTCAACTGCACCGCCGGCAAGGACCGCACCGGCTTCGTCGTGGCGATGCTGCTGAACGCGGTTGGTGTCGCCGAGGATGCGGTGCTGGCCGACTACCTGCGCTCCAACGACGCCAGCAGCCGCGATTCGCTGCGCGACAAGGTCGCCGGCTTGCTGCACGGACTGCTCGGCGCCAGCGCGCCGCCGGAGATGCTGGCGGCGATCATCGCGGCGCGCGAGGACTATCTGGCGGCGGCACTCGGCAAGATCGCCGCTGACCATGGCTCGGTCGATGCCTATCTGACGCAGGCCATCGGCCTTGATGACCGCCAGCGCGAACGGCTGGCCAGTCGTCTGCTGATTCACTGAATTCCGTTATCTGTCTCGAACCTTTCCCGGAGCACTCGATGAGCCTTGCCGAACTGTCGCTGGATACCGCAACCGGTATCGCGACGATCACCCTGAACCGCCCGGACGTGCTGAACGCGCTGAACGTGGCGCTGGCCGAAGCGCTGCGCGATGCCGTGGTGCCGCTGGCCGGTGATCGGCGCGTGCGCGCCGTGCTGCTGCAGGGCCGCGGCCGCGCCTTCATGGCCGGCGGCGATCTGAGCGGCTTCGCGGCCGATTTCGACACCGCCGACACGGTGATCGACGCGCTGCTCGATGCGCTGCATCCGGTCGTCGAGACCTTGCGGTCGATCGACGCGCCGGTGATTGCGGCGGTGCAGGGCGCGGTGGCGGGCGCCGGGCTGTCGCTGATGGCGGCCTGCGATCTGGTGGTCGCCGCCAGCGGCACGCGCTTCCTGCTTGCCTACGATCGCATCGGTGCCGCGCCGGACTGCGGTGGCACCTACTTCCTGCCACGCCTGCTCGGCAGCCGTCGCGCGGCGGCACTGATGTTCCTCAGCGAACAGCTCGATGCCGATGCCGCGCTGGCCGCCGGTCTGGTCACCAAGGTCGTGGCGGCCGACCAGCTTGCTGCCGAAAGCACGGCGCTGGCCGCGAAGATCGCCAGCGGCCCGACCGAGGCCTTTGGCAACTACAAGCGGCTGGCGCAGTCGACGTTCGGCAACACGCTGCACGATCAGCTGGAAGCGGAGCGTGCCTCGTTCAAGAGCGCAACCAAGACCCACGATTTCCGCGAAGGCGTCAGCGCCTTCCTGGCCAAGCGCCCGGCAAGCTTCAAGGGCCCGCAGGCCTGAGCTGTCGCGCGTTCCCACCGAATCCCTCTTCCTGCACGACTGACCATGCTTACTGACGACCAGATCCAGATTCAGGACGCCGCCCGCCGCTTCTCGCGCGAGGTGCTGGCGCCCGGTGCTGCCGCGCGCGAAAAGGCGCAGGCGATCGAACCCGCCGTGTTTGCCGGCCTTGGCGAGATGGGCCTGCTCGGCATGACCGTGTCGCCGGACTTCGACGGCGCCGGTGCCGACTACGTGTCGTACGCGCTGGCGCTGATGGCGGTGGCCGAAGGCGACGGCGCGGTATCGACGGTGATGTCGGTTCACAACGCGCCGTACTGCGCGATCCTCGAACGCTACGGTTCGGCCGAACAGAAGGAACTGCTGCTGAAGCCGGCTGCGCGCGGCGAGTACATCGGTGCGTTCGCGCTGACCGAATCCCACGCCGGCTCCGATGCCAGCGCGCTGCGCACGCGCGCCGCGCTCAAAGGGGATCGCTATGTGATCAACGGCTCGAAGCAGTTCATCACCAGCGGCAAGATCGGCCGCTACGTGATCGTCTTCGCGGTGACCGATCCGGCCAATCCGAAGCGCGGCATCACGGCATTCCTGGTGCCGTCGTCGACGCCAGGCTTCTCGGTGTCGAAGGTCGAGCACAAGCTCGGTCAGAAGGCTTCGGACACGGCATCGCTGAGCTTCGACGACATGGAAGTGCCGGTGGAGAGCCGCATCGGCGGCGAGGGCGAGGGCTACAAGATCGCGCTGTCATCGCTGGAATCAGGCCGCATCGGCATCTCCGCGCAGGCCGTGGGCATGGCGCAGGCTGCACTCGATGCCGCGATCCGCTATGCCGGCGAGCGCAAGTCGTTCGGCACGTCGCTGCTCGGCCATCAGGCGGTCAGCTTCCGGCTGGTTGATGCCAAGACCAAGCTCGAAGCGGCGCGTCAGCTGGTGCTGTCGGCCGCGCGCATGAAGGATGCCGGCGTGCCGTGCCTGGAGCAGGCCTGCATGGCCAAGCTGTTCGCGTCGGAAGTGGCCGAAGAAGTCTGTTCGGTGGCGATCCAGACCTTCGGCGGCTACGGCTATGTCGAGGATTTTCCGGTCGAGCGGATCTACCGGGATGTGCGCGTCTGCCAGATCTACGAGGGCACGTCCGACATCCAGAAGATCATCATCGGTCGCTCGCTGGCCGCCTGAGCGTCTTCATCGCGGGCAAAAAAAATCGGGCGCCAGGCCCGATTTTTTTGTGCCGCATGCTGCGATCAGCTTCAGGCAACCGCGTCCTTCAGCTTCTTCAGCGGACGCACGCGGATCTTCAGCGATGCCGGCTTGGCGGCGAAGGTCTGCTCCTGGCCGGTGAAGCGGTTGATGCCCTTGCGCTTCGGCTTGGCCGGAACCTTGACGGCGGTGATCTTCAGGAAGCCCGGGAGCACGAAGCTGCCCGCACCCTTCTTGCTGACCGAACCGGAGATCGCGCCTTCGAGCGCTTCCAGCACCTTCTTGACGCCCTTGGCGTCGATGCCGCTGTTCTCGACAAGGTGGGCGACGAGGCCGGTCTTGTTGAGGGTTTCCTTGATCGGCTTCGGCGCGGCAGGGGCCGCAGCAGCCGCCTTCGGCTTCGGAGCAGCTTTGGTCGCTGCGGTCTTGGTCGCTGCGGCTTTCTTGGGTGCCGGGGATGCTTTGGCCATGTTTCTCCTGCTTGTGTTCAGTTGGGTGGACGACGCTGCGTCGGTGCACAGCAGCAGCGAGTATACGGACTGGCCGCGAGATTGCTGCACAAAGCTTGTTCACGCATGTCGGCGCAGTTGCAACGCCTGTCGCAAGCGCGCGACGACTCAGGCGAAAGCGGCGGGCAGCGCTTGCGGGCGAGGCGCCGGCTGACCTTTCGGGTCGATGACCTGCGCTTGGCGATGATCGTCGTAGCGCGCTTGCCAGCAGTGCTGCCGCAGCGGCTCGAACAGCGTCAGCCGACCATCGTGCTCGAACACGCCGGTGTCGATGAACATGACATTCGCCGATGCGATCGGCTGGCGATCCTGCGCATAGCTGTGGCCGCAGATGATTTGATCAATGCCGGCTACCGGTTGCAGCGCGCAGCGCAGCGACGCCATGCGCGACATCGACAGCCGCTCCGGATGCTGTAGCGCGCGCACGCCTTCGCAAGCGGTGATGCGCGTGCGGCCCCAGAGCACGGTGGCGGCCAGCGAGTCGTCATCGGGATCGACTTCCTGCTGGTCGCGGCGATGTTGCTGGTTCAGCGCCTCGACTTCCGCCCAGCCGAGGCCGATCGGCACTTCCGCGTGGATCAGGCCGATGCGTCGACCATCGCGCAGAGGCAAGGTCATGGCCAGCGGCAGGCCATCGACCAACCGGCTCAGCACGCGCAGCGTCTGCTCGGGAATCTCCTGGCCCCACTGGCCGCCGTTGCGGTACCAGAGCAGGGCCGACATCACGCTGCTCATCGAGTCCTTGAGCATCGCCTCGTGGTTGCCTCTGAGCGAGTAGAACCACGGCAGCTTCTCGACTCTCAGCAGCAGGTCGAGACTGTCCGGGCCGCGGTCGATCAGATCGCCGAGCGCGATCAGGCGATCGCAGGCACTGTCGAACTTGACGGCATGCAGAAGACAGTCGAGCAGCGGGGCGTGACCGTGCACATCGCCGACGACGAAATCGCGGCCGTGCAGGTTCACCGGCAGCGCATGGAAGGGCGTGTGGATCAGCACGGTTCGGCGGCGCGGAAGCGCGAGAGTCGATTCATCAACGGGAAGGTCGGAGGCTGCCGCGGCGCGGTCTTCGCACGACGGACGTTATCACTGCCAACCATGCCCGCGAGACGGTCCGCCTTGATCGGTCGCGAAGACGCGATTGCCGGTGTGCGCCGGGTCACGCCCCATCGGCGAAGGCGGTGCTGGCGCTGATGTAGCCCAGCGATTCGGCGAGACGCGCAAGGTCCGGGCCATTGCGCTCGCCAACGAAACGCGCGCAGTACATGACGATCATCCAGCTCAACACTTCGGCGACATCGTCGGTCGCGCCGGGCCGGCTCAGGCCCTTGTTCTGGATGATGCCGAGCGACACACGGCTCTGCGCGCAGATGCGATCGACCATGGTCTTGTACAGGCTGGCGACGGTCTGGTCGTACGGCGCGGTGTCGTTGACGGCGGCCAGGATCGCCTGATGCTTCTTGAACGTGGCCACCATGCCGACCAGCGCCTGCTGCAGTTCCGGAGGACGGGCAGCGTGAGCGTCGCTCATCCAGGTGCCGGTCGAGGCGATGATTTCCTCGGTGACCTGGCTCATCAGCCGAGCCACCAGTTCGCCCTTGTCGCGGAAGTGCAGATAGAACGTGCCGCGGGCGATGCCGGCTTCGCCGGTCAGCTGTTCGACACTGAGTGCGGCAAAACGGTGGCCCTGGTCCAGCAGCCGTTCCATCGCGGCCAGCAGCCGGTCTTCGATCGACGGCTTCGGCTGGTCGCCGAGTCTGGCGCGCGTGCGTCGGGTCGGGCGGGGGGCGATCTGCGCCATCTCGGGGCCTGCTGGAAGTTCGGGTTGAATGCTGCGAAGCCATCGCGGTTCGCCGGATGGACAGTTTGGCCGATATTGTCATTCTGTCTAGCGAAAATTGACATCGTGTCAAATCGTGGCTGATGATTTCCGCAGACACCCCGCCCGCAGCGTCCGCGCGGCTTGCAGAGGGTGTCACTGACCCGGCGACGGGCAATCGCGGCAAACGAGGAGTCTTCGATGCACCCCGACAAGCGCCAGCCCACAGCGGCCTGGATCGGCGAACTGCGCCAGCGCTTTCCGACCGAGCGCGAGATCGATCGCGTGTTGACGCGCAAGCTGCAGCGTCGCGCCGGGCCCGGCTTCAAGCCGCTGGCGCTGGACACGCTGGTCGACGGCGTGCGCGCGCTGCTCGATGCCGAGCTGAGCACGCCGTACGAACTGCGCGATGCCCGCTGGCTGTCCGGCGGTGCGTCGAAGCTGCAGATGGCCTACACGCTTGAATGGCAGCACCCGCAGGACGGCCTGTCGTGCACGGCCATGGTGCTGCGCATGGAGCCCAGCGAGTCGATCGTCGAAACCAGCCGCAAGCGGGAATTCCAGCTGATTCGCGCGATGGCGGGCATCGTGCCGGTGCCGCCGGTCTACTGGTGCGATTCGGAAGGCGAGTACCTGCCATACCCGGCATTGATCTACGGCTACGTGCCCGGCGTCACCAAGCCGAGTGCGGCGGCCAGTGGTGTCAGCGGCCTCGGCACGCAGCTGCCGGCCGCGCTGCGCAAGCAGCTGGCACCGCAGTTCGTTGCCCATCTGGCGAAGATCCACACGACCGATTTCACCGGCCGCGGGCTCGATGCCTTCGACATCCCTGCGGTGGGCAGCACGCAGTGCGCCGAGTGGGGCCTGAACTGGTGGGAACGCGTCTGGGAAGAGGATTCCGACGAGGACGTACCGCTGATGCGTCTTGCCGCAGCATGGCTGCGCGCCCACCTGCCGGTGCTCGACCGCGCGGTGATCGTTCACTCCGACTACCGGCTCGGCAACTTCCTGTTCACCGAGCCCGACGCACAGATCAGTGCATGGCTGGACTGGGAGCTGGGCCGCATCGGCGATCGCCATCAGGATCTCGCCTGGACCACCAGCCGCGCATTCGGCTCGCTGGCCGAGGACGGCACCACATTCCTGACCTCCGGCCTGCTGCCGGAAGCCGAGTTCATCGCCGGTTACGAGCAGGCCACCGGCCTGACGGTCAACCCGCAGACGCTGCATTGGTACAAGGTCTACAACGCTTACATGATGGCCTGCTTAAGTCTGGCCACGGGTTACCGTGCTGCCAGCGGCGGCAAGACGCATCAGGACGTGCTGGTCACCTGGCTGATCGGAATCGGGCCGATGCTGCTCGACGAGATGCGCAGCCTGATCGAGCAAGGAAGCTGACATGCAGATGAGACCGCAGATCCAGCTGCAGGCCGTGATCAAGGCTCTCGGTGATGTTGTGCTGCCGGCGATCGATCCGGATAACCGGCTTGCGCTTGAGCAGGGCAAGCTGGCGATCGGCCTGCTGACGCTGCTGGCGCAGCAGTTGCCGGTGCAGTTCGCGTTCGACTGCGACGAACTCGCTCGGCTGATCGCGACCAGCGGGGAACTGGCGAACGCCGCGCAAGGCGGGGCCGGCACGCAGGCGGCCGTTGCCGCACTCGACGATGCGACGCTCGCGGCCGGCCGCACCCTTGATGCTGCCCGCAGTTCGCCGGCCGATGTCGAGGCCGCTGTGCGCGCGATGCGCGCCGCGACTGGCGTGCTGGTCACCGAAGTCCATCGCGATGGCGATACCGCCAGCCAGGCCACGGTGCAGACGGCGGTGCTGGCGATGTCCAAGCAACAGCTGCTGCGCGAGCGTTCGATGCTGCTGATGCAGGGCTGGGAACCCGACCCGAAAGCGGTCCCGCCGCTTGCCGACCTGCTGGCCCGCTGAAACCCGTACGCCTCCCCTCCTTCCTGCCGAGAGCCCGACCATGACGATGCCTGCCCAGCCCCGCGTTCTGCCTGTCCTCGACCCGAGCAACGACGGCCGCCACAAGCTGCGCGACCTGCCGTTGGAGCGGGAATCGATCCCCTACGTGATCGCGCTGCCCGAGCATGGCATCGCCGCGTTCGTCTACACCTGGGTGACCAAGGACAACCTCGCCGGATCGGCACTCGCGGCCTACGGTCCGGGCATCGGTGCCACGCCGGTGTTCGAAGCGGTCGATGGCCTGCCGATGGGGCCGGAAAAGAACTTCGACGACTGGCAGGTCGGCAACCTGTATCTGTCGCAGGACCTGCAGATGAAGACCGCGCGCTTCAAGGTGTCGACCGCGCGCGTCACCATCGAAGCCGCCTACGAGGCGGTGCAGCCGGCCTACGCGTACAGCTTCCATCCGGACGGCTGCCCGCGCTTCGCGGCGACCGATCGCCTTGAACAGGCGGGCCGCATCCGCGGCACGATCACCGTCGATGGCCGGCGGCTTCCGTTCGACACGCTGTGCGCGCGCGACCATTCCTGGGGCACCCGCGACTGGGCGCAGCCGCAGCACTGGAAGTGGCTGCATGCCTATAACGCCGGCACCCAGCTGCACTTCTGGAAGATCGAGATCGGTGGCCGCAGCGAGCTGCGCGGCTACGTCAATCGCGATGGTCTGTTTGCTGAAGTGGTCGATGTCGCCGTCGACTTCACGACCGATGCCCGCTATCACCAGAAGACCCTGTCGGCGACCGTCACCGACAGCATCGGCCGCAAGCTGCGGGTTGAAGGCGAGTACTTCGCCACGCTGGTGATGCCGCCGGTGCCGACCTGCTCGCTGGTCGAAGGCGCAATGCGCTGCACGATCGATGGCGAGGCAGCGGTCGGCTGGTCCGAATTCATGTGGCCGACCGACTACCTCGCTTACATGGCCTCGCTGCAAGGCTGAACGGAACGCCGTCGCGTCGTCGCACAGGAGACGGGCCGATGATCAAGCCGCAGGATGCCGAGTTCCATTTCCGGCCGGATTCCCACTGGCAATGGGTGGAAACGATTGCGCTGCCGTTCCATGTGCCGGGCACGACGATTGGCGGCATCGTCTACGTGGTCACCCGGCCGATGCTCGGCGTCTGCGCCTGCGACATTTCGCTGCACGACCGGATCACCGATCTCTGGGAAGAGCAGCTGTACATCGACAACCAGCAGCATCTGCCGTGTCCGAAGTCGCTGCTCGACTTCACGCTGCCGAACGGGCTGACGATCACGGCGGTTGATCCGGTGAAGCATTACCGCGTCCGCTACGAAGGGATCGACGACACCCGCTTCGAGCTGGATTTCGTCGCGCTGCACGAGCCCTACGACCTCAATGATCCTGCGCAGGACCCGCTGGCTGCTGCCCGTCATGGCGGCGCCTGGGATACCGCGTGGTCCGGCCATTACGACGTGACCTACCGGATCAAGGGCCGCCTGACCGTGCGCGGCCAGCATCACGACGTCGACTGCGTCGATACCGGTGATCGCAGCTGGGGCACGCGGCCGGAACGCGACAACAGTTCGGTGATCTGGTGGCACGCGAGCTTCGGCGAGCGGCTGACCGCACATCTGTTCGTTGCTCACGACCTGGCCCGAACCAACGACTTCGGCAAGCTGGTCAGCGGCTACGTGATGGAGGACGGCGCGACCTACGGCATTCGTGAGGCGCGCGGTACGCAGCAGTACCGCAAGGCGGTGCCCATGGGCGGCGAGCTGGAGGTGGTCGATGTTCGCGGCAAGCACCTGCGCATGAGCTACTCGGCGCTCAACGCCTGCTACTGGGCGCCCTATCCATCGAACAGCTACGTGCAGAGCCTGATGCGCGTGAACTGCGATGGCGAGCTGGGTTACGGCGTGCAGCAGCTCGGGCTGAGCCGCGCCTACCTGACTCGCCATCGTGACGCGATCCGGGCGCGCTGCTAGCGGCGCAAGCGGCATCGACAACAAGAACGAGGAGCGCAGCAATGGCCGCAGTGCTGGACAAGAACCGTCCGTCTCCCGAGTGGATCGCCGAGTTGCGGCGGCGCTTCCCGTGCGAGGCCGAGATCGACCGGGTGCTGACCCGCAAGCTCGAACGCCGCGCCGGACCGCCCTACGCGCCGGTGAGCCTGGCGCAGTTGCAGGCCGGCACCGAAGCGCTGCTGAAGACGCAGCTTGCGACACCGTTCACGGTGCGCGACTGCCGCTGGCTGTCCGGTGGCGCGTCGAAGCTGCAGATGGCGTTCACGCTCGACTGGACGCCGCCCGGTGCCGGCGCGGTGTCGACGCCGCTGGTGCTGCGCATGGAGCCATCCGAGGCAATCACCGAAACCAGTCGGCTGCGCGAGTTCCAGATCATCAAGGCATTGGAAGGCGTGGTGCCGGTGCCGCCGACCTACTGGATCGACGCGCGTGGCGAATATCTGCCGTACCCGGCAATCGTCTACGGCTTCGCTGAAGGCGTGACCAAGCCGTCGGCCTCCAGCAGCGGCGTCTCCGGTGTCGGTACCTTCATGCCGCCACAGGTCCGTGAAACGCTGGGCCAGCAATTCGTCGATCACCTGGCCGCCACGCATCGCTTCGACTGGCAGCGTGCGGACCTGTCCGCCTACGACCGGCCGGCGCCCGGCACACAGGCGCTGGAATGGGCGCTGAACCACTGGGAGCGGGTCTGGGAAGAGGATGCCAATGAAGATGTGCCGCTGATGCGGCTGACGATGGCCTGGCTGCGCCGGAACATGCCGCCGGTCGATCATGTCTCGGTGATCCACGGCGACTACCGGCTCGGCAATTTCCTGTACACCGAGGACGATCTGCAGATCAGCGCCTGGCTGGACTGGGAGCTGGCCTATCTCGGCGATCGTCACGAGGACCTATCGTGGTGCGCCAAGCGCCCGTTCGGGCATCTGGCCGAGGACGGCAAGACCTTCCTGATCGGCGGCTTCCTGCCGATGGCTGATTTCGTTGCCCGTTACGAGCAGGCTTCCGGTCTGAAGGTCGATCCGCTGCGCATGCGCTACTACGACATCTTCAACAACTACAAGGCGGTCGCGATCGTGCTGGCCACCGGCTACCGCGCACCGCGCAACGGCAAGACCCACCAGGACGTGCTGGTGGCATGGATCACCGGCATTGCCTACTCGCTGCTCGACGAGCTGCGCAGCCAGATGGCGGAGGTGCTCTGATGGAACTGCGTCCTTCGTTCCAGATTCCGGCGCTGATCAAGTCGCTGACCGATGTGGTGCTGCCGGCCGTCGATCCGGCCAACAAGCTGGCCCTGGAGCAGGGGCAGCTAGTGGTCGGCATGCTGCATCTGATGGCGCAGCGGCTGCCGCTGCAGTACCGCTATGACCGCCATGAACTCGTCAGCTATGTCGCGCTGTCTGATCAACTGCTGACGCAGGCGGCGACCATCACGGAAGCCGCTGCAGCACGCCAGGCCCTGACCGAGGCCGCCGCCGACGCGCGGGCGCTTCTGGCGCGCGCCGGCGCCGAGCCAGCCGAGATCGAAGCGGCGAACAGCCTGCTGCGCGAGCGGGTCGGCGCGCTGATCACGGCAGCGGCGACGACCGCCGATGCAGCGGCATTGCGCAGCATCAATACCACCGTGATGACCCATGCCGAGGCACAGTTGCTGCGCGAACGGGCCTGGGTTGCGCTGCAGGGCTGGGAAGGCCCGGCAGCCGCACTGCCGGCAGTGGAGACCTTGATCGCGCGCTGAGTGCGCCGAGGGCCGGCACCCGATCCATGGTCCGTGTCGCTGCTGCGCGCTATCGTTGCCGCCGCACCGACCGGACCCCGCGATCATGAATTTCCAGCTGACTCCCGCGCTGCTCGACTTGCGGGCACGTACCCGTCGTTTCATCGCCGACGAGGTGATGCCGTACGAGCGCGATGCGCGCCAGACCGACCACGGTCCGAGCGAAGACCTGCGTGCCGAACTGCTCGCCCGCGCTCGCGATGCCGGCCTGCTGACCGTCCATGCCTCGAAGGCCCTCGGCGGCCTGCACCTGAACCACATCGAGAAGGCCATCGTCTTCGAGGAAGCCGGCTATTCGCCGCTGGGTCCGGTGGCGATGAACATCCATGCGCCGGACGAGGGCAACATCCACCTGATGGAAGTGGTGGCCACCGAGGCGCAGAAGATGCGCTGGCTGGCGCCGCTGGTGGCCGGTCGGACACGTTCCTGTTTCGCGATGACCGAGCCGGCACCGGGTGCCGGCTCCGATCCATCGATGCTGATGACCACCGCGGTCCGCGATGGCGGCGACTACGTCATCAATGGCACCAAGTGGTTCATCACCGGTGCCGAAGGTGCGGCTTTCGCGATCATCATGGCGCGGCTCGAGGATGGTCGGGCGACGATGTTCCTGGCCGATATGGATCGCCCGGGCATCGAGATCGAGCGAACCATGGACTCGCTCGACCGCTGCTTCGCCGGCGGTCATTGCGTGGTGCGGTTCTGCGACCTGCGGGTGCCGGCGGAGGACGTGCTTGGCGAGCTCGGCGAAGGCTTTCGCTACGCGCAGATCCGCTTGGCCCCGGCGCGACTGACGCATTGCATGCGCTGGCTCGGCGCTGCCCGGCGCGCCCATGACGTGGCGCTGGACTATGCGCGCCGTCGGCAGGCGTTCGGAAAGCGGCTCGGCGATCACGAAGGGGTCGGCTTCATGCTTGCCGACAACGACATGGATCTGCATCTGGCGCGAATGGCGATCCTCTACTGCGCCGACATCCTCGACCGTGAAGAGGGCGGGGCGGCGCGCGCCAACTTCGAATCGAGCCGCGCCAAGGTGATCTGCTCGGAGAAGACCTGGGCAGTCGTCGATCGCAGCGTGCAGGTGCTCGGCGGCAGCGGCGTGACTGGCGAAACGATCGTCGAACGGATCTTCCGAGACATCCGCCCGTTCCGGATCTACGACGGCCCGAGCGAGGTGCATCGCTGGAGTCTGGCCAAGAAGCTGCTGAAGGGCTGAAGCGGCGGCAAGTCCGGCGTTCGTCAAAACTGCTTGCATTCAGCAGCCTATGCGCTGACCATATAGTTCACCGCTGAACTATCGGTAGATCACATGAAGGGTATCGAGCGCCTGTCCGCTGTCGAATCGAGCACGCCGCGCATGACGCGGGCCTTGCCCGACATGCCGATGGCGCCGACGGTCATGGTTCGCCTGATCCGCATCAGTGCCTTCGGAATGGGCAACTTCTTCGAGCCGGTATTCCGTTCGCTGGGCACCAGCGAGCACGCCTTCCACGCGCTGTGCCTGCTGGTGGCCAGCGAGAAGGGCATGGCAGCCCCCAGCGAGCTCAGCGAAATGATCGGCACCAGTCGCGCGAACACCACGCGGATCGTCGAAGAGCTGGTGCAGGACGGACTGGTGACGCGCAGCGTGCACGCGCGCGACGCACGGCGCCATGAGATCGCGATCACCGCCGCTGGCCGCAAGCGCGTCCGCGAGATCGTGCCCAGGATGGTCGAGCCACTGGAGCGCGCGTTCTCGGGCTTGAGCAACGAAGAGTTTCGTCTGCTCGATCGGCTGCTGCGCAAGCTGATCGTGTCGCTCGACAACAGTGCGCGCGCGATGAGTTCGGCGGCTTGACGATGCAGCGCGGTCCCCATCAATAACCAACGTCGACAGCGATCGACTCTACAGCAGGGTGCGAGAAATGGATGAGAAAACCAGCTTGCGGTATCAACTGATCAGCGCCTGGTGCGGTCCGGCGTTCGTCATCACCTTCATCATCTTCTGGCTCGGGTTCGGCCATAACTTCCCGAATCCATCGCCGTCACTGGCGCCGGAAGTGCTGAAGACGCGCTATCTCGACAACCTCGGTGAAATTCGCCTTGGTTTCATCATCTCGATGATCACGGTCTGTCTCTACATGCCATGGAGCTGCGTGCTGGCGGGCCAGATGTCACGCATCGAAGGCAAGAACATGCCGATCCTGTCGTATCTGCAGCTGATTGGAGGCGCGCTGACGGTGATGGTGGTGTCGTTCAGCGCCATGTTCTGGGCTGTTGCCGCCTTCCGCCCGGAAGCGAGCCCCGAAACCTTCCAGCTGATGACCGATACCGGCTGGCTGTGCATCGATCTGCAGTACGCCTGCACGACGCTGCAGATGGTCGCCGCTGCGCTGGTCGGCCTCGCGGACAAGAGCAAGGTGCCGCTGTTTCCGCGGTGGGTCTGCTACCTGACGATCTGGTGCGGCATCAGTTTCTTCCCGGCCAGCCTGACGGGCGTGATGAAGGATGGTCCGTTCGCATGGAGCGGTGTGCTGAGCTTCTACTTCCCGTACTTCTGCTGGCTGTGCTGGTACTCCACCGCCAGCGTCTTCATGATCAAGGAAATCCGTCGCCGGATGAGCGTTGCCGAGCCGGCAGCGGCAGGTCGCCTCGCCACGGCCTGATCCGGTAATCGTGGCGTTTCGCTGGCGCGGACCAAGCTGGTCCGCGCCAGCGAGCGCCGGAACCGATGTCTGGAATGAACGCGACATGCCCATCGAACTGACTGCGCCAGCCTTGGATACTGACAAGGCCGGACGTCATCTGCCCGGTGACCCCGATCTGTGGTTCCTGATCCTTGCCGAGCTGTTGACCTTCGGCATGTTCTTCGTGGCCTACGTGGGCTATCGCGCGATGGAGCCAGCCGTGTTCGATGCCTCGCAACGAACGCTGGACCGCTCGCTGGGTGTCATCAATACGCTGCTGCTGCTGACGAGTTCATGGGCGGTTGTCAGTGCCGTGCGCGCGGCGCGCGCCGATCGGCCTCAGGTCGTACCGCGCTATCTGGCGGGTGCGATCGTGCTCGGGTTCGGCTTCATGGTGATCAAGTACTTCGAGTATTCAGCCAAGTTCGCTGCCGGCATCTCGCTGAATACCGATACCTTCTTCAATTTCTACTTTGCGCTGACGATGATCCATCTCGGTCATGTCGTTGGCGGGACCGTGGTGCTGATCGTGCTCTGGAGCAATGCCCGCAACGGTCGCTATCACAGCGGCAACATGCGCGGCATCGAATCGGGCGCCAGCTTCTGGCATCTGGTCGATCTGCTCTGGATTTTCCTGTTTCCACTGCTTTACCTGCTGCGTTGATCACGACGATGCCGGCCATCCTGCAGAACCCGCATCGCACCTGGCTGATCCTGGTGCTGGCAACGGCAACCACGTTCTGGGTCGGCGTCGAAGGGGGGATTGGGCTTGCTGCTGGTGCGGTGACCTTTGGCATCACATGGATCAAGGCACGACTCGTGGTGCTCGATTTCATGGAGTTGCGCCATGCGCCGCCACTGTGGCGGCGGATCATCGAGGGTTGGCTGATCGCCGTCACTGCACTGCTGCTGACGGCGTACTACCTCGGACCTATGCTTCTTCCACGCGCAGCCTAGTTGTTCGCGATCGGTGATATCGGCTGTTGTCCGGTCGGGCGGAGCGGTCCACGGCGGCCAGAACTGCCAGCGATGCACACGTCTACTCAGCGCCTCTGGACATCTCCATCGCTTCCGGGTGCGCCGCCGCACAGAGCCCCAAGGATTTGAATGTGTCGCCATGCGATCGGAATCGGCGGTCAACATGGTCTCCACCGAGCGCGTCGGCACTGATCAGTTGATAGCGGCCGATGATCAGCGAGAAATATGGGCTGGGGGCTGCCCAACATTGGACAAATCGGTTAGACGTGTAGAATTCCAACTTCACCTCCCAAGAAGAACTCCATGGCCGACTCTGAAAACCACGAAGCCAGTACTGGCACCCGCGTCAGCGGCGTCAGCGCCAAGATCCTCAGCCTGCTCGGCGTCGGTCCGAAATCGACTGCAGAGTTGATCAATGACGGAGGCTTCTCGAGCGCTGCCGCATTCCTCAATCTGAAGAAGCTGAAGGATCAGGGCTTGGTGGAAACGGAGCGCGCAGGTCGCAACGTGATCTATCGGCTTGCTGATTCGGCGGCGGCCGTTGCGCTTGCCGAGGCACCGCGGCGCGGGCGCAAGAAGGGATCGAAGAACAAGGCCGCTGCGCCGTCGAAGTCCGCCGGCAAGCGTGGTCGCAAGGCCGCTGCGCCAGCCACTGCGGACTCGGGCAACCTGAGTGGTGCACTGGCTGCAATCGCCAGCCGCTTTGCGCCGGTGGCGGATCTCAAGCAGAAGCTCGACGTGCTCGATCAGTTGGCCCAGTCGCTGCCGCGCGAAGTCGCTGCCGTGCTGAAGGCGATCAAGAGCGACTTGACGCGCTGATCGACCAGCAGGCGTCGGCGACAGCCTGTCGCCGGCGCCTGCAAGTGAAATGGATCGAGGCCAGTTTGTTGTCGTGCAGCGCCTCCCCGGTTTGCTGACCGGTGCGCACACGGCAACGAATGCTTCACCAACGAAAACGGCCGCTGCGAAGCGGCCGTTTTCGTTTTTGACAAAGGTGGTCGGGGCGACAGGATTTGAACCTGCGACCACTTGCCCCCCAGGCAAGTGCGCTACCAGACTGCGCTACGCCCCGTGAGTGAAGATTGTAGCTGCAGGGACAGAATCCCGCGAGCTTGGCCGAACCATCAAAACGGCCAGCGATCGAGCAGCGACTGCAACTCCAGCCGGATGTCGCGGAGTTCGCGATGTTGACGGGACATCGATTCCGGGACGGCCGCCGTTGGAGCGGCGAGATCTTCGGTCACGTCGACGCGAGCGGCATCCTTCAAGCGCAGTCGCGCCGCGCCAATCGTGTAGCCATGCTCGTACAGCAGGCTGCGAATCCGTCGAACCATCTCGACGTCGCCCTGCTGGTAATAGCGGCGGTTGCCGCGGCGCTTGGCGGGTTTCAGCTGCGGGAACTCTTGCTCCCAGTAACGAAGAACATGCGCCTTCACGCCGCAGAGATCGCTGACTTCGCCGATTGCGAAGTAACGTTTGCCCGGAATCTCAGGAAGCGGCGCGAGCTTATGCGTTGTCTTCATCGACGCTGACTCGCAGACGCAGCTTCTGGCCGGGCCGGAAGGTGACCACCCGGCGAGCAGAGATCGGGATTTCTTCGCCGGTCTTGGGGTTGCGCCCCGGCCGCTGGCTCTTGTCCCGCAGTTCGAAGTTGCCGAAGCCAGACAGCTTCACTTCCTCGCCGTGCTCCAGACGTTCGCGCACTTCTTCGAAGAAGTAATCGACGAATTCCTTTGCTTCGCGTTTGTTCAGGCCCAGTTCCTCGAACAGGGCTTCGGCCAATTCGGCTTTGGTCAACGCCACGATTGTCAGTCTCTTACCAAACCACCCAGTCGGGCATGAACGCTGGCGGCAACGGAATGCGCGGCGGCGTCGACTTCTTCAAGATTCAGCGTGCGTGAATAGTCCTGAAAAATCAAGCCGAAAGCGATGCTTTTGCATCCCGCGGGGAGCCCCGCGCCGCGGTACACGTCGAAGGTCTGCAGGGTCTTCAGCAAGGGCCCGGCTGACGCGCGGATGACCTCGGCCAGCGCGCCGGCGGAGACGTCCTCAGCGACGACGAATGCAAGGTCGCGGCGGGACGACGGGAACTCCGACACCGCTTCCGGCGTTGGCAGAGCGAGATCGCGGACAGCGTCCCAATCCATTTCGAACAGGTACAGCGAATCGGCGATATCGAGTGTCTCTGCCAGCTTCGGATGCAAGGCGCCGAGCCAGCCAACGGCCGCTCCGTTGCGAACGACGCGTGCCGTGCGCCCGGGATGCAGCGCTGGATGACGCGCCGGCTCGTAGCGCAGCGATGTTCCGAACAACGCGTCCAGATCGGCCTTGGCATCGAAGAAATCGACTGGCCGCCCGGCAGCGCCCCATTGCTCAGGCAGTGCCGAGCCGGCGATCAGGCCGGCCAGCTTGGCCTGCTCGCGATTGGTCTCGCCGTCCAGCGTATAGACCGCGCCGGCTTCGAACAGCCGGGCGCGTTTCTGCTGTCGCTGGCGGTTGTACTGCCAGGTCGGGATCAGGCCGCTCCAGATCGTGGTGCGCATCACCGCCATTGTTTCGGCGATCGGATTGTCGAGCATCACGCCCGGCGTTTCCGGATCCAGCTGCGCCTGCAGCTTCGGATCGACAAAGCTGTAGGTGACGACTTCCTGATAGCCGCGGGCAATCAGCGTGTCCTTGACGCGGTCGAGCTGGCGCACCGTTTCCGCTGCCGAAAACGGCGCCAGTTCCGCAGCGTAGGCACGCGGCGAAATGTTGTCGTAGCCGTACAGACGCCCCACTTCCTCGACCAGATCCGCTTCGATCCGCAGGTCGTAGCGATGCGGCGGCACCGTGACCTTCCAGGTGCTGGCCGCAGTCGGCGCCACCGCCATGCCGAGGCTCTTCAGCAACCGCACGATGGTGTCGGCAGGAATCTCGCAGCCCAGCAGCCGATTGACCTGCGAATGGCGCAGCGTGATGTCGGCAACATGGTGGGGCGCGGTGCCGACTTCGACGATCGGGCCAGCCTTGCCACCGCAGATGTCCTGCACCAGCGCCGTTGCCCGTTCAAGTGCCTGCCGCTGCAGCGCCGGGTCGACACCGCGCTCGAATCGATAGCGCGAGTCGGACAGCAGCTTGTGGCGACGGCCGGAGGTCGCGATCGACACCGGCTCGAAGCAGGCCGCTTCGAGAAAGATCGAGGTCGTGGTCGACGAGCAGCCGGACGCTTCGCCGCCCATGATGCCGGCAAGGACCAGTGGCCCGCTGCCATCGGTGATCAGCAGGTCGCGCGGATCGAGCGTGACGGTCTGCTCGTTGAGCAGCTTCAGTTGCTCGCCGACCTTGGCGCGGCGGACGCGAATCGCGCCTTTCAGTTTCTCGGCGTCGAATCCGTGCATCGGCTGGCCGAGTTCGAGCAGCACGTAGTTGGTGATATCGACCACCGGATGGATCGTACGGATGCCGGAACGGCGCAGACGCTCGCTCATCCAGTCCGGGGTCCGCGCCGCTGCGTTCAGGCCTTCGACGACGCGGCCGACGTAGTGCGGGCAGCCTGCCGGGTCGTCGACGACAACACCAATGCGTCCCTCCGATTCGACCACGGCGGGCTTGATGCGCGGCACATTGACCGGAATGCCGTACAGCGCAGCCGTTTCGCGGGCGAGGCCGGAGATGCTGAGACAGTCGCCGCGATTGGGCGTCAGTTCCAGCACGACAGTGTTGTCGACCAGTCCGAGATGCTGTTCGATCGGTGTGCCCGGCTTGGCCGTCAGGTCGAGTTCGAGCAGGCCGTCGGACTTCTCGACCAGCCCCAGTTCGGAGGCCGAGCAGAGCATGCCGCTCGATTCGACACCGCGCAGTGCCGCCTTGCCGACCTGGGTGCCGTTGGGAAGCACGGCACCCGGCAGCGCCGCTGGAATCAGGATGCCCGGACGGGCGTTCGCGGCGCCGCAGACAATCTGCAGCACTTCTCCGGTGCCGGCATCGACTTCGCAGACGCGCAGGCGATCCGCCTGCGGGTGCGGCGTGGTGCTGAGAATCTTGCCGACGACGATGCCTTTCGGCAGCACGGCCAGCATCGGCTCGGCTTCGGCCTCTAGGCCGGCCATGTTCAGCTTGTGCGCCAGTTCGGCGGCGGTGGCCTGCGGGTTGACCCACTCGCGCAGCCAGTTTTCGGAAAGCTTCACTTGAACTGCTCCAGAAACCGCAGATCGTTGTTGAAGAACAGGCGCAGATCGTCGACGCCGTAGCGCAGCATCGTCAGGCGTTCCACGCCCATGCCGAAGGCGTAGCCGGTGTAGCGCTCCGGATCGATACCGACGGCGGCCAGCACGTTCGGATGGATCACGCCGCAGCCGAGCACTTCCAGCCAGCGGGTGCCTTTCTCGGGATCGCCCCAGCGGATGTGGACATCGGCGCCCGGTTCGACGAACGGGAAGTACGACGGCCGGAATAGCGCCTCGACATCGCGTTCGAAGAACAGCTTGAGGAACGTGGTCAGGTCGTGCTTCAGGTCCGCAAGTCCCACGTTCTCGGCCACATAAAGGCCTTCGACCTGATGGAACATCGGGCTGTGGGTGCGATCGAAATCGACGCGGTAGACGCGACCCGGGCAGATGATGCGGATCGGCGGCTTGCGATCCAGCATCGTCCGCACTTGCACCGGGCTGGTGTGGGTGCGCAGCAGGCGCGCGCCGTTCAACGCGTAGAAGGTGTCCTGCATCGCCCGTGCGGGGTGCGATTCGGGAATGTTCAGCGCCTGGAAGTTGTGCCAGTCGTCCTCGATTTCCGGCCCCTGGACCGACTCGAAGCCCATCGAGTTGAAGATCTGCTCGATGCGACGAATGGTGCGCGACACCGGGTGCAGGGCGCCGGCCGGTTCGCCGCGGCCGGGCAGGGTGACATCGATGGTTTCTGAAGCGAGTCGGCGTTCGAGTTCAGCGTCGGCGATTGCCCGGGCGCGCGACTCGAGCTCGGCGGACAACTGCTCCTTGACCTTGTTGATCTGCTCGCCGAACGCCTTGCGCTGCTCGTGCGGCATTGCGCCAAGGCTCTTCAGCAGATCGGTGACTCGGCCTTTCTTGCCGAGCAAATCGACGCGCAGCGTTTCGATTGCACGCGGATCGGCTGCGGCGGCGATATCGGCCTGCGCGCCAGTCAGCAGTGCGTCGAGGTTGGGTGTGGAAGTCTCGTTCATGGCAACGGAACTCGGGAATTCGAAAGGGCAATTCGAAGGCACAAAAAAGGGGAGAGGCGAAAGACGCCGCTCCCCCGTTTTTGCAGCCGGACAGCTTAGGCGGCGAGCTTGGCCTTCGCCTGCTCGACAAGCTTGGCGAACGCCGGCTTGTCATGGATCGCGATGTCCGAAAGCATCTTGCGGTCGACCTGGATTTCCGCCAGCGACAGACCGTGGATGAACTTCGAATACGACAGACCCAGTTCATTCGCAGCAGCGTTGATACGCTGGATCCAGAGTGCGCGGAACTCGCGCTTCTTGACCCGGCGATCGCGGTAGGCGTACTGGCCCGACTTGATGACCTGCTGCTTGGCAGCGCGGTAGACGCGGCCGCGGGCGCCGTAGTAGCCCTTGGCCTTCTTCAGCAACTTCTTGTGACGTGCGCGGGCGGTTACGCCGCGTTTGACTCGTGCCATCGGTAATTACCTTTCGATTGTCTTGTTCGCTGAGCGAATCTTCTATGTAAGCGACGCTTCTACTACTGGGTGACGCCAGTGAACCGAGGGTTCAGGCGTACGGGAGCAGCTGACGGACTTCCTTGTTGTCCGAGGCATGCACCATCGTCGGCCCACGCAGGTCGCGGATGCGCTTGGGCGATTTCTTGGTCAGGATGTGGCGCTTAAACGCGCTGGAGCGCTTGAAGCCGCCTTTCGCGGTGCGGGAAAAGCGCTTGGCGGCGCCCTTGTTGGTCTTCAGCTTCGGCATTTCTACGGCTCCAATGTGTTGGTGTTTCAGTCATCCACCGCAAGGATGACTTTGCAGTGTGCTTAGTGCTTCCGCGGGCCCATCACCATGATGGCCTGCTTGCCTTCGAGCTTCGGGTGCTGCTCGACCAGCGCCAATTCGTCCAGTTCGGCCTTGAGGCGGTCAATCAGCCTGAAGCCCAGTTCCTGGTGGGCAAGTTCGCGACCCTTGTAGCGGATCACGATCTTCACCTTGTCGCCTTCCTCGAGGAATTCCTTGCAATGCTTCAGCTTGGTCTGGAAGTCGCCTTCCTCGGTGGTCGGCCGGAACTTCACTTCCTTGACCTGGATCTGCTTCTGCTTCTTCCGGGCCGCCTGCTGCTGCTTGTCCTTCTGATAGATGTACTTGCCGTAATCCATGATCTTGCAGACCGGTGGATCTGCATTCGGCGAGACTTCTACCAGGTCAAGC
>JAPLSB010000008.1 GCA_026398875.1 Gammaproteobacteria bacterium | reverse complement strand
GAAAACCCCAGATCGATAACACGATCTGGGGTTTTTTATTGCTCGTGCGGCGCAATGATCTCGGCAAACCCGCAGCTGAGATTTCCCCCAGCGACTGCACCTCTCAGCCGCACCCTACGCCTCCAGCCAAAACGTCACAGGTCCGTCGTTGACCAGACTCACCTCCATATCGGCACCGAAAACACCGGCACAGGTCCCTGGCCATGTTGCGGATGCTTCGGAGACGAGTCCTTCAAAATGTTGCCTGGCATCAGATGGTGAAGCAGCAGACGTGAAACTGGCACGCATGCCTCGACCAGTGTCAGCCGCCAACGTGAATTGCGGCACCAACAGTAGTCCGCCGACATCGGGGCCAAGATCACGCAGACTCTTGTTCATTCGATCTCGACTGTCTCCGAACACACGATAGCCGAGGATGCGTTCGAGCAGACGACTGCGTTGGGCCGAGGTGTCGCTCGGCTGAACGCCGACAAACACCAGCAAACCCACATTAATCCTGGCGACGCAGATACCGGCAACATCAACGCGCGCCTCTCGTACACGCTGCAGCAAACCGATCATCGCTTGATGGCCCTTCAGAAAATTGAAACGCTGACCGCATAATCACACGATGCGGACTTTTCTCGAAATCGTGATGCGCTTGCTCGGCGGTATGCCACTGGCCATTGCACGACTTGTCGGCTGGTTACTTGGGTTGGTACTGATCGCCATTCCGAACAAGTTCCGGAAAATCAGCGACCTTCATCTCGCCCGATGCCTGCCGCAAACAACGCCGGAAAGCCGCAGGAAGATTCTCCGTGACAGCCTTTTCGCCAGCGCCAACGCCGTCACCGAAGCCCCGGCGATCTGGTTTGGCTCACTGCGCCGCCGAAAGCGCTGGATCAATACCAGTCCCGATCAACTTGCGAAAATACGGCAGGCGCATGCATCCGGCAGAGGCGTCATATTGCTGACACCGCATCAAGGTGCGTGGGAACTGGCTAGTTTCTTCTGTGCGCAAGTCGCCGCACTGACCGTGCTGTACAAACCGCAAAAAGGACATGCCGACGCTCTGCTCCGAAGCGGTCGTGCCCGTGGTGCAGAGGTAACACCAGTACCTACATCCGGCAAAGGCGTGAAGGCACTGCTGACGGCACTGAAGGCTGGCGAGATGGTTGGCATTCTCCCGGATCACGATCCGCCCGAAGCATCCGGGACCTTGTTTGCCCCGATGTTCGGAATCCAAACCAACACCATGGATCTCGTCGCCAAGCTTGCTGCACGCACCGGCGCGCCGGTGCTGTATGTTGTTGCCGAACGCTTGCCGTGGACGCAAGGCTTCCGCTTCCATGTGCTGGAGGCGTCTGCGGAAATAGCAGATCCGCTTCGTGGCCCCGCCGCAATGAATGCCGGTATCGAGCAGTGCATACGCATGCTGCCAGGACAATACTGGTGGAGTTACCGACGGTTTCGACGTCGACCGCAGGGTGAGCCGGCGTTCTATGACTGAGCGGATAGCAGTGATGCCCGAACCCGACGGCCCCACCAATAACGCCAGACCGACCGGCATCACGTCCAAGCCGACGAGATGTGAGAGAGTTTCATGACGCCGCTCAACTTGCTCGAAGCTCATGGCCTCTCTTGCCGCTATGGGCCTCATCAGGCGGTTAACGATCTCAACCTAAGTCTCAAAAGAGGTGAAATCCTCGGGCTGCTGGGTGCGAACGGCGCCGGCAAATCGACGACGATGAAAATGCTCGCCGGGGTGCTCGCACCGAGCAACGGTCATGTGACCGTCAACGGAATCTCACTCGCCGAAAACCCCAAAGCAGCGAAGCAACAGCTTGGCTACCTCCCCGAACAACCGCCGCTTTATCCCGAGCTCACGGTGGTTGAATATCTACGCTTCTGCTCGGAGCTTCGAGAGATACCGCGCAAGGCACGCCCCAACGCAGTCAACCGCGCAATGGTGGAGTGTGATCTTCAGTCCCTATCGAAGCGGCTAATCGGCAACTTGTCGAAGGGCTATCAGCAACGCTGCGGCATTGCGCAAGCCATTCTCCATCAGCCAGCCATTGTCATTCTCGACGAGCCGACCGTAGGTCTGGACCCGATCCAAATTCGAGGCATCCGCCGGCTGATTAGAACCCTTGGATCCGAACGGGGCATCGTCCTTTCCAGCCACATCCTCGCGGAAATTCAAACGGTTTGTCACCGCGTGGTGATCATGCGCCAGGGCCGTCTTGTGTACGACGAGCCACTCTCCGTTGCCGACAGCAAAAGCTTCGACACCATACTTGTGGGCTTTGCCCGAACGCCCAACCTCGATGAACTGGCGGCAATTCAAGGCATTGATGGAATAACCGCACTCGATGACCGCCGTTTAAGAATCGCCGTTGTCAGCGGCGAGGATCCCAGAGCCGCCATCGCAAACACAGCGGTTGCCCGTGGCTGGGGCCTGAACGAGCTTCACGCTGAGTTCCGCACCCTCGAAGACGTCTTCGTCAGACTCACCGCCCGGGATGACGATGCCCTCACCGACCAGACGACGGGCACAGCCGCCTGATGACCATCATGCTCAGCATTGCTCGTAACGAGGCGCGACGGATCTTCGTCTCGCCACTCGCCTGGACCGTCCTTGCAGTCTTGCAGGCGATTCTGGGGATCGTCTTTTTGCTGCTGCTCATCGAATACGCGCAAGACGCAGACAGCGAGCGTCGCTATACCGGCGTTGCCGACTATATCGGCAACGGCTTGTACGGCTTCGCCACACTGGTCCTGCTGATGATCGTGCCGCTGCTGACGATGCGGGCCTTCGCCGAAGACCGGCGTTCAGGCAGTCTGCAGTTGCTGCTAGCCGCCCCGGCTTCTCTGGTCGATATCGTCCTCGGCAAGTTTCTGGGGCTGACGGTGTTCACCTTCGCCGCGATCGCCCTGATCGCTGTGATGCCATTGATGTTGCTGGTCGGAACCGAGCTTGATCTTGGACGTATCGCTGCTGGGCTACTCGGGCTTGCGTTACTGATGATGGCGTTCACGGCCGCTGGGCTGTTCGTCTCGGCACTGACGCGGGAACCTACCATTGCCGCAGTAGGCGGCTTCGGCCTGCTGCTCGGGTTCTGGCTGATGCAGGTGTTGGGCTCACAGTCCGGGCCTGTCGGAGAAATGCTTGGCTATCTCGCGTTGACCGGCCACTTCGAGAATCTGAAACGTGGCGTCTTCAGTTCGGCCGACGTTGCCTACTATCTTTTGTTCATCGGCGTGTTCCTGTGGCTGACGGTGCTTCGCCTCGACAGCGAACGCGGTTGACCGCGTGATTACGACCAAGGCCAAACAGGGCAGTCGGCGAGTGCAACGAACGATCAACATCGTGTTGATCCTCGTCGTCGCCGCGCTCGCCGCACGCGTCTCCGTCGTTCATAAGCGCGAATACGACTGGACCGCAGGCAATCGAAACACGCTGACGAGCGGGAGCTTGCGCCAACTCGACCAGATGCAGGACGAAATCCTGTTCCTGGTCTTCGACTACCCAGGCTCCGAAACACGGCGCGATGTCGAGGCCTACATCGCGCGTTATCAGCGCGCCAAGCCCAACACACGGCTTCAATTCATCGACCCCGGTACCGACCCGGTCCGTACCCGCGAATACGACATCAAGCGCGCCGGTGAAGTGGTCGTCGAATATCAAGGCCGACATGAATCTCTGACTCAGATGTCGGAGCCGGTCATCAGCGCCGTGCTGCAGCGGCTCGCAGACGCCGAGCAGCGCTACGTGCTGTTTCTCCAGGGCCACGGCGAACGTAGCCTCGACGTGCTGATCGGCGAAACCCAGTACGACCTGTCACAGCTGAAGGAAGCGCTCACCGAAAAAGGACTCAAGGTGCTGCCGCTGAATCTTGTCGCCGCACAGAAGATTCCCGAAAACGCCTCGGCGCTGGTCATCGCAACCCCAACGCAGTCCTTGCTCGACAGCGAGCGCGACAGGATTCGCGAATACGTCGAGGCTGGGGGCAATCTGCTTTGGCTCGTCGATCCGGATAGCCCGCCGTCTCTGGAAGCGGTTTCCGCAGTGCTGGGTATCGAGTGGCTGGATGGAACAGTGATTCTTGCGAGTTACGCGAAAGTCGGTAGTGGGAGTCCGGTCGAATTCTTCGCAACCCGTTATCCCGCCAACAATGTCATCCCGACATTCAGCAGCATCACCTCGTATCCGCTCGCACGTGCGCTCCGATATGGTGCCAACCGGGCAGCCGCGAACGGCGGCTGGACCTATTCACCAATTGTGGAAACAGGGGCCGATGCCTGGCTGGAAACCGGCAGGCTCGACGGCGAAGTCAGCTTTGATCCAGACGAAGGCGATCAGCCGGGCCCGCTGACGATCGGGCTGGCGATGACCCGCAACATTCCGGCCGACGACGCGCGCCCTGCACGGGTCCAGCGCGTCGCCGTGTTCGGCGACGGCGATTTCCTGTCTGATCTGATGTTGCCGCGTTACGGCAACCGCCAATTCGCGACCACGCTGATTCAATGGTTGTCTTCGCGTGATGCGCAAATCGACATCGACATTCCGCGGGCCCCCGATATCGCGCTCGACCTGCCACCTTGGACGTTGTGGGTGTTTGGCATCGGATTCACGGTACTTCTGCCGTTGCTGTTGCTCGGCATCGGTATCGGCCGCTGGCTGATTCGCCGCAGACGATAACGAGACGCGGCCGATGAAACTCTCGACGGTCAACCTGTTGCTGTTGGGGACGGCTGCTGGGCTATTCAGCCTGCTGGCGATGGATGAAAGCCAGGAGCAGGCGAAGATCGAGCGGGCTATCGAGCATCAGCCGGCACTGACGGCGCTGGATCCGAACGCCATTCGCACAATTCGCCTCAACAACCCCGACAGTGGCGATATCGTGCTGCAGAAAACCGGCAGCGGCTGGCAGATGAAAGCGCCAGTGAATATCGCCGCCGACCTTGTGCAGATCGCTGATCTGCTTGCGATTGCCGGGCGCGAAACCCGTGGCAGCGTCGATATCGGCGCGGTCCGCCTTGCTGACCTGGGCCTTAAACCTGCGCAGCACACGATCACGCTGGACGACACGGTCATCGCGATCGGCGCGATCGAACCGCTTAAGCGCAGTCGCTACGTGATGAAGGTCGGCACGCTGCCGGATCGCCAGATCAGGCTCGTGGACGATTTCCCTATCGAAGCTTTCGACAGCGACTTCACAGATCTGGTCAACAAGGCATTGCTTCCGTACGACGCGGTAATGACCCGGATCGACCTGCCGAAGCTATCGCTCAGCCTGAACGCCATCACAGGCAAATGGCAAACCGAGCCTGCGGACGGCGCTGCAAGTGCGGACGCCATCTCGCGTCTGGTCGATGCGTGGCACACGGTGCGCGCAGTGGCCACCATGCCGCCGATGATCGACAGTAGCGCCAACGACAGCGCCGATGTCACGGTCACCCTCGACGGCGGCCAACGACTTGCGTACCGCATTGTCGACAAGGCGGGCGCACGATTTCTGCAACGGCTCGATCTGCCGATCAGCTATCAGTTCGCGCCCGCCGACTGCGAGCGATTGCTAAAGCTGGATAACGCCGATCGAAGCGCGCAACGGACGCCCACTTCACCGTGAGCGATCCGCTTCATCCTGAGCTGTACTGTCGATTGAAACGTCCTGATGCCTGAACTTCCCGAAGTTGAAACCGTGCGCCGTGGTGTCGAACCGCATGTGCTCGGCCGGCGCATTATCGAAGTGACGGTTCGCGATGCCCGACTCCGCTGGCCAATCCCAGCTGATTTCGCCGACTTTGCCCGTCATCAACAGATCAACGCGGTCAGCCGGCGCGGCAAGTACCTGATTTTTGCGCTCGACAGTGGCGATCGGCTGATCGTCCACCTCGGCATGACTGGCCGGGTCCTGGTGCTGGACGCGGGCCACCCGGTGATCAAGCACGATCATCTCGATCTGCTGCTCGACGACGGTCGATTGCTGCGATACCACGACCCTCGGCGCTTCGGGGCCGTGCTGCCATGGCCGAAGGACGCACCTGGCCACGTGCTGATCGATTCTCTGGGGCCGGAGCCGTTGTCCGACGCGTTCAGCGGTGCCTACCTGTACGAGCGCTCGCGGCACAAGAAGGTCGCGGTCAAGAGCTTCGTGATGGACGGTCAAGTCGTTGTCGGAGCCGGCAACATCTACGCTGCCGAATCGCTGTTCCGTGCCGGCGTGCGCCCCACCCGGCCGGCCGGTCGAGTCACGCGTGCCGAATACTCACGGCTGGCCGATTCGATACGGGAAGTACTGCGCGAGGCAATCACCCAAGGAGGAACCACACTGCGTGACTTCGCCGGCGCCGACGGCGTTTCCGGCTACTTCCAGCAGGACCTCTACGTATATGGACGCGAAGGACTGCCGTGTCGCATCTGCGGCACGCCCATCAACAGCATGCGGCTCGGGAATCGGGCGAGTTGCTGGTGCCCGGGATGCCAACGCTAGAGAGGACAGAAGCTGGCTGCGCCCTGCCAGCGGGCGGTAGCCGGTAGCGCCCGCCACTTATTGGTGAATCACCTCGATTTTCGAATACAGCACTTCCGCTGCTCCCCGCGCAGATTTCGCATTGTTTCCGAGATAGCTGCCCGCTTTGAAATAAAGCTGAGCGCCTCTCCAGGTCTTGCTCATGTCGCGCACGTCGAGCACGGTGTTGTTGACGATCGTGGTAACGATTCCGTCGATCAGCCGGATCTCGTAGGTGAACTTTTCCCCGAGCTTGATCGGCAGCTTTGCTGGAGAGTTCCGTGACGCGCCAGCGGTCTGTTTGGTGTTGTAGTTCGAAAGTACCTCTGTTCTGCCGTCGGCAAGCCGCTGGAAAAGAAACTTGATTGGCGGAACCGCGCCAACGCTGTGCAATTGCCCGAAGAACACGACCGTCCGACCCCCGGACTTGAGCGGGGTATGCAACGACGTCACGACCACTGTGCCGCGCTGGATATGCGTCCCGGTCAACCCCCAGTTGGCCTTGTTGTTGCCCAGAACAGTTTGCTCGCGCATCTCCGTGCGCGGGAACGAAGATCCTTCGGTAGTTGCATTGGCGTTGGCCGGGGTCCAGAACACCGTCTCGTTCCCCTCAGCAACATAGCCGGCCCGCGTCACCTGACCTCGAGTCGGGTGATACCAATACCGCGAGGAATAGTTATCGAGATCGGCGGCCTCAACTTCATCGACACCAGGCTTGCCATCCTCGTCCACCGGCAGCGTCAGCTTGCCGTACTCCGACCAACGCATGCCAATCGTCGAAGTCGTCGCATCGTCCGAGGCGTACGCCATTTCACGTGGTGCAGCGGCATCGTCGCGAGTAATCACACGGAAGACGCGGTCGGGTTGACCCTCGATCCGCAGCGCCTGAGTGACGTCGGTACCGTAATCACGGGCTGCAGTCAGACGCAACGTCACGACGTCGCCGTCGTTGATGAAGCCCGGTGCTGTCGTGAATGCGCCGTCGTTGATGCGATAGCTGCCACGATCGACCGAGATTCTCGACGGGACCATTCGGCCCGGTCCAAGACCTGCGTCCACCACCCCGACGGGCCCCAGTTGCACAGAAGCTGGCGCGACTCCGGAAACGCAGTGCGCGTCGGAAACTTTGCAACGCGGCACATCTGCGTACGCGGACATCGACGCAGCAAGCGCGCCGACAGCGGCGAAACGAATCGCTTTGATCCCAGACATGTTGTTCCCTGATGCCGTATTGAAATCGACCGCCAAAATTGGCACATCGACCAGGCAACCCGCCGTGAATGCAAGGAACTCATCCTTTCATTCCGGACATGACTTTTGCCGAAGCTTTCGTTGGCCTAGGCCAGAAGCTTCATCGCCATTTAAGGTTGCCCGATAACGCAAACCCACCGCTTTGAAGCGAAAAACTGCTGCGACAACAACCTTGACGACACCCCGACGGGCTCGCGCGAGCCGGTCATGAAACTTCGCAATGCTTGACCACCAAGGATTTCCGACAGAAGTCCGAGATTTCGAAGCATAGAGCCGTTTGTGAAACGTAATCGCGAGTTTTTATACCCGAGCTGGGTATAGCAATAACTGTACCTTGCAAGCGATATTTCTTACTATGCCGTCGCGGTGATCGATTGTCCACCGCGCACACGTGAAGCAACAAACTGATTCCTAAAATAAATCTTGCGTGTTGCACCGCTGTGAAAGCGCGTCGGCCAGCACGAAAACGGGTTTCAACAGCGGCAGACACGGCGTTCCGAGCATCGCAGCGACGCCTTGCAACTAGGCTGCTGCTTTCAAAAAAGCAAAACTTCTCGCTTTCCTGATCGAATGCGCTCGCCGTCTGCAGGTCACTGCCGAGACAGCCGGCCGCGAGTGACGCTGCGGCGCCGTGGCGTCAGCACTGTTGCACCGTCTAGTCTTTCCGAAGGATCGGACCTGAACGCCAGCTCAGCGAAAGCGGTCGTTCGCGTCTGCAAAACCATGACAGGAGCTCATCGTGCCAATGCCGCAACTTTCCGATTCCCTCGTTCTCCCTTGCGGCGCCGTGCTGCCCAACCGGCTCTGCAAGAGCGCGATGACTGAAGGCGTCGCCGATGAGCTGCTGCGGCCGACCTCGCGGCACGAAGTGCTGTACCGGCAGTGGTCGGAAGGTGGCTGTGGCCTGCTGATCACCGGGAACGTGCAGATCGATCGTCGGGTGCTGGAGCGACCGGGCAACGTCGCGATCGACCCGGCGCCGGCCGATGCCGAAATGATGAAGCGGCTCAAGGCCTGGGCGAAGGCGGGTACCGTCAACGGCAATCATCTGTGGATGCAGATCAGCCACGCCGGCCGACAGTCGCCGATGTACGTGACCATGGAGCCGCTGGCGCCGAGTGCGGTGCAGTTGAAGCTGCTGGCCAACTATGCGACACCGCGCGCGCTACGCGAAGACGAGATCCTCGACTTCATCCAGCGTTATGCCCGGGTCGCTGCAACCGCCCGGGAGGCCGGCTTCACCGGTGTGCAGATCCACGGCGCGCACGGCTACCTGCTTTCGTCATTCCTGTCCGGCGTCACCAATCTGCGGACCGATGCCTGGGGCGGCAGTCTCGAAAATCGTGCGCGGATGCTGCTGGAAACGATCAAGGCGACGCGCAAGGCGGTGGGAAGCGACTTCCCGATTTCGGTCAAGCTGAATTCCGCGGATTTCCAGAAGGGCGGCTTTACGAACGAGGAATGCCTGAAGGTCGTCGAATGGCTGAACGAGGCCGGAATCGACCTGCTGGAAGTCTCCGGCGGCAGCTACGAGCAGCCGCGTCTGCTCGGCTACGAAGGCAAGGCCAAGGATGTCGCCGGCTATCGCGGCCCGGATCAGGCCGAAGCCCCGAAACAGCTGGAAAGCACGAAGAAGCGCGAAGCCTACTTCCTGGAATACGCGACCGCGATTCGCAAGGTCGCCAAGATGCCGATGCTGGTCACTGGCGGTTTTCGCACCCGCGAGGGCATGGACGAGGCACTCAAGAGCGGCGATTGCGATGTCGTTGGTCTTGGTCGTCCGCTGTGCGGCGAAACCGATCTGGCCAAGCGCCTGCTGGATGGTTCGATTCGCGAGCTGCCGCGTTACGAGAAGAACATGCAGCTGGGGCCGGGCATTTTCGCGCCGACCACCAAGGTGCACCTGTTCCGCCTGATCAACGTGTTCGGCCAGCAGGGCTGGTACTACCTGCAACTGCTGCGGCTGGCCGATGGCCTGAAGCCCAACTTCAAGCTGGGCGTGTTCGGTGCATTCACCGGCTATCTGTTCGACGAGTACCGGAAAGCCTGGCGCCTGCATCGCGCGCGGCGTGCGGCGGCGAAAACCGCCTGATCCCTGTTCGAAAGGTGACCCCATGAGCAAGGCCGACAGCGCATCCCCGCCGACCGACAGCTTCCGCGCGTTCTATCCGTACTACCTCGGCGAGCACGCGAACCGGACCTGCCGACGGCTGCATTTCGTCGGCACCGCGCTCGTGATCCTCACCGCCATCTATGCCGCGGTCACTGGCCGCTACGCCGCGCTGTGGTTCATGCCGCTGTTCGGCTACGGCTTCGCCTGGGTGGCGCACTTCTTCATCGAGAAAAATCGCCCGGCGACCTTCAAGGCGCCGTTCTACAGCCTGGCCGGCGATTTCGTGATGTTCAGGGACATGCTGACCGGCCGCATCCCGTTCTGAAGCAGCCGCGACGCGGGGCGTAGAATTCGCCCCGCGCACGGGGCGCAGTTCGTCGAGTGGTCGTTGTCATGTCCCAGAATCAGTTCGATGTGATCGTCATCGGCGGCGGCCATGCCGGAACCGAAGCCGCGCTCGCGGCGGCTCGCGGCGGTGCCCGCACGTTGCTGGTCACCCAGAACATCGAAACGCTCGGGCAGATGTCGTGCAACCCGGCGATTGGCGGCATCGTCAAGGGCCATCTGGTACGCGAGATCGATGCGCTCGGTGGCGCAATGGCCCACGCGGCAGACCATGCCGGCATCCAGTTCCGCATTCTCAACGCGTCGAAGGGGCCTGCCGTGCGGGCAACCCGCGCCCAAGCCGATCGCATGCTCTATCGCGCCGCGATCCGCGAGCGGCTGGAGAATCAGCCGAACCTGAAGCTGTTCCAGCAGGAAGTCGATGACTTGATTGTCGAAGGCGAGGCGGTGCGCGGCATCGTCACCCGCGCTGGTTTGCGCTTCACCGCACGCGCCGTGGTGCTCACCGTCGGCACCTTCCTCGCCGGCAAGATTCATGTCGGCCTGGTCAACCATCAGGGCGGCCGGGCCGGTGACGCCCCCAGCAACGCGCTGGCCACACGCCTGCGTGAATTGCCGCTGCGGGTTGGCCGATTGAAGACAGGTACCCCGCCGCGCATCGACGGCCGGACGATCAACTACGAAGGACTCATCGAGCAGCCGGGCGATACGCCGACCCCGGTGTTCTCGTTCCTCGGAAGCGTCGCCGAGCATCCGCGGCAGATCTCCTGCTGGATGACCCATACCAACGAGCGTACCCACGACATCATCCGCAGCGGCTTTGATCGCAGCCCGATGTTCAACGGCGTCATCGAAGGGACTGGACCGCGCTACTGCCCGAGTGTGGAGGACAAGGTCAACCGCTTCGCGGCCAAGACTTCGCATCAGGTGTTCATCGAGCCGGAAGGTCTGAACACGCACGAGATCTATCCGAACGGCATTTCCACCAGCCTGCCGTACGACATTCAGGAAGCGCTGGTGCATTCGATCAAGGGCTTCGAGCACGCCCACATCACGCGGCCGGGCTACGCGATCGAGTACGACTACTTCGATCCGCGCGACTTGCAGATGAGCCTGGAAACCAAGGTCATCGACGGCCTGTTCTTCGCGGGCCAGATCAATGGCACGACTGGTTACGAGGAAGCCGCCGCGCAGGGCCTGCTGGCCGGCATCAATGCCGCGCGCAAGGCGCGTGACGAAGCGCCGTGGTGCCCGGCGCGGCACGAGGCCTACATCGGCGTGCTGGTCGACGATCTGATCACCCGCGGCACCGCCGAGCCGTACCGGATGTTCACCTCGCGCGCTGAGCATCGCCTGCTGTTGCGGGAGGACAACGCCGACCTGCGGCTGACGCCGATCGGTCGCGAGCTGGGCTTGGTCGATAACCGGCGCTGGGACGCGTTCCAGAAAAAGCGCGACGCCATCGACGCCGAAAGCGCGCGCCTGTCGGCAAGCTGGCTCAAGCCTGCGCAGCTGGCGGCAGCCGAGATGGTCGAGGTGTTCGGCCCGGCGCCGACCGACAACGGCGCTTCGGCGCTGGAACTGCTGCGTCGTCCTGAAGGCAGCGTCGCCGCGCTGAAGCGCTTCGGCCTGATGGATGCCGGCATCGACGACGCCGTCGCTGAACAGGTCGAGATCCGCATCAAGTACGCCGGCTACATCGAGCGTCAGCAGATCGAGATCGACCGCGCGGCGCGTTACGAGGACGCGCCGGTGCCGCTTGATCTGGACTACGCGGCCGTACTCGGGCTGTCCAACGAGGTACGCCAGAAGCTGGCGGCGCATCGGCCGCAGACGGTCGCGCAGGCCGGCCGCATCTCCGGCGTCACGCCGGCAGCGGTGTCATTGCTGCTGGTGCATCTGAAGCGGCTGGGGCTGCTCAGGCGCAGTGCCTGAGCAGCAGGCCGATCAGCACATTTGGCTGATCGCGCGCAGCACGTCGGAACGCGAGATCTGCCCCACCAGCTGGCCGTTCTCGATCACCGGATAACGGCGGAACGGGGCGGTGGTGAACATCGTCGCCAGCTGCGTGAGATTCATCTCCGGGTCGACGGTCTGCAGTTTTTCGCTCATGTACTGCGCCACCGGGCCGGCAATGCAGCTGTCCTGCGCGGCCGTCAGCGCCACTTCCAGACAATCCCGCTGCGACAGGATGCCGACCAGGTTGCCCTTGGCATCGACCACCGGCGCGCCGGAGATGCCCTTTTCGACCAGCGTGTGGACGGCGTGCATCACCTCCATGTCGGGATGGAAGGTGACCAGCTTGGTCGTCATGTAGTCGCGGACCTTGACTGAATCCAGAGTTGCCATTTTTTGTTTTCTCCCCCTCGCCTGAACCGACAGTAGCGCGCAGGGGAAGCGGAAACAACCGCGTCAGCGGTGACCCTACAGGGCGCCGTCGAACAGGCCGGCAGGCGTTGGCTCGACGCTGGACTTCGGCAATACCGCATGCAGCGCGGCGCCATGCTCGCGCAGCCAGCTGCGCCAGTGCGCGTGATCCGCCATCTGCTTCTCGACCAGCCGCCAGAAGCGCGGCGAGTGATCGAGGTGGCGGCGGTGACAAAGCTCGTGGATGACCACGTAGCGCAGGGCTTCCGGCGGAGCCATCACCAGACGCCAGTTCAGGCTGATCAGCCCATCCGGCGTGCAGCTGCCCCACAGCGATTTCTGATCGGCGATGCGCGGGCCCTCGTAGCGGACCCCAAGGCGTGCGCTTTCGGCATCGAGCAGCAGCTTGGCATCGTGGCGGGCCAGCTTGGCCATGCTTGCGCGCAGCGCGCTGACCAGTTTTTCCGGTCGCGCCAGATCCTGCGTCGAGCAGTACAGCTGGATGTCGTCGCCGATGCGCAACGCAGGCCGGGCCATGCGCGCCACCACCACGCGGACCTGGGTCTCGCGGCCGCGCAGGCTGATCGTGTCGGTACCGTCCCAGCGCATCGCTCGCTTGGTCGGCAGCCGACTGGCGCGGGTCTTCAGCTCGGCCAGCTTCTGGCGGATCCAGTCTTCGCGGCTCTTCAGGAACGCATGCGCAGTGGCGCGCGGCACACGCTTGGGGATGACCAGCAGCACGTTGCCGTCCGGCCGCACTTCGATGCGGATGTTGTTGGCCCGCGCGCTGACCCGCTCGGTCAGTTGCAGCGGCGCGAAGGGCCCGAGCAGATCAGCCATGGAAGGAAAGGGTTGCGGTCATGTCGGCAGATACGGGCGGGCGGCCGGATTGTATGCGGCGGATTTTGCGCCGCGCTTGGCCACGCCGCAGCGGGGAATGGGCGAGCGGTTCAGCCTTCGCGATAACCGATGCGCGCCAGCAGACCGTCAAGCTCGTCGAGATCGTGAAATTTCACGCGCAGCTCGCCGCCGCCGCCGCTGCCCGGCTTGAACGCCGATGGATAGCCGAGGTGGTCGGACAGCCGTGTCGCCAGCTTCTGCCAGTCATCGGCCTTGGCCGGCACCGCAGCGAGATGGCCGTTACCGGCCAGACGCCGCTCCAGCGCGCGCACGCTCAAGCGTTCGCGCACGCAGGCATCGGCCCAGCGCAGCTGCTGGCTGACGGCGAGGCCGGCCAGCACCTTGGCATGGCCAAGGCTGATCGCGCCTTCGTCGAGCATCGCCTGCACCTGCGGGCACAGCGCCAGCAGGCGCAGGAAGTTCGTGACATAGGCGCGCGACTTGCCGATCCGAAGACCGATCGCCTCGTGGGTCAACGCGTGCGCTTCGCCAAGCTTGCGCAAGCCTTCGGCGGTCTCGATCGGCGACAGGGATTCGCGTTGCAGGTTCTCGATCAGGCCGAGCACACGGGCTTCGGCTTCGTCGAGATCGTCGCGGATCAGTGCCGGCACTTCGTGCAGCCCGGCCAGCTGGGCGGCGCGCCAGCGGCGCTCGCCGGCCAGGATTTCGTATTCGCGGCGCGGACCGCTGCCGATCGAGCGCAGCACCAGCGGCTGGATGATGCCGCTCTCGCGAATCGACTCGGCAAGCTCGCGCAAGGCATCGGCCGCAAAGCGGCGCCGCGCCTGCGTTGAGCCGGGGCGGATCAGGTCAAGCGGGATCTGACGGACGGTATCGCCGGATGCCATGCGGCGTCGGGCCTTGAACGCTGTGGGATAATGTCGATATTGAAACACCAAAGCGCGACGGCCATGACGCCATCACGCGCTTCCTCATACGGACCCGGCCTTGCGCGACGCCCACCAACAGGCGCGCCGAATCCGCTCCACAGTTCCTTTCAAATCGAGAAACCGCAACCGTGGAAGAGCATTTCAAGGCCATCATCGAAGCTGTCGGCGAAGACCCCAACCGTGAAGGTCTGCTGCGCACGCCGCACCGCGCCGCCAAGGCGTTCGAGTTCCTGACGCAGGGCTATCGCCAGGATCTGAACGAACTGGTCAACGACGCCGTCTTCACCACCACCAACAACGAGATGGTGATCGTTCGGGACATCGAGCTGTACTCGATGTGCGAGCACCACTTGTTGCCGTTCCTTGGTCGCGCCCACGTGGCCTATCTGCCGAATGGCAAGGTCATCGGGCTGTCGAAGATCCCGCGCATCGTCGACATGTTCGCGCGGCGGCTGCAGATCCAGGAAAAGCTGACGCAGCAGATCGGCAACTGCGTGCAGGAAGTGACGGATGCCAAAGGTGTCGCGGTTGTCGTCGAGGCGAAACATCTGTGCGCGATGATGCGCGGTGTTGAAAAGCAGAACTCGTCGATGACCACCTCGATGATGCTCGGCCGGTTCCGCGACGATCCGCGCACCCGTCAGGAGTTCCTGACGCTGATCCGGGGTTGAGCGTCGCGGCCGGATCGTCATTGATCCGGCCTGCGGCTACGTTCGTATAATCGATTCGAGATCCATCCGTCGCTGCGATGAACGCGCAGCGACTTGCATCACTGGAGTCCGCCATCATGGGCAGCGCAGCGCCTCGTCACACGTTCGGCACGCCGGACCAGATCGCCGTCATGGTCGATCTGCAGAATTTCGTCCGCGAGCAGACCGAAGATCATCTCGCGCGCCGCAAGCTGTGGTTCCCGAACGACCTGCTGTCGGCCGATGCTCATGATCTCGAGGCGGCCGAAGCCGACCTCGCCGAAGTCCGCGAGGCCGCCAAGGGCCTGCCGGACAGCATCCGCGTGGCGCTGGCGTTGAATCTGCTGACCGAGGAAGGTCTGCCGCATTTCCATCGCCTGATCGCGACGCATCTCGGCAACGAATCGCCGTGGAGCACCTGGAACAACATGTGGACGGCCGAGGAAGACCGCCACGGCTGCGCAATGCGCGACTACGTTCGCGATGCCCGCATCTTCAACATGGGCGCGCTGGAAAAGATGCAGTACCACTACATCGAGGCCGGCTTCAATCCGGACTGGCAGCAGGATCCGTATCGCCTGCTGGCCTACACCTCGATGCAGGAAAAGGCGACCCAGGTCGCCCACGCCAACACGGGCCGCATGTGCTCGAAGTACGAGCCGCGCATCCAGCGCATCCTCGCCCATATCGCCGGCGATGAATCCCGCCATTACGCGTTCTACCGGGCCTGCTTCGGCGGCATCCTGGCGCGTGATCCGGACAACGCGCTGTACTCGCTGCTCAAGGTGATGCCGGCGCTGGCGATGCCCGGCCACAACATGCCGGGCTATGACCACATGTCCGACGTCGTCCGCCGCGCCGAGATCTACGGCCCGCGCAACTATCAGGCGATCGTCGAGGAACTGCTGGAGCACTGGCAGATCGGTGCGCTGACCGGCCTGTCCGGTGCCGGCCGCGAATGCCAGGACAAGCTGATGAAGATTCCGGCCCGTCTGGCGCGGATGGCCGACTATCTCGACGGCAAAGCCGCCGGCACTCGCGATTTCAGCTTCGATTTCATCTACGACCGCACGATCACCATCTGATCGGCTCGGGCCCGGTTCGGTGACGGACCGGGCTCAGCGGCGGACGATGAAGGCGTCGGTGTCGACCGGCGCATCGACCGCCTGCCATTCCAGCGTCTCGACTTTCGCCCCGGGCGGACCGCGCCGCAGCCAGTCGCGAAGGCCGATGACCGCCGCATGGTTCGGGCCTGCCACCAGGCCTTCGACCGAGCCGTCCGGGCAGTTGCGGACCCAGCCCGACAGGCCCATGGCCTTCGCCTTGCGACGGGTGGCGACACGAAACCCGACACCCTGAACGTGGCCGGTCACGACGAAGCGGTAAGATTCCTGCATGTCGACATGTCGTATCAGTGAGTCTGCGAGCGCGCACGATCCATGGCACCGGCCATCATAATTCGCCTGCGCGAAACCTTGGGCCGCGCGCTCGGCCAGCGCCTTGACGCCCTGGCTGGACGGGCGATGGACCTGGCCGGTCAGGATTCCTTTTCGCTGTCGGCCGAACTGCCGGGGCTTACCGCCGATGCGCCTCTGCTGAAGCTCAAGCTGGAAATGCTCAGCGAGGAACTCGGCGAAGGCGGGCGCTTCCGGCTTCGTGCTCACGTGCAAGCGAACATGGCAACGGCGCTGACGCCGCTGCCGGCGCCGAGCAAGGCGCAGGACGCCATCGGCGGCCCGAGCACCGTCGCACAGCCTGCCGCCGGGGTTGGCCGTTTGTTGCGGCTTGGTCTCAAGGTGCCGGCGATCCGCCGTGCCGCGACGCCATTCATTCGCCACGACATCAACACCTGGATCGACATTCGCGCCTCGACGGCCGATCTGGTTGACGGTGCCCGGGCACTGCTGCCGGAAAGCGCGCAGCTGCAGGCACTCGGCATCGACACGACGATGCCAGCTGACGGTCCGATGGCCCAGACCTGGGCTGGCGCGACCGGCGGGCTGACACCGGGTTTCGCTCAGGTGTCGCTGGTCCAGCTCGACAAGCGCCATCTGCCGAAGGCGATGAGTGCGCTGCTTGGCAATCAGCCGTTCCAGTTTGTCGCGGCCGTGGTCAATGTCGCTGAAGAAAAGGGACGCTGAGCAGCAGCAGGCGCCTTGACGGCCGAACGCGGCCAACAAAAAAGCGGAGATCTCGCGATCCCCGCTTCAAACCCTCCCCCCAAAAATTGTCCGGATGACTACCGCTTCCGGAAAGCTGGAAGTGCGTGCCTTGGCTGCGCTCTTCTTGGGATCGAGACTAACGTCATTCCCCATGCACGCCTAGACCCGCAGTGCAGCAATAAACCGGGGACTCGGCAGCGGATGGCGGGCAGCAAAAAGCCCGAATCGCCGCTCTGGAAAGCGGCGACTCGGGCCTGTGTCGCAGCGCGAATCAGGAACCGAGCAGGGATCAGTTCGGGATCAGGTTGCCGTCGGCAACACGAACCTTCGAACCGACACCGATGCCTTCAAGGCGCGGCACGGTGACCGTCTGCGAGCCGCCGGCGTCCATCGCCACCGTCACGTGGTGCACCCATTCGCCGCGGGCACGCTTCTCGACTTCGCGCCCGGCAAGACCGCCGAGCACCGCGCCGCCGATCGTCGCCAGCACCTTGCCGGACTTCTTGCCGAACTGGGCACCGGCAACGCCACCGGCAGCCGCGCCGCCAAGGGCGCCGAGGCCGGTTGCTTCACCCTGCACGCGCTCGTCACGGACGGCGGTAATCGTGCCGCAGTCCTGGCAGACCTGAACCGCTGGCGGCGGCGCTTCGGCAACCGGCGCCGGAGCGGGACGCGGACGTGGCTTCGGTGCCGGGCGTGGCGCTGGCGCTTCTGCGACCGGTTCCGGTGCCGGCGCTGCGGCGGGCGCTGCCGGTTCTTCTGCCGCCGCTGCCGGAGCAGCGTCTACCGGCGGCTGCGGCGCAGGTCCGCAGGCGGTGAGGGCAGCAATCAGCAGCGCGGGCAGCAGTTTCTTGTACATCGGGTTTCTCCATGTCTTCAGGTGTCGAAGTGCGCGCAGGTTAGCATCGCAAGCTGAACGGCAACTGAGCTTGCGACGATCCGTTCAGGTACGGCGGGCAAGACGTTTCCGCCAATGCGGGTGGATCGGGAAGCGGCTCCGTTCACGCGATGAGCATCGCCCCGATACCAGCCTTGGCAAGACCAGCCCCATGTCTCCTGAAATTCCGCCCGACCCTCGCTGCATCTCGATTCCAGGCTGGCAGCATCTGCAGCGCATCGTGCTTTTCACCGGCGCCGGCCTGTCGGCGGAATCCGGTGTCCCGACTTACCGCGGCGCCGGCGGTATCTGGCATCAGTACCGCTACCAGGATTACGCCTGCCAGCGCGCCTTCGAGCGCGATCCGGTCAAGGTGCTGGACTTCCATGCCCTGCGCCGCGCCACCGTCCTGGACTGCCCACCGCATGCCGGCCATGCCCACATCCGTGCGATGCAGGCGCGGCATCCGGGCGTGCAGGTGATCACCCAGAACATCGACGGCCTGCTGCAGCGTGCCGGGGTTCGCGTCGAGGCCGAACTGCACGGCAGCCTGTGGCGTCTGCGCTGCCCAGTGCATGGCGTGCGGATCGATCAGGCAGCCGCCGAATTCGCCAGCCGCCGTTGCCCGGATTGCCCGCCGGAGCGCGCGCCATGGCTGCGCCCGGACATCACCTGGTTCGAAGACGCCGTGAACACCGACGTCTTCGAACACGCGGCGATGCTGGTCGATGACGCCGAACTGTTCGTTGGCATCGGCACCTCCGGCGCAGTCTGGCCAGCCGCAGGGTTCGCCGAGCGCGCCAGGCAGCGCGGCGCGCGGTTGATCGAAATCAATCCGGAAGACAACGAAGCGTCGTCGCTGTACGGCGAACGCCTGCGCTTGCCGGCCTCGCAGGGGCTTGCGACCTTGTTCCCGATCAACGATTGAACGCGCCCTAACATTGCATTTGTGGAACACAAATCCATAATTGCAACAATGACCGACCGAAAACAGCTATCCAGGCTGCGCGCGGCGCTCGCCGAAGCGCCCGCCGTGGCGCTGCTCGGTCCTCGTCAGGTCGGCAAGACCACGCTGGCGCTGGCGGTTGCCGAGGGTTCAGACGATCAACCGGCGCCGCTGTATCTGGACCTCGCCATGCCGGCCGATCGCGCGAAGCTGGCCGAGCCGGAGCGGTACCTCAGCACTTTCGAGGACCGGCTGGTGATCCTCGACGGGATCGAGCGTGTGCCGGAGCTGCTCCAGACGATCTGCGGCCTGATCGACTCCGGCCGCAATACCGGCCGCTTCCTGCTGATCGGATTGGCCTCGCCGGCGCTGATGCAGCAAACCCGCGAATCACTGGATGCGCGCATCCGCGTGCTGGAACTGGCGCCAGTGTCCGCAGCCGAAATCGCCGCTTCCGAACTCGACAATTGGTGGTTACGCGGCGGCTTGCCCGAAAGCCTGCTGGCGCCTTCCGATGCGCTGAGCCTGCGCGTGCGGACCGATGTCATCCGCAACTATCTGGAACGTGACATCCCGCAACTGGGGCCAAGGATCGCCGCCGAAACATTGCGCCGCTTCTGGACCATGCTCGCCCACCGTCAGGCCAGCCTGCTGAACCAGGCCGAAGTGGCACGCGCGCTCGGCGTCGACGGCAAGACCGTCGCCGCTTACCTCGACCTGATGGTCGACCTGCTGCTGGTCCGCCGCCTGCCGCCCTGGAATCGCCAAACGGCCAAGCGGCTGGTCAAGTCACCGAAGGTCTCCATCCGCGATTCCGGGCTGATGCACGCGCTACTCGGCATCGAAACGCTTGACGCGCTGCTTGGTCACCCGATCGCCGGCAGCAGCTGGGAAGGCATGGTCATCGAATCGCTGCTGGCCGCCGCCCCGGAAGGGACGGAGGCCTGCTTCTACCGCACCGCCGTCGGTGCCGAAATCGACCTGGTGCTGAGCATCCCCGGCAAGGGTCGGTGGGCCATCGAGATCACGCGCCGCCTGACGCCGAAGCTGGAACGCGGCTTCCACCATGCCTGCGAGGACGTGCAGCCGGATGCCGGGTTCATCGTATATCCCGGCGCGGAGCGCTATTCCATGACCGGTGGCGTGGAAGCAGTTTCGTTGGTGGAGCTTTGCAAGATGCTGGGTGCCTGAGTGGCTGCTCTAAATCCCTCGCGATCCGGGGTACGAAGGCCATTGGAGCCGCGCGCGAGGGCGCGAAGAAAGAACGGCGTATCGCAGGCAGCTGTTCGCGTCTACTTGGTGCCAAGAGCGGACTATCAACTGTTCAAACTGCGGAACCGAATAGGATGTAGCCTGCCCGTTGACCTGCACATCCATTCGTAAAGTTATTCCATTCGTTCCACCCAGTCGGAGTAAGAGCCAAACGATGAGCATCGATGAAGACGGAGAGCGGCATGCACGTATCGCACTGATTAGCGCCGAACTAGAACATTCTTATCAGCGGCGGGCGACAATGACACTCAACGGAGTTAGTTCTTATATTTGCTATTTGGACATAGACGGTTTTAAACAAGAACTATCAAGAGATCCGGAGCATCTCTACAATGAATATCTCAAGCATATCGAGACGGCGATGCCACTATGGCGTGGCCACATTCGATCAACGGGCACAGAAAATGGTGTGCTTGATGAGATAGTCGACAAAAGCAATTTGCTCGTACCCTACCGATTTTCTGATTCATGGTTCTTTTGTACGGTAGACGATAGTGAAGAGTCGTTCAAACAGATTTGTGATGCTTCAGCTGTGCTTTGGCTTTATTCTATGATGTTGAAACTGTGTGGGCATCAACCGGGACCAGGTCTCATAGCTCGCGGTGCGATTGCTAAAGGCCGACTTTGGTGGAACCCATCAAAGCAGTTGATTCTCGGGGAGCCCCTTGCAGATGCCTACATGATGGCGAGCGCGATGCAGTGTTACGGCGTTTCGGTGCATCCATCTGCTGCTGACGGTCCTGTGGAAGCAATGACGCGGAGTTTCGATATCGACTTCGGAGTAGAAGAAAAACCCCGTATTGAAAGCGTTCGCTTTTCTAGGATTCAACGACAACATAACTGGGTGCCTGAATCTAGACATTTCCTAGCACGACTCCCAGAGCTTCTAAATTTTTATTCGCAGACACCGAATCCCCTGGCACGGGTCATACGTCGATATAAGGCAACCGAGCAGATCCTAGAAGCGGTTCTTGAAGAGCGCCGGAAATGGGAGCCCTCTCCTCCAAACTAGCCCCCGTCGGAAAGTGTCTTTCCCAAAGATGGACGGCTGCTCTGGGCTGAAGTCAGCCACTCACCCTGAACGCAAAATACCCGAGGTGCTGGTCAGCTCTGGCAATAGGCTTCAGAGTTCGGGTTCTATTTGAAGGGCCGCGACCGTGCCCAAGAACACGCTCTGCCTGTGTTTTCAGCAGGACGCCGAAGCAGCTGCCACTTCTACGCGCAGGCCTTCCTCGACAGCACCGTTGGCTAGGTTCGTCGCGCGCGAAGCAACTTACTGGGCGGCCGGGCCGGGCAGGTGCTGACGGTCGAGTTCACGGTTTGCGGTATTCCTTGTTTCGGCCTCAACCGCGGGGACATGTTCAAGCAGTGCGAGGCGTTTTCGTTCCAGATCGCCATCGAGGATCAAGCGGAGACTGATCGATTGGAAAGCGATCGTCGAAAATCGCGGTGCTGAAAGCGCCTGCGGCTGATGCAAGGGTAAGTGGCGCATTTCTTTGCGGATCACGCCTCGCGTTCTGATCGGGCCGATGGTGATTTACTTGCACGGCCCGCCGGTCAGGATTTACGGCGATGGCAGTTGCGCATACCATCACGGCATACCATCACTTTTGGAGATCATCATGGCCGTGATGAGTGTTCGCGCCACCTATTCGCTCGATGCCGAGACCACGAAAACCATCAGTGTGCTGGCAAAGCGTTGGCAGACTTCGCAGGCCGAGGTGGTGCGGCGGTCCGTGAAGCTCGCTGCCGAGCAGGCGGCGGCGGAGCCGGTGCCGATGACGCCGGCGGATGTCGTCGCGCATTACCTGCAGAACGGCTCGCCGCGAAGTTGGGCGCAGACCAAGCAGCTGATCGCGGCGCAGCGCCGTGAGCGCAAGGACGATGACGCGGACCGGCTGAGCCGGATCATGAAGCCGGCATGATCCACCTGGATGCGAACATCCTGATTGCACTGCCGAACCTGATCGAGCAGAACCATCCGGTGATCGAGCGGGTCTTGAGCGGCGAGGAAGTCGGCGTCTGCAGCGCAGTCTGGTACGAGTTCCTGATCGGTCCTCTCGACGAGACCGAACGCGGGCTTGCGCTGCACTTCATTCGCGAAACGGTGCTGCCAGTGACGGCTGACGATGCTGTCCTGGCCGCAGCGCTGTTCAACCGCAGCGGGCGTCGGCGGGGCTTGAAGACCGACGCCCTGATTGCTGCAGTGGCGATCAGGGCTGGTGCGGATTTCCTGACCTTCAATCAGTCGGATTTCAAGCCCTTTGTCGCTGACGGCCTAAGGCTGTTCGAAGCGCCTTAGCGTGCGGCCTCCGCTTTAGCGTTCTACCGCCGCCCCCTGCTCCCGCGTATCCAGAAACCGGATATCCGGAAACCGCTCCTTGGTCATCTGCAGGTTGACGTTGCTGCTCGCCAGATAGACCAGATAGCCGGCGTGGTCGATGGCCAGGCGGACTTCGTTCTTGTCGCGGAATTCCTTGAGCTTCTTCGGGTCGTCGCAGGATACCCAGCGGGCGGTCGATACCGTGGCCGCTTCAAAGATCGATTCGACGCTGTACTCGTCGCGTAGCCGGTACTGCACCACTTCGAACTGCAGCACACCGACCGCACCCAGGATCACGTCGTTGTTGGTGATCGGGCGGTAGACCTGGGTCGCGCCTTCTTCGCAAAGCTGGTCGAGGCCCTTGTTGAGCTGCTTGGACTTCAGCGGGTCCTTCAGGATCACGCGGCGGAACAGGTCCGGCGCGAAGTTCGGGATGCCGGTGAAGTTCAGGGCTTCGCCTTCGGTGAACGAATCGCCGATCGCGATCGTGCCGTGGTTGTGCAGGCCGATGATGTCGCCCGGATAGGCCTCCTCTACCGCTTCACGATCGCTGGCCATGAAGGTCAGTGCGCTGTTGATCCGCACCGGGCCACCGAGGCGGACCGAGTGCAGGGTCATGCCTTTCCGGTAGACGCCTGAGCAGACGCGCAGGAAGGCGACGCGATCCCGGTGCTTCGGGTCCATGTTCGCCTGGATCTTGAACACGAAGCCGCTGAACTTCTTGTGCTCCGGATAGATCGCGTGCTCGTTGGCGTTGAACGCGGCATTGCGCGGCTGCGGGCCGGGCGCCCAGTCGACGAAGCCATTGAGCAGTTCGCGCACGCCGAAGTTGTTGATTGCCGAACCGACGAACACCGGCGTCAGCTTGGCAGCGCGGTAGTCGTCCAGATTGAACGCGGTGCCGGCCATCTGCAGCAGTTCGATCTCGTCGAGCAAGGTCTGGTAGACCGGCCCGAAACGATCGGCCAGACCCGGCGCGTGCAAGCCATCGACAGTTTCGATGTCCGACACCCGGTGCTTGTCGCCGCTGTAGAGATAGAAGCGGTCTTCCAGCAGGTGATAGACGCCCTTGAACTCGGTGCCCATGCCCAGCGGCCAGGTGATCGGCGTGCAGGCCAGGCCAAGCACTTTCTCGACTTCGTCGAGCAGTTCCAGCGGCGGCCGGCCGAAGCGGTCGAACTTGTTGATGAAGGTGATGATCGGCGTGTCGCGCAGCCGGCAGACTTCCATCAGCTTGATGGTGCGCGGCTCCACGCCCTTGGCGGCGTCGATGACCATCAGCGCCGAATCGACTGCCGTCAGCGTGCGGTAGGTGTCCTCGCTGAAGTCCTCGTGACCCGGCGTGTCGAGCAGGTTGACGATCTTGCCGTTGTACGGGAACTGCATCACCGACGTGGTGATCGAGATGCCGCGCTGCTGTTCCAGCGCCATCCAGTCGGACGTCGCGTGGCGCGTCGCCTTGCGGCCCTTGACGGTGCCGGCAAGCTGGATCGCGCCGCCGAACAGCAGCAGCTTTTCGGTCAGCGTGGTCTTGCCGGCGTCCGGGTGCGAAATGATCGCGAAGGTGCGGCGCAGCGCGGCCTGTTCGGCAAGCTGCTCTTGAGGAGTGGCGACAGCGGAAGTCATGGGATTGCAGCCTGAAATAGACGGCGATTCTAGCGCAGCAGGCTTCGCGCTCCGGATCAGGCTGCGGGTGGCCAGCCGTAGGCCGACATGCTCAGGCCGCCGTACGAAAAGCTTTCATGCAGCTTGATCGCACCGCCGCTGCCACCCGCCGCCGCCGTGAACAGCGGCATCAGGTGATCGTCGGTCGGATGCGCGCGGGCCGCGTTCGGTGCCTGCCGGCGGTAGTCGACCAGCGCCGCCTGATCGGCCGCCGCCAGCCGCTCGCTGATCCAGTGATCGAAGCTGCACGCCCAGTCCGGTGCGGCCGAGAACTCCGGCTCGATCTCGCGCAGGTTGTGCACCAGGCTGCCGCTGCCGATCAGCAGCAGGCCATCGTCGGCATCCAGCAGCGGCTTGAGCGCTGCGCCCAGCGCCCAGTGCGCGGCGGCATCGCCGGTCGAAATCGACACCTGCACCAGCGGCACGTCGGCCTCCGGCCACATCAGCAGCAGCGGTACCCAGACGCCGTGGTCGATCTGCGGGTTGTTGTCGCGGCCGCTTGGCAGGCCGGCGCCAGTGATCGCCGCCTGTACGCGATCGGCCAGCAGGGCATGTCCGCCGGCCGGGTACTGCAGCTGATAGAGATCAGCCGGGAAGCCGTTGAAGTCGTGCCAAGCCTGATAACGCGCGGCCTGCTTCACCGAGTGGCCGCGTGTCGTCCAGTGCGGCGACACCACGATCAGCGCCTTCGGCCGTTCGATCGTGCGGCCGAGTTCACGCAGGAAGGTGTTGGCGGGATGCGTGCTGGTGGCCAGTGTTGGCGCGCCATGGCTCAGGAACAGGCTGCGGTAGCGGGGCATGCGGTGGTCGGTCGGCAGCGGCGGTGGTCCATGGTGCCGCAAGTGCTGGGCCCGGCCGCTAGCGGCGACGCGCGCCGAGCACGATGCCGCGCTCGCGCAGGCCTTCAAGGATTTCTGCACCGGCAGCGATCACCGCATCGACATCCGGATGCTGAAGCTCCTCGGCGATCTGGGTCAGCAGATCCGTGCCGCTGAGCTGCGGCTGTGCTTCGGCCAGCGTCAGCAGGCGCGCGGTGACTGCGTTGATCTCCATGAACTTCACGTCGTCCTGCGGGTTCCGGTAGACGACCAGAAAGGTCTGCTGGCCGGATGGCGCGGCGGGGATGAAATCCGGGCCGATGCGATGCACCGGCCAGTCATAGGCCAGCGTCCACGACAGCGGCGAGATGCACGGCGGCACCTCCAGCAGATCGCCGTGCCGATGCACCTGCCGGTCGGCAAGTGGTGTGTCTTCCGCCGTCGACAGCACCAGCTCCACCCATTCGTAATGGGCCAGCGCGGCCAGGAAGGGCAGATCGCCGGGCCGCTCGCCGCGCACATCCGCGAGCCAGTCGACGAATTCCCCGGCCAGCTTGTGGAAGATCGGCGTGCGTGCGCGGTGTTCGCGAAAGAAGTCGTGCGCCAGCGCGCGCCAGGCGGCATCGTCATGCAGTTGCCGCAGCACCGGAAATGCCGTGCTCAGCAGGCTGTGCACGTTGCCGAAGAACAGCTCGCGGTAGATCGCCATCCGCCGCGCATCGATTCCAGCCGGTACCGGATGCGCCTCGGGATCGCGCAGATGCGCCGCGAACGCGGCCTGCAGCGCGTGCTGGCCGGTCGGCTCAGCCATTTGACGACGCGGTGGCCTGCAGCTGCCGGATCTGCTCGATCTCGCCGATCAGCACCGGCAGCGGCGGGATGTTGAAGTCGCGCTCCAGCAGCGTCGGCAGCGGCCCGCAGCGAGCGTAAGCCTGCGCCAGCAAGGCCCAGACCGGCGCGATGACGTCGGCACCATGGCTGTCGATGCACAGGTCCGGCGCCTCGACGTGATGACCGGCGATATGCAGGTAGCGCACGCGCTGCAGCGGCAGGCCATCGAGGAACGCCGCCGCGTCGTAGCCGTGATTGATGCTGTTGACGTGGATGTTGTTGACGTCGAGCAGCAGATCGCAGTCGGCCTCGGCGATCACCGCATTGATGAACGCCAGCTCGCCGAGCGAGCCATCGAGTGCCACGTAGTAGCTGACGTTCTCGACGGCGATGCGCCGTTCGAGGATGTCCTGCACGCGCACGATACGGGATGCGACATGGCGCACGGCCTCTTCGGTGAACGGGATCGGCGCCAGGTCATACAGATGGCCGTCGTCGCTGCACCAGCTCAAGTGCTCGCTGTAGTCGGCGATGCCGTGGGCATCGAGAAAATGCTTCAGCTGGCGGACGAAGCCTTCATCAAGCGCCGCCGTACTACCCAGCGACAGGCTCAAGCCGTGAGCGGCGAACGGGAAGCGCTCGGTCAGCGCCCGGAACTGCCGGCCCAGGCGCCCGCCGACGGCCATCCAGTTTTCCGGCGCCACTTCGAGAAAGCCGACCGCGCCGGCGTCCACGTCGGCCAGCGGCGCCAGCAACTCGCGCCGCAGGCCAAGCCCGGCCCCGTGGACGGCGGCCGTGGCAGCCGGCACGGCCGGGCGCATCACGATGCGGTGATCAGTTCGGCTTCTTCTCGGCGCCGCACTTGCCTTCGCCGCACTTGTGCTCGACCTTCTTCGGTTCCGCCTTCTTGTCGCTGGTCGGGGCCGGCATCGCCGCGCCGCACTTGCCTTCGCCGCAGGCATGCTCGGCCTGCTTGCTGTCACCGGCCGAGGCCACCATGTAGCCAGCGCCGAGATCGCTCACCTGGAACAGCGCACCGGCCTGGGCGGCCGTGCCGGTCAGCGCCATCGCGGCGCCCAGCACCACGGTCAACGGCTTCTTGTTGATGCTCATCGTCTTGATCCTCGATCGGGTTCGGGCGCCTTCGCGGCGCAGGACGGAACTGTAAATGAACCAATCTCGCGATAGCGTTTACGGCGTTGCTGCTGTTGCGGATTCCGCTGACGCCGCCAGCGAGCCGGCCCGGTACGCTGATGACGTTTCCGATACTTTTCCGACACCGATGCCTTCGTCGGTACCCGCTGTCCTGCGGAGCGCACCCAGCATGCTCGATCGTTCTGCCGAAACCGCGTTCGCCGCCGTGCTCGGCGCGCACCAGCTGCGCGTGTCGGTCAGCGAAAACCCGCATTTCTGCGGTCGCTTCGTCGAGCCCGAGCCCGCCACCGTGCATGGCACCTTCCACCTGATCGACGAAGGGGTCTGTGTCGTCGACCTGCCGAACGGCAGCGGCGCCGTCGAACTCGGCGCCGGCGATCTGGTGATGTTTCCGCATGGCGCGCCGCACACGCTGCGCAGCCCGCCGGACTGCGATCAAGACAGCGACCCGGCGGCCCGACGCTTCACGACGATGCTGTGCGGCGAGTTCGAATTCGCCACCGGCCGCCGCAATCCGATCCTCGACGCGCTGCCGGACTGGATCGTCGTTCGCGAGGACGACAGCCACCAGCAGTTCCGCAATCTGGCCCGGTTGATGGCGCACGAGGCGCGTCAGGAATCGTTCGGCCGGCAGCTGGTGCTCGACAAGCTTGCCGACGCGCTATTCGTCATGGCGCTGCGCCAGCACATCGCGGTCTCGTCGGAGCGGCGCGGCCTGATCGCCGCGCTGATCGACCCGCGGCTGGCGCGGGTGCTGGAAGCGATGCACGTCGAACCGGGCCGGCAGTGGACGGTCGCATCGCTGGCGGAACTGGCGCACCAGTCACGCACGGCGTTCGCACAGCACTTCAACGGCGTGCTTGGCGTCAGCCCGTACCAGTACCTGACCGAGTGGCGCATGGCGGAAGCACTGCGCCTGCTGGCCGATCCGCGGCACAGCGCCGCAACCATCGCCGAAAAGCTCGGCTACCAGACCGAAGCCGCGTTTCGCCGTGCGTTCAAGAAGATCCACGGCTATGGTCCCGGCCGGGTCCGACGCGCCGCCCGGACCGCCCGCCAGGAAGCGGTACCGAGCGCGACCTCCACCAAGGCCTGATCCGACTGGCGAGGCTGGCACAATAGCGGCGCAGCAGCGATCCGTGCGGGCCTCTAGCTCAATGGTTAGAGCAGGGGACTCATAATCCCTTGGTTCTCGGTTCAAGTCCGGGGGGGCCCACCATTCCCGGATCGATTGACGCCATCAGCCGTGGTGCAGCGCTCGGAAGGCCGTGGCCACCGCCAGCAAGGCCTCCATGCGCGCCTCGGTTTCGAGCCCGCGATGCGGGCAGAACGCCAGCAGCAGGCCGCCGCGCAGTTCCACGTACAGCGGCCCGGCAGCGCGGATTGCCTCGGCCGGCAGCGCATCGAGCGCAGCTTCGGCGGCCGGTTCGCCGGCTCGGCCATAACAGCGATAGCCGGGGAGGCGCGCACGCTGGTCAAGCTCGACCAGCGACACCAGATAGCGCTCCAGATAGTGGCCCGGGCTGATCACGAAATCGGCCATCTGCGGGCCTTCCGGCCATTCGAATTCGATCAAGGTGTGCCGATGCGGCACGTGGTAATCCGGCGGCGCGGTGTGGCTGTAGTCGAACAGTCGCAGCTGGCCGCCGGCCCACGGGCCGGAGACGAGATTGCCCAGCTCGCGCTGGTCGCCGCGGCGCAGGTAGATGAAATCCCGACGATTAATCATCGCGCGCCGTGCCGGCGAGAACGACAGGCCCATCCGCTGCGCGAACGCGGCGAGGCGCTGCGCGCGCTCGTCGCCCTGGATCTGCTCCTGTTCGACATTCGGTTCGCGCATCCGCGCCGCCAGCGGATGTGCGGAGAACGGCCGCCATTGCTCGCGGCCTTCGATCGAGAACGGTCGGCCGCGCGCGGCGGCGGCCTCTTCGATGGTTTCCAGAAACTCCACCGCCGTGTGGTCGATGATCCGAGCCGACTCGGTGAAGCGCAGGCGCAGGCCATCCTGTTCCGGCATGCGTTCCAGCAGCCGCTCCAGCGGCAGCAGGTTGAAGCCGACCAGCGAATTCATCGTCAGCACATGCGCGGTACCGCCGGCCTGTGCTTCCTTGCGATGGCGGATCACCGGCGAGCGGAACAGCCCGGCCAGATCGCCGCGCAGCCGGGTCAGCACCGCGCTCAAATCCAGCGCGCCGGTCAGCACGTGGCGCAGCGACGGCGACAGCAGGTAGGCGAGCAGCAGCAGCTCCACGATCACGCCGATCAGCATGCCGATCAGCAGATCGCTCAGCAGGATCGCCACCAGCGTGGTCACAAACACCAGCAGGCGGTCGCGGCCGATGGCCTGCATGCGCAGGAACAGCGCCGGCTCGCAAAGCCGCCAGCCGATGTAGATCAGGATCGCGGCGATCGCCGCCAGTGGAATCCGCACCAGCAGGCCCGGCAGCACCAGCACGAACAGCAGCAGGAACAGGCCGCTGTAGAAGTTCGACCACAGCGTGCGCGCACCGGCATCGATGTTGGCGCGGCTGGGCACGGCATTCGGAATCACCGTCAGGCCGCCGAGCATGCCGGAGACGAGATTGCAGACGCCCATCGAGCGCAGCGTGCGGTTGGCGTCGGACTTGCGCCGCCAGGGATCGATCTTGTCGACGGCCTTCACGCTGGCCACCGATTCCACGCCATCGATCATCGTGAAGGTCAGCACCACCAGCACCAGCGTCGGCCATAGCGACGGCTCCGACAGCAGCGGGCCGAACGCCGGCAGCACGAGGCCGTCGAGCAGGCGATCCGGCATGCGGATACGCGCGGCATCCGGCAGCGCGAATGCCCAGGCCGCCAGCGCGCCAAGCCCGGCAACGATGATCGGCGCCGGAATCCAGCGCGCCAGCACCGCCAGCCGTTTTCGCAGCAGAAACATCAGCGCCAGGCTCACCAGGCCGATCAGCAGCACCTGCGGCTGCGCCTGCGACAGCTGCACCGGCAGGCGCGATACCGCTTCAAGCACGGACTTCGACGGCATCGCCGGCGCACCGGCGAGCATCGGCAGCTGGCGCAGGATGATCATGATGCCGATCGCCGCGAGCATCGCTTCGACCACCGTCGTCGGCAGCATCGCCGCGTACTGGCCAGCGCGCAGCAGGCTCAGCAGCAGTTGCAGCACGCCGGTCAGCACAATGGCGACCAGCACCAGCGGATAGCCGGCCGCGAGATCGCCATGGCCAAGCAGCAGCATGCCCCACAGCAGCACCGGCGCCAGCGCGGCAGCCGGACCGCTGACGGTCACATGCGAGCCGCCAAGCAAGGGAAACAGCAGGCCGGCGACGATCGCCGAGATCAGCCCGGCAATCGCCGGCGCACCGGAAGCCAGCGCCACGCCGAGCGAAAAAGGGGTCCACAACATCGCGACCTGCAGACCGGCGCCAAGGTCGTGCCGCCAGTGGCGCAGGCCGGCGAGCCCGCTGGCCGGCATGTCGACGGTTCGCCGGTGAATCATGCAAGCGCTCGTTCCGGCGCAGCACCTGCAGGCCAGACGATGGCGATGCGCTCGGCAGCACTTGCGGATTGCTGCTGCGAGCCGAGCCGGTACAGCGGCAGCGTCGACGGCGGCGGCTCGCCCGCGCCGGTCCAGATCAGCAGGTCTGCAGCCAGCGCGCGGGCGCGCTCGACATCGCTGGCATGCGCGCACTCGGCCGACCACAGCGCCACACCGGGTCGCTGCGTCAGTCGCCGCAGCTCGGCGGCTTCGGCATGCAGGCCGGCAAGCCCTGCGCGCCGGGCGCTGAGTGCGGTGCCGGCGAGCAGCAGGCGCGCGCCTTGTGCCGACGCCAGTGCGCCGATCCGCTGCGCCCAGAGCACCTGTTGATCGACGCTGTGGCTGTCGAGCTTGAGCAGGAACAGGCGCAGGCCCTCGGCAATCGCCTGCGGCAAGGCCTGCAGCACGGCGGCGGGACCGCCCAGCCGGTCGCTGCTGATCAGCGCACAGGCCGGCGGCAGCGCCAGCCCTTGCAGCAGACGGTTGTTCGACGGCAGCAGCGGCGCGCACTCCGGCCGAGCGGGGTCGACCCAGGCGATGCGCTGGCCTTCGCGGCCATGCGCCTCGCCGGTCCAGCGTTCGATGCGAAAGCAGTGCAGGCGCACGCGGCGCGTGGGGAAGGCGTGTTCGTGCTGCAGCCACGGCTGCAGGGCCTGCACGCGGATGCCGACTTCCTCGTGCAGTTCGCGCGCCACGGCTTCAGCGGCCGTTTCGCCGGGATCGATCTTGCCGCCGGGGATTTCCCAGTAACCGGCGGCGATCTGTCGGGCACTGCGCTCGGCCATCAGCACGCGGCCATCGGCGCGCTGCACGATCCCGACCGCGACATCGACAACCGGCAGAGGCAGACCCATGGTCGAGCAGTTCCGCGCTCAGTCCGGCCAGATGCGCGCGGGATGACGCGCCAGGCCGGGGTGCATGCGTCGCGCCGATACCGGCCTCGTCGTGCCGGTGGCAGTGACCGCTGCCGGCGATGGCTTGACCGCTGCGCCGGGTGGCGCCGGTTTGCGGCTCGGCCGCCGGTTCACGACGCCGGCTCCGCCTGCGCCAGTTCGGCCGCAGCGAGCGCGAAAGCGATTTCAGCGGAACCCGGCGGCGCGCCATCGCCGCCATGGACGGTGACGTTGACGTGCGTGGTGCCGAAGCCGAGATCCGGATACAGGCCGCTCTGCTCGGACAGCGCAGCCAGCCGGTCAAGGAAGTGCCGGGTCTGCGCATACGCGCCGAACTGGAAGCGGCGGACCAGCGCCGGCGGGCGTTTCACCAGCGTCCAGCCATCGGGCAGCATCAAGGTTTCGGACACAGCGAGTCTCCGGTTCGCGGCGAGCGACAGCGTCAGCAGGAACCGACGCGGCCACGCGCCGCGATCGGCCCCGGTCCCGGCCCGGTATCAGGCGAGCGCGGCATCGCCCTGAGCCTGCAGCGGCAGGATCTGCTCGACCTCCGAATGCGGTCTGGCAATGATGTGCGCAGCCGCGAGGCCATCACCGACGCGTTCGCAGGCATCGGCACCGGCGCGCACGGCCGCGTTGACGGCACCGGTTTCACCGCGCACCAGCACTGTCACGTAGCCGCCGCCGACGAACTGGCGGCCGATCAGCCGCACCTCGGAGGCCTTGGTCATGGCATCGGCGGCCTCGATGGCCGGCACGAGGCCGCGGGTTTCGATCATGCCAAGGGCAATGCCCATTTTTTCGCTTGCCATCTCTCATCTCCTTCGCTTGTGACCACGGTTGTCCCGCTTCGAAGGCTCCCCGACCTGGCTGCGTCGCGGAACCGAATAATCAGCTGCGCCAGCTCGCTTCATCCCACTGATCGATGATTCCGCCGATGGTCAGATCGGTGGTGATCTTCGGATTGCCGGCCGCGATGCGTGCAGCGGAAATGCCGATGGTGATCACGTAATCGCCGGGCTTGGCGCCGATCGGATCGAGCGCCACCTCCAGGTTGCCGCGCGCATCCTCGACCACGCGCAGCGACTTCGCGGCGAGCCAGAAGTTGCGCTTCGTGGTCACCAGCTCACGCACGACGCGCTGGATCTGCATCGCTTCGTCCTCCGCCGGAAGGTGTGCTGTCGTCCCAGTAGTCGATGATCCCGACGATGGTCAGATCGCTTGGATAGTCCTTGCTGCCGGCGGCATCGCGGGCCGCCGAGCTGCCGACGGCGATGACCCAGTCACCCGGCTTGCAGCCGACCGGATCGACCGCCACCTGCCTGCCGCTGCTGCCGCGTTCCTTGACCACGAGCAGGCGGCGGTTCTGCAGTCCGCCGATGCGCGCGGTGGCCACCAGCGTGCCTTCGACCTGGCAGATCTTCATGAGGCCTTCTCCGCAAGCATTTCGACCGGCACCAGCCGCGCTTCGTCCGCCGCGCGAATGCAGGCCTTCACCACGAGTTCGCCGGCGGCGACGCGCGCTGCATGACGCGCGCTGATCGCCGCTGCAAGCCGCTGCGCACGCTCGGCCGCCTGTTCGGCGGAACCCGGGATGCGCGCGTCGTGGCGCATGTGCACGAGCACCGGCACCGCCAGTCCCTGCGGCTGACACAGGCGATGCAGGATGCGCACGCCGACATCGAGATCCATCGTCGCCGCCTCGACCGTTTCGGTCTGCACCTGGAAAGCGAGATTGCGCAGCTGCACGTCGTCGACCGGATCGCCAACCACGATCAGCCGCTCGGTATGGCCGGCCTCGGGATACGGGCCGCCATGCCAGTCGCGCACGGCATCGATCTGGCCAATGTTGTTCTTCAGCAGATAGCCGCAGAACCAGCGCATGCCTTCGCTGGCCGCGTCATCGGCAGCCACGCCAGCCGCTTCGGCCACTGCCGTCCGGATGTGTTCCTTGGCGGCTTCGCGCGGCAACGATTGCGTGTGGGCGAACAACGCCAGGTTGTCGAGGTAGCGATCAGCCTGCATGCGGCCATCGGCAGCGGGCACATGCACGCGCATCGCATCGGTGTCGGTATCGACGCCGACCAGAAGCGTTGCGACTCCGGCGCGCGGGCCGTAGTGCACGCGGATGGTCTGCTGGAACTGTTCGAGCCGCTCCAGCACGCGGCGCGCGGCGCGGGCGGTGTCGCTGCCATGCGCGGCACAGCCTTCATGGGCGGGATCGCGGCTGCTGAAGTGATAGACGCCGATCTTCAGGTAGCGCGTGCCGGCTTCGCTGGCATTCGGGCGGGACTCGCGCCAGCGCTGCAGCTCGATGCGTTCCCAGTGGCGCAGGCTGTCCTCGACCGGGAACAGCGCGCCGGCATGCGACTGCCGGAACGCGACCACGGCCGGCGGCACGCGCAGGATGTAGTCGACGACACCGGCCAGCCGGCCATCGGCGCAGGGCGTGATGTCGATGGCATGAAAGCCCCAGCGCCGGATCAGCGTCTCGACCTGCTCGCCATCGCTGACCAGCGCGTGGCTGCGGTCGAACGCGGTGGCCACCAGGCGCGAGAAGCAACCGATCACGCACTGCGCCTGCAGGCGGCGCAGATCCAGTGGCTGCAGCCAGCTCGCGGCGAACAGCGCCGGCGCCAGATCAAGTCCGAGCTGCTCACGCAGCCGGGACGCAGCACGGTGCGCGAAGTCGCTCTCGAACTGCTGCGGCGCCAGGCTGCGCAGCGCCGGCTCGATCGCCGCGAAAGCCTGTTCGATATCGGCAGCCCGCGTGCGCAGTGCTGCGCTCAGGCGCGCATCGGCCAGCGGGTGCCGGACACCGGGCGACAGCGTCGGCATGAGGCTCGCTGCCGCAGGCAGCGCTTGAGCCGATGTGATGGCCGGTGCCAGCAATGCGCGGCTCGACGGCGCACCGCGCCGCCAGACATCGCGATTCCAGACATCGGCGCTTGGCCAGCTGGCGGCGCGCATCAGCTGGGCGCTCCGCCGGACAGCGTCACGCGCGCGGACGTATTCGATGACCAGCCGAGCAGGCCGGTGACCAGCAGCGGTGCCGGTTCATGCGGTGTCGCCGGCTTGAAGTTGCGGGCGCCGGCAAACGCCTGCGGCTTGCCGCTGCGCTCGCTGGGATTGCGGGTGCTGGCGCTGCTGCCTTCAGTGCCGGTGACCCGCGAGCTGTCGGTCCAGGCTTGGCCGGTGATCGCTGGGCCCTGGCTGCGACCTTCGCCGCTCACCCGTGCATGCGCAGCGGGCTTGCCGGGTTCGGCTTGCCGCCGTGGCCGGAACTGGAATTCGAGATTGCCGGTGATGCGGCCATCGCCACGGGTGAACGAGCCGGTGATGGCAGGTGCGGCGGCATCGACCTCGGCACGGGCACGCAGGCGCGCTGCGCGCTGCGGTTCCTGTACCGAGAACGCGTGGTCGATGGCGTTGTGGTCGGCGGCCTCCGCTGCCGCTGCAGGCTCTTGCCAGTAACGCGTGCCGGTGATGCCGCGTCCAGCACCACGCGCCATGCCGGTCACGGAATCGCCGGGGCGTGGTGCATCGCCGGTGACCGCCATCGCGTTACGTGCCGGAATCGGCGCGCCGGCTGCGGCACGCTGATACGGCGTGCCGGTCACCCAGCGATCGTTGCCGGCGGCACCGCCGCTGACCCGGCCGTGATGCGACAGCGCCGGCCCGGTGACACGCTGCTGCGCGAAGGTCAGCGTTTCCTGCACCTTGCCGCGGGTGACCGGATCGCGACGGCTTTCGTCGAGCAGTTCGGCAGCGGACGTGCCGCCACCGCTGCCGCCGCACTCGGCCTGATAGCGCGAGGCCGCCAGATACTGATCGCCAGTGATGCTGCGGCAGGCGCCGGCTTCATCGCCGCTGACGCGGCTGCTGCGGCCAACGGCCACACCAGTGATCGCGAGGCCCGCATCGGTGCGTTCGATGCGTGCCTGGCGAGAACGTTCGCGTGAGCCTGCAGCATTGCGGAACGCCTGCGGCATGCCGTGCTGGCGAAGGCCGGAAAAGCCGCTGCGTGGTGTCAGGTCATCATCGAGGCTGGCGTCGGCCGTGCCGGTGATCGTCAGGCCGCTGCCGGCTTCGTCACCCGTGATCGCGACCTGGCTGCGCAGCAGCGTGCCGGACACGACCAGCCCGGCGCCGGTGCGCATCAGGCCGACCTTGCGTGCTGCAGCGCTGTTCATGGTGGCGCCCGGCGTGATGTCCGGCGTGCCTGAGACCGAGTGCCGGCTGCCGCTGTCGCCGCCGGTGACAGCACTGCCGCGCACGCGGTCGTGACCAGTGATTGCGGCGCGCGGCTGATCGGCCATCGCCTGCACTGCAGTGGCTGCCGGGCGCGCGGTACGGATTCCTGCGGCAGCCGGCTGATCGCCGCGGCCTTGCTGGCTCAGCAGCCGGCGGCGCAGGCGCGCCTGGTCGCGGCAGCTGGCATGTGCGCAGGCTTCAGGCGCGCTGCTGCAGGCCTCGACGACCGCTGGCGCAGCAGAGGTTTCGCGAGGACTTGGCTGATTCGAAGACGCGGCCGGCAGACCGGCCTTGCCGGAAGACAGTTGCCGCCGCCGCTCCATCGACAGGCGTCGGCCACCGAGTGCGGCGATACCTGGCGTCGAAGCGGACGTGGCTGGCGGCGGTTCATGCGTCGCCGCAGCTGGCAGCGACGCGGATGTCGTGGTCGCTGCAACAACGACCGGCACGCTGGCGCTGCGCTCGCCGTCACGCAGACGTTCCGTCGGTGGCGGCAGCCCGCTCTTGCCGGCTGACAGCGCCAGCCGGCGAGCACGCGAGGCTGCTCGGCCGCTGTTGGCCAGCGCGGGTGCATGGATGGCGGCGGCGTCGGACATGGCTTCAGCGCTGGTCCGCGCGGTAGACGATGAACGCGGTGCCCTGCGACTGGCTGTAGTTGTCGTAGGCCAGCAGGCGCACGTGCTGGCCGGGATTCGCGCGGTGGCAGGCTTCGAGCTCGGCAAGGATCTTCTCGATTGAGCGCTCGCCGAAGAACGGCAGCTTCCACAGGTACCAGAAGCTCGAGAACGACTTCTCCGGCTCGGTGTGCTCGATCGCCGGATTCCAGCCCTGCGCGATCATGTAGGCGATCTGCTTGCGCAGGCGATCAGGCGTCATGGCGGGCAGGTAGGAGAAGGTTTCACCGCGACGCTGCGTGGCCGGGTAGGCGATGGTTTCGGACATGGTTCGGGCTTTCGTCTTGAGGTTCGGGCGGCGGGCTTCAGGCGCGAGCGGTGTCGAGCTTGTCGACGACGTCGAACTCGAACTTGATTTCCTTCCAGGTCTCCATCGCGATGCGCAGCTCCGGCGAATGCTGGGCGGCTTCGGTCAGGATCTCGCGGCCTTCGCGTTCGACTTGCCGGCCCTGGTTGCGGGCCTCGACGCAGGCTTCGAGCGCCACGCGGTTGGCATGTGCGCCAGCGGCATTGCCCCAGGGATGACCCAGCGTGCCGCCGCCGAACTGGAAGCAGGCGTCGTCGCCGAAGATCGCGGTCAGCGCCGGCATGTGCCAGACATGGATGCCGCCGGAGGCCACCGGCATCACGCCCGGCATCGAGCCCCAGTCCTGATCGAAGAAGATGCCGCGCGAGCGGTTCTCGGGAATGAACGATTCGCGCATCAGGTCAACCCAGCCGAGCGTGGCTTCGCGGTCGCCTTCGAGCTTGCCGACCACGGTGCCCGAGTGCAGGTGGTCGCCACCGGAGAGGCGCAGGCACTTGGTCAGCACCCGGAAGTGGATGCCGTGATAGGGGTTGCGATCGAGCACCGCATGCATCGCGCGGTGGATGTGCAGCAGCATGCCGTTCTCGCGGCACCAGTTCGCAAGACCCGTGTTCGCAGTGAAGCCCGCCGTCAGGTAGTCATGCATGATGATCGGCGAGCCCAGCGACTTCGCGAACTCGGCGCGCTTGTACATCTCTTCCGGCGTCGGGGCCGTGCAGTTCAGGTAATGGCCCTTGCGCTCGCCGGTCTCGGCTTCGGCCTTGCGTACGGCTTCCATCACGAACTCGAAGCGATGCTGCCAGCGCATGAACGGCTGGCTGTTGATGTTCTCGTCGTCCTTGGTGAAGTCCAGTCCGCCGCGCAGGCATTCATAGACGGCGCGGCCGTAGTTCTTCGCCGACAGGCCGAGCTTCGGCTTGATCGTGCAGCCGAGCAGTGCGCGGCCGTACTTGTTCAGGCGGTCGCGTTCCATCTGGATGCCGTTCGGTGGGCCGCCGCAGGTCTTCACGTAGGCCAGCGGGAAGCGCAGGTCTTCGAGGCGCAGGCTGCGCACCGCCTTGAAGCCGAACACGTTGCCGACCAGCGAGGTCAGCACGTTGACGACCGAGCCTTCCTCGAACAGATCGAGTGGATAGGCGATGAAGGCGTAGAAGGCGTTGTTGTCGCCGGGTACGGATTCGATGCGATAGGCGCGACCCTTGTAGTAATCGAGGTCGGTCAGCAGGTCGGTCCAGACCGTGGTCCAGGTGCCGGTCGAGGATTCCGCTGCGACGGCAGCCGCGGCCTCTTCGCGTGGCACACCGGCCTGGGCGACGATCTTGAACACCGCAAGCAGGTCGGTATCCAGCGGCACATAGTTCGGCGTCCAGTAGGTCTTGCGATAGTCCTTGACGCCGGCTTGATAGGTTTTTTCGGCCACGCGTATCTCCTCTGGAGCAGGCAGGCGATGCGGCCGTGGATTGCCGATCGCCTTGAATGCCGCCACGATAGGGCTGCCGGTGCGCGAGAAAAATTCAAACCTTGTGCTGCTAGCATCACGCGGCGTTATGGTTCTTCGGGACGAGACCCATGCACATCACCTTGCGGCATCTGCGCATCTTCGAGGCCGTGGCGCAGCACAGTTCGATCTCGCGCGCTGCGGCCGAGCTGCATCTGACGCAGCCGGCGGTGTCGATGCAGATGAAGCAGCTCGAGGAGCAGATCGGCATTGCCCTCGTCGAGCAGATCGGCAAGCGCCTGTATCTGACCGAGGCCGGACAGGAGCTGCGCGGCCATGCCCGGCGCATCTCCGCCCAGATGACCGATCTCAATGCCGCGATGGATCAGTTCCGCGGGCTGGAGCGCGGCCTGCTGCGGCTGGCCGTGGTGTCGACGGCGAACTACTTCATTCCGCAGCTGCTCGGTGGCTTCGGCGAGCGTCATCCCGGTGTCCGCGTGAGCCTGCAGGTGGCCAATCGCGAAGCGGTGCTCGGTGCGCTGGCCGACAACCGCACCGAGCTGGCGATCACCGGCCAGCCGCCGGACAGCGTCGATGTCATCGCGCAGCACTTCAAGAACAATCCGCTGGTGGTGATCGCGGCACCGACGCATCCGCTGGCGCAGCTCGATGCGGTGTCGCTGCAGCAGCTCGATCAGGAACTGATGGTGGTCCGCGAAGCAGGTTCAGGCACGCGTGCGGCGATGGATCGGCACTTCGCCGATCACGGCATCGAATACCGCGCCGGTTGCGAGATGGGTACCAACGAGGCGGTGAAGCAGGCCGTGCAGGCCGGCCTCGGCCTGGCCGTGGTGTCGCTGCAGACCATCGAGCTGGAACTCGAAACCCGACGTCTGGCGGTGCTGCCGGTCGCCACGTTCCCGATCCTGCGCCACTGGTATGTCGTGCATCGCACCAACAAGCGCCTGTCGGCTGCAGCGCAGGCCTTTCGCGAAATGCTGCTGGCGCGCAATCCCGAAGTGGCCGTCAATCCGACGCCACGGCGCGCAATGGTGACCTGAGCCGGCGATGATGACGGTGGCCCGAAGCCGGGTTGCCTGATGTTCCACGGCCTCGCTGCGAACGCGCGCACCGGCCGCCGCTCACGCCTCGACCTGGTTGCACTGGAGATCTTCATGCAGGACAACGACGCGGGCGCATGGCGCGCCCGGCAAGCGCTGGAGCGTGCCGGTGTGCCGGATGCCGATCTGCTGATCGCGCTGCTGCGCGAAGCGGGCGTCCAGTTCGCCGACCGTGCTGCCGATCAGATGGTCTGCCGCTGGGTGCCGGTATCCGAGCAGGCGGTGCCAGCAACGGCCGACACCATCATCCGCACGATCACCCGCACGCGTGGCGAACAGACCAGCGTGCGGACCTACTGGCTCGATGGCCTGCGGGGGCCGGTCGACCGCGACTGAAGCGCGGTCGACACGCGCTGGCGGTGTCAGTTGTCGCGCATTTCCAAGCTGCGGTTGATGCCGAGCGCCATCAGCGTGCCGACCGCACCGGACAGCAGATACAGGCCGACATATCCGACGCCGAAGCGGCTGGCGATGAACAGCGCCGCCAGTGGCGCGAACGCGGCACCGACCAGCCAGGCGAGATCGGAGGTGATGATCGCGCCGCTGTAGCGGTAGCGGCTCGGGAACGTCGAGTTGATCGCACCGGCCGCCTGCGCGTGAGTGAAGCCGAGCAGCACGAAGCCGCCGAGCACGAACAGCAGCGCGCCGATCAGGCTGCCGTTGACGAAGGTCGGCAGCAGGCCGATCAGGCTGAACAGCGCGATCAGGCCGGCACCGAGTGCCAGCGTGGCGCGGCGGCCGATGCGGTCGGCAATCTGGCCGGACAGCAGCATGCCGACGATGCACAGCAGCGCGCCGAACATCTGCACGCTGAGGCACTGCACGACGCTGACCTTCTCGGTGGTCAGCAGCGTCACCCAGGACAGCGGGAACACCGTCACCACATGGAACAGCGCGAAGCTGGCCAGCGGTGCGAACGCGCCCAGCGCGATGCTGGCGCGCTGGGTGCGCAGCAGCTCGCCAATCGGCGACGGCTCCAGTTCGCGCGTCTGCAGCAGCGCCGTGAATTCCGGCGTCACCACCAGCCGCAGCCGGGCGAACAGCGCCACGACGTTGATCGCGAAAGCCACGGCGAACGGATAGCGCCAGCCCCAGTCGAGGAAATCGGCCGGCGTCAGCGATGACACCAGAAATGCGAACAGGCCGGCCGCAATGAAGAAGCCGATCGGCCCGCCGAGCTGCGGCAGCATCGCGAACCAGCCGCGGCGGTTTTCGGGAGCATTCAGCGCCAGCAGCGACGGCAGGCCGTCCCAGCTGCCGGCAATGCCGAAGCCCTGTGCGATGCGCATCAGCGCCAGCAGCACGATCGAGGCTTCGCCGAGGGTCTTGTAGTTCGGCAGGAAGGCAATGCCGGCGGTGGCGGTGCCGAGCACGAACAACGCGATGGTCAGCTTGGCGCCGCGGCCGTAGCGTTCGTGAATGATGCGGAACAGCGTCGAGCCGAACGGCCGCGCGACGAAGGCCAGCGAAAAGATCGCGAACGAGTAGAACGTGCCGGTCTTGGCGTCGACGAACGGGAAGAACACCGACGGGAACACCAGCACCGAAGCGATGCCGAAGACGAAGAAGTCGAACATCTCCGACAATCGGCCGATCACCACGCCGATGGCGATCTCGCCGGGCGAGACAGAGCCGTGCTGATGCGCCGTCGATGACGGCAGATCGGTGCTGGGGTTGGCGGTGGTCAGGGCCATCGGGCGCAATCCGGGTGCGGGCCGGGGATTTCCGGCAACGAGACTGTCGCATGTGCGGCCCTGCGCGCCCATTGGACAATTGGTCCAATCGCGCGCCCGGTGCCTGCGGCCCAGACTGCGCGTCGTTCCTATTTCCTGCGCGCCATGTCTGCCCGAACGATGCGTCTTGCCACCACCTTCAGCCTGATCGCGCTGGCCAGCCTGCTGTCCGGCTGCGATCTCGTGACTCTCAACGCCTCCGGCGACATCGCGCGCCAGCAGGGCGACCTGATTGTCGTGTCTACCGTGCTGATGCTGCTGATCGTCGTGCCGGTGATGGTGCTGACCGGCTGGTTCGCCTGGCATTACCGCGCGTCGAACAAGCGGGCGACCTATGCACCCGAGTGGCATCACTCCACGCAGCTGGAGCTGGTGATCTGGTCGGCGCCGCTGCTGATCATCATCGCACTCGGCGCAGTGACCTGGATCAGCACCCACACGCTCGACCCGTTCCGCAAGCTCGATCGCCTCGATGCCGCCCGCAGCGTGCCGGCCGACGTCAAGCCGCTGAAGGTGCAGGTCGTCGCGCTCGACTGGAAGTGGCTGTTCATCTACCCGGACTACGGCATCGCCACGATCAATGAGCTGGCGGCACCGGTCGATGTGCCGATCGAGTTCCAGCTGACCGCGTCGACGGTGATGAACACCTTCTACGTGCCGACGCTGGCCGGCATGATCTACACGATGCCGGCGATGGAAACGCGCCTGCATGCGGTGATCAACAAGGTTGGCGACTACGAAGGCCTGTCGGCGCACTACAGCGGTGCCGGCTTCTCGGACATGCGCTTCCGCTTCAAGGGCATGGATGGCGCAGCGTTCGACCAGTGGGTCGCCGAAGTGCGCGCAACGCCGGCCGAGCTGAGCCGCGACGAATATCTGAAGCTCGAACGCCCGAGCGTGAAGGAAGCGGCCCGTCGTTACGGTCGTGTCGTCGAAGGCCTGTACGACGCCGCGCTCAACCTGTGCGTCGACAAGACCAAGATGTGCATGCGCGACATGATGGCCATCGACGCGCGTGGCGGCATGGGTCTGGCCAATGTCTACAACGTCGCCCACCTGAGCCACGACGCCGAGCGCCGTCGCGGTCATGACCTCACGCCTGCCGACAGCTACGTGACCTCGCTGTGCACCGTGCCGGCCGATGCCTACATGAGCCCGGTCGACCCGCCGTCGTACGGCCGCGTGCGCCTCGCGCCCTGAATTTCAACCGTTCCCAACTGCCATGACGCCTGCAACCGCCGAACCTCGTTCCGAGCTGGCGACCCTGCTGTTCGGTCGCCTGAGCCTCGATTCGATTCCGTATCACGAGCCGATCATCCTGGTGACCTTTGCGGTGGCCGCGCTGGCCGGCATCTCGGTGCTGACCTGGATCACCCGCGCCCGCGCCTGGGGCTGGCTGTGGCGCGACTGGTTCTGCTCGATCGACCACAAGAAGATCGGCGTGATGTACATGATCCTCGGCTTCGTGATGCTGCTGCGCGGCTTCGCCGACGCGATCATGATGCGCGCCCAGCAGGCGATGGCCTTCGGTGATGCCGCCGGCTATCTGCCGCCGCACCACTACGACCAGATCTTCACGGCTCACGGCGTGATCATGATCTTCTTCGTGGCGATGCCGTTCGTCACCGGCCTGATGAACTATGTGGTGCCGCTGCAGATCGGCGCGCGCGATGTGGCGTTTCCGTTCCTCAACAACTTCAGCTTCTGGATGACCACCGCCGGCGCAGCGCTGGTGATGGCCTCGCTGTTCATCGGCGAATTCGCGACCACCGGCTGGCTGGCGTTTCCGCCGCTGTCGGGTGCTGATTACAGCCCCGGTGTCGGTGTCGATTACTACATCTGGGCCTTGCAGATTGCCGGCGTCGGCACCTTGCTGTCGGGCATCAACCTGCTGGTGACCATCGTCAAGATGCGCGCGCCCGGCATGGGCCTGATGCAGATGCCGGTGTTCACCTGGACCGCGCTGTGCACCAACGTGCTGATCGTCGCCGCGTTCCCGGTGCTGACGGCGGTGCTGCTGCTGCTCGGCCTTGATCGCACCATCGGCACCAACTTCTTCACGAACGACTTCGGCGGCAACCCGATGATGTACGTGAACATGATCTGGATCTGGGGCCACCCCGAGGTCTACATCCTGATCCTGCCGCTGTTCGGCGTGTTCTCCGAAGTGGTGTCGACGTTCAGCGGCAAGCGCCTGTTCGGCTACACCTCGATGGTCTACGCGACGGTGGTGATCACCATCCTGTCGTACCTCGTGTGGCTGCATCACTTCTTCACGATGGGCTCGGGTGCCAGCGTCAACAGCTTCTTCGGCATCACGACGATGATCATCTCGATCCCGACGGGTGCGAAGCTGTTCAACTGGCTGTTCACGATGTACCGCGGCCGCATCCGCTTCGAACTGCCGATGCTGTGGATGATGGGCTTCATGTTCACCTTCGTCGTCGGCGGCATGACCGGCGTGCTGCTGGCGGTGCCGCCGGCCGATTTCGTGCTGCACAACTCGCTGTTCCTGATCGCGCACTTCCACAACGTGATCATCGGCGGCGTGGTGTTCGGCGTGTTCGCGGCGATCAGCTACTGGTTCCCGAAGGTGTTCGGCTTCAAGCTCGACGTGTTCTGGGGCAAGGTCAGTTTCTGGTGCTGGCAGATCGGCTTCCTGTTCGCGTTCATGCCGCTGTACGTGCTCGGCCTGATGGGCGTGACGCGCCGCGTCAGCCACTTCGAGGACATGAGCCTGCAGCCGTTCTTCGTGGTCGCGGCGTTCGGCGCGGTGCTGATCGGCTGCGGCATCCTGGCCACGCTGGTGCAGTTCTATGTCAGCTACCAGCGCCGCGAGCAGCTGCGCGATTTCACTGGCGACCCCTGGGATGGCCGCACGCTGGAATGGGCCACCTCGTCGCCGCCGCCGGACTACAACTTCGCGTTCACCCCGCGCGTGCATGACATCGACGCCTGGTGGGACATGAAGCGTGGCGGCTACGTGCGTCCGACCTCGGGCTTCATCGCCATCCACATGCCGAAGGGCACGGCGGCCGGCGTGATCCTGGCAGGCATCAGCGCGGTCGTCGGCTTCGCACTGATCTGGCACATCTGGTGGCTGGCGGTGACCGGCTTCGTGTCGCTGGTCGGCTTCGCGATCTTCCACACCTTCAATCTGAAGCGCGATTTCCACATCCCGGCAGATGAAGTCACTCGAGTCGAGGACGCCCGCACCCGCGCCCTCGCTGCGATCGGAGCCTGATAGAGCATGAGCGCACACCATTCGACGATGGTCGCTGAAGGCGCGGACCGCTGGCTGGTCCGCGAGGAACTGCACGCCCAGCCGGGCACGATGCTCGGCTTCTGGCTGTACCTGATGAGCGACTGCCTGATCTTCGCCTGCCTGTTCGCGATGTACGGCGTGGTCGGCGGCAACTATGCGGCCGGGCCGAGCCCGAAGGATCTGTTCGAGCTGCCACTGGTCGCGGTCAACACCGCGATGCTGCTGTTCAGCTCGATCACCTATGGCTTCGCGATGATCGAGATGCAGCGCCGCCGCGTGAACGCGACGATCGGCTGGCTGGCGGTCACGGGCCTGTTCGGCCTGGCTTTCCTCGGCATCGAGCTGTACGAGTTCCACCACCTGATCCACGAGGGAGCCGGTCCGCAGCGCAGCGCCTTCCTGTCGGCGTTCTTCACGCTGGTCGGCACTCACGGCCTGCACGTCAGCTTCGGCATCGTCTGGCTGGTGACCCTGATCGTGCAGCTCAAGCGCTGGGGCCTGACTGATGGCACGCGTCGCCGGCTGGCCTGCCTGTCGATGTTCTGGCACTTCCTCGATCTGATCTGGATCGGCGTCTTCACCTACGTGTATCTGATGGGAGTGCTGCGATGAGTGCTGCCGACGTGAACAAGGCTTCGGCCAGTGCCGACTTCGTCCACGGCCACAACGAGCCGCATGGTCATGACGATGCTCACGACGACGGCATTCCGCACGCCTCGTTCAAGGATTATCTGATCGGCTTCTTGCTGTCGGTGCTGCTGACCGCGGTGCCGTTCTGGCTGGTGATGGGCGATGTGCTGCCGTCGAAGCTGGTGACGACGGCGGTCATCGTCGCGTTCGCGGTCGCGCAGATGCTGGTCCACATCGTCTACTTCCTGCATCTGGACACCCGCTCGCAGGGTGGCTGGAACATGCTGGCCGCGATCTTCACCGTGGTGCTGGTGGTGATCACCATCGCCGGCTCGCTGTGGGTCATGTTCCACATGAACGAGAACATGATGCCGATGAGCCCGCACGAGATGCGCATCGCCCCCTGATGCGCACGCGCCGGCTGGCATTGCTGGCAGTGCTGGCGGCTGCAGTGATCGGGCTGGTGCTGCTCGGCAACTGGCAGCTGGCGCGGCGGCAATGGAAGCTGGCGCTGATCGAGCGCGTCGAGCGGCATCTGGCGGCGCCACCGGTGCCCGCACCGGGACCAGCTGAATGGCCGGCGATCAGCCGCGATGACGCCTATCGCCGGCTGCGCGCGGAAGGTGTCTTCGTTCACGGCCAGGAAACCTGCACGAAAGCCGTCACCGAACGCGGCGCGGGCTGCTGGGTGATCACACCGCTGCAAATGGCCGACGGCAACCTGCTGCTGGTCAATCGCGGTTTTGTCGACGATGCCCATCGCGATCCGGCCACGCGTGCCGCAGGGCAGGTGGCCGGCACGGTCACCGTCACCGGCCTGCTGCGGCTCAGCGAGCCGGGCGGCGGCTTCCTGCGCCGCAATGATCCCGCCGGCAACCGCTGGTACTCGCGTGACGTCGCGGCAATCGCGGCTGCGCGCGGGCTGCCGGGGGATCGGGTCGCGCCGTACTTCATCGATGCCGATGCACAGGCCAGCGTGGCCGACGGCCCGGTTGGCGGCCTGACGGTGATCCGCTTCGCCAACAGCCATCTGGTCTATGCGCTGACCTGGTACGGGCTGGCGCTGATGGTGCTGGCGGCGATCGGGATGTTGCTGCGAACGCCCGCAAGCAAAATTGACATCAACGGTTAAACGCAAAGGCGCAAAGGAAAAGATGCAGCAAAGGACGCAAAGAACAGCAAGGCAAGGAACAGCAACACGAGAACATCGAAAGCCTTTCTCTGCGTCCTTTCTTTTCCCTTTGCGCCATTGCGCTTAATTTTTTGACGTTGACGTTGACGTTGACGTTGACGTTGACGTTGACGTTGACGTTGACGCCGATCTCAGTCCCGAAGCCCGCACCAGGTTGGACTAGCATGTACGGCATGTCCGAAGCCCTGTCCGCGCCGCGCCGCCGTTCTCTGCTCGACTCGCTCGGCGAAACCGCCAACCAGCAGAACGCGATGCTGCTCGTGCAGCTGCGCTGGCTCGCCGTGTTCGGTCAGGCGTTCACCATCGTGCTCAGCACGCTGCTGTTCGATCTGGTGCTGCCGATGGCGCCGATGTTCATCGTGATCGGCCTGCGTGTGCTGCTGAACATGTTCAGCATGCTGCGGCCGCGGATGGAGGGCGAAGTCCGCAACTCCGAGCTGATGGCCGGGCTGCTGGTCGACATGTTCGCGCTGACGGCCTTGCTGTATCTCAGCGGCGGTGCCGGCAATCCGTTCGTCTTCCTGTACGTGCTGCAGGTGACGCTCGGTGCAGTACTGCTGGAAACCTGGTCGACCTGGGTACTCGCGGCGCTGGCCTGCGCCTGCTTCGGCGTGCTGATGCACTTCAACGTGCCGGTGGTCGTTCGCGGCAGCGAGAGCGACGCCGGCCATCTGTTCGAGCTGCACGTCCTCGGCATGTTTGCCTGCTTCCTGCTCGATGTCGTGCTGCTGGTGCTGTTCACCGGCCAGATCAGCGCCAACCTGCGGCGCCGTGAACTGCGGCTGGCCGATCTGCGCCAGCAGACCGCCGAACACGACCACATCGTGCGCATGGGGCTGCTGGCTTCCGGCGCCGCCCATGAACTGGGCACGCCGATGGCGACGATGTCGGTGATCCTCGGCGACTGGAAACGGATGACCGCGTTCCGCAACGATCCGGACCTGCGGGAAGAGCTGGACGAGATGGACGCCGCGCTGCAGCGCTGCAAGCGCATCGTCGGCGGCATCCTGATGTCGGCCGGCGAAGCGCGTGGCGAAGCCCCGGCGCTGACCACGGTGGCGGCGTCGTTCGATGCGCTGGTGGCCGAGTGGGGCAAGGTCGCGCCCGGCGTGCCGCTGGATGTGGTCATCGAACAGCCGCTCGACGAAACCGCGTTCCGGCGCACGCCGATCATTTCCGATACCTCGCTGCGGCAGATGATCTTCAACGTACTCGACAACGCCCGCGAGGTTTCGCCCGGCTGGGTGTGCTTGAGCCTGCGCTGCCATGGCGGCGAGCTGGCGATGACCGTGCGCGATCGCGGCCCGGGCTTCAGTCAGGAGATGCTCGACAACTTCGGCAAGCCGTACCAGTCGAGCAAGGATCGTCCGGGCAGCGGACTCGGCCTGTTTCTGGTCGTCAACGTGATGCGCAAGCTCGGCGGTGACGTTCGCGCTGCCAATGCCGACGGCGGCGGTGCCATGGTGACGCTGCGCCTGCCGCTGTCGGCACTGACCGTCGAGACCTGAACGCCATGAGTGACGACATCCCCGTGCTGCTGCTGGTCGAGGACGACGAGGCTTTTGCCCGCACGCTCAGGCGTTCGTTCGAGCGGCGCGGCTATGTCGTCCACAGTGCCGCCAGCCCGGACGCCGCGCGGACGCTGCTGGCCACGGTGACGCCGACGCACGCCGTGGTCGATCTGAAGCTCGGGCAGGAATCGGGGCTGGCGGTCGTGCGCCATTTGCACGAGCACGATCCGGAACTGCTGATCGTGGTGCTGACCGGCTTCGCCAGCATTGCCACCGCGGTCGAAGCGATCAAGCTGGGCGCCAGCAACTACCTGGTCAAGCCGTCGAACACCGACGACATCGAAGCCGCGTTCAATGGCGAGGCAACGGCCGAAGCCGCCGAACTGCCGCTGACCGCGCGGCCGACATCGATCAAGACGCTGGAGATGGAGCGCATCCACGAAGTGCTGGCCGAGACCAACTTCAACATCTCGGAAACCGCGCGCCGCCTCGGCATGCATCGGCGCACGCTGGCCCGCAAGCTGGCCAAGCGCTGGGTGCCGCAGTAGCGCCAGCCGGGCGGGCGCTGCGGGCTTCAGAACACCTTGCGGCGCTTGAGCCAAAGCACGAGGCCGATCCCCAGCGTAGCGAGCAGGGCGAGTACCGCGAAGTAGCCGTAGCGCCACTTCAGCTCCGGCATGTTCTCGAAGTTCATGCCGTAGATGCCGGTGATCAGCGTCATCGGGAAGAAGATGATCGACACCGCCGTCAGGGTGCGCACCACTTCGTTGGTGCGGTGGCTCATCGCCGCGAAGTGCAGCTGCACGGCGACCTCGACATCCTTCTGCAGCGAATCGCCGTGAACCTGCACGCGGGTCAGATGCTCGACCAGGTCATCCAGCCGCACGCGCTGGTTTTCGGTCAGCTCGATGCGCATGCGCCGGCGCCAGGTACCGATGGTCTGCAGGTTGTGCTCGCACAGCAATTCGAACTGGTGCGCCTGCTTGCGGTAGTCCAGCAGCGCCTGCCAGTCGTCGAACGGGTCCTTCGGGTCGAGCAGCGCGTCCTGCAGCTTTTCCAGCCGATCCTCGAGTTCGTCGACGATCGTCAGATAGCGGTCGACCATCAGGTCGAGGATCGCGTGTACCAGCCCGAGCGGTGTCGACGGGAAGCGCAGCTTGGTTTCGCAGAACTTTTCCTTCACGCGCTGGAACGACACGTTCTCGGCCGCGTGCACGGTGATCAGCAGGCGGTCGAACAGGAAAAAGGCCGCCGACTTGGTGACGATCAGATGGGTCGCCGATTCGCAGTCTTCCGGCGTCAGGCCGCGGAAGATCAGCATGTCGTAGTCCTCGGTGCCATCGAAGTACGACGGATGGTCACCGTTGAAACTGTCGGAGATGTGGGCCTCGTGGACCTTCTCGCCGGTCAGGCGCTCGGCCCACTGCGGCCAGTCACGGGCATCGCTGCGCGTGAAATCCAGCCAGATGAAGCCTTCGGCCGGCAACTGCTCCACGCTGTCGAGCCGCACGGGGCACTCGCCCTGCCGGTTCAGCCGGTAGATCTGCATGGGATGGGATGTGCTCGAGCAGACGGAAGGGACCCGGCGCCGGACCATCGCGGGCGGCCGTGCGGACGGTGGTCCGCCCGGATGCCGAAACCGCTGGCGCTGTCACCCGGCCGTTGCGGACGGGTGACAGCGCGGTGCAACGGGCCGCTTACTTCAGCAGGTCTTCGACGGCGGCGCGTTCTTCACGCAGCTCGTTTTCGGTGATCGTCATGCGGCCGCGCGAGAACTCGTCGACCGACAGGCCCTGCACGATCTCGTAGTCGCCGTTCTTGCAGATGCACGGGTAGCCGTAAACGATGCCCGGCGCGATGCCGTAGCTGCCGTCCGACGGCACGCCCATCGACACGATCTTGCCGTTCGAGCCCAGCGCCCAGTCGCGCATGTGGTCGACAGCAGCCGAGGCCGCCGAGGCCGCCGACGACAGGCCGCGCGCCTTGATGATCGCCGCACCGCGCTGCTGCACGACCGGGATGAAGTCCTTTTCCAGCCATTCCTGGGTGACCAGGTCACGGGCCTTCTTGCCGCCGATCGTCGTGTGGCTGACGTCCGGGTACTGGGTCGAGCTGTGGTTGCCCCAGATGATGACGTTGTCGATGTCGTTGCCGTGCACGCCGGTCTTCGAGGCCAGCTGGCTGATCGCGCGGTTGTGGTCGAGGCGAACCATCGCGTGCACCTGGCGCGGGTTCAGGCCTTCCTTGGAACCGGCGGTGGCGGCGATCAGCGCATTGGTGTTGGCCGGGTTGCCAACCACCAGCACCTTGACGTTCTTCGAAGCCTTGGTCGCCAGTGCCTTGCCCTGCGGGCCGAAGATGCCGCCGTTGGCGGTCAGGAGGTCCTTGCGCTCCATGCCCGGGCCGCGCGGACGAGCGCCGACGAGGAGGGCGTAGTCGGTGCCTTCGAAGCCGGTTTCCGGGCTCGAATGCAGTTCGATCGAGTGCACCAGCGGGAACGCGCAGTCCTCGACTTCCATGATCGTGCCCTTCAGCTTCTCGAGCACTTCCGGCACCGGCACTTCGATCAGCTGCAGGATCACCGGCTGATCCGGGCCGAGCATCGAGCCCGAGGCGACACGGAAAATGAGCGAGTAGGCAATCTGGCCAGCGGCGCCAGTGATGGCGACCTTGACGGGCTTCTTCATGGGGAATTCCTGTTGTTCGGGGGTGAGGGGCTGCTGCGGCTTGCTTTTTGGGCGGCGAATTATGCCGCCTGCGGCGATCCGGTGGCGACCGAGCGCCCGCGCCGCGGTCGCCGGTCAGCGGCCGTTTACGGAATCAGCCAGTCGGCCGCCGTGCGGGTGCCGCCGCCGTCGTAGCGGAACGAGGCGCGGCGATGACCGGCATGGTGCAGGTACAGCGCTTCAAGCCGGGTGATCACCGTTTCCAGCGCCACGAAGTTCGCTTCGCCGCGTTCGCTGTACGCGGCATTCCAGCGCTCGTCGTCCAGCTCCGGCGGCAGGCCGCCAGTCGCCACCGGGCTGATCGACGATGGCGGCGCCACCGCGTGATAGATGCGCCGGCTGTTCAGCACCGTGGCCTGCCAGCGAGCGCGGGCGGTGTCGTCACCGTGATGGATCACCGCTCGGCCCCAGGCGCGGAATTGCAGCCGGGTTGGCGCGTCGTAGAAGGTCCAGCCGATGCGATCGTCTGCGCGCAGTTCGACGATCTTCGGCGAGCGGATGTCGGTGTGGCACCAGATGCGTCGGCTCGGGCCGTCGGCGCCGCGCAGGATCACCGTGCGCAGGTTCGGGCCGTCCTCGCCGATGGTGCCGAGCGTGCCGGAATGGAACGGCGCCCGGAACGAGCGACCGCCGGCTTCGATGTACGCCCAGGCTTCGGCCTCGATCGCGTCGAGGCTGTCGGGTTGCACGCGGCCTTCGCGGCCATCACGGTCGGGGGTCATCAGGCGGCTCCGGCCAGCACGGTTCGGGGAGAGGTGTTCAGCACGCGGCGCAGGCTGAGATAACCCGCGGCGGTGACGATCGCGGCACCGGCCAGCGTGCCGGTCAGCCACAGCAGCGGGCGCGGACCATACGGCAGTTCGAGCACGCCTGCCGCCAGCGCCCAGGCCAGCGCCTGCGCGGCAAACGCGGCGACGGCACCGGCCAGCCCGCCGAGCACCGCGTACTCGGCGATCAGCCCTTGGCGGATCACGCGCCGCGAAGCACCGAGTGCCCGCAGCACGCCGGTTTCGCGGACCCGGTCGGCGCGGGAGCCTTCGATCACCGCCATCATCACGACGAGGCCGGCCAGCAGGGTGAACAGGAAGATGAACTCCAGCGCGCCGACGATGCGATCGACGATGCCGCGCACCTGGTTCAGCGCGGCGTCGAGATCGAGCGCGGTGACATTCGGGAATTCGCGGATCAGCTCGCGCAGCAGCGCTCTTTGTTCGCGCGGCAGGTAGAAGCTGGCAATCCACTGCAGCGGCGGGTTCAGGCCTTCGGCATCGAGCACGCCGGGTGGCGTGACCAGGAAGAAGTTCGGCTTGAACGAATCCCACTTGATCTTGCGCACGGCTCGCACTTCCAGCGTGATCGGCGTGCCGGCGAGGTCCAGGGTCAGTGTGTCGCCGAGTTTCAGCTTCAGCCGCTCGACCGCGTAATCGTCGACCGCCAGCCACGGCTGGCCGCGCGCCTCATCGCCCCAGGGCTTGCCTTCGATGAATTCGTTGTCGTCGCCGAACGCGGCCGTCCAGCTCAGGTTGAATTCGCGATTGATCCAGCGCCGGGTTTCCGGGTCTTCGAAGCTTTCGGCGTTCACCTCGGTGCCGCGCAAGCCGGTCAGCCGGGCGCGAACCATCGGCTGCGGCGTCAGCGCCGGCACGCCGCGGGCCTTGAAGAAGGCCTGCAGCGGGGCGATCTGATCCGGCAGGATGCCGATCAGGAACTGGTTCGGCGTGGTCGGCGGCAGCTTGTTCTGCCAGGTCGCCAGCAGGTCCTGACGGACCACGGTCACCAGCAGCAGCGCCATCAGCGCGATGCCAAGGGCGACGATCTGCGCGACCGCTGCCGCCTTGCGCCGAGCGATGTTGCCAAGGCCGAAACGCCAGGCGATGCCGCCCCGGGCGCGAATGCCGGCCAGGCCGCGTACCAGCAGCCAGGCGAACAGCGCCAGCACGCCGGCGGTGGCCAGCGCGCCGCCGAACACGAAGCCGGCCAGTTTCAGGCTGCCGGCCTGCAGCCACAGCAGCGCGGCAACGGCGATCACCGCGGCGGCAACACCCCAGACGCCACGCGCTTCGCGATCGGCGGCGCGCTGGAACACCCGCACCGGTGCCGATTCGACCGCCGCCAGCACCGGCGGCAGCGCGAAGCCGGCCAGCATCAGCAACACCAGCCCGAGCACCGCCGGCAGCGGCAGCAGGCCTGGCGGCGGCAGCGTGATCTTCAGCACCGGTGCGGCCAGGCTGGCCAGCACCGCTTGCCCGCCAATGCCGACGGCCGCACCCAATCCACCGGCGATCAGGCCGAGCATCAGCACCTGCAGCACCAGGCCGCGGCGGATGAACGCGCGGCGCGCGCCGAGCACCTTCAGCAGCGCCACTTCATCGCGCAGCCGCTGGCTGTACTGCCGCGCCGACAGCGCCACGGCAGCGGCTGACAGCAGGATCGTCGCGAGTACGGCGATGTTCAGGAAGCTGCGCGCGCGGTCCATCGAATTGCGCACCTGCGGCTGGGCGCTTTCCGGCGTCGTGAAGCGGAAGCCGGGCGGCAGTTCGATCTTTTCCGCTGCCGCAAGCTGGGCCCGCGTGCCCCCCAGCTGCAGGCTGATCTGCAGCCGGCTGCCGGGGCCGAGCAGGCCGGTGGCCGGCAGTGCGGCCGCGTTGACGATCAGGTTCGGCGCCAGATCGCCGAAGCTGCCGCTGCGGCCCGGTTCCTCGGCAATGATCCGGGTGACCTCCAGCGCGGCGGTGCCGACCTGCAGCTTGGCGCCCGGGCTCAAGCCGAGCGTCGTCCACAGCCGCAGATCGACCCAGACCTCGCCGAGTGCCGGCTGCGGCGGTGCGGTTTCGGTCGCGCCGAACGGCTCGCGCGTCAGCAGCAGCTTGCCGCGCAACGGATAGCCGGTGTCGACGCCCTTGATCGTCGCCAGCTGGGTGTCCTCGCCATCGACGCGGGCAACGACACTCGGAAAGCTGGTGACGCTGACGATCCGCACGCCGGTTTCGCGCAGTGCGGCCATCTGCGGGTCCGGCAGCGGATCGCGGCCGGAAATCACGGCATCGGCACCCAGCTGCTCGCCGGCACCGGCTTCCAGAGCCAGCCGCACGCGGTCGGTGAACAGGCCGACGGCAATCGCCGCAGCGGCGGCAATCGCCAGCGCCAGCACCAGCACGCGCAGTTCGCCGCTGGCCCAGCCGCGGCGCAGGCGCTGCCAGGCAAAGCGCCAGGTGCTGGCCGTGTGCGGCGCGCTCATTCGAGGCGACCCGCGTTCAGCCGCAGCACCCGGTCGCAGCGGGCGGCCAGGCTCATGTCATGAGTGACCAGCACCAGCGTCGCGCCGCGGTCGCGGTTCAGCTGGAACAGCAGGTCGACGATCTTGCTGCCGGTCGCGGCATCGAGATTGCCGGTCGGCTCGTCGGCGAACAGGATTTCCGGCTGGGCTGCGAAGGCGCGGGCGATCGCCACACGCTGCTGTTCGCCGCCGGACAGCTGGTACGGGTAATGGCCGGTGCGCGCTTCGAGGCCGACCCGGGTCAGCGTGTCGCGGGCCAGCGCTTCGGCATCGGCGCGGCCAGCCAGTTCGGCCGGCAGCATCACGTTTTCCAGCGCGGTCAGCCCGGCCAGCAGCTGGAACGACTGGAACACGAAGCCAACGCGCCCGGCGCGCAGTGCCGCACGGCCGTCTTCATCAAGGCTGGCAAGCGACCGCCCGGCCAGCGTGATCGTGCCCGACGTCGGCGAATCCAGCCCCGCCAGCAGCGACAGCAGCGTGGTCTTGCCGGAGCCGGAAGCGCCGACGATGGCTACGGTTTCGCCGGCCCTGATCGACAGGCTCAGGCCATCGAGGATCGCGATCTGTTCGCCGCCGCTGACGATTTTCTGTGTCAGCTTTTCAGCCACAATCACTGCTGTCCTGGTTTCGCTCGCGTCTGCGCTCATGCGTACAACACTCCTGATTCGATGGTGGCTGCTTGCGGTGGCGCTTGCGGTGGCCGGCCCGGTGCGCGCGGCACAGACGATCCTGGTCTGGGGCGATTCGCTGAGCGCCGGCTATGGCGTCGACAGTCAGCGCGGCTGGGTTCGTTTATTGGAACAGAAGCTCGGAACTCAAGCCGATCCGGCCGTGCGCGGCTGGAAAGTCGTCAACGGCTCGGTCAGTGGCGAGACCACGGCTGGCGGACTGGCGCGGCTGCCGGCGGCGCTGGCGCGCCATCAGCCGTCGCTGGTGCTGATCGAACTCGGTGCCAATGACGGTCTGCGCGGGCTCGATCTGAAGCAGATGCGGCGCAACCTCGAAGCGATGATCGAGCTTGCGCGCAAGGCCGGCGCGACGCCGGCGCTGTTCGAGATGCGCATTCCGTCGAATTACGGCCCGGTGATCACCGAGCGTTTCCAGAAGACGTTCTCCGAGGCCGCCGGCAGCACCCGAACGGCGCTGGTGCCGTTCTTTCTGGCGCCGATCGCCACCGACCGTGCGAAGTGGTTTCAGGACGACGGCATCCACCCCAACAACGCGGCGCAACCGCTGCTGCTCGACGCCGTCTGGCCGCATCTGCTGCCGCTGCTGACGCCGGCGGCTGCATCCCGGTCGGCCGCTGTGCCGTAACGGGCCACGCGGCCATCCTGTGCCGGCTTCCACTTTTTCCAGAACATGAAAATCGCTGTCATCGGCTCCGGGATCTCCGGCCTGTCCGCCGCCTTCTTCCTCGCGCAGAAGCACGAGGTGACGCTGTTCGAGGCCGATGGTCGCGTCGGCGGCCACACCAACACGATCCCGGTCAGCACGCCGAACGGGCCCGCTGCCGTCGATACCGGCTGGATCGTCTACAACGGCATCAACTATCCGAACCTGACGGCGCTGTTCAAGGAGCTCGATGTCGCGACCCGGCCGACCAGCATGTCGTTCGCGGTGTCGATCGGTGCTGGCGCCTACGAATGGAAAGGCAGCGATCAGGTGTTCAGCGTGTTCGCGCAGTGGACCAACCTGTTCAAGCCGCGTCACATCCGGATGCTGCTGGACATCCTCAAGCTCAACAAGCGCTGCAATGCGCTGCTGAAGTCCGGCAACTTGCCGACCGGCACGCTCGGCGAATTCCTTGATCGCGAAGGCTATTCGGAAGGCCTGAAGCGCGATTACCTGCTGCCGATGGCCGGCATGATCTGGAGCTGCTCGCCGAAGGCAGCGGCGCAGTATCCGGCCGATGACTTCATGCGCTTCTTCGACAGCCACAGCCTGTTCACCGCGACCCAGCAGCCGACCTGGCATTCGGTGATCGGCGGCAGCAATGTCTATGTCCACAAGCTGCTGGCCAAGTACCGCGGCGCGCTGCGCCTGAACACGCCGAGCCTGGGGCTGCGCCGTGCCGCGGAAGGCGGCGTGATCGTCAAGCTGCCGGACGGCGAACAGCACTTCGACCGCGTGGTCTGCGCCACCCATTCCGACATCGCGCTGCGCCTGCTGGAAGACGCGAGTGCCGCCGAGCGCGAAGTGCTGGCCGGCATTCCGTACAGCGAATCGCGCGTGATCCTGCATACCGACGACAGCTTCCTGCCGAAGCGGAAAGCGGCCTGGGCCAGCTGGAACTACACGCATCCGGTGTCCGAAGTGCACGACCAGCGCATTTCCGGCAGCTACTGGATGAACCTGCTGCAGCACATTCCGGGGCCGACCCACTACATCGTCACGCTGAATCCGCAGCAGCCGGTGCCGGCTGAAAAGATCATCTACGACACGATTTATCACCACCCGCTGTACACCGCGACCAGCCAGATCACGCACGCGAAGCTGCCGGCGATCCAGGGCAGCGGCGGGCTGTGGTGGGCCGGTGCCTGGACCGGTTACGGCTTCCACGAGGACGGCCTGAAGTCCGGCCTGCGCGCGGTGCAGGGCATCGATGCCAGCTGTCTGCCGGCCTGGACGGTGCTTTGAACCACGGCCCTGCCGCCGCGCTGTACCCGAGCCGGGTGATGCACCGGCGGCTGGTCGCGCCGCTGTACCGCTTCGTCTACCGCGTGTTCTACATCGTCTGGGACATCGACCGGATCGACGAGGCGGTGTCCGGCTTGCGGCTGGTGTCGCGCAACCGCTTCAACGTGCTGGCGATCCACGACCGCGACCACGGCAGCGGCGCGCCGGGCGGCTTGCGCAACTGGGCCGAAACCCTGCTGCAAAGTGCCGGGATTACGCTCGATGGCGGTCGGATCCGGCTGCTGGCGTTTCCGCGGCTGTTCGGCTTCGCGTTCAATCCGATCTCGATGTGGTACTGCGAGCACCGCGACGGCAGCTTGCGCGCGGTGATCGCCGAGGTTCGCAACACTTTTGGCGAGAAGCACTGCTACCTGCTCGCATCCGGCGGCGAGCCGATGCCGTATCAGCAGCAGCACGAGAAGGACAAATGCTTTCACGTGTCGCCGTTCTTCGATCTGGTGGGCCGCTACCGCTTCACGCTGGAAGATCCCGGCGAGCGGCTCAGAGTGGTGATACACGAGACGCGGGACGGTGTGCCAATTCTCGATGCGACGCTGGCTGGTGAACGGCGGCCGCTGACCGACGCTGCCGTGCTCGCTCAGGTGTTGCGGATGCCGCTGATGACCCTCAAGGTGGTCGCCGGCATCCACTGGGAAGCCTTGAAGATCTGGTTGCGCGGCGGCCGTTTCCACGGCAAGCCTGCAGCGCCGGAACACGATGTGAGCTGAGCCCCGATCAACCCCCTTCGCACCCGACACCGACGACCATGAAACACGACGACACCAGCGACGATCGCCGCGAATCACTGGACCAGATCATGGGGCGCGATGGCTTTTCGCCTGATCTGCCTGCCGATTTCGCCACCCGTGGCGACAACGCCGGCCTGAGCTGGAGCCTGCGGGTGCTGATGTACATGATGTCCGGCGTCAAGGTCGGCACGCTCGACATCGTGCTGCCCAACGGCAGCACGCGCCGCTTCGAAGGCAGCGAGCCCGGCCCGCACGGGCTTTGGCGAATCAAGAGCGAACGGCTGATGCGCCACCTGCTGACCGGTGGTGAAGTCGGCATCGGCGACGCTTACCTGGACGACTGCTGGGAAACGCCGGACCTGACGCGGCTGCTGATGGTCATGTATCTGAACGAGCCGCACTACAAGGGCCCGTTCGAAGTGAACTGGCTCGGCCGCTTCTGGGGCATGGTCAAGCACAAGCTGAAGGCCAACACCAAGCGCACGGCGAAGAAGAACATCGAGTATCACTACGACCTCGGCAACGAGTTCTACAAGATGTGGCTCGACGACACGATGGCCTACTCGTCCGGCATGTACATCAAGCCGAACGAGACGCTGATGGATGCCCAGATCAACAAGTTCCAGCTGATGTTCGAGCGGCTGGATCTGAAGCCCGAGCACACGCTGCTGGAAATCGGTTCTGGCTGGGGCGGCTTCGCGATCTACGCGGCCAAGCACGCCGGCTGCCGCGTGCATTCGATCACGCTGTCGAACGAGCAGTACGCCGAAGCGAAGATCCGCGCCGAAAAGGCCGGGGTCGCCGATCGCGTCACGTTCGAGATCCGCGACTACCGCGATGTCACCGAAACCTACGACCGCGTGGTGTCGATCGAGATGTACGAAGCGGTTGGCGAGGAATACTGGCCCGGCTATTTCGCAGCGATCTCGAAAGCACTGAAGCCCGGCGGCATCGCCGCGATCCAGGGCATCACGATCAATCCGGCGATCTTCGACAACTACCGGACCAAGCGCGACTTCATCCAGAAGTACATCTTCCCGGGCGGCATGCTGTGCCCGCCGGGACTGTTCCAGGATCTCGCCCGCACCGCCGGCCTGATGCCTGTGAACCCGACGTTCTACGCGAAGGATTACGCCGACACGCTGGCTGCCTGGCATCGCAACGTGCTCGGCGTGCGCGAGCAGATCATCCAGCAGTTCGACGAGCGCTTCCTGCGCATGTGGCGCTATTACCTGAGCTACTGCGAGTGCGGCTTCCGTACCGGCTCGATCGATCTTATGCACATCACGCTGAACAAGCCGGCCTGAGGCACATCGAGATGAAGCTGCGCATTGGCCTGTTTGCGGTGATCGCGTTCGCATCGCTGATCGGCGCGTCGATCTGGGCCACCGGTCACCAGAGCATCGTGCCGGCGATCAACGATCTGATCGCCAACCCGGCGGCCGGCAACAACCCGTGGTTCATCGCCACGCTGTTCGACACCTACTTCGGCTTCCTGTGGTTCTGGCTGTGGATCGCCTACAAGGAAAACTCGAACCTGTCGCGGCTGGTCTGGCTGCTGCTGGTGCTGGCCACCGGCAACATGGCGATGGCCGCGTATGCGCTGATCCAGCTGTGGAAGCTGCCGGCGAACGCGACGATCGAGGATTTCCTGCTGCGCCGGAAGCGTTCCGCGCAGTGAGCACGACGGCAACGTCGGCAGACGGCTCGTTCTGGCAGCGCAAGGTCGTCACGCCGATCCTGGCGCAGCTTCGGCAGGGCATCACGCCGGAAAAGATCGCGTTCACGGCGGCACTCGGTGCGGTGATCGCGGTGTTCCCGATCCTTGGCTCGACCACGCTGCTGTGCGGTGTCGCGGCCTGGGCGCTGCGGCTGAACCAGCCGATCATCCAGCTGGTGAATTACCTGTGCTACCCGCTGCAGTTCCTGCTGCTGATTCCGTTCTGGCGAGCCGGAGAATGGTTCGGCGCGCCGCACGTGGCGCTGTCGATCCCGGAGCTGATGGCGCGCTTCCAGGCCGCGCCATGGCCGTTCATGCAGGAATTCGCCGGCGTCGCGCTGGGCGGTGTTGCCGCCTGGCTGCTGGTGGCGCCGGTCGCCGTCGCCATCATCCATTTCACGCTGCGGCCGGTGCTGCGCCGGGCGTCGGCACGGCTCAGAAGTAGCTGAGCCAGCGGCGATGACGGTTGCGCCGCTTGTAGTCGGCAAAGCGGCGACAGACCGGATACAGCGTGGCGACCACCGCGAACCACGCGAAATAGACCGGCAGCAAGCTCGGCACGTAGGTCGACGGCAGGCCGCTGTCGGCAGCACCGGCGCTGAACGCCGCCGGCCCGAACAGCAGATAGCGGGCGGCGACACTGGCGCTGTGAATCAGCAGCACGTGCAGCAGGTAGAAAGCCATCGGCACGCGGCCGAAGGTGGTCAGCACGGCGATGATCCGCGCGCCGATGCCGCTGTTCGCCGCAGGGCCGCGGGCATCGCGGCGATCCAGCCAGGCCAGCACCAGCAGCGCCGGGCCCAGCGTCATCAGCAGGTACTGCAGCGACGGCGGGTACTTGGTCAGATTAAGCCAGCCCAGTACCGTGTACAGCGTGCCGCGCGGGTTCTCGACCCAGGCCTGCGGCTCGCCGTAGAGATTGCCGAGGCGCAGCAGCAGAAAGGCGGCGACCAGCGCCAGTCCGATCCGGTTCAGCGTGCGGCGGCGGGCATCGGCAGGCGCCTCGAACAGCGCGCCAAGCCCGTAGCCGAGCGCCATCACGCCGATCCACGGCACCAGCGGATAGAGGATGCCGATCTCGAAGCCGCTGGCCAGTCGGCCGAAATGCAGCTCGTGCAGCAGGTACCAAGCGATTGCCGCCGGCGACCATTCGCTGCCGAGGTCCTCGGCGCGGATGCCGTCGAGGCTGTTGTGGCCGAGCACGATCACCGCGCCGATGGCGATGATCGCCGCGCGTGGCAGCCACAGCAGTGCGGCCAGAAACACCATCGACCAGCCGAGCGCCCACAGCACCTGCAGCTGCAGGCCGTCGAGGTCAAAGCGCCAGACCAGGTTGTTCCAGGTGACTTCCAGCAGCACGATCCACAGGCCGCGGCTGACCAGGAAGCGCTGCAGCGCCGGGCGATCGAGTGCCGCGCTGCGCTGGTGCAGCCAGGCGCTGGTGCCGGCCAGCAGCACGAACACCGGCGCGCAGAAGTGGGTGATCCAGCGAGTCAGGAACAGCAGCCAGGACGCCTGCGACAGGTCGGTGGCGTTGTAGCCGTAGTCGACGAAGTAATCGCGGCAGTGGTCGAGCGCCATGATCACGATCACCAGCCCGCGCAGGCTGTCGATCGCGCTCAGGCGGGTGGTGCCCGCCTGACCCACCGCCGCGCTCACGCCGGGACGGCCCTCAGGACGACCGCTTCAAGCTCGTCCAGCGCCTCGCCGGTGTAGACCGCCAGACGCTGCATGTGCGGCAGTGCATCGCGCGCGCCCGTGAAGCCGAAGTTCAGCTTGCCGGCATACGACAGGCAGGTGATGTTCAGCGCCTGGCCGTGCATCAGCACGCTGACCGGGTACATCGCCTCCAGCTTCGCGCCGCCCAGGTACAGCGTCTGGTCCGGGCCGGGTACGTTGGAGATCGCCAGGTTGAACATCGGCTTGATGCGCCCGGCGGCACCGGTGAGGATGCCCATGATGTACGGCGCCATGAACAAGGTCGTGTAGTTGTTCAGGCCGCTCTTCGGCAGGCTCTGCAGGTGCTCCTTGGCACCGAGGGTCGATTCGTGGATCCAGTGCAGGCGCTTGATCGGATCGGCGATCGAGGTGCCGAGATCGGCCAGCATGAAGCTGATCGCCGTACCCAGTTCCAGATCGCCCTTTGGCCGCACCGACACCGGCAGGCCGGCAGTCAGGCTGCGGCGCGGCAGCGCATTCAGCTCCTTCAGGAAGCGGCGCAGCGCACCGGCGCAGATCGCCAGCACCACGTCGTTCAAGGTCACGCCGGCCTTTTCGGTAATCGCCTTCAGCCGCGCCAGCTCGTACTGCTGGGTGGCGAAGCGGCGCTGGCCGTCGACGCGATCGTTGAGCACCGACTTCGGTGCCTTGAACGGCGTGGCCAGCGCATCGTTGGCCTTCTTGCCGCTCCAGATCTTGGTCAGCGCGTTGAACACCTGCGGCACCAGATCGATTTGCTGCGTCAGCTGCTCGCGCAGTCGGTCGAAGGTCGATGGCACTGCCGCGTCGGACAGCTCGCTGACTGCCGCCTTCGAGCGCCGCTTCTTGAGGTCGGCCCCGATCGTCCACGGCGGCGTGATCGAACGCTGGTTCGGGTTGGTCGAGAACGCCCGCGCGGTCATCCGGATGCCGCCGACGCCATCGATCAGCGCGTGGTGCATCTTCGTGTACAGCGCGAAGCGGTTGTTCTCCAGCCCTTCGATGACATGGCATTCCCAGAGCGGGCGGCTCAGGTCCAGCTCGTGGCTGTGCAGGCGCGACACCAGCACGCCCAGCTCGCGTTCGCCGCCGGGGTGCGGCAGCGCCGAATGGCGCACGTGGTAGTCGAGATCGAGGCCGTCATCGATTTCCCAAGCCGGCGCCACGCTTTTCAGCAGCGAATCCCTGAGCTTCAGGTTCCACGGCGGCACGAAGCTTTTGGCGTCCTTGAGCTGAGCGACCAGCCGAGCCAGGAAATCCGGCGGCGCGTCGTCGGGCAGCGAAAAGATGTTCAGCCCGGCGACATGCATCGGCGTGGTCCGGGATTCGACATACAGCCAGGACGCATCGAGCGGTTTCAGTCGCGTGGCCATCAGGTTCTCGCACGGTGTTTTTGGAATAGTCCGTGCACTGTAGCGCGCCCGCCTGCCATTGGTCTCAGGTGAGGGCGGGGCAGTGTTTCGCAGTCATTTCCGCGGCCCGCGACGGCTTTGCTTCACCGCGTGGATCGGTAAGCGTGCCGGGCCGACGCGCGTCAGGCCACCGACACCGCCGTCCCGCGTTTCGCCTTCACCTTCGCTTTCATCTTGCCGGCGGCCTTCACTTCCACCGACAGCTCGTCGATGTAACGGCGCATCGTCGCGATCGCTTCGGCGCGGCCATCGCCGGCATGAGCGCTCATGTTCGACTTGTAAAAGTCGTAGTTGCCCATGAAGCGGTCGACGTCGCTGGGCGTCAGGTTCAGGCGGTCACTGCGCATGCCGACGCCCATCCGCTCGATCATCCAGGCGTTCAGGCGCTGTTCGAAGGCTTCTTCCGGCAGCGCCAGGATCGGCTTGCCGAAATGGATCGCCTCGCCGATCGTCTGATTGCCGGCGGTCGACATCACCGCGCGGCAGCTGGCCAGGTCGTGGACGAACCATTCGTTGCTTGGCGCGCGGAAATCCAGGTTCTCGACCTTGCCGCGATACGGCGTGCCGTAGATCACCACCGGGCAGTCGAGCTGGCGCAGTGCGTGGTCGATGTTTGGCCGGTACTGGTGCTCGCCCTTGTTGAAGTAGGCGAGCAGGAAGTCGCCGTCGCTCGGCTTCGTGCGCAGCACTTCGTCGCGCAGCATCGGGCCGATGACCTTGACGCCGGGATACGCGCCCTCGGCCGGGTAGAAGCTGGCGATCAGGATGCGCTCGGGGATGCCCATCAGGCTGCGATAGCCGATCGCATCGCGCATGCCCATCAGCCACAGATCGGCCGGAAAGTGCGGCTTGCAGTAGGCAATGATGCCGACGTGATCGAAGCTGATCCGCGGCAGCTTCAGCTTCTGCGCGGCGCGATGAGTCCAGGCTTCGGAATCGGAAATCACCAGCTCGATGCCGCGCGCCTTGATCTCGCGCACGACGGTATCGGAGCCTTCGCCACCGAAGAACAGGTCGGCCATCGGCGTCAGGTTGCGGGCGATGGTCTTCGGCACCGAATGGCTGCCGTTGGCCTGGTAGACATAGCCGATGGTGGGAATCCGCACCGTCGGGAACAACGGCGCCAGCACGTCGTAGGCATCGCCACCGGCGAATACCGTGACCTCGTGCTCGGCCATGATGCTCGGCAGCACCGCCATCGTGCGCATCGCGTGGCCGCGGCCGTAGCCCATCACGCCGTAGGCAATCTTCATCTGCTCGCCGCTCCCCGTTTTCGTTTCGGGCGGATTCGGGCCTTACGGTAGGCGGCGGCGGTAACTCCCGGATGACGGCCGGGTGACGGTTGCGTGACAGCCGTGCGGCGGCGGGTCAGCGATTCAGCAGCAGCGCACAGCCATGGGTGCTTGGATACAGCGGGCTGGCGGCTGCCGTATCAAGGTTTCGATGTCGAGAGAAGGCGCCGCGTACGGATCCCACCGCCCGCGATTGCATCATAATCCTGCGCTCCGCCGCTGCCCTGAAACCCTCTTGAACCTGCTCGACCCCGAACTGATCGTCGCCTTCCTGACGCTGGCTGCGCTGGAAATCGTCCTCGGCATCGACAACATCATTTTCCTGTCGATCATGGCGGCAAAGCTGCCGGTGCATCAGCAGGCGCGCGCCCGGACCATCGGTCTGGCCGGTGCGATGGGCACCCGCATCGCGCTGCTGGTGTCGTTGAGCTGGATCGCCCGGCTGACCACCGATCTGTTCACCGTCGCCGGCATGGGTTTTTCCGGCCGCGACCTGATCCTGTCGCTCGGTGGCCTGTTCCTGTTCTGGAAAGCGGGCGGCGAAATCCTGCTGATGCTGCGTGGCGAAAGCCACGAGGTCGGTGACAGCCGCGGCGATCGTGGTGTCAGCTTCGCCGGCATCGTGGCGCAGATCATGGTCCTCGACATCGTGTTCTCGCTCGATTCGGTGATCACCGCCGTCGGCATGACCGACAACCTGCCGGTGATGATCGCGGCGATCGTGGCGGCGGTGATCGTGATGATGTTCTTCGCAGGTCCGCTGTCGCGCTTCGTCGATGCCAACCCGACGATCAAGATGCTGGCGCTGGCGTTCCTGGTGCTGATCGGCGGCGTGCTGGTACTTGAAGGCATCGACGTGCATGTCGAGAAGGCCTTCGTCTACACGGCGATGGGCTTTTCGGTGGCCGTGGAATTCCTGAACCTGCGGATGCGCCGGAAGATGGCGGAGCTGTCGGCATCGGCGCTGCGCTGACGTGGCGATCGATCTGCCGACCGGTGATTCGCCTGAGATCGACCGGCTCTGTCGGGGCCTGAATCCGGCGCAACGCGAAGCGGTGACCGCGCCGCCCGAGCATCGTCTGGTGCTGGCCGGTGCCGGCTCCGGCAAGACCCGGGTGCTGACTCATCGCATCGGCTGGCTGATTGCGGTGGAAGGCGTGTCGCCGCATTCGATCCTCGCGGTCACCTTCACCAACAAGGCCGCCGCGGAGATGCGTAACCGCATCGAAAGCCTGGTCAACGTGCCGGTGCGGACCATGTGGGTCGGCACCTTTCACGGCATCGCCCATCGCCTGCTGCGGCTGCACTGGAAGGAAGCCGGGCTGGTCCAGAACTTCCAGATCCTCGATGCCGACGACCAGCAGCGACTGGTCAAGCGGGTGATCCGGGCGCTGGATCTGTCCGAAGAGCAGTGGGTGCCAAAGGTGGTCACCGGCTGGATCAACGCGCAGAAGGAAGAAGGCCGGCGGCCCAGCGGCATGGCCGATCAGGGCGATTTCGCGCAGCGCACGCTGGTGCGCATCTATTCGGCCTACGAAGCGCAGTGCGCCCAGAACGGGCTGGTCGACTTCGCCGAACTGCTGCTGCGCGCCCACGAGCTGTGCCGCGACGTGCCGCAGATCCAGCAGCACTACCGCCAGCGCTTCCGGCACATCCTGGTCGACGAATTCCAGGACACCAACACGCTGCAGTACGCGTGGCTGCGAGTGCTGGCCGGCAACACCGGAACGATGTTCGCCGTTGGTGATGACGATCAGTGCCTGGCCGCCGGCACGCCGGTGACGATGGCCGACGGCAGCCTGCGGCCGATCGAGCAGGTTCATGTCGGCGACGAGGTCCTGTCCGCGCACGGCAGCGGCACGCTTCGGCCATCGGTGGTGCGGCGTACGCATGCGCTCGGCGCGCGCCACGATCTTGTCGAGATCGTCACCCGCGACGGCCATCGGCTGGTCTCGACACCTGAGCACACGCATTTCGCCGGCTACTTGCTGGGCGAAGCGCCACAGCTGCATTTCAGCTATCTGATGTTCAAGCAGGACATCGGCTGGCGCGTCGGCACGTCGCAGGTCTATACCCGCGGCCAGAAGAAGCCGATGCTCGGCTTCAAGCAACGTTGTCTGCAGGAGCATGCCGACGCGCTGTGGGTGATCGGCACCCACGCCAGCGCGTGCGAGGCGCGCAGCGACGAAATGCTGACCAGCCTCCGCTACGGGCTGCCGACGCTGCCATTCGTGGCGCGCAAGGGTGGTTCGACGAAGGGACAGGTGCATGACACCGCCCTGATCGCGCAGGTGTTTGCCGCGCTCGATACGGAACGGGCTGCTCACCGGCTGCTCGCCGATCGTGGCTTGCGCACTGACGAGCCGCACCATCGGCCGCAGTCGCGCGATTCGAGCCGCCGCAACATTGTCGTCACCTTGTGCGGTGACCGTCGCGGCGCGCGCCCCATGCACCGGATCTCGATCATCGGCAACGACGACCTTGGCCGCGGCATCCTCGGCACGCTTGGACTGTCGGTGCGTCCCGCGAAGGCCGGCTCGGCGAGTTGGCGCTTCGAAACCGCTCGCCGCGACTTCGGCGAGCTGTACGCGATCGCCGAGCGGGCCGCCAAGGCCTTGTCCGGCAACGTGCTGCTGCAGGCCAATCTCGGTTGTGGTGACGAGGGCGGCCGTTCACTGCCGTTCATCCGCGCCGGCTCGATTCGCCCCGGCATGGCGATGGTGACCGCCGACGGTCGCTTCGACGTCGTGACCGAAGTGCGTGCCGTATCGGCGCCGACCACGGTCCATGATCTCGACATCGACAGCACGCATAACTTCGTCGCCGGCGGTGTGGTCACCCACAACTCGATCTACAGCTGGCGAGGCGCGAAGGTCGAGAACATGGCCAAGCTCGGCAAGGACTTTCCGGGCTGCGAGGTCATTCGCCTGGAGCAGAACTACCGCTCGACCGGCACCATCCTGAAGGCTGCCAACGGGCTGATCGCGAAGAACTCCGGACGTCTCGGAAAAGTGCTGTGGACCGATGGCCAGGACGGCGATTCGATCCAGCTGTATGCCGCGTTCAACGAGTACGACGAAGCCGAGTTCGTCGTCGGCCGGATCAAGGCGCATCACGAAGGCACGTTCGCGCTGAACGACTGCGCGATCCTGTACCGCTCGAACGCGCAGTCGCGCGTGCTCGAAGAAGCGCTGATCCGCAATCGCCTGCCATACCGCATCTACGGCGGTCTGCGCTTCTTCGAGCGCCAGGAAGTGAAGGACGCGCTGGCCTACATCCGGCTGGTCGCCAATCGCGATGACGACGCCAGCTTCGAGCGCGCCGTCAACACGCCGCCGCGTGGCATCGGCGCGACGACGATCGAAAAGCTGCGCGCCGTGGCCCGTGATGCCGGTGTGTCGCAGTGGAAAGCCGCTCTGGGTGCGGGTGCCACGCTCGGCCGTTCGAGCGGCAACCTGAAGGGCTTCCTCGATCTGATCGATGGCCTCGCCCGCGATGGCGCGAACGTCAAGCTGGCCGAGTTGATGAAGCTGGCGATCGAGCGTTCCGGCCTCAAGGAGCACTACAAGAAGGACAAGGGCGAGCAGGCCGAGGCGCGGCTCGACAACCTCGACGAACTGATCAACGCCGCGCGCGGCTTCGAGCGGCCGCCGGAAGATGACGGCCTCGATCCGCTGAACGCCTTCCTGGCCAATGCTTCGCTGGAAGCCGGCGAGCGGCAGGCCGGCGTCGGCGAGGACTGCGTGCAGCTGATGACACTGCACTCGGCGAAAGGGCTGGAATTCCCGGTGGTGTTCCTGGTCGGCATGGAGAACGGCCTGTTCCCGAGCCAGCGCGCGGTCGATGGCGGCTCGCTGGAGGAAGAGCGGCGGCTGGCCTATGTCGGCGTCACCCGTGCGCGCCAGCACCTGTACCTGACCTATGCCGAAGTGCGGCGCATCCACGGCCAGGAGCAGATCGGAATGCCGTCGATGTTCCTGAAAGAGATTCCGGCCGAGACGCTGGTCGAGACCCGGCCACGCGCCGGCATCCTGCGACCGGCCTATGGCGGCCCTTCGTCCGGCAGCGGCAACAGCTACGGCGGCGGCAGTTCGTACGGCGGTGGCTATGGCGGCGGTGGCAATCGCTACGCACGCGCTGCCGACGTGCCGCCGGCCCGAACCAAGATGAACCAGGCCACCACTGGCGAAGGTCCGGGCGGTTTCCGGCTCGGCGATCGCGTGCGCCACGCAAAGTTCGGTGAAGGCACGATCCTGAGCTTCGACGGCGATGCCGACCGCACGCGCATCGAGATCAAGTTCCGCGACGCCGGCACCAAGTGGCTGATGCTGTCGTACGCGCATCTCGAAAAGCTGTGACGATCCGGCGATGAACGCGACCGTGATCGGGGTGGTGGTGCTGGTCATCGTGCTGATCGTCGGCCCGTTCGCGACCCTGCGTGCGGTGTCGCACTACAAGGCGCGGCGCTCGGCATCGACGAAGAAGCCGGCCGACGACGACAATCCGGACGATCCCGACCAGCCGCGCGGCTTCTGGTGAGGGCCTTGACCGGTGGCTCGTCAGCCTTGGCGACCCGCCACGGTAGATCCGACAATCCAGCCACTTGGAATAAAGGCTCTTGCAGCGCTACGATCGCGGCGTCCTGTTGGACATTCTCAGGGGGAACCAAAATGATTTTTAAGAAGCATCTGCGTACCGCTGCAAAAACGCTGTTGGGCACCGCGCTGCTTGCCGGCGTGATCGGCACCGAAGCACTGGCCGTCGATTCGATGGCCGATTGCCGTCCGGGTGGCCCGATGCAGCCGCTGCTGGCCCCGGCCGCTGTGGTTTCGAAGGACATCGCCGGCATCTGCCTGCTGTGCGGCGTCGACAATGCCGGCAACGTCATTGACCGCACCCGCAGCACGTTCGCCACGCTGCGCACCACGGTCGGCGTCGCTTCGGCGGTGTCGCTCGGCGTCACCGACACCAGCACGCGCTACGTTGCCGGCCCGCTGCAGCCGAAGCGCGTCGGCTTCGTGGTCCGCAATCCGGATTCGCTGCTGACCGCCGACCTGCTGCGTGGCGTCACCGTCACCACCAGCCTGAACGGCGTTGACCGTCAGACCTTCGCTGCCGCTGGCCTGCTGAAGCTCGACCTGCTCGGCCTGCTGAACTCGAAGGAACTGGCGCTGGTCGGCGGTGTGGCCACCGCCGATTTCGATGCGGTGCGCATCAGCTACGGCTCGGTTGTCCGTGCGCTGAACAACCTGAAGCTGTACGGCGTCTGCGTGCAGAACTGATCGCTTCGCTTCACGCTGATCGTTGTTGTCATCGCCCGCAGTGCGCAAGCACTGCGGGCGATGTCGTTTCCGGCCCGGTGTTTCTCGGCGCATCGCCGGCGACCGCGCGCACCCTTGATCGTGGCGCGGCCACACCCACCTCTGTCCGATGATCTGGACTGACGGTTTCATTGCCTTCGTGACTGGCCTGCTGGCCGTGGTGCTGATGGCTAGCGCATGGCGGCGTCAGCAGGCGAAGCGCCGCCGCGAACTGGCGCCGTTCCGGCCCGAATGGCGGCAGCTGCTCGACCGCCGGCTCGCCGTGCTGCTGCGCCGGCTGAGCCCGGAGCAGCGGCGCCTGCACGAGCGGCGCGTTGTCGAGTTTCTGGCCGATATCCGTATCAAAGGCTGCAATGGCTTCGTGATCACCGACGAGGTGCGCGTGCTGATTGCCGGCTTCGCCTGCCTGCTGCTGCTGCGCCCGGATGCCTACGTGTTTCGCGGCCTGCGCACGGTGCTGGTCTATCCGACGGCGTTCTGGGTGCGCCATCACGAACCGGACGAACTGGGCCTGGTCAGCGACGAGCCGGAGCTGCGGCTCGGCGAATCGTGGAACGGCGAGCGGGTGGTGCTGAGCTGGGAGGACGTCGAGGCCGCGCTCGACGGCGATTCCGTCAACGTGCTGGTCCACGAGTTCGCGCATCAGCTCGATGCCGAGAATCCGGAAACGGAAGGCGCCCCGCTGTTGCCCGATTACACGCGCTGGTCGAAGGTGATGCTGCGCGAGTACAAGGCGCTGGAAAAACGCTCGTCGCAAGTGCTCGACGACTACGGTCTGGAAGGCCCGACCGAGTTCTTCGCAGTGGCCACCGAAGCCTATTTCCAGCGCGGCACCGAGTTGCGCCTGCTGCATCCGGAGCTGTACGGCCTGCTGCGCGACTACTACCGGATCGAGACCTCGGACTAGGCTTTCAGCTCGCGGTCCAGTTGGGCGCGATCCAGTGCGTTTTCCCAGCGGGCGACGACGATGGTGGCCACACCATTGCCGATCAGATTGGTCAGCGCCCGCGCTTCGCTCATGAAGCGGTCGATGCCGAGAATCAGCGCCAGCCCCGCGACCGGCACCGTCGGCACCACGGCCAGCGTTGCCGCCAGCGTGATGAAGCCGGCGCCGGTGACGCCGGAGGCACCCTTCGAGGTCAGCATCGCCACGGCCAACAGGCTCAACTCCTGCGTCAGCGTCAGATCCACATCGACCGCCTGTGCCACGAAGATCGCCGCCATCGTCAGATAGATGTTGGTGCCGTCGAGGTTGAACGAATAGCCGCTCGGCACGACGAGGCCGACCACCGACTTGCTGCAGCCGAGCTGCTCCAGCTTCTGCATCAGCGGCACGAGTGCCGATTCCGACGACGAGGTGCCGAGCACCAGCAGCAGCTCCTCGCGGATGTAGCGCAGGAACCGGAAGATGCTGAAGCCGGTGAGCCGGGCGATGGCGCCTAGCACCAGCACCACGAACAAGGCGCAGCACAGATAGAAGCTGGCCATCAGCTTGGCCAGCGGCCCGAGGCTGTCGAGGCCGTACTTGCCGATCGTGAACGCCATCGCGCCACCGGCGCCGATCGGCGCCAGCCGCATGATCATGTTCATCATCCGGAAGAACACGCTGGCAGCGGCTTCCAGCACGCGCATCAGCGGCCGGCCCGATTCGCCGGCCGCACTCAACGCAAAGCCGAACAGCAGCGCCACCAGCAGCACCTGCAGCAGGTCGCCGTTGGCAGTGAAGGCGTCGGTGAAGGTCTTCGGGATGATGTGCAGCAGGAAGCCGACGGTGCTCTGGTCGTGCGCGGCGGTCGCGTACTTCGCCACCGCACCGGCATCGAGCGTGGCCGGATCGACATGGAAGCCGGCACCCGGCTGCAGTCCGTTGACGACGACCAGGCCGATGACCAGGGCGATGCTCGACACCACCTCGAAGTACAGCAGCGCCTTGACGCCGACCCGGCCGACCTTCTTCACATCGGCCACGCCGGCGATGCCGATCACCACGGTCAGGAAGATGATCGGCCCGATCAGCATCTTGATCAGGCCGATGAAGCCGTCGCCAAGCGGCTTCAGCGCCACGCCGGTGTCGGGGAAGAAGTGGCCGATCGCCCCGCCGATCAGGATGGCCGCCAGCACCCACAGGTACAGGCGGCCGCTGCGGGACGACGTCGGTGCGGTCATCGCGTCACGACAGCAGCATGCGCAGGCTGACGCCGGCCAGGAAGATCGCGAACGCCCGCTTCAGCAGCTTCGGCGACAGGCCGTGCGCGAGCTTCGCGCCGAGCGGTGCGGTCAGCACGCTGGTCACCGCGATGCCGGCGAACGCGGCGAGGTCGATGTAGCCCAGGCTCCACGGCGCCAGACCGGCCACGCCGTGGCCGTTGAACGCGAAGCCGGTCGCACCGGCCCAGGCGATCGGCATGCCGCAGGCCGCCGAGGTGCCGACGGCGCGGCGCATGTCGATGTTGCAGGCCGACAGGTACGGCACGGTCAGCGAACCGCCGCCGATGCCGATCAGCGCCGACAGCGCGCCGATCACGCTGCCGACCAGGCCCAGCCCGAGCGCGCCGGGGGCGCTGCGGGTCGGCTTCGGTGCGGCGTCGATCAGCATCTGGATCGAGATCAGCAGCGCGCCGATGCCGACGCACTTCTTCAGCACATCGCTGCTCACCTGATGGGCAATCGCGGCACCGATCAGGCTGCCGATGACGATGCCGGGCGCCAGCCGCCAGAAGATCGGCCAGATCACGCCGCCACGCGCATGGTGCGAGCGGGTCGAGGAAATGCCGGTCAGGCCGATGACCGCCAGCGAAGTGCCGATCGCCGACTGCATCACCACCTCGGGCGCGGTGCCGAGCTTGGGCAGGATCACCGCCAGCGCCGGCACGATGATCAGGCCGCCGCCGACGCCGAACAGACCGGCCAGCACGCCGGCTGCGACACCGGTCACGAGAAAGACGGCAACGGTTTCCATGCAGCGCGAGCAGGCCTCAAGCGCGGCCGGGGCTGGCCGTAGAATGGTGAGGCCGCAAAGGCTACACGAACCGCGCAGGCCGTCTGCGAGTCACAGGTTGATGATGATCCCGAGTTCTGCTCTCCGCGCTTTCCTTCGTCCGGCCGCGCTGTGCCTGTTCGTCAGTGTCGCCGCGCTGGCCTCGGCACACGCCGCCGATGATCCGCTGGCCGCTGCTCGCGCCGAGTTCTCCGCTGCCCTTGCCGCCGTCGAAGCCGGTCGCGTTGATGGCGCCGACAGCGAGCGCCTGCGCGCCTATCCGCTGCATGACTATCTGGTCGCTGCCCGGCTGCGCCTGCGGTTGGCGCGGCTGAATGCCGTAGACGACAGCGGCACTGACGAGGCCGTCGCGGCCTTCCTGGCTACCCATGCTGACGCGCCGGTGACGCGTGACCTGCGCCGTGCCTGGCTGAACAGCTTTGCGCGCCGCGAACAGTGGCCGGCCTATCTCGCCAACCTGTCAGCCGGACTTGCCGCCAGCGATGCCGGGCTGCGTTGCCAGCAGTTCGCGGGGCGCATCGCGCTGAGCCAGACCGATGGCCTTGCGCCGCAGGTCATCGAGCAATGGCAGGCGGCCGACAAGGCGCTGCCGGCCTGCGATGCCGCGTTCGACTGGGCGAAGGCCCAGCAGTTGCTGACGCCGGCGCTGATCGAAGCGCGCGCCCGGCGCGTCGCCCGCAACGGCTACGGCGCGCTGGCTCGGGTGATCGCCACGCCGCTGGCGGCTGATGTCCGCGCCCGCATCAATCAGTGGGCAGCGCTGATCGACGAGCCGCAGAAGCAGATCGAGGCGCTGATCGCCGACCCCGCGAAGCCGGTCGACGGCGAAGCCTTGCTCGACGGCTGGCAGCGCTACGCCCGCAAGGATCCGGACGCCGCTGCCGCTCGGTTCGCAGCCCTGCGCAACGCCCGCAAGCTCGATGATGCGGCGGCCAGTCCGTATGCCCGGGCGCTGGCGCTGGGCCTGGCCTGGAGCCGCAAGCCGGCGGCGCTCGACTGGTTCGCGAAGGTGCTGCCGGCCGATGTCGATGTCATTGCCGCCGAATGGTGGGCGCGTGCCGCGCTGTGGAGCGGCGACTGGCCGCAGGTGACGCGAGCGATCGCGCTGATGCCGGAGGCCAGCCGCAGCGAGCAGCGCTGGCGCTACTGGTCGGCGCGGGCCGCTGGTGCTCAGGGCGATGTCGATGCCAAGGCGCAGCTGGCGACGCTGGCCAGCGAGGACGGCTGGTATCCGGCGCTGGCCGCCGCCCAGGCCGGCAGCCGCTACGCGCCGCATCCGCAGCCGATCGGCGCCGATGAAGCGCGGATCGACCGGCTCGACGCGCTGCCCGGCTTCATCCGCGCGCGCGAACTGTTCCGGGTCGCGCAACGTGCGCCGGCATCGGTCGAGTTCAGTGCGGCCTACGAATCGCTGGACCCGGCGGCCCGCCCGCAAGCAGTGATCCTGCCGATGCGCTGGGGCTGGTACGAGCAGGGCGTGGCGACGGCCTCGCGGCAGAAGATCTTCACCGACTACGCAACGCTTTATCCGCGTCCGTACGACGCACCGGTCAAGGCCGGTGCTGCGCTGTCGGGTCTTCCGCCAACGCTGATCTACGGCCTGCTGCGCCAGGAAAGCCTGTATCGCGCCGATGCCGTGTCGTCGGCCAACGCCTATGGCCTGACCCAGATGCTGATCGAGACCGCGACCCGCACCGCACGCAAGTGGGCGCGACCGCTGCCGAGCCGCGAAGCGCTGTTCGATCCGGCCACCAATGTGCCGCTCGGTGCAGCCCACCTGCGCGATCTGATTGACCGCTTCGCTGGCCAGACGCCGGTGGCAATTGCCGGCTACAACGCCGGCCCGAACGCGGCGGCCCGCTGGCTGCCGGCGCAGCCGCTGCCGGCCGATATCTGGATCGAGAACATCCCGTTCAACGAAACCCGGCTGTACGTGCAGCGGGTGCTCTGGCACTCGCTGGTGTTCGCCTGGCTGGCGGCCGATGGCAAGCCGCAGCCGGTCGAGCCGTGGCTGACGCCGATCGCGCAGCCATCGGTCGTTGCCAACGAGGCCGGCGAGCCGTGATGCGCCGTTATCTGGTGGGCGGCGCAGTGCGCGACCGCCTGTTGAACCGCCCGGTGCACGAGTGCGACTGGGTGGTCACCGGCGCTACGCCGGAGGACATGGTGGCGCTCGGCTACAAGCCGGTCGGCAAGGACTTCCCGGTGTTCCTGCATCCGCAGACCAAGGAAGAGCATGCGCTGGCACGCACCGAGCGCAAGTCCGGCCGCGGCTATCACGGCTTCACCGTTTACGCGGCACCGGACGTCACACTCGAAGAAGACCTGATTCGCCGAGATCTCACGATCAACGCGATGGCCGAGGACGAAGGCGGCGCGCTGATCGACCCGTACGGCGGCGTGGCCGATCTCAATGCCCGGCTGCTGCGCCATGTGTCCGAAGCCTTCGCCGAGGACCCGGTGCGGGTGCTGCGCATTGCCCGCTTTCACTCGCGCTACGCCTATCTCGGCTTCAGCATCGCGCCGGCAACGATGGCGCTGATGCGGCAGATGGTCGAAGCCGGCGAAGTCGATCACCTGACCCCGGAGCGGGTCTGGAAGGAAGCCGAACGGGCGCTGATGCAGCCGCAGCCATCGGTGTTCTTCACGACCTTGCGCGAGTGCGGCGCATTGCAGCGGCTGATGCCGGAACTGGACGCGCTGTTCGGCGTGCCGCAACCGCCGAAGCATCATCCTGAAGTCGACACCGGCCTGCACGTGATGCTGACGCTGGACTGCACCGCCAAGCTGGCTGCGCCGCTGGCCGTGCGCTACGCCGCGCTGTGCCACGACTTCGGCAAGGCGCTGACGCCGGCCGAGATCCTGCCCAGCCACTACGGCCACGAGACCAGCGGCGTGCCGTGCGTCGACGCGTTCAGCGCGCGGCTCAAGGTGCCGGCCGACTGCCGCGATCTGGCGCTGCACGTCTGCCGCGAGCATCTGATGGTCCACCAGGCGCGCGAGCTGACGCCGGGCACGCTGATGCAGCTGCTGGAACGGGTCGATGCGCTGCGCCGCCCGGCGCGCTTCGAGGAGTTCCTGATCGCCTGCGAATGCGACGCCCGCGGCCGCACCGGCCTGGAAGACCGCGACTACCCGCAGCCCTACTATCTGCGCGAAGCGCTACGCCGCATCCAGGCGGTGCAGGTGTCCTCGGTCACCCGTGACGGCTTCGCCGGCGCCGCGATCGGTGCCGAACTGCGGACGCGGCGAATCAAGGCGCTGAAGGAGTTGCGGGAGACCTGGGCGGCGTAGCGGCTGCCACCGGATCAGCTTCCGGACGGACGAGGTTGATCAGACGCGGCCGGCGTCGGTACTCGTCCCCCGCCAGGTCCTCCCGGAATGCCAACGGCTTCAAAACGGATTTCCATCGGCAGCGTCGGACGCATCGTTTCCGTTGGAAATGGCGGCAAGGGGTTGGATGGCGGGGTCATCGATGCAACCTTTCAGTCATCATCGGGATCAGACGACCAGCGGCTGCGCCACGCGCAGCCACCCGCAATCCATTGACGAGGTTGAAATCCTTGAAACGCACGATCCTCATGGCATCCGCCGTGGCCTTGATGGCCGGCTGCGGCAAGACCGCCGACGCGCCGAAGCCGCTTGCACCGCTGACCTCCGGCATCGACCGCAGCCATATCGACGCTGCCGTCCGTCCGCAGGACGATCTGTATCGCCACCTGAATGGCAAGTGGCTCGACAGCTTCGAGATTCCGGCCGACAAGGCGCGCTTTGGCTCGTTCACCAAGCTGTCGGACGATGCCGAGGCCAATCTGAAGGCGATCATCGATTCAGCGAGTACCGCCACCGGCAGCAAGGTGGGCAGCGAGGCGCAGCAGATCGGTGATCTGTACAAGAGCTTCATGGCGGAGGCGACGATCGAAGCCAACGGCCTGAAGGCGCTGGACGGTTCGCTGAAGAGCATCGCCGCGCTGCCGGACGCCAAGGCCGTGCCGGCGACGATGGCGACGCTGACCTTGCTGGGTGTCGGTACGCCGTTCGTGCCGTATGTGCATCAGGACAACAAGGATTCGACGCGCTACGTGGTCGATCTGTATCAGTACGGCCTCGGCCTGCCGGATCGCGACTACTACCTGAAGGACACCGAGAAGTACGTGCAGACCCGGACCCAGTACCGGGCCCATATCGAGAAGATGCTCGGTCTTGCCGGAGACAAGGATGCGGCGGCCAAGGCCAAGGCGATATTCGGCTTCGAGACCGAGCTTGCGAAGCTGCAGTGGGACAAGGTCGAGAACCGCGATCCGCTGAAAACTTACAACAAGTTCGAACTGGCGAAGCTGGCCGAACTGGCGCCGGGCTTCGATTTCACGTCCTGGCTTGCAGCCGGCAGCATGGCCGGCAAGGTCGACTACCTGATCGTCAGCCAGCCGAGCTACATCACCGGCATGGCCAAGCTGCTGCAGTCGGCGCCGCTCGACACCTGGAAGGCGTACCTGCAATGGCGGGTGATCAGCGAATACGCGCCGTATCTGCCGAAGGCTTTCGTCGACGAGAACTTCGCGTTCTACGGCACGGCGCTGCGCGGCATTCCGCAGAACGAGGCGCGCTGGAAGCGCGGTGTGGCCCTGGTCGAGAGCTCGGTTGGCGAAGCGCTCGGCAAGCTGTACGTCGAAAAGCATTTCCCGGCCGAGAACAAGGCGCGCATGGAGACGCTGGTCAGCAACCTGCTGGCGGCCTACAAGTCGTCGATCGACACGCTGCCGTGGATGAGCGAAGCGACCCGGAAAGAGGCCCAGACCAAGCTCGCGAAGTTCTCGCCGAAGATCGGCTACCCGGTGCGCTGGAAGGATTACTCGAAGCTGGTGATCACGCCGGATGACCTGGTCGGCAATGTCGCCCGGGCCCGGGCGGTGAGCTACCAGATGGAGATCGCCAAGCTTGGCAAGCCGATCGACCGCGAGGAGTGGGGCATGACGCCGCAGACGGTCAATGCCTACTACAACCCCGAGAAGAACGAGATCGTGTTCCCGGCCGCGATCCTGCAGCCGCCGTTCTTCAACGCAGCCGCGGACGATGCGGTGAACTACGGCGGCATCGGCGCGGTGATCGGCCACGAGATCAGCCATGGTTTCGACGATCAGGGCAGCCAGTACGACGGCGACGGCAATCTGCGCCAGTGGTTCACCGAGGACGACCTGAAGAACTTCAAGGCGCGCACGGCAGCGCTGGTGGCGCAATACGCCGCCTACGAGCCGGTGAAGGGCTACCACGTCAACGGCGAACTGACGCTGGGCGAAAACGTGGCCGATCTGTCTGGTCTGGCGATCGCCTACAAGGCCTACAAGCTGTCGCTCGGAGGCAAGCCGGCACCGGTGATCGATGGCCTGACCGGCGACCAGCGCTTCTACCTCGGCTGGGCACAGGTCTGGCGCGGCAAGGACCGCGAAGCTGAAGCGATCCGCCGCCTGACGGTGGACCCGCACTCCCCGCCGGGCATCCGCGGCAACGGCTCGCTGGTCAATCAGGCCGGCTTCTACGAAGCGTTCGAGGTCAAGGAAGGCGACAAGATGTATCTGGCACCGGAAGCGCGGGTCAGCATCTGGTGAGACCGATTCGCTGCAGCAGACGCTGAATGAAGGGCCGGTGGCGACACCGGCCCTTTTTCGTTGATGATCGAAGCTCAGGCCCGGCGCCAGACCGGACCGGTCACGACGAGGAGATTTCGACCATGAACCGACTCAGCGCGGATGAATGGGCGGTACTGGAACGCATCGAGCACGGTCAGTGCGCGCTCGACGCGGCAACCGCAGCGCGGCTGTCGCCCTGTGCACTGATCGAGGAGCAAGGCGAGGGCTCGGGCCGCTATGCGCTGACACCGGCCGGCTGGCATGCGCTGCGCCAGCATCGGCGGCTCGATCCGGACTGAGCCGGGCTTGGCAACCCACCCGGATGCTTGAGCCCGCGATACGCGGCCTTGGCTTCGCGGAAGGCGTGCGGCGTTGGTGAGTCGACATGGGCTGCAGCGGCTGTGCCGCTGCAGCCCGGGCAGGATCAGAACTGGAAGTACAGGAACGCCGAGTAGCCCTGTGCCGACAGCTTCATGATCGACATCGCGAACAGCGGCATCAGCAATCCGACCACGAGCAGCGCCTTGCTGCGCTCCGACAGCGGTGCCCGCTTCGGGCCATAGGCCAGCAGGCCCTCGGCGAGCACGAACACCGCCGCGAACACCAGCATCGAGATCTGCAGGCCGGAGATCATCGTCAGCATCGGATCGCTGAGGCCGCCGACGTTCTTCAGCAGGAACATCGGCTGATACATCCGCCAGGCTTCGCTGATGCTGGCGGCGCGGAACACCGTCCAGCTGATCACCACCAGCACGAAGGTGATCAGCCAGCGCGTGGCGCGGAAGGTTTTCGGCGCTCCGCTGATGCCCATCACGCGCTCGATGAAGATCATGAAGCCCTGCATCGCGCCCCAGGCCAGGAACGTCCAGTTCGCACCGTGCCAGACGCCGCCGAGGAAGAACGTGATGATCACGTTGCGGTGCGTGGCGGCATCGCCGTTGCGGTTGCCGCCGAGCGGGATGTACAGGTAGTCGCGCAGCCAGCTCGACAGGCTGATGTGCCAGCGCCGCCAGAACTCGGTGATGCTCTGCGAGATGTACGGCGCGTTGAAGTTTTCCATGAAGCGGAAGCCGATCATCAGGCCGAGGCCGATCGCCATGTCGCTGTAGCCGGAAAAGTCGAAGTACAGCTGCACCGTGTAGGCGATGGCGCCGAGCCAGGCGTCGGCCGTCGACGGATTGGTCAGCGAGAAGCAGTAGTCGGCCAATGGCGCGACCGTGTCGGCGACGATGACCTTCTTGACGAAGCCCTGCATGAAGCGCGTCGCGCCCAGCCCGAACAGCTGCGCCGAGTGGTCGCGCTGCTCGAACTGATCGGCCAGATCCTTGTAGCGGAAGATCGGGCCGGCGATCAGGTGCGGGAACAGCGACACGAACGTCGCGAAGTCCACCGGATGCTTGGTGGCTTCGGCATCACCGCGGTAGACATCGACGATGTAGCTGATCGATTCGAAGATGTAGAACGAGATACCGATCGGCAGCAGCACGCTGGCCATCACGAACGGTTCGAAGCCGAATCCGGCCATCAGCTCGTTGAAGCTGGCGACGCCGAAGTTGGCGTACTTGAAGTAGCCGAGCACGAGCAGATTGACGACCACGCCGAGCTTCATCCAGCGGCGCGCCAGCGGCTTCCCGACGCCGGCATTGCCGATCGCGGCACCGACGAAGTAGTTGAAGATCGTGACGGCTGCGAACAGGCCGAGGAAGTCGATCCGCCACCAGCCGTAGAAGAAATAGCTGCCGGCAAGGATCACGTAGTTGCGGAGCCTGCGCTTGTTCGGTGTCAGGTAATACACCGACAGGAACAGCGGCAGGAACAGCAGCAGGAAGACGTTCGAAGAAAAAACCATGGGGGCTTACCAGGGATTCATTTTTATTGGGCTCAAGGAAAGGGCGGTGCCTGTCAGAACTGGAAGTACAGGAACGCCGAGTAGCCTTGAGCCGACAACTTTGTGATCGCGAGAAAGAACAGCGGCGTCAGCAGCAGCACCGACGACACCACCCGAACCCGCTCGCTGCCGAGCTGGATCTTGGGGCCGTACTCGCGCAGGCCCTCGAAGATCACCAGCCCGTAGGCCAGGATCAGGGTGGCGATCTGCATGGTGCTGATGGCGCCGGCGAACGGCTCGCTGATCCAGCCGACGTTCTGGAAGAACAGCATCGACTTGTACATTTCGGCTGCGCGCGACACGTTGTCAGCGCGGAACAGCACCATGCTCATGGCAACCGCAACGATGAATGTCAGTGCCCAGTGCTGAAACTTGAAGCGTGTCGGATTGCCGTTCACGCCCAACATCCGTTCGAACAGCAGCAGCCCTCCCTGCAACGCGCCCCAGAGCACGAACGTCCAGTTCGCGCCGTGCCAGATGCCGCCGATCAGAAACGTCATGAACGTCATGTAATGCAGCCGCATGCGCGTCTTGCGGGCAGTTCCGCCGAGCGAATAGAACACGTAGTCGCGCAGCCAGTTGCTGAGGCTGATGTGCCAGCGGCGCCAGAATTCGGTGACGCTCTGGCTGATGAACGGCTTGTTGAAGTTCTCGACGAACTTGAAGCCCATCATCAGGCCAAGGCCGATCGCCATGTCGCTGTAGCCGGAGAAATCGAAGTACAGCTGCACGCCATAGGCAAGCACGCCGATCCAGACGTCAGCCGTGCTCGGATCGGGCAGCGCGAAGCAGTAGTTGACCATCGGCGCCAGCGTGTCGGCGATGACGACTTTCTTGACGAAGCCCTGCATGAAGCGCACGGCGCCGCGCCCGAACATGTCCATCGAGTGGACGCGGTGTTCCAGCTGTGCGGCCATTTCCTTGTAACGGAACAGCGGGCCGACGATCAGATGCGGGAACATCGTGATGAACGTCGCGAAATCGGCGAGATGCCGCGTCGGCTTCACGCTGCCGCGGTAGACATCGATGATGTAACTGATCGATTCGAAGATGTAGAACGAGATGCCGATCGGCAGCAGCAGTTCCGACAGCGTGAACGGCTCGAACCCGGTGGCCTGGATGATCGAGTTGAAGCTTTCGATGCCGAAGTCGCGGTACTTGAAGTAGCCGAGCACAGCGAGATCGACAGCCACGCCGAGCCGCATCCAGCGCCGTGCTTCGCTGGTCCGCGCGCCGGCAATGCCGATCTGCCGGCCGATCACGAAGTTGAACAGCGTGACCGAGATCAGCAATGACAGGAAGTCCGGCCGCCACCAGCCGTAGAACACGTAGCTGGCGGCCAGAACCACATAGTTCCGCAGCCGGCGGGTGTTCGGGGTCAGGTAATACAGCAGCAGGAACAGCGGCAGGAACAGCAGCAGGAACGCGTTTGATGAAAAGACCACGCGCTTATCTCGGCTTGATCGAGGCCAGCTTGGTGTTCAGCGATTCCGGCAGCGGGATACCCGCCAGTGCGGCCTTGCCCAGCAGAGAACGCTCCGGAATCTCCCAGATCACCACGCGCGGCTTGTGGCTGGCGTAGTCCGGACCGGTCAGGAACTGCGCCATCGGCGGGAACGGGCCGATGCCTTCCTTCGAATAGTCGGCCAGTGGTTCGTTCAGGAACTCGCTCAGGTAGCCCTGGAAGTTCCAGCGATCGTTGGCGGTGTAGCTGGTGCCGACGACGGCCACTTCCGGCACCGACTCGTCACCCAGCAGCGCATCGGCACTGGCCTCTTTCTCGATGGCCTTGGTGGCCACCGGAATGTAGGTATCCGCCTTCGGCATCAGGCTCGGGAACATCGGCTCCAGCGGCAGGAACGACAGCAGATCGCCGGCGAAGCTCGTTTCTGGCTGCTCGGTGGTCGAGAACGCCGCCGGCTGATCGACCTTGGTTGCGAGGCCCTTGGCCTTCATCGCATCGGTCACCGCGCGTGCCGCGATTCGTGCGCCAGTCGGCGTCCAGTGGGTGTCGGTGTGAAAGAACAGCGGCTGCGTGGCCTTGGCGGCAGCGTAGGTCTCGTTGAGCGTGATCAGCGTGGTCTGCTCGCTGATCGCCGAGCGCAGCCGCGCCATCACTTGCCCATGCGCCGTCGCCTGGCGATGGTCACCGACATGCTCCGGATAGATGTGCGCCTTTTCGGGCACCACGACCACCACCAGCGGAATCCCGGCCTCCGACAATGTGGTCTGGGTCCAGCGGATCACTTCGAGGTTCTGCTCGATGATCTGCTCCCAGCGCGGCAGCACATGGAACTCTTCGTTCGAGTACAGCCAGCCGTCCTGACCGAGCAGCACGCCGATCTTGCCCTCACGGAACAGCACGAGCTGCAGCGCCGTCCAGAAGTTCACGCTGGCGGTGCGCAGCGGGAACTCCTTGTCGAAGTGCTGTTCGAAGTTGCGGACCAGCGCGCCGTCAAGCACCGTCACCGGTGGCGCGCGATAAGTTGCGACTGCCTTCACGCTCGACAGAGACAGTGCGCCGACGACCAGCGCAAAGACGATGCCGACGATTGCGTAGCCGCCCTTCATACCCGTCCCCGATGCCGCGCCGGGTGCACTCTTGTCCGTCATTGATTCGATCCTGTTGCCGTTCGACTGCTATGTCTGTGTATTCCGCGCGCTGCGCGCTCAGCCTGGTTCCGGCGCAGCACCCAGAGCCGCGAGTCGACGCGTGATCTCGGTGGCGACGGCTTGCTGCTCGGGAAGCTTTTTCAGCACCTGCAACTGCTTCCGGTAGGTCGCGATTGCGTCGTTCGGGTTGTGCATCAGCTCATGCATCCACCCGATCTGCTGGTAGGCGTAGCTCGACTGAACGTGATCCACCGGGTTGATCCGCGCCAGTGTCAGCACGCGCCGATAGGCTTCGAGGGCATCTCCGTAGCGATTGCGCCGCTCCAGTGCGTCGCCGTAACGCGACCACACGGCCATGGCCACCGGTCGCGCCGAAGGAGGTGCCAGTTCCAGACGGGCCAAGGCTTCCTGAAACTCTGCAATGGCAGCCGGCAGCTGATCGAGCGCGGTCAGCGTTGCGGCATGACGGCTGAGCAGGTCGGCTTCTTCGGTCGCCAGTTCTCGGCTGCGCGGGAGCGCTCGAAGCCGCGTCAATGCATCGCGCAACAGGATTTCGGCGTGGAACGGTTTGCCGCGAGACAGTTGGACGTCGGCCTGACGAATGCGCAAGGCACGAACCTTCGCGGCATCACCGAGATGGTCCGCGGCATTGGCGGCAAGCGAGTACAGATCGAACGCTGCGGGGTAGTTGCCGAGCGCGACCTTGTTGTCCGCTTCGGTGATCAGGTTGCCGACGTACAGCGGGGATTCGCCGACCAGCACGCGAATGTTTTCGGTCGATTCCTTGCAGATCTTCGCGGCGTTCAGCAGATCCGCGGCGCGCTTGATCTCGTTCTGGCAGATGGCGACGTAACGCAGTGCATCGGCCTGGTTGTCCGCCAGCGCAGGTCGCGCGGCCAGCAGACCGATGAGCCCAAGCGCAAAAAGTGTTCTGTTCACGGTGTCGTGCGCCGGTCGAAGATCTGGGTCAGGTTCCCGCCCATGCGCGTGCTGCTGAGCGGCCGGACGCTGGCCAGCTGCTGCTGCATCGCGTCGGGACATTGCGCGACGTAGCAATACGGTTCCATCCACGCATAGTTGGTGGCGGCGCTGTCAAAGGTTTCCTGTCGCGCGCCGGCGCGGCCGGCGAGGATGTCCGGATTGCCAAGACTGGAGAACGATAGTGCCGCCAGCCGCGACAGCGGCGCGGTCGGCGAGACGTCGACCGGATAGCTATTGGCATTCGCGAATGCCGCGACCAGCGCCAGCGGACCGAGGGCGTAGACGTGGTACTCCAGGGCGCGCGACTTCCGGTTCAACTCGTTCTGCAGCACCCCGTCGTTGCCGACCTGCGATTCGAATATCCGGTAGATGCGCAGCCCGTACTCGAACAGCGCGCGATCGTTGAGTGCCGTGCCGGTGGCGACCAATGCCCAGGCCGTCCAGTAGTAATGGTTGTTGACCTTGTTCAGCGGGACATCCGTCGGCCACTCGGCAACCACGCGGTTGCCCAGTTTTCTCAGCCAGGCGTCGATGTGCTTTTCCTGGTCGGCAAATTCTGCCAGCGGCGCGGTCGGCGAAAGCTTCAGACGCAGGTACGCCGCACTGATGCTGGCGAGCACCCATTTGCGGACGGCCCGGCCGGTGTGTTCCGGCGCGGGGCCCAGCAGGGCGTCGACCTGCGCCCAGTTGTCGAGAACCTTGACGATGCAGGCGAGGCCTGCGGCATCGCCGTTCTGCAGGTAGCGTCCGACCACCTTGACTGATGTCGTCTCGAGCGTCGACAAGTCCGCCATTGCAGCCTTGTAGCGGCGATCGGCATCCGTATTCAGCGTGTCTCGCGACTTGCCCGAGCCTTCGTACTTGCTGGGGAAATCGAGCGCGGACGTGAACGGACGCAGTGAGGCGTCGCAATCGCCGCCACCGCGCTTCTTGCTGCCGACCGGCGCCATCGCAAACTGACCCGGCGCCCGCAGGCGCGCATCGGAAGCCGATCCCGACGCAGCCGGGCTGGACGCTGTAGCAGGCAGCGGCTCGGTCGGCCGCTGATCAGAGCGACAAGCGGTGGTTGCCGCGATCGTGATCGCGAAGCCGGCAATAGTCAGGCGGCCGTAATTCATGGCATCAGACGCGCTTGCATACGGTGCCGGTCACGGTCGTCTTGTCCGAGGTTTCGGTCACGCTCTTGACGCGTACCGACACGATCGGCTCGACCTCGGTGTCCGGCAGATAGTTCGTCTCGAACACGTACCGGCCACTCATTTTCGTATAGACGTTGTATTCGCTGTTGATCGTCTGGACCTTGCCGTTGCCGTACCAGACTTCCGCACTGACCGAACGGATGTTCGGATCGGAGAACTGCAGCTCCAGCCAGACATCCTTGGCCGGTACCGAATTGAAGGACTTGCCACCGTTGACGAGCACTTCCGCGAACTGACCGCCCGTCTTCAGCGTGGTCTTGCCGGTAAGCAGCGCTTCCTTGCCGGTGCAGCCGTTGTTGACCAGCGGCAGCATGCGGCGCATCACGGCGGTATCGGTGCGATGCAGCTGCTGGTACGGGAACTCCCAGATCAGCACTTTCGGCGGCGACTTCTGGAACAGATCGGAGGCCAGGAACTGGGTCAGTGCGCCATCGAAGCCACCGCCTGGAAACGCTGCCTGCAGCACGTCCGCCTGCAGGTCCTCGCGCAGGAAGCCGTAAAAATTGTAGTTCGGCGTTGCCGAAAAGCTGGTGCCGATCAGCGCTGCCTGCGGCGCTTCGGCGTCACCGAACAGGTCGTCAGACGCCGGCGCCGTGGTCCGGAATGCCGGCTTGAACTCCATCGGGTACTTCAGGCCGCACAGGCTGTTGATGACGAACGACAGCGTGCCTCGCGCGCCGGCGACCCCGATCTGCTTGGTCTGAAAAGCCACCGGCGGCAATTCGAATCCGGATTCCTTGATCTGCTTGGCGATCACCGCCGCCGCTTCACGCGCACCGGCCGGGCTCCAGTGACCATCGCGCTTGAAGAAGTACGGATCGCCGCTGTGGCGGCTGAACACGGACGCATCAACGACGATGAAGCCGAGGCCGCGAAGCTTGGCCACGAGGTCGCTGTAACGCTTCTGCAGCAGGTCGATATCGAACTGCTTCAGATCTTCCGGGTTGAGGTTGTTGGCTTCGATCAAACCGCGCGGTGGCTGCGGATACATCACCACCTGCGTGCCGCGCGCCTTCAGCGCGTCGGCAAGGCGACGCAGCTGCGGCCAGATCGTGTCGTCGGCCGGTTCAACCCATTGCAGTTCGGCTTCCGATCGGAACAGCCAACCGTCCGTGCCCTCGACGATGATGCGGTAGCCGCGCATGTACTCGCTGATGTACGCATCACGGTCATAGACCTTCGGACACACGGAACAGCAGGTTTCGGCCGGGTAGACCGGGGTTGCCGGCTGAGCCGCCTCTGCAGCACGCGCCGGTGTCGTGGCGACGGCCGCGGCCGTCGCCAGCAAGACGCCGGCGATGCCCTGGGTCCGAGGAATGATCATGATCAACCGCGCTCTGGTCCGGATGAGGTTGGCTTACTTCTGCTCGTCCCAGGTCAGGATCGGCACCGCGGCCGACCCACCGACGATCAGGCTGGAGGCCTTGCCACGCTCGAAGACCGTGGCCGGCACGTCGGCAATCTTGCGGTCGCCATCGAAGATGGCCAGCGACACCGACAGCGGATTGATTTCACGCTGGCCCGCCTTGAACGGCGCCACCGCGTCGAGCACGGTGACCTTGCCATCGGCGGTCTTCAGCGACAGCGTCTGCTCGGGCAGCAGGTTCATCATCACGATCATGGCCTTCAGCTGGCTCTTGAAGCCTTCCAGCTCGAAGCTCTTCAGCCCGTTCGACAGATAGGCAACGCTGTAGAAGCGATCGGCGGCAAGCTTGAAGGTTTCCTTGCGGCTGCCGATCTGCACCGGGTATTCGCCCGGCGGCAGGAACGTGAACTGCCCTGCCGTGAACGCGGCGAGCGCCGGCTGCGGGGTTTCGCCGATGAAGCCCGGCGGACTCTGCGCGGCAGTACCGTTGAGCACGCGAATGAAGGCCGATCCCGGCGGTGCGCCCTTGGTGTACAGCTGCGCCGCTGCCTGCATCGGAATCAACGCCACCAGAGTGACGGCCATCAGCGTCAGGAGTTTCTTCAAACTGTTCATCGTTTGCCTCGCGAGTCCCTTGGAGGGGACGGTTGGATCTTGAACAACGGTGTTGATCGATTACTTCGCCTGCAGCACTGCAACTTTCGACTGCGCCATCAGGATGTCCAGAAACGGGATCTGCAGCGGCAGCAGCGTGCCGCCGAGGCGGTAGCCGAGCGCACGCTGAGGAGTACGCAGATCGATGTTGTAGTAAGCGACCGTGGTCGGGTAATCGAGGCCGAACGGGCCGGCGCCGTTGGAGGTATAGGCACCACCGACCACCGTCATCTCCAGACGCTTGCCGCTGCCGGCACTCGCCGCGCCGCGCTTGCCGGCCGTGCGGGCGTCGACGACGCCACCGTAGAGCCCACTCAGACCGTTGGCCAGCGACGTATTGTCCTGAATCCGGGCGCCAACGCTGTTGCGCACCCGGATGCCGTGATTCTGGTTACCCGACAATACGTTGTCCCAGACCAGCACGTCGGAACTCTCGGAGACGACGATGCCATCGGTCCCGTTCTTGGCCGACACGTTGCCGGACACGACGGCCTTCTGGCTGCGCCGGTCGAGCACGATGCCGGAGCGCTTGTTGCCGCTGACCTTGTTGCCGATGATCCAGCTGCCCACCACATCGTTGGCAATGAAGATTCCGTACTTGACGCGCGTCCCGGTGATTTCATTGTTCGCCAGGATCACCCCGGTCGAGCGGTCGCGGATGTTGACGCCGTAGATCTGGTTGTTGCGGATGGTGTTGGCATTCAGGACCACCTTTCCGGCTTTCCATGAGTAGACGCCGTACCAGAGGTCTTCGAGCGTCGACTCGGTGACCATCGCGATCGGCCGTGGCCAGATCTGCGCCTGCAGCTGCACGTCGCTGTAATGGCTGAAGGTCAGGCCATAGGCCTTGATCGCCGGGTAGCCCAGGTTCGCAAAGCGCATGCGCGCGGCATTGAACTGCGCGCCACCCCAGCAGACGATGAACGGGCGGAACGTCGCCACGCTGCCGAGCTTGGCCGCAGTCCCGGCGGTTTCGCTCCAGCCGACGATCGCGCTGTCGACGGCGTTCAGCTGACCTTCGACCACCAGCACGGCTCCGCGCTCGGCCGACAGACGCAACTCCTTCACGGCACCAGTGAGGTTGAGCGTGGCGCCGTGGCGCACGAGGATCGGCAGGCGTGCGATGAACACGCCGGGCTGCACCTCGGCAAAGTCACCGCTCGGCACGGCCTTGGCTAGGTCTTTCAGTGTGGCGACGCCGCTGTCGACGTAAATGGCACGGACACCGTTGCCCTGACGCTTCGAGAACTCGGCTAGGCCGACGGATGCGTTTGACGTCAGCGGACGAAAGCCGGGTTCGTTCAGCAAGGATCCGATGACGATCCTGGCGGTGCCTTGCTTGACCAGCTTCTGGCGTACGGCTTCGTAACTGTAGTCGGCCAGCGACGGCAGCTTCGGCGCGACGAACGCCGGAATGCTGTCGGGCTCGGCCGCATTCAGCGTGTAGCCGTTGCGGATCTCTGCTTCGGTCTGCGGCACGACTGCAGAGTTGCCTTTCTCCGCGCTGTCATTGCCGAACGATTCATCGTTCAGCGATTTCGCCAGCAGTGCCTCGTCGACCGCATCCTGCGCGCGCGACGGCATGGCGCAGAACGCCGCCGCGAGCAACAGCCCGGCGGCAAGCGATCGGCATTGACGAGGCCAGCGGTCCTTCAGAACACCCACAACGATGCCTCGAGAATCACGCGGTAGTTGATGTCCGCGCCGGACGCATAGGCCTTGCCGGGATTGAACAGCGAGGCACGCAGCCGGATCGCCGAACGCGGATCCTCGCTGACGCTGTCGTCGTCTTCGTACAGATCCTTCAGTACGCCGAAGGTCGGCAGATAGTGGCTTGCCACCACATCGATGCCGTAGCCGATGTCGCTGGACGGGCCGGTATCGGCCGAGACGTTGTTGGTGAGAATCGGCGCGAAGCGGTCGTCCTTGTTGAACTTCTGGACGATCAACGACACTTCGTCGTTCGGCAGGCTGTACGAGGTGTAAAGCGTGGCGACCCGCAGGTTGCCGAGCTGCGCACGCAAGGCCTCGTTGTAGCGATAGGTGGACGTGGTGATGCCGGTGAACGGCGTCCCGTTGCTCTGCAGGCCGCTCTGCCGGTACTGGCTCTGGGTGCCGCCGCCGCTGTACGCGTACTCGGCACCCACCAGCAGCGGCAGCACGCCCGGACGCCAGCGCACGCCGACCGTGCTGGCGACCGCGCTGATCGATTGCTTGTCCAGCCCGCCCGTCAGGCGATTGGCCGCCACGGTGTTCGACAACGTGTTGCCGACCAGATAGGTCGCGTCCAGCCAGTACTTGAAGGTGTTCGGCTTGCGCGGGTTCAGATACCCGTTGCTCAGGTAGACGCCCAGCCAGGTCAGATTGACCTCTTCAAGCTTGGTCTCGGCGTTGATCGGCTGGCCGGAACCCGGAAGCCCGCCGACATCGCGAGCGTGCAGGCCACGGAAGCCGGCCTGATGCTGGGGCATCCAGTCGGTCGAGATATTGCCGTAGCCGTAGACGCGCTTGCGCTGATCGAGCGGCAGATCGATGCCGTCCGAGCGGTAGGCATTGAACTGGTAGAACACGCCGGCACTCGACTGGAATCGAGTGGTGTTGAGCACCCAGTACAGCGCATCGACGTCGCGACCGACGAAGCCGCGCTCGTTCTCGCGAATGAACTGGTGGCCGATGCGCACCGACTCGCCCGGGTAGCTGGTGAATCCGCCGAAACGCATCCATGCCTCGTCGAGCTTGACGAAGCTGCTGACCCGGCGCGACAGCGTGGTCTGACCTTCATCGGTGTCGAGCACGTCTCCGGTCGGCATGAAGGCGCGCGCACGCAGATAGAAGACCCAGTCACGGCTGAACTCGATGGACAGCCGCGGTGCGAGATTGACGTAGAGGATCTCGTTGCTCGACTGATCACCGAGGCCAAGATCACGCGCACCGTCGGCCTGTCCGCCGAGCGAGGTCCGCAGTGCGGTCCCGATCTCGACTGCGGCGCACGGCATGCTGGCCGTTGCAAGAAGGCCTGCAGCAGCGATGGGCAACAGCGACGGTCTGTTCATGAAGCGCGTCCTTTGGTGTAGATATCAGGCGGGATCGGTTGCCTCAGCACGGGCTGGAACGCTTTCTCCGCTTCATACAAGGCTTTCGCCTGCTCGCGTTCCTGCGGTGTCATTTCACCGTTGACGTAGTCGAGCAGCGTGGTTTTTTCGATGTCGAACATTTCCGCAGCGTCGATGGTGACCGGCAACGTGGTCAGCAGCTTCAGCTTGCGGACGCGGAACAGCAGCGAGCGACCGCCGTCCCGTGCGCGGCGCGCGAACACATAGGTGTTGACGCGGTTCGGGCGAACCCCGGGAACGCCGCTGAACATGCGCGCCAGGCCGATGTAGGCCTGTACCGACCCCGCGCGTCCGGCGCGCAGGAAGTACTCCAGCGCCGCCTGCGGGTCAGGATTGCCAAGAATGCCAAGCTGGTAGGCGCGACCGAGCGACATCTCGGCACGGGTCTTGGTCTCGACGTAGTTCAGGCAACGCTTGTAGAGGTCGATCGCCTCGTAGGGTTTGCGGTAGCCACGCTGACCGTTGAACAGAAGATTTGCGAGCGCCTGAGCGGCAGCCGGGTCGCCAGCGTCGACGACAGGACGCAGCGTGGCTTCAAGATCGAGTTCCGGCAGCAGGAACGGAAACCGGACGGCCACGATCGCCGCTTCGGCGCGAAAGCCGGCGTCCTTGGCCAGCATCCAGCGCAGGATCTTGTCCGCCAGTTCCACGATCTGGGTGGCGCTGGCCTGGGCAGCCGCTGCAGCGGCACCGGGGGTCTCGGACACGATGTCGGTGGTCAGTGGCGCCGACACCAGCGCTTCTGTCGCTTCATCGTCCTCGACGTCCTGAATCAGACCCGACAGACGCTCCTTCGCCAGGTCGTCGTCTTCGTCGAGCATTTCGTCGACCATCGCTGCCGCCAGTCGACCGGCCAGCGAGCCATAGTCGATCGGTTCGCGATACAGCCGCGCCGAATCGGCGCGGTCGGCAGTGCCGTTGCCCGCTGCGGCCTGGAACACGATCAGCGCGTCATCGACCAGCTTGTTCAGGCGGTCGCGCTCGCCGCGGTAGCGATAGAAGTGGGCGAGGTCGACGTAGCACGCGGGGTCGACCTCGAGCAGCTTCGAGCAGCTGGTCTCAAGTGCCGCGGCGTAGCCATCACGCGCGATGTTCAGCCGGTACCAGATCAGTGCCTGCGTCTGCACTTCGGGAAGATCGGACTCAAGGGCGCGCCTGACGATCCTGTCTCCAACGCCGTCGACATCAAGATCCGGAAACTGCATCAGCAGTTTCAGACGTGCGCTATCCGCCTCCGGGTTGCTGCGGCGATCCGCATCACGGATCAGCGCGTCGATCTCCGGGATCAGTTGCCGGTTACCGCGATTGATCAGAAGGCCGGCCAGCGACAGGCCGGCTTCAGGGATTGATTCCTTGGCCTTGCGGTACCACTGCTCGGCATCGTCGAGGCTCGCGATCGTTCCACGATCCTGATAGAGGCCGGCGAGCTGGACCATCGCATCCGGATAGCCCTGTTCGGCCAGCGGTTTCAGGTCGAGCAGCGCGGCGTCCGGATTGCCCGATAGCCGCGCCTGCTTGCCGCGTTCCAGATCAGGCAGGCCGCGCGCCTGATCGATCAGGATGCCTTCGCCGCCTTTGCTCAGGACCGGGATTCCCGTCTTGACCGAAACGGACGAACAGCCTGCAGAACAGGCAAGCAGGGCAGCGACACCGGCTGTGGCGACAAAACGCATCAGGCCATCACCGGAAGTACTGATTCAGCGGGTCGACGAAGATCTCGACCGGCTGGTCGATGCGCGAGGTTTCAAGTTCCACGTCCGGCGTGATCACCGCAATGATGTCGGTGATCGCGGCGCTGGTATCGAGACCGTTCAGATCATTCAGACCATTGCTGTCGATCGTCGGTGCCGGCAGCACGCGCAGGTTCGTGACCTTGCCGGTCAGCGTTTCTGGCGAACCGTTGACGCGCAGCACGACTTCGCGGCCGATCGGCAGGCGCTTCATCTGGTCATAGTGGAAGCGGGCCAGGATGTACGGCTTGGTGCCTTCCGGCACCAGTTCCATCACGGCCTGATTGCGCAACACGTACTGACCCCCGACGCTGTAGGCCTTCTGGACGATGCAGTCGCATGGGCTGGCAATCGAGCCGCGCAATTGTTCGCCGATCAGCGCCGTCAGCTGCTCCGCCGTCAGCTTGAACGAACCGGAGACACCTTCGACGACCTGCAGCAGCGCCGTCTCGAACTGGCCGACGGCCTGTCCCTTCTTGATCGTGCCGCCTTCTTTGACCAGCGGGAAGAAGGTGCCGTCACGCGGCATGTTGATCGTGAAGGTCGTTGCCGCGACCTTGGCTGCCGTCGCATGGGTGACGAACACCAGGTCATAGAGCCTGATGGCGGCGTAGCTGAAGGCGACCAGGCCGACCACCAGCGCGACGCTCGTGCCGATGATGGCGCGCAGCTTGCCGCCGGCACTGAGACCGCCGCCGCCGCTGCGGGCGCGTACGAAGTTCTCGCGCGACAGCGTGGTCAGCATCTCACCGGTGCTGACCAGTTCGCCGCCCAGGAACGATGTGATGACCTGACGCAGTGCGGAGACTTCCTTGATGCCGAGCTCCTGGAAGAAGCAGCCGACGCGGCCGGTCTGGGCATCGACGGTACGGACTTCGAAGGTCACCGGAATCGTGAATCCGACCGAGTCGACGTTGAGCACGACGTGGCCGGTGTGGACGGCACCAACCTTCAGCGTGTCGCTGCCGGGGTCGAAGCTGAAGCCCCCTGCAGAGATATCGTGCAGCTGAAACTGCTTGCGGGCACCGTCGGCAGTGAACTGGATCGTCGCCGGCAGCTTGACCCTGACGAACTGGCGCTGCGCTTCGGACTCGTGAACGATCCGGGAGGGGCTTGGTTGAGCCATGCAAGTGTTTCCGTGACGAGAAGGAGGAGCCGCGATCAGCCGAACGGCGACTTGAAGGTGACGATGGTCGTGACAACGGCCGCGAACACGCTGCAGGCCGAGAACAGCATGATTCGTGACGACAGCGTGTTGAAACGCGCGTGGAACGGGTCCAGGTGCTTGGTCAGCGTGGTTTTCTGCCGCGTCCACGACTGACGGTCGGGGAAGAAGAACACGATGATCTTGATGATCGAACCGAGCACCTGGTTGTAGTACATCAGCGGTGGATACAGCGGACCCACGCGATGCCCTGCTGTCATCAGCATCACACACATCAGACAGCGCGTGACCGCGATCCAGACCAGGAACACGATCAGGTAGTTGAAGTTGTATTTGATGCTGGCCAGGACCGTCGCCAGCAGACCCAGCAGACCGGTCCACATCTGCACGCGCTGATCCTGCAGCACGTAATAGGTGAACCAGCCGAGCCGACGTGGCCCGAGTTCGCGGGCGCGGCCATTCTGGCGAAGCGAGTTCCCGTACCAGCGAAACATCAGCGTACGACTGCTTTTCAGGAGGCTCGGATTCGGCGGATGCTCGATGGTCTCGATCGCGGCATCGGGCAGGTAGAAGGTCCGCCAGCCGTGCTTGACGACGCTGTACCACGACGACTTGTCATCACCGGTCAGGAACTTCACTCGGCCGAGGCGCCAGTGCAGGATCGAGTCATTCTCGACGTCCGAGATGAACGAGTGCTGAGTGACGATGTGGGCGCGGAATACCGACATGCGTCCGGTCAGCGTCAGCACGCGACGGCTGAGCGCCATCGAGCACATATTGAGATGGCGCTCGGCGAAACGCAGCTTGTGCCACTCGCTCATCAGCTTCGAGCCCAGCACGGTGCAGAACTCGTTGGTGGTCATCGCACCAACGTCGGGCAGCAGATGAAACATCTGCGCGCACTTGCGCATCATGCCGGGCACGAGCACCGAATCCCCGTCAATCACGGCCACCAGAGCGCGGTGATCCGGGCAGTCGCGAGCAATGGCGCGGAAACCGAACGCAAGCCCATCGCGCTTGCCGGTTCCTGGAATGCGCACGATCTTCAGCGAGACGCGCTCCGGAGGCTGGTAGGTGTCCCAGAGCGCGCGCATCAGCAGCTCGTCGCCGTACTCAACGATTGATGCGACCACCGTGCTTCGGTAGCCGCATTCAATCGCTTGTTCGATGATCGCCCGATACACCCGGGCGGTCGTCTCGACGTCGATCCGGAAGCTGGTGACCATGAAGTACGCCTGCGACGGATCCGAGGCGGCTCCTGCCATGGCGGCCCGTTCGCGCATCCGCGGGTACGCCACGTACAGGAACCACATCGCGCGCACGAAATGCACGGCGCGCAACGCATATCGCCACAAGCCGACAACGCCGACCGCAACCAGGAAATGCGACTGCGAAGGATCGAAAGTGAAGCCCGGCAACAGCAGTGCCAGACCGCCGATCAGCGCCAGCAGCGATATCCAGCCTGCAAAATCGCGGACCAGCGACTGCCACGACGCATCGGACTGAACTGCGTCAGCCGGGTTGGACTGGCTCATGACGTGCTCGCGGACCTGGCAGTGAACGCCTTACCAGCAGATTCCCTGGGCGTCGGCGGTCGACGTCGTCTGCATGAAGCCGACGAGATCGACGAGCTTCACGCCCGGCTTCAGGTTGGCAATGACATCGGCGAACTCCGGGTCCTTGTTGCCGAGCACGACGATGTCGGCGCTGTCGACCACTTCGGCAAGGCTCGACGTCAGCAGCTTCGAGACGTGCGGAATCTTCGAGTCGATGTAGTCCTTGTTTGTGCCCATGACGCGGGCGTGGTCGACGTTGCGGTCGAACACCTTCAACGAGTAGCCCTTGCCGATCAGCATTTCGGCGAGATCGACCAGCGGGCTTTCGCGGAGGTCATCGGTGCCGGACTTGAACGCAAGACCCAGCAACGCGACGTTGCGCTTGCCGAAACCGGCGACCAGATTGAACGCACGCTCGACCTGAGTCACGTTGCTGCGCATGATCGAGGCCAGCATCGGGTTGTCCGATTCGACCTGCGTGGAGCGGTAGTTCAGCGCGCGAAGATCCTTCGGCAGGCATGAGCCACCGAACGCGAAGCCCGGCTTCATGTAGTAAGACGACAGGTTGAGCTTGTCGTCCTCGCAGATCAGCTTCATCACTTCGCGACCATCGACGCCGCAGGCCTTGGCGATGTTGCCGATCTCGTTGGCGAACGTGACCTTGGTCGCGTGCCAGACATTGCAGGTGTACTTGACCATCTCGGCGACTTCGATCGGGCGGCGGAACACGGCCGCCGGAAGCACCGAGTAGATCGACGCCAGACCTTCGCCGGACGCGGCGTCAAGTTCGCCGATCACCGTCATCGGCGGCTCGCGATAGTCCGCGATGGCCGTGCTTTCGCGCAGGAATTCCGGGTTCACGGCAACGCCGAAGTCGGCTCCGGCCTTCTTGCCGGACGACTGCTCGAGCGCTGGGATAACCACGTTTTTGACGGTTCCCGGCAGCACGGTGCTGCGGACGACGACGGTGTGGCGCGCTGACTTGGTCTTCAGCACCGCACCGATCTCGCGGCAGACCTGATCGACGTAGCGCAGGTCAAGGTCACCGTTCCGCTTGCTCGGCGTGCCGACGCAGATCATCGTCAGTTCCGAGCCCAGAATCGCTTCCTCGGTATCGGTGGTGGCGCGCAGCTTGCCGGCGGCCACGCCCTTTTCGAGCAATTCGCCGAGACCCGGCTCAACGATCGGCGACTGGCCGGAGTTGATCAGCTTGACCTTCAGGGCGGACACGTCGACACCGATCACGTCATGCCCGTAATCCGAAAGGCAGGCTGCACAGACGGCGCCGACGTACCCCATTCCGAAAATGCTGATTTGCACTGTTGACTTCCTCTTTTCCGATCGAGTGCGCTCTGCTGAGCGCTCAAAAATTCAGATGACTACTTCGCCCGGGCGACCGCCGGTTTTCATCATGCTGCCTACTGCCAATCCTGTAGGCCCAATATTGACTGCATGTTTCGCGCCACGCCCGCTGTCCTGATTCACAAGATGTTGATCAGCGGAGGCTTTTCGCCACGTGCGTCGCCCTTGCACGACACGGGCGCTCGGCGCTGCATCGGCGCGGTCGCTGCAGCGCAACAAGTATACGGAGTACTGACGGGCTGATATAGGAGCGAAAGTGCACTAGCAGCAATGCATCGGCGACAGCGTCACAAAGATGAAGCTTTGGCAAGGAATCCCTGCAAGGCGCCGGCTGCTGCTGCTGTGGCTGCCATGGCGGCCGAAAGCAGCGCAAAGTGGCCCAACTGCGCCACCGGCGCGCGTCAAGACACGAAGGGTTTGCCCTCGATGGCTCGCTGCCAATCACTGGAGTTCGTGAATGTGAAACTTTCATGAATTCGGCATGTTGGCGCTTTCCTGATTAATTTGGCAGCCCCGAGCGGTGATAGTGCACAGACCTCCTTGATTCGGAGCGATTATCGTCACCAGACGGCTCTTTCCTGCTGCTGAACGGCGACGCCGAGCGCGACGCGACATGTCAGGCGCGCCGGATTGCCCCAAGCAGCGACGAACGAGCGCTCACCATCGCCGAAACTGCCAACTTCTGCGCAAACGGCTGTTCGATTTCGCCGCCGCGGTCAATCGATCAGCGGCGATTCCCCGCCCGCCGGCTGCCAGCCGAAGCGTCGAAGGCTGACCCGATCGTTTTCGAACATCACGCCCTCTGCACGCAGGCGCCGCTTCTGTTCGCGGTGTTCCTCGCTGAACTTCGGCAGCGAAATCTGCCCGGATGCGTTGATGACGCGGTGCCAAGGGGTATTCGAGCCTGCTTCGAGCATGCCGCCGAGCACCCGCCCAACGAGCCTGGCGCGCCCCGGGTAGCCGGCAATCCATGCGATCTCGCCATAGGTGCAGACCCGGCCGGCCGGGATGCGCTCGACGGTGGCGAGGATCGCGCGACGGGAAGCCTCTGCTGCATCGAGATCGGCTGCAGCAGCCAATGGCGCCCCGGTATCGCCCGGCCGCCGTCGTCGAGTGGACTCAGTCGGTCGACGCGCCATAGAACGCTGTCCCGCAGATGACCCTGCCGTCGGGGAGAAAATCGAACACTTCGGCAGCCAGAAGACGCTGCGCAGCCAATTCGGCGGTGTAGCGGATCAGCAGCGTCCGCTGGGCGCCATCCCAGTGCGCAGTAGCCAGCGTGAAGCGCAGGTGCGCGATGTTCTCGATCGCCCGCGTCCAGTACGCGCGCAGCGCCGGTTTGCCGATCACCGTGCCGCAGCCGGTGATGACGGCGGCTTTCGGGCTTCGAAACTGGCAGTCGTCGGCAAACAGCGCCAGCACGGACTCGATATCCAGGGCATTCCAGGCCTCGATCCAGCGGTCGGCCCATGCTTTGGCGCTGACGTGATCGGTCACGATCGGGGATGTGGACATGGTGCTCGGCCGGACAGGCGCCTTTCCGAACAACGGTCGGTTGGCGGAAAATGATGAACTGACTCCCCGTTCATGACGGGTTCAGATATCCGACGGCATTCTGCGCGGGTCGAAACAAGGCCAGCAAGGCGCTGTCGATATTTTCCATTTTCCAGCTGTCTGTCCCTCGCAAGGAGCACCCTCGATGAACCGTAAACTCATTCCCGCCGCCATCCTCACCACGCTGTTCGCCGCTGCGGCCGCCGGTCCGTCGATGGCGATCGGGCTCGACGCTGGCGCCGGCGTGGGCGTCAGCGCGGGTGCGCTGAGTGCCAATGTCGACGCTGCGGCCAAGGCCCGTCTTGACGCAGAAGCCGCAAAGGCGCGTCTGCAATCCGATGCCGCCGCCACCAAGGCCGCCGCCGTTCAGGCCGAAGCTGCCGCCGCTGCCCAAGCCGGTGCCGCTGCCCAGGCTGACGTCAAGGCCGGTGCAGCAGCCACTGTCGAGGCAGGCAAGGCAGGCGCGAACGCCGGTGTCGGCCTCGGCCTCGGTCTCGGCAAGGCGGTCAAGGGTACGGTTGGCGCGGCCGGCAGCGCCGTGAAGGGCACCGCAGGTGCGGTTGGTGGCGCAGCGAAGGCCGGCGTGGGCGTTGCCAAGGATGCGGCGGTCGGTGCGAAGGCAGCGGTCGGCTCGACGGCGCAGGCCGCAGGCGGCGCCGCCGCTGCCGGCGTCAACGCCGGCGTCAATGCCGCAGCCGGTGCGGCCGCCAATGCCGCCAACGCCAAGGTCGGTGCGACGGTCAACGTCGAGGCTGGCGCCAAGGCTGGTCAGTAAGACCGGTGGCCTCGGCGGCGCACGACGCCGAGGCCACGAAAAAGCGGCCGGTCATCGATGATGACCGGCCGCTTTTTCGTGGCCGCTGCGATCAGTTCTGGTGCAACTGCTCGTAGATCTCGGCGCGCAGCGGGCCCGATGCCCACTTCACCAGCGCGGCGGGGCACGCGGTATTCGGCGGGAAGCCGGCGGCGATGCGGAACAGGTCGGAGACGATTCGCTCGATACCCTGGTGGTAGGCCTTGAACAGCTCGTCCTGATTGGCCCGCATGGTCTTCAGCGAGGCCAGCATCACGCTGACCGGCACATAAGGCGCGATCCGGTCGAGGATGCGGTCGACCAGCGCCAGATCCTTGTCCTGCGGGCCTTCGTCCATCACCACGCTGACCAGCTTCGGATTGCCGCCGGTGCGATTGGCCGACTGCTTGCGCAGCTTCGGATCGCGCGCGTAGTAGGCCGCGACCGCCAGGATGATGAACAGCTCGTCGTAGGAATCCTCGGTGAAATTGATCTCGTCGGGGATCAGGCCCTTCAGCGCCGGCTTGAACGCTGCCAACAGGCCGGGGAATTCCTCGTCCAGCCGGGCAAGGCGGCGGAATGAATCGGTCATCGCGTGCATCTCCGTGAGCTTGGTCCCGATGCCTGATGCACGGGCTTTGCCAAAGTATAGCGGCGGGTTTCGCGCCGCTTGGTGACAGGCCCGGCGCTCAGACGCGCAGGGTGCCGGCAAGCACCGCAACACTATGTCCACCGACCCGCACCGCCGTCACCGCGCCGGCAATGCGATCAGCCTCGATCAGCAGCACGCTCGGCCGGCCCATTTCCAGGCCCTGATGAATCACTGCGCGCACCGTGCCATCGACCAGCGACGACTCCAGCGCCAGCCGTCCGGCCAGCGCCACCGCCGCCGAGCCGGTAGCCGGGTCTTCGACGACGCCGGAGCCCGGTGCGAACATCCGCGCCCGGACCTCGCCTTCGTAACCCTGCGCGGTGACATACAGGTGATGCGCCCAGGCCCCGTGCAGATGCTCGCGCCAGATCGCCAGGTTCAGCTCGATGCCGGCCAGCCGTTCGGGCGTCTGCAGCGGCACCAGCAGGTACGGCACGCCGCAGCTGACTGCCGCCACCGTGCCGATATCGGTTTCCTGCAGGCCGAGCATCGCCGCGATCACGGCATTCGACGGCAGCGGAGCGGTTCCGCGCACCGGCAGCACGGCCGTGGTCAGTTCGCCGTATGGCGCGCGACCCGCTTCGCGGCGCACCCGCACCGGCACCGGCCCGACGTTTTCCTCGAGCACGAAACGCACGTCGTCGCCCTGCGGTGCAAGCCCGAGCTCGGCGAGCAGGCAGGCCGTGCCGACGGTGGGATGACCGGCGAACGGCATCTCGACTTCGGGCGTGAAGATGCGGATGCGGAAGGCGGCATCCGGCCGTGTCGGCTTCAGCACGAATACCGTTTCCGACAGGTTGAACTCGCGGGCGATGGTCTGCATCTGCCGGGTGTTCAGGCCGTCGGCCGCCAGCACGACGGCCAGCGGATTGCCGCCGAAGCGGGTTTCGGTGAATACGTCCAGCGTGTGGAAATCGAATACGTGCGTCATGGCGTGTGCAGGTTCCCGGGTTCAGACATGGCGCAGCAGCGCTGACCACTGCGCCAGCTTGGCATCGACCGATTGTCCGGCATTGGCTGGACTGGTCGACGGCAGCGCGATCACTTCGATGCCGTCGAGCCGCGCGCCGAGCATCGGCCGGCCGTGGCGCTTGAAGGCATCGCGGGCGGTACCGCCGTTCAGGGCAATGGCGCGCAGCTGCGGATGGCGATCGACGAAGCCGGCGAAATCATTCGGCACTTCGGTGGCCCGGACAATGCTCGAATCGAGGCTGCCCGGACGTTCGCAGGCGCGCAGCACGTCCCACAGCGCCACGCCCTTCGCGGTCAATGCAGCGATCCGCTGTTCGTACGGCCACGCGAACGGAATGCCGAACAGCGCTTCCATCGTCGGCCAGAAGCGATTGCGCGGATGAGCGTAGTACTGCACGGCGCGCAGCGATGCGATGCCCGGCATCGAGCCGAGAATCAGCAGCCGCGCCGATGGCGGTTCCAGCGGTGGAAAACTTTCGACGGCGCTCACATGAAGCGGCCACCGACGATCCGGCCGTCGCTATCCAGTTCGGCGAAGTAGCGGCTGCGGTCGTGGCGGTACTCGCGCGTCGCGATGATGCCCGGCAGCACGACGAACACCGTCGGATAGCGTTGCTGGAACGCGGCCACGGTCGGCTTGCCGGCGACGTAGCGGTCGAAGTCCGCGACATCGTTGACGTCGGCCGGCTGATCGGCGGCCGGCGCGGCCGGCAGCAGCATCGACGGCGTGCGCGGCATCGAGATCAGCTGGAAGAACTGCTGCCACTGCTCGGGCGAGCCGGCGTTGCGGTTGCCGTGGCGCTCGATGTGGTCGCGCACCAGCGTCTCGCCCCAGCTGTAATTGATGATGTAGGCGCGGTACTTGTCGATGAACGTCAGGCGCTGCCTGGCGCGCTCTGGTGAATACAGCAGGAAGCGCTGCATCCAGGCGATCGTCTCGTCGGCACTGGCCTGGCCGTCCAGATAACGCCGTGCCGCTTCGATGCCGGCCGGCTTCAGGGCGCTGGCAGCCTGAACGATCTCCAGATAGCGCGGGGCATCGGCCGGCTTCAGTCCGGCGGCCTTGAACAGCTGCTTCGTGAACGCCAGCAGGTCCTTGCCCGGAAAGGCCAGGCCGATGCCGAAATCGGCCGTGCCTTCGGCGATCAGCGACTGTGGCGAGAACAGCGCGTAGACGCTGAACTCCAGCCAGTGCTGGCCAATCACCAGGCCGTTTTCGAGCAGCGCGTTGTAGACGTGATGGCCGGGATAGCCTTCGTGCGCTGCCAGTTCGATGACCCGCGACACCGGAATCGGCAGCTCGGTGTTGATCTCGATGCGGCTCTGCAGCTTGCCCTGGTACCAGTTGTAGGCGCTCCACGGCTTGCCGTTGACCAGTTTCAGCTCGACGTACTCGCTGATCGGCATCGGCATGTGGTTGTAGCTGCGCGTGCGGGCTTCTTCCAGCGCCAACTCCATCACCTTCTCAAGCTTCGCCGCCGGCACCGCAAAACGCTCGATGTAGTGGTTGTAGCGTTCGGCGAGCGTGCGGCCGGCGTCGCCGCGTTCCACCGGCAGCAGCTTCTCGATCCGCGCGAGCACCGGTGCGAAATCGGACTCCTGGTAGTGCGGCGCTTCCGTGTCGTACAGCGCGCGGGCCTCGTCATCGAAGCTGAAGCGCCGGCCCTGCAGCATCTGCGCGCGCGCCACCAGCGCGACGAGCTGCTTGGTCAGATAGGCGCGGCGCAGTGCGACCAGTTCCGCACGCGTCTGGAACTGCGCGCTGTCGGCACCGTCGACGCTGGCCAGCAGGCGCTGCGCCCGCTTCTCGATCTGTGCCGGGCTGGCGGCGTCCTGTTTCACGGCATCGCGGATCGCCGCGTCGCCGTAGTAGGCGTCGACGTAATCCGGGTCGTGTTCGCCAAGCGCCAGCACCAGCCGCAGGTACTGCTGACCGATTTCGTCGAGGGTCATCACACGGGCGCCGGAGGCGGAGTCGGAAGCGGCATCAGCGCCGCGGAACGGGTTGTGGCTGCAGGCGGCCAGCGCCAGCAGCGCGCAGGACAGCAGCAGCGATCGGAAAGCGATGCGCATGGGAACGGGTCGGGTGACAAGGGAGTTCCGTATCATCGTCCGGTCCCCGAATCGGCGTAAACCTTCATGTCTCTTTCCCTGCTTCGCGGCGCCGGCGCGGCGTTGATCTTGAGTCTGTCGACCATGCTGAATCCCGTACTCGCCGGTGCTGTGACGGACCCGCACTCCCACGCCAACAGCGCCGAGGTGCGGACCACGCACATCGTGCTGGATCTCGATGTCGATTTCGCCAAGTCGCAGCTGCGCGGCACAGCCGAAATCCAGTTCCAGAAGCTGAAGGCCGACGCCGACCGCATCGTGCTCGACACGCGTGCGCTCGACGTGCGCTCCGCCGAGGCCAGCAGCGACGGCACGACCTGGACGGCCGCGAGCTTCACGCTGGGCAGCGACGACGCCGTGCTCGGCCAGGCGCTGACGGTGAGGCTTCCGGCCGGCGCCACGCGCGTCCGCATCGGCTACGCGACGCGACCGGCCGCCTCCGGCCTGCAGTGGCTGAAACCCGCGCAGACCGCCGGCAAGAAGCAGCCGTTCCTGTTCTCGCAATCACAGGCGATTCATGCCCGCAGCTGGATTCCGCTGCAGGATTCGCCGGCGGTGCGTGCCACCTACGAGGCGCGTATCAAGACGCCGAAGGGCCTGCGCGCGGTGATGAGTGCCGAGATGTCGGATGCCCCCGATGCCGCCGGCCGCTGGACGTTCCGCATGCCGCAGCCGATTCCGAGCTATCTGATCGCGATCGCTGTCGGCGATCTGGCGTTCCAGAGCACCGGTCCGCGCACCGGCGTCTATGCCGAGCCGGCGACGCTCAAGGCCGCCGCCTGGGAATTCGCCGAAACCGAAACCACCGTCGCGCTGTGCGAAAAGCTGTTCGGCCCGTACCGCTGGGGCCGCTACGACCTGCTGGTGCTGCCGCCGAGCTTTCCGTACGGCGGCATGGAAAACCCGCGGCTGACCTTCGTCACGCCGACGGTGATCACCGGCGACCGCCAGCTGGTCTCGCTGATCGCTCACGAACTGGCGCACAGCTGGTCCGGCAATCTGGTCACCAACGCCACCTGGGAAGACTTCTGGCTCAACGAGGGCTTCACCGAATACCTGACGTTCCGGCTCACCGAAGCGCAGTTCGGCAAGGCCCGTGGCGACATGGAGCGGGTGCTGGGCGTGGCCGAGCTGAAGTCGGCAATGGATCTCGCGGCGTCCGACGAGGATCGCAAGCTCAAGCGCGCATTCCCGTCGAAAGACCCGGACGAAGTGTTCAGCAGCATCCCGTACCAGCGCGGCGCGCTGTTCCTCGTTTATCTGGAATCGAAGTTCGGCCGCGATGCCTTCGATGCCTTCCTGCGCGGCTGGTTCGACAGCCACGCGTTCCAGAGCGCGACCAGCGAGCAGTTCCTCGCCTATCTCGACACGCAGCTGATCAAGCCGAAGCCGGGTGTGGTGACGCAGGCGCAGATCAACGCCTGGGTGTCGCAGCCTCCGCTTCCGTCCGATGCGGTCTACGCGTCATCGGACGCGCTGACCACGGTGGATGCCGCACGCGACGCCTGGCTGGCCGGCACGACGCCAATCGCCGCGATGGGTGCCAGCCAGTGGACGGTCCAGCAGTGGGAGCATTTCTTCGAAGGCTTCCCGAAGACCGCGAGCGCGGCCCGGCTCAAGGAACTCGATGCGGCTTTCAAGCTGAGCGGCAACGGCAACGCGATCATTGCCAGCCACTGGTACGCGCTGGCGGTCTCCAGCGGGCAGGTGGCGATGGTGCTGCCGGCAATGACCGAATATCTCGGCCGGGTCGGCCGCATGAAGCTGATCAGCCCGATCTACCGGGAGCTGGCCGCCACCGATGCCGGTCGCGCACAAGCCAAGGCGATCTTCACGAAGCAGGGCGGTGGCTATCACCCGATCGCGCAGCAGGCGGTCGAGCGGATCATCAACGGCGGCTGAGGCGGTATGCCTGCAGCGGAGCCGGCACGGCCGGCTTCGCTGCGGCCGTGCTCAGTGCACCTTGCGCGACATCCCCTTCAGCCGCTCGGCGTCCTTGTTGCCCTTGCCGGTATCCATCACCGGACGCAGCTTGCCGGCGCCATTCGGGCCGGCGGCCTTCTTCGCTGCCAGCGCTTCCTTCAGCACGTCGGCGGCGGATTTCTTCTTCGGGGATTCAGTGCTCATGGCGCGCAGTTTAGCGCTGCGCGCCATGATCGCTCAGAGCGCCAGCCGTCAGGGCGCCAGCCGTCATAGCGCCAGCCGACGGATGTCGCCGAGCAGCTTCACCAGCAGCACGATGGTGCGCGCGGCGTAGGCGCCGTCGATCACCCGGTGGTCGTAGCTGAGCGACAGCGGCACCATCAGCCGGGGCTGGAACGCCTGGCCGTCCCAGACCGGCTTCACCGCCGCCTTCGACACGCCGAGGATGCCGACTTCCGGCGCATTGACGATCGGCGTGAAGTGGCTGCCGCCGATCCCGCCAAGGCTGGAGATCGAGAACACGCCGCCCTTCATGTCGGCGCCGGACAGCTTGCCGTCGCGGGCCTTCTTCGCCAGCTCGCCGGTCTCGATCGCCAGCTGGGTGATGGTCTTCTTGTCGACATCGCGGACCACCGGCACCACCAGCCCATTCGGCGTGTCGGCCGCGAAGCCGATGTGCGTGTAGTGCTTGTGGATCAGGCTTTCGCCGTCCGGCGACAGCGAGGCACGGAATTCCGGGTACGCCTCCAGCACTTTCGCCATCGCCTTCATCACGAACGGCAGCAAGGTCAGCTTCGGGCCGCCGGCCTTCGCCGATTCCTCGGACGCTTCCTTGCGGAAGGCTTCGAGCTCGGTAATGTCGGCTTCGTCGGTCTGGGTGACGTGCGGAATGTTCAGCCAGGCGCGGTGCAGATGTGCCGCCGACAGCTTGCGGATGCGCGCCAGCGGCTTGACCTCGATGGCGCCGAACTGTGCGAAGTCGACGGCCGGAATCGGCGGTATGCCCATGCCCCCGGCGGCCGGAGCCGGCGCTGCTGCCGGCGACGGCGCGCTCAGTGCAGTCTTGACGTAGCCCTGCACGTCGTCCTGGGTGATCCGGCCTTTCGGGCCAGAACCCGTGACCTTTGCCAGATCGACACCCAGTTCGCGCGCGAACTTGCGGATCGACGGGCTGGCGTAGGGCACGTCGTCGCTGGCCGCAGCGGCTGGCGCTGATGGCGCTGCAGGCACGGCGGCAGGTGCCGTCTTGGCGGCGACGCCATCGTTGCCGGGGACGGGCGCAGGCGCTGCTGCTTCTGCTTTCGGCACCGCTGCAGGCGCCGCTAGAGGCGCAGGTGCCGCCGCGGGCGCAGCGCTGCCGGCGCCGGTGATCGTGCAGACCGCCGTTCCCATCGCGACCTTGTCGCCGACCTTGAGCAGCAGGCCGCCGATGACCCCGGCCGCCGGCGCCGGCACGTCAAGCGTGGCCTTGTCCGACTCCAGCACGAGCAGCGTCTGATCCTTCTCGACCGTGTCGCCATCGGCGACCAGCACTTCGATGACCGGCACGTCCTTGAAATCGCCGATGTCGGGGATGGTGACGGCGATGGGAGCACCCGCGGCTTCGGCGGGCTGCGCCTGCTCGGCGGGCGGCGCGCCCTCAGCCGGCGCTGTCGCGTCGACCTCTCCCAGGGGAAGAGGCAAGCTTTTGCCCCCTCTCCCCTCGGGAGAGGGCTGGGGTGAGGGGCTATTCGTTTTCTCGGACGCCGAAGCTTTCGCAGCTGCGCCATCAGCGGCAGCCGCCAACGCGATGACCATCACGGCATCGCCCATCGATACGCGGTCGCCCACCTTGATCGCGATGGACGTGACCACGCCGGCTTCGGGTGCCGGCACGTCGAGCGTGGCCTTGTCCGATTCCAGCGTCGCGATCGCCTGATCCTTGCCGACCGTGTCGCCGACCGCGACCAGCACTTCAATGACCGGGACGTCCTGGTAATCCCCGATATCGGGGACGGTGACTTTCAGTTCGGTGGCCATGGTTCAGACGGTGACCGGGTTGGGCTTGTGGGTGTCGAGGCCGTACTTGGCGATCGCTTCCGCGACCTTGGCACGCGGCAGCCGGTTCAGGTCGGCGAGTGCGGCCAGCGCCTTGACCGCGACCCAGCGGCGATCGACCTCGAAGAAGTTGCGCAGCGCTTCGCGGGTGTCGCTGCGGCCATAGCCGTCGGTGCCGAGCACATGGAACGGCATCGGTACGAACGGGCGGATCTGCTCGGGATAGGCCTTCATGTAGTCGGTGGCGACGATCGCCGGGCCGCTCATGCCGGTCAGCACTTCGGTCACATACGGCACGCGCGGATCGTCGTTCGGATGCAACAGGTTCCAGCGTTCGGCATCGCGGCCGTCGCGGGCCAGCTCGTTGAAGCTCGGCGCGCTCCAGAGATCGCTGGTCACACCCCAGTCGGCCTTCAGCAGTTCGGCGGCGGCAATCACTTCGCGCAGGATCGAACCGGAACCGAGCAGCTGCACATGCGTTTCGGCCGGCGCGTCGCAGGCGCTCAGCAGGTACAGGCCCTTCATGATTCCGGCTTCCACGCCGGCCGGCATCGCCGGGTGCGTGTAGTTCTCGTTGTGCAGGGTCAGGTAGTAGTACTCGTCCATCTGCGGGCTGCCGTCGGACGGATACATCCGGCGCATGCCTTCCGACAGGATCACCGCGACTTCATAGGCATAGGCCGGATCGTAGGCGCGGCAGTTCGGGATCGTCGCTGCCGCCAGATGGCTGTGGCCGTCCTCGTGCTGCAGGCCTTCGCCGTTCAGCGTCGTACGGCCGGCCGTGCCGCCGAGCAGGAAGCCGCGCGCGCGCATGTCGCCAGCCGCGTAGGCCAGATCGGCAATGCGCTGGAAGCCGAACATCGAGTAGAAGATGTAGAACGGCAGCAAGCTGACACCGTGGTTCGAGTAGCTGGTCGCCGCAGCGATCCACGAGCTCATCGCGCCGGCTTCGGTGATGCCTTCTTCCAGCACCTGGCCCTTGACGTCTTCCTTGTAGAAGGCGAGCTGGTCGGCGTCGTGCGGTGTGTACTTCTGGCCGACCACCGAATAGATGCCGAGCTGGCGGAACATGCCTTCCATGCCGAAGGTGCGGGCTTCGTCCGGCACGATCGGCACCACGCGCGAGCCGATCTTCTTGTCGCGCAACAGCATCTGCAGCGCCTGCACGAAGGCCATCGTCGTGGAGATCTCGCGCTCGCCGCTGTCTTTCAGCAGGCGGTCGAAGATCGCCAGCCCCGGGATTTCCAGCGCTTCGCCGACCGGGCGGCGCGACGGCAGATAGCCGCCGAGTGCCGCCCGGCGCGTCTTCAGGTACTGGATTTCCGGTGAGTCGTCGGCCGGCTTGTAGAACGGCGTGTCCTTGATCTGCGCGTCGGAGATCGGCAACTGGAAGCGATCGCGGAACGCGCGCAGTGCGTCCTCGCCCATCTTCTTCTGCTGATGCGTGATGTTCTGGCCTTCGCCGGCTTCGCCCATGCCGTAGCCCTTGACGGTCTTGGCGAGGATCACCGTTGGCGTGCCGCTGTGCTTCGACGCGGCCGCGTAGGCCGCGTAGATCTTGTGCGGATCGTGGCCGCCACGATTGAGCCGGCCGATGTCCTCGTCGGACATCGTCGACACCAGCTTCAGCAGTTCCGGATGCTTGCCGAAGAAGTTGTCGCGTGTGTACTTGCCGCCCTTGGCCTTGTAGTTCTGGTACTCGCCGTCGACCGTCTCGTTGAAGGTCTTGACCAGCAGGCCGCTGCGGTCGGCGGCGATCAGGCCATCCCACAGCCCGCCCCAGATCACCTTGATGACGTTCCAGCCGCCGCCGCGGAACACGCCTTCGAGTTCCTGGATGATCTTGCCGTTGCCTCTGACCGGGCCGTCGAGACGCTGCAGGTTGCAGTTGACGACGAACACCAGGTTGTCGAGCTTTTCGCGGGCCGCGATGTCGATCGCACCCAGCGATTCCGGCTCGTCCATCTCGCCATCGCCGCAGAAGCACCAGACCTTGCGGCCCGTCGCCTTCATCAGGCCGCGATGCTCCAGATACTTCATCAGCCGCGCCTGATAGATCGCCTGGATCGGCCCGAGCCCCATGCTGACGGTCGCGAACTGCCACAGCTCCGGCGCCAGCCAGGGATGCGGGTACGACGGCAGCCCCTGGCCGCCGGTCTCCATGCGGAAATGGCGGATCTGGTCTTCGCTCAGCCGGCCTTCAAGGAAGGCGCGAGCGTAGATGCCCGGCGTGCAGTGGCCCTGGAAGTAGATGAGGTCGGCGCCATCGGCGTGTTCCGGGCCTTTCCAGAAATGGTTGAAGCCGACGTCGTAGAGCGTCGCGGCGCTGGCGAAGCTGGCGATATGGCCGCCGATGCCGGAGTGCTCGCGATTGGCGTTGATGACCATCGCCATCGCGTTCCAGCGGATGATCGAGCGGATCTTCCATTCCAGCGCGTGATCGCCCGGCGAGCGTTCCTCCAGATGCGGCGGAATGGTGTTGACGTAGGCCGTGTTCGGCGAGAACGGGATGTACGCGCCGCTCAGTCGCGCCTTCTCCTGCAAGGCTTCGAGCAGGAAATGGGCGCGCGCCGGACCTTCGCGTTCGAGCACGGCGGACAGGGCTTCCAGCCACTCGCGGGTTTCCTGCGGGTCCGGGTCGGCAACGACGGGCGGGGTGGGGGCGATGGGTCCGGTCATGGCTTCGCAATCCTGTGAGGGCGGGCGCTTCGGCGTCATCTTGGGGATGTGCCGATGGCGTTCGCCGAACGATGTCGGCACGCGGCCGAGCTGAGGGCCAGACATTAGACGCGGTCGCTTGATACGTCCAATATATGAAACAAGCGGTATCGATATCTGATTAGTACCTTCATGGAACTGCGCCATCTTCGTTACTTCGTCACCGTGGCTGACGAACTGCATTTCACCCGCGCCGCCAAACGGCTCGGCATCGAGCAGCCGCCGCTGAGCCAGCAGATTCGCGCGCTGGAAGCCGAAGTCGGGACGCCGCTGTTCGAGCGTAAGGCGCGCACCGTGACCCTGACCGACGCCGGCCGCGGCTTTCTCGATGACGCCCGCCAGATCCTCGCCCACGTGCAGCGCGCCAGCGACCACGCCCGGCGCGTGGCGCGTGGCGATCTCGGCCGCATCGGCGTCGGCATGATCAACTCCGCACCGTTCCATCCGTTCGTGCCGCGGGTGCTGCGCGAATACGGCCAGCAGTACCCGGAGGTCGCGTTGTCGCTCGACGAGAACTCGACACCGGTGCTGGCCGCTGCGGTGCTCGCCGATCAGCTCGATGTCGCCTTCGTGCGGCCGCTCTTGGGCGACGAACCGGGTCTGGTCAGCGAAGCGCTGTTCGACGAGGAAGTGCTGATCGCGCTGCCGCAGGCGCATCGCCTGGCCGCTGCGCCGGAGCTGCGCGTCGAGCAGCTGAAGGGCGAAGCCTTCGTGCTGTTTTCACGACCGGTCGGCGCCGGCCTGTACGACGACATCCTCGCTGCCTGCCGGCGCGCCGGCTTCAGCCCGCGCATCGGTCAGGAAGCGTCGCAGGTGACGTCGATCGTCAACCTCGTCGCGGCCGGGCTCGGCGTGTCGCTGGTGCCGGCGTCGATGCAGCAGATCCACTCCGATGGCGTGGCCTATCGGCGCATCGTCGGCGATGCACCGAAAGCGCGCATGAGCCTGGTCTATCGGCGCGACGATGAATCGGCGACCGTCCGCAACATGCTTGTGCTGGCGCGCGCCGTTGCCGGCCGGATGGGGCTCTAGCCGCGCGGCAGCAGCACGCCGCCCGGACGTTCGGCGCGCAGCCGGCGCAGTTCGCCGAGCGCGAAATGGATGAAGCCGAGGCCCGAGTAGACCGGCGAGATCAGGTTGACGATCGGAATCAGCTGGATCAGGGCAGCTACGGTGCCGAGCCCGAACAGCGGCGCGCCGTGGCGGCGCAGGATTTCCGCGTATTCCTCGGCGGTCGCGTGTTCGGCCAGCGCGTCATAGCGGAACACGCGGTCGTTCAGATAGCCGGCCAGCGCGATCGGGATCAGGAACGCGAACGGCACGATCAGCCACAGCGGCAGCGCGATCAACCACAGCACCAGATACGCCAGCAGGGCGCCGAGGCTGTTGACCACGCTGCCCCAGGTGGTGCCGAACTTTCCGCGCGCCAGTTCCGGGTAATCGGTGCGCGCGACGTGCTCGACCATGATCGGCATCGCGAACACCGAGGTGATGAAGATCGCGGTCGCGGCGACCAGGGTCGGCAGGAACAGGAAGATCACGATCAGGGTCAGCCCGCTGACGATCCACGAGATGCCCCACTCGTTCAGGAAGGCATCGACCGGCTGGTACTCCGCGAACGCGCGGAGTGCGGCCATGCCCTGCGACCAGAACAGGATCAGCAGTACCGTCCAGACCAGCAGCGAGCCGACCAGCGGCCACAGCACCAGGCCGAGCATGCGGCCCTGGAACTGGCTGCGGGTGGCATCGATCAGCGCGTTGAACATGGCGGGGGCTTCGAAAACGGCAGGGACAGCCGCACGGCATTCTCACGCAAAGACGCGAAGACGCAGAGAAAAGCTTCCAGGCGATTCTGCTTTTCTCGCGGTCGCTGTTCTTAGCGTCTTTGCGCCTTTGCGTGAGATTCGCGGTTGCGCTTCTTGGGCTAACGGATCAGGGGGCTGCGGTACGGCGTGCTCACGCAAAGACGCGAAGACGCAAAGAAAAGCTTTCAATCGATTCTGCTTTTCTAGCGGCTGCTGTTCTTGGCGTCTTTGCGCCTTCGCGTGAGATTCGCTGTTGCGCGTCTTGGGCTAATGGATCAACGGGCTGCGGTTCGGCGTGCTCACGCAAAGACGCGAAGACGCAAAGAAAAGCTTTCAAGCGATTCTGCTTTTCTCGCGGTCGCTGTTCTTGGCGTGTTTGCGCCTTTGCGTGAAATTCGCTGTTGCCGGGCGCGGCAGACGGCGCAGTCAGGGGTGCTGCGGTTCGGCGTCGGCCAGCCGAGTCACGCCCTTGATGTCGCAGGCCAGGATGGCGTCGCGCAGCGCGCGGATCGCGGCCAGCCGCGGAAAGCTGCGCCGCCAGACCATGCCGATGGTCCGTGACGGTGCGGGTGCGGCAAACGGCACGATCGGCAGCGGATTCGGTTCCGGCGGCCGGTTGGCGATCGAGCCGTTCGGCATCACCGTGATGCCGAGCCCGGAACCGACCATGTAGCGGATCGTTTCGATCGAGCTGCCGGTCACTGGTCGCGGGCCATCGCCTTCGGCGGTGACGCATTTGGGGCAGGCGGCAATGACCTGATCGCGGAAGCAGTGGCCGGGGCCGAGCAGCAGCAGGTGTTCCTCGGCCAGCTTTCTGGCCGGCACGTTCGGCAGGTTCGCCCAGCGATGGCCGGGCGACAGCATCACCACGAAATCCTCGTCGTACAGCGGCCAGGCCGACAGCCCCTGCAGATCGATCGGCAGCGCCAGCAGCGCGACGTCGAGTTCGTTGTCGCGCAGCTGTTCCAGCAGCACGCCGGTGAAGTTCTCCTCGATCATCAGCGGCATCAGCGGTGCGGCCTCGCGCATCAGCGGCACCAGCGTCGGCAGCACATACGGACCGACGGTGTAGATCGCGCCGAGCCTGAGTGAGCCGACCAGCTCGTCCTTGCCTTCGCGGGCGATGTCCTCGACGCGCTTGGCTTCGGCGAGCACCTTGCGCGCCTGCTCGATGATCCGTGCGCCGACCGGGGTCGGCTTGGCCTCGCCACGGATGCGTTCGAACAGGGTGACGCCGAGTTCGTCCTCCAGCTTCTTCAGCGCCACCGACAGCGTCGGCTGTGACACGAACGAACGCTCCGCAGCGCGCGAGAAATGGCGCTCCTTGTCGAGGTTCACGAGATAGCGGAGTTCGGTGAGCGTCATGGGCGAACCTTTCGTTGGAGGGTCCGGACGCCACCACGGGCGTCCGCTCGACTGCCCGATTCTAGACCGCCGCTATCGCCAGCCGTTCAACTATAGATTCAGCCAATCGCGCGGCCGCAGGAAGTCGGCGAGGAACGCCGCTTCCGGGCTGCCAGGCTCGGGCTGATGGTTGTAGTGCCAGGTGACCAGCGGCGGCATCGACATCAGGATCGATTCGATGCGGCCCTTCGACTGCAGCCCGAACAGCGTGCCGCGATCCCAGACCAGGTTGAACTCGACATAGCGGCCGCGCCGGTACAGCTGCCAGTCGCGCTCGCGCTGCGTGTACGGCATTCCCAGGCGGCGCTCGACGATCGGCACATAGGCCGGCAGGAAGTGATCGCCGACGCTCTGCATCAGCGCGAAGCTGGCCTCGAAGCCGCCGACCGTCCAGTCGTCGTAGAACAAGCCGCCGATGCCGCGCGGCTCGTTGCGGTGCTTGAGGAAGAAGTAGTCATCGCACTGCGCCTTGAGCGTGCCGAATACCTCCGGACCGAACGGCGCGCAGGCGTCGCGGGCGGTCGAGTGCCAGTGCACGGCGTCTTCCGTGAAGCCGTAGTACGGCGTCAGGTCGAAGCCGCCGCCGAACCACCAGACCGGTTCCTCGCCGTCCTTCTCCGCGATCAGGAAGCGGACGTTGGCGTGGACGGTCGGCGCGTACGGATTGCGCGGATGGAAGACCAGCGACACGCCCATCGCCCGGAAGCCGCGGCCGACCAGTTCCGGCCGGGCGGCCGTCGCGGCCGGTGGCAGCCTGGTGCCGCGAATGTCGGAGAAATTGACGCCGGCGCGCTCGAACACCGCGCCATCGGTCAGCACTCGGGATTCACCGCCACCGCCTTCATCGCGCTGCCAGGCGTCGCGGAGGAACTTCGCGCTGCCGTCGATGCGCTCGACTTCGGCGCAGATGCGGTCCTGCAGGCCGCGGAGATAGGTTTCGACGTCCTTCGGACGCGGGGTGTCAGCGTTGGTCATGGCGCAGTTTAGTGCGGTGGAACAGCAACAGAGTGCCTCACGCAAAGAACGCGGAGCACGCAGAGAAAAGCCACTGCACTCGGTGGGCAATTCCTTGCCGACACGCCTGTCGGATCGAACAAGCATGGCGGCAAACAATTGCCGCCCTACGGTTTCGCCATAGGTTTTCCCTGCGTGCTTCGCGTTCTCTGCGTGAGCAAGGCTTTTCGCCGCTCAGCGCCGCAGGATGTTGCCGTTGCTCGCGTCGCGGATGATCGTCGGCCGGTCCAGCCCGCCGAGGCTGCCGGGTACCAGCAGGTCAAAGCGGCTGCGCAAGTGGATGCGTGCGGCGCTCGGGCTCATCGCCGGCGGATCGCCGGCGCGGTTGGCGCTGGTCGACACGATCGCGCCGCCAAAGGCATCGCAGAGCCGAGCGGCAATCGGATGGGCCGTGACCCGCACGGCCACCGAGTCGCGATCGCCGCTGATCCACATCGGGCAGTGCTCGCTGGCCGGGAACACCCAGGTCGAGGCCCCCGGCCAGGTCGCCGTGGCGCGACGCCAGGCCATCCGGGACGGCACCTCGATGTACGGCTCGATCATTTCGATCGTCGAGCCGATCAGGATCAGGCCCTTCTGCCATTCGCGATTCTTCATCGCCAGCAGTCGTTCGACCGCCTTGCGGTTCTGCGGATCGCAGCCGATGCCCCAGACCGCTTCGGTCGGGTAGACGACGACGCCGCCGGTCCGCATCAGGCGGCCGGCCAGCGCCAGCTTCTTCGCGTTCAGCATGACCGCGCGTCAGCCCTTCTTGGCGTAGACGGTGCGCTTGGTCAGCGTCGGCGCACGCGCGGCTTTCTTGGTCGCCTTCTTTTTCGCCGCCGCCTTCTTGGCCGGCGCCCGCTTCACGGCCGCCTTCTTGACCACGACGGCGTCATCAGTGCCCGGTGCCGCCTTCTTGGCGGCGGCCTTCTTCTTCGCGCCCTTCTTCGGCGGCTTCGCCGCTTCGGCTTCGGCGAGATAGGCCTCGCATTCGAAGACGCTGAGCTTTTCGGCATCGCGGGTGCGCGGGATCGGCGCCTTGCGGGTGCCGTCGGTGATGTACGGCCCGAAGCGTCCCTTGATGATGCGGATGCCGGTGCCATCGAACGTGCGGATGGTCGCGGCATCGAGTGCGGCAGCCTTCTGCTCGATCAGCTCGATGACGCGCGGCAGCTCGATCGTGTACGGGTCGTCGTCCTTCTTCAGCGACACGAAGCTCTTGCCGTGGCGCGCATAAGGCCCGAAGCGGCCGATGTTGACCTCGACCTCGTCACCGTTCGCCAGCGCGCCGAGCTTGCGCGGCAGCTTGAACAGCTCCATCGCCTCTTCGAGCGTGATGGTATCGATGCGCTGGTTGCCGCGGAGACTCGCGTAGCGCGGCTTCTCCGACGTGGTGTCGCCTTCCTCGACGCGGGCACCGATCTGCACGAACGGCCCATAGCGGCCGAGACGGGCAGTGACCGGCTTGCCGCTGACCGGGTCGACGCCGATGGTGCGCGTCTCGGAAACCTCCGAGCGCGACAGCTCCATCTTTTCGTCGACCATCGGCTTGAAGATGCCCCAGAACTTCGCCAGCAGCGGCACCCACGCCTGCTCGCCACGCGACACCGCGTCGAGATCATCCTCGAGCTTGGCGGTGAATTCGTAGTCGACGTAGCGAGTGAAGTGCTCGCTGAGGAAGCGGTTGACGATCATGCCGACGTCGGTCGGCATGAAGGCCTTGCCGTCGAGGCGCACGTAGTCGCGGGCCTGCAGCGTGGAGATGATCGAGGCATAGGTCGACGGGCGACCGATGTCGTATTCCTCCAGCGTCTTGACCAGGCTGGCTTCGGTGAAGCGCGGCGGCGGCTGGGTGAAATGCTGTTCGGGCAACAGTTCGAGCAGGTTGACGATGTCGCCGACTTCCAGTGGTGGCAGACGCTTTTCGTCGTCTTCCTTGGCCTCGTTCTCGTCGTCGACGGCAATGCCGTAGGCGGCGAGGAAGCCCGGCTCGACCAGCACCTGGCCGTTGGCCTTGAACGCATGCAGGTCGCTGGCGCGCAGTTCGGCGGCGACGGTGTCGAACACCGCGGGCGCCATCTGGCAGGCGATCGTGCGCTTCCAGATCAGGTCGTACAGGCGCGCCTGATCGGGGGTGAGGTACTTGGCGACCGCTTCCGGCGCGCGCAGGAACGAGGTCGGGCGGATCGCTTCATGCGCTTCCTGCGCGTTCTTCGACTTGACCTTGAAGTAGCGTGGCTCGGGCAGGCCGGCGGCGGCGCCGTAGCGTTTGACGATCACTTCGCGCAGTTCGGCGATCGCGTCCTGCGACAGGTTCACGGCGTCGGTACGCATGTAGGTGATCAGGCCGACGGTCTCGCCGCCGATGTCGACACCTTCATAAAGCTGCTGCGCCGTGCGCATCGTCCGCTGGGCGGTGAAGCCGAGCTTGCGGTTGCCGTCCTGCTGCAGCGTGGACGTCGTGAACGGCGGGCCGGGCGTGCGCTTGCGCTGCTTCTTCTCGACCTTGGCGACCTTCAGGCTGCCGCGCGCCGCTTCGGCGATCGCCCGCTGGGCGGCCGCGGCAGCGCCTTCGTTGCCGAGCGTGAACTGCTCGACCTTGAGGCCATCGAACTCGAGTAGGCGCGCGTTGAAGGCGGTGCCGTCCTTTTCGGCGCGGGCGTCGAGCGTCCAGTATTCCTGCGGCTTGAACGCGCGAATCTCTTCCTCGCGCTCGCAGATCAGGCGCAGTGCCGGGCTCTGCACGCGGCCGGCCGACAGGCCCGGGCCGACCTTGCGCCACAACAGCGGCGACAGGTTGAAGCCGACCAGATAGTCGAGTGCGCGGCGCGCCTGCTGGGCGTTGACCAGATCCTGGGCAACATCGCGGCCTTCCTCGATCGCGCGCTGCACTTCTCTGGGCGTGATCTCGTAGAACACGACACGCTTGACCGGCTTGTTCTTGACCAGGCCCTTCTCTTTCAGATGCTCGAGCAGGTGCCAGGAAATCGCTTCGCCTTCGCGATCAGGGTCGGTGGCGAGGAACAGGTTATCGGAGCGCTTCAGTTCGGCAATGATCGCGCTGACATGCTTGGCGTTCTTGTCGATCAGCTGGTACTTCATCTCGAAGCCGCGCGTGACATCCACCGCGCCATCCTTGGGCACGAGATCACGCACATGGCCGTACGAAGCGAGTACTTCGTAGTCCTTGCCCAGATACTTCTTGATCGTCTTCGCCTTCGCAGGCGACTCGACGATGACCAGATTCTTGCTCATTGACGCCGCATGTCCCACACCTGTCCCGCGTCCCGGTGACGCGTGGAGCGGCAGCTTATACGGCAAAGACCTTGCCAGTGGCTAGTACGGCTGCTGCGTCGTGACGGCACCAGGCGGGGCTGCCCGGCGCGGCGTCAGTGCAGGAATTCGCCGTGGTAATAGACCATGTCTTCGAGGTGGACCACCGCTTCCTCGGAGCCTGGCTGGTTGATCAGCACCAGCAGGCAGACCCATTTCACGCGCTCGATGTCGATCTCGTCCTCGAAGGCCAGCAGGCGTTCGATGACCAGTTCGCGGCTCTCGCTGTTGAGGATGCCGAGCTGCTCCAGATAAAGGAGAAAGCCGCGGCATTCGGCGGACAGCCGCTCCTGTTCCTGCGGCGCGTACAGACGCAGGGTATCGGTGCGACCGCGGAGGCTTGGCGCATTGCGCTGGTTGGCGAGGCCATCGAGCCAGGCGAAAGCGTGCGCCACTTCTTCATCGGGAAAACCGGCGGCGGACAGCTCTACCCGCAGATTTTCCTGGTTGTCGGAGTCGGAGAACTCGCCGTCCTGGTAGTTCTCGAAGAGGTACATCAGTACGTCGAGGAGGGTCTCTTTCATGCGTTCTCACATGCGCCGGGACCAGGCGCGTGCAGTTGTTGATGAACTGCCTCCGCCGCAGTGTAGCGCCTCAACCGCGCCGATGCAGGCGCACGAACCGGTCTCCCGGCAGGGCCTCGACCCGGCCCGACAGCTCCAGGCCGAGCAGGGCGGCGCCGAGTTCGGCGATGCCCAGTGACAGTTGCGCCGCCAGCCGATCGAGGCTGACCGGATCGTCGCCTATTGCGGCCAGCACGCGCCGTTCGAGCGGATCTTCGGACGCGGCGGCGGTGACTGCTTCGGGTGCTGCCACCGGCAGCAGCGGGCGCAACTGCGCCGCCAGTTCGACGACGATGTCGTCGATGGTTTCGACCAGCGTCGCGCCATCGCGGATCAGCGCATGGCAGCCGCGCGCCAGTTCGTTGTGGATCGAGCCGGGCAGGGCGAACACCTCCCGGCCCTGTTCGGCGGCGAGCTTCGCGGTGATCAGCGAGCCGGAACCCAGCTGTGCCTCGACCACCAGCACGCCCAGACTCAGGCCGGAAATGATCCGGTTGCGCTGCGGGAAGTGCTGCGGTTTCGGCACCGTGCCCGGCGGGTACTCGGAAATCAGCAGGCCACGCTCGGCGATGGCCGCGCCCAGCGACTGGTTGCGCGGCGGGTAGATGCGGTCCAGCCCGTTGCCGCAGACGGCGATCGTCGCTGCGCCCGCTTCGAGCGCGCCAGCGTGCGCAGCCGCATCGATACCCAGCGCCAGCCCGGACGTCACCAGCAGCCCGGCGCGGCTGGCGGCCTGCGCGAAGGCGCGGGCGTTCTCGCGGCCCTGGCTGGAGGCGCCGCGAGCGCCGACAACCGCCAGCTGCGGTTGTTCGAGCAGTTCGACATCGCCGACCGCGAACAGGGCCACCGGCGCTGCGGCGATCGACTTCAGCCGGGACGGATAGCGCGCGTCGTCATCGGCGATGTAGTGGTGGCGGGCCGACCCCGCCAGCCATTGCAGATCCGCCGCTGCAGCGGTCCGATCCGGTGCTGACAGCCCGGCGATCAGCGCGTCGCTGCAGCCGGCTTCGGCCCAGGCTTTCGGCCCCGCCGCGAACACCGCTTCGGCACTGCCGAAACGGCGCAGCAGCGCACGGAGGCGGGATGGTCCGACGCCCGGTGTCCTCAGCAGGCAGAGGCGAGCGAGCGATGGCGGTGCGAGGGCGGTGGGCATGGCGGCGTCCTTGCCGCGCGGTGTCGGGTCGCGACTCAGCGCTGCGACGACCGTGCCGGCCGGGTGACCTTGTCGAGCACGTGCAGCGGCCGGATCGCGTTCATCACCAGCGCGTAGCTGAGTTCGGGCGTGACCTTGAACACCATCAGCACGCCGGCGTACTGGTCCGGCAGCGTGACCGCGTTCCGCGTGTACGGATCGGACACGACGCGACCGGTCTGCAGGATGTCGAGCACCGTACCCGGGTCAAGCCCGTGCGCGGAGCCGCGATTGAGCGCAACGATCTGATACTGCGAGATCTGCGACAGGCCGTCGAACACCGAGATGATCCGGCCATCGATCGGCGATCGCGGCGCATGCGGGAAGAAGTTGGCGTCGAAGCTTTCCGCTTCGATCGGCAGCAGACGGTCGGCGATCAGCACTTCGCGGGTGGACTTGGTCACCCGCATCACGGCCGTGCTGCCCAGCGGGGCCTCCGGCGTCCGAAGTTCGGCTTCACCGGCAGGAATCGCTTCGTAGCCGAGCAGCTTGCGGGTTTCCGGATCGCGATAGGCCTCGCCGACGCGAATCACCGCGTAGTTGTAGGCGATCGGCTGGGCCAGATTCTTCACGTAGATGTCGTTGTTGGCGCCCACGGCCAGCCGCTCGTCGACGAAAGCGACGATGTACGGCGCACGCTTGGTTTCCTCGAGCGTGACCAGGCGCGGGCCGCGCAGGAAATTGCGGATCGCGTCGATCGGGATCGCCGGCAGCGAGGCGTCGAGCGCTTCCTCGCGGATCTGCGGCGACAGGCGCTCCAGCGGGCCGGTGCTGACCAGCCGAGTGCGGCCGTCGACGCTGACCAGGGTCAGCACGTCGCCCGGGTGGATCCGATGCGGGTTGCGGACCTGCGTATTGCCGTACCAGAGTTCCGGCCACTGCCAGGGATCGCGCAGGAAATGCTGGGCGATGTCCCACAGCGTGTCGCCCTTCTTGACCACGTAGCGCATCGGCGCGTCTTCGCGCAGCGCCAGCGTGCCGGCTGAAGCCTGCGCCGCCGGGCTGTTCGCCAGCGGTTCGACGACAGCAGGCGCCGGTGCCGTCACCACGGATGGGGCAGGCGCGGGAGCCGGCGCAGGGGCGGCGCAGCCCGCCAGGTTCGCGAGGCTGATCGCGATCGCCGCCAGCAGGCCTGGACGGCGGCAGGAGGGCGAAAACGGCGAGGCGTTATACTTCCTCATGGCTGCGGATACCCTCGTGCGGCCCTTCGGAGACCGCCCGGATTCTGGCATGAATGCCCGAACAGGCGCCGGCACAAACCCTTCGCGGTCCGCATGGTGGTCGTCGATTTCTCAAGTCAATGGTGCAGGTCGTCAATCATGGCCGTTCTTCCCATCCTCACGCATCCTGATCCGCGCCTTCGCCAGAAGACCAAGCCGGTCACCGTGTTCGACGACAAGCTGCAGAAGCTGATCGACGACCTGTTCGAAACGATGTACGACGCACCGGGCGTCGGCCTTGCCGCCAATCAGTGCGGCGTGCTGCTGCGCCTGTCGGTGATGGACTGCTCGGACAGCAAAACCGAGCCTATGGTGTTGATCAACCCGGAAATCCTGTCGACCGATGAGCGGCAGGAAATGGAAGAAGGTTGCCTGTCGGTGCCGGATATCCGCGATACCGTCGAGCGCTTCAACCGGCTGCGCGTGCGGGCGCTGGATCGTCACGGCGTGCCGTTCGAGCTGGACTGCGAGGGTCTGGCCGCGCAATGCGTGCAGCACGAGATCGACCACCTCGACGGCAAGCTGTACATCGATTACCTGTCGTCGCTGAAGCGCGAGCGCATCAAGAAGAAGATGCTCAAGCTGAAGGTTGCTGCCGGCGGCTGAGCCCGACTCAAGCCGCAGCGGCGGCTGCCATCGTCAGGTGGCCGGGCTGTGCCGCAACCCGCGCCAGCCAGTCACGCACGGCTGGAAACCCGGCCAGGTCGAAACCGCCCTCGTCGGCCACGTGCGTGTAGGCATACAGCGCGATATCGGCAATCGTGTAGGCCGCGCCCGTCAGGAAGGCCGTTTTCGCGAGCTGCGCTTCCATCACGCCCAGCGCCGCGTAGCCCTTCGGCCGCATCTCGGCGATCTTGGCGGCATTGGTTTCGGCCGACTTCTGGATCGCTACCCAGAAGCGCACGGTGGCAATGAACGGCTCATGGCTGTACTGCTCGAAGAACAGCCACTCGAAAACCTTTGCGCGTGCCCAGCGATCGGCCGGCAGCAGCGCCGAGCCTTCGGCGAGGTAGCAGAGCATGGCGTTCGACTCGGCGAGGTAGCGGCCCGGTTCGACTTCCAGCAGCGGAATCCGGCCGTTGGCGTTCTTGGCCAGGAACGCCGGAGTTCGCGATTCGCCGTTCAGGATGTCGACCTCGCGCCACTGATACGGGATGCCCAGCTGGCGCATCAGCAGCGCGGGCTTGTAGCAGTTTCCGGAGCCGGTGTAGCCGTGCAGGACGATCATGGCGCGCGTGCGGGGTGGAGTCGCGCGAGTATCGCTGCTGCAGCGGTTCCCTGACAGCGGCAGCCGCTGAGTGCGGCAAAAGCCGCCGTCCATCCGCCGTGGCCTCAAGGGATCGGTGGACCGGCTTTCACGGCGGGGAGCAGTCGCTTTACTCTGCGCAGCCAGCGGCTTCGATCCGCGCATCGCCATTCTGGAGTTCCGATCCCGTGCCGACCTCGTCCGACCGCACCCCGCGCCGACTGCGCCTGCGATCGCAACAACGCGGTGCGGCCGGTGTTTTTCTGGTCATTTCGCTGCTGCTGCTGGTGCCGATCCTGGCGCTGGCGCTGAACATCGGTCAGCTCTACTACGCCCAGCGCGATCTGGAAAAGCAGGCGACGCTGGCGGCGCTTTCGGCGACTCAGGTCGCCAGTGGCTGCGCCAATGATGGTCGGCCCGGTCTGCTTGCGGCCGTCACCCAGGAAGTCATCCGGATCATCGCCGCCAACAACGCCGGCAATGCCGCCGGTGTCGCTGCATTGCTGACCTCCGGCATCAACGGCTCGCCGGGTGTCGAGGTCGGCCGCATCGATGTCGCCGGTGGTCTGCGCCGGTTCGTGCCGCTGGTCGATGGTGACCCGACGGTCAACGCGGTGCGCGTCAACCTGACCCGGCCGCAGCCGACGCCGTTCCTGATCCCGGTTGGCGCGGTGTTCGGCGGCGGCAACCTGTTCGCCTCGGCCACGGCACAGCAGGCCGCGATCGGCACCTTCAACGTCGGATCGGGGCTGCTGTCGCTGAATGGCGGCATCGTCAACGGTCTGCTCGGCGGCCTGCTGTGCGCGCCGGGCGACGCGGCCTGCCAGGCCTCGATCTTGTCGCTGGATGTCGTCAACGGCATGCAGGGGCTGGTCAATACCCAGGTGTCGCTGGGCCAGCTGGCAACGGCGCTCGGCGTGTCGGTGAAGGACCTGTCCGATCCGCTGACCTTGTCGGCGCAGACGCCGATCCTGTCGGAATTGCTCGGCGGGCTGGTCGGCGCACTCGGCGACACCGCCAGCGGCACGGTCGTGGCGCTGCTGCAGGGGCTGGCCAATGCGGCGTCGAATCCTCGCCAGGTGCCGCTCGGTCAGTTGCTGGGCTCCCTCGAAGGCCTCAGTGGCGACACACCGATCGCCAACCTGCTGGACCTTTTGATCGGCAGCGGTCAGGCCGCCGTGGCGGATCCGAGCGGAGTCACGCCGATCAATCTGCCGATCATGCTCAGCGTGCCGGGGGTGGCGAATGTCGCGACCTTCATCAACGTGCTGGAGCCGCCGCAGTTCGGCATCGGCCGGCCGGGACAGGCGGAAGCGAAGACCGCGCAGGTCCGCCTGCTGATCCGCATCGAGGCCGGCGGCATCCTCAACGGCCTGCTCGGTGCCATCAATGGTCTTCTGAACGGCATTCTGAGCCTGCTCGGCAGTCTGGTCGGGCTCAAGACCACGGTCAGCGTGGTGTCGCCGCCGCTGAATCTCGGTGTCGACGTGCAGGTCGCCGGCGGCGCGGCGACGCTCGAACGCCTGCAGTGCCCGACCTCGGGGCGCGCCGATCCGGTTGCCCACCTCGATGCCCGCACCGCGACGGCGACGGTCGCCGTCGGCACCTTCACCGGCGCGGCTTTCTCGGCGCCTGCGCTGAACACCGCGACCAATACTTTCCCGATCGCCACCGTCGGCATCGATGCCAGCTGCGTCGGCGTCAAGCTCGGATCGCTGTGCCTGGGCGTCAACCTCGGCACCACCTCGGTCAACGTCGGTCTCGGTCTGACCGGTGTCGGCGTCGGCGCTGGCGCGCCGGTGGCGCTCGACCCGGTCGGCGAGTTCACGCCGGCCGCCGTCAGCAACTCGCGCCTGCAGCCGGTATTCATTGCCGACGGCGTGCCGCCGCAGGCCCCGGCGGCCGCCAATCCGCAAAGCATTTCCGCGCCGACCACCGTCGATATCAGTCTGGACCTGACCAACACCCAGAGCGGCAGCGGGCTGGTCGGCGTCCTGACCGGCGTCGTGTCGAATCTGCTGACCGGGATCGTCAACCTGCTGAATCCGCTGCTGAATCTGGTCAACGGGCTGACCACGTCGCTGGTCGATCCGCTGCTGTCGCTGCTGGGCATCCAGCTCGGCACCGCGACGGTGACGATGAACGCCGTGCAGACCGGCCAGCCGCAGCTGATCTCGACCTGCCTGCCGGGCACGGCGGCCTGCCCGTGAGCGGCGCCAAGCCTGCCGCCCGACCGCTGCTGCCGGTGCTGGATGCAGCGACGGTCGAGAAGATCATCTACGACGGGCTGCCAATGGCGACCCATTCGCAGTTCCGCGTGCTGGAGATCGCGCCCGGAGTCGCCCGGGTGTGCCTGCCGTATCAGGACTGGATGGTCCGGCCGGGTGGCACGGTCGCAGGCCCGGTGCTGATGCTGGCGACCGACACCGCGATGTTTGCCGTAGTGCTGGCCCACATCGGCGATCAGGTGATGGCGGTCACTGCCAACATCAACATCAACTTCCTGAGCCGCCCGAAGCCGGTCGCGGTGATCGCCGAAGGCCGCATCCTGAAGCTGGGCCGGCGGCTGGCGATGGTCGAGGTGCTGCTTTACAGCGAAGGCGACGACACGCTGGTCGCTCACGCTACCGGCAGCTACGCGCTGCCCGGCTGAAGTCAGGCCGCGCCGCGCCGCCTTGACCGGGCCGCGCGCAGCACGGAATCTTGCCGGCCAGCAGTCGTCGCTCCGGACGCTGCCTCGAACCTGCAAGCCTGACCCGAACCCGATGAATACCCTGTTGAGCCGCGCGCTGTGGCTGGCGTTGTCGATCTTCGGCGCCGCCTGTCTGGCTACCGTGGCGTTGCGCCGCGGCGAAACGATCAACGCGATGTGGCTGATTGCCGCTGCCGGTTCGGTGTTCGTGATCGGCTACCGCTTCTACAGCCGCTTCATCGCCAACGTGGCCTTGCAGGTCGATCCGCGCCGCGCCACGCCGGCGGTGCTGCGCAACGACGGCCTCGACTACGTGCCGACCGATCGCACGGTGCTGTTCGGCCACCACTTCGCGGCGATTGCCGGCGCCGGTCCGCTGGTCGGTCCGGTGCTGGCCGCGCAGATGGGCTATCTGCCGGGCACCTTGTGGATCCTAGTCGGCGTGGTGTTTGCCGGTGCGGTGCAGGACTACGTGGTGCTGTTCCTGTCGACTCGCCGCGACGCCCGCGGCATGGGCGAGATGATCAAGAGCGAACTCGGGCCGGTCGCCGGCACGGTCGCGGCCGGCGGCATCCTGGCGATCACCATCATGCTGATCGCCGTGCTGGCGCTGATCGTCATCAAGGCGCTCAGTGAGAGCCCCTGGGGCCTGTTCACCGTTGCCGCGACCATTCCGATCGCCCTGTTCATGGGCGTCTATGCCCGCTACCTGCGGCCGGGGCGGGTCGGCGAGGTGTCGGCGATCGGTGTCGTGCTGCTGATCGCTTCGGTGATCCTCGGCGGCCATGTCGCAGCCGACCCGGTCTGGGCGGCGGCGTTTACGCACGACGGCGTGACGCTGACCTGGATGCTGATCGGCTACGGCTTCGCGGCTTCGGTGCTGCCGGTCTGGCTGCTGCTGGCGCCGCGCGACTACCTGTCGACGTTCATGAAGATCGGCACCATCGCCGTACTCGCCATTGCGATCCTGATCGCCGCACCGGACCTGAAGATGCCGGCGGTGACACCGTTCATCGACGGCACCGGGCCGGTCTGGGCCGGGCCGCCGTTTCCGTTCCTGTTCATCACCATCGCCTGCGGCGCGGTCAGCGGTTTCCACGCGATGGTGTCGAGCGGCACCACGCCGAAGATGCTGGCCAATGAAGCGCACGCCCGGCCGATCGGCTACGGCAGCATGCTGATGGAAGCCAGTGTGGCGATCATGGCGCTGACCGCGGCCTGCATCCTCGAACCGGGCATCTACTTCGCGATGAACTCGCCGGCCGCAGTGCTCGGCACCACGGCGGAATCCGCGGCCGCCGCGATCGCCAACTGGGGCTTCGTGGTGACGCCGGAACTGCTGACCCAGACGGCGAGGGACATCGGCGAAACCACGATCCTCAGTCGTGCCGGTGGTGCGCCGACCTTGGCCGTCGGCATGGCGATGATCCTGCATCAGGTGGTGCCGAGCGTCGCCTCGATGGCGTTCTGGTACCACTACGCGATCCTGTTCGAAGCGCTGTTCATCCTGACCACGATCGACGCCGGCACCCGCATCGGCCGCTTCATGATCCAGGACTTCATCGGCAGCGCCTACGCGCCGATGAAGAACACGCGCAGCTGGGTCGCGAATGCTGTGGCGACCACGCTGTGCGTTGCCGGCTGGGGCTGGTTCCTGATGCAGGGCGTGACCGATCCGCTGGGTGGCATCAACACGCTGTGGCCGCTGTTCGGCATCGCCAACCAGATGCTGGCCGGCATCGCGCTGATCTTCGCCACCGTGGTGCTGATCAAGATGAAGCGCGCGCGCTACGCGTGGATCACCGCCGTGCCGATGGCCTGGCTGCTGACCTGCACGCTGTACGCCGGCACGCTCAAGGTGTTCTCGGCCAATCCGCGCATCGGCTTTCTGGCCCATGCCGACAAGTTCGGCACGGCACTCGCAAACGGCGAAGTGCTGGCACCGGCGAAATCAATGGCGCAGATGAGCCGCATCGTGCTGAACGACCGCATCGACGCCGCGCTGGCGCTGCTGTTCATGAGTGTGGTGGTGATCGTGTTCGTGCTCGCGGTGCGCACCGCGCTGGCCAGCCTGCGCACTCGTGAGGTCACGGCCCGCGAAGCGCCGTACGTGGCGGTGGACGATGCGCCGGCCGCCGCCTGAAGCGCCCGATGCCGGCGTCATCGCGCGGCTGCATGCTGCGTGGAAGAAGGCTGCGCAGACCGCGAACCTCGCGGTCGGCATGCCGGACTACGAGAACTACGTTCGCCACCGCCGGGCGGCGCATCCGGACGAAGCGGTGATGAGCTACGACGAGTTCTTCCGCGAGCGGCAGGACGCACGTTACGGCTCGGCGGCGAATCCGCGCTGCTGCTGACCGCGCTCAGTCTAGAGCGCGGGCGCCGCCTGCGTGCGGTGATGCATCAGGATTCGCCGGTACGGCTCCGGATCCTTGATGTGGACCAGATCGCCTTCGCGCGGGAACGTCCAGTCGTACAGCCGTGACAGGTAGAAACGGAACGCCGCTGCGCGCAGCACCAGCGGCCAGGCGGCCTTTTCGGCGGCGTTCGGCGGCCGGCAGGCGCGATACGCGGACAACAGTGCTGCCGCGTGCGCCTTGTTCAGGCTGCCGTCGGCTTCGGCACACCAGTCGTTCAGCGTCACCGCGAGGTCATACAGCAGCGCATCGTTGCAGGCGTAGTAGAAGTCGATGACGCCGGTCAGGCGCTCGTCGACGAACAGCACGTTGTCCTTGAACAGGTCGGCGTGGATCACGCCCTGCGGCAGGCTGGCGAGATCGAGGGTAGCCTGCGCCGCCAGTTCGTCCGCGATCAGCGCGCGGGCGTCTTCCGGCACCTTCGGCAGCAGCGTTTCGCCGGTGGCCTTGCGCCATTCGACACCTCGGCTGTTTCCGCAGGTGCCGGTGTAGCTGGCGGTCAGCTTGTGCAGTTCGCCCAGCGCGTGGCCGACCGCCGCGCACTGCGCCAAGCTTGGAAACAGCACGCTCTGGCCGGTCAGCCGCGCGACCAGCGCGGCGGGCTTGCCGTTCAGACTCGACAGCGTGCGGCCATCGTTGTCGGCCACCGGCAGCGCGCTGGCATAGCCATGACGAGCGAGGTGCTCCATCAGGCCGAGGAAGAACGGCAGGTCGTCGTAGTTCAGCCGCTCGAACAAGGTCAGCACCCAGCGGCCGCGGCTGGTGTCGACGAAGTAGTTGGTGTTTTCGATGCCTTCGCCGATACCGGTGTAGCCGATCAGCGTGCCGAGGTCGTAGTGCCGCAGGAAGGCTTCGAGTTCGGTGTGGCTGACTTTGGTGAAGACGGACATGAGCGGCTTGGGCTTTCGATCGGACGATCGCCGCGCAGTTTACGAAATGCCGCGTGCGCCGACCCGGAGCCGGCCGGAGCGCGATGTAAACTGCGTCCACCCTGTTCGCTGGCCGAATCGCCTTGCTGAAGGACCTGCTCCACGTCATCCGGCCGCTCGGCATTCTGCTGATGGCGTTTTCCGCGGCCTTCCTGCCGCCGATCGGCGTGTCGCTGTATTTCGACGAGGGCGCGCTGCCGCCGTTCCTCGCTGGCGCGGCAACCAACTTCGCGGTCGGCTTCCTGATGTGGGGTATCGGCCGCCGCCACCGACGCGAGCTGAAGTCGCGCGACGGCTTCCTGCTGGTGGCGCTGATCTGGATGCTGCTGGCCGCCACTGCGACGGTGCCGCTGATTCTCGGCCTCGGCATGTCGTTTACGGATGCCTACTTCGAGACCGTGTCCGGCCTGACCACCACCGGTGCGACGGTGATCACCGGGCTCGATCACATTCCGCATGCGCACAACCTGTGGCGCCACGAACTGACCTGGCTTGGCGGTCTCGGCATCATCGGGCTGGCGATGGCGGTGCTGCCACTGCTCGGCGTCGGCGGCATGCAGGTGTACCGCGCTGAAGCGACCGGGCCGATCAAGGACTCCAAGCTCACACCGCGCTTCGTGCAGACGGCGCGCTCGATATGGTCGATCTACTTCGGCCTGACGCTGGCCTGCATCCTGTCGTTCCGGATCGGCGGCATGAGCTGGTTCGACGCGGTCTGCCACGCGTTCTCGGTGATGTCGCTGGGCGGCTTCTCGACCCATGACGCCAGCATGAGCTTCTTCGACTCGCCGCTGCTCGAAGGCGTTGCCGTGCTGTTCATGCTGCTGGCTGGCGTCAATTTCGCGACGCATTTCGTCTGCTGGCGTGCTCGCAGCCTGCGGCCGTACATCAGAGATCCTGAGATCTACACGATGCTGCTGCTGTTGCTGGCCAGCTGCGTCGGCATGGCGCTCTACATCTGGGGGCTCGGTGTCTATCCGAGCTACTGGACGGCACTGCGCCACGCGACCTTCAACCTCGTCTCGGTCGGTCTGACGTGCGGGCTGGCGAGCACCGACTACGGCCAGTGGCCGATCTTCGCCAGCCTGTGGATGCTCAGCCTGTCCTGCGTGCTCAGCGCGGCCGGCTCGACCGGTGGCGGCATCAAGATGATCCGCCTGCTGATCCTGTTCAAGCAGAGCGCCCGCGAGCTGATGAGCCTGGTGCATCCGAGCGCGGTGTCTACGCTGAAGGTCGGCGGTCAGGTGATTGCCGACCGTACCGTGCTGTCGGTGTTCGGCTTCATCCACCTGTACACGATCAGCGTCGTCACGCTGAGCTTCGCGCTGGTGATCTCCGGGGTCGAGCTGAGTACTGCGTTCAGCGCCGTGATCGCATCCATCAACAACACCGGCCCCGGCATCGGCATCATTGGACCGGCCGGTACGTTCCAGCCGTTCAGCGATTTCCAGACCTGGGTCTGCACCATCGCCATGCTCGCCGGACGACTTGAGGTGTTCGTGCTGATCGTGCTGCTGACGCCGACCTTCTGGCGCGAATGAGCGTCCCGACGAGACAGCGTCTCAGATGAACGTCAGGCCGACCTGGAACAGCTTCTCGACGTCCTTGGTCCGGCGCTTGTCGACGATGAACAGGATCACGTGATCCTCGGCTTCGATCAGCACGTCGTGATGGGCAATGATCACGTCGTCGCCTCTGACGATCGCGCCGATCGTGGTGCCCGGCGGCAGCTTGATTTCCTCGAGCCGGCGGCCGACCACCTTGGAGTTGTGGCGGTCGCCGTGGGCCACCGCTTCGATCGCTTCCGCCGCGCCGCGCCGCAGACTGTGCACCTTGGCGACATCGCCGCGCCGCACATGCGCCAGCAGGGCTGACACCGTGGCTTGCTGCGGCGACACCGCGATATCGATCGCTCCGCCTTCGACCAGATCGACATAGGCCAGCCGGTTGATCAGGCTCAAGACCCGGCGCGCGCCGAGGCGCTTGGCCAGCATCGCCGACAGGATGTTGGCCTCGTCGTCATTGGTGACGGCGCAGAAGACATCGGTGTCCTCGATGTTCTCCTCTTCGAGCAGCGCCTCGTTGGCGGCGTCGCCGGACAGCACGACGACGTGGTTCAGCTGCTCCGACAGATAGCGCGCGCGCTCGCCATTGCGCTCGATGATCTTGACCTGGCACTTCTTTTCCAGCGCTCGCGCCAGCCGCATGCCGATGTTGCCGCCGCCGGCCAGCATCACCCGCTTGACCGGCCGATCGACCTTGCGCAGCTCGGCCATGATTTTCGGGATGTGCTCGCGGGCGCCGAGGAAAAACACTTCATCGTCGGCCTCGATCACCGTCGAGCCTTCGGGAAGGATCGGCTTGCCGCGCCGGTAGATCGCCGCGACGCGGGCATCAACACCCGTCGGCAGATGGTTCGGCAGCTCCTTCAGCTCGTTACCGACCAGCGGCCCGCCGTAATAGGCGCGCACACCGACCAGCTGCACCTTGCCGTCGGCGAAATCGACGACCTGCAAGGCGCCCGGATATTCGATCAGGCGCAGGATCGCTTCGGTGACCAGCTGTTCGGGGCTGATCCGCATGTCGACGCTCAGCGCATCGGGCAGGAACAGCCGGTCTTCCTCGTTCAGGTATTCGGCTGCGCGGACGCGGGCGATCTTGGTCGGCGTGTGGAACAGCGTCTGGCTGATCCGGCAGGCGAGCATGTTGGTCTCGTCGCTGTCGGTGACCGCGATGATCATGTCGGCATCGTTGACGCCGGCCCGGCGCAAGGTGTCCGGATGCGAGGCGTGGCCAAGCACGGTGCGGATGTCGAGCCGTTCCTGCAGGTGATTGAGGGCGGCACGGCTGGCATCGACGACGGTGATGTCGTTGGCTTCGCGAGCCAGGTTCTCGGCCAGCGTCGAACCGACCTGACCTGCGCCGAGGATCACGATCTTCATGCCGGGGGGAAGTGGGTCAGGCTGTTCAAGGCGGCGAACTTACGCCCGGATGTTGCAGTGCGCAACTGGCGTGGACCCTGCCTCGTCGGGACAAGGCAGTGCCTCCGTTTCCAAGCCGTCAGAGCAAAAGCCCGGGACCACAAAGAGAGGCGACGGCAAGGACACAAAGGCAATGCGATCGCTGTGCCCTTGCTTTTCACCTTTGTGCCTTTGTGGTCCGGACTTGATTTTCCTGAATTCAAGAGACGTCCGGATCGAGTGGGCGCGTCGGCAAGGGATTGCCGACCCACTTTTCACGCCTCAGCTCACTCGCGTCCGCGCCACCGCCTCCAGCCAACCCGAATACAGCGCATTCGCCCGCGCCGCGTCCATCTGCGGTTCGAAGCGGGCATCGGCGCGCCACAGCGCGGCGATCTCGTCGAGCGAGGCATAGACCCCCGAGGTCAGGCCGGCCAGCAGCGCCGCGCCGAGCGCGGTGGTTTCCACGGTCTGCGGTCGCACCACGGTGACCCGCACGATGTCGGCGAGGAACTGCATCAGCCAGTCGTTGACGGCCATGCCGCCATCGACGCGCAGTTCGGTCGGTGCAACGGCGTCCTTGGCCATCGCGTCGAGCAGATCGCGCGTCTGGTAGCAGACCGATTCCAGCGCCGCACGAACGATGTGGGCAATGCCGGAATCGCGGGTCAGACCAAGGATCGCGCCACGGGCGCGCGGGTCCCAGTACGGCGCGCCGAGGCCGGTGAACGCCGGCACCAGATAGACGCCCTGGGTGTCCGGGATGGTCTTGGCCAGCGCTTCGGTTTCAGCCGCCGAGCCGATCAGGTGCACGGCATCGCGCAGCCATTGCACCGCTGCGCCGGCGACGAAGATCGAGCCTTCCAGCGCATGCGTGGTCTCGCCGTTCAGTCGGTAGCCGACGGTGCCGAGCAGCCGGTGCTGCGACTGCACCGCCTGATGGCCGGTATTGAGCACCACGAAGCAGCCGGTGCCGTAAGTGCTCTTGATCATCCCCGGCTTGAAGCAGGCTTGACCGACCGTCGCCGCCTGCTGGTCGCCGACCAGCGCGCCGATCGTCACCGCGCTGCCGAGCAGTGCAGCGTCGGTCTGGCCGTAGTCGGCCGCCGAATCGTGCACCACCGGCAGCAGCGCCCGCGGCAGCTTGAAGAACGCCAGAAGCGCGTCATCCCAGTCGGCGCTGTGCAGGTTGTAGAGCAGCGTCCGCGAGGCATTGCTGGCATCGGTGGCGTGAACGCGGCCGCCGGTCAGCTTCCACAGCAGCCAGCAGTCGATGGTGCCGAACGCCAGTTCGCCGGCTTCGGCACGGGCACGGGCGCCGGGCACGTGGTCGAGAATCCAGGCGATCTTGGTCGCCGAGAAGTACGGATCGAGCAGCAGGCCAGTGCTGACATTCAGTTTCTGGTCGAGAAACGCGGCGCTGCGCTCGGCGCAGAAATCGGCCGTACGGCGGTCCTGCCAGACGATCGCCGGATGAATCGGCTCGCCGCTGGCGCGATCCCAGACCACGGTGGTCTCGCGCTGGTTGGTGATGCCCGCCGCCGCCAGATCCGCTGCAGTCAGCCCGGCATCGGCCAGCGCACCGCGCGCGCAGGCCAGCGTGTCGGCCCAGATCCGGTTGGCGTCATGTTCGACCCAGCCGGGCTCTGGGAACGACTGCGGCAGCTCGCGCTGGGCCACGCCGAGCTTGTTGCCGAGCCGGTCGAAAACGATGGCGCGGGTGCTGGTCGTGCCCTGATCGATTGCCAGCAGGGCGGATTTCGGCGCAGCTGCGGTCATCGCGGGCTTCCTCGGTCGACGTGGCGGAATTGAACGGCGGAGCGCACGGTACCGTCGCGCTGGCCCCGATTCCAGTTGCCGCGCCCCAAAAACAGGAAACCGGCGAACGGGTCGCCGGTTTCCGGTACTGCGAACCGCCTGGCTCGCTGCTTCAGACCGCCTTGATCGCCGGTCCGGAAGTCAGCACCGGGCCGGTCGGCTTGCCGATCGGCGAACCACCTGCCGGCTCCAGCGACACGGCCAGGGTCAGCTGGGCACCGCTGACGCCATCCGGCAGCTTGAGCCGGCCTTCGCCGGTCGTCGGCAGCAGGCCCAGCGAAACCGGGCCGGCGTCGGTGATCAGCCACAGTTCGAGGCTGCGTTCGCCGAGCTTCGGATAGCTGCCGCTGACCACGGCGGTGACTTCATCCGATTCCGGCTTGAGCGCCAGCGTCCACTGCAGGTCGGTGTCCGGCACCCGCAGCAGCGCCACATAGACCGGCGGCAGCGCGGCAGGCGCTGGCACGGCTTGCGGCGCGCTGGCGACGGTCGTCGGCGCGTCGATTGCGCCGGGCAGCGGCGCCCGGCTGCCGATCAGCACGGCGATGGCCACGCCGGCCGCAGTGGCCAGACCGGCAACGATCCGCCACGGCGAAGCCGGCGCCGGTGCCGCCGGCGCCGGGGCGACCGGGCGGCGGATCGGCGTCACCACCGGGGGCTGGGTCTCGATCCGATGCAGCAGCGAGAACCACACCGATGGCGGCGGCGACTGCGGCTTGAGGTTGGCCGCAAGACCAGCAAGGCGAGATTCCCAGAAGCGGATTTCGCTGCGCACGGCGGTTTCGCTGCGCGCCAGGCGTTCGAAGCGGCGGCGGGCGAGCCCGCGCAGCGTGCCCAGCACGTACTCGGCAGCCAGCATCTGGCGCAGCTTGGGGTTGTCGTACTTCATCTCGAGCCGCCGTTCACCGATCCAGACATTCGCGCAAACGGGCCAGACCGCGTCTGACCCAACTTTTCACCGTGCCCAGCGGGGCATCCATGACCTGTGCCAGCTCCTGATGCGTGTAGCCCTCGTAATAAGCCAGCAGCACGCTGCGCTTCTGTTCGTCCTGCAGGTCCTGCATGCAATCCCGAAGCATCCCGAGCCCTTCCTGTTCCACCGCGCGATCTTCCGGACTTTCACTGACATCGGCGAAGGTCATCGGCGCTTCATCGCCTTCTTCCGGCATTTCCACTTCCGGCCGCTTCATGCGCAGCAGGTCGAGCGCACGGTAGCGCGCGACCGTCATCAGCCAGGTCAACGGGGTGCCCTTTTCAGGTGCGTAGGTATCAGCCTTCTGCCAGATCCTGAGAAAGCAGTCCTGCAGCGCTTCGTCCGCCCAATCCCGACGTTTCAACATACGCAGCAGCAGCGCATACAGATGCGAACTGCAGGCTTCGTACAATTGCGCGAACGCCCGCTGGTCGCCGAGACCGGTATCGGCCAACAGGTAGACGAGTCGTTCGTTGTCGGCGGTGCTGTAACTCATCAGACAGTGAACCTGAACAGTGATGGCGCAAAGGATAGCAAGCCAATTCGTCAACTTCGCGTGACAGTTTTGGCCCCGGTCGGTCGATGGGCCGTCCTATAATCGCACTCCCTGACAGCATCGAGCTCGCCGTGGTCCACACCGCCTATCCCGCCACCCGCCCGCGCCGCCTGCGTTCGGCCGCCTTTTCCCGCGAACTGAGCCGCGAAACGCGGCTGGTTGCCGGTCAGCTGATCCAGCCGCTGTTCGTCGCCGAGGGCGATCTGTGCGGCCCGGTTGCCTCGATGCCCGGCCAGGCCCGGATCGACCTCGACCAGCTGGTTGCCGAATGCCGCGAACTGGCCGCGCTTGGTGTGTCGGCGGTGGCAATGTTCCCGGTGATTCCGCCGGCACTCAAGGACGAGATCGGCAGCGAGGCGCTGAATCCGGACGGCTTGATTCCACGCGCCATCAAGCGCGTCAAGGACGCTTGCCCGGAACTCGGCGTGATCGTCGACATTGCGCTCGACCCGTACACCTGCCACGGCCATGACGGCATCCTCGACGAAGCCGGTTATGTCGCCAACGACATCACGGTGGAGGCGCTGCGCAAGCAGGCCGTGGTGCTGGCTCGCGCCGGCGCCGACGTGCTGGCGCCGAGCGACATGATGGACGGCCGCGTCGGCCAGATCCGCTCGGTGCTGGAGCGCGACAACCGCCACAACACGATGATCCTCAGCTACGCCGCCAAGTACGCCAGCGGCTTCTATGGCCCGTTCCGCGATGCGGTCGGTTCGGCCACCGCTCTGAAGGGCGACAAGCGCACCTATCAGATGGATCCGGCCAACACCGACGAGGCGCTGCGCGAAGTCGGCCTCGACATCGCCGAAGGTGCCGACATCGTCATGGTCAAGCCGGGCATGCCGTATCTCGACATCATTCGCCGCGTGAAGGACGAATTCGGCGTGCCGGTCGCGGCGTATCAGGTGTCCGGGGAGTACGCGATGCTGAAGGCCGCCGCCGAGCGCGGTTGGCTGGACGAAAGGAAGGTGGTGATGGAATCGCTGCTGTGCTTCCGTCGCGCCGGTGCCGACATGATCCTCAGCTATTTCTCGAAGCAGGCCGCTCGCTGGCTCAAGGACGCCTGATGTCGGACCTCGATCGCTATGCGGTGCTCGGCCAGCCGGTCGGCCATTCGAAGTCGCCGCGCATTCACGCTGCGTTCGCCGCCAGCCTCGGCCAGAAGCTGCTGTACGAGGCCTACGAGATCGCCCCGGATGAGCTTGGCCCGTCGCTGAGCCGCTTCCATGCCGAAGGCTGGGCCGGCTTCAATCTGACCGTGCCGCACAAGCAGGTCGGTGCCGCGCTGTGCGAATCGCGTTCCGAGGCGGCCGAGCAGGCCGGCGCCGTCAACACGCTGATCCGCACCGCGACCGGCTGGCATGGCGACAACACCGACGGCGCCGGGCTAGTCCGCGATCTGACCGCCAATCTGGGTGTGGCGATCAAGGGCAAGCGGGTACTGGTGCTCGGTGCCGGTGGCGCCGCGCGCGGCATCCTCGTGCCGCTGCTGGCCGAAGGCCCGGCCGAGCTGGCGATTTCCAACCGCAACCCGTGGAAGCCGGAAGAGATCGCCGCGGCGCTCAAGCCGCACGGCAATATCGTGCCGCGCACGCATCTATCGCTGAAGGGCGACCGCTACGACCTGATCATCAATGCCACCAGCGCCGGTCATTCGGGCGCGATTCCGCGTCTGCCGCCGAAGCTGTTCGCCGACGGGGGCATCGCCTACGACCTGAACTACGGCCAGGCGGCCGTGCCATTCATGGTCTGGGCGAAGAGCGAAGGTGCGGCACAGGTGTCGGACGGCCTTGGCATGCTGGTCGAGCAGGCTGCCGAAGCGTTCCAGCGCTGGCGCGGTGTGCGGCCGGCAACGGCGGCGGTGCTGGCGGAACTGCGCGGCTGAAGCGGACGCTCAGTCCGGGAACGCCGCGAACGGATCGTCCGGCGGCGGCGCTTCCGGATCTTCCAGCTGTTCGCTGGCAGTAGCACCGGCCAACGCGATCTCGGCGAACGCCAGCCGCTCCTCGATGCTGTCGAACTCGGGAACGTCGTCGTGCTTCGATTCCGGCCCGGCCATCGACGTGTTCAGTCCTTGATCTTGACCAGAAAGCCGCTGATCGCGTTGCTTTCCAGCCGCGCCAGCACGTCCTGCGCGGCGCCCAGATTCGGCTGCGGGCCGACGCGCACCCGGAAGCGGACATCGCGTTCGCTGAGCGTCACCTGTTCGATCCGCGATTCGTAGCCGATCAGCGCCAGCTTGGCGCGCTGTCGGTCGGCTTCCTCGCGCGACTTGTAGGCGCCGACCTGCACCAGATAGGCACCGCCCGGATCGGCCAAGGCCTGCTTGACCTCGGCCGGGGGCTGCTTCGCGGGCGCCGGCGTCGGCTTGCCGGGTGCGGGTGGTGGCGCCGGGCGCGAGTATTCGCGCGGAATCGCGACCTCGATCTTCGGCAGCTCGTTGTAGAACGTGTAGCGCGGCGGCACCTTGTCCGGCGACGGCACCGGCACGCTATCCGCAGGCTTCGCGGTCTTGGCCTTGCCGTCATCGCTGGCGGCCGGCTTCGCGGTCTTCGACGCCCGCTTGTCGCGATCCTCGCCGAGCAGCGGCTTGAGGTCGCCGTCGGCCTGCGCGGCCTCGCCGAGCTTGGTCTTGTGCTGCGGCCGGTCGATGTAGACGAACGCGGCGACCACCAGCCCGATCGCCAGCCCGACGATCATCCACACCCAGCCCGGCAGCGCGCCGCCGGCACCGCCACCACCGCTATTGCCACCGTAATTGCCATTGGCGCGGCGATTGCCGGGGCCATTGCCGCCACGGCCGTTGCCGTTGCGGCCGGCGTTCGGGTTGCGCGGCTTGGCGTAGTCGCGAGCCATGGCCTACATCTTCTCCGGCGCGGACACGCCGAGCAGCGCCAGCCCGTTGCGCAGCACCTGGCCGGTCGCCTGCGCCAGCGCCAGACGGGCATTGCGCAGCGCGGCGTCGTCGATCAGGAACGGCAGCGCGTGGTAGTAGCCGTGGAACGCGGCGGCCAGATCGCGCAGGTATTGGGCGATGACGTGCGGCTCCAGATTCGCTGCCGATCCCTGCACGGTTTCCGGGAATCGGCCGAGCAGTGCCACCAGCGCCACCGCTTCCGGCTCGGCGAGCTGGGCGAGCGCGCCGAAGCCCTGCGCCTGGTCGTAGCTGAGGCCGCGCTCGGCCAGCTGGCGCAGCACCGCGCAGACGCGGGCATGGGCGTACTGGATGTAATAGACCGGGTTGTCGTTGGTCTGCGCGCGCGCGAGGTCGATGTCGAAGGTCAGCTGCGAATCGCTCTTGCGGGCAACCAGGAAGTAGCGCGTCGCGTCGCGGCCGGCTTCGTCGATCAGGTCGCGCAAGGTCACATAGGAACCGGCGCGCTTCGACAGCTTCACTTCCTCGCCACCGCGCATCACGGTGACCATCTGGTGCAGCACGTATTCCGGCCAGCCTTTCGGAATGCCGATGTCCAGCGCCTGCAGGCCGGCGCGCACGCGAGCGATGGTCCCGTGGTGGTCGGCACCCTGTTCGTTGATCACCCGCACGAAACCGCGCTGCCACTTGCTGACGTGGTACGCGACATCGGGCACGAAGTAGGTGTAGCCGCCTTCGCGCTTGCGCATCACGCGATCCTTGTCGTCACCGAAGCCGGTGGTGCGCAGCCACAGCGCATCGTCCTGCTCGTAGGTGTGGCCGCTGGCCTGCAGCGCGGCGACGGTGCTGTCGACCTTGCCCTCGGTGTACAGCGAGCTTTCCAGGTAGTAGACGTCGAACTGCACGCCGAAGGCCTTCAGATCGAGATCCTGCTCGCGGCGCAGATAGGCCACCGCGAAATCGCGGATCGCGTCGAGATCCTCGACATCGCCCTTGGCGGTCACTGCACGGTCGTCGGCGCTGACGGTGTCGCCGGCCAGATAGGACTTGGCGACGTCGTCGATGTAGTCGCCGCGGTAGCCGTCTTCCGGCCAGCCGGCGTCGCCCGGCTTGATGCCGCGCGCGCGCGCCTGCACCGACACGCCAAGGTTGGCGATCTGGTTGCCGGCGTCGTTGTAATAGAACTCCTTCGTCACCTGCCAGCCGGCGGCGGCGAGCACGCGCGCCATGCAGTCGCCGACGGCAGCACCCCGGCCATGGCCGACATGCAGCGGCCCGGTCGGATTGGCCGACACGAACTCGACCATCGCCTTGCCTTTCGCGCCGGAGCGATCGATGCCGAAGGCATCACCGGCATTCAGGATGTCGACCACCACCTGCTGCAGCGCGCCGGCGGCAAGGAAGAAGTTGATGAAGCCGGGGCCGGCGATTTCGATCCTGTCGATGATGCCTCCGCGCGGAAGTGCTGCAACGATCGCCTCGGCGACTGCGCGCGGCGGCTTGCCCAGCGGCTTGGCCAGCATCATCGCGACATTGCTCGCGAAGTCGCCGTTCTTTTTGTCCTTGGCTGGCTCGACGAGGATGTCGCGCGGCATGGGCGCGGCACTGCCCTCGATCACGGTGGCAACGGCGGCGCGCAGCAGGTCCTGCAGTTGGGATTTCATCGGAACGCGTTCAGGCGGCCATGCGGCCGGGCTTCAGGGGGAGGCCGCGCATTGTACGGCGCGGGCCGTGCGGCTCAGACCGGATCGGCTTCGTGGATCCACGGCCGACCACGCGAATTGGCGCGCCAGCCTTCGGCCATCGCCGCTTCGATGCAGCCCTGCAGGCGCTTGGCGAACTGGATTTCCGACTTCGGCTTGCCCTGCCCGAACTCCACGTACGGGAATTCGACGATCAGCTCGCGGCGCTTGCCAGGATCGGTCGACACGGTCACCGACAGGCCGCCGCAGCCGCCGCCCTTGACCGGCCCGCCGACCCAGTGCCGCACCTGCCAGTGGAATTCGTCGTCGTCGATGACGATGACGCCGTGATCCTTGAACGCGGCCATCAGTTCGTGGCCTCGCGACGCTTGACCGCCAGCGGGCCGATGGCCTGGCATTCCGGCATCAGCTGCAGGTGGTTGATGTTGACGTGGGCCGGACGCGAGGCGACCCAGAAGACCGCGTCGGCAACGTCATCGGCCGACAGCGGCGTGGTGCCGGCGTAGACCGCTTCGGCCTTGGCCTGATCGCCATGGAAGCGCACCTGCGAGAACTCAGTGCCGCCGCACAGGCCCGGCTCGATGTCGGTGGCGCGCACGCCGGTGCCGACCAGATCAGTGCGCAGGTTCAAGGTGAACTGGCGGACGAAGGCCTTGGTCGCGCCATAGGTGTTGCCGCCCGGATACGGCCATTCGCCAGCCGTGGAGCCGATGTTGATCACGTGACCACGACCGCGCGCCACCATGCCCGGCAGCACGGTACGGGTCATCGTCATCAGGCCCTTGATGTTGGTATCGACCATCCGCTCCCAGTCTTCGAGGCTGGCGCGCTGCGCCGGCTCAAGGCCCAGTGCCAGGCCGGCGTTGTTGACCAGCACGTCGATCGCGGCCCAGTCGGCCGGAAGTGCGGCGATCACCGCTTCGATCGCAGCGCGATCGGTGACATCGAGCGCCACCGGCAGCACGGCCGCGCCCAGTTCGGCGCGCAGCGCATCAAGCCGGTCGACGCGCCGTGCGGACGCGATCACGCGGTGGCCTTCGGCGACGAAACGGCGAGTGATGGCGGCGCCGAAGCCGGCGCTGGCGCCGGTGACGAAGACGATTTTGGAATCCATGGCAGGAACAGGTGACATCGGGAGCGGTGCCAATTGTGCCCGTTCCTGTTCGCCGCAGGCTGCGGCTGCACGGCCGGCGGCCGTTGCGCAGGGGCCGGTCAGTCCGGCAGCGGCGCGCCCGGGTCGAGTTGCCGCTGCAGGCTGTGCAGCACTTCGTCATGCGCCAGGCTGACGTCGTAGCGCAGCCGCAGCGGCGCCGAGCGGCGACCGTCCGGCGTCATTGCGACGGCGGTCAGCGTGACCGGCGCCGGCAGGTAGATCGGCCCGCGATACAGCGCGCTGCCGCTGTCCGGCGTGCGGCCGAGGATCGAATAGACGATCAGCGCGTCCGGTGCGCTGGCGGTCAGCGTCAGATTCAGCGGTTGGGCGTAAGGGCCGAGTTCGGGACTCGCATGCAGTTGCAGCGGTGCCGGATCGGGTGGCGCCGACGGCGCTGCCGCGTAGCGCGCCATCGGGCTCGACAGGCCGCTGACGCTGCTGTGGGCGTAGCAGGTCAGCCATTGCCCGGGCGACAGCTGCACGGCCGACAACGGCTTCGTGGCGGCATCGGGATAGCGGCCAGCGCCGGCGCAGTGCAGGCGCGCATCGGCCGGTGCTGCCTGCAGGCGATCGCCAGCGCGGACGATGGTCGGTACTGCCGCGTTCGGCAGCGGCTCGTGCCCGGCGCCAAGGAAACCGCTGATCACGGCCAGGGTCGCCGGCTTGCGCGGCAGTTCCAGATGGTTGTAGCCGCCGTTCCAGATCCCGGCCTCCCGGTTGAAGGCGACATTGACCGCGCCGGCCAGCGCCGGGCTGTCCTTGTAACGATCGGGGAACAGCATGTCGTAGCGGCCGGTGCCGTCGTACAGCGTCATCACCCGCATGGCACCCGGCACTTCGCCGCCGGCATTGAGCTGGGCCAGCCACGGGCTGCCGCGATACAGCTCGAAGCTGCTGTTGCGGCTCGGCCCGCGAGCATCGAGCCGCGCGGTCCACACGCCGTGATTGGCGCCGGCCACGGCGACGAAGCTGCGCACCTGATGCCAGCGGTTGCTCTGGGTCAGCCATTGACGCACCGCGGTGACGCCGAGCGAGTGCGCGACGATGTCGAATTGCCGGACCGGCCGGCCGCGTCGCTCGCCCAGATAACGCTGCACCTCGTCGACGAAGGCATCGAGCGTCGGCGCGGTGAGGTCGTTGACATCGAACTGCTCGGTCGAACCCCAGCCGTAGCTCGGCGCCCACAGTTCCTCGTCGTTCCAGCCGGCGTTGCGAAACCACTGCCGAGCCTCTTCCCAATAGGTGGCATCGACGGTGTTGCCGTGGATGAACAGGATCGGCGTGCGGCTGGGGCTGAGCGTCTCCGCACCGGGCGGCGCTTGCCACTGACCGCCCCAGCCGTGGATCGGCCGCCCGGTGGCGACGCTGATCGGTGGCCGGAAGCCTTCGGGAAACGCCCGCTCATGCGGCCGCGGCGGGTGCCCGGCAAGGGCTGCGCAGGCAGCAAGCGCCAGCCCCAGCAGCAGCGCCAGCCCGGCGACGCGTCTCATGGCGCGAACAGCAGGAACACGAAGCGCAGTTCGAAGTACGGCGATGCGCTGACCGCCGCCGCTTCCTGAACACCGTTGAGTCGTGCCGACTGCCGGGCGTTCGGCAATTCGCTGTCGGCATTGCATGGGCTGCTCGCACACACGTAATACGGCACGGTGAACTGCGAGCCGCGGCCGGCGACGGGCAGTGCCGCCCGCAGGCTGGCCACTGCCGAGCTGCGATAAATGTAGGTGAAGCCGGCGGTGACGATGTTGTTGCGGATGCCGCGATCCCTGTATGAACCCGGCACAGGCGCGAGAAAGAAGGTCATCGCGAGGCTGCACTGCTCGGCCGGCACCAGCAGTGTGTTGCAGGCCGTGCGGGGCTCCACCGGCTGATCGACCAGGTTCAGGCTGACGTCGTCGAAGCGGTTGCTGCCGAGGCTGCGGAAGTGCGTGAAGCCGGCTTCGGCGAACCAGCGCTCGCTGAACCGCCACGCGAAGTTCGTTTCGAGATTGAACACGCTGGCCGGCGACGATGGCGTCAGGCCGCCATAGGCGGTCTGCGATGCGGCGCTGTTGATCTGGATGGCGGCAGTGGCCTCGATCGACAGCTTGCCGAACCAGTCCTGATGGTGGGACAGCTGGGGAATCACGGTCCAGTAGCGGGTGCCGGTGTTCAGCAGTGAATCGCTCTGGAAACTGCCGACCGGGGCTTTCACCGTCAGCGTGTACAGGCCGTTGCCGTGCAGCGGACCGTAGTGGTACTGCCGGCCATAGACGCCGGCCAGCAGGAACAGATCGCCGATGCCACTGCCCCGCGAGGTCAGGCCGAAGTCGCGCGACAGGTCGTTGATCGCGCCGCTGGCCGACTGCCGGCCGGCGCTGCCGATCACGCGCAGCAGCTGATCGTGGTCGGCCAGGAACGGGATCGACGTGTCCTCGAACAGGTTGCCGATCCACAGATAGCGGCCGAGCAGCAGGGTCGCGTCGATCGCAGCACCCGGCGGAATCGCCGTGTTGCCGAGCGGCACCTTGTTGCCCTCGGCATCGCGAATACGGTCGATCGAGGCGTGGACCACCGTGGTGTCCAGATAGGTGCCGCGCGGCAGCACCGAGTATTCGGACACATGCGGCGTGAACACGATTGCCGCCTGCGTCGGAGCGCTCAGCGCAATACAGGCGGCAGCCAGCCAGCGCTTCATGGCGAGGAACTGCGCTGGCGCGGCTGCCAGCGCAGCGTCAGCAGCACGCTGTCGGATGCGTAGCTGCGAGCCCGCCCGAGACCGTCGACGACATCGCTGCCATTCGCTCGGGGCTGGCAGCTGTCGAAGGCCTCGCAGCCCGACAGCTGCTGCTGGTACGGCACGGTCACGCTGCCGCTGCGGCCGGACAGCGGATGGGTGTAGGCGAAAGCCACCCAAAGGCGCGGCGTGAGGAACGCACCAAGGCCGAACTGCAGGCGCTGCTCGCGGCTGCCGCCGTCCCGCAGCGGTGCCGGATCCGGAAAGCTGTCCTGCAGCGGGCCGGCTGCCGGTGGTTGCGCAGTGCTGCGAATCCGCCGGTACTCGCTGGCCTGCCCGTCGCGAAAGTAGTACGAGACCTGGCCGTGGACGCCGCGCCACAGCCGGCGCGCCAGCGTGGCGTCGAATTCCAGATCGCGCCCGGCCTGCGTCGGGGCCTGGGCGTTGAACGCCGGCTCCTGGTCGGCTTCGTACCAGCGCAGCCGCAGGCCGGCATCGAGCCGCGTGCCGCGCAGCCACGCGGTCTGCGCTTGCCAGTGGCCGCCAAGCCGCGCGCCCCAGGCGAACACGCTGTCGCCGACATTGTTCGGGGCATCCGGATCCTGGGCGCCAATCGGCACGCGTAGTTCGCCGAGCAGGATCAGCGACAGCGGCGTGCTGCTGCGACTGCGCCAGTCGCGGGAGCCGAACAGCACCGGACCGAAAGCCAGATCGAGGTCATGGATGCCGGACTTCGACGATGGCCCGCCGGCAGCAATCGCCGCATCGCCGATCGGCCCCTTGGTGGACGTTTCCGCGTAACCGAGCACGGCACGTGCGTTCCACAGCCGCGACGACACGAACGGCAGCGCCTCGGTCTCGAACATCGGGAAATGCCAGTCGAAGTCGGCGGTGAGGCGAGCCAGCGGGAACTCGCTGCCGGCGCCGTAGGCAGGCGCAACGCCGTGCTGGCGTCGGCCGTCGGCAGCGAAGCTGGCACCCCGCGGGTCATGCAGCAGGCTCAGCCCGACGGTCATGCCCGGGTGCTTCGACAGGAAGCGGCCGCTGTCGAGCAGCAGGTCCGGGCTGGCGATGGCTTTCGGGATCATTGCCGCAGCCAGCCCCGCCAGCAGCGCGCTGGCCAACCGAATGCGCAGCATCAGGCCACGTGTCCGAGCGGCTGGTCGCTGCCGAGCATCGCGCGGTATTGCTCGCGTACCTCCGACTTCAGCACCTTGCCAACGGCGCTGCGCGGCAAGGCTGGCACGACGACGAATGCGGCCGGGATCTTGTAGCCGGCCAGGCGCTGTCGCAGTGCCGTGCGCAGTTGGGCTTCGTCGTACGGCAAGCCGGGATTGCGCACCACGAAGGCGATGCCGACTTCGCCCCAGCGGGCATCGGGCCAGCCGAACACGCAGGCTTCGGCGATTTCCGGCGATTCCAGCACGGCCGCCTCGGTCTCCGACGGATAGATGTTCTCGCCGCCGGAGATGTACATGTCCTTCAGCCGCCCGCAGATGGTGATCCGTCCAGCCGCATCGCGGCGAGCGAGATCGCCGGTATGCAGCCAGCCGTCGCGGAACGCGGCTGCGGCATCGTGCTTGCCCCAGTAGCCGGCACAGACCTGAGGGCCGCCGAGGCATAGCTCGCCGACTTCGCCATCGTCGGTCGATCGACCGTCGCTGCGCCGCACGTCGACCTGCATGCGCGGCATCGGCAGGCCGACCGCCTGCGGATTATCGACGGCCGGATCGCTGCCGAGAAAGCAGTTGACGCCGGCTTCGGTCATGCCGAAACCGCAGCGGAAACGGATGCCGCGGCGCAGATAGCGTTCGCACAGCGCGGGCGGACACGGGGCACCGCCGGACAGCGCCATGCGCACGGCGGACAGGTCGGCGGTCGCGAAGCCCGGTTCGTCGGCGAGGGCGGCGAACATGGTCGGCACCATGAACAGGATCGTGGCCCGATGGCGGAGCGTCTGGCGCAGGTATTCGGCCGGCTCGAAGCGCGCCATCAGCACCACGGTGCCGCCGACCCGCAGCAACGGCAGGCTGACGACGTTGGCGGCAGCGTGGAAGCACGGCGTAGCCTGGATCGCGACATCGCCGGGCCGCAGCGCCCAGACCTGGGCCGTGTCGTCGGCGTTGCCGAGCGTTTGCCGGTACGGCAGGCAGGCGCCCTTGGCAGTGCCGGTCGACCCGCCGGTGAACAGGATCATGTGGATGTCGTCGGGATCCGGCGGCGGCGCTGCCGGCAGCGCCGCTGCCGTCGGCTCGGCCAGCCAGCGCTCGTAATCGGCAAGCCGGACCATCGGCACGCCGAGCACTGCAGCGTTGGCCTCGCAGGCGGCATCGACGATCAGCAGTGCAGGCGCGACCTGCGCCACCTGCAGCGCCAGTTCGGCCGCTGGCAGCCGGGTGTTCAGCGGCACCGCGATGACGCCGGCGATCGGTGCGGCGATCAGCAGGTCGAAATGGGCAACGTCGTTCTGGCTGAGGATCGCCACCCGGTCGCCACGACGGATACCGCTTTCATGCAGCCGCAGCGCGAGCCTTCGTGCACGGAACGCCAGTTCGCGATAGGTCCACGCCCGATCGCCTGCGCGCAGCGCGACGTGCTCAGGCAGAGCCAGTCGTGCAAAGCCAATGACGTCCGGTGGTGACATGGCGGCTGCCGTTCGATCGTGCGATGAGGCGCGTGATGATACGGAGCAGCGTTTCGACAATCGACTTGAACGAAATGTCGGTTCGTGACCTGGTTCCGCTAGCCGCGCGGCGCGATTCCGTGGGCAATCATGTCCATCACTGCATCGACCAGTTCCGCCGGTGGAATCTGGCGCTGCCACAGGCACCAGCGCATGCCGATGAAGTGGCCGATACCCATGATCGTCCAGGCGCGTGCGATGGCATCACCGGGTGCCAGCTCGCCTCGGGCCGTTGCTGCCGCGATGTCTTCGGCATAGCGCTCGGCAAGGCGCTCGTAGTACTCGCGGAACACCGATTCGTCGACGAACTGCGATTCCTGGACGATCCGGTACAGGCCCGGGTGGGCATGCGCGAATTCGAAGAAGGCTTCCAGGCCGCGCCGCTCGGCAATGATCCGGTTGGCCGCGCCATTGACCGCCAGCGCCATGTGCTTGCGCAGCCGGGCGCCGATATCCCGGACCAGGGTCAGGAAGATCTCGTCCTTCGAATGGAAGTACAGGTAGAACGTGCCCTGACCGACATCGGCGCGCGTGGTGATCGAACTGACCGAAGCGATGTGAAAACCCTTTTCGCCGATTTCGATTTCAGCGGCCGCCAGCAGCTTGCGGCGCGTCGCTTCGCCGCGGGCAGTGACGGGGGTCAGTTCCTTGTTGATGGTCACGAAATGCACTCGTTTTCGCAGCGGTAGTGGTCGGCGTGCGCCGCGAAGCGCGCGATCGCCGGACGCGAATCATGGGTGGCGACGTTTGGCCCAATCGTTACTGACATTTTTTTGACGGCGCCACGGCCCGCGACACGATCAACGATGCGAATAGCCCGCCAATTGGCGTCGTCAGCCATTCTCGCCAGTGCGCCGGCCGTCGACAACGGCCAGCTTCAGGCGTTCGCCGGCGCTGCGGGGGGTTGCCGTGCGTCGGGTCTCGGCAGGGCGCCGCAGCCCCTGCTCCTTGAGCCAGAACAGACAGTCCTCGAACGAGCGGGAAATGCGGGTCTGCAGGCGGATGCGCTCCAGCTTCGGCCAGATCGCCCGTTCGCCATCGCGGATGAAGCCGGCAATCGCCGCCTGCGAAGGATTCGAGAACATCTGCATCAGCTGGGTCGGCGACTGGCGCGGGAACACGCTGATGTCGCCGCTGTAGCGCTGCTGCAGCACGTCGTTGAGCATGTCGACGATGCGCCCCGGCACCGCGGCGCCGACGTAGTTGCGGGTCAGCTTCAGCACATCGCGGGTGGCGGTGGTGGCGACATGCTGGACCACGTCGGTCACCGAGCGGCGGCGCGGGTTCGATTCGCGCATGAATGGCACCACATGCGGATTGGTCTGGCTGACGATGTAGTGGTTGACGTTGTGCAGCCGCGCCAGCCGCAGCATCGGCAGGTCGTTGGCGATCGAGCCGTCGACCCAGCGCTTGGAGCGCATGTACGGATGCTTCACGCCGTCGAAATCGAGCGCATCGAGCATCACTGGCGGAAACACGCCGGGCACTGCGCAGGACGCCAGTACCGCCGACTGCACGGTGACGTTGGGCGCGGTCAGGTAGTTCAGCAGGCGTGCCGACTGGTGCGCTTCCGCTGGTGACACGGTGACGCCGAGGATGCGCCGGGTCCGCTCGAAAGCCTGGATGAAGCTGCCGGGCATGATGTTGCGCTCCAGGCAGTTCATCAGCTGGCGCGGGTCCATCAGTGCCTTGCCGGACAGCACCTGGCGCAGGCTCACCATCTGGAATGCCTGCAGGCTCAGGGAGTCCGGATCGAAGATCGCGGCCAGCTCGTCGTCAGTGCGGGTGCCGACCATGCTGGCAATGATCGCGCCGGCCGATGATCCCGAGATCACGCGCGGCAGCACGTTGGCTTCCGACAGTGCCTTGATCACGCCCAGATGGAACATGCCGAGCGTCGCCCCGCCGGACAGCAGCAGCGCGCTGCGACCGAAGCTGGTGCCGGTACGCTTGAAGAACAGGATCTTCTCGTCGTTGGAGAAATCGGGGAAATCGCCGACGCAGACGTAATCCAGACAGCGCGCCGATTCCTCGATGTAGTCCTCGACCAGCTTCTTGGTGCCGACACGGGCGTACGAATAGAGCACCGGATCGGCGGCGTTGCCGAGGTTGCCGTGCAGCCCTTCGGCGAGCTGGAACACCAGCTGGCGAACTTCGCCCGACTTGCGCAGTTCGCGCAGCGTGTTCAGGCGCTCCTTGATCAGCAGGTAGTCGTAGTCATCGCTCATCTCGTCCTGTTTCCAGGCGTCCGAGCCTTCCAGACGGTCGAGCTCGGTCGCGATCTCGCGCCATTCGGCGTAGGTCGCGGCCTGTTCGAGGTCCCGCTGGCGGGCGGCAATCAGCTTCTTGGACATGCGGGATCGCAATGCGGCAGAGGCGCCGAGTATGCCATTGCGCAGTGCAACAATCGGAATATGACTGGCGCAGTGAACGGCGCGCGAGGGCCGTCGGTCAGACGTCAAGAATTTGTTGCCCATCGGCCTGTTGAGATGGATCGCGGGATTACAATTCGCGGCGCCGCCGCCGGAACCCCATGTCGCTTCGCGTCACCGCTCTGCTTGCCCCCCTGTTCGCCGATCGCCGACGCCTTGCGGTCGCGGCGCCCGCGCTGTGCGTGCTCGCGCTGGCCGGCTGGGCGATCGGCAAGAACCTGGTGGCTTTCTTCAAGACTCTGGCGGTGCAGTCGCCGCTGGTCATTGCCGCCACGATGGTCGGCAGCCTGGCCGCCGGCCTGCTGGTCTGGCGGGCCTGGGTCCACCTCGACCTGCATCGCGAACGCCTGATGCTGCTCGGTGGCCGGGTGCAGGACGCCATCGAGGTGCTGGCGCCGACCGCGCTGGCGATCACCGTGTTCCTGGCCGGCGCCGTGCTGCTGATCTCCGGTGCCACGCCGGCCATCGACAGCCGCCTCGCCGGCCTTGCCGAGTGGATCCCGCTGAGCCTGCTGGAGTTCTCGCACATGGTCGGCAGCGCCGTCGGTCTCGGCCTGCTGATCCTGGCGCGCGGCCTGTACCGGCGGCTTGATGGCGCCTGGTGGATGACGCTGGTGTTGCTGGCGGCCGGTGCCGTCGCCTCGATGCTGAAGGGGCTCGACTACGAGGAAGCACTGCTGCTGTCGTCGATCCTGCTGGTGCTGCTCAGCTCGCACGAACGCTTCTACCGGCGCGCCTCGCTGCTCGAAGTGCGCGACTCGCGGCTGTGGCTGTCGGCGACCTTGGCGGTGGTGGCGCTGGCGGTCTGGGTGTCGATGCTGTCGTACCACGACGTCGACTTCAGCGAAGAGGTCTGGTGGCGTTTCGCGTTCGACGAACAGACGCCCCGGCTGATGCGGGCCGGGCTGCTGACCGCGCTGATGATGGCCGGCTTCATGCTGTGGCGGCTGCTCAGCCCGACGCGCCGCGAACCGGTCCCGCCGGACGCGGCGGCGCTGCAGCGGGCGGCCGAAATCATCGCCACGTACGGCGGCGGCACGCTGGCCAACCTCGCGCTGCTCGGCGACAAGCAGCTGCTGTTTCATCCGGATGGCGACGCTTTCATCATGTATCAGCGCTCCGGGCGCAGCCTGATCGCGCTTGGTGATCCGGCCGGCAATCCGGCCAAGTTCGAAGCGCTGGCCTGGTCGTATCGCGAGCTGTGCGACCGCAACGCCTGCTGGCCGGTGTTCTACCAGGTGTCGCCGGACCAGCTGCCGCTTTATCTGGATCTTGGTCTGTCTCTGGCCAAGCTCGGCGAGGAAGCGCGGGTGTTCCTGCCGAAGTTCAGCCTCGACGGCACGCGCAACGCCAAGCAGCGCAACAAGCATCACCGGGCGACTCGCGAAGGCGCCAGCTTCGTGATGCTGCGGCCGGAAGAAGTGGAAGCCCGGCTTGCTGAACTGCAGGCGATCTCCGACGACTGGCTGACCGGCAAGTCGGTCGCCGAGAAGGGCTTTTCGGTCGGCCGTTTCGATCCCGCCTACCTGAGCCGTTTCCACTGCGCCTGCGTGCTGCGCGAAGGGCGCATCGTCGCGTTTGCCAACCTGTGGCTCGGTGGCGCGGCGAAGGAAGAGTTCGCGATCGACCTGATGCGCTACGGCGCCGATGCCCCGAAAGGCGTCATGGACTTCCTGTTCATCGAGCTGATGTTCTGGGGCCGCGACCAGGGCTACCGCTGGTTCAATCTCGGCATGGCACCGCTTGCCGGGCTGGAACGGCACCCGCTGGCGCCGTTCTGGCACAAGGTGGGCCGAATCGTGCATCGCTACGGCGAGCCGTTCTACAACTTCGATGGCCTGCGCCAGTACAAGGACAAGTTTTCGCCCGAGTGGCGGCCGCGTTATCTCGCATCACCCGGCGGCCTGGTGCTGCCTCGCGTCATGGTCGATACCGCGGCACTGATTGCCGGCGGCATCAAGGAAGTCATCTGGAAGTCATGAAACAACTCGTGCTCGCCGCAGCCGTCGCTGCTTTCGCCCTGTCATCGTTTGCCGCGAGCCCGGTCGGCAGGACCACGGCGACCGCGGCGCCGAAGCCGGCGACGGCTGCTGCCGTGCCGCCGACCGTGCCGGCCGTCGAGACCATCAGCCACGGCAAGTTCGAGAATCTCCGCGTCCATCGGCCGATCGGCACGCCGACCGCCTTCGTGCTGTTCCTGTCCGGCGACGGCGGCTGGACATCGCGCGATCGCGGCGGTGCGCAGGCCATGGTCGATGCACTGGTGGCCGATGGCGCGATGGTCGTCGCCATCGACACGCCTCGGCTGCTCAGCGCCTTCGAGGCCGATGGCGGCGACTGCGTCTACCCGGTTGGCGATTTCGAGAATCTCAGCCATTTCGTTCAGGCCTGGGCGCACTTGCCGACCTACCTCACACCGATCCTGGCTGGCCATGCGGCCGGTGCCACGCTGGCTTACGGCGTGCTTGCGCAGGCCGAAAAAGGCAGCTTCACCGGCGCGATGACCACGGCGTTCTGCCCGGACCTGAACCTGGCCAAGCCGTTCTGCGCCGGCAACGGCGCGGTGCAGGCCGCGCTCGATCGAGACAGCGGCGGCATCCAGTTCCTGCCGACCCGCAGCCTGACTGCGCCATGGGTCAGCCTGCACGGCGAGATCGATCAGGTCTGCCCGCTCAGCACCGTCAGCCGGTTCATGAAGGACATGCCGAATGCCCGGCTGATCCCGGTGCCGAAGGTCGGTCACGCGTTCTCCACCGTCACCGACTGGCGCGCGGCGTACCGCGACGCGATCGCCGGGCTGGAAACCACCCAGAGCCACGACAGCCTGCCGCCGCCGCCCGGAGCGCTGAACGATCTGCCGGTCATCGAGGTCGACGCGGGCACGGCGCGCGGCGCGCTGGCCGATACCTTCGCGGTACTGGTTTCCGGGGATGGCGGCTGGGCAGGCATCGACAAGGACCTTGCGGCGCATCTGGCCGCTGCCGGAATACCGGTCGTCGGGGTCGATTCGCTGCGCTACTTCTGGGCCGAACGGACGCCGGAAGGCTTTGCCAGCGATCTCGAACGGATCATCCGGCATTACCGCCAGAAGCTGGAACGGCCGCGCGTGCTGCTGATCGGCTACTCGCAGGGCGCGGATGTGCTGCCATTCGCGTTGAACCGCCTGCCGGCGGCCACCCGCAATGATCTGGCGCTGGTCGTGCTGCTCGGACTCGCGGAACGGGCGCAGTTCGAATTCCACCTGAGCAGCTGGGTCGGCAGCAGCAGCGGCGGCCTGCCGACACGGCCGGAAGTGGCCCGGTTGCAATCGGTGGCGAGCAATCCGCCACTGCTCTGTGTCTGGGGCGAGGAAGACGAAGACGCGATCTGCGGCACGCTGACCGGCCCGCGGCTGACCACGCTGAAACTGCCCGGCGGACACCATTTCGATGGTGATTACGAGGCGCTGGCCAGGAAGCTCTTGGCGGCGATTCCGGCAGCCCGCGTCGTCAAGCGTTAGCGCTCCTCGGCGCCCGGTCCTTGCGGCCGGGCGCACATCGATCAGCTGCGCGGCACCTTGATCGTCGCGCCGGCGCGCAGCACGTCCGATTCACCGAGGCCGTTCAGCTCCCGGATCTTGCGGATCGAGGTGCTGTAGCGCATCGCGATGGTGCCCAGCGTCTGTCCGGTCCGGACCCGGTGGGTGCGGTGGTCGCCACGAATGCTGGCGGCTGCCTTGACCCGCGTCGGCTTCGCAGCGGCTGCCGGAGTCGGCGCTGACGAGGCCACCTGCACGTCATCGAGTGCCGGGCTGCCGCCATCGCGGATCGGCACCTGCAGTCGCGATCCGGCCTTCAGCTTGCCGCTGCTGCTCATGTCGTTGGCCGCCAGCAGTTCGCGGGTCGACACGCCGTAGCGCTTGGCGATGCGTCCCAGTGATTCGCCGCGCTTGACGATGTGCACCTCGGTGATCCTGGCCTGAGCGTCGTGCCGCTGGTTCGGCGCCAGCGTCGCGTAGGCCTGCTCGAAGCGCTGCCGGGTGCCGGCCGGCACCCGAATCCAGTCGCCGGCTGGAACCCGCAGCTTGCCTTCGACCACCGGTGGCCGATAAGCCGGATTCAGCCGCCGGAATTCCTCGTCATCGGCGCCGGCCAGCTTGCGCAGCGTGTCGTACGGCACGTAGTCGCGGATCTGCACGGTGTCGAAGTGCAGCTGCGGTTCGCGCTGCAGTTCGCCGTAGTGGCTGCGGTAATCGCGCTCGATCTCGCTGGCGGCAATGAACTCGGCGTAGAAGTTCGACGATGCGAAGCCGAACGACTTGGCGTCATAACGCTCGATCAGGTCGCTCAACGAGGTTCCGCCGACCGCCTTCAGACCCTTGGCGATTCCGCCACGGCCGTGGTTGTAGGCGGTCAGCGCCAGCGGCCAGTTGCCGAGCGCGTTGTAGTCGTCGCGCAGGTGGCGGGCAGCGGCGTCGGTGGACGTCCAAGGATCGCGACGGTCGTCGACGACATTGTTCAGGCGCATGTAAAGGCGCGCCGATGACGGGATGAACTGCCAGAGACCAGCCGCTGCGGCCTTCGAATAGGCCTCGACGTTGAAGCTCGATTCGACCAGCGGCAGCCGGGTGAGTCGCGTCGGCAGGCCATAGCTGGCGAAGATCCGCTCCATTTCCGGCAGGTAGCGGCCGGACACCGACAGCGCGGTGCCGGTGCGCTCGCGCAGGCCGCGCTGGAAACGCAGATCGTCAGCCGCCTTCTCGAAGCGCTTCGGATCAGGATCGCTGCCGTAGGCCGCGTAGATCTTCGCTTCGTCGGGTGGCAGCAGGTCCGGATTGATCGGCTCGCCGTTGTCGAGCTTCGCCTGAAGCGCGCGCAGCGTGGCGTCGACTTCGGCACGCGCTTCTGTTTCGTCGCGCTTCTTCTTCGCCGCCAGCGCGTTCGGCGCCAGCACGGCGGCATCGGCGCGGAAATCCAGCACCCGGAACACCTTCGACAAGTCGTCCTTCGGGTGCAGCACGCTGTTGTGCTCGGACCACTCGGCGAACACCTTTTTCCAGAAGCGGACCCGCGGCTTGATGATGTCCGGCGTCGGGAATGCCTGATCGTCCTGCCGCACCTCGGCCATCGGCGCGACGATGGCCGCCGCCGCAGCACCGGGTACATCCCCGTGCAACTCATCGGCCGACGGCGCTCCCGAGAAGGCGGTCAGCAGGATGAGGATCAGGGGCTTTTTGGTCATGCGTACAGTGCTCGGATCGTGCAGCGGGGTGCCGTTTTCGGCGGATGCTAGCGCAGCGTTCGCACGGGCGACAATGAACGCGGATGCGAGCGCGCAAGTATTGTTCCATCGCTATCGCATTCCCCCGTTCCCACTGACTTGCGGACCCTCCCGATGACTGCCGAAACCCTGTGCCTGCTGGCTGCGGGCCTGTTCTTCATGACTGCTCTGCTGACTGGCTGGTGGAAGTACCGCTGCATCGCCACCAGCGACACGGCGACCGCGCCGGTCTACGTCGACATCGCCCATCGCACGGCGCTGATGTATTCGTTCTCCGCCTTGCTGCTGCGCGAATTCGTGCCGTATTCGCCACTCGATGCGGCCGGTACCCGTTGGGCGGTCGGTGTGCCGCTGCTGTTCTTTGCGCTGGCGATTGCCAGCTACGTGCTGCACGGCATGCTGCGCGATACCGACAACCAGTTGCGAAGCCCGCATCGGCTCGGCAATCGCACGCTGCCGGGTCTCGCCATCCATGGCTTCATGTGGGCGCTGGCGGCAGGGGAGATCGGCGGCTTCGCGATCCTGCTCTGGGGGTTTCTGAAGTCGATCGGATGAGCGTCAGCCCCCGGACCGGCCAGCAACATCACTCGTTAAGCTAAAGGCAGCCGATGTCATTCACTCGAACCCAACCGCGAAACCCCATGGCCCAGCCTTACCCGCCGATCGAGCCCTACCGCGTCCAGCGCCTGAAGGTGTCCGGCCTGCACGAGATCTACGTCGAGGAAAGCGGCAATCCGCAGGGCAAGGCGGTGGTGTTCGTGCACGGCGGCCCCGGCGGCGGCTGCGAGCCCTGGCACCGGCAGTTCTTCGATCCGAAGCGCTATCGCATCGTGCTGTTTGACCAGCGCGGCTGCGGCCGCTCGACGCCGTATGCCGAACTGCGCGAGAACAGCACCTGGGATCTGGTGGCCGACATGGAACTGATCCGCGAGACCCTCGGCATCGAGGCCTGGGTCGTGTTCGGCGGCTCCTGGGGTTCGACCCTGGCGCTGGCGTATGCCGAAACCCACCCTAGCCGCACGCTGGGCCTGATCCTGCGCGGCATCTTCCTGGTGCGTGACGAAGAGATCCGCTGGTTCTACCAGGAGGGCTGCAGCTGGATCTATCCGGACGCCTGGGAGCACTACATCGCGCCCATTCCGCTCGACGAGCGCGACGATCTGGTGTCCGCCTACCACCGGCGGCTGATCAGCGACGACCCCGGCGTACGCCGCGACGCCGCGCGCAGCTGGAGCATCTGGGAAGGCGCGACATCGAAGCTGATTCCGTCGACCGACATGATTGCCCGCTACGGCGGCGACGATTTCGCCGAAGCCTTTGCGCGGATCGAATGCCATTACTTCGTCAACAAGGGTTTCCTGCGGCCGAACCAGCTGCTCCATGACGCACACCGGCTGAAGGACATCCCCGGCGTCATCGTGCAGGGCCGCTACGACGTGGTCTGCCCGATGAAGTCGGCCTGGGATCTGCACCGCGCCTGGCCGGAGGCCGACCTGCAGGTGGTGTCCGACGCCGGCCACGCCGCCAGCGAGAACGGCACGCTGAGCCGGCTGATCGACGCGGCGGACCGCTTCGCGCGGATGTAGCGGCTGCGAGCGGCGGCCTCACGCGAAGGCGCAAAGACGCGAAGGAACAGATAAAAAACGGCTTTTCCCGTTTTGGCTTTTCTCGCTGCGGTTTTTCTTGGCGGCTTTGCGTCTTTGCGTGAGGATCAATCTTTCTGGCAGGTCGTTATCCGACGCGGCAGACCGCTTCGCGCGGATGTAGCGGCTGCGAGCGGGCGCCTCACGCAAAGGCGCAAAGACTCGAAGCAACAGACAAGGAACGGCTTTCTCGTCTTGGCTTTTCTTGCTGTGGCTTTTCTTGGCGTCTTCGCGCCTTTGCGTGAGGACCGCTGGTCAGCCCGTCAGCCCCCCAGCGGCAGGCCCTCGTCGCGCTTGATCGCTTCCAGCACCAGTGACGAGCGCACGTCCTTGACGCCGGGCAGGCCGATCAGCACCCGCATCGAGAATTCCGCGAACGCAGCCAGATCGGCGACCTGCACATGCAGCAGGAAATCCTGGTCGCCGGTCATCACGTAGCAGGCGCGCACCTCCGGGCGAGCGCGGATCGCCGCTTCGAAGGCCAGCGTCGCGTCCTTCGATTGCCGCTCGATCGCCACACGCACGAAGGCTTCGATGCCGAGTCCGAACGCGGCTGGGTCGAGCACCGCGGCATAGCGGGCGATCACCCCGGCATCCTCCAGCCGCTTCAGCCGACGCTGGCAGGCAGTGGCCGACAGCGCGACCTTGTCGGCCAGTTCAACGACCGGGATCCGGCCATGCGTCTGCAGCAGCGCAAGCATCCGCAGATCGGTACGGTCGAGGGCAATGCGCATGGATTCGTCTCCAGATCGATTTTGCGTAGCGAAATCATGCGCTGATCAAGCTGATCCGGTGTGAATTTGCAGCAAAACGCCGGGATGGTCGCGCTACGCTGAAGCCGTCGCCACCACCCTCCGGAACGTTGCCATGGCGCCGCGCCCCGCACGTCCTTCCCGCTATCACGCTCGCTTGCCCAACGCCGACGGCCGCGTGCGCTACAGCGCTGCCGAGCATGATGTCTGGGCAACATTGCTGGCACGGCAGCGGTTGGCGATTGCCGATGTCGCCTGCGATGCGTTCATCGATGGCCTGAACGTCCTCGAACTGCCCGCCGACCGGATTCCGCAACTGGCCGAGGTGTCGGCGCGGCTGCGCCGGGCCAGCGGCTGGGAAGTCGTCGCCGTGCCGGCGCTGATTCCGTTCGGCGAATTCTTCGCGTTGCTCGCGGCGCGGCGCTTTCCGGCGGCGACCTTCATCCGCCGCCGCGAGCATCTGGACTACCTGCAGGAACCGGACATCTTCCACGAGCTTTTCGGCCACGCGCCGTTGCTGACCGATCCCGGCTTTGCTGCGTTCACCGAGACCTGGGGGCGAATCGGCCTGGCGGCGTCGAAGGAAGACCGCGTGTTCCTGGCACGGCTGTACTGGTTCACGGTGGAGTTCGGCCTGCTTCGCCAGCCGGGCGGCACATTGAAGATTTATGGCGGGGGCATCCTGTCGTCGCCGGCCGAAACCGCACATGCGCTGAGCGGTGCGCCGCGGCTGAAGCCGTTCGATCTGATCGAGGTGCTGCGCACGCCGTACCGGATCGACATCGTGCAGCCGCAGTACTTCGTGCTGGACAACCTGCATGCGCTGCGGCGGCTGACCGCGCACGAGCTGCAGGCAGCGGTGGCCGAAGCGCGTCGGCTCGGCCTGCATGCACCGCTGTTCCCGCCGAAGCCGCTGGCCGCCTGAATCACCTGGAACCCGAACGATGACCGATGCCAGCAATCCACTGCAGACCGACGGCTTCGAGTTCGTCGAATTCACTGCGCCGACCGCAGCGGGTGTTGCGCAGCTGCATGCGCTGTTCGAGCTGCTCGGCTTCGCTGCCGTGGCGCGTCATCGCTCGAAGGACGTGACGCTGTTCAAGCAGGGCGACATCCATTTCCTGGTCAACGGCACGCCGTACACGCACTTCGCGCAGTTCGCGATCGCCCACGGCCCCAGCGCCTGCGCGATGGGCTGGCGCGTGCGGGACGCACCGGCCGCGTACCGGCATGCGGTCGCGCAGGGTGCAGTGCCGTTCGATACCCGGCCGGGCTTCATGGAACTGAACCTGCCGGCGGTCTATGGCATCGGCAACTCGGTGCTCTATTTCGTCGATCGCTACGGCGAGCGCTCGATCTACGACGTCGACTTCATCCCGATTGCGGGTGCCGGGCAGCAGCCGGTCGGCGTCGGCCTGACCACGCTCGATCACCTGACCCACAACGTCGCCCACGGCAACATGGACGTCTGGGCCGGCTTCTACACGCGGATCGCGAACTTCCGCGAGATCCGCCACTTCGATATCGAAGGCAGGCTGACCGGGCTGGTGTCGCGGGCGCTGACCAGCCCCTGCGGCAAGCTGCGGATTCCGATCAACGAGAGTGCGGACGAGCAGAGCCAGATCGCCGAGTTCATTCGCGACTATCGCGGCGAAGGCATCCAGCACATCGCGCTGGCAACCGACGACATCTACGCGACCGTCGAGCGTCTTCGCGCGCGCGGTGTCGTGTTCATGGACACCCCGGATGCCTATTACGACAAGACCGACGCGCGGGTACCGGGCCACGGCGAAAACCTCGCAAGGCTGCGCGCGCTGCGCATCCTGATCGATGGCACGCCGCACGACGGCATCCTGCTGCAGATCTTCACCAGCACGGTGATTGGCCCGATCTTCTTCGAGATCATCCAGAGAAAAGGCAACCAGGGCTTCGGCGAAGGCAACTTCAAGGCCCTGTTCGAATCGATCGAGGACGACCAGATCCGCCGCGGCGTGCTGCAGCCGGGCACAACATCGGCATCGAATGCCGGCACGAGGCACTGACCATCATGCGCAAGTGGATCCAGCTCCCGCAGATCGAAGGCCTTGCTTCGCGGCAGGCCCATGCCGATCTGCCGCCCGGCACCGTCGAACGCGAACTCGGCAAGGAAGGATTCTTCGGCCCATCGACGCAGATGATTCATCCGCGCCCGCCGACCGGCTGGTCCAGCTGGGATGGTCCGTTACGACCGCGGGCCTTCGACTGCACGCAGCTGCCGCACGACGGCGCCAGCCCCTGGAATGCCAGCGAGCTGCTGCACAACGCGCATTGCCGGCTGCGCTTCTGGAAGGTCGCCGCCAGCATGGATCACCTGGTGCGCAATGCCGATGGCGACGAGCTGCTGTTCGTCCATGCCGGCCATGGCGATCTGTACTGCGATTACGGGCATCTGGCGATTGCGGCTGGCGATTACCTGGTGCTGCCGCGCGGCACCATGTGGCGCATCGAGATGGCAGCGCCGATGCAGCTGCTGCTGATCGAAGCGACCGGCAGCAGCTACCAGTTGCCGGACAAGGGTCTGGTCGGCGACCACGCGATCTTCGATGCCGCGATGCTCGACCGGCCGCACATCGATGACGCGTTCAAGGCGCAGTCGGCGTTGTCCGGCGACTGGCGCGTGCTGATCAAGCGGCGCAAGCAGCTGTCGATCGTCACCTATCCGTACAACCCGCTCGATGCGCTGGGCTGGCACGGCACGCTGCATCCGGTGCGGATCAATGTTCGCGACATTCGGCCGCTGGGCTCGCACCGCTGCCATCTGCCGCCGAGCGCGCACACGACGTTCGTCGCCGAACGCTTCGTCGTCTGCACGTTCGTGCCGCGGCCGTTCGAGACCGATCCGGGCGCGATCAAGGTGCCGTTCTTCCACAACAACGACGACTACGACGAAGTGATCTTCTATCACTCCGGCGACTTCACCAGCCGCGACGGCATCCACCCCGGCATGGTCAGCCTGCATCCCTGCGGCTTCACGCATGGGCCGCACCCGAAGGCGCTCGGGCGGATGCTGGTGCAGCCGAAAGCGGCGACGGACGAATACGCGGTGATGATCGATGCGCGCGATGCGCTGGACATCGGCAATGCCGCGAGCGCCGTGGAGTGCAGCGACTATCACCAAAGCTGGTCGTCGCCGGCCGCCATCTGACAGCGGAACGCCGGCTTGGCGCCAGCGTTCCGTTGCCGATGACCTGATGCTTCAGCGCGGCTTCCAGCCGGTCCGCTCGCCGCGCGCCGGCGGTTCCGGCAGGTTCTTGAGCTTCTCGGCCAGCTGGGCTTTCTGTGCCGCGTTCAGCATGGCGTAGACCTCGCCGTTCAGCGAGGCCATCCGCTGCACCCGATCACGCGCCGCGTTCGCTTCGGCATCGGCCAGCTGGTTGACCAGGGCGCTGTAGCCGGCACTGCCCGGTGCGGTCGTCAGCAGCTGGCGGTGCAGGCTGCGCTCCGTCTCGTGCTGGGCCTTGCCGGCGTCGAACGAGGCTGTGACGGCGGTGCGGATGCTGCTGCGCTGGGCATCGCTCAAGTCCAACGATTTCACTTCGTGCAGGAATGGACTGCCGTGATGACGACCGTGATGGCGGCCGCCGTGCTCGCCGGGCGCATCGGGCGTCAGCGCATCGGCTTCGGCCTGGGCGAACTGCGGTGCAGCGATCAGAAAGCCGGCGGCGAGCGCGGCGGCGAGTGAGGATTTCGTGGTGAATTTCATGGGGTTTGTCTCCTTCAGGCGAGGGTTTCGCGCAGCGGGTCGGGGGACTTCGGGGGACTTCGGGGGGGGGTGAACCGCCATCGCGTTCTGCCCGAGCATTGAGCGCCTTCGCCGGGTCACGATGCGTTGCGTCGCCGTTAAGTTCGGTAAAGCCTGCGGGGGCCGCTTGCATGCCTACGGTAGGGGCCAGACAGTAGCGCCATGACCAGCCGCATCCTCATTGCCGACGACGATCGCGATCTCGCCAGCCTGCTCGCCGACTATCTGCGCCACGAGTCGTACATTGTCGAAACGGTGCACGACGGCGCGGCGGCACTGGCCCGTCTGGCGGCGCCCGGCCTGCCGCGTCCGGACCTGCTGATCCTCGACGTGATGATGCCCGGCCGCGATGGGCTGGACACGCTGAAGGACCTGCGCCAGAAGCACGGCCTGCCGGTGATCATGCTGTCGGCGCGCGGCGAGCCGGTTGATCGCGTCATTGGTCTGGAACTCGGGGCGGATGATTACCTCGCCAAGCCCTGCCTGCCGCGCGAACTGCTGGCGCGCGTCCGTGCGCGGCTGCGGCCGGGGCCGGCGGCCAGCAGCACCGATCCGATCACCGTCGGTGGCTTGCATCTCGACCTGCTGACCCGCCGTGCCAGCCTCGACGGCCGCGAGCTGGAACTGACGGGTGCCGAATTCTCGCTGCTGCTGGCGCTGGCCACCCGGCTTGGCCAGGTGGTCGACAAGGCAGTGCTGACCCGCGAAGGCCTGGGGCGGGAGATCGAACGCTTCGATCGCGCCGTCGATGTCCACATCAGCCGGCTGCGCCGCAAGCTCGCCGACGCGTCGCCGAACGCACCCGGCATCGATGCGGTGCGTGGCTCGGGCTATCAGCTGATCATGGCGCTGGCCGCATGAAGCGAATTGCGCTCGGGTTCTATGGCCGGCTGCTGGTCTGGTTCGTCGCGGCCAACATCGTCACCTTGATGGTCAGCGTGTTCGTCACCGAACGCTTTGCCCGCAACGCCTATCGCGGCGAGCCGGACTGGGCCGAGCTGGCCGCGACGGCCAGCCGCGCCTATGCCGAAGGTGGTGTCGCGGCGCTCGACGACTGGCGTGAACGGCACCTGCGCGATGGCATCGACGCGACGCTGTTCGAAGGCACGCGCAGCCTGCTGAACCGACCGCCGCCGCCGTTCACGCGGCGCATCCTCGAACGGATTCCTGCTGACAACTCGATCGTGCTGCGGCCCCGGCCGGGGATGATCGTCGCCGCCGAAGCGGTGACCGGGGCCGACGGCGTGCAGCGTCACCTGATCGCGTTCCGCGGACCGCGCCCGCCGCATCCGCGCATCGAGCATCTGCTGCTGGTGCAGATCGTCCTGTCGGCGCTGGTGATCGGGGTGATCGGCTGGTGGCTGGCGCGCTCGATTGCCCGGCCGGTGGCCGCGATCGGCGAAGCCACGCGGCGGATGACTGCTGGTGACCTCGCGGCCCGGGTCGGCGCGCCGTGGTCCGGCCGGGATGACGAGCTGGGCCGGCTGGCTGCCGACTTCGACCGGATGGCCGCGCGCATCGAGGCGCTGATCGCCCACGAGCGCGGCGTGCTGCAGGACGTTTCGCACGAACTGCGCTCGCCGTTGGCGCGGCTGCATCTGCTGCTTGATCTCGCTCGGCGCACCCCGGCCGAAGGCGCCGAGGCGCATTTCGCACGCGCCGAAGCCGAGATCGGCCGACTCGACCGGATCATTGGCGAAGCGCTGGCGCTGTCGCGGATGGAAGCCGATCTGCCGGGCATGGCGCTCGAACCGATCGAGCCGCTGCCGCTGCTGCAGGCGCGGATCGCCGCTTTCCGCGTCGAAGCCGATTCGCGGCGGATCGGCATCAATCTGGCGGCGGCCGCGGTCCCGGCGATCCCGGCGATCATCGGCAGCCCCAGCCTGTTCGAGCGCGCCATCGACAACCTGCTGTCGAACGCGATCAAGTTCAGTGACGACGGCGGGCGCATCGAACTGTCCATCGCTGCGGTCGATGGCCAGGTCGAGATCGCCATCCGCGATCACGGCCCCGGCGTGCCCGAGGCCGATCTGCCAAACCTGTTCCGGCCGTTCTTCCGCGGCGCCAATGCCAGCCGCGCCGAAGGCCACGGACTGGGCCTGGCGATCGTCGAGCGCATCGTCACGGCCCATCGGGGCCAGTTGCGTGCTGCCAATGCCGATGGCGGCGGCCTGCGCGTCACGCTGTGCCTGCCGAGCGTTGCCGCAGCGGGTCTAGAATGAGGCAACGTTCCCGAGCGGAACCCGCGAACAGGCAAGAACACGATGAAACTCGCGACCTTGCGTGATGGCAGCCGTGATGGCCGGCTGGTCGTCGTCAGCCGCGATCTGGCGCATGCGGCCCCGGTGCCGCAGGTCAAGACGCTGCAGGAAGCGCTGGATGACTGGGATGCGATTGCCCCCGATCTGGCGCTGCTGTCGGCCCATCTCAACGAAGGCCGGATCGCCGGCACGCTGGCGTTCGATGCAGTCGACTGCCTGTCGCCGCTGCCACGCGCCTACCAGTGGGCGGATGGCTCGGCTTACGTCAACCATGTCGAGCTGGTGCGCCGGGCGCGCAGTGCCGAGCTGCCGCCGAGCTTCTGGACCGAGCCGCTGATCTATCAGGGTGGCTCCGACAGCTTCCTTGCGCCGCGTGATCCGATCCCGGCCGCCAGCGAGGACTACGGGGTGGACCTCGAGGCCGAGATCGCGGTGATCACCGGCGACGTGCCCATGGGCATCTCCGCCGAGGCGGCGGGCGAGACGATCCGCCTGCTGATGCTGGTCAACGATGTCAGCTTGCGGAACCTGATGCCGGACGAGCTGGCCAAGGGCTTCGGCTTCTTCCAGTCCAAGCCGTCGAGCGCGTTCAGTCCGGTGGCCATCACGCCGGACGAACTCGGTACCGCCTGGGACGGCAGCCGCGTGCAGCTGCCGCTGGTGTCGAGCGTCAACGGCCAGCGCCTCGGCCAGCCACATGCTGGTACCGACATGGTGTTCGGCTTCCCGCAGCTGATCGCCCATGCGGCCAAGACTCGCGCACTGGTGGCCGGCACGATCATCGGCAGCGGCACCGTGTCGAACCGCGGCGCCGATGGCGGGCCGGGCCGCGCGATCAGCGATGGCGGTGTCGGTTACTCCTGTCTGGTCGAGCTGCGCACCGTCGAAACCCTGCGCGACGGACGGCCATCGACGCCATATCTGAAGCATGGCGACCAAGTGCGGATCGAGATGTTCGACGACAGCGGCGTGTCGCTGTTCGGCGCGATCGAACAGCAGGTGCTGCCGTTCCCGTAGTGCCTACGGCACCTTGATCAGCTTGAGGTAGTAGAAGCCATCGAATTCGCTGCCCGGCTCGATACGCCGGCCCAGCCCGCAGTCTTCGCCCCAGGGGCCGTACGGCGATGGCTCGATGACTTCCTCGACCGCTTCACGCTGCGCTTCCATGAACGCGCGGCCGATGTCCTCGCCTTCGGCCTTGAGGATCGAGCAGGTCGCGTAGACCAGCGCACCTTCGGGCTTCAGCAGCGGCCACAGTGCGTGCAGCAGGCGCAGCTGCTGGGCGGCCAGCGTCGCGATATCGGTTTCGCGGCGCAGCCACTTGATGTCCGGATGGCGGCGAATCACGCCGGTGCCGGAGCACGGCGCGTCGATCAGGATCCGGTCGAACTTCTTGCCTTTCCACCAGGCGGCGGTATCGCCGGCATCGCCGTGGATCAGCATCGCGTCGAGGTTCAGGCGGCCCAGCGTGTCGCGAATCCGGCCAAGGCGCGCCGCTTCGCTTTCGATGGCGATCACGTCGAGCCCTTCGCTGCGCTCGATCAGATGCGCGGTCTTGCCGCCAGGTGCGGCGCAGGCATCGAGCACGCGCATGCCGGGTTCGGCTTCGAGGATGTCGGTGGCCAGCTGGGCGCTGAGGTCCTGCACCGACACCCGGCCTTCGGCGAAGCCCGGAATCCGTTCGACCGGCAGCGGTTCGGTGAGGATCACGGCATCGGGTGCGGCGCGCGGCACGGTGTAGCCGATGCCGGCGGCGTCGAGATCCAGCAAGTACGCATCGCGATCGCCGCGCCGGCGGTTCACCCGCAAGGTCATCGGCGCCTGGGTGTTGCCGGCGGCCAGCACGCTGCGCCAGTTTGCCGGCCAGTCGCGCTTGATCTGCCGGACCAGCCATTCTGGGTACGACTGGCGAATTTCCGGGTCCGGCGGCATTCGCGCGTCGATGGCATCGGCCTCGCGCTGGTAGCGGCGCAGCAGCGCATTGGCGAGGCCTTTGGCCCAGGGCTTGCCGAGCACTTCGGTGGCCGCCACGGTTTCGCCGACCGCCGCGTGCGGCGGCACGCGCATCGAGCGCAGCTGGTACAGCCCGCAGGCCAGCAGCGCCGCAACCAGCGGCTCGTTGCGCAGCGGCTTGTCCATCAGCTGGTTGATGCGCCAGTCGAGTGCCGTGTACTCGCGCACCACGCCATAGGCCATCGCTTTCAGCAGCGACAGATCGGCGGCCGACAGCGGCGCGCTGACCGCAGCCAGTGCGTCGTCGAGGTTGCGACCGGCGAGCACGGCAGCGACCGCTTTCGCTGCAGCCGCGCGGACGTTGGTGATCGGGGCTGGCTTGGCGGCGTTCACGAGAAGCGCTGTCCGCTCAGCTTCCAGTCCCGGCAGACCAGGCTGGCCGGCAGCGCCTTGCCGCCCGGACGCTGAAGCTCGGTGACGACCAGACGGCCGTCGGCCGTGGCGACATGCAGGCCGTGGGCATCGGCATCGAGCACGGTGCCCGGTTCGGCATTCGACGGCAGCGGCAGCGCGCGCGCATTCCAGAAGCGCACGCGGTCAGCACCCAGCTCACACCAGGCCACCGGCGCCGGATTGAACGCCCGGATGCGGCGGGCGATGACCTCAGCTGGCTGTGACCAGTCGATCCTTGCTTCGTCCTTGCTGAGCTTCTTCGCGTAGGTCACGCCGGCTTCCGGCTGTACCGTGGCGGGCAGCGTGCCGACTTCGATCCGGGCGAGGGCTTCGACGATCAGCCGGCCGCCAAGTGCGCACAGTTCATCGTGCAGGCTGGCGGCGGTGGTCGTGCTGTCGATCGCCACTTTCTCGATCAGCAGCATCGGCCCGGTATCGAGCCCGGCTTCCATCTGCATGATCGTGATGCCGGTTTCGCTGTCGCCGGCTTCCACCGCGCGGGCGATTGGCGCAGCACCTCGCCAGCGCGGCAGCAGGCTGGCGTGGATGTTCAGACAGCCGTGCTTGGGGATGTCGAGTGCCGCCTGCGGCAGGATCAGGCCGTAGGCGACGACGACCATGATGTCCGGCTGCAGCGCGGCGAGCACGGCGCGCGCGTCGGCATCGAGCTTCAGGAACTTGTGGACGGTCAGACCCAGCGCTTCGGCGCGCTGGGCGACCGGCGATGCAGTGAGCTTCTGGCCGCGGCCGGCCGGGCGGTCCGGCTGGCTCAGCACGGCGAGAATCTGGTGGCCGGCCGCGTGCAGCGCGTCGAGCGCCGGCACTGCGAAGGCCGGGGTACCGGCGAAGATCAGCTTCATGCGCGGGTCACCGGGTCGTACAGCGCTTCGACTTCGACGCGCAGATCGGCGCGGGAAATGTCGGCCAGCACGGTCAGGCGCGGGCAGTCGGCCGGGAACAGGCGAGCGGCAAGCGCTTCGACTTCAGCGAGATCCTCGCGACGTCGCACATAGACCTTCAGCGCTGCCGGCACCAGTTGCCGGCCGCCGATGGCCTCGGCTTTCGCGACCAGTGCATCGAGGTTCAGTGCCAGTTCGCGCAACTGCGCCCCGGTGTTTTCCGGATGCTTGGTTTCGTACCCAACAACGGCCGCGGTCCCGGAGACGAACAGCTGGCCCCAGGGCATCAGCATGGCCCGCGAAAAGCTCGGGCTGGCCGGACCGTAGGCGCGCGGGTATTCGTAGGCGGGCACCTGGCGCGGGTTCTCGATCCGCGTGCCGGCGACCTTGGCTGCGAGCAGGAACACGGTCAGCCGGTCCGGCGGAGTCTGCAGACCGATCGCGGTCGCGGCCGGCAGCGGCTGGCCGGGGTCGAGTGCCGCGGCGCGGCCAACGCAGAAGCGGCGGTAGCGTTCGTCGTCACCGGCGCCGTCGTTGATCGCGCCGAGGTAGTGCCAGATCTTCACCGGATGCGGGTAGCCGCTGTCGGCCAGCAGCACAGCGATCTGCCGGTAGGCTTCGGTGGCCGCCGCTTCGATCCCGCCGTGAGCGGCTTCGTCGAGCGACCATTCGGCGTACAGCAGCGTGTCGTCGTGGGCGATGCGGGCACCGAAGGCGCTGCGACGGGTGACCGGATTCGGCGCCTGCCAGTGCTCGTGAGCCGGCGCGCCGTCGTGGGTCGGCAGGCTCAGCAGCAGGTTTCCGTCGGCGCTGCTGCCGTTGCCCGCGCGGTACGCGAAGCTCGCAAGCGCCTCGGGCGCGGCGTCGGTCGAGTAACGGATGCGGAGCGGCAGGGTCGCGTCGACGGCGCGCGGAGGCTGGATGAACAAGGCGTGTCGGCTGGGGACGTGGAGTGGCGCTAGTTTACGGGTCCCCCGGTAGCGCGGCACGGCCGCCCAGGGTTCGGGCATTGACCGAGTGCCGCCCGCCCCTATAGTCGAGGCAGACCCACAGGCTCCCGTTCGAAACCATGATCACTCTGCGTCCTGCCGATACCCGCGGTCATGCCGAACACGGCTGGCTCGACAGTCACCACAGTTTCTCGTTCGGCGGCTGGCACGATCCCAAGTACATGGGCATCGGCGCACTGCGCGTGCTGAACGACGACCGGGTGGTCGGCGGAGCCGGCTTCCCGGCGCATTCGCACCGCGACATGGAGATCATCACCTATGTACTCAGCGGAGCCTTGCGGCACAAGGATTCCACCGGCGGCAGCTCGGTGTTGAAGCCGGGCGAGATCCAGGTGATGACCGCCGGCCGCGGCATCGCGCACAGTGAAATGAATGCGGACGGTGTCGCGCCGGTGCACTTCCTGCAGATCTGGATCGTGCCGGATGTTCGCGGCGCGACACCCGGTTACCAGCAGAAGGCGCTCGATGTCGCGGCAATGAAGACGGGCTTCACTGTCGTCGCGGCACCCGAAGCTGATGCGGCGCCGTTCCGGCTGCTGCAGGACGCTCGGCTGTCGATCGCCTGGCCGGTCGCCGGGCAGGTGCTGAGCACGACGCTGCGCCCGGATCGGCAGCATTACCTGCATGTCGCGCGTGGCGCGGTGCAGCTTGGGGATCAGCCGCTTGTCGAAGGTGATGCAGCGTTGATCACGCAGGAAAGCGCCGTGTCGCTGACCGCGACGGCCGACGCCGAGCTGCTGCTGTTCGATCTGGCGGCCTGATCAGCCGCGCAGCGTGATCACCGGCCAGCCGCGCTTTTCGGCTTCGGCACGCAGCACCGGATCGGCGTCGACGGCGTGCGGCACGTCGGTGAATTCCAGCAGTGGCAGATCATTCCGGGAGTCGCTGTAGCCGTACAGCCGTTCGAAGCGTACCGGGTGCGTGGCGAGCCAGGCCTTCAGGTTGACGACCTTGTCGTCGCGGAAGTTCGACAGGCGGATCCGGCCGGTGAAGCGATCGCCGTCGCGCTCCGGCTCGGTCGCCAGCAGATGGCTGACGCCGAGGTGTTCGGCAATAGGTTCGACGATGAAGCGGTTAGTCGCCGTGGTGATCAGCAATTCGTCGCCCTGTCGGCGATGGCGTTCCAGCAGCGCCGGCGCATCGCGCGACACGATCGGCGCAATGCATTCGGCGACGAAGCGGGCGCGGATCGCTTCCATGTGCGCCAGCGGGTGCACCGTCAGCGGCTTCAGCGAGAACGCGGCGAACTCATGGATGTCCAGCGTTCCGGCCGCGTACTGGTCATAGAAGCGCTGGTTCTCGCGGGCGTAGTACTCGCGATCGACCAGATCATGGGCGACCAGGAACTGGCCCCAGAGATAGTCGCTGTCGCCGTTGAGCAGGGTGTGATCGAGATCGAAGACGGCGAGGTTCATGGACGGTCGGGCCGGGCTAGAGGACGCGCCGTCGTAGCGGGACGCGACGGCCGGCGGAGTTTGCCGCAGGCGTGAACGCTGTGAAAGAATCGGAACGTGAACATCCGATTGCAAAGTGCTTCCAAGTGATTGACGCCGATGGATTTCGTCCCAACGTCGGGATCATCCTGACGCACGCCGACGGCCGTGTGCTGTGGGCGAAACGGATCGGTCAGGATGCCTGGCAGTTCCCGCAGGGCGGGATCAAGTTCGGCGAATCACCGGAGGCAGCGCTGTATCGCGAACTCGAGGAGGAGCTGGGCCTGACGCGCGAGCATGTCGAGTGCCTCGGCGTCACCTCCGGCTGGCTGAGCTACCGCTTGCCGTCGCGCCTGATCCGGCGCGGGCGACAGCCGGTCTGCATTGGCCAGAAGCAGAAATGGTTCCTGCTGCGGCTGACCGGCTGCGAGTCGAAGGTCTGCTTCACCCGCTGCGACAAGCCGGAGTTCGACCACTGGCGCTGGGTCGACTACTGGCATCCGCTGAGCGAAGTGGTGTCGTTCAAGCGCGAGGTCTACCTCGGCGCGCTGCGCGAACTGGCGCCGCTGATCGGCGCGCCGATCCAGCCGAGCGCAGCCAGTGGCGCTGCGTCGGCTGAGCGGATCGCCCGGACTCAGTAGTAGCGGTACTCCACGCCGCCCTGCACCAGTCGCGGCGCTCCCGGAACGATGCCGCGCGTGCGGTCGACGATATAGACCTGGTCGAACAGGTTCTTCACGGTGAAGAACATGCCGAAGCCGGTATTCGGCACCGTGTAGTTCAAGGCCAGGTTCCAGATCGTGTTGCCGGAGATCTTGCCGTTCAGTCCGTTGCCGTTCACGGCCGGCGTCTCGGTATTGGCGAAATCGCTGAACTGCTGGCCGATGTAGACCGCTTCCAGACGCCCTTCGAAGCCGCCGTTGTGGCTGTAACCGAGCGTCGAGGTCAGCGTGTGCCGCGCTGCGTACGGCAGCCTGCGGCCTGGACCTGAGCCGGCCACGGTGGCGCCGTTGCTGACCTGGGTCAGCGCGGTTTCCTGGTCGGCGGTCGGCAGGGCCGTCCATGCCAGTTCGACAAACGGGTTGTGCGGCCCCGGCAGCCAGCTGCCGATGTCGGCGCGGCCACTCAATTCGAAGCCTTCGTACAACGTTTCGCCTTGTGCCAGCGGCACGTTGCCGCCGGCGATGTTGCCGACTGCGATCTGGTTCTTGAAGTCGTTGCGGAAGTAGGTGCCTTCGATGCTGATGCCGTGGATCGGCCGCGAGCGCACGCCGGCTTCGAAGTTGATGCTCGATTCTGCGTCGACGTCTACGGCGACGCCGGAGTTATCGACGATGTCCTCGGTGCGCGGCGGCGCAAAGCCCTTGTGGATGCCGGTATAGAGCGTGGTGCTGTCGCTGATCGCGTATGAGCCGCTGAACGAATAGAGCACACGGGTCAGATCGGTGTTGCCGTCGGCGCCGGTGATGACATTGGTCCGTTCGAAGTTGATGTGCTCGACACGGACGCCCGGCGCGAGCGTGAAGCGGCCGATCTTCACTTCGTTCTGCGCATAGCCGCTGATCGCGTCGGTGTCGCGCCGGTTGTCTTCGACGAGGCTGCCGCTGCGCGCCGTCGGGCTGCTGCCGTTGACCTGCAGGCGGTCCTGGCGTTCGAAGTGGTAGCGGGCGCCGGTCTGCAAGATGTTGTCGACACCGAAGGCGGTGTAGGGCAGCGTCAGACGGGGTTCGATGCCCGCGTTGTAGTAGTCCCGCAGGCGGCCTTGTACCGAGTTGCAGGCATTGGAGTCGACGGCCGCACCGGCCAGACGGGCATCGCGGAAGGCCGTGCCGCACTGGGTGTCGGTGGTCGTCGAACCCTGCCGCCACCAGTCGCGCGCAAAGTTCGCGAAGTAGGCATTGGTGGTCAGCCGCGCGCGGCCGATGGTCCAGTCATCGGTCAGCGACGCGCCCCAGCGATAGGCATCGAAGTAATCGTTCTCGAACGGGTTGTAGCGGGCGCCGAAATTGCGGTACTCGGCGTCGGTCAGGCCGGAATAGCTGACCTGCGAGTTCTCGCGGTAGTAGTTGGCCCGGGCGATCAGCGTGTGACCGCTGGTCACCGCGATGACGCCCTTGTAGTTGACGTCGTCGATCGACAGGTCGGTGTTGTCGCGGGCGCCATTCGACTGCTTGCGGACGTAATCGAAGCGATGCCCGTCGACGCTGATGGTGCCGTGGCCGGCAAAGTAGTCACGGTTGCCGCCAGCCAGCGACAGGCCTCCGGTCAGCGCCTGGCTCGGGATCGGCGTGATGTAGTTGATGACGCCGCCAATGGTCTGCGGGCCGTAAAGATTCACCGCTGCACCCTTGAGCACCTCGACGCGGTCGAAGCGCTCGATCGGCGGGTGGTAGTAGCTGGCGTTGTCACCATAGACGCCGTAAGTCACCGGGATCCCGTCCTCGAGCAGCAGTACCTTGGTCGAACGGGTCGGGTTCAGGCCGCGGATGCCGATGTTCGGCCGCAGACCGAAGCCTTCCTCGTCGCGCACGCTGACGCCGGGCAGCTTGCGGAGTGCTTCGGATGTCGTGAACACGCGGCTGGCGCGCAGCGTGTCGGCGTCGAGCACCTGAGCGGAGCCGGCGATGTTCGCCAGGTCATCGGCTTCGCCGACGATCGTCACGGCTTTCAGCACGACAGCGGTTTCGCCCTTGTCGGTGGTGACGGTCGTTGCAGCAACCTCGACCGTTGCGCCTTCCGCGGGTTCGGTCACCGTTTCGGCGGCGTTTGCCGACGACACGGCAAGGACCAGCCCCAGCCAGCCTGCGTTCTGCATGTCACATCTCTCTCGTTGGTGTCGGGCGCCTTCGTGGCGCCTCGTGGCGTTCGCGAACGTGCCCGCCGTGTTGGCTCATGGGCAGGGGTTGCGCTTCGGTAATGGCCGTCAGGCTGCAAATGAGAACTGTTCGGCCTTGAGCAACGTTATCCGATGCGAGGTCGATTGACAATCATTCTCATTACGTTTTAACGTTGAGTCCATGATCATCTGCGTCTGCAAGGCTGTTTCGGACAAGACCATCCGCCGCTCGGTCGAGCACGGCGAGGTGATCTCGCTGCGCGACCTGAGCCGCGAGACCGGGCTCGGGACCTGCTGCGGCAAGTGTGTTCCGGCCGCGCGCGCAACCTTGGCTCAGGCGCTTTCGGCGCTGCCGTCGACGGCAGCGATGAACCGTGATCTGGGCATGCCGCTCGGCGCTCCGGCGGCCTGTTGATCGACTGCGGCGAAAGCGCTTTGAAGCGAATCGCGAATCACACGCAAAAGCTTTAGAAAAAACAACAAATACAACAAGTTAATCTTGTTGCTTGGGACGCGCCTGCCTATACTGCGGGCACTTTCCAACCCGGACACGACCATGCGCGGCGACGCCAAAGTCATCGAATTCCTGAATCAGGCGCTGAAGAACGAGCTGACGGCGGTCAACCAGTACTTCCTGCACTCCCGGATCTTCGGCAACTGGGGCCTGAAGAAACTTGAGAAGTACGAGTACGGCGAGTCCATCGACGAGATGAAGCACGCCGACAAGCTGATCAAGCGCATCCTGTTTCTCGACGGTCTGCCGAACCTGCAGGACCTCGGCAAGCTGTACATCGGCGAGGACGTGAAGGAAATCCTCGAGTGCGACCTGAAGCTTGAGTACGAGGCGCATCCGTTGTACCGCGACGCGATTGCCCATTGCGAAGCCGTCAAGGACTACGTCACCCGCGAGCTGCTGGTGGCCATCCAGGAAAGTGAAGAGCACCACATCGACTGGATCGAGGAGCAGCTGGGCCTGATCGAGAAGATCGGCATCCAGAACTACATGCAGTCGGCGATGGGCGAGATCGGCGAAAGCTGAAGTCGCGGATCGGCAACGAAAAGCCCGCGAACATCGCGGGCTTTTTTGTTGCGCGGCGTGGCCTCAGAACGGCTTGACGATCACCAGGATCACCATCGCCACCAGCAGCACGGCCGGTACTTCGTTGATCAGCCGGTAGAACTTGTGGCTTCTCGTGTTCTGCTTGGCGGCGAACTTGCGGGTGAGGCCTTTCAGCCAGCCGTAGTAGCCGGACAGCAGCAGCGCCAGCAGCACCTTGGGGTGCAGCCACTTCATGTCGATGTAGACCGCTTTCATGTAGGCCGGATCGGCCGCCAGGATGGTCGCGATGCCGAACACCCAGGTCCCGATCATCGCGATCAGTCCGATTCCGTAGAGCTTCCGTTCCATCACGCAAAAGCGCTCGTGCTCGGCTTCGGCGGTCACGTCGCAGTGATAGACGAACAATCGCGGCAGATAGAACAGCGCGGCGAACCAGGACACCATGAAAATGACGTGAAAAGACTTGAGCCAGAGCATCGTCGAAGGCCGGAATTGAAGGTGGGCCTGCACGGTATCATCGCGGCCCGCGTGGCGGGCTGTCTGGAGCAAGGGTCGTGATTGAAGTCGGGATCGTCGGCGGTACCGGGTACACCGGGGCCGAACTGTTGCGTCTGCTGTCGGTACATCCGGGCGTGCGCCTGAAGGTGCTGACCTCGCGCGCCGAAGCCGGCAAGCGCGCCGATGCCTGGTTTCCGCATCTGCGCGGCCGCGTCGATCTGAGCTTCACCGCCCCCGACGATGATGCGCTTGCCGCCTGTCAGGCTGTGTTCTTCGCGACACCACATGCCACGTCGATGAGACTGGCACCGGCGCTGATCGACCGCGGCGTGCGGGTGATCGACCTGTCCGCCGATTACCGGATCCGCGACGCCGCCGTGTTCAAGCGTTGGTATGCGCACGATCACGCCAGCCCCGAGCTGCTGGCTGAAGCGGTTTATGGCCTGCCGGAAGTGAATCGCGAAACGATCCGTGGCGCGCGCTTGGTCGCTGCCGCCGGCTGCTATCCGACCGCGACTCAGCTCGGCTTCCTGCCGCTGATCGAGAACGGCTTGATCGATACCCAGACCCTGATTGCCGACTGCAAGTCCGGCGTCAGCGGTGCTGGCCGTGAAGCCAAGGTCGGTTCGCTGTTCGCCGAATGTGCCGACACGCTGATGGCTTACGGCGTTGCCGGACATCGTCATCTGCCGGAGATCGAGCAGGGTCTGACGCGGGCTTCGACCGGGCCGGTCAAGCTCACCTTCGTGCCACACCTGACACCGATGATCCGCGGCATTCACGCCACGCTGTACGGCCGGTTGTTGAACAAGGACGTCGATCTGCAGGCGCTGTTCGAAGCCCGTTACCGCGACGAGCCGTTCGTCGACGTGCTGCCGGCCGGAGCGCACCCCGAAACCCGTTCGGTGCGCGGCTCGAACCTGTGCCGGATCGCGGTCCATCGCCCGCAGGGTGGCGACACCGTGGTGGTGCTGTCGGCCATCGACAACCTCGTCAAGGGCGCTGCCGGCCAGGCCGTGCAGTGCTTCAACCTGATGTTCGGTTTCGACGAGCGAGCGGCACTCGACGGCGTGCCGCTGGTTCCCTGATGTCGGACTTGCGGCACCGCGTCGTCGTCACCACGGATCGGCCGAATCGGCGGCGCCTTGTCCTCGTTGCCGTAGTCGCATTGACGTCGCTGGTTTCATTTGCGGCGTATCGCTATACCCGTGCGGCGACGGTTTCGGATTTTGCTGCGGCAACCAGCGAGCGCGACCGCTTGCTGGCCGAGCGTCGGCAGCTCAATCGGCAGTTGCGTGCAGCAAGAGCGGATGCGGATGCTTTGCGTGATCAGCTCGCTTATCTGAGCCGATCTCAGCAGATCGATGATGGCGCCTGCGTGGCGGTCAAACGGTCGCTCGGCCAGCTGCAGGCAGAGTCTGCGGAGCTACGCGAGCAACTGGCGTTCTATCGCGGCATCGTTTCACCGCAGGAGTCGCAAGCCGGCGTCCGGGTCTACGAGTTCCGGGTGACACGCCTCAAGACCCCGAGCAACGCCTTTCGCTACGACCTTGTCCTGATTCAGCCTGTGCGCAGCGAAAAGCGCGTGGGCGGTGCCGCGCGTCTGGTCATCGACGGTCTGAAAGACGGCAAGAAGCGAAGCCTCAATTTGGCTGACGTCGCGGTGAAAGGGGCAGTGAGCACGGACGGAAATCTGGTATTTTCATTCAAGTACTTCGAAGAGTTCAGCGGCGAAATGCGCCTGCCGGAAGGATTCCGGCCGTTGCGCGCCATTGTCAGCTTGCAGCCGGGTGCCGACGGTAAGCCGGAGGTCGAAGAAGAATACGAGTGGTCAAAGATCGTCCAGGAGACCGACGACTGATGAAGAGTTTCCTGGGTGGCAATACCAAGTCCGCGAGCAAGGGTGGTTCGGTCGATTCGCTGATCGGCCGCCAGACGGAAATCCTCGGCGATGTACGTTTCGCTGGTGGCCTGCATGTCGACGGCCGAATCAAGGGTACGGTCAGCGTGTCCGGTGGTGATGCCTCGGCAACGCTGTCGATCAGCGAGTCCGGCGCGGTTGAAGGCGATGTCCGTGTTCCGAATCTGATCCTCAACGGCAGCATCGTTGGCGATGTCCATGCCAGCGGAAAGGTCCTGCTGAACGGCAAGGCTCGCGTGAACGGAAACGTTCATTACAAGGTCTTGCAGATGGAGCCGGGTGCCACCATCAATGGCCAACTGGTGCATGATGCGTCGACGGTTGCGACCGGTACGCGGTCCGAATCGGCCGTACTCGACTTGCAGGACGCGCGCCGCAGCAAGCAGGGCTGACGTTTCACTGGAGATTGACGATGGACGGCAACGACGCACTGGCAACCACAGAATCTGAAGTGATCTTTACCGCTGCAGCGGCTGGCAAGGTGCGGGAACTGCTGGTCGAAGAGAACAATCCGGCGCTGAAACTCCGCGTGTTTGTCACCGGCGGTGGTTGCTCGGGCTTCAAGTACGGGTTCACGTTCGACGAGAACTTCGAGGACGGCGACCTGTCCGTCGAGAACGGCGGCGTTGTTTTGCTGGTCGACCCGATGAGCCTTCAGTACCTGAGCGGTGCCGAGATCGACTACAAGGACGACGTGGACGGCGCGCAGTTCGTGATCCGCAATCCGAACGCCACCACGACCTGCGGTTGCGGTTCGTCGTTTTCCGTCTGATTCGCGACGCGTTTATTGCGCACGGCGCAGCCCGCAGCCACGCACAATCAAGCTGGCGGCTGCAGGATTGATCCCAAGACCGCTGCGGAACGGGCGCCGGTCACGCTCGGCAGATTGCCGGTCTGACCGTTGATTCGACGCATCGCCAGCCAGGCAAATGCCGCTGCTTCGATGCATTCCGGTTCCAAGCCATGTGCGGTGCTGGTCTCGACGGCCACGTTCGGTAGCGCCAGTGCCAGCAGACGCAGCAGTTCCAGATTCCTTGCGCCGCCACCACAGACGATCAACCGTGCTGTTGCTGGTAGTGCATCGACAACTGCCGCAGCCACACTTCGGACCGTGACCTGAGCAAGGCTCGCTTGTACGTCCTCCGGTTTGAGCTCGTTTAACTTCGGGTATCGGGCTGTCGCCCACCGAAGCCGGAAGTAATCGCGGCCCGTGCTCTTCGGGGCGGGCAGCGCGAAATACGGATCATCCAGCAGTGCCGCGACCAGCGCTTCATTGACGCAGCCACGTGCAGCAAAGGCCCCGTTTTCGTCGAACGCTTGTCCTGAACAGCGCTGTGCCCATTCATCCATCAGGGCGTTCGCAGGCCCGGTATCGAAGCCAGTCACCGGCGCCCGCCCGTTCGACGGCAGCGTGGTGATGTTGCTGATCCCGCCCAGGTTGAGCACGCAGCGATCTTCTTCTGCATGGCTGAATAGCGCCTGATGAAACGCCGGAACCAGCGGTGCGCCTTGTCCGCCTAGCGCAAGATCAAGGCGGCGGAAGTCCGAGACGGTGGCGATGCCGGTACCTGCGGCAATCCTGCTGGGATCACCCATTTGCAGCGTCCTGCCTGTCGGGCCGTCGTGGAACATGGTCTGGCCATGACTGCCGATCGCACGGATCGTCCGGGGGTCGACCTTGCAGCTGGCGATGAGGGAAGCTGCCGCCTCGGCAAAGGCGTCGCCGATCTGCATCTCCAGTGTTGCGAACTCGCTTAGGGTGATGGCCGGCTGCTCGATCGACACCTCGATCAAGCGGCTGCGCAGGGCAGTCGGATAGTCGTGATGAATCTGGCCAACCACCGAGATCGCACGACCTAGGTCGAACTCGACCATTACCGCATCGATGCCGTCAGCGCTGGTCCCTGACATCAGACCGATATAGCGGTCCGCGGTAGCCACAGGCATCGATGCGACTTTGAAGGCTTAACGCGACGATGCGACGTTCCCGTCGTCCAGCGCATCGATCTTTGCAATCAATGGCGCGGTCAGCGTTCGGAACTGCGCAAGCGACTGAGCGCTGAGCGGCAATGCGCGCGGCAGCGTCACCGTGATCGGGTTCTTGTGCAGACCGTTGACCAGAAATTCATAGTGCAGATGCGGCGCCGTCGCCAAACCGCTCGAGCCGACGAAGCCAATGATTTGTCCCTGGCGGACCTTGGAACCAACCCTTACCCCAGGCTTGAACCGTGACAAGTGCGCATAAAGCGTCTGGTTGTTGCCGCTGTGACGAACAACGATGACGTTTCCGTAGCCGCTCTTGCGGCCCGCGAATTCGATCTTGCCGTCACCCGTGGTGTGCACCGGCGTACCTGTTGCTGCAGCGTAATCGACGCCCTTGTGGGCGCGGATGATGTTCAGGATCGGGTGACGACGCTTGAGATTGAAGCCTGAGCTGATTCGGGCGAAGTCGACCGGTGTGCGCGTGAATGCCTTGCGCAGCGACTCACCAGCTGGTGTGTAGTACCCGGCGCGACCGCTGGCATCGACGAACCGCACAGCGCGGTAAGTCTTGCCCTGACTGGTGAATTCAGCGGCGAGGATGTCGCCTTCGCGGAGCTTCCGGCCATCCTTGAAGATGTCCTCGTAAATCACCGCGAAACGATCACCTTCCTGAAGATCCTGCGCAAAGTCGATGTCGTAGCCAAAGATGTCGGCGAATTCGAGAATCATCCGGTTCGACATGCCGGCCTTGCGGCCATCGGCAAACAGCGAGCTGCGAATTCTGCCGACGCTTTCGGCCTGACGACGTTCGAATGCGGCTGACAGCGTGATTGACTCGTATCCGACACCGCGTCGACGAACGCTTAGCGTGCGCATCTCGTCGATCGCATAGGTCAGCTCTTCAAGCCGCCCGGAAACGATGCGCATGTTCAACACGTCGCCCGCTTTCAGCTTTTTCAGCTGCGGGCTGTCGCCGCCAAGCCGCGTCATCAACATCCAGTCCTGCGGCGGGAGGCCGACTTCTTCGAAGATATTCGAAAGGCTCTGGCCTTTTGCGACACGAACCTGTGTCCAGGCTGCCGGTTCCGGAACGGCAAGCGCGTCGGAAACTGCGTTTTGAATGATGTCTTCAAATTGCGGATTCGGAGCGACAACAGCCGGGCTCGAAAAACCGAGCTGGGACGTGCCAGCCGCAGGCTCGATGCCAACAGCATCTGCAGCGACCATCTGCTGCTCATCAATCCTGCCTGATGGCCTCAGGGCGAAGCTGGCTGCTGCGGCAACGCCCAGGAAAGTGGCGAGGACAGTGAGCCGGCGCAGCGACGAGCTTGAGGCTCTACCTGCGGAGTTATAATTCCCTGACATAAAAACCCACGAATTGAGGCGCGTTGCGACTGCGCTGGCAAGAGGACCGCTGCATATCTTCGTTAGCATGCGGATCCGAGTGACCGTAACAAAACATAAAAACAGGTCGTTGGCAATTTTTCACGTAATCCTGATCACACCGGGCATTTTGTACGTCCTGTATCCGCAAATTTCGCGCCGCCATGTCGTCGGTGCAGCGAGAAGCCAGTGAATATCGAAGAGATCGAACGCGGAACCGAAGAAATCATCCCTGCGGCGGAGCTGCGCGCTCGCCTTGAAAAGGCAGGAATCGAGGGTCGGCGGCTGCGAATCAAGGCGGGTTTTGACCCGACCGCGAAAGACCTCCATCTCGGCCACACGCTGCTGCTCAACCGGCTGCGTGCGTTTCAGGAGGCCGGTCACGAGGCAATCTTCCTGATTGGCGACTTCACCGGAATGATCGGTGATCCGACAGGCAAGAATGAAACTCGCAAGCCTTTGACTCGGGAGCAGGTCGAAGAAAATGCGCTGACCTACAAGGAGCAGGTGTTCAAAATTCTTGATCCAGAGCGGACGACGATCGAGTTCAACAGCCGTTGGCTCGACACGCTAGGTACAGAAGGGATGCTTCGGCTGGCTGCGCAGCACACGGTCGCGCGCATGATGGAGCGCGATGATTTTTCTCGCCGGTTCCGAGACAACCAGCCAATCGCGATCCACGAGTTCCTGTACCCGCTGCTGCAAGGGTATGACTCGGTCGCGCTGGCAGCGGATGTCGAGCTGGGCGGAACCGACCAGAAGTTCAACCTGCTCGTTGGCCGCCAGCTGCAGCAGCAGTACGGCCAGCGGCCGCAATGCATCATGACGGTCCCGATTCTCGAGGGGCTCGATGGTGTTCAGAAGATGTCGAAGTCACTCGGCAACTACATCTCGCTGAATGACAGCCCGAAGGACATGCTCGGGAAAATCATGTCGATCTCAGATTCGCTGATGTGGCGCTATTACGACCTTCTGAGCTTCCGGCCGTTATCTGAGTTGGCGGCGCTCAAGCAGTCCGTGGCGGATGGTGCGAACCCGCGTGACATCAAATTGGCGCTCGGCTCGGAGATTGTCAGTCGCTTTCATGGTGCGGCTGCTGGTCCGGCGGCAGTGGAAGCTTTCGTCGCGCAATTTGCGCAAGGGCAAATGCCGACGGATATTCCCGAAGTGATTATTGCCGTGCCGGCGGCGGGATTGTCTCTGGCCGCGATTCTCAAGGAGGCCGGTCTCGTCGGAAGCAACGGTGAGGGGAATCGCTTGATCGACCAGCGGGCCGTCAAGGTCGATCAGCAGAAAGTCGAAAACCGAGCGCTCGTCTTGAATGCCGGCCATACCTATCTTCTCCAAGTCGGGCCGCGTCGCTATGTGCGAGCAACATTGACGGTGGCCTGAGCGTTGTCACCGTGCGTGCTCGTAACATCGGCAGTCGTGGTGACGAGGAACTTCGAAAAAAGCGTTGACGAAATCAGAAAGGGGTCTATACTCCGCGTCCCTTGAGTCGGCCACCGGTTCGAGGGGTGGGAAGAAGAAGTCGGCGCTTTGAGAAAGTTTTCGAAAAGTGTTGACAGGGCAGAGAAAGGCCCTATAATTCGCCT
>JAPLSB010000020.1 GCA_026398875.1 Gammaproteobacteria bacterium | reverse complement strand
GCGCCTGGCGCCGCACTTCGCCGGCCGTCATGCCGAACAGCGCGAGGTCGGCCGGGCGCGGCCGGATCTGGATCTGCGGCACCAGCACCTGCTGCTCCACTTTCAGATCGGCGACGCCGGGAATCGCCGCCAGCGCAGCCCGGACCCTTTCGGCCGCGGCGCGCAGCTCGCCCTGATCGGGCCCGAAGATCCGCACCGCGATGGTCGACCCGGCGCCGCTCAGCACTTCCTTGATCCGCTCGCGCAGATAGGTCAGCACATCGCGATACAGGCCCGGATAGCCGGCGATCACCTGCTGAATGCGCTGCACGCTGGCCTGATAGTCGGCGGCTGCATCGAGGCTGATCCACAGCTCGGTGAAGTTTGGTCCGACCACTTCATCGGCGACTTCAGCGCGGCCGATGTGGGAGCCGAAATTGCGGACGCCGGGAATTGCCCGCAGCTCCTTCGACACCCTTGTGGTGATCCGCTCCATCGCTTCAATCGAGGTACCCGGCTTTTCGACCCAGTGCATCAGGAAATCGGTTTCCTGGAAGTCCGGCAGAAACTGCTGCTTGAAGCCGGCCTGGCTGCCGATGGTGATGGCCAGACCACCGACAACGACCGCCATCGCCAGCCGCGGTCGGGCGACCAGCTTCGGCAGCAGCCGGCCGTAATGCCGCTTGATCCCGGCCACCAGCTTGGTATCGCTTGCAGCTTCCGGCCGTTTCGGCAGCAGCATCAGGCACAGCGCCGGCGTCACCACCAGCGCTACCAGCAGCGAGGCGGCAATCGCCAACACATAGGCCACCGCCAGCGGCCGGAAGAAAGTACCGGCCACACCGTCGAGAAAGAAGATCGGCAGGAACAGCAGCATCACGATCGCCGATGCGAACACCACCGCAGAGCGCACTTCCAGCGAGGCGGCGAGCACCACGGCAAAAGACGAACGCGGGGCAACGGCCTCGCGGTTCAGCCGCAGCCGCCGAGCGATGTTCTCGACATCGATGATCGCGTCGTCGACCACCTCACCGAGCGCAATCACCAGGCCGGCGATCACCATCACGTTGATCGTCTGACCGCTCCACAGCAGCACCAGTCCGGCACCGAGCAGCGACAGCGGAATCGCCGTCAGGCTGATCAGCGCCTGCCGCCAGTCGCGGGTGAACAGGATCAGCACCACGGCGACCAGCAGGCAGCCGGTCAGCAGCGCCTGGCTGAGATTGTCGATCGAGCGTTCGATGAAGGTCGCCGGCCGGAAGATCTCGCTGTCGATCTCGACACCGGCGAGCCCGGGCTTCAGTTCGGCGAGTGCGGCTTCGACGCTGCGGGTCAAGGCCAGCGTGTTCGCGGTCGGTTGTTTTTCGACGATCAGCAGCAGGCCCGGGCCGTCATTGATGATGGCGCTGCCGATCGGTGCGGCGTAACCATCGGTGACGGTAGCGACATCGCCGATGCGGATCGGCGCGTCGCCTTGCAGGCGGATCACCGCCTGCGCCAGATCGTCCGCCGTCTGGATTGCGCCGCGCTGCTGCACGGCCAGCCGCTGATTGGGCGTATCGAGATAGCCGCCGCCGCCAACCAGCACCGCGTCGCCCGCCGCTGCGCGCAGTTCGGCAAGGCTGACGCCGGCGATCCGCAGGCGATCCGGGTCGACCAGGATCTGCAACTGCCGGTCGCGCTGGCCCCAGACCGCGACATTGGCAACACCGGGTACCGCCATCAACCTTGGCCGGATGGTCCAACGCACCCGTTCCGACAGCTGCATGACGTCGAGTGTGGTGGACGAGATACCAATCTTCATTGCCCGGCTGGTCGAGGACAGCGGCGGCAGCATCACCGGCGCACGCGCGGCAACCGGCAAGGCCGCACGCACCTGTGCAAGCCGCTCCTGGACCAGCTGACGGATCTGGATCGCATCACTACCGCGCTTGAACAGCAGTACCACCGACGACAGCCCCAGCACTGATTTCGAACGGACGGTCACGAGATCCGGCACACCGCTGACCGCAATCTCGATCGGCACCGCGATCAACTGCTCGACTTCCTCGGTCGACAGCCCCGGTGCCTCGGTCTGGATCTCGACCATCGGCGGCGCGAATTCCGGGAATACGTCGAGCGGCACCTCGCGCGATGCGGCGAGGCCGATCACGATCAGCGCCGCAGCAAGACCCAGCACGATGACGCGCTGGCGCAGCGCGGTTTCCACCAGCCAGGCGAGCATCGTCAGCGTCCGATGCCGAACTCGTAGCCGAACAGCTCGGCCGCGCCCGCCGTGACGATCTCGTCGCCTGCCGCCAGCCCACGCGCCAGGATCAGGTCGTCGCCGTCACGCCTCGCCACTTCGACGCGCTGGCGCTGATAGTGGCGTTCGTCGACTTGTCGATACACCCATGCGCCGCCGTGAATATCGCTGACCACCGCCGCCGCCGGTATCGCCAGCCCCTGCGCCGATCCCTTCAGCGGCACGGCGACCGCGACGCGCTGACCGAGCCGGTAGGCCTGATCGTCATTGTCGAAACGGTAGTAGATGTCTGTGGTGCCCGCCGCCGGATTCGCCGTGGGCAGCGTGCGGACCGGTAGCGCCTTGCGCGTCGGGGCGTCAGCGCCTGGAACACCGATGTAAGCGGGCTGGTCGGCTGACAGCCGCGAGAGGTCGGTGGCAATCACCGGCACGCGCACCCAGAGCGTTGTCTTGCCGTGAATGGCCGCGGGGTCGGGGCCGAGCAGTTCGCGCTGTGCCCGTGCTGCAGCAAGTGCCGCTTCGGCAGCCGCGCGTTGAGCGACCGCTTCGTCGCGCACGCGGGCGCTGCCGGCTTCCTCGCTCAGCAGCGCGTCGGCGCGCTGAGCCATCTGCTGCGCAAGCGTCAGGGCCGCCCGCGCACGATGCAGTTCGGCATCGGCCGCAGCCTGCCGGCCGGCAAGTGCCGCGAAGTCGCTGGTCGAGATCGTGGGCACATCGCTCGCACCGATGGGCGCGTTGACGACTTCACCCGTCGTCAGGCGAATGGCCGAGCTGCTCCGCATGGCTACCTCAACCGTTGCCACGCCAAGACGCTGCCGTGCTTCAGGGGTCAGCGTGATGGTCAGCACGTTCGCTTCCGCGCTCACCGGCTCGACCTTGGCCGGTGATACCGCCGGCGCCGCTGTTCCGGCTTCTCGACAAGCGGCGGTCATCAGCGACGAGATGACCAGAACAATTCGCAGGCTATGCATGTCGCGCTCGATCAGACCCGCGTGGAGCCTAGCGATCTGATCTGGAGCGGCGCTCACGCCTTCATTACGAAATCCCAATGTCGGGCTTCAAGCCGCTGACGCAGGCCGTGGCGACAAGCCTGGAAATCACTCGAAACCATCGCGGCGCGTCTCAAAGACTTGGCCGGCAGGGTCATTCGAGGATCGGTTAGCTGCCAACGGCCAACGGCTGCTTGTGGCTCCGATCAGCCCATCAGCAGCGTCGTGCGGCCGCCGCCCGCGCCCGCAATTGCCCGCAGCCGCCGTCGATGTCCTGCCCGGCCGATTGCCGCAGCTTGGTCAGCACGCCGCGCCGGTGCAGGTCTTTCGCCATCGCCACGGCACGGTCCCAGCTCGGGCGCCTGAACGGCAATTCGTCGACCGCGTTGTACGGAATCAGGTTGAGCACGGCATGGCGGCCCTTCAGCAGGCGGACGATGCCGTCGCATTCGGCAGGGCTGTCGTTGATGCCGTCGAGCAAGGTCCACTGGTACTGGATCGGGTAGCCGGTGCGGCGCGCGTAGTCTTCGCCGCGCGCCACCAGTTCCTCGGGTGCGATGCGCGGTGCGCGCGGCAGCAGTTGTTCGCGCAGTGCAGCGTCGGTGCTGTGCAGCGACAGGGCAAGCGCCGGCTTCACCGGCCCCAGCGGCAGGCGTTCGAACACGCGCGGATCGCCGACGGTGGAGAACACCAGCTTCTTGTGAGCGATGCCGCCACAGGTGCCGAGCACGTCGATCGCTTCGAGCACGGCGTCCAGGTTGTGGGCCGGCTCGCCCATGCCCATGAATACCACCTTGGTGACCGTTCGGCGGCTGCGCGCCAGCACCACCTGAGCAACGATTTCGGCACTGTCGACATGGCGAATCAGGCCGCTGCGGCCGGTCATGCAGAACACGCAGCCGACCGCGCAGCCGACCTGCGTCGACACGCACAGCCCGTCACGCGGCAGCAGCACGCTTTCGATGGTCTGGCCGTCGCCGAGTCCCAGCAGCAGGCGTTCGGAGCCGTCCTCGCTGGGATGCACCGAACGCAGATCCAGCAGTGCCGCCAGATCGGCTGCCAGTGCCGGCAGCGCCTGCCGGACGGTGTGCGGCAGGAAGTTGTCGAGGCTCGGCGCACCGATCAGAGCCTTGCCCTGCAGCCACAGGCGCAGCAGGCGCTGCTCGTGGATCGGCGCGGCGCCGGCTTGCCGCAGCCGTTCGCGGATCCGGGCGATGTGCAGGGCTGCCATGGTCAGCAGGTGCGTTCGATCACGCGACGTTCAAGGCCAGCCGGATCAACCATCGATCCGGCTGGCCGCGCAGGCCATCAGCCTTCGGCGTGATAGCCGGTGACGCGCTCGACTTCGTTCTTCGAGCCGAGAATCACCGGCACGCGCTGGTGCAGGCCGGACGGCTGGATGTCGAGAATGCGCTGGCGTCCGGTGGTGGCTGCACCGCCGGCCTGCTCGACGATGAAGGCCATCGGGTTGGCTTCGTACATCAGGCGCAGCTTGCCGCCCTTGTCCTTCATCTTCGAGTCCATCGGGTACAGAAACACGCCGCCGCGCGTGACGATACGGTGCACGTCGGCGACCATCGAAGCGACCCAGCGCATGTTGAAGTCCTTGCCGCGCGGGCCGTCCTTGCCGTCGAGCATCTCGTTGATATAGCGCTTGACCGGCGCTTCCCAGAAGCGCGCGTTCGAGGCGTTGATCGAGAATTCCTTGGTGTCGGCCGGGATCTGCAGGTCACGGCCGGTCATCCGGAAGCTGCCGAGTTCGCGATCGAGCGTGAACGCGTGCGTGCCGTTGCCCAAGGTCAGCACCAGGATCGCCGACGGGCCGTACACGCAGTAGCCGGCGGCGACCTGCGTGGTACCCGGCTGCAGGAAGGCTTCGTCCTCTGCACCGGTCATGCCTTCGGGGCAGCGCAGCACCGAAAAGATCGTGCCGACCGACACGTTGACGTCGATGTTGCTGCTGCCGTCGAGCGGATCGAACAGCAGTAGGTAGCCGCCCTTCGGGTACTGGCCGGGAATCGGATGCGGGTGATCCATTTCCTCCGACGCCAGACCGGCCAGATGGCCGCCCCATTCGTTGGCTTCAAGCAGGATCTCGTTCGACAGCACGTCGAGCTTCTTCTGTGCTTCGCCCTGGATGTTGCCGGTGCCGGCATCGCCGAGCGCGTCCCCGAGTCCGCCCTTGCCGACGGCGATGGCGATGGTCTTGCACGCGCGGGCAACGACTTCGATCAGCAGCCGCAGGTCCGGCGCGATCTGGGCCTTGGAGCGCTGCTCCTCGATGAGGTAGCGGGTCAGGGAAATGCCGTTCATCTGTCTGGGATCTTGGGGAGCGGAAAGGAAGGCGACGGGGGATTACGCATCGGCAGCTACCGCAACCGCAGTGCCAGCGCCGCGTGAGCACCGGCATTTTACCTGTGGCCGCGCGGCGACCGGTCATGATCGGAAGATCCTGTGAGCGCAGCTTCGCTAGAGTTGCGGCCTGACCGTACTCCCCTTCCCTGCGCCATGACCGACTCGACCCCTCCCGCCACCCCGAAAGCCCGCCCACGCCGCGTGGCTGCGAAGGCTGCACCCGCACCTGCTGCGGCCACGACCAAGACCAAGGCCAGCGCGGCGAAAACGGCAAGCCGCGCAGCGGGCAAGACGCCTGCCGCCAGCAGTGCTGCCCCGGCCACCATCGTCATCGACGGCAAGCCGCGTTACTACGAGCCGGCGCCGAAGCAGATCGACATCGACGCATTCCGCCGCGTGGTCGCCGGCCGCCGTTCGGTGCGCAAGTTCACCGCCAAGCCGATCCCGCGCGAAGTGCTCGACGACTGCCTCGATCTGGCGATGCTGGCGCCGTGCTCATCGGGCCTGCAGCCCTGGTCGTTCTACGTGGTTCGCTCGGCCGACAAGAAGGCCAGGCTGGTCAAAGCCTGCATGAGCCAGCTGGCGGCGAAGACCGCGTCGGAGCTGATCGTCTGCGTTGCCCACACCGATCGTGTGCACGACTTCGCTCGCAAGATGCTGAAGGAATGGCCGATGCCGGACGTGCCGCCGCTGGTGAAGCGCTATTACCAGCTGATCCCGTACATGTACACGCCGGGGCCGCTGAATTCGTTCGCGATGGTCAAGAAGGCGGCGATTGCCGCGGGCGGCATCGTCGCGCCGGTGCCGCGCGGGCCGTACACCAAGGCGGAAGTCGACCTGTGGGCCGCCAAGAGCACGGCGCTGGCCTGCGAAAACCTGGTGCTGGCGCTGCGTGCCCACGGCTACGACAGCTGCATGATGGAAGGCTATGACGAGGTGCGCGTGTCGAAGCTGCTGAAGCTTCCGGCCGGCGCGTTTCCGATCATGGTGATCGGCGCCGGCGAACGCGCCGAGGACGGCGTGTTCTGGCCGCAGCTGCGCTTCGAGCGCAGCCTGTTCGTCCACGAGGTCTGAAGCAGAACAGGCCCGAAATCAAACTCGAAAGCCGGCCCGTGTGCCAACTCAGGCCGGCTCTTCGAGCACGAAGAAGGTCGGCACCATCGCTTCGTCGCGCAGCGAGATCAGCGCCTGATAGGCCGGCGAGTGATACCAGTCGTGCGCGGCGGCCGCGGACGGAAAACGGGCGATCAGCGCCGCGCTCAGGTCCAGCGATCCGGCCAGCGCTTCCACATGCTTGCCGCGGCCGATGATCACGCCACCAGCAGCCACGATGGTGGGCGCTGCCGCCGCGGAATACTGCGGCATCTTGGCCGCGTCCTTGATCTTGACGAGGGCAATCATCAGGGCGGGCATTGGGTACTCCGGTCGACGAGTGAGCGTGGCCCGAGGATAGGCTTCGCTGTTACGTGCTCGTCATCCGGGTGACCACCCGACAGGGCTGGCCCGCACCTCTGCTCAGGCCGCTCTACGCCGCCTTCTTCGCCACCCGCGGCAACCGCAGCGGCGTCACGTTCGGGCGCTCGTTGAGGTGGTCGATGTCGACCCAGCGGATCACCGAGATGTTGCCGTTGAAGTCTTCGGCCAGCGCGGTGCAGGACTCCACCCAGTCGCCGCAGTTGTGATAGCTCACGCCGTTGATGTCGCGGATCTCGGCGTGGTGGATGTGGCCGCAGACCACACCGTCGAGTTCGCGGCGCTTGCACTCGCGTGACACCGCTTCCTCGAAGCTGGAGACTATGGACACCGCGTTCTTGACCTTCTGCTTGGCGAACGCGCTCAGACTCCAGTAGCGCATGCCGGCCATCGCGCGCACGCGGTTGAACCAGTAGTTCGCGCTCATCATCGTTTCGTAGGCCACGTCACCGGCCAGCGCCACCCAGCGGTGGTAACGGGTGATGACGTCGAAGTAGTCGCCGTGCAGCACCAGCAGGCGGCGGCCATCGGCGGTTTCGTGGATCGCTTCGTTGACCAGCTTGATGTTGCCGATCTCGAGCCGGTAGTCGACGAACTTGCGCAGGAATTCGTCGTGGTTGCCGGTCACGTAGATGACCTGGGTATCGCGCTTGGCCTTGGTCAGCACCCGGCGAATGACGTTGGTGTGTTCCTGCGGCCAGTACCAGCCGGACTTCTTCAGCTTCCAGCCGTCGATGATGTCGCCGACCAGATACAGCGTTTCGCAGTGGTTGCGCTTGAGGAAATCGGTAAGGAATTCCGCCTTGCAGCCGGCCGTGCCGAGATGGATGTCGGACAGCCAGATCGTGCGGTAGTGGAACTGCGGCTTGTCGGCCTTCGGCGGCTTGGCGCCGGTGCCTGACGCGTCATCCTTGCTGACCACCTTGCGGCCCGCCTTCGGGCCGGTGCTGCTGTTGCGTGCCATCTGCGCGCGCCTCGCTGTCTCGGGTTCGCGCGCATTGTCGGGGCCGATTGTTGCAGCGCGGCGACAGGCTTGAAACCGCGTTCAGGCGTGCCCGAACTCAGCTGGCCGCGTCATGCGCCTGCCGGCGAAACGCGCCCGGCGACACGCCGGTCCAGCGTTTGAAGGCGTGCGAAAAATTCGCCAGATCGCTGTAGCCGAGCGCGCTGGCCGTCGATTCCAGCGTCATCGAGGCGTCGGTCATCATGATCAGCGCCCGCTCCTTCAGCACCTCGTCGCGCAGCGCCCGAAAGTTCGTGCCGACTTCGGCCAGCCGCCGCTTCAGCGTGCTGACCGACACATGCAGACGCGCCGCCGCATCGTCGATCGTCACCAGCTGGGCCGGGCTGTCGAGCAGCAGCCTGATCCGGGCGACGATGTCGTCGGTGCTGTGCAGATCCGCCAGCTGCGCCTGCAGGCTGCGCAGCGCTGCCTGATAGGCCAGCGGATCGGAGAACCGGCAGACCGCTTCCAGCGTCGCCCGCGGCACGACGATGTGATGCACCAGCGCATCGAACTGCAGCCGGCCGGCCTGCACTTCCGGATGATCGCGAAACGCATCCGGCTGCGGCCAGGCGATGTGGATGCTCAGCTCCGGCGCATCGCTGTCGACCAGGATGCGCAGCAGCCGCAGCATGGCCGCTGCGCTGTAGAACACCGGGAAGCGGTCGAGCACCGGATCGCCGGAGTTCGCGGTCAGCATCACCACGACATCCTCGCCACGGGTCACAAAGCGGGCAGTCAGGCTGTTCGAGATCAGCGGAATGAAGGTCAGCAGCTGCAGCACCTCGGCGACCGATCCGGCGCTGACCAGCGGCAGGCTCAACGAAGCGAACGAGGTCAGCCGCGCCTGCTCGCCGGCCAGATAGCCGAGCCGCGCCGCCTGTTCGGCATCCAGCGCCGGATAGACCTCGTGGAACCAGTGCAGCGGCACCCGGGCCCCACCCCGCGCGATCGCCGCCAGCGTTTGCCCATGCGCAGCGATCACCTGATGGAAACGCGCTGCCGCGCCGTCTTCCAGCGCCGGCGCATCGAGCAGCTGCGCCAGCACATGGGCTGGCATGTCTGAACGCGGCGGGGCACCGGCAACACGCATCTGAGCTGAACTCACAAGTTAATGGGCCGGCGGAACATAGTCGCCAGCATGGCGTCAGCACAAGATCATGCCGCCCGCCACCCGGGCATTCAGACCGATAACACCATGGCCACGATCACTTTCATCCAGCACGACGGCACGTCGCGCGACATTCCTCTGACCGAAGGCACCTCGCTGATGCAGCTGGCGCGCGACAACCGCGTGCCGGGAATCGACGGCGACTGCGGCGGCGCCTGCGCCTGCGGCACCTGCCACGTGATCATCGATCGCGAATGGCTGGCCGCCGTCGGCCCGCGCAACGCCGAGGAAAAGCAGATGCTGGAGTTGACTCCCGACGTGCAGCCCGGCTCGCGCCTCGCCTGCCAGATCCAGACCACCGGCGCGCTCGATGGTCTGCGCGTCCACCTGCCCGAGCACCAGATGTGAATACTCGAACCCTGTTGCCCACGACGCTGAATCCGACGCTGCGGCGGCTGGCCGAGCAGGCGATCACCAAGGCCCAGGCGACGATTCCGATCCCGCTGCAGATCAAGGGCGCGCACCTGTTCCTGAAGGCCAAGCAGCGCGCGCTGAAGCAGGCGCCGGTGCGGCCGCCGGTCGAAACGCCGCTGCCGCCGGTGGAACAGCTGGCGCTGACCGAGATCGACGTCAGCAATCCGTTCCTGTTCCGGCAGGGGCTGTGGCAGTCGTACTTCAAGCGCCTGCGTGACGAAGCGCCGGTGCACTACCAGCCGAACAGCCCGTTCGGCCCGTACTGGTCGGTGACCCGCTACGACGACATCCTCGCCGTCGACAAGAACCACGCGGTGTTCTCGGCCGAGCCGTTCATCGTCATGGGCGATCCGCCGGAAGGCCTTGGCGTGGAAATGTTCATTGCCATGGACCCGCCGCGTCACGACGCCCAGCGCAAGGCCGTGCAGGACGTGGTGGCGCCGAAGAACCTGCAGGACATGGAAGCGCTGATCCGCTCGCGCGTGCGCGACGTGCTCGACAGCCTGCCGGAAGACCAGCCGTTCGACTGGGTGCCGACGGTGTCGATCGAGCTGACCGCACGCATGCTGGCGACGCTGCTCGACTTCCCGTACGAGCAGCGCCACAAGCTCGTCTACTGGTCCGACCTCGCGGCCGGCAGCGCCGAAGCCACCGGCGGCACGGCCGATACCGACGAGACCTTCATCGGCGTCGCCGACATGGCCAGCCACTTCACGCGGCTGTGGCATGACAAGGCGGCCCGTCGCGCTGCTGGCGAAAAGCCCGGCTTCGACCTGATCAGCCTGATGCAGGGCAATGACGACACCAAGGATCTGGTCAAGCGGCCGATGGAGTTCCTCGGCAACCTGGCGCTGCTGATCGTCGGCGGCAACGACACGACGCGCAATTCGATGTCGGCCGGCGTGCTGGCGCTGAACCGCTACCCGGAAGAAATGGCCAAGCTGCGGGCCGATCCGGGACTGATCCCGAACATGGTTTCGGAAATCATCCGCTGGCAGACGCCGCTGGCCTACATGCGGCGCATGGCGACCTGCGACACGATGCTGGGCGGCCAGTTCATCCGCAAGGGTGACAAGGTGATGATGTGGTACGCCTCCGGCAACCGCGACGAACGCAAGTTCGCCAACCCGGATGCCTTCCTGATCGACCGCGACAACGCTCGCCAGCACATGTCGTTCGGCTACGGCGTGCATCGCTGCATGGGCAACCGGCTGGCCGAGCTGCAGCTGAAGATCCTCTGGGAAGAGCTGCTGCCGCGTTTCTCGACGATCGAAGTGCTCGGCGAGCCGGAGCGCGTGCAGTCGAACCTGGTGCGCGGCTACGCCAGCATGATGGTGCGGGTGAAGCGGGCCAAGTAAGTCGGCTGCAGGAGGCCGGCGCAAGGACGCGCCGGCCGTATCGAAACGGTCGTGCAACCGTCGCGACCCGGCTTGCCGCTATGCTCCACGGCAAACCTTTCGATCTTCCCCTGCCTTCCGATGGACGACCGCGCAGCACTCCTGAATCAGCTGAAGATCGACCGCAGTCAGGACGACCCCGATGACGAGGGTCGGCCGTGGCTGAAGTGGCTGATCGCCGTTGTTGTGCTGGCCCTGATCGGCACTGGCGCCTGGCTGTACCTGAAGCCGCCACCCGGCATGGCGGTGACCGTGGCCACGGCGCGGCCGGCGTCCAGCGGTGGCCCGGCCGGCGGCTCGCTGCTCGATGCAGCGGGCTACGTGGTTGCGCGACGAGCCGCCACCGTCTCGTCGAAGATCACTGGCCTGGTCACCGAAGTGCTGATCGAGGAAGGCTCGCGGGTCGAGGCCAACCAGATCGTCGCCCGGCTCGATGACACCAACATCCGTGCTTCGCTGGAGCAGAGCCGCGCGCAATTCGATGCCGCGAAGGCGCAGGCGGCGCAGGTCAGGGTCAATGTCGCCAATGCCGAGCGCGACGTGGTGCGCCGCAAGGGCCTGGTCGAGCAGAAGTTCATCAGCGTCGCCGAGCTGGATACGGCGCAGACCACGCTCGACAGCTTGCGCGCCAGCCTGACCACTGCCGAACGCAACGCAGCCGTCGCGGCACGGGCCGTCGATGTCGCGCAGCGCAGCTTCGATGACACCACAGTACGCGCGCCGTTTGCCGGCGTGATCACCGTGAAGGCAGCACAGGTCGGCGAAATCGTGTCGCCGCTGTCGGCCGGCGGCGGCTTCACGCGCACCGGTATCGGCACGGTCGTCGACATGGATTCGCTGGAAGTCGAGGTCGACGTCAACGAAAACTTCATCAATCGCGTCAAGTCCGGGCAGCCGGCGATCATCAAGCTGAACGCCTACCCGGACTGGAGCATTCCGGCCTCGGTGATCGCAGTGATTCCGACGGCCGATCGCACCAAGGCAACGGTCAAGGTCCGCGTGGCGTTCAAGGAACGCGATGACCGCGTACTGCCGGAAATGGGCGCCCGCGTGTCGTTCCTCAGCGATGCGCCGGCCGCTGGTGCCGCGGCCCCGACCGGCGTGATCGTGCCGGCAGCCGCCGTGCTCGGCAGCGGCGAAAAAGGTGCGGTGTTCCTGCTGAAGGGCGACATCGTCGAGCGCCGCGCCGTGAAGCTGGGTGCGAAGAATGGTGCGGACCAGACGGTGATCGCCGGCCTGAATCCCGGCGACCGTGTGGTGATCGGCGATCTGCCGAAGCTCAAGGACGGCGACCAGATACGCATCGCCAAGCCGGCCGACGGTGCCGCGAATTGAGCCGGCTGCGGCCAACGCTGCGCGCGCTGGCACTGGCGCTGGCGTTGGCGCTGTTGCCATTCGCGGTCCCGGCAGCGCCCCCACCGGCGCTGCAACTGATCGAATTCCGCAGCGCCGATTGCATGGCCTGCGATGCCGCGGCCGACGCACTGGCGGCCGATCCCGGCTGGCAGCGGGCGCTGCAGCGGGTCACGACGATCACGGTCGCCACCGATGACGGTGGCGCCGGACGCGAACGGGCCGCGCGCTACCGCGTCGGCCGCTTGCCGACCTGGCTGCTGATCAATGCCGACGGCGAGGAACTGGGCCGCGTCGCTGGCGCGCAGACTCCGGCCGTATTCAGCGATGCGCTGAACGGCTGGCTGCGCAATCGCAGCACGGCGCGCTCGCGCAGCGCGCGGGCCGTGGAGATCACGCGCGACGGCGCCGCCGCGCTGGCCGAGACGCTGGCCCGCTATCACGCGTCGACCGACGGCGATGGCGGCTTTGCCTGGTGGCTGCGGCTGCCGATCGCCGTCCGCGGCCAGCAAAGCAGTGCCTCGCCGGAAGTGCTGCACTGGCGCAACCGCATCGAATTCCTGCAGGCGGCGCAGCGTGGCAACGCGCTGCAGGCCGATGCCGGCGGCCACAAGGTGCTCGAGGATCCGCGCGTCGGCTGTGATCGCGGTGTCGAACTGGCGCGCTACCTCGACAGCACGCGCGCGCTCGATCCGGCGCGGCGCCGGGCATCGCTCGCCGCCTTCCGGGCCGATGCCGAAGCCGCGCTGGCCGCGGACGCGTTTGCCGAGCCGCCGCGCTGTGTCGACACGCTGCCGCTGGTGATCGCGACCGCCGACCTGCTGGCGGCACTCGATGAGCACGCCGCAGCGCGCAAGCTGCTGGCGCAGGCGATCCGCGTATCCGAACAGCAGCTGGCCGCCGACGCTGCCGGCGACCGCCGCGCGCTGCCGAAGCAGCTCGCCGTGCTGCGCTCGCGGCTGGCGTCGGAACCCCGCGAGGACTGATGCCCGTGCCGTCCGCATTCCCCCCCCCGCAGTACACCCTCAAGCCTGACCCGGAGCCTGTGATGACCGCCCTCGTTTCGATTCGCGGCGTTTCCAAGCGCTACACGCGCGGCAAGCAGACGGTTGAAGTGCTGGCCAAGCTCGATCTCGACATCGCCAGCGGCGATTTCCTTGCGCTGATGGGGCCGAGCGGCTCCGGCAAGACCACGCTGCTGAACCTGATCGGCGGGCTCGACCAGCCCAGCGACGGCGAGATCCGCGTCAACGACAAGCGCATCGACCAGCTGTCGTCGAACGCGCTGGCCAAGTGGCGGGCGCGCCATGTCGGCTTCATCTTCCAGTTCTACAACCTGCTGCCGGTGCTGACTGCCGAAGCCAATGTCGAGCTGCCGCTGCTGCTGACCGATCTGAGCAAGGCGCAGCGCAAGAAAGCGGTGGCGGCGGCACTGGCCGTGGTCGGCCTGAGCGAACGGGCCACTCACAAGCCGAACGAGCTGTCCGGCGGCCAGCAGCAGCGTGTGGCGATTGCCCGCGCGCTGGTCGCCGATCCGACGCTGCTGGTCTGCGACGAACCGACCGGCGATCTCGACCGCAAGACCGCCGACGAAGTGCTGACCCTGCTGCAGGACCTGAATCGCAACTACGGCAAGACCATCATCATGGTCACGCATGACGCCAAGGCCGCCGAGTACGCGACGCACCAGCTGCACATGGACAAGGGCGCGCTGGTGGTGTCGGGGGCGGCAGCGTGAGCAGGCGCACTGCCACATCGCCTCACGCAAAGACGCCAAGACGCGAAGAACAGCGTCGAGGCTTTCGAAAGCTGGCCTTGGCGCTTGAGTGGTCCAGCGTTGGCTTTGCGTCGCCGCGTCTTTGCGTGAGGCCGACTTTCTCGGGAGCCAGGCCATGAGATTCCTGCCGCTGGTCTGGGCCAGCCTGTTTCACAAGAAGACGCGACTGGTGCTGACGCTGCTGAGCCTGACCGCGGCGTTCATGCTGTTCGGTCTGCTGCAGGCGGTGTCGGTGCTGTTCTCCTCGGGTGCCGATTTCGTCGGCGCCAACCGGCTGATCACCCAGGCGCGGGTCAGCTTCACGCAGCCGCTGCCGCTGGCGCTGCTGCCGCGCATCGAAGCGATTCCCGGCGTGGCCCGGGTGGCCTATTCGCAGTTCTTCGGTGGCATCTACATCGACGAGCGCAATTTCTTCCCGCAGTTCACCGTGGAGCCGGAACGGCTGCTTGACTGCTACCCGGAATGGAAGCTGCCGGCCGATCAGCGCGAAGCATTCATCCGCACCAAGACCGGCGCGATCGTCGGCCGCAAGCTGGTCGAGAAGTACGGCTTCAAGATCGGCGACAAGATCCCGCTGAAGTCGTTCATCTTCACCAAGAAGGACGGCACCCGCGCCTGGGAATGGGAAGTGGTCGGCATCTTCGACGGCCAGGACGAGGACTGGGCCGGCCGCTCGAACCTGATGTACCTGAACTACGGCCACTTCGACGAGGCGCGCCAGTTCGGTCAGGGCAGTGCCGGCGTCTACATCATCCGGGTCGCCGATCCGAACGAATCGGAGCGCATCGCCAACGACATCGACCGCCAGTTCGAGAACTCGCCGGACGAAACCAAGACCCAGACTGAGAAGGACTGGAACCTGAGCTTCGCGCGCCAGATCGGCGACATCGGCCTGATCGTCACCGCGATCCTCGGCGCGGTGTTCTTCACGATCCTGCTGGTCACCGGTAACACCATGAGCCAGGCGGTGCGCGAGCGGATTCCGGAGTTCGCAGTGCTGAAGACACTCGGCTTCAGCGATGGCAAGGTCACCGCACTGGTGCTGGCCGAAGCGTTCGCGCTGTGCCTGATCGGCGGGCTGATCGGCATGGTGCTGGCGGTCGGTGCGGCAAAGGTGGTCAGCGGCCTGCTCAATGGTTCGCCGGTGGTCGTGCAGCCGGTGGTCTGGCTGCAGGCGCTGGCGACGATGGTGGCGCTGGCGTTCGCGGTCGGGATCTTCCCGGCGCTGCGTGCGCGGCGGCTGCAGATCGTCGATGCACTGGCCGGGAGATAGACCATGAAGTTCATGACCCAGACCTTGCAGCTGATCCTGATCAACCTGAAAAGCGTGCCGTCGCGCTGGGGCGCGACCCTGGTGATCGTCGTTGGCTTGGCCGGTGTCGTCGGCGTCGTCACTGCCTTGCAGTCGATGTCGGCCGGCATGGTCGCGACGCTGCGCTCCACTGGCAGCGCAAGCCGAGCCATCGTGCTGAAAGGCGGTGCGAACTCGGAGCTGTCGAGCTTCATCACCCGCGATCAGGCGGTGGTGATCGAGCAGGCCGACGGTGTTGCCAAGGGTGCCGATGGCCGCGGGCTGGTGTCCGGCGAGCTGATCCTGATTGCCGAACGGCCGCTGCGCCGTTCGAAGACCGACAGCAACGTGTCGATGCGCGGCGTCGGCGCCGCCGGCTTCACGATTCGCCCGGAACTGAAGATCGTCGACGGCCGGATGTTCACGCCGGGCCTGCAGGAAATCATCGTTGGCGTGAAGGCGCTGGAGCAGTTCATCGGTCTGGAAGTCGGCTCGACGGTGCAGATCCGCGGCTCGCAGTGGGCCGTGGTCGGCACCTTCACGTCGAACGGTGACGCCCACGAATCCGAGGTCTGGGTCGATGTCGAGACCGCGCAATCCGCGTTCCGCCGCAACGGCTATTCGTCGCTGCTGGTGCAGCTTGACGACCCGTCGGCGTTCCAGGGCTTCAAGGACAGCCTGACCACCGACCCGCGGCTGCAGGTCGATGTCCAGAACGAGATCGACTACTTCTCCAGCCAGTCGCGCAACTTCACGCGGATCATCGGCGTGCTGGTCAAGGTCGTCGGCATCATCATGGGGCTCGGTGCGGTGTTCGCAGCACTCAACACGATGTACTCGGCCGTCGCCGCCCGCACCGTCGAGATCGCGACCTTGCGGGCGCTGGGCTTCAGCGGCAGCGTGGTGATCCTGGCGACGATCGCCGAAGCGATGACCTTGGCGCTGCTCGGCGGCGCGATCGGCGGCCTCGGCGCCTATGCGTTCTTCAACGGCTACACCGTGTCGACCCTCGGCGCCGGCTTCACGCAGGTGGCCTTCAGCTTCCGGGTCACGCCGGGCCTGCTGATCACCGGCATGGCCTTGAGCCTGTTCGTCGGTTTCCTTGGCGGCTTCTTCCCGGCCTTGCGCGCCGCGCGCATGCAGATCGCCGTGGCGCTGCGCGCCTCCTGATCACCACCCGAAGCCAGGAGAACCCGACATGGCCGGCCCTTCCCGCAACGGCCTGTTCATCTACGCCGTTGATGCCGAACGACTCGCGGCGTTCTATCAGGCCGTGCTCGGCCTCGATCGCGTGCATGCCGCGTCGGAGCTGATCGTGCTGGGGCTGCCGGACACCGATCTGCAGCTGGTGATCCATCCGATTCCGCCGCACATCGCGGCGACGATCCCGATCACCTCGCCGCCGGAGCGGCGCGAGGATACGGCGCTGAAGTTCTTCTTCACCGTGGCAAGCCTTGCAGCCGCCCGCGAAACCGCTGCGCGTTTCGGCGGCGCCGTCGACACGCAGACCTGGCCGGGCAGCGGTTTCGTCATTGCCAACGGCTGCGATCCGGAAGGCAACCTGTTCCAGCTGCGCGCGTTCGGGTAGACACCCGCCGCGGTGCAGGCTGAGCCGGACCGGCGCGCGGCCGGCGCTCATTTCTCGGCTTCCTTGCCACCGCGCACCAGGCTGGAGACACGGCCGAAGGTGGCGATCATCCCCAGCGTTCCGGCCAGCAGCGTGTTCAGCGTGGTGAAGGCATCGCTGAAGCTGTACGAGAACCAGGCGACCAGCAGCAACAGCAGCAGGTAGAACGGCACCCGGACGCGACTCCAGGTGCCGACCTCGAAGCCGAGCGTCCATTGCGCATAGCGGCTGGCCGGCTCGGCGCGCAGCACGAAGCTGCGGAACGCGCTGCAGACAATGCGAGGCTCCGGCGCCAGTACTGCCAGCCGTCGCGCCAGCAGGTCGTCGAGCACCGTGCGATTCAGCGGATTCGGCAGCAGGCCGCGGGCCAGCTGGTGCAGGGCGATGCGCTCGGCAATCGAGCAATGCGCCCATTCGCAGCGGAAGTTCGCTTCGACATACGGCATCACCAGCTGTTCGAGATCGCGCAGGTCGCGCAGCGGTGGTGGCGCGCCCGGCACGCGGGCCAGCGCAGCATCGAGTGCCGAATGCAGCGCGGCGCTGATTTCGCCGGTCAGCTCGACCAGCGCCACCAGTTCGTCGGCAATCGCCCGGCGCAGATGTCGATCGTCGATGCGGTCGACCAGCGGCAGCACCGCATCGACACTGCCGTCGCCGGCATGGTGGCAAGCGAAGTGACGGCGCAACTCGCGCCAGCGCCGCGCCTCGGCGGCATCGGGGCCGTCGTCCTCGGCCGGGAACAGATCGGGATAGCAAAGCCGCGGCCATGGCGGCGTGGCGGCGGTCAGCAGCAGGCGGGCTCCCGGCGGATCGTCAGCCGCTGGCGCGCGGGCCACCTCGCGCTCGATCAAGGCCAGCAGCGTGCGTCGCGCGTCCGGCAACAGTGCGGCGTCGGCGACGCCGACGATCGCCAGCGGCGATGTCGCGAACATCGCCAGCCGGTCGTTGCCGAGCCGTTCGGGGCCGATCAGCTGGATCGTCGCCCGTGCCGCCGGTGCTTGCGGCGCGCCCCCGCCTTCCGGCGCCAGCACGTACCACCAGGCATCGCGCGCCGGAATGCGGCCGGGCAGCGCCGCGCGGACGCCAGCCGCGAACGCCGGCCCGAGGGTCGGCAGTGGCGGCAGGTACGGCAGGTCAAGGCCCAGCACGCGGCGCGCGATCAGTTGCACCAGCAGGTAGACCAGCAGCAGCGCGATGGCGATCACGCCGGTCATCGCCACGGTGCCGATCGCGCCGTTGCCGGCGTCGTAGATGCGCCGCAGCCGCAGCGGCGCCGGATAGCGTTCGCGGAAGCTCAGCGTTGCCGTGCCGTCGTAGCGCAACGAGTGCCGGTAGTGCAGCGCCGGGGCGCACGCCGGCTGCGACGCCGGCCCGTCGATACGCCGAAAGCGCGTATCTCCGGCACTCGGCGGACCGTTGCCGACCAGCGTCGGCAGCAGGCCGGCCAGCACCGGCCAGACCTCGCGCAGCAGCCACGACGGCGGGCTGCCAGCCGCCTCTGCCGAAGCGGCGGCGCAGTCGCCGGCACTGCCGGTCTCCGGCGTCCAGTCGACGCCGATCGAGCGCGCCTGCGCCGCCTGCACCACGGCCGGCGCCGGTCGGCCGACCATGGCCATGCCGTCGAGCGCAGCACGCCGGGTGTCGCCGGTCAGCGCCGCGATGCGGTGATCGAGGCTGCGGCCGGTGTCGATCAGCGCCTGCCGCAGCTGCGCTTCCTCGACCCGCGGCAACGCGTTCAGGTAATAGCCGGCTGCGGGCAGCACCGCCAGCGCGATGACGCCGGCCATCACCGCGACGACGTAGCGATGGCGCAGCTCGCGCAGCGTGTCGACCGGCGTCGGGCGCCGATCATCGCGGTCCCGGCACTGCCAGTGCTGGCGAATGCCGGCGGCCAGCGGTGCGGCCTGCCAGGGCCGCAGGCTGGACATGCAGAGCACGGCCCAGACCGTCATGCCGACCGTGCCGATGGCGATCACCACGCTCATGGTCATGTCGTCGGTGGCCATCCACAGCACGATCTGGCTGCCCGATACCGGCAACAGCAGCGCCATGCCCAGCCAGAAGTAGTATCGCCGCAGACGCCATTGCGGCCACAGCCACTGCCAGAGCTCCAGATTCCAGCCGGCCAGGCGGCAGGCCGGCACCACGAGCAGCGCGAACAGCAGCGCGATCAGCGCCAGCAGCGCAATCAGGCCGATCATCTCGGCCAGCGCCAGCAGGCCACTGCCAATTGCCGGCTCGGCGACGCGCCCGGCATCGAAAAAGCTGACCACCACCCACGGCATGCCGGGCACCGGCGTGGTCTGGAAGTGATGGCGGCGGCCGCGGTAATGGCCGTCGAGCGCGGTGCGGCGACCCTCGCCGATCGCCTGCACCAGCGCGACGTCGCGATCGACTTCATCGAGAAAGTTCTCGTGCAGGCTGGTGTCGTCATCGCTGTGGAACAGCACCGTGCCGGACAGCGGATCGACCACCGCAAAGCCGAGATACGGCGGCCGCAGCGCGGCACTGAGCGCGCGCAGATCGGCGGCCACGCCGAGCACGCCGGCAAAGCCGCCGTCGGGCCGGCGCTGCGGCACCGCGACCACCAGCGTGCGGGTGCCATCGGTCTTCGCGTAGATGCGCTGCGCGAAGTAGCGGCCGGCGCTGGCGACGATTCCGTCCGGGTGCCAGCCAGCCGCATCGGCCTTCGGCAGTGGCCAGCCACCACCGCGCGCCAGGCTGCGGAAGTATTCGCGTTCGGACAGGTCGACGACGGCGGCGCGCGGCTGGCAACCACCGGTGGTCAGGTACGGCGCTCCGGCGACCTTGCCGATGGCATCGGTCGCGAACAGCGTCTCGAACGCCGGACGCGGACGCAGGCCGTCCGCCGCAAGCGCCTGCGGCGCGACCTGGCAGAAGTTCGGATTGCGGCCATCGAAACGGCAGCTGTCGGCCGTGCCGGTGTCCGGCGTCGGCACCAGCTTGAAGCCGTCGCACTGCAGCAGCCGGCTGTCGAGCGCCGGCAGCGGCGCGCGTGCCGCGAAGCGCGGGCCGTAATCGTCGAGGGCACCGAGCAAGCGGTGGACCTCACCGGACAGTTCGGCCGCAATCGCATCGGCATACGCCGCCGCACGCTTCGCGGCATGGGCGTGCTCGTCGCCGCGCGCCATCAGCACCAGGATCACCAGCGTCAGCAGTGCCGGGATGAACACCACCGAAATCAGCGTCGCGGCCAGCGTCGCGCGGGTTGCCGCCTCCTGATTGCCGAGCAGCAGCACGCGCAGCAGCGGCCAGGCGGCAATGGTCAGCAGCATCGCCACCAGCAGGTACCACAGGCCGTCAACACCGAGCGCGGCGGTGGCGTCGGCAATCGCCGACTGCCGCTCGATGCCGACCAGATACAGCGGCGACAACCGAACGGCCGTGCGATGCACCGGCTTTTCCGGCGCGAAAGGCAGCAGGTAGATGCGATAGCGATGACCACCGATCTCGGCGCTGATCTCGGCCGCCTCGCCAAGCTTGAGATCGGCGCCGAGCAGCTTTTCGGTGGCATCGGCGGCAGCCGGATTGCCGCGCCCGGCCAGCGCGCGCAAGCGGTCGCGCGCGGCCTGGATCAGGAACGGCCGGACATTGACCGGCGGCACGGTATCCGGCACCGGCCGATGGCTGACCCGTTCCGGATCATCCTCGACTGGCGCAGTCACCGAGGTGATCACCTTGCCCTGTTCATCGGCCAGCACCACGCGTTCGAAGCGGCGCAGCGCAGCGGGTGCATCGAGCAGGCGTTCGGCGTCGATCGCCAGCACGGTGCCGTGCTTCGAGGCGCGCAGCCGCGCACCGCCGGCGTCCTCGCGCAGATCGCGACAGACCGTGTTGCCATCGCTGGCAGCGGTCGGGCAGGCCTTGTCGTCACTGGCCCGGTCAACCGCTTCGCGCGTGACGCCGACTTCGCTGTAGCGCAGCGCCGGCGGCGGCCCGCCGTCCTGCACCGGCGCGTCGAGCAAGTAATCGAGCACCGCGAGCCGGGTATCGAACTCGCTCTGGATGCGCTTCAGCGCGTGGAAGGCCTGCTCGGAGCGGGCCTCAGCCTGCCGTTCGACGACCGCGAAGTAGTACGCGGTCACCGGCACGGCGAGCAGCAGCGCGTACAGCGCCAGCGCCCGCAGCAGCGTGATCGCCTGTTCGCCGAAATCGGCCAGCGTGGCGCCGGCCGTCCCCTGAACCTTGCTCATCGGTCACCCCCGGCGCCGCTACGCGGACTCCGAGGTCGGAGGCAAGACGCGCAGCGCTGAGTGTCGGCGATGTCGGGGAAACGTCAACCGTGCAGCGTGAGCCCGTTCACGCCGCCCGCCGGCCGGTTCAGCCGGCGGCGCTGGCTGCTGCGAGCCGTGCCAGCGTGCGCTCGCGGCCAACGAGGAACAGCGTCGCGTCGATCGGCGGCGATACCGCCATGCCGCAGACGGCCACGCGGATCGGCTGGGCGATCTTGCCGAGGCCCAGACCCTTCGCTTCGGCGAAGCCGTTGACGGCTGCGTGCAGCGCTTCGGTGGTCCATTCCGGCAGCGCTTCGAGCTGGCCGCGCAGCTCGGCGAGCAGCGCCAGCGACGCCGGATTGAAGTGCTTGGCCGCATCCTTCTCGTTGTAGCCGTCCAGCTCGGCGAAGAAGAACTTCGACTTTTCGGCCATCTCGACCAGGCTGCGGCAGCGCTCGCGCTGCTGCTCGATGATCGGGATCAGGCTCGGCCCTTGCGCGATGTCGACGCCGATCCTTTCCAGATGCCACTGGAACTCCGGCACGACGACGCTTGGATCGACCGACTTCAGGTACTGGTGGTTGACCCACCAGGCCTTTTCCATGTCGAAGCGCGCCGGGCTGGCCGAGACATGATCGAAGTCGAACTTAGTCGTCATTTCCTCGCGCGTGAACAATTCCTGATCGCCATGGCTCCAGCCGAGGCGGACCAGATAGTTCAGCAGCGCTTCCGGCAGGAAACCCATGCTGCGGTATTCCATGACGCCAAGCGCACCATGACGCTTCGACAGCTTGGCGCCATCGGAGCCGAGGATCATCGACACATGCGCATAGGCCGGCGGCGTCGCACCGAGCGCGCGCAGGATGTTGATCTGCCGTGGCGTGTTGTTGACGTGGTCATCGCCACGAATCACGTGGGTGACGCCCATGTCCCAGTCGTCGACGACGACGCAGAAGTTGTAGGTCGGCGTGCCATCGCCGCGGGCGATGATCAGGTCATCCAGTTCGTCGCTGGCGAAAGTGATCGTGCCCTTGATCAGGTCGTTCAGCACCACCTCGCCTTCGGTCGGGTTCCTGAAGCGCACCACTGGCGCCACACCCGCCGGCGGCGTCGGCAGCACCTTGCCGGCTTCCGGCCGCCAGCGACCGTCGTAGCGCGGCTTCTGCTTGTTGGCCATCTGCTCGGCGCGGAGCGCGTCGAGCTCTTCCTTGCTGGCATAGCAGTGGTAGGCGGTGCCTTCGCTCAGCATCCGGGCGATCACTTCCTTGTAGCGATCGAAGCGCTGGGTCTGGTAGATCGGCTCCTTGTTGTCGCCGTGCAGACCCAGCCAGGCCATGCCTTCGAATATCGCGTCGACCGCTTCCTGCGTCGAACGCTCGCGGTCGGTGTCCTCGATGCGCAGCAGGAACCGGCCGTTGAAGCGCTTGGCATACAGGTACGAGAACAGCGCCGTGCGCGCGCCGCCAATGTGCAGGAAGCCGGTCGGGGACGGAGCAAAGCGGGTGGTGACGGACATGGACGCGCACGGCCTGGAGCAGAGAAGGCCGCGATTCTAAACGATCGTCCTGCGCCGACTTCCGAGCGGAGGACCGGCCCGGCAAGCCGGCGGCGCTACACTGTGCGCCGTCTTTCCCCGCGTATTGCCGCCCGTGTCCAGCCCGTCTTCGCGCCTGTCCAGCCTGTTCGTCGAGCACCTGACGGTGATCGACTGCGCCCGTCTCGACGCGCAGCGCGGCCTGGTCGGTGAAAGCTGGATCGTCGACATCGAACTGATCGGCGAGCTCGACGCGCAGTCGATGGTGCTCGATTTCGGCGAGGTCAAGAAGCGGCTCAAGCGCGCCCTCGACGACAGCGCCGACCACACGCTGCTGGTGCCACTGCGCGACCCGGCGCTGCGCCTGCAGGCGGCAGACGGGCGAATCGATCTTGCCTACGACGGCGCTGCCGGGCTGATCGAGCACAGCTCGCCGACCTGTGCGGTGACGCTGGTCGATGCCGCCAGCGTGACTGCAGATAGCCTGGCTGCGCATCTCGGGCCGATGCTGAAGACGGTGGTGCCCGACAACGTCGCCGAGCTGCGCCTGAGCCTGCGCGACGAAGCGATCACCGGTGCCCGCTACCACTACACGCACGGACTGAAGAAGCACGCCGGCCATTGCCAGCGCATCGCCCACGGCCATCGCTCGCGAATCGAGATCCGGGTCGACGGCGAACGCGATGCCGCGCTCGAGGCGGCCCAGGCCGCCCGCTGGACCGACATCTATCTCGGCACCCGCGAGGATCTGGTGTCCAGCGCCGATGGTCGTCACCACTATGCCTACGTCTCGGCCGAAGGCGCGTTCACGCTGGCGCTGCCGGCGGCGCGCTGCGAACTGCTGGCGGCCGACACGACCGTCGAATGCATCGCCGATCACCTTGCCGAACAGATTGCCGCCGAGCGGCCCGGCCGGGCGATCACGGTCCGCGCCTACGAAGGCGTGATGAAGGGCGCAATCGCACGCCGCCACGGCTGATTTCGGTTCAGCGGCAATTCAGATCGCCGGCGTAGAGTCGCGGCTCATGAACAGATCGTCGATGGTGGTACGGGTAATGGTCCTGGGTGCTGTCACTGCGCTTGCTTCGGCCTGCGTCTACGCGCCGCCGTACGAGGAGCCGTCGAACTACTACGACCACAGCCAGCGCTACAACGCCTACAACTACCCGCAGAGCTATTACGGGCCGGGCTACTACGGCAGCGGCTACTACGAGCCGGGCTGGTACGGCAGCTACTACTACCCGGGCGGCTACTACGACGGCCGGCCGTACTACGGCTCGAACGGCGGCTTCTACGGCGGTCGGCCGTACTACGGCGACCGCGACCGTGATCGCGGCCGGGGCCGAGGCCGGGACCGCGACGATGACCGCGGCCGTGACGACGACGACCGCAACCACGATCGTGGCGGCCGCCAGCCGCCGACGATCTATGCGCCGAACCCGCGTAGCAAGGGGCCTGGCGAACCGACCCGGCGTCCGTACGACGGCGACCGCGATCGGGATCGGGATCGCGATTGGAACGACGACCGCAATGACCGCGATGACCGGGGCCGCCGCGATGACGACGGCCCGCGCCGGCCGCGCGATCCGTCGGACGACCGCAGCTACCCGCGCCCACCGGTGCCGGGCCGTTCGTCCACCTACCCGCAGCCGAAGCCGGTTCCGGCGCCGCCGGGGCCGCGCGCCGAGGCGCCGGACAGCAGCCGCGACAACGACCGAGCGCCGCCAACGCCATACGGCGGGCCTGGCCGCAGGAACGATCGCCAGCCACGCGAATGACCGCCGGCTGAAGGCCATGGAAGCGCGCCGCTATAATCGCGGCCCGTTTCCCCGCTGAATCGCCATGACCGCTGCCAATCAGGACGTCCGCTTCGAATCCCGCCAGACCATCGAACAGGTCGAGGAAGGCCATGACCTGGCGCCTAAGTTCGACGAGCACGGCCTGATTGCCTGCGTGACCACGGCCGCCGCGACCGGCGAAGTGCTGATGCTCGGCTACATGAATGCCGAGGCGCTGAAGAAGACCATCACCACTGGCGAAGCGCACTACTACAGCCGCTCGCGCAAGGTGCTTTGGCACAAGGGCGCGACGTCCGGCCTGGTGCAGAAGGTCGTCGAGATGCGCATCGACGACGATCAGGACGCGGTCTGGCTGCGCGTCGAAATTCCAGGCGACGCCAGCTGCCACGTCGGCTATCGCTCGTGCTTCTACCGCTCGATCCCGACTGGCGAGGGAGATTTCACGCGCGTCCTGAAGTTCGAGGAAAGCGAGAAGATGTTCGACCCGAAGGTCGTCTACGGCGACGCGCCGAACCCGACGATCCTCTAGCCGCCACGCCGGTCCGGCGCATCCCGGACCGGCTCCGGCCTTCGCTGCCACAGCTGATCGGCCGGCGTCGACCACAGGCGCCGAGCCGCGACGCGCGCCTCGCTGACCCGCCGGCCGTCAGGCCCCCAATCGATGCTGACCGCGCCGCTGTCGCCGGTGGCCACTTGCTCGACACCCCGTTCCGCATAGCGCGACACCACGGCCGGCGACGGATGCCCGAAGCGGTGATGCCAGCCGGCGCTGTGCACGGCCAGCGCCGGCGCGACCGCATCGATGAACGCGGCAGTCGACGACGTTCGCGAGCCGTGATGCGGCGTCACCAGCACCTCGGCGCGCAGCCGCGCCGGCTGATCGTCGAGCAGCAGTGCTTCGCGCCGCGCTTCGATGTCGCCGGCCAGCAGCACGGCATGGCCGTCATGGCTGAGCTTGAGCACGCAGGAGCCGTCGTTGTCCGATGCGCTCGCGTCCGGCCCGGCCAGCAGCTCGAAATCGACACCGTCCCAGCGCCAGCGCTCGCCGGCCGTGCACGGCCGATCGCTGCCGTGCCCCCTGCGATCAGTCACCTGCAGCGCCGCCTCGACTGCCGCCACGCCGCCGCGATGATCGAGATCGCCATGCGAGACGATCAGCCGGTCGACGCTCCGCACGCCATTGCGCAGCAGATACGGCACGACCACCGAACGGCCGGCATCGAAGCCGCCGGGATAGGCCGGTCCGGCGTCGTACAGCAGCGTGTGCCGCGCGGTATGGACGACCACGGCCAGCCCCTGGCCGACATCAAGCACGGTCAGCCGGAAGCCGTGCTCGACCGGCCGCGGCGGCGGCAGCCACAGCGCCGAAAAGGCCAGCACGCCGAAGATCCGCAACGGCACGCCGGGCGGCGCGAACAGCGCCAGCGCACCGATCAGCGCCAGCAGCAGCGCGGCCGGTTCCGGGCTCGCCGCCGCCCAGGCCTGTGGCGTCGCTGCGGCCAGCCACAGCAGGCCGTCCTGCGCCAGCATCAGCCCGTCGGCGACCGCGCGCAGCAGCGGCAAGCCAAGCTGCGGCAGCAGGAATGACAGCAGCAGCGCGGCGATCAGCGCCGGCGTCAGCACCGCCGCAAGTGGCACCGCCACCAGATTGATCAGCGGCCCGGTCAGGCTGGTGCCCTGGAAGGCGTACAAGGTCAGCGGCGCCAGCATCAGGCTGAGCATCAGCTGCACGGTGATCGCCGTGCGCCACCCGGACCGCGCACCGAGCCGCCCGGCCGAGACGTAGAAGATCACCGCCACCGCCGTGAAGCTCAGCCACAAGCCGGGTGCCAGCAGGGTCAGCGGGTCCGTCACGACGATCAGCCCCCAGGCCAGCGCCAGCGCGCGTGACGGCGTGCCAAGCCCGCCCCAGGCGCCGGCCAGCGCCAGCAGGCCGAGCATCAGCGCAGCGCGCTGCACCGGCGGCTCGAAGCCGGCCAGCAGCGCGTACAGGAACGCTGCCAGCACGGCGGCCGCCAGCGCCGCCGTCGGCGCCGGCAGGCGCAGGCACCAGACCGGGAACAGCCGCCACAGCGCCCGGACCAGCCAGAACACCACGCCGGCAATGATCGCGACATTGAAGCCGGAGATCGCCACCAGATGCGTGGTGCCGGTCAGCCGGAACGCCTGCCAGTCGTCGTCATCGAGGCCGGAGGTGTCGCCCAGCGTCAGTGCCGCGACCATCGGCAGCGCCGGGTGATCTGGTAACCAGGCCTTGAGCCGATCCGAGAACGCCTGCCGCAGCCGCAGCAGGCGGTAGCTGCCGGTATCGGCACAGCGCTCGCCGCTGCGCACCGTCGCCGTCGCACCGATCCCTTGCCGGAACAGCCAGCCTTCGTAATCGAAGGCGCCGGGATTGACGCCGCCATGTGGCGTGCGCAGTACCAGCCGCAGACGCCAGCACTCGCCGCCGCGCAGGCTTTCGCTGCTGCGATACCAGGCGACGCGGATCTTCGGCGGCAGTGCTGCGGGATCGACCGGATCGAAGCGGAAGCGCCAGGTCGTCGATGCCGCATCGCGGCCCGCTTCGCCATCAAAGCCGCCGTCGCCGCGTTGCGCTTGCGGCAGCGAGGCGACCACACCTTCGACCGTCAGCACCTCACCGAAGCGCGACGACGGCCAGCGGCTGTCGATGACCCGATCGGCCTGAAACGCAGTGATTGCGGCTCCGGCCGTGAACGCCAGCAGCAGGCCGCGCCAGCGGCGCAGCAGCAAGGCCGCGGTCAGCAGCGCGGCGTACGACCACAGCGGCGGAAAGTCAGCGCATTGCAGCAGCGCTAGCGCGCCGAGCGTGAACGCTGCGACCAGCGGCAGCGGTTGATCATCGGACGCGCGGCGCGACCGCAGCCATCCCGCCGTACGGGACGCGCCGGCAACGAGGGCTTCAGCCGATCCGGGCACCCTGCAACAGCAGCTCGGGCGTCATCGGCACAAGGCCGCCCGACTGCAAGGCTCCGATGCGATCCATGCGCGCGGCCAGCTTCATGTCGTGGGTGACCACGATCAGGCTGGTGCCCATCTCCCGGTTCAGCTCCAGCATCAGCTCGAACACCGTCTCTGCCGTGCGGGTGTCGAGATTGCCGGTCGGCTCATCCGCCAGCACGCAGGCCGGCTTGGTGACCAGCGCTCGCGCCACCGCCGCGCGCTGGCGTTCGCCACCGGACAACTCGCCCGGCTTGTGGTCGAGCCGCTGGCCCAGGCCGACGCGGTCAAGCAGCTTGGCCGCCGTGGCCAGCGCTTCGGCTTTCGGCGTTCGGCGGATCAGCAGCGGCATCGCCACGTTCTCCTGCGCCGTGAACTCCGGCAGCAGGTGATGGAACTGGTAGACGAAGCCGAGGCTGGCATTGCGTACCCGCGAGCGTTCGGCATCGCTGAGCGCACTCATCTCGCGGCCCGCAACCGACACCGTGCCGGCGCTGGGGCTATCGAGCCCGCCGAGGATGTGCAGCAAGGTGCTCTTGCCGGCCCCTGACGAGCCGACGATCGCCATGCGGTCACCGCGACGCAGTTCGAGGTCGATGCCGGAGAACACGGTCAGGTTCAGTCGGCCATCGTCGAAGGTTTTCGCAAGGCCATGGCAGGCGATGACGATGTCGTTGGCCACGTTGTTCGATCGCTCAGTCATGCGCGCTCCCCTAGCTTGCCTCTCCCCTCGGGAGAGGTCGACGCGACAGCGTCGGGTGAGGGGCACAGGTCCGATTCGAGCTTCAGCATCAGGTCTTCGAGCACGCTTTCCGGGTGTTGCAGGACATCGTTGTTCCAGTAGCGGATCACCGTGATGCCGCGGTCTGCGAGCCACTGGCTGCGGCGTTGATCACGGCTAACGGCGACGTCGTCGTTGTGCTGGCCACCGTCGAGTTCGATCGCGAGGCTCAGCGAGTCGCAGAAGAAATCGAGGACGTACGGCGGCACCGAGTGCTGGCGGCGGAACTTCAGGCCGAAGAAGCGGCGATTGCGTAGCAGCGTCCAGAGCAGGGATTCGGCGGTGGTTTGGTTGCTGCGCAGGTTGCGGGCGAATACCAATGTTTCCGGGGGAAGCGTCAATTTCTGACGCACTCCCTCACCCCCTGCCCCTCTCCCGGCGGGAGAGGGGGGAACGGCGGCTTCGTTATTCATAGCGAAGCGCCTCCGCTGGCTGCACTCGCGACGCGCGCCAGGCCGGATACAGCGTCGATACCAGCCCCAGTGCCAGCGACAGCAGGCTGATCCGGAGCACGTCGCCGAGCTTCAGGTCCGACGGCAGATCGCTGATGTAGTAGATGTCCGGCGACAGGAACTGCCGGCCAGTCGCGGCTTCGAGCAGCGGCACCAGCGTCTGCACGTTCAGCGCCAGCAGCACGCCAAGGCTCACGCCGATCACCGTGCCGATCACGCCGATCACCGAGCCCTGCACCATGAACACCGCCATGATCGAGCGCGGAGTCGCACCCAAGGTGCGCAGGATGGCGATATCGGCCTGCTTGTCCTGCACCACCATCACCAAGGTCGACACGATGTTGAACGCGGCGATGCCGACCAGCAGCGACAGGATCAGGAACATCACGGTCTTTTCGGTCGCCACCGCGCGGAAGAAGTTGGCGTGGCTGCGGGTCCAGTCGGACACGAAATAGGCACCCGGTGTGGCCAAGGCGATCTCGCGGGCCACCCTCGGTGCCTGGAACAGGTCGTTCAGCTTCAGTCGCACGCCGGTGACGTTGCTGCCCATCCGGTACAGCGCGGCGGCATCGTCGAGATGCACCAGCACCAGGCCGCGATCGAATTCGTACATGCCGATCCGGAATACGCCGACCACGTTGAAGCGCCGGAAGCGCGGCAGCACGCCGGCCGGCGTGACGCTCAACTGCGGGATCATCAGATCGACCTTGTCGCCGGCCGCAACGCCAAGCTGCTGCGCCAGTTCGTAGCCGAGCACGATGTTGAAGTCGCCGCCCTTCAGGTCGGTCAGCGTGCCGCTGGTCATGTGGGCGCCGATCTCCGACACCTTGGCTTCCTCTTCCGGCAGCACGCCGCGAATCACCGTGCCGGAAATCTCGCCGCCGACCTTCACCAGCGCCTCGCCTTCGATGTACGGCGCGGTGCCGGCAACGTCGGGGTTCTGGCTGGCGAACGCGGCGACTTCGCGCCAGTCCGGCAGGCCTTCGGTGTTGCCGGAAATCGTCGCGTGCGAGGCCATGCCGAGAATGCGCTGGCGCAATTCGCTTTCGAAGCCGTTCATCACCGACAGCACCACGATCAGCGTGGCAACGCCGAGGCCGATGCCCAGCATCGAGGCCAGCGAGATGAATGAAATGAAGTGGTTGCGACGCTTGGCGCGGGTGTAGCGCAGGCCAAGCAGCAGTTCGTAGCGTTCACCGAGCACGGCGTGCATCCGGCGAAGACAGGCGCGGCGCGGCCGGCTGTCGGGGAAGGTGGATCAGGATCATCAAAAGATTAGAACACAGGGCTCGGACTGCGGGGCATCGCTAGAATCCGCGCAGTCTTCCACGCGAAACGCCGCCCTTGCCTCTGTCACCGCTGCCCCTGCCGACCCGCCCGGACGACCGACGCGGCCTGCCGCTGCTGCTGGCGATCATCGCGGCGCTGACGGTCTGGCGCGCGCTGGCCATCGCTGCCAGCGGCCTCGATCTGTACGTCGACGAAGCGCAGTACTGGACCTGGTCGCAAGCGCTCGACTGGGGCTATTTCTCGAAGCCGCCGATGATCGCGGCGGTGATCGCGGCGACGACCTCGGTCTGCGGCGACAGCGCGCTGTGCGTGAAGTCCGGTGCCCTGCTGCTGTACCCGTTGACGACGATGCTGATCTGGGCGATCAGCCGCCGGCTGTTCGATGCCCGCACCGCGTTCTGGACGGCGGTCGTGTTCATCACCTTGCCGGGGGTCGCGCTGTCCAGCGTGATCATCTCCACCGACGTGCCGCTGTTCCTGTGCTGGTCAGCGGCGCTTTATGCCTATCTGAAGGCGCTGGACACCGATGCCTGGCGTTGGTGGCTGGCGGCAGGTGTGGCCAGCGGGCTGGGGCTGCTGACCAAGTACACGATGGCGATCTTCGCGGTATCGGTGCTGCTGCATCTGGCGATCACGCCGAGCCTGCGGCCGCACTTTCGCAGCCCGAAGCTGTACATCACCGCCGCCTTCGCTGCGCTGATCTTCGCGCCGAACCTCCTCTGGAATGCCGCCAACGGCTGGCCGACCTTGGGCCACACGGCGCAGATCTCCGGCCTCGAAGGCGGTGTGAACGGCGGGCAGCACGGCCTGAACTGGAAGTCCTTCGGCGACTTCATCGCCGGCCAGCTCGGCATCCTCGGCCCGGTGCTGTTCATCGCCTGGCTGGTGCAGCTGGCGGCCGCGAAGCACTGGATCAATGACGCGCGCTATCAGCTGCTGGCCTGCTTCGCGCTGCCGTTTCTCGGGGCGATCACCGCGCAGTCGCTGATCGGCCGCGCCAATGCCAACTGGGCAGCGATGGCCTATGTCGGCGGTGTGATCTTCGTGGTGGCGAAACTGCTCGACGCTGGCCGAACCCGGCTGCTGATCGCCGCTGTCGCGCTGAACCTGACGGTCACCGTGATCGCCTATCACTTCGACGTGCTGGCGCATGCAGCCGGCATCGAACTGACGCGCAAGACCGACGTGCTGAACAAGCGCGTGCGCGGCTGGAAGCAATACGGCGAAGCGCTGGCCGCGCGGCAGGCAGCACACCCCGACGCGATCCTGCTCGGCGATGCCCGCGACCTGATTGCCGAAGCGCGCTTCTACGCCGGCCCGGCCGGCCGGGCGATGCTGAAGTGGAACCCCGAGCGCCGCGCCGACGACTACTACGCAATGTCCACCACGCTCGATGGTCTGGAAGGCCGCAGCTTCGTGTTCGTGAGCCGCGACGCGACGCTGCCAGCCAACATGGCCGACCGCTTTGCCGCGACCACCGAACTCGAACCGATCCACATCGCGATCCATCGCGACTACGCGCTCGACTTCCACGTCTGGCTGCTTGCCGGCCTGCGCTGAGCGCACTCGGGCAGCAAGTTCGAGGCCCGCAACCCAGGCCGTGTCGGGCCTGATTGCTGCACCCTGTACGGCCGTTTCGCCCGCATGGCGGAATGCTGCACTGCGTGAATTCAAGCAACAAAATCCGCGTGTTACCGTCGGTCATCGCAGTGCTTGCCGCAGCTTGCGCAAGCACGCTCACCGACGGGGACGCACGTGCACGATCCATCCGCGGCAACGACCAAGGTCGCCAGCTTTGATGTTTTCCTGACTCGCTACCTGAACCCGGACGGCAGCCTCAGCGCCGATCCGCCGGCCTTCGCGAAAGACCGCGAACAGGCCCGGGCGATGTATGAACTGATGCTGCGCACCCGGCTGTTCGACAAGAAGGCGGTGGCGCTGCAGCGCACCGGCCAGCTCGGCACCTATGCCGCCGTGCTCGGCCAGGAAGCGATCGGTGTGGCGATCGGCCACGCGCTGGCGGCGGACGACATCTTCATTCCCGCCTATCGCGAATACGCCGCCCAGTTCGCCCGTGGCGTGCCGATGCAGGCGATCCTGCAGTACTGGGGTGGCGATGAACGCGGCATGGCCTATCCGGAAGGCACGCCGAGCCATCACGACTTCCCGCTGTCGGTCCCGATTGCCACCCATGTGCCGCATGCGATTGGCGTGGCCTACGCGATCAAGCTGAAGCAGGAACGCCGCGTGGTGCTGGCGTCCTGCGGCGATGGCGCGACCTCCAAGGGCGACTGGTACGAAGCGATCAGCTCCGCACGGGTCTGGAATCTGCCGATCGTGTTTGTGGTCAGCAACAACGGCTGGGCGATCTCGATGCCCAGCCACCGCCAGACCGGTGCCGGCACCTTCGCGCAGAAAGGCCTGGCGGGCGGCCTGCACAGCGAGCAGGTCGACGGCAATGACGTGATCGCCACCCGCGCCGTGCTGGAGGCTGCCGTCGACCGCGCCCGCAACGGCGAAGGCCCGAGCCTGATCGAAGCGCTGACCTACCGCCTGCACGACCACACCACCGCCGACGACGCCCGCCGCTATCGCCCGGAAGCGGAAGTTGCCGCCGCCTGGGAGCGCTGCCCGGTCAAGCGCTACAAGGCCTATCTGGAAGCGGCCGGGTTCTGGTCCGCCGATGACGAAGCGGCCCTGATCGCCGCCGGCACGGCCGCCGCCGAAGCGGCAGCGCAGGCCTTTGTCGCAACTCCGCCGCAGGCTCCGGAAGCGATCTTCGATCACCTGTACGCCACGCTGCCGAAGTCGATGGAATGGCAGCGCGAGGAAGTGCGAAATCGCGGCCCGATCAGTGGAGGGCACTGACATGGCTGATCTCACGCTGATCGAAGCGATCAATCTGGCGCTGGCCAGCGAGATGCGCCGCGACCCGTCGATGGTGGTGCTCGGCGAAGACATCGGCCGCAACGGCGGCGTGTTCCGCGCCACCTTGGGCCTGCTCGACGAATTCGGCGCCGACCGCGTCATCGATACCCCGCTGGCGGAAACGCTGGTCGCCGCGATGGCGATCGGCCTGAGCACGCAAGGCATTCGCGCCGTTGCCGAAATCCAGTTCTCCGGCTTCATGTACCCCTGCGTCGATCAGGTGGTGAACCACGCCACCCGCTATCGCAACCGCACGCGCGGCCGGCTCAGCTGCCCGATGGTGATCCGCGCGCCGAACGGCGGCGGCATCCATGCACCGGAGCATCATTCGGAATCTCTGGAAACCACGTTCGCCCACATGCCGGGGCTGCGTGTCGTCGCCCCCAGCAGCCCGGCTCGCGCCTACGGCCTGCTGCTGGCCGCGATCCGCGATCCGGACCCGGTGATCTTTCTTGAACCGACGCGGCTCTACCGCCTGTTCAAGCAGCCGGTCGATGACAGCGGCGAAGCGCTGCCGCTGGATACCTGCTTCATCGACCGCAGCGGCGCCGACATCACGCTGGTCAGCTGGGGCGCGATGATGCACGACACCCGGATCGCCGCCGACCAGCTCGCGGACGAAGGCATCAGTGCCGAGATCATCGACGTGGCGACGATCAAGCCGCTGGATCTCGACACCATTCTTGAAAGCGTGGCGAAGACCGGGCGCTGCGTGATCATTTCGGAATCCGCCCGCGCCGGCGGCTGGGCTTCGGAAATCGCCGCCGGCCTCGCCGAACACGGCCTGCTGAGCCTGTTCGCGCCGGTGATGCGCGTGGCCGGCTACGACACGCCGATGCCGCTGGCGAAGCAGGAACGGGTCTACATCCCGGACGTCCACCGCATCCTCCACGAGGTGCGCAAGGTGTTCGAACTGGCGCCGAAGTAGCACTCGCCGCGCTGACTATTCATCAGGCATAAAGTAATACTTCCAGATTACGGTATTACGTTCGGAGCAAGGCATGCAAACGTCCAGCGTCAGCCAGAAAGGTCAGGTCACGATTCCAGCGTCGGTCCGCAAGCAGCTGGGCATCGGCACCGGCGACGCCGTTGCCTTTGAAACCGAGGGTGACCGGGTCTATCTGAAGGCGGTGCCATCCAGCATCGAAGCTTCGTTCGGGCTGGTTAAAGCGCGGCGAAGCGCAACCCTGGACGAGATGGATGACGCCGTGCGCAGACGCGGAGCGGGCAAGCCGTGATAACGCTGGACACCAATGTGCTCGCCCGGGCACTGGTGGACGATCCGGCCGCGCCCGCGCAGTGCGCTGCCGTGCGCAAGCGGCTGGCGCGAGAGGACCAGGTTTTCATTCCCGTCGTGGTTCAGGTCGAATTGGTCTGGGTGCTGGAAACCGCGTTCGAACTCGATAAAGCGGAAGTGCTGGCCGTGCTCGATCACCTGCATGCAAACCGTGTGTTCGTGCTGGAAAACGAACCCGCATACGCAGCCGCGTTGGCCGAGTTCCGGAACGGCACCACGGGGTTCGCCGATGACTTGATCCTGGTGTCGGCACGCAGCCACAACGCAGCGCTGCTGACCTTCGACCGCAGGCTCGGACGGCTGCCGGGGGCTCAAATCCTCACCGCATGACCTCCGCGGTAGCCGCTACCGCACATTTGTGAAACCGCCTCGCGCCGAAGAGCAGCCCACAGCACCGCGACAACGACGTCATCACGGAGCAACCGCATGAGCATCTTCAAACTCCCCGATCTCGGCGAAGGCCTGCAGGAAGCCGATATCCGCGAATGGCACGTCAAGGTCGGCGATCGCGTCGCCATCGATCAGCCGCTGCTGGCGGTGGAAACTGCGAAAGCGGTTGTCGAGGTGCCGAGCCCGCAGGCCGGCGTGATCAAGACCCTGTTTGGCGCGGTCGGCGACACGATGGATGTCGGCAAGCCGCTGGTTGAATTTGAAGGCGACGCCATATCGGCAGCGTCATCAGCACAGCCTGTCGCCGTGGCCGATCACGGCGGCGCCCGAACCGGCGCGATCACCGACACTGGCACCGTGGTTGGCGCGATGCGGGCCAGCAATGATGTGGTCGCCGAGAAAGCGACCACAGTCGGCAGCAGTGGCATCGGCCTGAAGGTGATCCCTGCGGTGCGCGCCCTCGCCCACCGGCTCAATGTCGATCTGACCATCGTCACGCCGACCGGCCCGGACGGCATGATCACCGCCGCCGACGTGCAGCGCGTGCACAAGGTGCTGACCGACGTCGGCCCGATCGAAAAACTGAAAGGCCCGCGCAAGGCCATGTCCCGGGCAATGAGCCAGGCCCGCGACGAAGTGATGCCGACCACCGTCACCGAAGACGCCGTGCTGCACGCCTGGACCACGCCGCAGGACCTGACCGTGCGGCTGATCCGCGCACTGGTGGCCGGCGTCAAGGCACAGCCGGCGCTGAACGCCTGGTACGACCAGGCCGAAGTCGGCCGCCGCGTGCTGGAGAAGATTCATCTCGGTGTTGCCGTCGACACGCCGGAAGGCCTGTTCGTCGCGGTGCTGCAGGACGTCGCCAGCCGCACGCCGGAATCGCTGCGCACCGGGCTGCAAAAGATGAAGGAAGCGGTCAGCAGCCGGAACGTGCCGGCCGAGGAACTGCGCGGCTACACGATCACGCTGTCGAACTTCGGCCGCTTCGGCGGCAAGTACGCCACCCCGGCGATACTGCCACCCACGGTCGCGATCGTTGCCGCCGGCTCCATTCGCGACGCCGTCGTGCCGGTCAATGGCCAGATCGTCATCGCCAAGGTCATGCCGCTATCGGTGACCTTCGACCATCGCTGCGTGACCGGCGGCGAGGCGACGCAGTTTCTGGCAGCGATGGTCTCTGATCTGGAAGCCGCGAACTGACCTGCACCCCATCGCCGGCGTTCGGAAAACCTGCCAAGTCGTCGTGCTTCGCGGTGATGGCCGACGCCGCCGAAACAATCATCTGCTGCTGTCGCTGCAAGTTTCCCGAAACCTGCGTGATCCGGGTCACACGATCATCAGCCCGATCATTGCCACTACGCGCACAGCGGATGCCATGATCGCGACAGGTGCGGGACTACTGGGCGCCAGCGCGGATAGGGGACTTGGTCCAGTCCCGTTGCACGTGACGCCCACGCCGTCGTCAACGGAAAACATTCGATGAATGAGGGTGTTGTGATGTACAACCAAGTCGCATATCGAATAGGCGCCGGAATAGGGGACTATCCGACAGGTTGTCTAATCCGGGGCAAGTCCCCTATCTGGCGTTGGACGACGGAGAAGCCATGAGCGCTGACGACTGGAAACTCAAGGTAATTGGTGTCATCGCGGGCCCCATGGATGAGCCGGGACAACCCAGACGGCAGGGTGCGGTCTGGACTATCGGACTTCGTCATGGAGACGAGCGTTTACGGAAGGTCTCAGTAAAAACAATTCTCAACGACGACACAACTCCGGAAACCCGAGCAGATCAAGAGTATCAAGCTCAAAACGCCATGCACTACCTCCATGGATTGCTCCAAGAGGGCTGGACTCCAGACAAACCTGGTGAGCACACAATCTACATTGGCAATCCGCGTGTTCACGGGTCGGCCGATGACTCTGCGCCCGTAACGCAGTCAAGTAACTTCAAAGACAAAAAGCCATGGTGGCGGTTCTGGTGACGCTCGTCGTCCAACAAACGGTTCAAGCCGACAGCCCCGCCTCCGGCGGGTCCGCGGCTTAACCTGGGCGTTGGACGGCATGAACGGCAGAAACGTGCACAGGCTGATGCTTCGCTCTTTTCCACAAGAGAGGCCGGCGCCGTGGGTGTATTTTTGTGATTGTTCGGGCCGCAACGAACAGCCGGCAATCAAGGCTTTCATTGGCGAGCATTTTCAGGCAGAAAAGCTTCTAGTGGAGGTTCATCGCAGCATCGGTGGGTTTCTTCCACACTCTGAGGCCGCAGTTCTCATTGCCGCACACATCTGCAAAGCAGACATCCGGGTTTCAGACAGGGCGTTTTCCACTTTCGCGGTCTTTGCCCGTAACGGAGTTGTGTCGTCGTGGCGCAATGCCGTCCAACAAGGGGCTCAAGCCGACGAACCCGCCTCCGGCGGGTCCGCGGCTTAGCCCAAGCGTTGGACCGCAGAGTAATGACAGCCATGACTCACCCCGCTACGCACTCTTTTGATGTTCGTTTCATGCAGGAGGGCAAACAGAGTGTCATGCTCTTTCTGCCCGAGGCATATTACGCGCTGATCGGACTGGTGGTTGTGTACTGGGGGAACTTTGAAGTCGTACTTGATTCGTGCCTACAGGGACTGATTCGAGCTGAGGCAGCTGATGGCGGCCGTCGGGAAACG
>JAPLSB010000010.1 GCA_026398875.1 Gammaproteobacteria bacterium | reverse complement strand
CTGGACGCTCTACCCGCCGCTGGTGCTGCAGGGCGGTGCCTCGTTCCCGCTGACCATCTTCGCGATCCACATGCTCGGCATCTCGTCGATCACCGGTGCGATCAACGTCGTGGTCACGATCATGAACATGCGCGCGCCGGGAATGACCCTGCTGAAGATGCCGCTGTTCGTCTGGACCTGGCTGATCACTGCCTACCTGCTGATCGCGGTCATGCCGGTGCTCGCCGGTGCGGTGACCATGCTGCTGACTGACAAGTATTTCGGCACCAGCTTCTTCAACGCGGCTGGCGGCGGCGACCCGGTGATGTTCGAACACATCTTCTGGTTCTTCGGCCACCCGGAGGTCTACATCATGATCCTCCCGGCGTTCGGCATCGTTTCGACGATCATCCCGACCTTCGCTCGCAAGCAGCTGTTCGGCTACGACTCGATGGTCTACGCCGTGGCGTCGATCGCTTTCCTGTCGTTCATCGTCTGGGCGCACCACATGTTCACCGTCGGCATCCCGCTGGCTGGCGAACTGTTCTTCATGTTCAGCACCATGCTGATCGCGGTGCCGACCGGCGTGAAGGTCTTCAACTGGCTGGCCACGATGTGGCGCGGCTCGATGACCTTCGAGACGCCGATGCTGTTCGCGATCGGCTTCGTGTTCCTGTTCACGATCGGCGGCTTCTCGGGAATCATGCTGGCGCTGGCGCCGGTCGACTTCCAGTACCACAACAGCTACTTCGTGGTGGCTCACTTCCACTACGTGCTGGTGCCGGGCGCGATCTTCTCGATCATCGCGGCGATCTACTACTGGATCCCGAAGTGGACCGGCGTGATGTACAACGAAACGCTCGGCAAGCTGCACTTCTGGCTGAGCGCGATCTTCATCAACGTCACGTTCTTCCCGCAGCACTTCGTGGGTCTGGCCGGCATGCCGCGCCGCATCCCGGACTACGCGGTGCAGTTCACGGACTTCAACGTGGTCTCTACGTGGGGCGCGTTCCTGTACTTCATCGTGCAGTTCATCATGGTCTACAACTTCCTCCGCTGCGCCATCTGGCGGAAGGGGATGGTGCCAGCCACCCAGCAGGTCTGGGAAGGCGCGAAGGGTCTGGAATGGACGGTCGCCTCGCCGGCGCCGTACCACACCTTCGAAGATCCGCCACACGTCGGCGACGAGCCGGCCGCTGCGCACTGAACGCTGAACAACGGACGCGATGACGACGATGCCTGACAGCCCGAATCCGCCAACCGCTCGCCGCAACGGGCGTCTGGCGCTGGTGCTGGCGATCATCGCCATCGCGTTCTACGTTGGATTTTTCATCGCGGTGAGCAATCGCTGATCGTGGCCGAGCAAGGCAAGCGCAACGCTCGCGGCATCTGGAAGCTGCTGGTCGTGGTCGGCGGCATGTTCTGCTTCGGCTTCGTGCTGGTGCCGATGTATGACGCGATCTGCCAGCTGGTCAACCTGAACGGCAAGGACACGGCCATGCTGGTGCCGGCCAGTCAGGTGGTGGAGCGCGAGGACAAGGCGCGGACGGTCAGGGTGGAATTCCTGACCACCGTGAACGGTGGTCGGGTGTTCAGCTTCAGTGCCGAGCAGCCGACCATCGATGTTCATCCGGGCAAGCTGTACACGGTGAACTTCAAGGCAAAGAACGAGCGCGGAGAAGCGGTGATTGGTCAGGCCGTGCCCAGTGTGTCGCCGTGGAATGCGGCTCGGCACCTGCGCAAGACCGAGTGCTTCTGCTTCAACCAGCAGCCGTTCGCGGCCAATGAAGAAAAGTTGATGCCGGTGCGTTTCATGCTCGATCCGGAGCTGCCAGCCGATGTCGAGACGGTCACGCTGTCGTACACGTTCTTCGATGCGACCGCCTTTGCTCAGGCGAAGCCGGAAACGGCACCCGCGCAAACGCAGGCAGTACCCAAAAGTTAAGTTCGTCAGTCAGCAGTCAGTCAAAGGAAACCGTCATGGCAGCCCATGCCGCAGCAAGCGACTCAAGCCACCGTCGTTATTTCGTCCCGGAGCCCAGCGTCTGGCCGTTCCTGCTGACGATCGCGCTCGGCACGATCCTGTACAGCGTCAGCATGTATTTGGAAGAGCGTCATCCGGGCCCGATTCCATTCGCGATCGGCGGTGCGCTGTTTGTCTACATCGTGTTCGCGTGGTTCCGCGGCGTGGCCACGGAAAGCGAGACCGGCCAGTACAGCGAGCAGGTTGACCGGACCTACCGGCTCGGCATGAGCTGGTTCATCTTCTCGGAAGTGATGTTCTTTGCCGCCTTCTTCGGCGCGCTGTACTACGCCCGCGAACTGTCGGTGCCGTGGCTGTCGGGCGAAGGCAGCCGCGTGCTGACCAACGAAATCCTGTGGCCGGCCTTCGAGAACGTCTGGCCGACCAACGGACCGGCGGCCATCGGTGGCAGCTTCAAGACCATCTCGCCGTGGCATTTGCCGCTGATCAACACCCTGCTGCTGCTGACCTCGTCGGTCACCATCACTTTTGCGCACCACGCGCTGAAGGAAGGTCATCGCAAGGCGACGATCCTGTGGATGTGGGCCACGATCGCGCTTGGCGCCGTCTTTCTGTACTTCCAGGCTTCGGAGTACATCGAGGCCTATCACGAGCTGAATCTGACTCTGAACTCGGGCATCTACGGTTCGACGTTCTTCATGCTGACCGGCTTCCACGGCATGCACGTGACCTTGGGCACGATCATGATGATCTCGGTCACCGGGCGCCTGATGGCAGGTCACTTCAAGCCGGAAAGCCATTTCGGCTTCGAGGGCGTGGCCTGGTACTGGCACTTTGTCGACGTGGTCTGGGTTGGTCTGTTCATCTTCGTCTACATCCTGTAACTGGATGCCAGACGGCCTGCAGCAACTCGCTGCCAGGCCTGCAGGACCGGAAAGCCCGACCGTTGCCGGTCGGGCTTTCTTCATTCAAGCAGCATCAATGATGGAACGCTCGACGTAGCACGCGGTCCATCAGCCGCCGATGCCGTGCGGACGGATCCAGCCCATCGTCGTGGCGATCAGCAGGAACACGATCAGTGCCACTTGCAGCCCGACGCGCATGGTCAGCGCGCGTACGGTGCGCCGGCTCTTGCTGCTGTCCTTGAGCATGAAGAACAGGGCGGAAAACAACGAGACGACGATGGCGACAAGCAGCACCGTGACGATCAGTTTCGGAAGCATGGCGGGATAGGGAAAAGTGGTGACGTGATGGTAAGCCCCGACGTGAAGTCCCGATACCGTGATGGCGCTTTTCAGCGTCCGGATGCGTGCTGCCGATGACTTCCCGGTGGCAGTTCCGACCGCCGTGGTGGGCGATCCTGGGAACGGTGATCGGCTGCGCGGTCACCATCCGGCTCGGTTTCTGGCAGTGGCATCGCGGTCTTTCTCGCGAGGCACTTGATGCCCAGTATCAGAGTGCCGAGGCTTCGAAGCCGGTCCCGCTGCGTGTCGATACGCCGGTACCGAGCGGCGCCGACGCGACGCTGGTCACCGTGCGCGGGTCATACGACGGCGAGCGTCAATTGCTGCTCGACAATCAGGTCCACGATCGAATTCCCGGCTATCAGGTGCTGTCGCCGGTCCGGCTCGAGACCGGCGGAATGGCGCTGGTCAACCGCGGCTGGGTGCCGCAGAACCCTGACCGCACGATCTTTCCACCGCTGCCCACGCCTGCTGGCGTCATCGAGGTCAGCGGTCTCTGGCGTTCGCTGCCGCAACCGGCGCTGCGCCTGGCCATCGACAATTGCCCGTCTGACAAAACGCCGTGGCCAAGGATCGTCGGCTACCCGACTGCCGCCGATCTGCGCTGCCTGTACGGCGCGGACACCGCTGCCGGCATGCTGCTGCTCGATCCGCAAGCGCCTGACGGATTCCTGCGCGAGTGGACGCAGGCCGATCGGCGCTTCCCGCCGCAGCGTCATTACGGCTACGCCGCGCAGTGGTTCGCGTTCGCCGCGACCTTGCTGACGATCTTTCTCAAACTCAATCTGAAACGCCGCCCATGAACCCGCAAGCTGCCCAACTGCGACGATCTCGTCTGACGCTTGTTCTACTCGGCGTGCTGTTTGTCGGACCGCTGATCGGAGCCTGGATCCTCTACAACTCGGGGATCCGGCCGGGCCTGACGACCAACTACGGCACGCTGGTGGTTCCCACGACACCGTTGCCCAAGCTCGAACTTCATACCGCGACCGGCGAGGCGCAGCCGGAACTGCTGCTTGGCCGCTGGAGCCTGGTGCAGCTCGGTGCCGAGCGCTGCGACGGCGCCTGCAGCGACCGGCTGGTGTCGAGCCGTCAGGTACGGCTGGCGCTGGGCGCAGCCGGCGTCGAAAAGGACCGTGTGCAGCTGGTCTTCATCGTGCCTAGCCGCGATGCGGCTGTCGCCGCCACCGAGCAGCTGCGCCCCACTCACAAAATCCTGCATATCGTGGCCGACGAGGCCGCCGCCGGCCAGCGTGCTGTCGATGTCTTCAAGCCAACCGATCCGCTCGCGGTCTATCTGGTCGACCCGAATGGCAACTGGCTGATGACGTACCAGGACCAGCCGAGTGCTGACGAACTCCAGCGCGGTTTGCTCAAGGATCTGAAAAAGCTGCTGCGGCTGTCGTCGATCGGCTGAGCATTCGCTCGCTGAATGGCGCTGTCACCGCAGTAGTAAAATATTGACCTTGCGATACCGATCCCCATGCTCCAGAACTTCCATCGCCTGAACCTGCTGACGCTGGTTCTCACCTTCAGCCTGATTGTGCTCGGTGCCTACGTGCGCCTGTCGAATGCCGGTCTTGGCTGCCCTGACTGGCCCGGCTGCTATGGCCATATCGGCGTGCCGGATGCAACGCATGAAGTCGCTGCTGCCGAGGCGGCCTACCCCGAACGGCCGGTGGAAGCACCGAAAGCCTGGAAGGAAATGGTTCACCGCTACCTTGCCGGCATCGTCGGCCTGCTGATCGGTACGCTTGCCGTGCTGGCCTGGCGCGATCGCAGCGGCACGCTGCCGCGTCTGCTGACATTGGCAACGGTCGGCGTCGTGATCGTGCAGATCGTGTTCGGCGCCTTGACGGTGACCTTGAAGGTCAAGCCGATCATCGTCACCACGCACCTGATGCTCGGGCTGACCACGCTGTCGCTGCTGTTCTGGATGTGGCTCGGCACGCGCGGAGCGTCGGCCGTCGTTCTGCCGAAGGCCAGTCTGCTGAAGCCGCTGTCGGTCGCCGCACTGCTTCTGCTCTGCGGCCAGATCTTTCTCGGCGGCTGGACCAGCACCAACTACGCGGCGCTGGCCTGCCCTGATTTTCCGGCCTGTCATGACACCTACCTGCCGAAGGGCGACCTCGGCGAAGCCTTCAAGCTGTGGCGCGGTATCGGGATCGACTACGAATTCGGCGTGCTCGACACGGCAGCCCGCGCAACGATCCATCTGGTGCACCGTTATGGCGCGCTGGTGCTGAGCCTGACCTTGATCGCGGTTGCCGCTTACCTGCTGTCGCTGCGCCGCCGTCCGTTCACGCAGCTGGGTGTCGCCCTGCTCGGTGCGCTTGCGCTGCAGATCACGATCGGCATCGGCTTGATCGTCAAGCAGCTGCCGCTGTGGTTGGCGGATGCCCACAACGCAGGTGCTGCCGTGCTGTTGCTGGCAGTCCTGGCGCTCAACCACGCTGTCTGGCGTGGCGATTCGGCGCGTCCGGCGCACTGAAGTCACGACCATGCCGCGAACCACCACGCCGCCCTTGAAGATCGTTCCCGTGGCGGAAGCCGCCGATGCGCCGCCCCCGGTCTCGCGGCTGCACGAGTACTACGAGCTGTGCAAGCCGCGGGTGGTGATGCTGATCGTGTTCACCGCGATCGTCGGCATGTTCATGGCCGTACCCGGCCTTCCGCCGCTCGCCGCGCTGCTGTGGGGAACGATCGGCATCTCGCTGCAGGCGGCGTCAGCTGCCGCGGTCAATCAGATCATCGATCGCGAGATCGATGCGCGCATGAAGCGGACCTGCGGACGGCCGCTGGTGACCGGCTCTCTGACGCTGACGCATTCGATTGCCTTCGCGACGCTGATCGGGCTCGCCGGATTCGCGATCCTTTGGTTTCTCGTCAACCCGCTGACTGCCGTGCTGACTCAGCTGACGCTGGTCGGCTATGCGGGCGTCTACACGCTGTTCCTGAAGCGGGCGACACCACAGAACATCGTCATCGGTGGCGCTTCCGGCGCCGCGCCGCCTGTGCTCGGCTGGGCCGCGGTGACCGGCACGATCGACCCGCACGCACTGATCCTGTTCCTGATCATCTTCATCTGGACACCGCCGCACTTCTGGGCGTTGGCGATCGAGCGGCGCGAGGAGTACGCCAAGGTCGGCGTGCCGATGCTTCCGGTGACCCATGGTGTCGACTACACGGCGACGCAGGTGCTGCTGTACACGTTCCTGCTGATCGCGGTGACCATCCTGCCGTTCGCGGTGGGCATGAGCGGCTGGCTGTATCTGGTTGCCGCACTGCTGCTGGGCGGTCGCTTCCTGCAGCTTGCGCTGCAGATGAAGTTCGCACCGCGCAAGGGTCTGAACATGAAGACCTTCGGCTATTCGATCGTCTACCTGATGGCGATCTTCGCCGCCCTGCTGGTCGACCATTACCTGCGCTGAAGCGGCTTCCGTGGTGACCAACGGCGCAGCCTTGCTGCGCCGTTTTCATTTGTAGTCCGCGCGCAAGCCGACGGTCTTTAGGACCGCCCGCGCATCCGCCCGCTTATCCGCCAGCAGCGTCCGCTCCGGTACGCCGCCAGCCCCCGACAACGACCACCAACACCCAGCTTTTGCGCGGGGTTTCGCTTCTGCGCGCGCGTTGCGTCGCAGTTTTGACGCGAATCGGCGGTGCAAAAAGCTTCACGGTCAGGGCAGCTCCCTTTTGTCGGTATTGGAGTTTTGCGAAGAATTCGATTCGTAGAGTAAGCGCACAAACAAACCAAACGGATCAGGGCGCTTAGCCATGAAGGAACCCACTATGAAGTCCAAGATCGAATCTTGCAGGCACACTCTCCTGACGATCGCCATCGTCGCCACTGCAACCATCTCTGGACCCGCTGCCGCCTGGAATAGCAATTTATATCCATCGGTGGATGGCGTGAACTTCACACGCCCGGCAGTTCCATTCAATGGTCGCACCTGGCAGCTTCCCGATTTTTCATTTGTCGGTTACCAACTCGGTGCCGTGGCTCCGGGTACCGATATTCCATGCCGAGTGGAGCGTCTGACCGGCACGGCTGATATTTCCACTGCACTGCAGGCCGCAGTCAATCGCATCGGTGCTGCAGGGGGCGGTACGGTGGTCATTCCTCCGGGCTCGTACACGATCACGCGCACCATCGCAGTGCCATTCAGCAATGTATCCATTGTTGGAGCCGGATCGAACAAGACGATCTTGAACGTGGCTTCCAGTTATCGGCCGGCCGAAGACGATGAGGAAGGCGTATTCACGTTTGGCAACAGCATCGGTGGCAACAACAAGCAGTGGATTGACCAGGGACGGGTGCTGGGCACGGTTGTCCAGCGTATTCCGGAAGGAAGCACGACGCTGGTCATGGCCAATGCCGCTTCCGTCGCCGTGAACCAGTGGATAGTCGTTCAGCAGTATTACTGGACTGCACTGGCGCGCGCCAACGACGACTCCGGTACCTGGAAGGGTTACGACTCGGCTGTTTTCCCGCCGCCAAACGGGCCGTCGCGTCAGTGGAGTTTCACGTACCTGAGAAAGGTCTCGGCCAAGTCCGGCAACACCATCACTGTCGATGCGCCGATTCCAATGACCCTCGATCCATCGAAGAACGCGATCGGTGTGCGGTCAGTCGACGTTCGGACCAACGGCAGTGCAATCAGGATGCGTGAGAATGTTGGCTTGCGTGGTGTCAGTGTGAACTTCGCCGACAACGCCAATGGCGCCGGCGGGTTCCCGACGGGCGTGGGTGTTTTCTTCGAAGGCGTTCGCAATGGATGGGTCAATGATGTGATGGTGCGGAACTTCCCGCGCCACGGCATCTCGCTGGAGAGTTCCGCCCGCATCAGCGTGACCGAAAGTGCTGCGATCCGCGCTCAGAACGTGGCGGGGGGTGGCCGTGGTTACGGCTTCGTTGTCGCCGCCAGCCAGAACCTGCTGTTCCGCGGCAACTACGCCGAAATGACGCGGCATGGCTACAACACCCAATTCGGGCTGAACTCGACCATCGTCTACTCCCGGAACGAAAGCGCTGGTACCCGGATGAACGGTGATGACTCGCACTTCGGGTTTTCTCAGCAGATGCTTTGGGATAACCATCGCATGACTAACGGCACGGGGCTGCTGCTGACCTACCGCGGCAACATGTCGAGCAACGCGCAGGAAACCAACTACTCGAGCGTGGTCTGGAACCCGACCGATAACGGTTACCGCGGCAATGGCAGCGGCGGCGGCATGATTAGCCTGAACCCGTCGGCTGAAGGCTATTCGATGCTGATCGGTGGCTCGACGACATATCCGGTGATTGACGATGCGGTCGAGCTCGGGAGCGGCAATGTGTTTCCGTCACGTCCAGGGCTTCAGGTTGGTCTGCTGCCGGAACTGCCGAGGCCGGGCGCTCGCAACCAGAACGTCGTCGTCGAAGGCCTGCAGCAATCAGGTCTGGTCCCAGCGTCCTTGCTCGAACAGCAGCTCAAGAGCCGGATCGGTGCTGAGCCGGCCGCGTTCAGCAGCAAGGGCTGCTTCGCCGAGCCCGGCAAAGGCACGATCACCCGTGCCACGTATACCGGCGCCGGCATGAACGTCTACAGCGGCGATCGTCTCGGCTGGGCCGCGGCCTTCGGCTCGGCCTGCCCGACCAGCATGGAGAGTGGTGATCTGAGCACGGCGGCGGCGACCTGCAGCACCAGCCACCAGGGTTTCAATGCAACGCCCGGCGGTCGTTATGCGCTGTCGCTGCTTCCGGCTAATGGAAACAATGCGCCAATCGTCAGCTTTGGCGGACCTCAGACGAGCGCTACGGCCTACAAGACGCTGACGATGAAGGTCTATCCGACCAGTGCCACGTTCAAGGTCGCCGTCGGGTTTGCCGACCGCTCATGGGGAGCGAATGCGACAACCACGCAGCTGTCTTCGGTGACCGTTTCGGGTTTGCCCGCGAACACCTGGACGACGGTGGTGATCCCGGTCACCGGCCTTCGCGGCCCGAGCTACAACACTATCGTGATGAAAGGCGTGGGTGCTGACAGCGCATCGCGGGTCTACATCGACGACGTGACGCTGCAGTAAGGAATCGCCAGTACAGCTGTTGAGCCGTGTGATGGTTGTCTGCCGTGCGAGGCTTTCGTTCCGCTCGCACAGCAGGCAACCGTTGCACGGCTCAATTCGTTTCAGGCTGCAGCTGCAATGGGGTGCCGCTGACCGGACTCGGTCAACGTCAGGCGCTGACCGAAGTGCCCAAGAGTCGGCACGGTACACGGCAGTGAATAAACTTTCTGGGAGCGAACAACTGCATGGCCGGTTCGCCGCATCGCAGGCTGAACGCCAAGATCGGACAGCCACAAAAAAGCCCGGCGCTGAAAGGCCGGGCTTCGTTCACAAGGCCTGACGTCAGGCCGCGACGTCCTCGACTTCGACCTCGATCGCCTTGCGCAGCTTCTTCATCGCCGCGACTTCAATCTGGCGAATGCGCTCCGCCGACACGCCATATTCGTCGCCAAGCTCCTGCAAGCCGGCCTTCGCGTCATCGGCCAGCCAGCGGCGCTGCAGGATGTCGCGTGAACGCGGATCCAGCGACACCAGCGCCTGCTTCATGCGCAGCTCGCGGGCATCCTGCCACTCGGCTTCCTCGATCGCCGCGAACTGATCGGCACGATCGGCCAGGTAATCTTCCGGCACGAACGACTCTTCGCCGTCTTCCGGTGTGGCACTGAACGACACATCCGCACCGCCGAGGCGCGATTCCATCTGCAGCACTTCTTCCGGCTTGACCTTGAGATCCTTGGCCACCGCTTCGACTTCCGACTGGGTCATCCAGCCGAGGTGGGTCTTGGACTTGCGCAGATTGAAGAACAGCTTGCGCTGCGCCTTGGTCGTGGCGATCTTCACGATCCGCCAGTTCTTCAGGATGTATTCGTGGATCTCGGCCTTGATCCAGTGCACGGCGAAGCTGATCAACCGGACGCCGACACCCGGGTCGAAGCGCTTCACGGCCTTCATCAGACCGATATTGCCTTCCTGGATCAGGTCAGACAGCGGCAGACCGTAGCCCTGGTAGCCGCGCGCAATGTGAACGACGAAGCGCAGGTTCGACAGCACCAGCTTCTGTGCCGACGCCAGGTTGCCTTCGTCGTGCAGTTCACGCGCCAGTTTCTGTTCCGCTTCCGGCGTCAGCAGCGGAATCTGGCTGACCGAGCGGATGTACGTATCGAGGCTGCCGGCCAGCGGCACCGGCAGCGCAGAAGAGCGTTGCGAAAGCGCAAGAGCAGTCATCGTGTATCCCCCGAAAAGTGGTCGAGATGTTAGCACTCGGTTTTTTGGAGTGCTAAGACGTCAAGAAGTTCAATCGACATTCGGTCTGTCGATAGTCTTTCTGCATCGCCGCAGCGAATCTGCGGCCGCTCGTACGTAAGCGATGGGGATGAAGGCTGCGCCTTGCAAGAGGGTGGGGCGGTTCAGTCCGGCTCGATGGCACCGAGATGGCGACCGACGGTCCACAGCGCTGCCAGCCAGCCGAGCGCCCCGCCAGCGCCGAACACCGCGAAAACGGTATCGACCGACAGCACGGCAATGCCATTGCCCGCGCCATACAGCCCCGACAGCGTTTCCGCCGGCTCGGCCAGCGATAGTCCGGCGGCGACGACCATCAGGCAGGCCAGCAGCGCGCCGGTCAGGCCGTACCAGAGGCCGGTGTACAGGAACGGCCGGCGGATGAACGAATCCGGCGCGCCGATCAGCTTCAGCACCAGGATTTCCTCGCGCCGCGCCGCGATGTCGAGACGGATGGTGTTGGCGACGACGACCAGCACCGCCAGCGCCAGCGCCCCCGCAATCAGCAGCACCAGTCGTTCGATCACCGCGAGAATCGCGTACAGCCGTTCCAGCCATTCGCGATCCAGTCGAGCGCTTTCGACCGCTGGCAGTTTCGTCAACGCGTCGAGCAAGGCTTCGGCTTCCGCCTTCGGCAGCGCGGCATCCGGTGTCACGACAATCACCGCCGGCAGCGGGTTGTCACTGAGGATGTCGAGTGCCTCGCCGAAGCCGGAGTGGGTTCTGAACTCGGCCAGTGCCGCATCGCGAGAGATGTACTTGGCCTCGGCGACGCCGCGCTTGCGGGCGATGGTCGCTTGCAGCGCCCGGCCCGCAGCCTCGTCCAGCGAATCGCTCAGAAACAGCGAAGCGCGCAGCGAGCCCTTGAGTCCCGACGATGCCGCGTCCAGCCCGCCGAGCACCGTGTACAAGCCAGCCGGCAGCGCCAGGGTGATGCCGATCACCAGCGCCGTCAGCAGGGTGCCGAACGGCCGACGCTTCAGCGCATCGAGCGTCGCCGCGATCGCGCGCGTGTGGTCGAGCAGCCAGCGTGATCCGGCGGTCGGCGCAGTGCTGACCCGCTTGGCACCACTCATGTGCCATCCCCGGTGGCCGCGCGGGCATCGGCGAGCAGGCCGTCCTCGAGTTTCAGGATCCGATAAGGCAGGCGGCTGATCAGCCCGATCGCGTGAGTCGCCACCAGCACGCTGACGCCGACCTCGTTGAAGCGGGTGAACAGATGCATCACTTCCGCGGCCATTGTCGGATCGAGGTTGCCGGTCGGCTCGTCGGCGATCAGCAGTCGCGGCTTGGCAACCACGGCGCGGGCGATGCCGACACGCTGCTGCTCGCCGCCGGACAAGGTCACCGGCCAGTCCTTTTCGCGGCCCCGCAAGCCGACGGCGTCCAGTGCGGCGCGCACCCGGCGGCCGATGTCGTCGCCGGAATGGCCGCGAATGATCAGCGGCATCGCCACGTTGTCGAACACCGTGCGGTCCGGCAGCAGGTTGAAGTTCTGGAAGATCATGCCGAACTGCCGGCGATGGGCCGGCACGTCGCGAGTCCGTACCTTCGACAGCGTCTGGCCGTCGACGACGATCTCGCCTTTCACGGGCCGCTCAAGCAGCGCGATCAGTTTCAGCAAGGTCGATTTGCCGGCGCCGCTCGGGCCGGTCAGGAACGCCATCTCGCCGCGGGCAAGCTGGAAATCGGTGTCGCGCAGGATCTCGCGGCCACCATCCCGGTAGCGGTGGCTGACCCCGGTGAAGCGGATCAGCGCGTCACTCAACGCGCGTCTCCCTTCGCATCGGACAGTGCCGTACCGCCGACCAGCGCTTCGGCATAGGCGTCGGCGTTGAACACTTCGAGGTCGTCGATCGCTTCGCCCAAGCCCACATAGCGCACCGGCAGTGCCATCCGCTTGGTGATCGCCAGCAGCACGCCGCCCTTGGCGGTGCCGTCGAGCTTGGTGATGGTGAGCCCGGTCAGACCGATTGCTTCGTGGAACTGCACGGCCTGGTTCAGCGCATTGCCGCCGGCGGTGCCATCGACAACCAGCATCACTTCGTGCGGCGCGTAGGCGTCGAGCTTCTGGACCACGCGGCGGATCTTGCGCAGCTCGTCCATCAGGTGGCTCTGGGTATGAAGCCGCCCGGCGGTATCGGCGATCACGACATCAATCCCGCGCGCTTTCGCGGCCTGCACGGCGTCGAAGATCACCGAGGCCGAATCGGCGCCGGCACCCTGCGACAGGATCGGCACGCCGGCCCGCTCGGACCAGGTGGTCAGCTGCTCGACGGCCGCGGCACGAAAGGTATCGCCGGCTGCCAGCAGCACGCTCTTGCCTTCCTTCTTGAACTTCGCCGCCATCTTGCCGATGGTCGTGGTCTTGCCAGCGCCGTTGATGCCGGCAACGAAGATCACGTACGGCTTGATGTAGCTCGGCACTACCAGCGGCTTGGCGCAGGGGCCGATGATGTCGAGCAGCGCCTTCTTCAGTTCCTTGCGCAGCTGGGCTTCGGTCTTGATCCGGCCGGCCATCACTTCGTTGCGCAGTGCTGTGGTCAGCTGCATCGTCGCTTCGACGCCGGCATCGGCGATCAGCAGCCGCTCCTCGATGACTTCGATCGCGTCGTCGTTGAGCTTTTCGTCGGTGAACAGGCGGCCCAGGTCATAGGTCAGCCACGAATCACCCTTGTTGATCTTCTTGCGAAGCTTCGCGATGAAGCCGGCGTTTTCCTCGCTCATGCCGCTTTCAGCTCCGCGAAGGCTTCACGTGCGGCCTTGATCGTCAGCTCCACTTCGCGCGGGCCGTGGGCTGCGGAAACAAAGCCGGCTTCGTAGGCGCTCGGCGCCAGGTACACGCCGCGATCGAGCATCGCGTGGAAGAAGTGCTTGAACTGGTCGAGATTGCACTGCGTGACTTCGGCGAAGCTGGTGATGGCGGGCTTGGTCGTGAAGAACAGACCGAACATCGACCCACACTGCACCGTGGTGAATGGAATGCCGGCGGCTTTCGCTTCGGCATTCAGGCCCGCGAGGATCGCCGAGGTGGTCGCTTCCAGATGCGCGTAGATCGCCGCGTCGTCGAGCGCCGTCAGCAGCGCGATGCCGGCCGCCATCGCCAGCGGATTGCCGCTCAAGGTGCCGGCCTGGTAAACCGGCCCGGCCGGAGAGAGCTTCTGCATGATCTCGCGGCGACCACCGAACGCGCCGACCGGCAGGCCGCCGCCGATGATCTTGCCGAGCGTGATCATGTCCGGCGTGATGCCGTAGACACCGGCCGCCCCCTTCGGGCCGACGCGAAAACCGGTCATCACTTCATCGAAGATCAGCAGTGCGCCGTCGGCCTTGCAGAGCCGCTGCAGCCCTTCGAGGAAGCCCGGCTTCGGCAGGATGCAGTTCATGTTGCCGGCCACCGGTTCGACGATCACGCAGGCGATCTTGCCGGGATTGGCCGCGAACAGGGCTTCAACCGACGCCAGATCGTTGTAATCGGCGGTCAGCGTGTACTTGGCGAAATCGCTGGGCACACCCGGGGAGGTCGGCACGCCGAAGGTCAGCGCCCCCGAACCGGCCTTGACCAGCAGCGAATCCGAATGGCCGTGGTAGCAGCCTTCGAACTTCAGAATCATGTCGCGGCCGGTGTAGCCGCGGGCCAGGCGCAGCGCGCTCATCGTCGCTTCGGTGCCCGACGAGCACAGCCGCACCTGCTCCAGGCCCGGCACCCGCGCGCACAGCAGTTCGGCCATGGTGATTTCGGCTTCGGTCGGCGCGCCGTAGGACACGCCGATCTGCGCCTGGGCCACGATCGCGTCGCGCACCACCGGATGCTGATGGCCGAGGATCATCGGGCCCCAGCTGCCGATGTAATCGACATACGCCTTGCCGTCGGCATCGGTGATGTAGGCGCCGGAGGCCGAGGCGATGAAGCGCGGTGTGCCGCCGACGGCGCGGAACGCACGAACCGGCGAATTGACGCCACCCGGAATCGAGACTTGGGCGCGTTCGAACAGTGCTTCGGAGCGGGTCATGCAGTCGGGTTCCAGTTTTCGTCGTGGTCAGCGGGGCTGCTCGAACAGCGCGCAGTAGGCGCGGGCACGGCGTTCGATGTCGGCCGGGTTGCCGGCGCCGAACAGGCCATCGACGGCGGCCAGCCAGTCGGCACCGGCGCTCAGCAGCAGCGCACCATTATCCGGCGTCACGCCGCCGATTGCGCAGATCGGCGCAAGGAACTGTTTCCTGGCCGCCGTCAGCACGGCGGGATCGGCCGGCGGTGCATCCGGCTTGGTGTTCGACGCGAAGAAGCGGCCGAAGGCGACATAGCTGGCGCCTGCGGCCAGCGCAGCCTCGGCACGCAGCAGATCGTACGAGCAGCTGGCGCCGATCAGCGCCTCGGGCCCGAGCTGCGCGCGCGCCGCTTCGATGGCGCCGTCGGACTTGCCGAGATGAACGCCATCGGCCCCGATCGCGGCAGCAAGCCGGCCATCGTCGTTGACGATGAAGCGGGCGCCTTGCGCCCGGCACAGTGCCAGCAGCGCTTCGGCATTGCGCTGGCGGGCGTCCGGCACGCTGGCCTTGTCGCGGTACTGCAGCAGCCGGGCACCGCCGGCGATGGCCGCCGCACAGGCGTCGAGCAACCGCTGCCGGTCGGCAGCGAGGCTGTCGGGGGTCACGGCATACAGCATTCGGGTGGTCATTCGATGAAGCGACCGGGAATCCGCCGTCCGCCGCCGACCGCCACTGCCCGCGCCAGTGCGCGCTGCGTCCAGCGCTGACCGGCATCGATGGCGTCGTCCGGCGTGTCGCCGAGCGCCAGCCGCGCGGCGATGGCGCTGGCCAGCGTGCAGCCGGCACCGTGGAAGGTTTCCGGCAGCCGCGGCCATTCGCAGGTTCGCGGCGGGGCGTTGTGCTCGTAGCAACGGTTGATCACCGAGGTCGAGGCCTCGGCCTCGTCGCCGCCGGTGATCAGGACCCGCATGCAGCCATCGGCCAGCAGCGCGGCGGCGCTGGCATCGAGATCGCCGGCCGCTTCGGGCACCAGCCGGCGCGTTTCCGAGGCATTCGGCGTCAGCACGGTGACCTGCGGCAGCAGTTGCCGGCGTAGCGCCGATGGAAAGTCCACGGCCACCAGATCGGCACCGCCGCCGGCACGCAGCACCGGATCGCAGACCACCGGCACGGCAAGTGCGACAAGCCGGTGGACGATCACGTCGAGCTGGGCGGCCGAGCCCAGCAGGCCGAGCTTGACCGCGTCCGGCTGCATGTCGGCCAGCAGCACATCGAGCTGCTCGTCGAGCAGGCGTGGGTCGGTGGCGATGACGCGGCGCACGTTGCGGCTGTCCTGCACCGTCAGTGCGGTGATCACGCCGAGCGCGTGGATGCCGTGCGCCGCCAGCGTTTCGATATCGGCCTGCAGCCCGGCGCCGCCGCCGGGATCGTGGCCGGACAGGCACAGCACGGTGATGGCACGGGTCATCGGCAGGTATTCCAGAAAGTCGGTGCGGAAAAGGCTTGACAACAGCGCATCGAACAGATGCACGAACGGCAGTTATGCACACCACGAAAGCGTTTTCGCCGCAAAGCCCCGTGGTTGCGACACAATTCTGTCAAAAAGCCTAAAAAACAGTTCAGGTAATTGATTTTATTGAATAAACCGGCGTGGTTACAAATTAGGCGCAGCGCGAAAAATCCATGCCGGGTCCGTCACTTACGCCACCTCGCCAAGGCTTGTTCACAAGCTTATCCACAGATTCTGTGTGTGAACTGATCTTTTCCATAGATTTCAGGGGTTAAGCGCTGATTCTTGAGGTGATGACGAGTTCTGCCCCCGATCAGTGCACAACGTTCAGGTAACTGCTGCCAAGTGCGTTCATCTGTCTTTCGATATGACTGGCGCGACCGAGCACGTAGGCCGAAGGCCGGTCAACCCGCAGGCGCACCGGATTCGGCAGGACCGCCGCCAGCAGCGCCGCTTCCCGGCGCGTCAGCCGTGACGCCGGCTTCCGGAAGTAGGTCTGGGCGGCCGCTTCGACACCGTAGATGCCCGGGCCGAACTGGGCGATGTTCAGGTACACCTCCAGCACCCGCCGCTTCGGCCACAGCGACTCGATCAGCACCGTGTAGCCGACCTCCAGCCCCTTGCGGACATACGAGCGGCCGGACCACAGGAACAGATTCTTGGCGGTCTGCTGGCTGATCGTCGAGGCACCGCGTACCCGTCGCGAGCGCTTGTTGTGGTCAAGCGCCTTGTCGATCGCCTCGAAGTCGAAGCCCCAGTGTTCGGGAAATTTCTGGTCTTCGGCGGCCACCATCGCCAGCGGTGCGGCGGCCGAAATCTTTTGCCAGGGCACCCAGTCATAGCGGACCTCGGGCGCGTCGGAAGCCAGCATGAAGGCGCTGGTGAACGGCGGCACCACGCGCAGGATCAGCACCTGCAGCACCGCGAAGGCCGCGAACAGCAGCGGCGAGATCGCCAGCCAGAACAAGGCGCTGCGGCGGCGCATACGGAAGCGGCGCATCAGTCCTGGCTCCGGTCTGGCGCATCGGGCAGCGAATAGACCGGCAGCGACCAGTTCCAGACGATCGCGCCGAAGCGGAAGCCGGCGACGGTCAGCATGCCGACGATCGTGGCCGGCCAGCGGCTCAAGCCGATCTCCAGCGCCACCACGTAGACCGACGCGCCGACGATCACCGCCACCGCGTACAGCTGGCCCTTGCGCAGGATCATCGGGATCTCGTTGCACAGCACGTCACGGATCAGTCCGCCGAAGGCGCCGGTGATGGTCGCCATGATCACCGCGATCAGACCCGAATGGCCGGCGCTGATCGCCACCTGCGCGCCGGCGATCGAGAAGAACGCCAGCCCGAGCGCGTCGGCAATCTGCAAGATCTGCAACGGGGGACGCATCCAGCGGGTGTACGGGATGGTGGCAAGCGCGGCAACGATGATCACCACGACATACAGCGGGTCACCGATCCAGAACACCGGATTGCGATCGAGCAGCAGGTCGCGGATGGTGCCGCCGCCGGTCGCGGTGACCATTGCGATGACCACGACGCCGAGCATGTCGAGGCTCTTGCGGCCGGCAGCCAGCGCGCCGCTGATCGCGAACACGGCGGCGCCGGCGTAGTCGAGGAGATGCAGGATCATGCGCGTCGAGAGCTTACGGCGGTGCCGCACGGCCCGCCAACGGCGGCCGTGTCGGCGCGTTTACGGCTGCAGCACCGGTGCGCCATCGCGGCGCACGGCCACGCCGCCTTTCATGACGAAGCGCGGATGCTCCAGCAGCGTGATGTCGGTAAGCGGATCGCCGGCCACGGCGACCAGATCGGCATAGCGCCCGGGGCTCACCGCACCGATGTCCTTCGTGCGGCCGAGCAGGGTGGCGGCACTGCTGGTCGCTGCGACGATCGCCTGCATCGGCGTCTGGCCCCATTCGACATGCTTCGCGAACTGCTTGCCATTGCCGCCATGCGGGTAGACGCCGGCATCGGTGCCGTAAGCGATCTTGACGCCGGCCCGCACGGCCTTGCGGAAGTTTTCGCGCTGCACGCGGCCGACCAGCCGCTCCTTCTCGATGATCTTCTCGGGGTAGTTCAGCTTGCCGAACTCGGCGAGGATGTAGTCGTCGTTGTAGATGTCGGCGACCAGGTACGTGCCACGTGCCTTCATCATCGCGATTCCTTCGTCGTCGATGAAGCTGCCGTGCTCGATCGAATCGACCCCGGCGCGAACTGCCATCTTGATGCCCTCGGTGCCGTGGGCGTGGGCGGCGACCTTGCGATCCCAGCGATGCGCTTCGTCGACCAAGGCATCCATCTCGGCCTGCGTGTACTGCGGCGCGCCGACCGAATCCTCTTCGCTCAGCACACCGGCGGTCGCCACCATCTTGATCACGTCGGCGCCGTGCTTGACCTGCTCGCGCACCTTCAGCCGCACTGCTTCGACGCCGTCGGCAACACCGTCATAACCGCGCCGGGTGACATACGGCGATGCGCCGACCGTGTCATCGGCGTGGCCACCGGTGGCCCCGATGCCGTGGCCGGCGGCGACGATACGCGGCCCAAGCACCACGCCGTCGTCGATCGCGCGGCGCAGGGCGATGTCGACGAACTCGCTGGCGCCCAGGTTGCGGATCGTCGTGAAGCCCGCCTGCAAGGTACGCCCGGCGTAGACATGGGCGCGCACCGCATCGTCGATGTAGCTGTCGCGGACGAAGGACTTGTAATAGTCGCCGGGTTCGCCGGTGATGTGCGTGTGGCAGTCGATGAAGCCCGGCAGCAGCGTGGCGTCGCCAAGATCGATCACCGTGGCACCGGCCGGGATCGCCAGCTTGCTGCCGGCAGCGATGATCCGTTCCCCGTCGATCAGCACCACGGCATCGCGGATCGGCGCTGCGGCCAGACCATCGATCAGGCGCGCGGCGCGGATCGCCGTGATCGACGGATCAGCCGCCGTCGCGGCCCACGTGGTCAGCGACAACAGACAGGCAGCGGCAAACTGGTTCAGGCGCATGGCGGGCTCGGGGGCAAGGGTTGCCGTAGTGAAGCAGGAACTGCGCCTTGCGTGCCGGACGCAGGCTTGCCGCGTGGTTTCGCTCAGACCGGCAGGCCGAGTGGCGCGGATTCACTTCGACCCGGCCTAAGACCGGCAGGCCGAGCTGCTTCCCCAGCCGCATCGTCGGCTCGACCTGATTCAGCGTGTAGAAGTGAATCCCCGGCGCGCCGCCTTTCAGCACCGCTTCGCACAGCCGGCTGACGACGTCGAGACCGAAGTCCTGCAGCGCTACCTTGTCGTCCTGCAGCTGCTCCAGCCGCAGGCGGATATAGCGCGGGATGTCGGCGCCGCAGGCCGCCGAGAAACGCGTCAGCTGCGCATGGTTGGTGATCGGCATGATGCCGGCGATCACCGGAATCGTGATGTTGGCCTTCGCACAGCGTTCGAGAAAATCGAAGTACGCATCGGCCACGTAAAAGTACTGCGTGATCGCAGCGTCGGCACCGGCATCGACCTTGCGCCGGAAGGCATCGAAGTCGGCATCTGGGCTGGCGGCCTGCGGGTGCATTTCGGGATAGGCGGCGACTTCAAGCTGGAAGCTGTCGCCGTGTGTTTCGCGGATGAACGACACCAGCTCGCTGGCGTAATGGAAATCGCCCGGTGCGCCGGTGCCGATCGCGGTCGCCGGAAGATCGCCGCGCAGCGCGACGATGCGCTTCACGCCGGCTGCCTTGTAGCGGTCGAGCAGCGCCGCGATCCGGGCCCGTGACGAGCCGACGCAGGTCAGGTGCGGCGCGGCCTCGATGCCGGTCTTTTCGACGACCTTGACCACGGTGTCGTAGGTGCCGTCCTGATCCGAGCCGCCGGCACCGTAGGTCACCGAAAAGTATTTCGGCTGCACGGCAGCCAGCGACGACGCGATCGCCGGCAGCTTGGCGATGCCTTCCGGCGTGCGCGGCGGGAACAGCTCGAACGAGAACTGGGCGATTTCTGCGGCCATGAGACGAATCCTGTGGGTCTGCTTGTCGCGGACAGCAAAAAGGGGCAGTTGCCCGCCCCTCTGAAAACCTGAACCGGCTGGGTCGAGCGACGCGACGGCGTTCGCTCGACCCAGCCCGTTGTTCCGGCGGCGACCGCCGTCCGGAATGACGCTTAGTAGCGGTAGTGATCCGGCTTGTACGGACCTTCGACCGGCACGCCGAGGTAGTCGGCCTGTGCGGGGGTCAGCTTGGTCAGCTTGACGCCGATCTGCTCCAGGTGCAGCGCAGCCACTTCTTCGTCGAGCTTCTTCGGCAGACGGTAGACCTTCTTTTCGTAGACGTCCTTGTTCTTCCAGAGGTCGATCGCGGCCAGCGTCTGGTTGCTGAACGAGTTCGACATCACGAACGCTGGGTGGCCGTGCGCGCAGCCGAGGTTGATCAGGCGACCTTCGGCCAGGATGTAGATGCTGCGGCCGGTGTCGCTGAAGCTGTAGCGGTCGACCTGCGGCTTGATCTGGTCACGCGAAGCGGTCGCGTCCTGGTTCAGGCGATCCATCTGGATCTCGTTGTCGAAGTGGCCGATGTTGCAGACCAGCGCGTTGTTCTTCATCGCCTTCATGTGCTCAAGGCTGATGATGTCCTTGTTGCCGGTGGCCGAAACATAGATGTCGGCAAACGGCAGCACGTCTTCGATGGTCTTCACTTCAAAGCCTTCCATCGCTGCCTGCAGGGCATTGATCGGATCGACTTCCGAGACGATCACGCGCGCACCGAGGCCGCGCAGGCTGAACGCCGAGCCCTTGCCGACGTCGCCGTAGCCGGCCACGAAGGCAACCTTGCCGGCGATCATCAGATCGGTGGCGCGCTTGATGCCGTCGGCCAGCGATTCGCGGCAGCCGTACAGGTTGTCGAACTTCGACTTGGTGACCGAGTCATTGACGTTGATCGCCGGCACCAGCAGCTTGCCTGCTTCGAACATCTGATACAGGCGGTGCACGCCGGTGGTGGTTTCTTCGGCAACACCGCGCCAGGCCGCGGCGACCTTGGTCCAGTAGCCCGGGCGCTCGGTCTTGGTCCGGCGCAGCAGGTCCTTGATCACCTGCTCTTCATGGTTGCCGGACAGCGTGTCGATCCAGTCCGAACCGGCTTCCATCTCGACACCCTTGTGGATCAGCAGCGTGACGTCGCCGCCATCGTCGATGACCAGTTCCGGGCCGCCGAGCGAGCCATCGGCCAGCACGTGGGTCACGCAGTCCAGCGTGCAGTCCCAGTATTCCTCGAGGGTTTCGCCCTTCCAGGCGAACACCGGCGTGCCGGCAGCGGCGACAGCGGCAGCGGCGTCGTCCTGCGTCGAGAAGATGTTGCAGGAAGCCCAGCGCACGTCGCCGCCGAGCGCCTTCAGCGTCTCGAGCAGCACGGCGGTTTCCTTGGTCATGTGCAGCGAGCCGGTGACGCGCACGCCCTTCAGCGGCTGCAGCGGCGCGTACTTGGTGCGGATCGCCATCAGGCCGGGCATTTCTTCCTCGGCCATGCGGATGCGCTTGCGGCCGAATTCGGCCAGCGACATGTCGCGGACCTTGAAGTCGGCGACGCCATTCTTGTGCGGGGTGGTGACGGGGTTCAGTACAGCGCTCATGAGCATCGCTCCAGGGTTCAATTCGGTGGAAATTCGCTGACGAATTCGTTCGGATTGGGCGCCGTTGCAGCAAGCTTGCCGGTGAGCCTGGCCGTCCTCGCATGGCGACGGTCGCAGCGCCCCTCACAGGTCGTGGCGTCGAGTATATCCGCCTATGCGGATAAAGAGATAGACCGTCCGGTCGCCGTCGGCCAACCGTCTGCCGGTGCACCTGGTGCGAAATCGGCACTGCTCTTGCTGGACATACGACATGGACGACATGACCCCCGATGGCCGCAGCGATCCCCGAACGCCCCGTGCCGCTGCCGATGCGCCGCTGCGCGAAAACGTGCGCCGCATCGGCGCCACCGTTGGCGAGATGCTGGCCGAGCAGCAGGGCGCGGCGTTTCTCGATGGCGTCGAAGCGGTGCGCACCACGGCGATCCGCCGGCGCGAAGGCTCGGCATCGGCGGAGGAGCTGTCGACGCTGCTGTCCGGATTGCCGGTCGTGCAGGCCGAATGGCTGACTCGCGCGTTCTCGACCTACTTCCAGGGCGTGAACATCGCCGAGCGCGTGCACCGCATTCGCCGCCGTCGCGACTACGAACGCGCCGGCGCCGGCGCCCAGCCGGACTCGTTGCTGCATGCGCTGAGCCAGCTGAAGGCCGCCGGCGTCAGCGCCCGCGAACTGCTGCTGTGGCTGAACCGGCTCGACGTCGAACCGGTATTCACGGCCCATCCGACCGAAGCCGTGCGCGGCTCGATTCTGGAAAAGGAGCAGCAGATCGTCCGCTGCCTGGTCAACGAGTTCGACCCGAGCCTGACGCCGCCCGAGCGCGCGGCCGACTGGGGCCGGCTGCGGATGTCGCTGACCACCAGCTGGCAGACCCGCGAAACCGCTGCCGCCCGGCCGACCGTGCAGGACGAATGCGATCACGTCGGTTTCTATCTGGGGGGCGCGATCTACAACATCGTGCCGGCGTTCTTCGAAGCCTTCGAGGACGCGATTCGCAGCGTCTACGGCACCGAAGTCGAGATGCCGCGGATCCTGCGTTTCGGGTCGTGGGTAGGCGGCGACATGGACGGCAACCCGAACGTCGGCGCCGACACCATCGCCGACACGCTGCGCAGCCAGCGCGCACGCATTCTCGAACGCTATGCGGCGGAGGTCGGCGAGCTGTCCGACACGCTGAGCCAGACGCTCGACCGCGTCGAAGTCGCTGGCGAACTGCTGCGCCGCACGGCGGCCTACAAGCATCTGCTGCCCGAGGCTGCTGCGGCGCTGAAGCCGCGCCATGCCGACATGCCGTACCGGCTGTTCCTGAGCCTGGTCCGCGCTCGCTTGCGCGCCACCGCCCGTGACGACCACGGCGGCTACGACAACGCCGAAGCCTTCCGTGCCGATATCGAACTGGTCGCCGAAAGCCTGCTGGCTGGCAAGGGTCTGAATGCCGGCTGGTATGCCGTACGTCGCCTGATGTGGCGCGTGCGCACCTTCGGCTTTCATCTGGCGCGGCTCGACTGCCGGCAGGACTCGCGGGTTCACGCCAAGGCAATCGCCGCGCTGATCAGCGATGCCGACTGGCCGGAACGGGATGGCGATACGCAGGCCGATCGTCTGCGCGCCCACGCAGGCGGCACGGCCGTCTTTGCGCCGTCCGACGATCCGGTCGCGGTCCGCTGTGCCGCCGTGTTCACCACCTTGGCTGACGCGATCCAGCGCTACGGCGCCGAAGCGACCGGCCTGTACATCATCTCGATGGCGCAGCGCGCCGCCGACGTGCTGGCGGTGCTGGCACTGGCGCGGCACGGCGGCATGGTTGACGCAACCGGTCAGGTGCCGCTCGACATCGCGCCGCTGTTCGAAACCGTGGATGACCTGCGCGCCGGCCCGGAAACGCTTCGAGCGCTGTTCACCGATCCGGTCTACCGCGCCCATCTCGCTGCCCGAGGCGATCGGCAGGCGGTGATGCTCGGCTACTCCGACAGCGGCAAGGACGGCGGCACGGTGGCTTCCAGATGGGGCTTGCAACGCGCCCAAGTTGAATTGCTGGAAGCCGCACAGGCGTTCGGCATCAAGCTCAAGTTCTTCCATGGCCGCGGCGGTTCGGCCAGCCGTGGTGGCGGCAAGATCGCACCGGCACTGATGTCCAGCCCGCGTGGTTCGGTGGCGGGCAGCTTGCGCGTCACCGAGCAGGGCGAGGTGATCCACCGCAAGTACGGCATCCGCGCGCTGGCGCTGCGCAGCCTGGAGCAGATGGTTGGCGCCACCTTGCGGGCCAGCCTGCGTCCGCGCGTGCCGGAAGCTCGCGAAGCTGCCTGGCGCGAAGCGATGACCGCGATTTCCGCTCATAGCCGAGCCGCCTACCGCGCCTTCGTCGACGCCCCGGAATTCGTCGACTACTTCCGCACCGCCACGCCGATCGACGTGATCGAAAAGATGACCTTGGGCTCACGGCCGAGCCGGCGCGGCACGATGGTCGGCGTCGAAAGCCTGCGTGCGATCCCCTGGGTGTTCGCGTGGACCCAATGCCGCTCCGGCATCACCGCCTGGTACGGCATGGGCACCGGCCTTGCGCGGGCAGCGCAGGAGATCGGCGAAGAGCGCCTGTTCGAGATGGCGCGCGACTGGGCGTTCTTCCGGGTCATGCTCGACGACACCGACATGGTGCTCGCCAAGTGCGATCTCGACATCGCCGAACGCTTCTCGCGGCTGTCCGGCGGACTTCACCCCCGCTTCTTCCCGATGATCGCCACCGAGTTCGAATTGACCCGGCACTGGGTGCTTAAGCTCCGGGGCGAAGAAACGCTGCTCGCCAACGAACCGCGGCTGGCCGAATCGATCCGCGTCCGCAATCCCTACATCGACCCGATCAGCTTCCTGCAGGTCGACCTGCTGGCGCGCTGGCGGGCGTCCGGTTCATCGGACGAGGCGCTGATGAATGCGCTGGTGGCGACAGTCAACGGCGTCGCCCAGGGCTTGCAGAACACTGGCTGAACAGGAAAAGAAAAGGACGCCGAAGCGTCCCTTTCCAGTCCTGCGATGCCTGCGGCGGCTTACTTCAGCTTCTTCGCCGCATCCTTCAGCAGTTCGGCCTTGTCGGTCTTTTCCCACGAGAACGCGGTGAAGGTTTCGCCGTTGGCCGTGATCTCGTACGGCTTGCGGCCGAAGTGGCCGTAGCTGGCGGTGGCCTGGTACATCGGGTGGATCAGGTCGAGCATCTTGATGATGCCGCCCGGACGCAGGTCGAAGTGGGCGCGAACCAGCTTTTCCAGCGCTTCGTCGCTGACCTTGCCGGTGCCGAACGAGGTCACGAAGATCGAGGTCGGCTCGGCCACACCGATTGCGTACGACACCTGCACTTCAACCTTCGAAGCCAGACCGGCGGCGACCAGGTTCTTGGCGACATAGCGCGCGGCATAGGCGGCCGAGCGGTCGACCTTCGACGGGTCCTTGCCCGAGAACGCACCACCACCGTGGCGAGCCCAGCCGCCGTAGCTGTCGACGATGATCTTGCGGCCGGTCAGGCCTCAGTCGCCGACCGGTCCGCCGATCACGAAGTTGCCGGTCGGGTTGATGTGGAACTTGGTGGCCTTGCTGATCCACTTCTCCGGGATCACCGGCTTGATGATCGACTCCATGACCGCTTCGCGCAGGTCCTTGAGCTTGATGTCCGGGCTGTGCTGGGTCGACAGCACCACCGCATCGACGCCGACTGCAACGCCGTTCTCGTAGCGCAGCGTGACCTGCGACTTGGCATCCGGGCGCAGCCAGGCAAGGCCGCCCTTCTTGGCCTTGCGGATCTTGGCCTGCTGCTCGACCAGGCGGTGCGAGTAGTAGATCGGCGCCGGCATCAGTTCCTTGGTTTCGTCGCAGGCGTAGCCGAACATCAGGCCCTGGTCGCCAGCGCCGATTTCCTCGGCCGCCTTCTCCTTCTTCTTGGTGCCGTCGACGCCCATCGCGATGTCCGGCGACTGCTTGCCGATGATGTTCAGGATGCCGCAGGTGGCGCCGTCGAAGCCGACGTCGGACGAGTTGTAGCCGACATCGGTGATGACCTTGCGGACCAGCGCTTCGAGGTCGACCCAGGCCGACGTCGTGACTTCACCGGCAACGATCGCGACACCGGTCTTGACGAGGGTTTCGCAGGCGACGCGGGCGCGCTTGTCCTGAGCAAGGATAGCGTCCAGCACCGCATCGGAGATCTGGTCCGCGAGCTTGTCCGGGTGGCCTTCGGAAACGGATTCGGACGTGAAGAGATAGCTGCTCGTGGCGTTGGTCACTGCGGGTTCCTCGTGTGATCGGGTCATGCGGATAAGCGGATAGGGTAAAGCATGGTCCCGGGCGCTGCATCCGCCGGGCTTGGAACATTTGCTGGCTACAATCCGGGCGATTCGTACCGACACCATCTGGCCGCGGCGAACGCCCGGCCGTCACGCCAGCGGAGACTCACGATGGCCCAGACCCCTTCGACGATGTTGCCGCTCGGCACGCAGGCACCGGCATTCGCACTGCCGGATACGGTCAGCGGTGCCGTGATCACGCTGGCGCAGGTCCGCTCGAGCAAGGCCACGGTGGTGATGTTCATCTGCAATCACTGCCCGTACGTCATTCATGTGAAGGAAGAGCTGGTGCGGCTGGCGCGCGACTATCAGCCGCGCGGCGTGGCGTTCGTTGCGATCTCCAGCAATGACGTCGAGCACTATCTGCAGGACGCGCCGGCCTTGATGCGCGATTTCGCGACTGCTTCCGGCTTCAGCTTCCCGTATTTGTATGACGAGTCGCAGAACGTGGCGCGCGCCTATCAGGCCGCCTGCACGCCGGACTTCTTCGTGTTCGATGGCGACTTGGCGCTGGCGTATCGCGGGCAGCTCGATGATTCGCGTCCCGGCAATGGCAAGCCGGTGACCGGCGCTGCGATGCGCGCGGCACTCGATGCGCTGCTGGCCGGCACACCGGTTGGCGACGACCAGATTCCGAGCGTCGGCTGCAACATCAAGTGGAAACGCGGCTGAGCTGCCGCGCTCGACGAGCCCTGCTCGCGACCGGCGCACACTGCCGCCCCGCGCTTCCGAGAAACTGCTGATGACGGTCGACACACCCAGCCTGCAATGCGATTACGTCGTCCTCGGCGGCGGCAGTGGCGGCATTGCTTCCGCTCGTCGGGCCGCACAGTACGGGGCCCGCGTGGTGCTGATCGAGCCGACGCGGCTCGGCGGTACCTGCGTCAATGTCGGCTGCGTGCCGAAGAAGCTGATGTGGCATGCCGCCCAGATCGCCGGCACGCTGGCCGATGCGCCTGGCTATGGCTTTGCGATCGGTCCGCAGCCGCATGACTGGACGCGGCTCGTCGAGCGTCGCGAAGCCTATGTCCGGCGGCTCAATGGTGTTTATCGCGACGGCCTGAACAGGGATGGCGTGCAGGTGCTCGAAGGCTGCGGCCGCCTGCTTCCGGACGGCACCGTCGCTTGCGGCGAGACGCGAATCGCCGCGCGGCATGTGCTGATCGCCACCGGTGGCCAGCCCCGGCCGCCGCTGCTGCCGGGCGCCGAATTCGGCATCGATTCGAACGGCTTCTTCGCGCTGACGCAGCGGCCTTCGTCAGTGGTCGTCGTCGGTGGCGGCTACATCGCTGTGGAGCTGGCCGGTGTGCTGCGTGCGCTGGGCAGTGAGGTGACGCTGATCGTCCGCGGCGAACGCTTGCTCGGCAGCTTCGACAGCATGCTCAGTGATGAGCTGCGCTCAGCCTTCGATCATCACGGCGTCCGGCTGCGATTCGGCGCTCAGGTGGCATCGGTCGCGCGCATCGACGAAGCCCTTCGCATCACGCTCGACGATGGCCAGGTGGTCCACGGCGACTGCCTGATCTGGGCCACCGGCCGTCAAGCCAACACGGCTGGGCTGGGGCTCGCCGAAGCGGGTATCGCGCTTGATGCCGACGGACATGTCGTGGTCGACGAATGGCAGGACACCAGCCGCCCGAATGTGCATGCCGTGGGTGATGTCTGCGGTCGCGTGGCGCTGACGCCGGTGGCGATCGCCGCTGGACGCCGGCTGGCCGATCGCCTTTTCGGTGGTCACCGCGAGCGCAAGCTCGACTACGGCAACATTCCCAGCGTGGTCTTCAGTCATCCGCCGATCGGGACCGTGGGCCTCACCGAAGCGCAGGCAGTGGACTGTCACGGAACTGCAGCAGTGAAGGTGTACGGTGCCCGGTTCAAGGCCTTGTACAACGGACTGCTTGACGTGAAACAGGACACGGCCATGAAGCTGGTCTGTGTCGGTCCGGAGCAGCGTGTGGTCGGCGTGCATGTGATCGGCACCGGCGCCGACGAGATGGTGCAGGGCTTTGCGGTGGCGCTGCGGATGGGCGCGACCAAGCGTGACTTCGACGACACGGTGGCCATCCATCCGACCAGCGCGGAAGAGCTGGTGACGATGCGCTGAAGTGGCGCGGCGGCCGTGTCCGTGGTCGTGGCAGCCGCTGCTCGGAATGAAAAAAATCCGACGTTAAACAAATGGTTCATGAAGGTTGGGTAGCTCGACGGCCTTGCTTGCTTCTGGCGTCGGCACCTCAGTAGTATTCGGGCTTCCCCAGTTCGCCGCCCGCGTTGGTGCATCTTTTGCAAGCACCGCGCAGACGTTGTTCGGCGCATCAAAATTCAATTTACGGAGTACCTCCCGTGGCAGCCAGTCTCATCAATTTTGCGGCCGAGGCCGCCGGTGCGATCAACCCGGCCGACCTGTCGATCATGACGCTCGTGTCGCACGCAGACCCGGTGGTCAAGGGCGTGCTGATCCTCCTCGTGTTCTTCTCGTTCTGGTGCTGGACGGTGATGTTCGACAAGTTCATCGCCATGGCCAAGGCCAACGGTGCCATTGATCGTCTTGAAGACAAGATCGAGACCGGCACGCTTGAAGACATCATCAATTACGAAGACGAAAAGAAGCACCCGCTGGCGCTGGTCGTCGAGGCCGGCAACGTCGAATGGCGCGAAGGCTCGGGCGAACACGCGCACGAAGCGCTGCACGAAGTGCGTGATCGCATCGAGCATGCGATGCGGCTTGAACTGTCGAACGAGATCCGCCGCCTGAACAAGGGCCTGCCGTTCCTCGCCACCGTGGGCTCTGCGGCGCCGTTCATCGGTCTGTTCGGCACCGTGTGGGGCATCATGAACACGTTCACCAGCATCGGCGCCAACCGCGACACCTCGCTGGCTACCGTTGCCCCGGGTATCGCCGAAGCGCTGATCGCCACCGGCATCGGCCTGGCGGCGGCGATCCCGGCGATCATGGCGTACAACAAGCTGTCGACCGACATGGGCCGCTACTCCGGCCGCGTCGGCACGGTGGTCGGCATCTACTCGGGCCGCCTCGCCAAGCGTTTCGCCCCGGCCGGCAAGAGCTGATCCCGTGGGCCTGAACGTCAAGGTCTCATCCGGGGACGGTGACGAAGGCGAGATGCCGCCTGTCGCGGAGATCAACATCACGCCGATGGTCGACGTGATGCTGGTGCTCCTGATCATCTTCATGGTCACCGCGCCACTGATGCTGCCGCAATTGCCGATCACGCTGCCCAAGGCCTCTCTCGACGAGATGGGCAAGCCGCGTGACCCCCTCATCATCTCGATCGATACCGCGAGCGAGTACTTCATCAACAACGGCCCGCTGACCCAGCAGGTGCCCTACGAACAGCTTGGTCAGGCCCTGCGCGCGATTTCCGCGAAGCAGGCCGACAACCTCGTCTACATCCGCTCCGACAAGGGCGTGGAGTACGGCAAGGTCGTTGAACTGATCAGCCTCGTCGGTGCTTCCGGGTTCTACAAGGTCTCGTTGATGGCCGAAGCCCAGCAATAGGGCTGGAGCTATCCCCAGTGAGCAATCCTCCCAAGAAGGGCAAGAAAACGCTGAGCACGGCGATGGTCTTCTCGATCATCTTCCACGCAACGCTGATCCTGTACCTGATCAACCTCGTGCGACCGACGGTGAACGTTGCGCCGACACCGAAGAAGCAGGTGATCGTCGAACTGGCACCGCCGCCGCCTCCCCCACCACCACCGCCACCGCCGCCACCCCCACCGGACAAGCCGCCACCACCGAAGCAGATCACGCCGCCGACGCCGACCCCGACACCGCCGCCGCCGGAAGTCGTGACGACAACGGCAGGGCCGGAGACCCAGGCGACTGCACCGCCGCCATCTCCGCCAGCGCCTCCGGCACCGCCGGCGCCGCCAGCGCCAAGTAGTCCGAAGATCGGTGTGCCGACGGCGTTCTACAACTTGATGCAGGGCGTCATTCAGCAGAACGTGCAGTACCCGGCGAAGTCGCTGCGCAACGAGGAAGAAGGTGTCTGCAAGCTGCGGGTCCGCATCGACCGCGACGGCAACATTCTCGACGTCGTGCTGATCGAGAAGTCGGGCTACACGGAACTCGACAAGGAAGCACGCAACGTGTTCGCGCGTATCGGCAAGTTCCCGCCGGTACCTGCGACCGTGAGTCCGGAGTTCACCGAGTTCCTGGTGGAACTGCCGATCAACTTTGCGTTGTCCGGCGGCTGAAACACGGCGGCTGCCGTGATGCAGTCCTCAAAAGCGGGGTTGGCGGTTGCCAATCCCGCTTTTTGCATGATGGCCGTTGGGGGCTGACGGTAGAATGCGCACCTCTTCCCGGCCGAGGGTGCCGCGCCGGGCGGCCGATGCCCCGCTGTCCGCCCGGCAGTGCGTCGTCAAACCAGCAAGGCGATCCACCGACTCGAGAGGAAGATCATGGCAGTGAAAGTGGGTATCAACGGCTTTGGCCGCATCGGCCGCAATGTGCTGCGCGCTGCCGTGCAGAACTTCGGCGATATCGAAATCGTCGCGATCAACGATCTGCTCGAGCCGGACTACCTCGCCTACATGCTGCGCTATGACTCGGTCCATGGCCGCTTCAAGGGCGAAGTGTCGATCGATGGCGGTCATCTCGTCGTCAACGGCAAGAAGATCCGCCTGACTCAGGAACGTGATCCGGCCAATCTGAAGTGGAACGAAGTCGGCGCCGATGTCGTCATCGAATCGACCGGCCTGTTCCTCGACAAGGTCACCGCTCAGAAGCATCTCGACGCCGGTGCGCCGAAGGTCGTGCTGTCGGCACCGAGCAAGGACGACACCCCGATGTTCGTCTACGGCGTGAACCACAAGACTTACGCCGGTCAGGCGGTGATCTCGAACGCTTCGTGCACCACCAACTGCCTGGCGCCGCTGGCCAAGGTCATCAACGACAAGTGGGGCATCAAGCGTGGCCTGATGACCACCGTGCACGCGGCAACGGCAACCCAGAAGACCGTTGACGGTCCGAGCAACAAGGACTGGCGCGGCGGCCGCGGCATCCTGGAGAACATCATTCCGTCGTCGACCGGCGCAGCCAAGGCCGTCGGTGTGGTGATTCCGGAACTGAACAAGAAGCTGACCGGCATGGCGTTCCGCGTGCCGACGTCCGATGTCTCGGTCGTCGACCTGACCGCCGAGCTGAGCACGCCGGCGACGATGGCCGAGATCTGCGCCGAGCTGAAGGCGCAGAGCGAAGGCGCGCTGAAGGGCATCCTCGGCTACACCGAAGACAAGGTCGTGGCGACCGACTTCCGCGGCGATGCCCGCACCTCGATCTTCGACGCCGAGGCCAGCATCGCGCTCGACCCGACGTTCGTGAAGCTGGTCAGCTGGTACGACAACGAGTGGGGCTACTCGAACAAGTGCCTCGAAATGGCGCGCGTCGTCGCCGGCAAGTAAAGCCGGTCGCGCCGACGGTAGTCGACAAGGGAGCCGGGAATCGTCACGACGATTGCCGGCTCCCTTTGTTTTTCACGTCTTTGTTCCCTGGATCCCGATCATGAAATTCAAGAAGCTCGCCGACCTCGACCTCAAGAACCAGCGCGTGTTCATCCGCGCCGATCTCAACGTGCCGCAGGATGACGCCGGCAACATTACCGAGGACACCCGCGTCCGCGCCTCGATTCCGGGCATCCAGCTGGCGCTGGCCAAGGGGGCGGCGGTGATGGTCACCTCGCATCTCGGCCGCCCGACCGAGGGCGAGTTCAAGCCGGCCGACACGCTGGCGCCGATCGCTGCGCGGATGAGCGAACTGCTTGGTCAGCCGGTCAAGCTGATCCAGAACTGGGTCGATGGCGGCTTCAGCGTCGCGCCTGGCGAGGTCGTGCTGCTAGAGAACTGCCGCGTCAACAAGGGCGAAAAGAAGAACAGCGAAGAGCTGGCGACCAAGATGGCCGCGCTCTGCGATGTCTATGTCAACGATGCCTTCGGCACTGCGCACCGCGCCGAAGCAACGACGCACGCGCTGGCTTTGAAGGCCAAGGTGGCTTGCGCCGGCCCGCTGGTGGCGGCCGAACTGGAAGCCATCGGCGCCGCACTCGGCAACCCGAAGCGGCCGCTGGTGGCGATCGTCGGTGGCTCCAAGGTGTCGACCAAGCTGACCATTCTTGATGCGCTGGCCGACAAGGTCGACCAGCTGGTGGTTGGTGGCGGCATTGCCAACACCTTCATGCTTGCGGCCGGCCTGTCGATCGGCAAGTCGCTGGCGGAAGCCGATCTGGTGCCGGAAGCGAAGCGGATCATCGACAAGCTGAAGGCCCGCGGCGCCTCGGTGCCGATCCCGACCGATGTCGTCTGCGCCAAGGCGTTCTCGCCGACCGCCGAAGCCACCGTCAAGAAGGCCAGCGATGTGGCCGCCGATGACATGATTCTCGACATCGGTCCGGATACCGCGAAGCAGCTTGCCGACATCATGGTCAAGGCCGGCACCATCGTCTGGAATGGCCCGCTTGGCGTGTTCGAGTTCGACCAGTTCGCCAACGGCACGAAGGTGCTGGCGGCAGCGATCGCCAAGTCGAGCGCAATGTCGATTGCCGGTGGCGGCGATACCGTGGCGGCGATTGCCAAGTTCGAGATCGGCGAGCAGGTGGGCTACATCTCGACGGCCGGCGGCGCCTTCCTCGAATTCCTTGAAGGCAAGACCTTGCCGGCAGTGGCGGCGCTGGAAGCACGCGCCGACGGCTGATCGGCTGCGGTAGCAGGCATGAAAAAGGCGGCGACCGGGAGCTCCGGTCGCCGCCTTTTTCATTGCCGTGCCGATACCGTCGGCGGCCTACTTCTTTTCGGTCGACGAGAACTTCGAATTGATCTCGGCGATATAGGCATTGGCTTCGGCAACCGCCTTGTTGGCCACTTCGGCATGGGCGTTGGCGGCGGCCGTGTTCACGGTGACGTAGTTCTTCATGCAGGCCTGGTAGTTGCCGAGCGCGGCATTGAAGGCATCGGCCTCCTTCTGCGACGCGAAGGCCTTGGCGACCGGCGGCTGCACGCAGGCATGCGCCGGCGGTGCCGGGAACGGCTGCAGCTCGGTGAATGGCGTGAAGGTCACCAGTTCCGCAGCGGGTGCGGCATCGGCCGGCTTGTCCTTCTTCTTGATCCGCGACGCGTTGTCGCCGGACTGCGCAAAGGCGAGGGCAGGCGCCAGCAGCAGCGCGAAGAGCAGCTTGTTCATGTGCGATTTCCTTGCCGCGACGCGGCGTGCCTGAGGGTCAGCCGCGATCCTAGCAAAGCCTTCGTCGGGGCGACCGCGACAGTCGTTCGGCTACACTCGCGGCCTCCTACTTCCTCTCATTCCGGACCTGCTTCCATGCGCTTCGAAGGTACTCAGGATTACGTTTCGACCGATGACCTGACGCTTGCCGTCAATGCCGCCGTCACCCTGCAACGGCCGCTGCTGGTGAAGGGCGAGCCCGGCACCGGCAAGACCCGGCTGGCCATGGAAGTCGCGAAGTCGCTGGGCATGCCGTACTTCGAATGGCACGTGAAGTCGACCACCAAGGCCCAGCAGGGACTGTACGAGTACGACGCCGTGTCGCGGCTGCGCGACTCGCAGCTCGGCGACTCCAAGGTCAAGGACATCGCCAACTACATCGTCAAGGGCAAGCTCTGGGAGTGCTTCGAATCCGATGTGCGGCCGCTGCTGCTGATCGACGAGATCGACAAGGCCGACATCGAATTCCCGAACGACCTGCTGCGCGAGCTCGACCAGATGGAGTTCTTCGTCTACGAGACCAAGCAGCTGATCAAGGCGAAGAACCGGCCGGTGATCATCATCACCTCGAACAACGAGAAGGAGCTGCCGGACGCCTTCCTGCGTCGCTGCTTCTTCCACTACATCCGCTTCCCGGACAAGGACACGATGCAGAAGATCGTCGATGTCCATCATCCGGACATCAAGAAGAATCTGCTCAAGGAAGCGATGGAAGCCTTCTTCGGCCTGCGCGAGCTGCCGGGCCTGAAGAAGAAGCCGAGCACCTCCGAGCTGCTCGACTGGCTGAAGCTGCTGATGGCCGAGGACATCGACCCGGCGACCTTGCGTGACACCAGCGTCAAGAAGAGCCTGCCGCCGCTGTACGGCGCGCTGCTGAAGAACGAGCAGGACGTGCACCTGTTCGAGCGCATCGCCTTCATGGCGCGACGCTCAAGCTGAAGCCCGCTGCAGCCCGATGCGGGACAGCCGTCTAGGCGGCTTCCCGCAGCAGTTTTTCGAGGCGGGTCAGCGTCGGACCACGGACCACGTCGGCGATGCTGTACTTCCTCAGTCCATCGATGAAGGCGCGCTCGGCGCGGTCGAGCACGCCCTTCAGCAGGCAGGCACCGTGCAGCACGCAAGGGCCGCGACCGCAGTCGGCCATATGGCCGCTGCCTTCCATCGCTTCGACGATGTCACCGATCGACAGCGCTTCCGGTGGTCGGGCCAATCGCAGGCCGCCGCTTCTGCCGCTGACCGTTTCGACATAACCGAACTTGCGCAGACCCTGCGCCACCTTGTGCATGTGGTGCGTCGACACCGCGTACTTCTTGGCGATGCTGGCGACGCTGACCGGCTTGCCGTCGTCGACCCCGGCCAGATAGACGAGCAGCCGCAGCGAGTAATCGGTGTAGAGGGAAAGTCGCACGCCGGGCTCCAGTCGACCTGCGCAAAGCTTATCCGCAAATGATCGACGCGCGATGTCTGCCGTGATCGCCGAGCTTGACTGGCCACGATTCATCCCCACATCGGGACAGCGGGAGAAGTCGCCCGCTACCTTGTCGAGGAGAACCGCATGCTGAACCGAATTTCCGCGCTGCTGATGGTCGTCGTCACTCTTGCGCTGTCCGGCTGCGGCTACAACACGCTGCAAACGCAGGATGAAGGCATCAAGTCGGCCTGGGCCGAGGTGCTGAACCAGTACCAGCGCCGCACGGATCTGGTGCCGAATCTGGTGTCGACCGTGAAAGGTTTCGCTTCGCAGGAAAAGGACGTGCTGCTCGGCGTCACCGAGGCGCGCGCCAAGGTCGGCGGCATCAACGCCACGCCGGAGCTGATCAACGATCCAGCTGCATTCAAGAAGTTCACCGAGGCCCAGGGCGAACTCACCGGTGCGCTGTCGCGGCTGCTGGTGGTCACCGAGAACTATCCGCAGCTGAAGTCCGACGGCCTGTTCCGCGATCTGCAGGCGCAGCTCGAAGGCACCGAGAACCGCATCACCGTGGCTCGCAAGCGCTACATCGATGCCGTGGCCGCGTACAACATCACCGTGCGCAGCTTCCCGTCGAACCTGACCGCGATGGTCACCGGTGCCAAGGTCAAGCCGAGCTTCGAAGTCGAGAACGAGAAGGCGATTTCCAGCGCGCCGAAGGTCGATTTCGGATCAAGCCCGGCGCCGGCGCCAGCACCTTGATCGGGACCTGAGCCATCACAGGCCGCGCGATGCTGACGATCCGTCGCTGGTGGCTGCCGCTGCTGGCGGGCAGCCTGCTGCTGTCCGGCCTTGCTGCGCGGGCCGACATGCCGGTGCCGCAGCTGACCGGTCGGGTCATCGACCAGACCGGCACGCTGTCGGCAGGGGATGCCGCTGCGCTGAGCGCGAAGCTGGCGGCGCTCGAAGCCGACAAGGGCAGCCAGCTCGCCGTGCTGGTCGTGGCCAGCACCGAGCCGGAGACCATCGAGCAGTACGGCATCCGCGTGGCCGAAGCCTGGAAGCTCGGCCGCAAGGGTGTCGACGACGGCGCGATCCTGATCGTGGCAAAGGACGACCGGAAGCTGCGCATCGAAGTCGGTTACGGGCTGGAAGGCGCAATGCCGGATGCCATCGCCAAGCGGATCATCCGCGAAGACATCGCGCCGCAGTTCCGCAGCGGCAATTACGCCGGCGGCATCGCGGCCGGCGTCGACCGAATGATTGCCGTCGTCAATGGCGAAGCGCTGCCGCCGCCGAAGTCGCGCCGAGGCGCTTCCGGTTCGGCGAAGCGTGCGCCGTTGGAGCTGCTGTTCGTCGCCTTCATCGTCGTCTGGGGGGTGATGAGCGTCGTGCGCCGCCTGCTCGGCACCGGCATCGCCTCGCTCGGTGTCGGTGCTGTCCTTGGCTTCGTCGGCTGGCTGCTGCTGGCTTCGCTGGCGGCGGGTGCCGTCATTGCCGTCATCGCGGCGATCTTCGCGGCAATCGCCTGGAGCAGCGCCGGCGGTCGCCACGGCGGCGGCTTCTACGGCGGCGGCTTCGGCGGTGGCGGTGGCTTCGGTGGCGGCGGCGGCTTCAGCGGTGGCGGTGGCGGATTCGGTGGCGGCGGCGCCTCGGGAGACTGGTGATATGCGCAACACGGCCAATCCTGTGATCCGCTGGTTCCGCCATCTGTTCACCGGCACCGTGGCGGTGCGCCGCGCGTTTCCGAAAGCGGTGATGGACCAGATCACCGATGCCGTACGCGCCTGCGAGGGGCGCCATCCCGGCGAGATCCGCTTCGTCATCGAAGCGGCGCTCGAACCGCGCGAACTCTGGGCCGGCCTGACGCCGCGGGAACGGGCGCTGGACGTGTTCTCGCGGTTGCGGGTCTGGGACACCGAGCACAACAACGGCGTGCTGATCTACGTGCTGTATGCCGATCACGCGGTCGAGATCGTGGCCGATCGCGATGTCGGCAACGGCAAGGTCGATCCGGCGGAATGGCAGATTGCCTGCACGCGGATGCGCGATCACTTCCGCGCCGGTCGTTACGCCGAAGGCGCGATTGCCGGCATCGAGACGGTCGCCGACGTGCTGGCGCGGCACGGCTCCGGGCGCGCCGATGTCGGCAACGAGATGCCGGATGCGCCGGTGATCCTGCGCTGATTGCGCGCGCCGGATCGATCAATCCGCCGTCGCGATATCGCCGTCCAGAATCCGCCACAGGTACCAGCTGCCAACCGAGCGATACGGCGCCCAGCAGGCCACCTGCGCGAGGCTTGCGGCATCGTCCAGCTTGGCGCCGCCGTTGTGCAGCCGATTGAGCCCGTTGCGCAGGCCGACATCGCCAAGCGAAAAGATGTCGAGGCGGTCGAGCGCGAAGATCAGGAACATCTCGGCGGTCCAGCGGCCGATGCCGGGCAGCGCGTCGAGCATCTCGATTGCCGATTCGTCGTCCAGCTTCCTGAGCCTGGCGAAATCGAGCTGGCCGTTCGCCTTTGCCTCGGCCAGCGCGCGCAGCCATTTCGCTTTCGCGTTCGACAGCCCGCAGCTGCGCAGCGCGTCGTGTTCCGCGGCAAGGAAGTGGTCCGGGCTGAACTGCCGCGCGGCGCCGGTCAGTGCCGCCACGCGCGCCTGTATCGTGTCGGCCGCCTTGATCGACAGCTGCTGACCGATGATCGAACTGCACAGCACGTGAAACGGGTCGCGACGCTTCGAGCCGATCGTGCATGGACCGTGGCGATCGATCACGCGGGCGAGGCGCGGATCAACCGCCCGCAGGTGGGCTTCGGCAGCGCGCATCGTGGCGGCTTTGATCATCGGGCGACGGAGCAGGCGAGTGGTGGCGGTAGAATGCCGGAAGCCACCTTATCGCCCCGACCGCCATGCTTTTCGGATTCTTCCTGACCCTGCGCGCCGCCGGCCTGAAGCCGGGCCTCGGCGAATTCCTGACCTTGCTCGAAGCCTTGAAGAAGCACGTCGTCGTCTATTCGATCGACGACTTCTACCTGCTGGCGCGCATGAGCCTGGTCAAGGACGAAAGCCATTACGACCGCTACGACCGCGCCTTCGCGTCGTACTTCAAGGGCGTCGAGTCGATGTTCGATCTGCTCGGCGGCAAGATCCCGGACGAGTGGCTGCGGCGCGAGATGGAAAAGCTGCTCAGCGACGAGGAGAAGGCCAAGATCCAGTCGCTCGGCGGCTTCGAGGAATTGATGGAAACGCTGAAGCAGCGCCTGGAGGAGCAGAAGGAACGCCACCAAGGCGGCAACAAGTGGATCGGCACCGGCGGCACCAGTCCGTTCGGCAATTCCGGCTTCAATCCCGAAGGCGTGCGGATCGGCGGCGAAGGCGGCCAGAAGCGCGCTGCCAAGGTCTGGGAAAAGCGCGAATTCAAGAACCTCGACGATCAGGTCGAACTCGGCACTCGCAACATCAAGGTTGCGCTGCGCAAGCTGCGCAAGTTCGCCCGTACCGGTTCGCCGGACGTGCTCGACATCGACGACACCATTTCGTCCACTGCACGCAATGCCGGCTGGCTCGACATCAAGATGGTGCCGGAGCGGCACAATGCGGTGAAGGTGCTGCTGTTTCTCGACGTCGGCGGCTCGATGGATCCGCACGTGAAGGTCTGCGAGGAACTGTTCTCGGCGGCCAAGACCGAGTTCAAACATCTGGAGTATTACTACTTCCACAACTTCATCTACGAATCGGTCTGGAAGGACAACCGCCGCCGCCATTCCGAGCGCATCCCGCTGTTCGACGTGCTGCGCAAGTACACGCCGGACTACAAGGTGATCTTCATCGGCGACGCGACGATGAGCCCGTACGAGATCCTCTATCCGGGCGGCAGCGTCGAACACTGGAACGAGGAGGCGGGCGCGGTGTGGTTCAAGCGCCTGCTCGATGCCTATCCGCGCACCGTCTGGCTGAATCCGGAGCACGAGGAGCGCTGGCAGTACACGCCGTCGATCTCGGCTGCGCTGGAACTGATGGGCGAGGACCGGATGTTCTCGCTGACGCTGTCCGGGCTCGACAAGGCGATCAAGCGGCTCAGCCACTGACGCATTTCGCGACGCTGAATTTTATGCGTCGAAATTCAATGGTTTCCGCGCGTCGTGCTGCCGCCTATAGTCCGTTTCCGCTGCACGTTCGCAGCGAATAAAACGGGAGAACAAGAATGACCGTCTCAGTGCAAGCATTGCTGCTGTTCACCGGCTGGGCCTTTCTGCTGGTGGTGACCGTGTTCGCCTACCGCGGTGTGGCGCTGCTGACCGGCACGCCGATCACCTCGTGGCCGCGCGGTTCCAAGAACCCGAACGATCCGGGCTTCATCCAGCGCGTCGCCGATGCTCATGCCAACACGCTGGAGAACCTGCCGATCTTCGCGGTGCTGGTGCTGGCCGCGCAGGCCATCGGCAAGCCGGAGGTCACCGCATCGCTGGCGATGTACGTGGTCTACGCGCGACTGGGCCAGAGCCTGGTGCACATCCTCGGCGTCAACACGCCGCTGGTGCTGGCCCGGGCCACGTTCTGGAGCGTGCAGCTGGTCTGCTTCGGCCTGATGTTCTACGGGCTGCTGGCTTGAAGCTGAACGCGTCCACGCGTCGACGCCTGCGCCGCAGCCTGATCTGGGCTGCGGTGCTGGCGGCGGGCCTGATGCTGCTGATCAACAACTGGGTGATCAACAACTCCGAGGCCTACGTCTATTCGAACTGGTCGCTGCTGCCGGACAACGAGGTCGGACTCGTGCTCGGCTGCAGCCCCTATGCGCGTAACGGCCGTCCGAACCCGCAGTTCTACGGCCGCATCGAAGCGGCCGTGCAGCTGTACCAGCTCGGCAAGATCAAGAAGATCATCGTCAGCGGTGCCAATCCGGATTCGACCTACAACGAGCCGCGCCAGATGTGGCGCGAGCTGACCAAGGCCGGCATTCCGTCACAGGCGATCACCATGGATTTCGCCGGCGTCCGCACCTTCGATTCGATCAGCCGAGCGAAAGCGGTATTCAACCTCGACCGGATGACCGTGATCACCCAGCAGTACCACGCCTACCGCGCGGTGTTCATCGCCAAGAAGCTCGGCATCCGCGTCGCCGGCTACGCCGCGACCAGCGACAGCATCGGCGTGCTCAGCCGCACCTACCTGCGCGAAGTCTTTGCCCGCGTGAAGGCGGTGCTTGACCTTTACGTGCTGTCGACCGAACCGAAATTCCTGGGCGGGCCGGAAGCGGTCAACGCCGTCCCGGACGAGCCGCCACCGCCGCTGCCCTGAGCCGTCACGCGGCTGCGCGGCCCGAGGCCGCGCAACGGTTCAGGCCGTCGCTTCGGCCATCAGCGCGGCCACCTTGGCGCGCCAGGTGGGGGCATCCGGAACGACGAGACTCAGCGGCATGCGCCGGCGGACAACGTCATCGACGGTTCGCGCCATCTCATCCCTTACCGCCAGCACCACTTCGGCGCCGAGGTACGGCGCGTCCGGATGGATGCGCGCCGCCCAGGCCGGGTTCTCGTCGATCAGTGCCTCCACGCGGCGGATGCCGGTGCCGTGGCGCAAGGTCAGTGCGCTGGCGGTTTCGGCATCGAAGCCGCGCCGCGCAAGACCGCTGATGGCTTCCTGCTGCCAGCCGGTGAAATCGCCGAGATCGCGCACTTCGTGCGGCGCGCCGGCCAGCGGCAGACGGTCGGTACGCGATGCCACTGCGGGCCGGCCCAGGCTGTCGAACACCCGGTCGACGATGTCCACCGCGTCGCAGCGGGCCGTCGTGTACTTGCCGCCAAGCGGCCAGATCAGTCCAGGCCGCGGCGTCAGCACGGCGAATTCGCGGCTGACGGCGGCCAGACTTTCGGCGTCCTCGGCCTGCAGGCTGCGCACGCCGGCGAAGCGGCTGATGACATCGGCTGGCGTCCATCCCAGGCCCGGCATCAGCGCGTTGACGGCATCGAGCAGGTAGCCGGTTTCGGTGTCATCGACGCCGAGGCCGGTGGCATCGAGTACCGACGATTCGGTGGTGCCGACCAGCGTCCGGCCGTTCCACGGAATCACGAAGAACACCCGGCCATCGCTCGGCGCGGTCAGCAGGAAGGCATCTTCCAGCCCGGCAATCGCCGGCAGCACCAGATGCACGCCCTTGACCAGTTTCACCGCCGGCGCCGGCGCGCCCGGCAGCCGATGCGCCCACGGCCCGCCGGCGTTGACCACGCAGGACGCGCGCAGCTCGAAGCGCTCGCCGGTCTCGGTATCGCGCAGCGCAGCACCGACACAGCGCTCGCCATCGAACAGCAGTTCATCGGCGGCCACGGCATTGGCGCAGACGGCACCAGCGGCCTGTGCGGCAGCGACCACGAACAGCGTCATCCGGGCATCGTCCTCCTGGCAGTCGCCATAGCGCAGCCCGCCTTTCAGGCCGGCCTCGTCGAGGTACGGATGGGCGGCCAGCAGCTTCTTGCGCGAGAACGACTTGAAGCGCGGCACCGGCTGCTTGCCGGTGGCCAGGAAGTCGTACAGCGTCAACCCGGCCAGCAACTGCATGCGGCCGACGCGGGCACCCTTCCAGACCGGCACCACGAAGTTCAGCGGCCGCACCAGATGCGGCGCCAGCCGCGACAGCACGCGACGTTCGGCGAGCGCGTGGCGGACCAGCGCGAACTCGTAGTGTTCGAGATAGCGCAGCCCGCCGTGGATCAGCTTCGACGATGACTGCGACGTGCCGGCGCCCCAGTCGCTGCGCTCGATCAGCGCCACCTTCAGGCCGCGCTGCGCGGCGTCATAGGCGGTCCAGCTGCCGTAGATGCCGCCGCCGATCACCAGCACGTCGAACGGGCCCTCCTGCAGTGCCGTCAGATTCCGAAGCAGGGGAAACGCAGGCGGATGGACGGCGGGCATGGCGGTGCGGTGTGCTCAGGTCGTCAGATGGATGCGTCGGGCGGCGCGCAGCCAGTCGTGCAGCGCCTGCGCTTCGGCGTCGTCGATCTGCCCGGCGCTGCGGGCTTCGTTGATTCGGGTCGGCAGGTGCCGCGGCATGCGTCCGCTGCTGGCCTTGCTCAGCCGCTCTTCGATGGCGCTGGCGTCCGCCTGCAGGCGCAGGGCTTCATCGAGCAGCGGCCAGGGGCTGGCATCGGCCGGCAGGCCGACGCGTTCGCCCAGCCGTTCGCGCAGGCGGCTGTCGCTCTGCAGCTGGGTCGCGACACTGCGCTGCGTCAGCTCGCGCGGGGCACGGCGGCTGGCGCCGAGCGGCATCACGATCAGCCGGGTCAGCGTCGCCAGCAGCGGCGACGACAGGTGCCGGATCAGCCGGTCAAGCGCTTCCTCGCAGGCGGCAAAGGCATCGGTGCAGACCAGCTCCAGCACCGCGCGTTCGTCGGCGTGGGCATCGCCTTCGTCGAACTGCCGCAGCGCGGCACTGGCCAGATAGAGCTGGGCCAGCGCGTCGCCAAGCCAGGTGGTCAGGCTGCGCCGCGAGGCTTCGCGCACGGCGCGCAAGGCCGTGTATGGACGACGCGAACCGAGTTCGCGTGCCAGCAGGCTCAGGGCGATGTCGGCAGCAAAGGCCAGCGCGGCGCTGTAGCGATTGATGCGGCGCAGATGCTGGGCTTCGGTGCTGCTGTTGCCGAACAGGCTGCTGCCGGCAGTCAGGCCCAGCGCGAACGCTTGCGTGGCGGTGCCGAACAGGTGGCCGACATGGGTCCACAGCGCGTCGTCGAAGCGGGTGAGTGCAGTGGCCGGGTTCGGGTCCCGGGCAGCGCCGAGCGCGGCCATGAACGCGGCATGGCTGCGCAGCACGCAGGCGCTGTACAGGTCCGGGCGCGCCAGCAAGGTCGGCTCGGTGCCATCGCTGGCCGGTTCGTCGGCATCGTCGACCCGCGCCGCCAGCAGTGTCCGGTCGACGCCGAGATCGCGTGCCGCCGCAGCACATTCCCGCGCCTGCAGCAGGCCCAGCGTGCGCGCAAAGGCGGCGGCGGCGTAGGGCTTTTCGCCGAGATCGACGGCCCGCGCGCTGGCCGTGGCCAGCGCCTGTGCGGCCCAGGCGCGGGATGCCAGCGTGGCCAGCGCTTCCTCGGCCATCGCGCGGTTGCCCAGCGCTTCGCCGAACGGCATGCGCAGCCGGGCCAGGCTGCCGCTGGCCAGCGCCAGCGCGGTGGCACTGCCGGCATGGATCGCGGCCGGCGCGATGGCGTCGGCCACGGCGCGGCTTTCGGCCGCGTGGCTGGCGGCGGCGCCGATCTGCTCGCGGCCACCGATCACCGCATCGAAGCCGACCCGAAGCCGGGTCGGCGCATCGCGCAGCTGCGCGGCATCGATCAGCAGCCAGGTCGGGCCGGTGGCGGCATCGGGACCAAGCCGGCCGGCCGGATCGCGCAGATCGACACACAGGCCGACGAGGTCGGCATCGGCGTCGATCGCGACATTCACTTCCAGCTGCAGCAGCGGGCCGTCATGGCCGGACTCGACCACGGCATCGCCGACCACGGCGCCGGCTTCGGCGGTCTGCAACTGGGCACCGGCGGCCAGCAGCGGCAGCCAGTGGCTTTGCTGGGCCGCCGTGCCGTGCCGCTGCAGCGCTTCGATCCAGGCCAGACGCGGTGCGTTGCCGATGCGCAGTGCCAGCTTTCGGCCGGTGCTGGCAGTGAGCCGCGCCAGCGCCGCCGATTGCCCAAGGCCGGACAGGCCGCGGCCGCCGTGGACGCTGTCGATGGCCAGACCGTGCAGACCGTAGGCGCGCAGCCGCGCCTGGGTCGCGGGGCCGGCTTCGGGATCGCGCGTGTAGCGGCTGCAGAACTCGGCGAGCGGGCCTTCCAGCAGCGTGCGCTCGTCCGGGGTCAGGCGGGCGCTGTAGTCCTCGTGGAAGCGGGTCCAGTCCGGTGTGCCGTTGAACAGCTGCGCTTCCCAGCCGCTGCCCGATGACGACAGCGCGATCAGCTGGCGTTCGTCGAGGCGCGACAGCATGCGGCGGAAATGCAGGAACAGCGGCCGCGACAGCCACTCCTGGCGCAGCACCGGCAGGTTCAGCGGCACCAGCACGACCACGCCGGTCGTCAGCAGCAGCAGGAAGACGATCAGCGAGTCGCCGAACACGCCGTAGAACAGCACCACCGACGCCAGCACGGCGCTGGTCGTGCGGGTACCGGCGCGGGCATAGGCCAGCGCTACGATGGCAATCAGGAAGAACAGCAGCCAGTAGGTCATGCGCTGCGCGGGCTCGCCGTCACGGGTTGCGTTCGCTCTTCAGGCGCACCGCCTCGAACTCGTCACCCGGCAGCCAGGTGATGGGCTTCGCGGCGCTCAGCGCTTCCCAGCCGAGCGCCAGGCCGAAGCGGGCGATCGCCACGCTCGACGTGAAATCCATGTCGGCGCGGTACTCGTCGCTGGGCTGGTGGTAGTTCTTGGCCGTGTAGTCGCGCGCGCGCTCCTGACCCCATTCACGGGTCTGGCCGGCGAACTTGTCGCCGAGGCTGACCGAGAACGCCGGCACGCCGACCCGAGCCATGCTGAAGTGATCCGAACGGTAGTAGCTGCCGGCCAGCGGCCGCGAGTCCGGTTCGATCGCCAGCCGGAACGCCTTGGCGGTCTTTTCCACCGTCGGGAAGAAGCTGAGCCGCTCGGAGCCAAGCATCTTCACGCTTTCCGGCATGCCCAGCGGCGCGAAGCTGTCGAAGTTCAGGTTCAGACCGATCTGGCCGATCGGCAGCGGCGGATGCTCGCCGAGATACTTCGAGCCCAGCAGGCCCTTCTCCTCGGCGGTGACCGCCGCGAAGATCACCGGATGTGGCGGCAGCGTGCCGCTGCTGGCCTTCATCGCGGCAAAGGCGCGTGCCAGTTCCAGCACCACCGCGCAGCCGGTGGCGTTGTCGATCGCGCCGTTGAAGATGTTGTCGCCCGGCATGTCCGGCACCATGCCGAGATGGTCGTAGTGGGCGCTGTACAGCACCGCCTGCCGGGCAGCGCCCTTATCGGCGCCGGGCAGTATCGCCACGACATTGCTTGATTCGAAGCGGCGCACGCGGCTGTCGACGGTGGCCCGCATCTTCACCGGAAGCTCGAAGGCCTTGAACTCGCGCGTGCCGGCCAGCCGGATCGTCTCGTCGAGTTCGCGGCCGGACAGCGTCAGCAACAGTCGGGCGACTTCCAGCTGCACCCAGGCGGCGGCCTGCAGCTTCTGGCGCGGATCATCGGCCAGCGCGATCGCTTCGTTGCTCCATGAGCTTTTCACCACCGACCACGGATAGCTGGCCAGATCATCGCGATGGATGATCAGCGCGCCGACCGCGCCCTTGCGAGCGGCCTGCTCGTACTTGTAGGTCCAGCGGCCGTAGTAGGTCAGTGCTTCGCCCTTGAAGAACTTCGGGTCGGTCGATGGCGGCTCGTTGATGATGATCAGCGCGATCTTGCCGCGCACGTCGACGCCCTTGTAGTCGTCCCACTGGTACTCGGGTGCCTCGATGCCGTAGCCGACGAACACCAGCGGCGCATCGATGCGGACGTTCTCGGTCAGCGTGTGGTTCGACACCACATAGTCATCGAACAGCTTCAGCGGCAGTGCCTCGCCGTCGTTCGGGGCGAACGACAGGCTGCTGGTGTCGAGCGTCTGCGAACCGGCAAAGCGCACCTTCTGCAGGTAGCTGCCGTCGTCGCCGGCCGGCTTCAGGCCGGCCAGCGCGAACTGCGTGGCGAGATACTCGGCGGCGATGTCGCCGCCGCGGCTGCCGGTGCCGCGGCCTTCGAGCAGGTCGTGGGACAGGAAGCGGACATGGCTGCGAATGCGCTCGGCGTCGATCCCGGCGGCAGCGGCGGCCACGGCCGGCGGCAGGCCAGCAGCGGCGTACGGTGTGGCAGCGGGCTCGGCAGCGATCGCGGACGACGATGCCAGCACCGCGAGCACCAGCGCCAGCCGGTCAAGCAGCGGAAGTTTCATGTTGGGTTCCGGAAGGGGTAGCCACGATAACGGCACCGGGCTCGGTGGCGGGTGGCGGATAACCCCCGCAGAATAGGAAAAACCTTGGAGCGCCACAAATGGCAACGTCTTTCCACGCAGCAGCCGACACCGACAGTCACCGCGACTACACCCCCGCCGACCGGGCACTGATGCAGCTTGGCAAGGGCCTGAAACTGCTGGCCCGCGGCCCGCTGGCATCGTCGTTGAGCAGCCCGGCTAGCCACCCGCCGAGCCGATATCCCGCCGAACGCGTCGCCGAGGCGCCGCTCGACGAGCGCGAGCGCAAGCACGCGGCCGGGCTGATGCGCGTCAACCACGCCGGTGAAGTGTCGGCGCAGGCGCTGTACCACGGGCAGGCGCTGGTCGCGCGCGATGGCGCGGTGCGCGAGCATCTGCTGCGTGCCGCCGGCGAGGAGCGCAATCATCTGCAGTGGTGCGATGCCCGCCTGCGGGAACTGGGCGAAAAGCCGAGCCTGCTGAGCCCGCTGTGGTACGCCGGTTCGTTCGTCATCGGCGCGGCAGCCGGGCTGGTTGGCGACAAGGCCAGCCTCGGCTTCGTCGAGGAGACCGAGCGGCAGGTCGTCGAGCATCTCAACGAGCACCTCGGTCAGCTGCCGCGTCAGGATCGCCGTTCGCGGGCGATCGTCGAAGCAATGCGGGTCGACGAGGCACGCCATGGCGAGGAAGCGGCCGAAGCCGGTGCCAGCCCGGTACCCGCACCGGTCAAGCGCGTCATGGCCGGGATTTCCCAGGTCATGAAGTTCGGCGCCTACCGGCTGTGATCCGGCAAGAGCGCGTGCCGGCCTGAAGCTCAGCCGCCGGCCGCGCTCAGACGGCTGTCCAGCTCAGCCAGCCGCGCTTCCAGCTCCAGCACCCGCGCTTCCAGCTGCGCCAGACGTTCCATGCCGTTGCCGGACGGAGCACTGCTGGCCGCGCGCGGCGCTGCTGCCGTCGTTGCTGCACTGTCGACCGCCGGCAGCTCCGGCTTGCCGGACAGCAGATGGGCGTAGCGGGCGGCAGCCTGCCCGGGCAGGCGCGGCAGCAGCATCACCATCGGCTGGGCGCGATCGGCGAGGTCATCCAGCGCTGCCTGCACGCCGTCGGCATCGGTCGGGCCATTGAGCACGGCGGCGTTGGCGCGCAGTTCGGCCGGGGTCTGCGGGCCGCGCAGCATCAGCGTCGCCAGCACCGCCATGGTCGGCGCCTTCAGCAGCAGCTGATGCTGGAAGCGATGCCGCCATTTCGGGACCCGGCCGGCGTTGTCGTCGCGGGTCGCGAACTTTTCGGCCTCGAGCTGGTTCAGCGCCGCACCGGCTTCACCTTCGGTCAGGCTCATCACCGGATGCCGCGAGTTCTTCTGGTTCGCCGCCATCATCACGGCGTTGACGGTCATCGGGTAGTACTGCGGCGTGGTGATCGATTTCTCGACCAGCACTGCCAGCACGCGGGCTTCAGTCGGGGACAGCAGGATCGGTGCGCTCATGCGGCCATTATCGCCGCGTGCGCCGGCATTGGCAGTGGCGGCTCAAGCCCCGGACGGTTCGGCCGTTAAGTTCGGACCGGGCAGCGTCCGGCCATCGGGGCCGGCGTGGGCGCTCGGCATCACGGGAGGCCGGCGTGCAGATCCTGACTCCGCCGCCGGCAGCGGCACCCCTGCTTCCGCCAAGCCTGCCGACCCGGGCGCTGGCGGCCGATCCGGCGCTGCTGCTGCAAGCCGCCGCGATCGCCGCCGCGACGCCATGGACGGCGCTGGACCATCTGGTTTCGTCCGGACGTGCTGCCGGCATCCCGGTGCCGCAGGGGCAGCCGCTGCCGATACCGCCAGCGACGCTGCCAGCGGAAAACACTGCGCCAGCCGCCACGATCATCGCGGCGGTGCTGAATCGAGGCCCTGGCCCGTCTGCTGCGGTGGCCGCCGCGATGCCGTTGACGGCGCTGGCCACGGCAGGCGTTTCGCAGGCCATTCGCGCGGCCGATCGGCTGACGCTGTCGCCGGCGCTGGCCGCGTTGCGCGCCGATCCGGTGACTGCCCGCCATCGGCCGGCAGCCGCCTTGATGCTGGATCTGCTGTCCGGACTGACCGGCGAGGCGCCGGAGCGCTTGCAGTTACTGGCTTTCGACGCGCCGGACCGCGCCGGCCAGGCCATCAGCACCGCCGCCGTGCCGCGTGCGCCGGGCGAGCTGCTGCAGCTGCTGGTCCGCGGCACCGTGCAGGGGCTCGACACGCAGCAGGTCGAGATCACGCTCGGGCTCAGCGTGCAGCGCCAGTCGGGTCCGGTCCGGCTCGATACCGCGCTGCTCGATTCGATCATCGCTGCGCTGGAGCAGCTGGCGCGCATGCCGGTCGATCTCGACTACCCGGACGCTGCGGCAGCACTGGCCGGACAGACTGCGCGCTTCCAGGCGGTGCTGGACCCGGCCGGGCTGTGGCCGATGCAAAGCTTCCTGCTGTCCGGCCTGCTGATCTTCGGCCCGGCGCGCGACGATGCTGCGTCTCCGGACGATGTCGATGAAGCCAGCGATGACGACGGAGCGGACGACGACAGTCCGACCGACATGAAGCCGGATGATGACGATGATCCCGAGGCCGACGAGCAGGCACCCGCACGAAAGCGCCGGCGGACGAAGGCGGTTGCCGAACTGCCGGCGTCCGTGCTTTCGGTCGATGGCGGCCCGCCGATCATTTCAGCGCACCATTGGCTCGCGCTGGAACTGCAGCACTGGCAGACCCAAGTGCGCCAGTGGATGCAATTGCCGCAGGCGCCTGGCTTGCGCTGAGCCGCACCCAGCGCGGACCAACCCCGGAAACGAGACAGGCCCGCACATGGCGGGCCTGTTGGTCGCAACCGCGCTGGAATCAGCGCGGCAGGTCGGAGCTGCCCATCAGGAACTGATCGACTTCGCGGGCGGCCTGACGGCCTTCGCGGATCGCCCAGACCACCAGCGACTGGCCGCGGCGCATGTCGCCAGCAGCGAACACCTTGTCGACGTTGGTGCGGTACGAGCCTTCGCCGTCGGTGGTCGCCTTGGCATTGCCGCGAGCGTCCTTGTCGATGCCGAAGGCCTCGATCACCGAGCCGACCGGCGACACGAAGCCCATCGCCAGCAGCACGAGGTCGGCCTTCATCTCGAACTCGGAGCCGGGGATTTCCTGCATCTTGCCGTCCTTCCACTCGAGCCGGCAGGCGATCAGCTTTTCGACCTTGCCATTGCTGCCTTCGAAGCGCTTGGTGGCGACCGACCAGTCGCGCTTGCAGCCTTCTTCGTGGCTCGACGAGGTACGCAGCTTGGTCGGCCAGTACGGCCACACCAGCGGCTTGTTCTCGGTTTCCGGCGGCTGCGGCAGCAGTTCGAACTGGGCGACGCTTTCGGCGCCATGGCGGTTCGAGGTGCCGACGCAGTCGGAACCGGTATCGCCGCCGCCGATCACCACGACATGCTTGCCGTCGGCACGCAGCTGGTTCTTGACCTTGTCGCCGGCATCGACCCGGTTCTGCTGCGGCAGGAATTCCATCGCGAAATGGATGCCCTTCAGCTCGCGACCCGGCACCGGCAGATCACGCGGCAGCTCGGAGCCGCCGGTCAGCAGCACGGCGTCGAACTGCGCCTTCAGTTCTTCCGGGCTGATCGTGTCCTTGGCCAAGTTGGTGACCGTGGTGCCCTTGGTGCTGGCCACGCAGACGCCGGTGCGGAACTCCACACCTTCGCCCTTCAGCTGCTCCAGGCGGCGGTCGACCACTTCCTTGTTCAGCTTGAAGCCGGGGATGCCGTAGCGCAGCAGGCCGCCCGGACGATCGTTCTTCTCGAACACCGTCACGTCATGGCCGGCGCGCACCAGCTGCTGCGCGGCGGCGAGTCCGGCCGGGCCGGAGCCGACGATGGCGATCTTCTTGCCGGTCTTGACGGTGGCCGGCTGCGGCACGATCCAGCCGTTTTCCCAGCCCTTCTCGACGATGAAGTTCTCGATCGACTTGATGCCGACGGCGTCGTTGTTGACGTTCAGCGTGCACGCGGCTTCGCACGGGGCAGGGCAGACGCGCCCGGTGAACTCCGGGAAGTTGTTGGTGGAGTGCAGCGTGTCGAGCGCGTTCCGGTAGTCCTGCGAATAAACGAGGTCGTTCCAGTCCGGAATGATGTTGTTGACCGGGCAGCCGGTCATGCAGAACGGCGTGCCGCAGTTCATGCAGCGCGCGGCCTGGGTCTTGGCCTTCTCGTCCTCGAGCACCAGGACGAACTCTTTGTAGTTCTTCACGCGCTCCGGAGCCGGGATGTAGGCCTCCTTCTGGCGGGTGTACTCGATGAAGCCGGTGGTCTTGCCCATGTCGTCTTGCCTCGGTGTAGAGATGCGAAATCGTGTGGTCGATCGACGCCTGTCGCGTCAGTCGAACTTCAGGCTCTTGAACAATGCCGTGATGCGGTCCTTGTCGCTGTCGTCGAGCGCGCCCTGATAGTGGTTCAGCGCCACCTTGACGATGCGGTTGTGCTGGATCGCCACCAGCGAACTTTCCTGCGTGATCTGCCCGCCGCCATTGATCAGCGCGACGTACTGGAAGACATCAAGCCCGCCGACCTTGGCCTTGCTGACGGTCGCGATCTCGATCTCGACGTCCTCGCCAACCTGTGTGTCCGGCGGCAGGCTGGCCTCGACCATCAGTTCGGCGAACTGCTGCTGCGCATCGGCCGTGTCCAGCCGGCCGAGAAAGGCCTTGTTGCCACCCTTGGCCGCGTCGCCAGTGCGCTCCGGCGAATAGTCGATCTGTACCTGTACCGGCGATGTGCAGGCCTGGCAGCGCAGGATCAGCGCGCCATCCTTGCCCGGCTGCAGGTCCCAGCCTTCGGCATCGATCGCGTACAGCCCGGGCCGCTTGTAGACCTCAGCGGCCACGGCGCTGCCGGCCGGGACGGTGGCCAGCAGGCTGCTGATCAGCAGTGTCTTCAGCGATCGGTTCATCGGTCGGGATTCCGTGAGGTGGGCGCATCCGGATGCGGCAATCGAGACTGCCACGTCCGATGCGCCCGCATCACTGCTGGGTCAGGCCGGCACCGCGTCCTTCTTCGACGCCGGCGCCGCCGACATTTCGCCGAGGGCGCGCTTGTACTCGTGCGGGAACACCTTGACGAAGGCCTTCCGGCCGTTCTGCCAGTCGTCCAGCAAGTTGCGGGCACGGGTCGAGCCGGTGTGCTTGAAGTGGCGCTCCAGCAGGTAGCGGACGATCGCTTCGTCGGTCTGCTTCTTGCCGTTGCGCTCCAGGCTGTGCCACAGCGCGCGGTCGACGTTGGCTTCCTGATCGCTCTTCACCAGCAGCGGCTCGATCGCGACCATCGCCATGTTGCACTTCGACGCGAAGCTGCCATCCGGGTCGTACACGTAGGCGATGCCGCCGGACATGCCGGCGCCGAAATTGCGGCCGGTGGCGCCGAGCACCAATACCGTGCCGCCGGTCATGTATTCGCAGCCGTGGTCGCCGGTGCCTTCGATGACCGCCACCGCGCCCGAGTTGCGCACGGCGAAGCGCTCGCCGGCCACGCCGTTGATGAACGCTTCACCGGAGATCGCGCCGTACAGCACGGTGTTGCCGACGATGATGTTGTCGACCGCCCAGCCGCGGAACTCGGTGTTCGGACGGACGATGATCCGGCCGCCCGACAGGCCCTTGCCGACGTAGTCGTTGCCGGCACCGACCAGGTCCAGCGTGATGCCGTGCGCCAGGAACGCGCCGCACGACTGACCGGCCGTGCCCTGCAGCTGGATGTGGATGGTGTTGTCCGGCAGGCCTTCGTGGCCGTAGCGACGCGCCACTTCCGACGACAGCATCGTGCCGACCGTGCGGTTGAGGTTCTTGACCGGCGAAATGAACTGCACCTGCTCGCCATTCTCGAGTGCCGCCTTGGCCTTCTCGATCAGCTTGACGTCGAGCGCCTTGTCCAGACCGTGGTCCTGCTCCATCGCGTGGAACACCGGGTCGCTGCTCGGCGCCTGATAGAACAGGCGGCTGAAGTCCAGACCCTGCGCCTTCCAGTGGCTGATCGCCTTCGACTTGTCGAGCAGGTCGCTGCGGCCGATCAGTTCGTCAAACGTGCGGATGCCCAGCTGCGCCATGATCTGGCGCACTTCCTCGGCAACGAAGAAGAAGTAGTTGACGACGTATTCTGGCTTGCCAGCGAACTTCTTGCGCAGTACCGGATCCTGCGTCGCGACACCGACCGAGCAGGTGTTCAGGTGGCACTTGCGCAGCATGATGCAGCCTTCGACGACCAGCGGCGCCGTCGCGAAGCCGACTTCGTCGGCACCGAGCATCGCGGCGATCGCGACATCGCGACCGGTCTTCATCTGGCCATCGGCCTGCACGCGGATACGCGAACGCAGACCGTTCAGCACCAGCGTCTGCTGGGTTTCGGCCATGCCGAGTTCCCACGGCGCGCCGGCGTGCTTCACCGAACCCAGCGGGCTGGCACCGGTGCCGCCGTCGTGGCCGGCGATCACCAGATGATCGGCCTTGGCCTTGGTGACACCGGCGGACACCGTGCCGACGCCGCTTTCAGCAACCAGCTTGACCGAGATCGACGCCTTGTCGTTGGCGTTCTTCAGGTCGTGAATCAGCTGGGCGAGATCTTCGATCGAATAGATGTCGTGATGCGGCGGCGGCGAGATCAGGCCGACGCCGGGCACCGAGAAGCGCAGGCGGGCGATGTACTCGCTGACCTTGCCGCCGGGCAGCTGGCCGCCTTCGCCGGGCTTGGCACCCTGCGCCATCTTGATCTGGATCTGGTCGGCCGAATTCAGGTACTCGGCAGTCACGCCGAAGCGGCCGGCGGCAACCTGCTTGATCTTCGAGCGCAGCGAATCGCCTTCCTTCAGCACGATGTTCGCTTCGACCTGGTCCTCGCCGATCACCGAGGCCATCGTCGCGCCTTCCTTGATGACGATGCCCTGCTTCTCAAGCCGATAGCGGACCGGATCTTCGCCGCCTTCGCCAGTGTTCGACTTGCCGCCGATGCGGTTCATCGCCACCGCCAGCGTGGCGTGCGCTTCGGTGGAGATCGAGCCGAGCGACATCGCGCCGGTGGCGAAGCGCTTGACGATTTCCTTGGCCGGCTCGACCTCGTCGATCGAGATCGCCTTGGCCGGATCGACCTTGAACTCGAACAGGCCGCGCAGCGTCATGTGACGCTTCGACTGGTCGTTGATGATCTGGGCGTATTCCTTGTACGTCGAGAAGCTGTTGGCCTTGGTCGCGTGCTGCAGCTTGGCGATCGCGTCTGGCGTCCACATGTGCTCTTCGCCGCGGACGCGGAAGGCGTATTCGCCACCGGCATCGAGCGCGTTGGCCAGCACCTTGTCGTTGCCGAACGCCAGCTTGTGCAGACGCACCGCTTCCTCGGCGACTTCGAAGATGCCGATGCCTTCGATGCTCGAAGCGGTGCCGCTGAAGTACTTGTCGATCAGCGCCCGGTTCAGGCCGATCGCTTCGAAGATCTGCGCGCCGCAGTACGACATCCAGGTCGAGATGCCCATCTTCGACATGACCTTCATCAGGCCCTTCGACACCGCCTTCTTGTAGTTGTAGATCGCCTTGTCCGGGCTCAGTTCGCCCGGCAGGCCCTGCGCCATCGCGCCCAGCGTTTCCATCGCCAGATACGGATGGATGGCTTCGGCGCCGTAGCCGCCGAGCAGCGCGAAGTGGTGCACTTCACGCGCCGAGCCGGTTTCGACGACCAGGCCGGTCGAGGTGCGCAGGCCCTTGTTGACCAGGTGCAGGTGGATCGTCGAGGTGGCCAGCAGCGCCGGGATCGCGACGTGATCGGCGTCCATCTTGCGGTCGGTCAGGATCAGGATGTTGTAGCCATCCTTCACCGCATCGACCGCGTTGGCGCACAGGCTGGCGAGGCGCGCTTCGACACCTTCCTTGCCCCAGGCCACCGGGTAGCAGATATCGATCTCGAAGCTCTTGAACTTGCCGCGGGTGTGCGCGCTGATGTCGCGCAGCTTGGCCATGTCGGCGACATCGAGCACCGGCTGCGACACTTCCAGACGCATCTGCGGGTTCAGGTTCGCGGTGTCGAGCAGGTTCGGCTTCGGGCCGATGAACGACACCAGCGACATCACCATCGCTTCGCGGATCGGGTCGATCGGCGGGTTGGTGACCTGCGCGAACAGCTGCTTGAAGTAGCTGTACAGCGGCTTGAGCTTGTTCGACATCACCGGCAGCGGCGAGTCGTTGCCCATCGAGCCGGTCGCTTCCTCGGCCTGCACGGCCATCGGCGACATCAGCACGCGCAGGTCTTCCTGCGTGTAGCCGAACGCCTGCTGGCGGTCGAGCAGCGAGGCCGGCGG
>JAPLSB010000017.1 GCA_026398875.1 Gammaproteobacteria bacterium | reverse complement strand
CTACAACGCCGCCAACGACACCTACGGCGACATGATCGAAGCCGGCATCATCGACCCGGCCAAGGTCACCCGTCTGGCGCTGCAGAACGCCGCCTCGGTTGCAGCGCTGCTGCTGACCACCGAAGCGATGATTGCCGAACTGCCGGCCAAGTCCGAAGGCCCGGCAATGCCGGCCGGCGGCGGCATGGGTGGCATGGGCGGCATGGGCGACTTCTAAGTCCCCTTGCTTCTCGCGGCATGAGGTAAACGAAAAGGCCCCGGAAACGGGGCCTTTTCCGTGCTGTCGTTCAAACCCAGCCGCGGGCCCATACCGCGGCATCGCTCAGCGCGCGCCACGGCAGCACCTGCAGGCGGCCTGAATGCACGGCCTGCAGCTCGATCTCGACGATCGGCGCCGTGACCGGCTCGGGCTCGATGACGCGGGTGACGATGAAGTGCTTTTCCTTGTTCACCGGGTGGACGGCGGTCCACTTGCTCAGCGGCAGCTGCTTCGGGTTCAGCGGGGTTTTCGGGCGCGTGTTCATTGGCCGCAGTCTACGGAAACGCTCGCGGCCGGCGCGGACGAGTACACTGCGCGGCCCTTTCCAGCCGGGCGCCGCGCACCGCGTGCGGCCCGCGTCGATATCACCATGACTGCTTACGCCGCCATCGACTTTGGCACCTCGAACTCCGCTGCCTGTGTCGGTGATGGTCAACGACCCGCGCAACTGGTCCCGCTGGAAGGCGATCGCGAAACGCTGCCGACGGCCGTGTTCTTCAATGCCGACGAGCATTCGATCGCCTACGGCCGGCAGGCAATTGCCGAGTACCAGGCTGGCTACGGCGGACGCCTGATGCGTTCGCTGAAAAGCCTGCTTGGCAGCGAGCTGATCAACGAGACGACGATCATCGAAGGCCAGCCGGTGGCCTATCGCGACATCATCAGCCGCTTCCTCGCCCACCTGAAGCGCACGGCCGAAGCCGCTGCCGGCACCGAGCTGACGCGTGTCGTGCTGGGCCGCCCGGTGCACTTCGTCGATGACAACCCGGAACGTGACCAGCTGGCCGAGATCACCTTGCAGGAGGTCGCCGAGGCGGTCGGCTTCCGCGACGTGCGCTTCCAGTACGAACCGATTGCGGCGGCGCTGGACTACGAACGGACGCTGGTCCGCGACACCGTGGTGCTGGTCGCCGACATCGGCGGCGGCACCTCGGACTTTTCGGTGGTTCGCCTCGGCCCGGGCCGGGCGCGCAATCTCGATCGCAGCAACGACGTGCTGGCCAATGGCGGCGTGCACATTGCGGGTACCGATTTCGACCAGTACCTGAGCTTGCGCTCGGCGATGACCTGCCTTGGCCTCGGTGCACCGGGCCGCAACGGCAAGCAGGTGCCGTCGCAGATCTATTTCGAACTGTCGACCTGGCACCAGATCAACTTCCTGTACACGCGCAAGGCGCTGGCCAGCGCCCAGACGCTGGACATCTTCTACGACCAGCCGGTGCACCATCAGCGCCTGATGAAGGTGCTGCGCGAGCGCGAAGGCCACCGCATCGCCGGTCTGGTCGAAGACGCCAAGGTCGCGGTCGCCGATGGCGGCGCAACGCGGCTTGAGCTCGGCTTCATCGAGGATGCGCTCGGCATCGACATCGATGGTGCGCTGCTGTCGCGTTCGATCACCCCCGGCATCGCCAAGATCGTGCAGACCGCGCTCGCCACGGTCGACGATGCCGGCCTCGAAGCGGAGCAGATCGACGCGATCTACTTCACCGGTGGCTCCACCGGCATCCGTGCGCTGCGCGATGCCCTGTCGGCGGCATTCACCCGCGCCGAAACGGTCAACGGCGACCCTTTCGCCAGCGTGGCGCGCGGGCTTGGCGTCTACGCAGGGCGCCTGTTCGCCTGATTCGCGCCGCGCGCCGCGCTCACCGGCGGCGTGCTTGTGAAGGGCGATCCCGCAGTCGGCATCACGGCCGGTCACGGCGGTGTTGGCCACGGTAAGGTGATCGGCGCATCCCGCCCGGACCGACCATGACGGCAGCTTCGCCTGAGCACACCGCAACCGCGACGGCCGCTGTCGAGGCGTGCGGCTATCCGTCCTCGCGGCGGGCCTGGATCATGGTCGCGATCCTGATGGTGGCCTACGTGATCTCGTTCATCGATCGGCAGATCCTGAACCTGCTGGTGGCGCCCGTGCGGCGCGACCTGCAGATCAGCGATACCCAGATGAGCTATCTGCTGGGCCTGAGCTTCGCGCTGTTCTACACGGTCTGCGGCATTCCGATCGGGCGGCTGGCCGATGTCCGTTCGCGGCGCGGTGTGATTGCCGTCGGCCTCGTCTTCTGGAGCCTGATGACCGCCGGTTGCGGCATGGCGCGCAGCTACCTGAGCTTCCTGCTGTTCCGCGTCGGCGTCGGCGTTGGCGAAGCGACGCTGAGCCCAAGCGCCTATTCGCTGATTGCCGACAGCTTCCCGCAACGGGTGCGGGCGACTGCGATCAGTCTCTATTCGTCCGGCATCTACATCGGTTCCGGGCTGGCGTTCCTCCTTGGCGGGCTGATCGTCGGCTTTGCGTCCGCGCAAGGGGATCTGGTGCTGCCGCTGCTCGGGGCGGTGCGGCCGTGGCAGCTGGTGTTCCTGTTGCTGGGCGCGATCGGGCTGGTGTTCAGCCTGGTGATCCTGGCGATCCGCGAACCGCTGCGTCACGGCGTTGGTGCTGGCGTCGAAGTGCCGCTGCACGATGCGATGAACTGGTTTCGCGCCAATCGGCGCACCTTGCTGCATCACCATGTCGGTGTCGGCCTGGTCAGCTTTGCGGCCTACGGCGGCGCGGCCTGGGTGCCAAGCTTCCTGATCCGCAATCACGGCTGGGACGTGCCGAGCGTCGGCATCGTCTATGGCGGGATCACCGCGCTGTTCGGCTCGGCCGGCATCGTCTTCGGTGGCCGGCTTGCCGACCGGCTGCTGAAGGCCGGATTCGTCGATGCCGGCATGCGGGTCTGTCTCATCGGTGCGCTGCTGGCGCTGCCGTGCTGCCTGCTGGGGCCGCTGATGGCCAGCAGTGACTTGGCCGTGCTGTGGCTGATGCCGACCGTGTTCGGGCTGGCAATGCCATTCGGTGTGGCGCCCGCGGCCATCCAGGACATCATGCCAAACGCACTGCGCAGCCAGGCCTCGGCGCTGTACCTGTTCGTCGTCAACCTGATCGGCCTCGGGCTGGGCCCGACGGCGGTTGCGCTGTGTACCGACTACCTGTTCGGCGACGATCTGGCAGTGCGCTACAGCCTGGCGCTGGCACTGCCGACCGCGCTGGCCGTGGCCAGCCTGCTGCTGGCGACCGGCCTGCCGCACTACCGCGCCAGTGTCGAGCGGCTGAAGACCTGGCGCCCGAGTGCCGCACCCCCATCACCAGTACCGTCACCATGATCGCGACCGAACCTGAAATCTGCGTGTACGGCGCCGGCAGCGTCGGCTGCTATATCGGCGGACGGCTGCAGGCGACCGGCAGCCGCGTGCACTTCATCGGCCGTGCGCGCCAGCGCGACGCGCTACTGGCGCACGGCATCCGCTGCAGCGATCTCGACGGCGCGGCATTCCGCGTCGAGCCGCAGCAGCTGCGCTATTCGCTGAATCCGGCAGCGGTGGGTGGCGCCGACATCGTGCTGCTCACCGTCAAGTCGGCGGACACCGACGCAGCCGGCCAGGAGCTCGCGTCGCGGCTCAAGCCGGGTGCGATCGTCGTCAGCCTGCAGAACGGCCTGCGCAATGCCGATCAGCTGCGCCGATGGCTCGCTGGGCATCCGGTGCTGGCCGGCATGGTGCCGTTCAACGTGCTGGCCCGCGGCGACGGACAGTTCCATCACGGCTCCAGCGGTCAGCTGGCGATCGAGGATCAGCCGGCCACTGCTGCGCTGACCGCCGTGTTCGCGCGGGCCGGCCTGCCGCTGGCGGTGCATGCCGACATCCGCGCCGTGCAGTGGTCGAAGCTGCTGCTGAACCTGAACAACGCGATCAACGCGCTGAGCGGCCAGACGCTGCGCGAAGAGCTGTCGCAGCGCGATTTCCGCCGTTGCCTCGCAGCGGCGCAGGCCGAGGCGCTGGCACTGCTGGCCGCGGCCGGTATCCCGCTGGCGCAGCTGACCAAGGTGCGGCCGCAGTGGCTGCCGGCGCTGCTGCGCCTGCCGGACTTCCTGTTCCGCCGGCTGGCCAGGCAGATGGTGGCGATCGACCCGCTGGCGCGGTCATCGACCTGGGAAGACCTGGAAGCCGGACGGCACACCGAAGTCGACTACATCAACGGGGAAGTGGTGGCGCTGGCCGCAACCTTGGGTCGGCAGGCGCCGGTCAATGCGCGGCTGGTGCAACTGATCCGTGCGGCCGAAGCCGGTGGACGGCGTGACTGGCAGGCCGCCGAGCTGTACCGCGCGGTGACGGCGGCACGCTGAACGATGAAGGCCAGGGAAGGCCAGCGAAGGCGAGGGCAGCGCCGGAGGCGGAAAGTGGAGCGGGTGATGGGAATCGAACCCACGCTAGCAGCTTGGGAAGCTGCAGTTCTACCATTGAACTACACCCGCTCGGGTGCCTTGCAGGCGCGAAGGATGCACGCGCCGCCCGAGCCTGACAAGCGCTGCGCGGGAATCGGCAGCGGTGGCGTCGGGTAAACTTCGCGGCCTTCCTCTGCTTGCTCCTGCCGCCATGCAGATCACCGTCAATGGCGCGTCGTTCGATGCGCCCGAAGCCTGCACCGTTGCCGACCTGCTGCGCGTGATGGCGCTCGAAGGCCAGCGCTGTGCGGTCGAACTGAACGGCGACATCGTCAGCCGCAGCGACTGGCCGAATCGCGCCGTTGCTGCTGGTGATCGCGTTGAAGTGGTTCGTGCGATTGGCGGCGGCTGAAGAGAGGGTCTCCCTTCTCCACCCGGGAGAAGGGTCGGCGGTGAGGGACGCTGGACAGGCAGTGCGCTGAACCCGACCCGAGTCCCTCACCCAAGCCTTTCCCGAGGGGAGAGGGCTTTAGTGGCAACACATCGAGATTCCAGATGACCCAGGCTGAACCGCTGTTGTCCACCGCTGACGATGCGCTCGTGATCGCCGGCCACCGCTATGCCTCGCGCCTGCTGGTCGGCAGCGGTAAATACAAGAGTCTCGACGAAACGCGTCTGGCCACCGAAGCCAGCGGCGCTGAAATCATCACCGTCGCCATCCGCCGGGTGAACATCGGCCAGAACCCGGGCGAGCCGAGCCTGCTCGATGTCGTGCCGCCCAGCCGCTACACGATCCTGCCGAACACCGCCGGCTGCTACACCGCGGAGGACGCGGTTCGCACCTGCCGGCTGGCCCGCGAACTGCTCGATGGCCGCAAGCTCGTCAAGCTCGAAGTGCTGGCCGATCCGAAAACCCTGTACCCGGACGTGATCGGCACGCTGGCCGCCGCTGAAACGCTGGTCAAGGAAGGCTTCGACGTGATGGTCTACTGCAGCGATGACCCGGTGCTGGCCAAGCGCCTCGAAGAGATCGGCTGCTGTGCCGTGATGCCGCTGGCAGCGCCGATCGGCTCCGGCCTTGGCATCCAGAACCGCTACAACATCCTCGCAATCGTCGAGAACGCCAAGGTGCCGATCATCGTCGATGCCGGCGTCGGCACTGCCAGCGACGCTGCCATCGCGATGGAGCTGGGCTGCGATGGCGTGCTGATGAACACCGCGATTGCCGAAGCGCAGAACCCGGTACTGATGGCCAGCGCGATGAAGCACGCGATCATTGCCGGCCGGCAGGCCAGGCTCGCTGGCCGCATGCCGCGCCGCCGCTATGCCTCGGCGTCGTCGCCGCTGGTTGGTGTGATCGAGTAACGCCCCGAATGTCTGACGTCCCCGAACTCGATAACGACCGCCGCGCCCGCGCCATTCGCAGCTTCGTGCGCCGCGAAGGGCGTATCACCGATGCGCAAGCCGATGCACTGGCACGGCTGTGGCCGCTGTACGGGCTGGGCCCGATGCCGGATGGCGAGCATGTCCATGCGCTGCCGGAGATCGATTTCGCAGCCGCCTTCGGCCGCGACGCGCCGCTGTCGCTGGAAGTCGGCTTCGGCAACGGCGAGCGGCTGGCGCAGGCCGCCGAGCGTCATCCGGAGATCAACCACATCGGCGCTGAAGTCCACCGCCCAGGTGTCGGTCGGGTGCTGCAGGACGTCGAGAAACGCGGCTTGAGCAATGTCCGCGTCATGTGTTCGGACGCAGCCGAATTCCTGCGTACGACCGCACCGCCTGGAGCCTTCTGCGAAATCGTCGTGCAGTTCCCGGACCCCTGGCACAAGACCCGCCACCACAAGCGCCGGATCATCCAGCCCGCATTTGTCACGACGGTGGCCGACGCGCTGATGATCGGCGGCCGCTTCAAGCTGGCCACCGACTGGGCGCCGTATGCCGAACACATGCTGGAGGCGATCGCGACCGAGCCGCGGCTTCGCAATCTCGCCCGCGATGGTCGTTTTGTGCCGCGCCCCGAGGATCGGCCGCTGACCCGATTCGAGAATCGCGGCCTGCGCTTGGGGCACGAAGTCGCTGACCTTGAATTTGTGCGTGTCTGAGCAGGAAGCAAAAGCCGGGGCGCTGCGCGCAAGGCGCAAAGGAAACGGAAAGGGAAAAGAAAGAACGGCAGAGGCAAAGATTGATTGATGGATGTCGTTTGCTGTTTCGGCTTCCATCTTTTTCGTCCTTGTCACTGCATCACACGCTTTCCTTGCTTTCCTTGCTTTTCACCTTTGTGCCTTGCGCGCAGCGCCCGGTTTTGCGGGTGGGTCGTGATCTGTCGGCCCTGCCCAGCGTGAACGAAAGCTCCTTGGTTTCGGCAGTACGGATGGAGCGTCGCGAAATCCGGGCCCGTCGGCCGCGTACTCAGTGGCGGTCGTCCTCGCGCTGATGGCGAACGGCGAGGACGGTGATGATTTCGTCGTCGTCGATCTCATAGAGCGCGACATAGCCGGCTCGGCCGAAGCTGATCACCATTTCTCTCAGCCAGGGTCGGCTTGGATCTGCTTTTCGACAGGCAAACGGGAAGGCAGCCATGAAGTCGAAGGCCTGCGCGATCGCCTCGCGCGCCTGCACGGCCAGTGGCAGGTCGTGGGCTGCGAGGAAATCGAACAAGCGGTGCAGATCATCGGCGGCGGCACGTGTCAGCCGCAGCCGATGACTCATGCCGAAGAACCCGCTTTTCCGCGCGCGGCCTGCTGCCGTACCAGCGTCGCATCGAGCCGCGCCAACATCTCGGCAGCGGTTACGTATTCGCCGCTGAGCTTGGCTTCATCGCGCGCCACCAGTCCGCGGCGCAGGAACTCATTGGCCGCCTCCCGATACGCGATGTTGCGGCGGACGGCGTCCAGCACGAAGCCGGACAACGACTCACCGTCCTGAAGCACGGCTTCAGCCGATTCCCGCAGGGCTTGGTCGACACGCAGTGGCGGCAGGGTTGCGGATTTCACGGCGACCTCGGTGCGATGCAATTGCGATGCACGGTAGCGGCTAGCGTGAGGCTCGGCAAGCAGAAGACGTGGTTGCGGGTTGGGCTCTGGTCGTCAACTGTCCTTTCATCGCGCGTTGCATCGCCGCCAATCCAGTTTCAATGGCCCGGATCGGGTATCGCGAAATCTGGGGCCATGCCGACGCCGAAGTGAGCCGCCTGCGGTCGGGGGATGAAGTCGCTTAGCTGGACTTTGTTCGAGTCTGACGGCGAGAAACAAAAGCCGGGGCGCTGCGCGCAAGGCGCAAAGGAAACAGAAAGGGAAAAGAAAGAACCGCAACGGCAAAAGATTTTTTATGAATGTCTCTTGCTGTTTCGCGTTCCATCTTTTTCGTCCTTGTCACTGCATCACACGCTTTCCTTGCTTTCCTTGCTTTCCTTGCTTTCCTTGCTTTCCTTGTTTTTCACCTTTGTGCCTTGCGCGCAGCGCCTGATTTCCTTCGCTCATGTACTGCGCATCGAGACCCGCCCCAAGGCCCGCATGGTCTTCCGGCGCTCGTCGGCGAGGGGCGGTCCGGGTTGGTCGGCATGCGCCCGTGATGATCCCGCTCCGCCTGCATGCCGTTCGATCCGATTACCCTTGACGCTTACCTTCATAGCTAGCGAACGGACCATGGAACTGCGCACCCTCGGCCGCACCGACCTCAAAGTCTCGGCGATCTGCCTTGGCACGATGACTTGGGGCGAGCAGAACAGCGAGGCCGATGGCCATGCGCAGATGGATTACGCGGTGGCGCAGGGCATCAACTTTTTCGATGTCGCCGAGATGTATCCGGTGCCGCCGAAAGCCGAGACCTATGGCCGGACCGAGGAGATCGTCGGTACCTGGTTCGCGAAGACCGGCAAGCGCAAGGACATCGTCCTTGCCACCAAGGTCACCGGGCCGGGGCAGATGGATTACATGCGTGGCGGGCCGAAGCTGGACCGCAACAGCGTGCTGGCGGCCTGCGATAGTTCGCTGACGCGACTGAAGACCGATTACATCGACCTGTATCAGGTGCACTGGCCATCGCGCGCCACCAACTATTTCGGTCAGCTCGGCTTCAAGCCGAGTGACGACAGCCGTGCGCCTTCGATCGAGGAAACGCTCGGTGCGCTGGCTGAGCTGGTCAAGGCCGGCAAGGTGCGTCACATCGGCATTTCCAACGAGACGCCCTGGGGTGTCTCCGAATACCTGCGGCTGTCACGCGAGCAGGCCCTGCCGCGGCCGGTATCGATCCAGAACCCGTACAGCCTGCTGAATCGCAGTTTCGAGGTCGGCCTTTCGGAGTTCGCGCATCGCGAGGACGTTGGCCTGCTGGCGTACTCGCCACTGGCGTTCGGCATGCTCGCCGGCAAGTACCTGAACGGTCAGCGGCCGGAAAATGCGCGACTGACGCTGTTTGCGCGCTTCAGCCGCTATAACGGCGATCACGCGATGGCGGCGACGCAGGCCTACGCCGATCTGGCCCAGCAGCACGGTCTTGCGCTGAACCAGATGGCGCTGGCCTTTGTCACCAGCCGCCACTTCACGACGTCCAACATCATTGGCGCGACGACGATGGAGCAGCTTCAGTCGAACATCGCCTCGCACCAGCTAAAGCTCTCGAAGGCAGTGCTTGACGGCATCGAGGCGATCCACAAGCGCTACACGATTCCCTGCCCGTAGGTCTCGCCTCAAGCTAAAGACGCCGCCGTTGGACCGGCCTTCGCCGCGCCATGCCTGAATGCCGTTCTACAAGGCAGATCGAAATGGGTTGGCGATCGAAAGCCGATCCTCGACCCGCATGCCGTGCTGGAAATCCTCGCTGTACAGCGTGTCGCAGCCTGCTTCGAGCGCGCTGGCCACGATCACTGCGTCGAAGAACGAAAAGCTGTGGCGGCGAGCCAGCACGAGCGCCTGTTCATGCGTCTCGACGGTTAGCGGGCGTACTTCGCAAACTGCACGGAGGGTGCGCAGGAATTCATCGATTGCGTCCCAGTTCAGCAAACGCTTGCGCGACAGCACCCGCGCCGACTCATTCAGCACCTGCACGCTGATTACGCCGCCCTGCGCAATCAGCGCTTCGGCGCGGTCGGCCTTTGCGGCGTCTTCTGAGAGCAGGTAAAGCGGGATGTTGCTGTCGAAGAATGCCCGCGTGCGGGTCATGCCGGGATGTCAGTGTCGCGCGTATTGATCGCATCACGATCGAACCGGAAGTCGGCGGGCAGCGTGCCGCGGAAACGGCGCAGCGCCGACAGCATGTCGACCCGATCCGGCTTGCGGCTGATCTCGAACCGCGCAGCACCGGCGATGGTGATTTCGATGTCGTCGCCTTCCTTCAACGCCAGCGCGTCGACTACCGCTGCCGGCAGCCGCACAGCCAGGCTATTGCCCCATTTCGACAGTTGCATCGCGGTGCTCCTCACGCGGATATACATATTGAAACTGTATATCTAGCGTCGATTGTCTGCCAAGCAAGTCAGCCGCGCCGCAGCCGCTTGCTGCCGTCGTCGCAGATCCAGACCGCATCGAGCCCTTCGGCGTCGCTGGCGGTGCCGACGACCGGCACGGTCCAGAACTCGGTGGCGCAGCGCGCGGGCGTGACATCGAGCACGCAGTAGCCGTTGAGCCGGTTGTTGAAGTGCTTCAGGTGCGGATTGCTGAGCCGCAGCAGTTGCTCGACCGTGTCTTCCAACCCGGCGGCAACGCGCTGGATCAGCCCGCTCAGCGAATCGCCGGCAGGCGCGTCGCCGCGCGAGGTCGTCGAGGTGACAACGAACTCCACGGCTTGCGAGCCCGCGCCGGTGATCGCGTTGTAGTTCGTGCTGTTCGGGTCCGGCGTGACGTCGAAGGCGTAGGCCTCGTGGGCATCGCCGGTCAGGATCACCGGGTTGCGGACCTTGGCCAGCATTGCCAGCACGCGGTCGCGGGCCGGCTCGTAGCCGTCCCACTTGTCGGCCGATACGAACAGGCTGCTGCCCAGCGCCCGCGGCGCGCCGAGCAGCTTCAGGGGCGAGAAATAGACCTGGTTGCCGATCAGCTGCCATTGCGCGGTCGACGCGGCCAGCGATTCGGCCAGCCATTGCTCCTGCGGAGTGCCGAGCAACTGCCGCGCCGGATCGGCGAACGCGCCGCGCTGCGTGAACACGCCGACGTTGTCGCCAAGCAGGCTGTTCGGCGGCAGCGGCTGATCGCGGCCGACATGGCGGGTGTCGAGCATCGTCAGCTGTGCCAGATCACCGAACGCAAAGCGGCGATAGATCACCGACAAGTCGCCGGGGCTGGGCGTACGGATCGGCAGCCATTCGTGCGCTGCGCGGAATGCGCTGGCGCGGCGCTCGGCGAACGGGCCTTCGCTGGCCGGATCGTGCGCCTCCGCGCCATCGCGCCAGCTGTTGTTGGCCAGTTCGTGATCGTCCCAGACCCAGATCATCGGATGCGCGGCGTGCAGCGCCTGCAAGTCGGCATCGCTGCGCACGGTTGCATACCGTTCGCGGTAGTCGGCGAGGGTGATCGTTTCGCGTGCCGGAACCTGTGGCCGCACGCGGTCCTGGGCGCCGTTCTCGTAGATGTAGTCGCCCAAGTGAAGCACCGCCTGCAGATCGTCACGCGCAGCAACGCGGCGATAGACGTTGAACAGACCCTGCGAATAGTCCGAGCAGGTGACGAGTGCAAAGCGCAGTTGAGGGACAGCGCCAACCGGCGCCGTACGCGTGCGGCCGATCGACGACTGCGCATCGCCGCTGCTGAAGCGGTACCAGTAGCGGGTGCCGGGCGTCAGGCCAGTGGCGTCGACCTTGACGGTCCAGTCGGCGTCGGCGCTGGTGAATACCCGTCCGCGCGCTGCGATGTCGCGCAGTTCCGGATCGCGGGCGATCAGCCAGTCAACGGCCACTGTGGCAGCTGGATCGGCCGATGCCGGCGTGGCGCGCGTCCACAGGATCACCGCATCGGGCAGCGGATCGCCGCTGGCGACACCGTGATCGAAACGGGCGGCAACCACAGTCGGCACGCTGGCGCCGTTGCAGGCGGCGAGCGTCGGCAGCAGCGCCGAGGCAGCGGATTTCAGCAGGTCACGGCGGCTGAACGGGGGCGGCATCGCGGCATTCCGGGCAAAGCGGAATGCTCGCCAGCGCTGATGACACGGCGGTGACGCCGCGGGCGGTGACGGCTCAGCGCAGCTTCGGGCGCGCCAGCTGCCGGGGGCTGCGGCGCAACAGGCCGATCAGCAGCAGCATCGCGAATGCGATCGCCAGCAGCAGCAGTGCATAGCTGTGCGCTACCGGATAGTTCAGCACCTGGGTTTCGTCGTACAGCGCTATCGATGCCACGCGCGTGCTGCCCGGAATGTTGCCGCCGAGCATCAGCACCACGCCGAATTCGCCGATGGTGTGCGCGAAGCTCAGCGCGGCGCCGGTCAGCACGCCGTTGCGCGCGGCCGGCACGATCACGCGCCAGAACACCTGCCGTGGCCGCGCACCGAGCGCGCAGCCGGCTTCGATCAGGGCGGCGTCGACATCGCGAATCGCGTTCTGGATCGGCTGTACCGCGAACGGCAGGCTGTAGATCACCGAGCCGACCACCAGACCCGAAAAGCTGAATGCCAGCGAGTTGCCGAACACGCTGCGCCAGCCATCGCCAAGCACGCTGCCGCTGCCGAAGCCGACCAGCAGGTAGAAGCCGATCACCGTCGGCGGGAGCACGATCGGCAGCGTCACCAGCGCTTCGATCCACGGCGCGATGCGCAACCGTGTGCGGTCCAGCCAGCCGGCCAGCGGCAGCGCGACGACGAGCAGGATCAAGGTCGAGATCGCGGCCAGCCGCAGGGTCAACCCCAGCGATTGCCACAGCGCCGGCGTGACCGCCGCGAACGTCGGCGCATCGCTCATCCGGTCACGGCACCGATGCCGGCGGAATGCCGACTTCGGTCAGCAGCGGCCGCGTGCTGTCGGCGCGCAGGAAAGCGATGAAGGCGCGTGCGGCTGCGGAATCCTGGCCCGCTGCGGTGATCAGCGCGACGTAGGTGGCCGGCGTGTACAGGCCCAGCGGCAGCGCCGTCGATGAACCCGCGTTGCGATAAGCCGCCGACACCAGCAGCGGCACCGGGATCAGGCCGATATCGACCTGTGCGGCCTTGACCGCCGCCGCTGCGGCGGCGTCATCGGCGAACGGCTTGAACTTGCGCTCGGCGGTTTCCAGCACCGTCAGACGATCCATGACGCTGCGGGTGATCGCGCCGAACGGCGAGGTCGCCGGATCACCGATCGCGATGCCGGTGATGTAGTCGGCAATGAACAGCGGTGCGCCGCGGCCGGTGTTGATGCCCGGCGTGTTGGTGTAGATCGCAAGCAGGCCGTCGCCGAGCACGGTCAGGCTGTCGCCCACCGCGAGCGGCGCGGCACGTTCGCGGCTGTCGAGCAGCAACAAGCCAGGTGCGTCTGCGGCGCCGGTGTTCGCCAGCGTTGCGCCGGGGGCGATGCGGACCTTGATCGTCACCTCGGGATGCGTCTCGGCGAAGCGCTGCTGCAGCACGTCGATGGCCGGGCCGAGGCTGGGCACCGCGCCGATCAGCAAGGCGTCCGGTGCCGCGGCAACGAAGCTGGAGGCAGTCAGCGACAGTGCGGCGATCAGCGTGCGGATCAGCGTCATGCGGCGAGCCTCGGGCGAGTGATGTGCAGAGCGTCGGGCGGCGAGTGTGCCAGCGGCCACCGGGGCCGTCATCCGGACGGCGGCGGGCTGTGCATGCTGCAGCAAGATCGCCTGTTGCAGGCGTTGCCGAGCGCCGGATCGCCATGGCGCTGTCGGTGATTCCCGTCGGTGCCGGTCAACCGGTCGACACGCCGGCTACTGGCGGTTTCGGGCCGCAAGCAGGCGGCCAGTGCCGCGCATCACTGCCGGGCATCAGGGCCCGCGCAAACCCTTTCAGTGATTGCGGCCCTGGATTTCCAGGGTCAGCCAGCGCAGGCCATCGGCCTTGTCGCCCAGCGCATCGAGTGCCGAGCGGGCTTCGGCGAACGTCGATTCGGCCAGTGCCTTGGCGGCATCGAAGCCGAGCAGGGCGGGGTAGGTCGACTTCTCCTGCGCCACGTCCTTGCCGGCGGTCTTGCCGAGCTGTTCGGTGGACTGGGTGATGTCGAGCACATCGTCCTGGATCTGGTAGGCCAGCCCGAGCAGGCGGCCGTAATCCGACAGCGCAGTGACCACGCTGGCGGACGGTGCCGCCAGCGCCAGCGGCATCTTCAGACAGGCCAGGATCAGTGCGCCGGTCTTGCGGGCATGCAGCGACTTCAGACGCTCCAGCGGAATGCGCCGACCTTCCGATTCGATGTCGACGGCCTGGCCGCCGACCATGCCCATCGAGCCGGACGCATGGCCGAGTGCGGCAATCACGCCGAGCAGGCGGCGCGCGGCTTCGCCATCGGCCGGGATGTCGCGGGTCAGCGTTTCGAAAGCCAGCGTCTGCAGCGCATCGCCGACCAGCACGCCCATCGCGTCGTCCCAGACCTTGTGCACGGTCGGCTGGCCGCGGCGCAGGTCGTCGTCATCCATTGCCGGCAGATCGTCGTGCACCAGCGAGTAGGCGTGAATCAGCTCGACGGCGACCGCCGGCGCATCGAGCAGCGCGGCATCGAGGCCCAGCGCTTCGCCAGCGGCGTAGACCAGCAGCGCGCGCAGACGCTTGCCGCCGTTGCAGGTGTAGCGCATCGCTTCATGCAGCGCGGCGGGGTCGGTGCCGAGCGGCGGCAGCGCCTGATCGAGCGCCGCATCAAGGCGGCTGCGGTAAGCGGGCAAGCGATCGGCGAAACGGGCTGCGTGGTTCAAGAGCGGCACTCGATGGTGGGGCGCGCCGCGTCGCTGACGGGCGCTGCACGAAGCTGCCAAACTTCCGGGTACGGTCGGTCTGGCCTGCTTTTCAGGGGCGCGAAGTGTGAACCGAACCGCCAAGCCCGAACAAGCAGCGCGATTGCCACCGCCTGCCTCACCACGCCTTTCGAATGCCATGACCGCTGCATCGCACGACGCCGTCGTATCCGTCCTGACCGCGCTGATTCACGACGTGCCGGATTTCCCCAAGCCCGGCATCGTGTTCAAGGACATCACGCCGCTGCTCGAGGATGCCGCCGGTTTCCGGACCTGCATCGAGGCGCTGGCTGCACGGGTATCACCGCATCGGCCCGACGCGCTGGTGGCCATCGAGTCACGCGGCTTCATCTTCGGTGCGCCGCTGGCGCTGCAGCTGGGCCTGCCGCTGATCGTGGTCCGCAAGCCGGGCAAGCTGCCAAGGAAGACCGAATCGGTGGCCTACCAGCTTGAGTACGGCGAGGACCGGCTGGAAGTGCATGCCGACGCCATCGTGGCCGGCCGGCGCTATGCGCTGATCGACGACGTGCTGGCCACCGGCGGCACGGCCGAAGCCGTGATTCGGCTGATCGCACGGCTCGGCGGCCAGATGGCCTGTGCAGCATTTCCGCTGGAACTGGGCTTTCTCGATGGCCGTGCGCGGCTGGCCGGCACCGCTGTCGAGAGCCTCGTCTGCTATCGCTGAACGCCGGGTCGGGCAGCCGCAGTGTCCCGTTCGCGGGACAGTGGCGGGCCGGGCGTCCGACGCACTGCGATGCAACATTGCTAGAATGCCCGGCAGAAAAGACCGGCGGATTTGCCTGCAAAGATGAAAAATCACGCCGTGACTCGCACATGACCCGCTCGATTCGGCGTTGGGAACCGACATCGCGGCGCGCGCTCCGAACCGCCGTCCGGCCAACGCCTCGAACTTCTTGATGACGATTGAGCACTCAACCACGGATGCGCTGTTGATCGCGTCCGCGTTTCAGGCACACATCCTGCCCGGCGTGTCGCGCACCTTCGCGCTGACCATCCCGCAGCTGCCGCAGCCGCTCGGTGGGGTGGTGTCCAATGCCTACCTGCTGTGCCGCATCGCCGACACCATCGAGGACGAGCCGGCGCTGTCGTCCGATGACAAGGTCCGGCTGACCGAAGCCTTTGCCGATCTGGTCGGCGGTCGCGGGTCGGTGACGGCGTTTGTCGACGAACTGGCGGCCAAGCTGTCGCCGGCGACCTTGCCGACCGAAGTCGAGCTGGTTCGCAACACCCAGATGGTGCTGACGATGACCAACAGCTTCGAGCCGGCCGCCCGTGCCGCGATCGAACGCTGCGTGCGCATCATGTGCCGCGGCATGCATCGCTATTCGATGCAGGCCGGCCCGCAGGGCCTGCGCGATCTGCCCGATCTTGGCCGCTACTGCTACTACGTGGCCGGTGTCGTCGGCGAAATGCTGCGCGACCTGTTCTGCGCCTACGCACCGGACACCGCCCGCCGTGGCGATGACCTGACCCGCTATGCCGTGGCGTTTGGCCAGGGCCTGCAGATGACCAACATTCTCAAGGACATCTGGGAAGACCGTGCTCGCGGTGTCAGCTGGATGCCGGCGCAGGAATTCGCTCAGCACGGCATCGACCTGAGCCGCCTTGATCCGTCGCAGCAGGACCCGGCAATGACCCGTGCGCTGCACGAGCTGGTTGCGGTCACGCATGCGCAGCTCGGCTACGCGCTGGAGTTCACGCTGGCGATCGCGCCGAGCGATACCGGTATCCGCAAGTTCTGCGCTTGGAACATCGGCATGGCGCTGCTCACCTTGCGCAAGATCGTCGCCACGCCGGGCTACCGCACGGCCAACGACGTCAAGATCTCGCGCCGCTCGGTGATGTGGACGATGGCGCTGACCTCGATCGGCATTCGCAGCAACACCTGGTTGCGCTTTCTGTTCAAGCGCACCGCCAGCGGCCTGCCGCGCGTCGCGACCCAGCCGGCGCAGGCGCCGATCGAAGCCTGATTCCGTGCACGGTGTGCTCGCGCACCGCGCCTCTTTCGACTTTCCGCTGAACCGAAGATCTTTCGAACGATGAATGCACCGACTGTCGTCCGTCTCCGCCGCGATCCGCGCCAGCTTGCTGCCGAAGCCGAAAGCCGTCTGCACCAGGCGATCGACGTTGCCCGCGAAGCGCTGCTGAAGCTGCAGAAGCCGGATGGCGAGTGGTGCTTCGAATTCGAGGCCGACTGCACGATTCCGGCCGAATACATCCTGATGATGCATTTCATGGATGAGATCGACGAGGCGCTGCAGGAAAACATCGCCCGCTTCATTCGCGCCCAGCAGGTGCTCGATGGCCCGAATGGCGGCCACGGCGGCTGGCCGCAGTACCGCAATTACGACCAGCCGGGTGCGATCGACCTGTCGTGCACGGTGAAGAGCTACTACGCGCTGAAGTGCGCCGGCGACGACGAGAACGCGCCGCACATGGTGCGCGCCCGCGAAGCCATCCTGGCCATGGGCGGTGCCGCCAAGGCCAACGTCTTCACGCGCATCCTGCTGGCGATGTTCGGCCAGGTGCCGTGGACGGCCGCGCCGTACGTGCCGGTCGAAATCGTGCTGTTCCCGCGCTGGTTCCCGTTCGAGATCTACAAGGTCGCCACCTGGGCGCGCGCCGTGATGGTGCCGCTGTTCGTGCTGTGCAGCCTGAAGGCCAAGGCCAAGAATCCGCGCGAGATCCACATCCCGGAACTGTTCGTGCGTCCGCCCGAGCAGGAAACCCAGTGGTTCCGCAACGACACGCTGTTCGCCAAGACCTTCCTGCTGCTCGACAAGCTCGGCCGCAGCCTCGACAGCGTCTGGACCCGCCCGTTCCGCGCCAAGGCGCTGAAGAAGGCCGAGAACTGGTTCGTTGCCCGCCTCAATGGCGAAGACGGCATCAACGGCATCTTCCCGGCGATGGTCAACGCCTACGAAGCACTGGCGCTGCTCGGCTATCCGGCCGAACACCCGCTGCGCGCGACCTGCCTGAAGTCGATCCAGAAGCTGATCCAGTTCACGCCGGACGGCAGTGCCTATGTGCAGCCCTGCCTGTCGCCGACCTGGGATACCGGCTGGGCAATGATGGCGCTGCTGCATGCCGATTCGCCGGATGGCTCCAGCCGTGCGAAGACGCGCGAAGCGCTGAAGCGCGCCGAGAACTGGCTGCGGCCGCGCCAGATCCTGGACCATGTTGGCGACTGGATCGAAGCGGCGCCGAACAAGAAGCTGCGCCCGGGCGGCTGGGCGTTCCAGTACTGGAACGAGTACTACCCGGATCTCGACGACACCGCTGTCGTCGCCGGTGTGATGCATCTGGTCGGTCGCGATCCGAACGGCAGCAACCACAACGATGAAGCGGTTTCGCGCGCGGCCGAGTGGCTGCTCGGCCTGCAGTCGAAGAATGGCGGCTTCGGCGCCTACGACGCCGACAACACGCACTACTGGATCAACGAGATCCCGTTTGCCGATCACAAGGCGATGCTCGATCCGCCGACCGAGGACGTCACGGGCCGCGTGCTGGCCTATCTCGGTGTGCTCAGGCGGCCGCAGGATCGCCCGGCGGTCAACCGCGCGATCAAGTACCTGAAGAAGGCCCAGCAGCCGGACGGCTCGTGGTGGGGCCGCTGGGGCACCAACTACATCTACGGCACCTGGTCGGCGCTGGCCGGTCTGGCGCTGGTCGGCGAAAAGCCGGACGCGCCGTACATCGCCAAGGCGATCCGCTATCTGGAATCGAAGCAGAATCCGGACGGCGGCTGGGGCGAGACCAACGACACCTATCTCGACCCGAAGCTGACCGGCACGATGCCGCGCAACGGTGATTTGATCTCGACACCGAACAGCACGGCCTGGGCGCTGCTGGCGCTGATGGCGGTGCACGGTGTCGATCATCCGTCGATTTCCGCCGGCATCGACTGGCTGATCGCCAACCAGCATTCCGAAGGCCAGTACGAAGGCCTGTGGCATGACCCGGGCCACAATGCGCCGGGCTTCCCGCGCGTGTTCTACATGAAGTACTACGGCTACGACGCCTACTTCCCGCTGTGGGCGCTGGCGCGTTATCGCCAGCTGCGCGGGCGGCGCGCGTCGGCCTGATCCGGCGCTTCCCGCGATGACGCAGGCCGTGGTCGGCGTCGTCGTGGCGCTGCTGTCGGAAGCGAAGGCGCTCGGCCTGCGCTGTCCTCAGCCGGGCGTCAATGAACTCGGCGGCCTGCGCATCCAGGTTAGCGGCATCGGCGATCAGGCCGCAGCCGCAGCCGCCACTGCACTGGCCGATGCCGGTTGTGTGGCGCTGCTCAGCTTCGGCACCGCCGGCGCACTCGACGCCGCGCTGGAACCGGGCGATGTGGTCTGCCCGAGCAGTGTGGTCTACATGGATGGCCACACGGTCGAACCGGATTCGGCCTGGCGTGCCCGGCTTGCCGCGCACTGTGCCGATGCCGGGATTGCACTGATCGACGGTCGCCTGCTGACCACCCGCCAGACGCTGCTCAACGCCGGTATCAAGTACCTCGCGCGCACGCAGAGTCAGGCGGTGGCGGTCGATCAGGAAAGCTCGGCGGTGGGTGATGTCGCGAAGGCGCGCGGCCTGCCGTTCCTCGTCGTTCGGGCGATTGTCGATGACGCCGAAGCGACGTTGCCGAACGCGGTGGTCGATGGCGTCGATGCCTACGGTCGGCCGAAGGCCGTCAGCATGATCGGCGGCCTGCTGAAGGCGCCGTGGGAGATCGCCAAGCTGCCGGGGCTGGCGCGCTCGTTCAACGCCGCGCAGGCCAGTCTCAAGGCGGTGACCCAGGTCGCACCGGCGTTTGCCTTCTATTCCTGAATCGAAACCGATGACCCAGCCGAAGACCACCGCCCTCGTCACCGGCGCCACCGGCTTTGTCGGCTCTGCTGTCGCCCGTCGCCTGCTGGCCGAAGGCTTCAAGCTGCGCCTGCTGTCGCGCCCGAACTCCGATCGGCAGAACCTGAAGGGGCTCGATGCGACGATCGTCGAAGGTGATCTGACCGATCCGGCGTCGCTTCAGAAGGCGGTCAAGGGCTGTGATGCGGTGTTCCATGTCGCTGCCGATTACCGGCTGTGGGCGCCGAATCCGGACGATCTTTACCGCGCCAATGTCGATGGTTCGCGCGCGCTGGTCGCGGCGGCCCATGCGGCTGGCGTGCAGCGCATCGTCTACACGTCAAGTGTTGCCGTGCTCGGCATTCCGAAGGACGGCCGCCCCGGCGACGAGGACACCCCCGTGACCGTCGCCGATATGATCGGCCACTACAAGCGTTCGAAGTTTCTGGCCGAAGAAGCCGTTCGCGAACTGGCCGACAACGGCGCGCCGGTAGTGATCGTCAACCCGTCGACGCCGATCGGCCCGCGCGATGTCAAGCCGACCCCGACCGGCCGCGTGGTCCGCGATGCCGCGTCAGGGAAGATGCCTGCCTTCGTCGATACCGGCCTGAACATCGCCCATGTCGATGACGTTGCCGAAGGCCACTGGCTGGCCTACAGCAAGGGCGTGATCGGCGAGCGCTACGTGCTTGGCGGCGACGACATGAGCCTGAAGCAGATCCTTGCCGTGATCGCCGACATCACCGGCCGCCGCGCGCCGACGATCCAGTTGCCGCACGCCGCAGTGATGCCGGTGGCGCACGCGGCGGAGTTCTTCGCCCGCTTCACAGGCCGCGCGCCGGTGGCCACCGTCGAGGAAATCCGCATGTCGAAGAAGCGGATGTACTTCTCCTGCGCCAAGGCGAAGCGCGAACTCGGCTACGCACCACGGCCAGCGCGGCTGGCGCTGGAAGATGCAGTGGCCTGGTTTCGCGCCAACGGCTACCTGCGCTGAGGCCTTGCTGGCGCGCCAACGGCGGGCTCACGCAAAGGCGCGAAGACGCCAAGGAAAATCGAGACAAGTAAAAGCGTGCTGGTCAGCGGCGCGCATTTGTCGCTCCGTTGCCTTCGCTTTTTCCGTTGGCTCGCAAATGGCGGGCTCACGCAGAGGCGCAAAGACGCCAAGGAAAATCAAGACAAGGAAAAGCGAGCTGTGTAGCGGCGCGCACGCGTCCTTGCTTCTCCACTTTTTCTGTCTTTCTTTGCGTCTTCGCGCCTTTGCGTGAGCGGGTTTGGTTTGTTAACGGCGCAAGGCCCGCCGGGTTTCGGCCCACTGCCAGGACAGCAGCGCCGGGATGCCGTAGCCGAGTTCGCGTACCCGCTTGGCCAGCGACAGCGCGATCGCCGCGTCCGGTGGCACGCCGAGCAGCTTGCCGAACAGCACGAAGCCCATCTCCTGCACGCCGAGCCCGGCCGGCACGAAGAACGCGAAGTGGCGGATCGACAAGCCCAGTGCTTCCAGCGCGACGGCCGCCAGCGGGCTGATCGGCTGGCCGAGCAGCCGCAGCGCCAGCCAGACCTCGAAGCTGCCGGCGACCATGCCGGCCAGCTGCCACAGCAGGCTGACCAGCAGATCGCGCTGCCGCGCGAACAGCGCGCGCAGTTCGTCATCGAGCCGGCTGGCATCGCCGAACAGCGCAGCCACCCGGCTTTCATCGCCGAGCATGCCGACCACTGCCTTTTCGATCCGTGAAAACACGGCGCCGTGGCGCAACAGCCAGTACAGGAAGATCGGTACTGGCAAGGTAGCGGCCAGGCCGCCGAGCAGCGAGCCGGCGAGATCGCCGCCGTCGAGCGCGATCACCAGGCACAGCCCGGCGGCCACGAACAGGTAGACGTTGACGATGGTCAGCAGGGTTTCCATCACCACGCTGGCGGTGACCGCTGCGCCATCCGGCACTCGCCACAGCGTCAGCCGGATGCCGACCACTTCGCCGCCGACGCCTCCGACCGGCAGCAGCCGTCCTACCGCTTCGCGCACCGAGGCGATCCACCACAGGAACGGCAGCCCGGCCGTGCCACGCTGGTCGCGATGGCGCAGCAGCACCCGCCAGCCTTCGGCATCGAGCGCGATCGGCAGCGCATGGAAGGGCACCAGCCACAGCAGGCTCCAGCCGGCGGTGGCAAGCAGCGCGACGATCTCCGCCGTGCCGCCGTGCGCGACCAGTCCGATCAGCAGGCCGAGGCCCAGCAGGCCGAACAGCACCGGCAGCCAGCGGCTCATCGCGGCGCGACGAAGTCGGCCCAGTGGCCGGTGACGATGCCGCGTGCGGTGATCGCATGACGCACGCGTGGCGACAGCAGTGCAGCCAGTTCGTCGTCATGACGATAGCCGGCCATCGTGGCGGTCAGACCACGGCGGGTCGCCGGGTGCAGATAGATTTCATGCAGCCCCGGCGGCAGCCGGTCGAGCGCTGACAACAGCGCTGCTTCGTCGGTGCCACCGGTCGAGGCCAGCCCCGCCATCGTGTCGTTGTAGGTGATGCCGGCGCGGCGCAGCCGCTGGCGGGTCAGCGCGATCCACGGCGCCAGCAGCGGCGCGCTGCCCGGCTCGTACGGCAGCCGGATCGCGTTGATGCCGAAGTCGCGGCCGATCGCCAGCATCAGGCCAAGCACCGTCGGGTGCAGATGGAAATGCTTGTGGGCGTTGACGTGGTCGAGCTTCAGGCCGGTTGCGGCAAATGCTTCGAACTGCGCGCGGATCTCGACCGCCAGCTGGCGGCGGACGCGCGGCAGGAAGAAGAAGCGCACGCCGTCGCGAGCCATCCGGTCGCCGAAGCGGCCGTCGGCATCGACCAGATCCGGAATCAGCTGCCGGGGTGCCACCGAAGGCCCGTCGGCCAGTACCAGATGCAGGCCGACACCGAGCGTCGGCCGTCGCCGGGCGATGGCCACGGCATCGGCAACTGCTGCGCCGCCGACGATCAGGCTGGCGCTGGTCAGCGCGCCATCGACATGCGCCTGCTCGACGGCATCGTTGATCGCGCTGTCGAGGCCGAAGTCGTCGGCGTTGACAATCAGGCGAATCACGCCGGACCTGCAGGCGCGATCAAGCGGCCCGGGCGCGCAGGAAGCGGAAGAATTCCAAGCCTTCGCGCAGACGCCGCTTGAGCATCTCCCAGTCGGTCAGCATTTCGCGGACGATTTCCCAGATTTTCGACGGACGGAAATAGAAGCGCCGGTAGAACACTTCCATCGCATCGAAGATCTCGTCCTTCGACAGGTGCGGATAGCTGATCGCGGCCAGCTGCACGCCTTGCGAATTGACCAGGTTCACTGCGTCGTTCTCGGCCAGCCAGCCGTTGTCGACGGCCTGCTTGTACAGCGTGGTACCGGGGTAGGGCGCAGCCAGCGACACCTGGATGGTGTGCGGATTGATCGCCTTGGCCCACTCGATGGTCTTCTCGATCGTCTCCCGCGTTTCGCCCGGCAGGCCCAGGATGAAGGTGCCGTGGATGACGATGCCGAGTTTCCGGCAGTCCTCGGTGAAGCGTTCGGCGATATCGGTCTTCAGGCCCTTCTTGATGTTGTGCAGGATCTGGTCATCGCCGGATTCGTAGCCGACCAGCAGCAGCCGCAGGCCGTTGTCCTTCATCAGCTTCAGCGAGGCGTACGGCACGTTGGCCTTGGCGTTGCAGCTCCAGGTCCAGCCGAGCTTGCCGAGCCCGATCGCGATCTCGTGGACGCGTTCCATGTTCGACGAGTCGGTGAAGGTGTCGTCGTCGAACATCAGCTCCTTCACTTCCGGCATGTGCTCCTTGATCCACTTCGCTTCGGCGATCACGTTGGCTGCCGAGCGCACCCGGTAGCGATGGCCGCCGACCGTCTGCGGCCACAGGCAGAACGTGCACTTGGAGCGGCAGCCGCGGCCGGTGTACAGCGACACGTACGGATGCTGCAGGTAGCCGATGAAGTAGTTCCGGATCGTCAGGTCGCGCTGATAGACCGGCGCGACGAACGGCAGCGCGTCCATGTCCTCGATGGTTGCGCGCGGCGGGTTGTGCTGCAGCCGGCCATCGGCGAGGCGGTAGCTGATGCCGGCGATCTGGTCCCAGGGCTTGTCGTTGGCGGCCAGTTCGGCGCAGGTGTAGTCGAACTCCTCGCGAGCGACGAAGGCGATCGCCGTCGAGGCATTCAGCGAGCCGGCCGGGTCGACCGCGACCTTGGCGCCGACCATGCCGATGACGATGTCCGGGCAGCGTGCCTTCAGCAGCTCGGCAAATTTGGCATCGGTCGGGAACGATGGTGTCGAGGTGTGGATGATGACCAGCGCGTAAGCCGCCGCGATGTCGAGCGTCGCTTCGACCGACAACTCGTCCGCCGGCGCATCGACGACGCGACTGCCGGGCACCATTGCAGCCGGCTGCGCCAGCCAGGTCGGGTACCAGAAGCTCTTGATCTCGCGCTTGGCCTGATAACGCGAGCCGGCACCGCCGTCGAAGCCATCAAACGACGGCGCTTGCAGGAACAGCGTTTTCAGAGGGTTCGGGCCGGTGGAGGGCATGCGTTCGGTCCTTCAGCTGCGAAAGCGGGGCGCCGTTGGCGCGATCTTCATCGGACGACCCCGCCAGCGCACGCCATTGCCGGCGAGAGCGATGGCCCAGAGCAGCAGCGACAGGCTGTCGCGCATCGGGACCAGCAGCGTGCTGCGGAGCGACTGCATGACCGTGCGACGGCGTTCGAACCGTAGCATGAGCCGTGCCGCAAGCGCCGACAGCAGCAGCGTCAGCGCAAGCGTGCCGCCGTCGCTGAGCAGCCAGCCGAGCGTGGCGACCGGCGTCGTGAAGCCGATGAACAGGAAGGCGTAGCCGAGCGGTTCGATGTGCCGGATCGAGCGCAGCCAGCGCAGTTCCCGCGCCACCAGATCGCTGGGTCTGGTTTCGATGACATCGGTGCTGACCTCGCATTCCGACAGCACGGTGCGAAAGCCGGCGCGCCGGCTCAGCTCGCCGAGCCACCAGTCGTCCGCAACATGGTCGGCCAGCGCTTCGAAGCCACCGCTGGCCGTCAGCACGTCGCGGCGCAAGGCCATCGTCGCGCCGAACGAGTGTCTGCTGGCACCGAAGCTTCGGCCCAGACAGACGGCAGGTGCGAACCAGTCGTTGATGAAGTGGCTGCCGAGCTGTGGCCAGACGCCTCCGACTGCATGGCCGCGATACAGGCAGGTGACCACGCCAACGCTGCCGTCGGTCAGCGGTGCCGTCGCGCGGCGCAGCAGGTCCGGTGGCGCTTCGATGTCGCTGTCGGCCAGCAGCAGCCAGTTATGGCGCGCCTGTGGCAGCAGGTTGATCAGGTTGCCGACCTTCAGGTTGATGCCGTGGCTGCGCGCATCGATGACGATGCCGATGTCGAGTGCCGGAAACTCGCGCTGCAGCCGTTCGACAACGCCACGTGCCGCATCGTCGGCCGAGTGCAGCCCGAACAGCAGCTGGAACTGCGGATGGTCCTGTCGGCAGAAGCTGCGCAGGTTTTCGTACAAGCGTGGCTCATGCCCGTAGAGCGGCTTCAGCACGGTGACCGCCGCCGTGGGCGCCGGCGACGGGATCATCGCCGCGTGATGACGCCAGCGACGCCGGGTCATCAGCGCCAGCACCGAGTAGGTGGCGGTGGCCAGCAACAGCGCGTGGCCGAGCATCGGAAGGATTGGCAAAGCGGACAGGAGCCAGGGAAGGTCGGTGCGTCCTGCATCGTACCGAAGGCGCATCGGGCTGGTGCCGGAACTGCGTGAACACCGTCACGCAGGCGCATTGACCTTCGTCGTGCCCCGAATCGGTGCAGCCGATTGGCGCGCGCAGAATGCCCGCAAACAGCTGATTCCTAGACGATAAATCGCCTGTCGCAGGGGTCCCATATTCGTTCTCGATGCAACCGTCCTGTAAACTTCGACACTTGGTCAGCCTCTCAAGCTTGTCTTTGTCGCGTGAGCCAGCCCGGTTTGGCTCCGTCCCACTTCGGTTTGCCTGCCCCATGCACCACTCATGAGCGTCATGTCCACGACGCTTGATACCGACGCTATTGCCGCCGCTCAGGCGCATCCCAACATCGCGCTGATCAAGTACTGGGGCAAGCGTGATGTGCCGCTGAACCTGCCGGTGGTCGGATCGCTGTCGATCACCCTCGACACGCTGTGGACGCGGACCTCGGTGCGCTTCGGAACAGACCTGAGCGCCGACCGCCTGAGCCTGAACGGCCGCGAGGACGCCAAGCAGCTGCGCAAGGTCAGTGCCTGCCTGGATCTGCTTCGCGCCCGTGCCGGCACCCAGGCCCGCGCGGAAGTTGTGAGCCGCAACAACTTTCCGACCGGTGCCGGCCTTGCCTCGTCGGCGTCCGGCTTCGCCGCGCTGGTGATGGCGGCCGATGCCGCGCTGGGGCTGGGGCTGCCACATGCCACGCTGTCCGAGTTCGCGCGCCGCGGCTCCGGTTCAGCGTCGCGCTCGATCTTTGGCGGCTATGTCGAATGGGCGCTCGGCGAACGGGCCGATGGCGAGGATTCGGTGGCCCGCCCGATTCTTGATGCCGATGCCTGGCCACTGCGCGTGGCGGTGGCGATCACCTCGACGGCCGAAAAGGCCATCGGCTCGACCGAAGGCATGAACCGCACTGCCGAGACCAGCCCGTACCAGCGCGCCTGGATCGACACCCAGGAAGCCGATCTGGCCGACGCCCGTGCGGCGATCGTGGCCCGCGACTTCGAGCGGCTGGCCGATATCTCCGAATTCAGCTGCCTGAAGATGCACGCGCTGGCGATGGCCGCGAAGCCCGGCCTGCTGTACTGGAATGCCGCGACAGTGGCGGCGATGCACGCCGTGCGGGCGCTGCGTGCCAGCGGCGTGCCGGTGTTCTTCACCATCGATGCCGGCCCGCAGGTGAAGGCGATCTGCCTGCCGGAAGCGGCCGGTCAGGTCGCAGCCGCGCTGCGCGAAGTCCCCGGCGTGCTGAGCGTGCTCGAAACCGGGCTCGGCGGCGCGGCGATGCGGATTCCTGTGGCCGACGCAGTCGCCGCATGACCATCGTCGCCAGCGCGCCCGGCAAGCTGGTGCTGCTCGGCGAGTACGCCGTGCTTGAAGGTGCACCGGCGATCACCATGGCGGTCGATCGCCGGGCTTCGGTACGCCTGGCGGCTCGCGCCGACGCCGTTTGTGAAGCGCGCGCGCCTGACGTGCTCGACGCGCCGCTGCGTTTCGCGCTCGGCGCCGACGGCTTGCCGGACTGGCGCGCTGCCGGTGCGGAAGCCGCGAAGCTGAACCTGGTCGACGAGGTGCTGCGCGGGCTGGTCGACGAGCAGCTGGGTGTGGCCGCCGGTGGCGGCTTCGATCTGGCGCTCGATACCTCGTCGTTCTTCGACGTCGTCGGCAGCCGTCGCTCGAAGCTCGGTCTGGGCTCCAGTGCCGCGCTGACCGTCGCGCTGGCCTCCGCACTCGTCGCACAGGGCGGTCACGCCGATGCAGCAAGCGATCGCGCGGGCTGGCTCAATCGTCTGCTCGGCCTGCACCGCAAGTTTCAGGGCGGGCAGGGCAGCGGCGTCGATGTCGCAACCAGCCTGTACGGCGGCGTGCTTGCCTATCGGCTGCCCGGTGACGATGGCGCGCCGCAGGCCTCGCCGCTGCGCTGGCCGGCGAATCTGCACTGCGCGTTCATCTGGTCCGGCTGCTCGGCGTCGACACCGAAGTTCCTGTCGATCCTGCGGGACTGGCGCCGTCTGAGCGCTTCCAACGAGTCCGAATATCGCGCCCGGATGGATGCGCTGACGGCAACCGCGCAGGCCGCGGTCGCGGCGATCGATACAGCGGACAGCGCTGGCTTTCTCGGCCATGCCCGCCGCTATGCCGACGACCTGCGTGCCCTCGGGCACGCCAGCGGCGTCAGCATCTGGTCGGCCGAGCACGAAGCGATCGGCGCGATCGCCCATGCCCATGACGGCGTGGTCTACAAGCCTTGTGGTGCCGGCGGCGGCGATGTCGGCGTGGTGTTTGCGATGAACCCTGACAGCCTCGCGGCAGCCGTTGCCGCCCTGGCGGCATCGGGGTTCGCCAACGTGCCGCTGGCGGTCGATCCGACCGGTCTGCGGCTGACGCTCACGGAGAGTGAACAAGCATGACTGCAGAAGCCCAGCCTGCCGCGCCGAGCGCGGACCCATCCCCGCTCAAATCCCCGGACAAGTCGAGAATTCCCGAGTTCTACAAGCTGTCGGTCACCGACCGCGTGCGGCTGATGCGCGAACGCGGCTGGGTGTCGGAAGCCGACTACCAGCAGATGATTTCCGGCGATCACACGCTGTCGCTGCACCGCGCCGACAAGATGATCGAGAACGTCGTCGGCGTGATGGGCCTGCCGGTCGGCTTGGGGCTCAACTTCCTGATCAACGGCAAGGATTACGTGGTGCCGCTGGTGGTCGAGGAGCCGTCGATCGTCGCCGCACTGTCGTCATGCGCCAAGCTGGTCCGCGCCTCCGGCGGCTTCACCGCCGAGATGGACGAATCGCTGCTGATCGGCCAGATCCAGGTTGTCGACATCCCGAACGTGCCGCGTGCGCAGTCGGCGCTGCTGGCGCGCAAGGCGGAACTGCTGAACCTCGCCAACTCGCTGCATCCGCAGATGGTGGCGCGTGGTGGCGGTGCCCGTGACATCGAACTGCACGTCTATCCGCGTCCGGATGGCCATGGCGACATGCTGATCGTGCATCTGGTCGTCGACACCTGCGATGCGATGGGCGCGAACCTGGTCAACACGATGTGCGAAGGCCTGGCCTCGCTGGTCGAACAGGTGACCGGTGGCAAGGTGTTCCTGCGCATCCTGTCGAACCTCACCGATCGCTCGCTGGTGCGCGCCAAGTGCGTGATTCCGGTCGACAAGCTGGCCGGCAAGGGCTTCTCCGGCGAGGAAGTGCGCGACGGCATCGTGCTGGCCACCGACTTCGCCAGCGTCGATCCGTACCGTGCCGCGACCCACAACAAGGGCGTGATGAACGGCATCGATGCCGTGGCGCTGGCCACCGGCAACGACTGGCGCGCGATCGAAGCCGGTGCTCACGCCTATGCCGCCCGCAGCGGTCGCTACACCTCGCTGACTCGCTGGTACAAGGGCGCCGATGGCGCGCTGGTCGGCGAGATCGAGATTCCGATGAAGGTCGGTACCGTCGGCGGACCGCTGCAGTCGAACCCGACGGTGGCGCTGAACCACCGCCTGCTCGGCGCCAAGTCGGCGCGCGAGCTGGCGATGGTGATGGGTACGGTCGGCCTTGCCCAGAACTTCTCGGCGATCCGCGCGCTGGCCACCGAAGGCATCCAGCAGGGCCACATGACCCTGCATGCCCGCTCGGTGGCGCTGGCCGCCGGTGCCACGCCGGAAATCTTCGAGACCGTCGTCGAGCGGCTGATCGAAGGCGGCGACATCAAGATCTGGAAGGCGCAGGACATCGTCGTGCAGGTGCGCAAGGCAGCGCGGCAGGACGCCAGCGAGCCGGAAACCACGTCGAACGCACCGCGCGCCCAGGGCCACGGCAAGATCATCCTGCTTGGCGAGCACGCGGTGGTTTACGGCAGCCATGCGATCGCCGCCCCGGTGCCGCTGGCGATCGAGGCCAGCGTGCAGGACGGCGACCGCAACAGCGCCAATCCGGGCGTCGACCTGATCATTCCGCGCTGGGGCGTCGAAAGCCGGCTGCACAAGGATCCGGCGCATCGCGATTCCTTCCAGCGCAGCCTCGGCATCGTCTTCGACAAGCTCGGCCTGACCGAAAAGAGCCTGCGTATCGAGGTGTTCCCGAACGTGCCGCGCGGCATGGGCCTCGGCGGTTCGGCAGCGATGGCGGTGGCGGTGATCCGCGCCATCGACACCCATTTCAAGCTCGGCCACACCGACGAGGAAATCAACGCGCTGGCCTTCGAATGCGAGAAGGTTGCGCACGGCACGCCGAGCGGCATCGACAACACCGTCGCCACCTATGGTCAGCCGCTGCTGTATCGCCGCGCCCATGACGGCAAGCCGCTGAAGATGGAGCCGCTGAAGCTGGCCAAACCCATCCCGCTGGTGGTCGGCATTTCCGGCAAGGAAAGCCTGACCGCGAAGACCGTAGGCGGCGTGCGCACGGCCTGGCAGAAGAATCCGGAGCTGTACGAGAACATCTTCCGGCAGATCGACGCACTGACCTTGCAGGGTGTCGATGCCATCCAGAACTACCAGCTCGAACGGCTGGGCGATCTGATGAACGTCTGCCACGGCCTGCTCAATGCGCTGCGCGTGTCGAGCTGGGAAATCGAGGAAATGGTGCAGATCTGCCGCGAGCAAGGCGCGATCGGTGCCAAGCTGACCGGCGGCGGCGGCGGTGGGTCGATCATCGCGCTGGCCCCGGAACACCCCGAAAGAGTCATCGGCGCGCTGCGCGACGCCGGCTATTCGGGCATGGAGGTGCGCATTGGGTGAGATGATTCCAGCAATGACAACGAAGATTGAAAACGCCGGTCACGAGATCGTTTCGTTCGACGATGAGCCGCTGATCCTGGTCGACGAGCACGACAACGAGATCGGCTTTTTGCCGAAGGCCGAGGCACATGTCGGTCGCGGCACGCTGCACCGCGCGTTCTCGCTGTTCGTGTTCAACAGCGACGGCGAGCTGCTGCTGCAGCAGCGCGCTGCCGGCAAGCGGCTGTGGGGCCAGTTCTGGTCGAACACCTGCTGCTCGCATCCGCGTCGCGGCGAGACCATGGACATCGCGATCCATCGCCGGCTGAAGGAAGAGCTTGGTTTCGAGTGCCGTTTCGATTACCTGTTCAAGTTCCAGTACCAGGCGCAATTCGACGACACCGGTGCCGAACACGAACTGTGCTGGGTCTATGCCGGCCGCAGCGATGTCGCCCCGGTGGTCAATGCCAACGAGATCTCGGCGATCCGCTACATCGCGCCGGATGCGCTTGACGCCGAGATCGAATCCCGGCCGGAGCAGTTCACGCCGTGGTTCAAGATCGAATGGGCGCGCATCCGTGCGCATCACGCCGGGGTCTACGCGCGGCAATCGGCGGCGTCTTTGGCATAAAATGCGCGATTCGCGGGCTGTTTCGAGTCTCACCTGAGCCGCAACATCTGCATCGGCAAGCAGCACTGCCGACCTTCACATGAAGCCCTGCGGTCACGCGGGCGCAAGAAAGCAATTGGAGAACACATGGGCGTTCCGCTTATCCAGCAGGTCACCGTCGCGCGCTACCTTCTCGGCAAGAAGCTGAAGGGCGAGAAACGCTACCCGCTGGTGCTGATGCTGGAACCGTTGTTCCAGTGCAATCTGGCCTGTGCCGGTTGCGGCAAGATCGACTACGAGAAGGACATCCTGCAGCAGCGCGTCAGCGTCGAGCAGGCGCTGCGCGCCGCCGAGGAATGCGGTGCGCCGATGGTGTCGATCCCCGGTGGCGAACCGCTGATTCACAAGGAAATGCCGCAGATCGTGGCCGGCCTCGTGAAGATGAAGAAGTTCGTCTACCTGTGCACCAACGCGATCCTGCTGAAGAAGCACATCGACGAGTACACCCCGAGCCCGTACCTGACGATGTCGATCCATCTGGACGGCATGGAAAAGCGCCACGACGAATCGGTGTGCATGGAAGGTGTGTTCGTCAAGGCCGTCGAAGCGATCAAGATGTGTGTCGAGCGCGGCTTCCGCGTGACCATCAACTGCACGCTGTTCTCCGGCGAGCCGCCGCAGGAAATCGCCGACTTCTTCGACTACGCGATGAGCCTCGGCATCGAAGGCATCACCGTGTCGCCGGGCTACAGCTACCAGCACGCGCCGCGTCAGGACGTGTTCCTGGGCCGCACCGCGTCGAAGCAGCTGTTCCGCGACGTGTTCCGCATCGGCCGCGAGCGCAAGAGCGAGTGGAAGTTCAACCAGTCGCCGATGTTCCTCGACTTCATCGCCGGCAACCAGGCCTACCAGTGCGAGCCCTGGGGCACGGTGACCTACAACGTCTTCGGCTGGCAGAAGCCGTGCTACCTGCTGGTCGATGAAGGCCATTGCTCCTCGTACAAGGAGCTGATGGAAACCACCAACTGGGAAGCCTACGGCGTCGGCCGCAACCCGAAGTGCGACAACTGCATGGCGCATTGCGGCTTCGAAGGCACCGCCGTCAACGACACCTTCGCCAACCCGCTGAAGGCGGCCAAGGTCGCGCTGCTGGGCCCGGATATCGATGGCCCGATGGCCCCCGATCTGCCGGTGCTGTACGGCAATCGCGCCGACGCTTCGGCCGTGAAGGTGCCGGTCAGCACGATCACTGTGAAGAAGAAGACCAAGCCGGCGACCGAAAAGGCCGGAAACTGAGTGTTCCGGCGGCCGCGCTCGTCGCGGTCGCCGGTGCCCCTGGGTAATTGCCATCATGGATTCTGCGTTCTGGCTGGCCGCACCTGCTGCTGTCATGTGGCTGGGCTTGTGGCTGGCACCGTGGCGGCCATGGAGCGTGCGCGAGCAGCTTGATCCGACCGGCACGCCCGGCAACGGGCCTGCCGGTCACAGCGACATGGCGCACGTCACCGTGCTGATCCCGGCGCGCAACGAAGCCGAAGTGATCCAGCGGACGCTGGACAGCCTGCAGGCGCAAGGTGATGGGCTGAAGATCGTGGTGATCGACGATCAGTCCGATGACGGCACCGGCGACATCGCCCGGCGCTATCCGAATGTCGAAGTGATCTCGGGCCAGCCGTTGCCGAAAGGCTGGGCCGGCAAGCTGTGGGCGCTGGAGCAGGGCAAGGGGCGGGTGAACTCCGCGATGACCTTGCTGCTCGATGCCGACATCGCGCTGGAGCCGGGGATGCTGGCCGCGCTGCTGACGCACAAGCGGGCGACCGGCGCGCATTTCGTCAGCCTGATGGCCGACCTGCGCCGCACCTCGTTCTGGGATCGCCTGCTGCTGCCGGCCTTCGTCTACTACTTCAAGCTGATCTATCCATTCGCGGTATCGAACTCGCCGTCGAAGTGGGTGGCCGCAGCGGCGGGCGGCTGCGTGCTGGTCGACACCGCGGCACTGCGCAAGGTCAACGCCTTCGAGTGCCTGAAAGACGCGCTGATCGACGACTGCACGCTGGCGCGGCGCATCAAGGATGGCGGTCACCGGACGTGGATCGGCCTGAGCCGCGGCGTCATTTCGCTGCGGCCCTACGGCACCCTGAAGAGCGTGCACGACATGGTGGCCCGGTCGGCGTTCACGCAGCTGCGCTACTCGAATCTGCTGCTGCTGGTCGTGACCGCGCTGTTCGCGATGGCCTACTGGTTCCCGCTGGTGGCGCTGGCGCAGGGTTCATGGCTGGCAGCGCTGGCGCTGTTCGCGATGTGCGCGGCCTACGTGCCGACGCTGCGCTACTACGGCCTGTCGCCGGTCTGGGCGCTGGCCTCACCTTTGATTGGGGCGCTGTACCTGGGAATGACCTGGAGTTCCGCGATCCGCAGCTGGCGCGGCGTGCGCTCCAAATGGAAAAACCGCACCTATGAAGTCCATTCGTGACTGACGTCGGGCGTCAAGAGAAGAGAGAGAAGACATGAGCAAGGCAGAGTTCGGCATCAGCGCCTTCGCGGCCTATGTGCCGCCGTATCGCGTGGACCTGCGCGAGTGGTGCGAATGGACCGGCAACAGCTGGGACAAGACCCGCGCGGTGATCGGCGAAAGCTTCCGGGTGCCGGGTGTTGAGGAAGACGTCTACACGATGGCCGCCAACGCGGTGCTGGCGCTGATCGATCGCAATGCCGTCGACCCCGCGAAGATCGGTTACCTCGCGCTGGGCACCGAATCGAGTGTCGACAACGCCACCGGTGCGGTGATCGTCCGTGGCCTCGTCGATCGTGCGCTGGCCGCCAAGGGCAAGCCGCGCATCGCCCGCGATTGCGAAGTGCCCGAGTTCAAGCAGGCCTGCCTGGCCGGCATCTACGGCATCAAGGGCGCGATCCGCTATCTGGCGCATGACGGCTACGACCGTCAGGCCGTCGTCGTCGCGGCCGACATCGCCGAATACGAGCGTGGCTCGTCGGGCGAGCCGACCCAGGGCGCCGGTGCGGTGGCGATGCTGCTGGAGCGCGATCCGAAGATCGTCGCGCTGGACCTGCGCAACGCCGGCAGCGCCTCGACGTTCCGCGGGCTCGATTTCCGCAAGCCGTTCCAGCGCTACGCCGGCCAGACCACCAGCGTCAGCGGCCGGCTGTCGGACTTCCCGGTGTTCAACGGCAAGTATTCGACCGCCTGCTACGTCGACGAAACCATGTCGGCGCTCGATCAGCTGCTGACCAAGCACGGCGGCGCGCGCGGCCGTTACTTCCGCGAGCTGGAAGCGGTGTTCATGCACCGGCCGTATCACAAGATGCCGGTCACGGCCTGGGCGATGGGCTACCTGTTCGCCCTTGGTGCCGATGGCGCGCTCGGCGCAGACGAGCTGAACGACTACTGCGCCCGCGCCGGCGTTGATCCGGAGGCGCTGGCAGCGGAAATGGCCACGGTGCCGACCCGCGCCTTCGAGGCCGACTTCGACGGCACGGTCGCCGAGCCGTATCCGCTGACGGCAACGCTGCTGAAGGCGTTCCGCGAAACGCTGACCTACAAGGCGGTTGTCGACGACAAGATGCGTCTCGGCGCCAAGTCGATGATGGCGATGGGCAACCTGTATTCGGCGGCGCTGCCGGGCTGGCTGGCCGCCGGTCTCGAAGATGCCGTCAAGACCGGCCGCGATCTGGCGGGCCGGGAAATCCTGCTGATCGGCTATGGCAGCGGCGACGCTTCGGAAGCGATTCCGGCGCGCGTCGTGCCGGGCTGGCAGGACGCGGCCCGGCGCATCCACCTGACCGCTGCACTGGACAACCACGTCGCACTGGTCCAGCCGCAATACGAAGCCCTGCACGAAGGCCGACCGGCGCCGGGGCTCGATGCCGCCTGCACCGGCATCCGCATCGAGCGGGTCGGCGAGCGCCGGACCGGTGCGCTGCAGGACTACGGCGTCGCTTACTACGCCCTGCCGGTCTGATCGAGTCCGGGCCATTCGGCCCGGACCCTGCCGTCACCAGACTGTCATCGAGTCGGCGGCTGCTGCGCGCCACTGCGTGCGGATGATCGGCGCGATGCCCGGAAAACGCCGGTATCACGGGGTTTTCCGGGCACTGTCATAATTCTTTCACCAAAGCGCGAAAGACTTCGCAGATGCCGCCGCTGCAAACACCGCGCGCTCGATCAGCCGTTGCTTCGATCGTCAGCCGGGCCGTCGCCATATCGGTCGACGACAGGCGGCATACCCTCAACCCCGGAGATACACCTTGAGATTCCCCCGTGCAGCCCTGCTGCCCAGCCTGATTGCCAGCCTGCTGACGATCGCCGCCTGCTCGAAGTCCACGCCGACCGCGACTGAAGTCGCCGCTGGCGACAAGGACATTTCCGGCGCCGGCTCGACGTTCTTCTACCCGATCGCTTCGAAGTGGGCTGATACCTACAAGAAGGAAACCGGCATCGGTCTGAACTATCAGTCGATCGGCTCCGGCGGCGGCATCAAGCAGATCAAGGCGAAGACCGTCACCTTCGGCGCGTCGGACAAGCCGCTGAGCCTCGACGAGCTGAACGAGGCCGGCCTGATCCAGTTCCCGGCGATCATCGGCGGCGTGATTCCGGTGGTGAATCTCGAAGGCGTGACCCCGGGCCAGCTGGTGCTGGACGGCAAGACGCTGGCCGCGATCTTCGTCGGCGATATCAAGAAGTGGGACGACGCTGCAATCAAGGCGCTGAACCCGGACGTCAAGCTGCCGTCGGCCGACATCGCCATCGTCCATCGCTCGGACGGCTCGGGCACCACCTTCCTGTTCACCGACTACCTGTCGAAGGTCGACGAGAACTGGAAGGGCAAGGTCGGCGCCAATTCGGCTGTCGAATGGCCGACCGGCATTGGCGCCAAGGGCAACGAAGGTGTGGCCGGCGTGGTCAAGCAGACCGCCGCTTCGATCGGCTACGTCGAGTACGCCTACGCCAAGCAGAACGCGATGTCGCACGTGCGCCTGACCAACAAGGCCGGCAAGGTCGTCGAGCCGGGCATCGCCTCTTTCCAGGCTGCCGCTGCCAATGCCGACTGGGCTGCCGCCCCGGGCATGAACGTGGTGCTGACCAATGCCGAAGGCGAGACCAGCTGGCCGATCACCGGTGCAGTGTTCGTGTTCTTCCACAAGCAGCCGGTCAAGCCGGAAAACCTGACCTCGGCGATCAAGTTCTTCGACTGGGCCTACGGCAAGGGCGCTGCCGAAGCGATCGCGCTGGACTACGTGCCGATGCCGGACGCCGTCACGGCACTGGTCCGCCAGCTCTGGAAGGACAGCCTGAAGGATGCCGCCGGCCAGCCGCTGTACCGCTGATTCCTCGGTATCGATCAAGGGAGGCTGGTGAGAACCGGTCTCCCTTCTTTGTGTAAAGTCTCGCCCGGAACCTTCCGTGAACCAGGTCGCCTCAGTGGCAACGTCAGCCCCCGCGAACTCCATCACCGCGTCTGCGCTGCGTCGTCACACCCTCTGGGATGCGGTGCTGAAGCACGGCACCCGCTCTGCGGCGATCACCGTGCTGCTGTTGCTCGGCGGCGTGATCGCGACGCTGGTCCAGGGCTCCTGGCTCAGCCTGTCGACTTTCGGTCCGGAGTTTTTGACCACCGAGAAGTGGAATCCGGTGTCCGAGGAATTCGGTGCGCTGGCGCCGATCTACGGCACCTTGCTGACCTCGCTGATCGCGATGCTGATCGGCATTCCGATCTCGATCGGCATCGCCATCTTCCTGACCGAACTCTGTCCGCCGCGCCTGAAGCGCTCGATCTCCACGGCGATCGAACTGCTGGCCGGCATTCCATCGATCATTTACGGCATCTGGGGCCTTTTCGTGCTGGCGCCGTTCCTGCAGGCGCACGTGCAGCCGGTACTGATCGAAGTCTTCGCCGGCGTGCCGGTGCTCGGCACGATGTTCGCCGGGCCGCCATATGGCATCGGCATCTTCACGGCCGGCATCATCCTGTCGATCATGGTGCTGCCGTACATAACCTCGGTGACGCGCGATGTCTTTGAAACCGTCCCGCCGACCCTGAAGGAAAGCGCCTACGCGCTCGGCTGCACGACCTGGGAAGTGGTGCGCAAGATCGTGCTGCCGTTCACTTCGACCGGCGTCATCGGCGGCATCATGCTGGGCCTCGGTCGCGCACTCGGCGAAACCATGGCGGTGACCTTCGTGATCGGCAACGCCCACAAGATCGCCGGCTCGATCCTGGCCCCCGGCACCACCATCTCGGCGTCGATCGCCAACGAATTCACCGAGGCCGAGACCGCGTTGTACACCTCGAGCCTCATTTCGCTCGGCCTGCTGCTGTTCCTGATCACCTTCACGGTGCTGGCGATCGCGCGGCTGCTGTTGCTGCGCCTGCAGCGCCAGGCAGGGAAATAAGCGCCATGCAGAACTTCGACATGAGCCGCTACAAGCGCCGCCGCCGAGTCAGCAGCCTGCTGATGATCGGCAGCTGGTTCGCGGCAATCACCGGGCTGGCGATCCTTGGCCTGATCCTGTTCACCTTGTTCTGGCGCGGCGTCGGCGGCCTGAACCTGGCCGTGTTCACCGAATCGACCCCGCCGCCGGGCGCCGCCGGTGGCCTGCTGAACGCCATCTACGGCTCGGTGATGATGACCGTGCTCGGCACCGCGCTCGGCACGCCGCTCGGCATCCTTGCCGGCACCTGGATGGCCGAGTACGGCCGCAACTCGCGGCTGGCCACGACGATCCGCTTCATCAACGACATCCTGCTGTCGGCGCCGTCGATCGTCATCGGCCTGTTCGTCTATGAAGTGATGGTCGTGACCATGGGCCACTTCTCGGCCTGGGCGGGCGGCTGCGCGCTGGCGCTGCTGGTGCTGCCGGTGGTGGTGCGCACCACTGAAGACATGCTGCTGCTGGTGCCGGATGGCCTGCGCGAAGCGGCCAGCGCGCTGGGTTCGCCGCGCTGGATGGTGATTTCCAGGGTCTGCTACCGCGCCGCCAAGGCCGGCATGATCACCGGCGTGCTGCTGGCCGTGGCTCGCGTCACCGGCGAAACCGCGCCGCTGCTGTTCACGGCGCTGAACAACCAGTTCATGTCGACCGACATGAACGCTCCGATGGCGAACCTTCCGGTCGTCATCTTCCAGTTCGCATTGAGTCCGTATCCTGAGTGGCAGCAGCTGGCCTGGACGGCAGCGCTGCTGATCACAGTGACCGTGCTGATCCTGAACATCGTGGCGCGTGCCCTGTCGTCGTCCCGTATCAAGAAAGATTGAAACTGCCGCCATGAACGAAAGCGCCCCGATGTCCGTCGGCACCCAGCGACCGCACCTGCAACCGCGTGATCCGATGGCCAATCGCGCAGCACTCACCGAAAAGATCTCGGTGCGCGACGTGCGCTTCTACTACGGCGACTTCCTGGCGCTGAAAGGCATTTCGATGCCGATCTACGACAAGAAGGTCACCGCGCTGATTGGCCCGTCGGGCTGCGGCAAGTCGACCTTGCTGCGCATCTTCAACCGCATGTACGACCTCTACCCGAAGCAGCGTGCCGAAGGCGAGATCCTGTTCGAAGGCAACAACCTGCTCGATCCGAAGCAGGATCTGAACCTGCTGCGCGCACGCGTCGGCATGGTGTTCCAGAAGCCGACACCGTTCCCGATGTCGATCTACGACAACATCGCCTTCGGAATCCGCCTGTACGAACGGGTGCCGAAATCGGAACTCGATGACCGCGTCGAAACGGCGCTGAAGCGCGGTGCGCTGTGGGATGAAGTGAAGGACAAGCTGAACCAGAGCGGCCTCGGCCTGTCCGGCGGCCAGCAGCAGCGCCTGTGCATCGCTCGTTCGATCGCCGTGCGCCCGGACGTGCTGCTGCTCGATGAACCGACCTCGGCACTCGACCCGATTGCCACCGCCAAGGTCGAAGAGCTGATCTACCAGCTGAAGAGCGACTACACGATCTGCATCGTCACCCACAACATGCAGCAGGCCGCCCGCGTCGCCGACTTCACGGCGTTCATGTACCTCGGCGAGCTGATCGAGTTCGGCGAAACCAGCCAGGTCTTCACCAAGCCGAAGCAGCCGAAGACCGAGGACTACATCACCGGGCGTTTCGGCTAGGCGCTCTGCGCACGTCCTCGGACGCTTGCCGAGCGTCGCCTTGTGCGCAGCCGAACTGCTGCCGGCCTCATGCTTCTCGCCGCTCACCGACGGTCTCGACCACGCCAGTACTAGGCGTCGAGACCGATCCTGCGGTTTCAGCCCTGCACCGCGGATCGGATTCCCGACGGTCGTCGGGTTCACCGGCAGCGTGCCCGCGCCCCGCAAGCTGCGGACTGACCAGCCTCGCCGGGTGTATCGCGGCACGCTCAGAATCCGTCCAAGCAACGGAAGTCATTTCCGGAACGCTGCCGACCGGCAGCAGGGAGGCGAAGATGAGTGAACTCAGCAGTCGTGAACGGGCCCTGATCGGCCTTGGTGCCGCGCTCGGCAGCAACTGCGTGCCATGCGCCGAACATCACATCAAGTTGGCGCGGGCCGCCGGTGTCGATGACGAGGCACTGCGCGCTGCCGTCAGCCTGGCGGACACCATCCGCCAAGTACCGGCGCGCAAGGTGCTGCAGGCGGCCAACGAAGCGCTGGACCAGCCGCCGCCGAGCGAGCCGGTCGCGAGTTGCGCGGTGCTCGATGCGAAGCCGGTGGCGGCAACGCTCGATGCGATGACCGACACCTTGCGTCAGGCGCTGGTCGCCGAAGCGCCGGCCAAGCCAGCCGGTGGGCGGAGCTGCTGTTGAGCGCAAGCACGTCGGCCGCGGCGATCGACTTCGACGCCACGGCGCGCGCGCAGGCCGGTGCGATTCTGGCGTTCCTGACCCGCTATGTCGGTGATCGCGACACGGCCGAGGATCTGCTGCAGGAAACGCTGATCCGCATGCAGCGGGCGCTGCCCGGCTTCGAGGGGCGGTCGTCGGTGCGCACCTGGTCGTTCGCAATCGCCAGCCGGGTGGCGGCCGATTATCTGCGCCACCCGGACCGTCGCGCCCGGATCGTAGAGCTCGACGAGGCGGCCGAACTGGCCGATGCGGCGCCGGGCCACGATGCGCAGCTGGTCGCCGAGGACATGAACGACTGCATCCGCGGCAACATCGACAGCCTGCCGGACCGCTACCGCAGCGCCTTGATCCTGCATGACCTCGAAGGTTTGAGCATCGAGCAGGTCGCCGAGGTCTGCGCCTGCACCGTGGCGACGGCAAAGATTCGCGTCCATCGTGCACGCCGCCGGCTGCGGGAAACGCTTGATGCGCGCTGCGATTTCTATCGCGACGAAGACAGCGTGTTTCGTTGCGATCGCAAGCCATCCGGGGCCGGCTGAGCCGCGAGCCGGCCGATGGCTGACGATCTGCAGCGGGTTATGGACACAGACGGCAGCCTCACCACAGCGCCGCATGCTCCTCGACGACGCCGAAGCCGGACACGCGATCGGTGCCGACGCGGCCTTCGAAGCGGCCGAACGGCTGCGCGAAGCGGCTTCGCAGCAGCAGCGCGTTCAGCCGTTCGGCGCGCTGGCCATCCGGCGTGAAGCGGATGTCGACGATGCCGTCGAGGCTGGTCACGCGCCACGGTCGGGTCAGGTCGCGCGGGTCGTAGTCGAAGCAGGCCTGCGCCAGCGGCAGCAGCTCGCCGTCGAGCCACAGCGCGTTTTCCACGCCGTTGTTGAAGTGGGCGACCAGGTTCAGGCCGACGCGGCGGCCGTCGTCGGTGCTGCCGTCAAGGCTGGCCCAGTTCCATAGCGTGCTGCGCGGCGGATAGCCCAGCGTGAAATCGATCGCGCTGCTCGACGGCGTTTCGACCGTCTGACCTTCGACCGTGAAGCGCAAGCTCGAATTCAGCGCGCACAGCTTCCAGGTGTGCGCGAACGGCCGGCCAGGTGCGCTGCTGATCGCCGTCAGGCCGTCGCCGCCGGGTTCGACGGCCAGCGACAGCTGCAGCTGCGGACCGCTGTACTGGCACTGCCAGCCGCCGCCCGCGCGCGGGCTGATCTGCCAGCGCCGGCCGCGCTGTGCCAGCTGCCAGTGGCCGCGCCAGTCCGGCGCGAAGCCGGCCGGAAAGCCGAACGGCACGGCGGCCTTTTCCTCGATCAGCCGTCCGCTCTGGCGATCGAACAGGTAGACGAACGCGGTGGCGACCAGGCCGGCATCGACGATCGCGAAGCCGACCGCATAGCGCGGCGTGCTCGCCGACAGGTACATCCAGCCCTTGCGTTGCAGCCGGCGCCGACCACCGCCATCCCAGGCTGTGGTCGACAGATCGGTGATCGCGCCGCGATAGCGGCCGGACGGCGCCGGCCGACCATTGCCGGCATCGAGCGCGGGCGGAGCGGGTGGCAGTTCGGCGCGCATCTCAGCGAGTCCTGGCGATGATCGCGGCGCGGATCGCCGGCACGGCTGCCAGCGCCGCTTTTTCGCCAGCCAGGATCGCGCGCTGCTTCGATTCGAAATCGGCAGCCTTGATGCCGTGCACGTCGGGGGCGATCACGACATCGGCGGCCGGCAGTTCGGCGCGCCGCAAGGACGAACCCATGATGTCGAAGGCCTTCAGCACGGTGCCGAGCGTGGAGTCTTCGCGGGCTTCCTCGACCGGTGCGGAGACGTCCACCGCGATCACCAGATCGGCGCCGAGATCGCGTGCGAAGCGCACCGGCACCGGGCTGACGGTGCCGCCGTCGACGTATTCATCGTTGTCGATGACGGTGGGCTGGAACACGCCGGGAATCGCCGACGAGGCGCGCACCGCCAGGCCGACATCGCCGCTGGTGAACACGGCCGCTTCGCCGGTCCGCAGCTTGGCGGCCACCGCGGCGAAGCGGCGCGGCAGCTGCTGGATCTTGCGCCGGCCGACCTGCTCGTTGACGTAGTTCTGCAGCTTTTCGCCCTTCAGCAGGCCGCGGCTGAAGAACTGCCAGTCGGCGAACGCGGCGCGTTCCAGATCGAAGGTCTTTTCCTGCAGCTCGAAGCCGTTGTAGCCAGCCGCGTACAGCGCGCCGACCACGCTGCCGGCGCTGGTGCCGATGATCAGATCGAACTTGATGCCCTGCGACTCCAGCATCTTGATGACGCCGACATGCGCGAAGCCGCGCGCTGCACCGCCACCGAGGGCCAGCGCGATTTTCGGCGGTACTGGCACTGGCGCCGGCGCGATCAGCGGCCCGCTGGGGACCTCGATGACGGCGGGCTGAGGCGCCACCGGCGTGCTGCCGCAGGCGGTGACGAGCAGGCCGCAAAGCACGACCAAGGCAGCGAGCAGGCGACGGCGAGAATTCATGGCGAGCGGCGACAGGATGAGCGCTGAGTGTAGACGCGGCGACCGCCATCGAGCGGTCGAGCGCGACATCGACGGGTCGTTGATGCGGCCGGAACTCAGTCGGCGCGCCACTCCTCGATCAGCGTGCCTCGGCGCGTTGGCCAGTGCGCCAGCCAGTCGAGCAGCTGCTCGCCGGGAATCGGCCGCGTGAACAGATAACCCTGGCCGACCAGGCAACCCATCCAGCGCAGCTCGCGAACCTGCTCGGCGGTCTCGATGCCTTCACCGCAGCTGCGCAGCGACAGGCGTTGCGCCAGATGCAGGCTTGATTCGATCGCGGCACGCGACACCGGGTCTTCGCGCATCCGGCTGGTGAAGCTGCGATCGATCTTCAGCTCGGTCAGCGGCAGCCGCGACAACTGCTGCAGCGATGAATAGCCGGTGCCGAAATCGTCGATCGACAGCCGGAAGCCGCGCATCCGCAGCCGGGTGATGTTCTCGATCGCGGCACTGCCATTGGCTGCGGCCGACTCGGTCAGTTCGAGAATCAGCGTTTCGGCCGCGATGCCGTATTCGGCAACGATGGCGCAGAGGCGATTGGCGAAATCGATTTCCGCCAGTACCAGCGGGCTCAGGTTGACCGACAGCGAACCGCAGTAGCCGGCCGCCTGCCAGTGCGTCAGTGCGGCCAGCGACTGCCGCAGCACGCTGTCGGTCAGCGTGGCGATCAGCGCGGGATCGCGTTCGATCTGCTCGATGAAGCGGAACGGCGCCAGCACGCCGAGTGTCGGGTGATGCCAGCGCACCAGCGCTTCGAAGCCGACGATCTCGCCGCTGCCCAGTTCGATCTGCGGCTCGAACCACGGCTGGAATTCGCCGGCGGCAAGGCCTTCGGCCAATTCGGCATCGCTGAAGCCGGGCAGGGCGACCGACGCCGGGCGCGGCTGGCCGATGCGGCTGATCGCCTCGCGCAGCGCATCGACCGACACCGGCTTCGGCAGGATCGACTGCAGCGCGCCGCCGGCGGCACGCGACAGGTTGCCGACGCTGGCCAGGATCCGCGAGTCGAGCGCGCTGACCAGCGCCACCGGCGGCGGCAGCGTCAGTGCTGCGATCCGCCGCGCCAGCTCCATGCCGTCCATGCCCGGCATGTCCAGATCGGTGATCACCAGATCGAACGGCGCCGCGGCATCGCTGATCTGCGCCAGCGCATCGTCGCCGTTGCCGGCTTCGGCAACCTCGGCCACCGGCAGTGCGCCGAGCATCCGCACCAGCAGCAGGCGCTGCAGTGCGTGGTCGTCGACGACAAGGATCCGGCAATCCGCTGGGTTCATGGGACAGGGTTCTCGGGTGCCACGGAAAGCGCAGCAGCGGTATCGGCGATCAGCGCCTGCAGCGTCGGCCAGCCGGCCAGCACGGCACTGCGGTCGCTTTGCCGGGCACAGTCTTCAAGGTCGGCGACCTTACGGGCCAGCCGCGGCACGCAGGCCGATCGGCAGGCGCCGAGCAGCCGATGCAGCGTGCGCTGGATGGCCACCAGATCACCGCGGTCGAGTGCGGCGCGGACGGCATCGCGCTCGGCATCGAGGCTGGCGCGGAATGCCGCCAGCAGGTCGCGGCCCAGTGCCGGATCGCCGCCGGTCAGTTGCCGCAGCGCATCGGCATCGTGCAGCGCCAGCGCCGGCTCGCTGTGCGCGGCATCGGCGATGGCAGGTGTCATGGTCGTCTTGCCGCCGAGCCATTTGGCGAGCTTGCGACGCAGCGCATCGAGCGACACCGGCTTGCCGATCCAGCCATTCATGCCGACGCTGAGACAGGTCTCGACGATGCCGGCGTAGACATCGGCCGTGCAGGCAATGATCGGCATCGGGCTCAGGCCCCGGGCCTGCTCCTCGCGGCGGATCGTCCGGGTCAGCTCGAAGCCGTCCATGCCGCCCATGTGGCAGTCGGTCAGCAGCAGCGCGCAGCCGCCATCGCGCCAGATCGCCAGCGCCATCTCGCCGCTGTCGGCAATCCGGGTCGGATAGCCGAGATGCTTGAGCTGCTGGGCCACGAGGATGCGGTTGACGGCGTTGTCCTCGGCAACCAGCACCGTCGGGCGCTGCAGCAGCACGCCGTCGCCGACAGTGCCGCCGCGCTCGCCGGTCAGGGCCGGCTGCTGTGGCTCGTCGAGACACGGCAGGTTCAGCAGCAGCGTCATCGTCGTGCCGCGGCCGGGCTGGCTGGCCAGACTCAGGCTGCCGTTCATGCGCTCGGCCAGCCCGCGCGCGATCGACAGCCCGAGGCCGCTGCCGCCGAACTGCCGCGCGGTGTCGTGATCGGCCTGCACGAAGGGCTGGAACAGGCGCTTCTGCAGCGCCACCGGAATGCCGATGCCGCTGTCGATGACCTCGAACGCAACGCGCCGAAGATTGGCCGCGGTGCTGTCGGCACTGGTGGACGCGGCCGTCGGCAGCACCTTCACGCGCAATCGGACCAGGCCGCTGGCGGTGAACTTGATGGCGTTGCTGAGCAGGTTGTCGAGGATCTGGCGCAGCCGCAGCGTGTCGACGCTGACGGTCGACGGCACGGCCGGGTCGATGTCGAGCTGCAGCGGCAGCCGCTTGGCGCGTGCCGCTTCGGCCCAGAACTCGGCCGTGCGAGTGATCTCGTCGCGCAGCGCGGCCGGCTCGCTGCGGATTTCCAGCTGGCTGCGCTCCATCCGCGAGAAGTCGAGTAGATCGTCGATCAGCCGCAGCAGCGATTTGCCGGACGAGTCGATCAGCCGCAGGTTGTCGGCCTGCGCGCCGGACAGCGGGCCCAGCTTCATCAGCTCGATCAGGCCCAGCGCGCCGTGCAGCGGCGTGCGGATCTCGTGGCTGATGGTGGCGATGAAGCTGGACTTGGCGCGGTTGGCGGCGTCGGCACTGTCGCGTGCTTCGCTCAGTTCGCGTTCGGTGCGCTTGCGCTCGGTGACGTCGAACAGGAAGCCGTTCCAGACGCGACCATCGCCGCGGCTGAGTGTCGCGTCCAGCCAGCGCGACACGCCGCTGCCATCGCGCAGGCGGAAGCTCAGCTGCATCGAATGGGCATCGCCCCGACAGCGTTCCAGCGCGTGCAGCAGCTTGCGTCGGTCGTCACGTCGCACCTGTCTGAGGAACAGCTTCGGGCGACTGGTGATCAGGTCCGGGCCGGAACCGGCGATCTGCTGGATCGCGCGGCTGACGAAGTTGAAGTGGGCCTTGCCGGTCGCCTCGAAGCTGAACTGGAAGACCACCGCCGGCAGGCCGTCGGTGATTTCGCGCAGGCGCGCTTCGGCAGCGATGGCCAGCCGCGACACGCGCAGCAGTTCGTCGGCGCGGGCGGCGCGTTCGCGTTCGCTGCGCATGGCCTTGATCATCACGCCGATGGTCGACGTCAGCGGCCGGATCAGTTCGAGGATCTGCTCGTCAAAGCCGGCGTGACGATTGCCCAGACCGACCATGCCGATCAGCTGCCGGCCGTCATGGATCGGCACGCCGGCGTAGGTGTTCAGCGCGGGATGGCCTGACGGCAAGCCGCGCGCGGCGTGGTGTTCCGACGGCGTGTTGGCGATCACCAGCTGGCCGGTACGCAGCGTTTCGCCGAACAGCGTGTCGAGATTGCGGAACTCGAGGCCATCGACATGATGGGCGTTGTACAGCGCGCGCATCTCGTCGTTCCAGGCGATGTTGGTCAGCGTGAAGGTCTTCAGATACGGCGCGCCCCGGCTGTCACGCAGGACCTCGCCGATGAAGCCGTACTCGGCCTCGCCGAACTCGAGCATGGTGCGCAGCAGCTCATCACCAAGCTGACGCAAGTCCGGGTGGGCGATGAAGCGCTGCTGCAGCGCCTGCACGGCCTCGATCAGCGCGGTCGACCGGGCCAGGGCGAGGTCGGCCTGCTTGCGCTCCGAGATGTCGACGACCACGCCGGCGATGCGCCGGGCGACGCCATAGGCGCTGTGTTCGACGACGCGCGCCCGCGCCAGCATCCAGCGCGGCTTGCCATCGGCGGCCATCACGCGATGTTCGTGATCGAGTGCGGCTGCGCTGCCATCGCGGCAGGCGGCGATCGCCGTGCGCAGCGCCTTCAGGTCCGCGCCGTGGACGCGCGCCAGCCAGGCGTCGATGCCGGTGGCATCGGGATCGGGGCTGGCCCCGAACAGGCTGGTCCAGTAGTCGCCGTACTCGCAGCGGTCACTGTCGAGCTGCCAGTCCCACCAGCCTTCGTTGCCGGCGCTCAGCGCCAGGCGGAGGCGCTGCTCGCGGCGTTCCAGCGATTCCACCAGCGCGCGTCGGCTGCTGATGTCGATGTGGACACCCGACAGCGTCAGCGGCTGGCCGTCGGCTGCTCGGCGGCTGATCTGGCCGAGCGAACGAACCCACTGCCACTGGCCATCGCGGCGACGGATGCGCATTTCGACATCGATGCGGCTCTCGCGTCCATCGAGCAGCTGATCGACTGCCAGCGCGATGCGCGGCAGGTCTTCGGGATGGCACATGCGCCGCCAGTTGCCGGCAGTGGCACGCAGGTCGGTGACGTTGTAGCCGAGCTGTGACACCCAGCGTCGGCTGTAGCGGGCGATGTCGGTCCGTGCGTCGACTTCCCAGCAACCGAGCCCGGCGCCATCGATCGGCTGGTCGTCGAGAACCAGTGACGGCGGCGCGGAATCGGAAACAGGCGGAGGCGAGGGCGGATACACGATCAAAAGCCTGATGCACGAAGACGGCGGGCTGCAACCACCATGCGCACCGCCGGTGACGGCTTCCCGACACTCGGCGGCTGCGCGTGGCGAAAACGCTCAGGCCAGCGCAAATACCCGGCGGGCGTTGTTGCGGGTGTGCACTGCGATTTCGGCTGCCGGCTGGCTGCGCGCGGTGGCCACGGCATCGAGCACCGCCGGCAGGTACGCCGGTTCATTGCGCCGATCCTTCGGCTTGGGGCGCAGGCTGCGTGGCAGCAGGTACGGGGCATCGGTCTCGATCAGCAGGCGGTCGGCGGGAATCATCCGGGCGACCTCGGCCAGGTGCGCGCCGCGCCGCTCGTCGCAGATCCAGCCGGTGATGCCGATGTGGCAGTCGAGGGCCAGATAGTCCGCACAGGCCTCTGCGGTGTCGGTGAAGCAGTGGACGATGGCATCGCGCAGGCTTGCACGATGCTCGCGCAGGATCGCCAGGAAGTCGGCATGGGCATCGCGCTGGTGCAGGAACACCGGCTTGCCGGCGGCGATCGCCTGTTCCAGCTGGGCAACGAAGGCGTGACGCTGGGCGCCGCGCGGCGCCAGGTCGCGGAAGTAGTCGAGCCCGCATTCGCCGACCGCCACCACTTCCGGCTCGCGCGCCAGCTCGGCGATGCGGGCGCCGAGCGCATCGCTCCAGTCGGCCGCATGGTGCGGGTGCAGGCCGGCGGTCGCGTACAGCTTTGGGCAGTCGGGACGCTTGGCACGAGCAAAGCCGAGCGCCGCCTCGTTGCTGGCCGCGCAGGACCCGGTGACCACGATCGCCTCGACGCCGGCCGCGACGGCGCGGGCCAGCATGGCGTCGAAGTCGCTGGCGAAGCTGTCGTGGGCGAGATTCGCGCCGATGTCGACAAGCGCCATCGTCACGAATCTCCGAGGGCGGGGCGGAGGCCCCGCCCGTTCGTCCGGCAAGGACTGCCACCGGCAGTCCTTGAAACCCCGGGCTCACTCGCGCCGATGTCGATCATCGACCGCCGCCGATCACGGCCCGTCCTTCGGCACCGCGAAGCAGCCGTGCCGCCACAGCACGTTCTGCTCGACTTTCGGCGTCTCGCCGTATGGCACCGACTTTTCCAGCATGTAGATGATCTTGAAGGTGTCCAGCTGCTGCTCGCCGCTGTGGGTCGTGTTCCAGTCGCGGCACAGGTAGCGGCCGAAGTGCAGGCGGTTGTTGGCGAACTGCGCCGACCAGATCCGCTCCAGATACTTGTGCCAGCGGATGTTCGGCCACTCCTCGGAAACATGGGCCGGCTTGTCGTAGCGCACGCCAACGCGCTCCGGATGCAGCAGGTCAAGCTCGCTGCCGTCGCGCAGCTGGGCGGCGATCACGAACCAGCCATCCTCGCGTGACGGGAACGGCGCGAACATGTCCCAGTACTGGTCAAGGCGCGTGGCGCGCAGCGGCGGCGTCAGGAACGCGTAGAGCTTTTCCGGCAGCCAGTGGAGCGTGCAGAAGTTCCAGGTCCCAAGCACGACCAGTGCAAAGCCGGCAACGAACTGCGCGACCGGGCCGGTCTCGAACGGCCGGTCATGGAACGGCAGCAGCGCACCGCTGGCCTTGCCGAAGCCGCCGCGATTGCGGCCCACGAAGTCGTAGACGGCATTGCCGGGCGTGACTGCCCATTGGCCCGACACCAGCCAGCCGAACGGTGCGAACAGCGGCGAGCGGCGCAGCAGGATCACGAAGGCCGGCCACTTCAAATGCGCGCGATCGTCGTGATCGATGATCACCCAGGAATAGTTGTCTTCGAGCAGCTTCTTCGCGCGTGGCGTGTCCTGCGCCGGTGCAACCTCGGCGCGGCCCAGCAGCAGGAACTGCTTGAGGATCAGCACGCTCTTCAGGCAGAAGCCGCAGTCGCGGTCGTAGAAGATGCGCAGCCCCTGTGGTCCGCGCCGGGCATTGCGGCGAGCCTGCCAGTCGCCGAGCGCGTTCCAGATCCAGCCGCCGGCGAACGTGGTCAGCGAAGTCAGGCTGATGTATGGAAACGGACCGAGCTCGAGGCAGAAGATGAAGCCGATGTGCATCACCATCAGCTGCGCCATCACCAGGAAGCGCAGCGTGCGGCTGAACAGCGGCACGAACACCACGATCGGGCCCAGCAGTTCCAGCCAGTAGACCCAGTGGGTCAGCGCCGTGGTCAGCGGCGGGAAGCCATTCAGCCACTGGCCCAGCCGCGTGGCATAGCCGTCGATCGACAGCGCGTAGTAGACGGCCGTGCCGTTGTGCCAGTCGGCACCGCTCTTCAGGATCGCGCTGAAGAAGTAGACCGACATCACCTGCAGCAGCACGCCGGCCGAAGCCCACGAGCGGTGCTGGTTGTCGGCGGGCGGCGGCGTGCTGCTGAGTGCTGCGTCCAGGCTGACGCGCGCCGCCACCGGCAGGAAGATCGCCCAGAACAGCAGGCAGGTCAGCAAGATGTCGCCGCCGAGCAGCACCATCGGGTTGCGGTTCAGCAGGCTGGCGTTGAGCAGGAACGCGATCACCAGTGCCGTGCGGGTCCGCCAGCCGATGGCAATGGCCAGCGCGGCAAGCATTTCCACCGCGAACAGCGCCGCGACGAACCAGGTTTCGCCGTTGGCCGTGTGCACGGTGATGCGCCACAGGCCGTTGACGGCCAGCAGCCAGTCGCGCGGCATCACGCCGACATCGGTGTAGAAGGTCCGCAGGTCGACGGTGCGCCGGCACAGGTCGACGAACAGCACGCTGCCGAGCAGGACGCGGAACAGCGCCAGAGAACGCAGATCGACGCTGAACATCATGTCGAGACGCGCTTTGAGCCAGGCGGGAATCATCGGAAGTCTTTCAAGACACGGGCGGGTGGGGAAACGAAAAGGGAGCCTTGCGGCTCCCTTTGCTCAGCATGCCGTCAAGCGGCGCAGCAGCCAGCAGATTACGGGTTCAGGTCGCCCATCTGGCCGGTGCCGCCATCGAGCCAGCGCTGACGCTCGATGTCACGCTCGCCCGGGATCTGCGCCTGCGCGCCAGCGAAGCCGCCGCCCAGCAAGCCACCGAGCAGACCGCCCAGCAAGCCACCGCCGGTGCCGCCACCGGTGCCACCGCCGCCGGTGCCGCCACCGCCCGTGGTCTGACCCGGGGTCGGATCCGGGCTTTCGTCGTTGCGGGCCACTTCGTAGATCAGGTAGCCGAGGCCGGCCACGCCGACGCCGAGCAGCGCGAGGTCGAAGAACTCGATGCCGCCGGACTCGCCGGTGGCGGCCGGTGCATCGCCGCTGCCTTCACCGTCGTTCTGCTTCATCGGCGGACGGATCCGAGCCATGAACGGCACGCCGCCGACGGCGCCGACGCGGTTGCCGCGGGCATCGAAATCGAGCTGCGCCAGCGGCGGCAGCGTGTTGCCGGTGGCCGATAGCAGGCGGTTGTCGTACGACATCCGCAGGCCGTAGTGCAGCGGCGCGAACGTCGCCTTGGCCGGGTTCGGATGACCGAAATCGAGGCTGAGGTAAGCGTTCGCCGAGGGCTGCGTGCTGATTCCATCATTCTGGCCGGCAACTGCCGTCCAGGTACCCGTGAGCAGCAGAGCGGCTCCCGAAATCACGGCGAGCTTGCGCATTGCGTCCTTCTCCCTGTCTGGTTTGATTTGTGTTGAGCGAGACGCGGAAGACCCGAGGCCATTCCGACGCGCGACTATAGGTTTGCGCTCCGTGGGCTGGCAAGTTCGCAAGGCCGACTTTCCGGGTCTTGCCGCAGGCCTGGTCAAGGTTCGGTGAGCTTGTCGCGGCGAGCGCTCGTCTAGACTTTGCCGCATGCACACGATTCCCGAAGCGGCATTGACCGCCGGCGCCAGCGCCGAACTGATGATTCCGGGGCCGGCAGGTCGTCTCGAGGCGCTGCTGGCGACACCGAAGGGTGCGCTGACCGGCGTCTGCGTGATCTGTCACCCGCATCCGCTGTTCGGCGGCACGATGACCAACAAGGTGGTCTGGGCGCTGTCGAACGCAGCACTGAAGTGCGGACTGCGCACGCTGCGCTTCAATTTCCGCGGCGTCGGACGCAGCGAAGGCCTGTTCGACGACACCATCGGCGAGACCGCCGACGCGCTCGCCGTCGCCGACGCGCTGCGCGCCACGGCGCCGACGCTTCCGCTGGTCATGGCGGGCTTCTCGTTCGGCGGCCATGTCGCCCTGAAGGCGGCATCGCGGACCGACACTGCGGCACTCGTGACGATCGCACCACCGATGGGCCGCTACCTGAAGACGACCGAACCGCCTGCCCATCCCGGCGTGCCGTGGCTGGCCGTGCACAGCGCCGATGACGACGTGGTCTCGTACGCCGAGACCCGTGCCGCGTTCGCCACCTACACGCCGCCGCCGCAGTTCGTGCACTTCGACGGTGCCGGGCACTTTTTCCATGGCCGACTGGGCGAGCTCGAGACCGCCGTCCGGGCGTTCCTGACCCCATTGCTGGCCGTTCCCTGATTCCGGAGACCTTGTTCGTGCTGAACCGTCTGAAAAGCCTGCTTGCCGCGCCGCCTGCCGTGCAGCCGCCGTCCGAAGCCCTGTCGACGGCCCTGCTGCTGCTCGAACTCGCAAGTGCCGACTTCAGTTCCGATGACGTCGAACTGGCGCGCGTCCGCAGCCTGCTGCAGGCCCGTTTCGCGCTCGATGCCACCGCGCTCGATGCGCTGCTGGTCGAGGCCCGCGACAAGGCCCGCAGCTCGGTGTCGCTGCACCAGTTCGTCGGCACGCTGAACAGCGGTCTCGATGCCGACGGCAAGCGCGCGCTGATCACCATGCTCTGGGAAGTGGCCTATGCCGATGGCCGCATCGACAAGTACGAAGAGCATCTGCTGCGCCGGCTGGTCGATCTGCTGCACATCCCGATGGCCGACTACATTCGCGCCCGCGAAGCCGTGATGGCCGCCGCCGGCGGCAGCGAGGCCGGCGCGTGAATGACGCGGCGGCGGCGCCGGTCGTGCTCCGCCGTCGACTGGGCCGGCTCGCCGACTGGCCGATCGCGGCCAAGCTGGGCTTCGGTTTCGGTCTGGTCACTCTGCTGCTGGTGGTCAACGCCGGCGTTTTCTTCATCATCCAGAACAACCAGGAAGACCAGCACCGCTGGGCGCGGCATACCTATGAAGTGATCGAGGCGCTGCGCGACCTCGAGGTGCAGACGCTGAACCAGCAGACCGGCCTGCGCGGCTACCAGCTGACCAGCGATCCGGCCTTCCTGACGCCGTACGCCGATGCCAATGACGCCTACCGCGTGGCGCTGGTGCGGCTGCGCGGCCTGATGGTCGACAGTCCGGCGCAGCAGGCGCAGCTCGACCGTCTCGACGCGGTGATGGGTCGCTGGCGCAAGGAGATTGCCGAGCCGACGATCCTCAGCATCCAGCGCGAAGGCCCCGGTCCGGCATCGGTGGCGCTGACCGTGAAAGGCAAGACCTACCGGGACGAGCTGCGCACGATCATTGGCGAAACGCAGGCCGCCGAACGTCTGCTGCTCGGCCAGCGCAGCAATGCGCTGCGCGACAGCGTCGAGCTGGCGCGCACGCTGACCTTGCTGCTGCTGGTGCTGGCCTGCCTGCTGGCCGCCTACGCCGTCCGCAAGGCGCGGTCGCTGATCGCCGCGCCGATCGAGCATCTGACCGGGCTGATGACCCGGCTGGCAAACCGCGATCACAGCATCGTGGTGCCCGATCAGCGTCGTGGTGACGAGATCGGCAACATGGCGCGGGCGCTGGACGTGTTCAAGGCGATGGCGATTGCCACCGAGGAGTACGGCTGGGTCAAGACCACGGTCGGCCGGATTTCCGCCGACATGCAGCAGGCGCGCGACAGCCGCGAGTTCGCGCGCGTGCTCGGCGATGCGCTGGTGTCGGCGCTGGGTGCGGTGGCCGTGGCGGTTCACGAGCACGATGCCGCCCACCAGCGCCTGCGCTGCCTCGGCGGACACGGCCTGCCGGCCGATTTCGCCAACGGCGATGGCATCCGGCTCGACGACAGCCTGCTCGGCCAATGCGCGCGCAGCCGCCAGCCGTTGCGGATCAGTCCACTGCCGGCCGATTACCTCAGCGTCCGCTCCGGGCTCGGATCGGCGTCACCAACCACGCTGCTGCTGCAGCCGCTGCTGCTGCAGGACCAGTTGCTGGCAGTGCTGGAGCTGGCGTCGTTCGTTGCGTTCACCGCCGAGCAGCAGCAGGTGCTCGATGAACTGCTGCCGATCGCGGCGCTGTCGTTCGATAACCTGCGGCGGGCGCTGCGCACTCAGGAACTGCTGGTCGAAACGCAGGCGCAGTCCGAGGAACTGCAGGCGTCCGAGGAATCGCTGCGCATCCAGCAGGAAGAACTGCGCGCGACCAACGAGGCGCTGGCCGCCAAGACCCGCCTGCTGGAAGAGCAGTCGGCGCGGCTGCGGACGTCGGAAGAGGAGCTGCGGCTGCAATCCGAGGAGCTCAGGGTCACCAACGAATCGCTGGTCAGTCGCAGTGCCACGCTGCAGGAACAGCAGCTGATCCTGCAGGAGCTGCAGCGCGAAACCCAGGACAAGGCCGATGCCCTGGCGCGCGCCAGCCAGTACAAGAGCGAGTTCCTCGCCAACATGTCGCACGAGCTGCGCACGCCGCTGAACAGCCTGCTGATCCTGTCGAAAAGCCTCGCCGACAACGACGAGGGGCATCTGTCGCCGGATGAGGTCGAATCGGCCGAGGTCATCCACGAAAGCGGCTCGAAGCTGCTGCAGCTGATCAACGACATCCTCGATCTGTCCAAGGTCGAGGCCGGCAAGCTCGAAGTGGTCATCGACCCGCTGCCGCTGAGCACGCTGGTACAGACGCTGGGCCGCAATTTCCGCCATGTCGCGCGCGACAAGGGGCTGGGCTTCGAAGTGCTGTGCGACGACGGCCTGCCGGCGATGATCCACACCGATGCCGGACGGCTCGAGCAGATCGCCAACAACCTGCTCGGCAATGCCTTCAAGTTCACCCGGACCGGTCGTGTCGACGTCCGCATCGGCCGTCCGTCGCCGGACATGGCCTTGCCGGCCGGATTGAGCCGCGACAGCGCCATCGCGATCACCGTCAACGACACCGGCATCGGCATCCCCGAGGACAAGTTCCACAAGCTGTTCCAGAACTTCCAGCAGATCGATGCCGGCACCAGCCGGCAGTTCGGCGGCACCGGGTTGGGCTTGTCGATTGCGCGCGGCATGGCGCGGCGGCTCGGTGGCGACATCGTCGTGCAGAGCGTGTTCGGCAGCGGAAGCACATTCACGCTGCTGATGCCGGAGCAGGCGCCGCTTGAGCCGCCGGCGATCGATGCGGCGGATCGCGACGAGCCGAGCAGCACGCTTCCGGATCTTGATGTCATCGCGCCGCCGCCGCCGGCGTTGCTCGCGCCGCCGGCAGTGCCCACGATTGTCGACGACCGCGAGCTGATCAAGCCGGACGACACCACGATTCTGATCGTCGAGGACGATCCGGCGTTTGCCCGGATCCTCGCCGAACTGATCCGTCGCCGCGGTTACCGTGTGCTCGCAGCCGGCGACGGCGAGACCGGCCTGCGCCTGGTCCGCGAGTTCCGCCCGACCGGCGTGCTGCTCGACGTGATGCTGCCCGGCATGGATGGCTGGGCCGTGATCGACCGGATCAAGGCCGATCCGGCGCTGGCCAGCATTCCGGTGCACTTCATATCGGCCACCGACGATGCCGCACGCGGTCTTGAAGCCGGGGCGATCGGCTTTTTGACCAAGCCGGTGTCGAAGGCGGCGCTGCTGTCGGCATTCGATCGTCTGCTGAACACGGATAGCCGCAGCACGGCTGCGAGCCTGCGGCGCGTGCTGCTGATCGACGATGACGCGGCATCGCGGCGCGCCATGCGCACGCTGCTCGACGAGGCCGGCGTCGAACTGGTCGACGCCGGCAGTGGCGAGGAAGGGCTGGAACAGCTGGCGCGCGGTCGCTTCGACTGCATCGTGCTCGACCTCGGGCTGCCGGGGATATCCGGTCAGGAGTTTCTGGCTGCGGCCTCGAAGCACGGCGCACTGCCGCCGGTAGTGATCCATTCCGGTCGCGAGCTGTCGCGCGATGAAAGCTTGAGCCTGCGCCAGTACACCGATTCGATCGTCATCAAGGGCTCGCGCTCGCCCGAGCGGCTGCTCGATGAAGTCAGCCTGTTCCTGCATTCGCTGAAGCCGGCCGTGCCGCCGCTGGTGCGCGAGGTCGATGCCGGCTTGAGCGGCCGCACGGTGCTGATCGTCGATGACGACATGCGCAACATCTTCGCGTTGTCGAAGGCCTTGCGGGCTCGCGGCCTGAAGGTGCTGATGGCGCAGGACGGCCACAAGGCGCTGAAGCAGATCGACGACAACCCGGCGATCGATCTGGTGCTGATGGACATCATGATGCCGGGCATGGACGGCTACGAGACGATGCGCGAAGTCCGCGCCCGCCCGCAGTTCGCCACGCTGCCGATCATTGCGCTGACCGCCAAGGCGATGCGCGGTGACCGCGAGAAGTGCATCGAGGCGGGCGCCAGCGACTACCTGTCGAAGCCGATCGATGTCGACAAGCTGCTGTCGATGATGCGGGTCTGGATGAGCCCGCGTGCTTAGCGAGCATTGCTCGCTACGAGAACGAATGACTGGCCATGGATGGCCAGTCCGGGCTGTCCGGACAAGGCGACCGTCGCGCCATGACACGCCGACCTTGGCTCAAGATGCGGGCCAGTCCTGATGGCCCGCCCCGATCCCGACGATGTCGAGCTGGAGCTGTTCATCCGCGCTCTGCAGCTGCGCCATGGCTATGACTTCAGCGGCTATGCACGTGCCTCGCTGAAGCGCCGCGTGCAGGGGCTGGCGATCGCGCGCCAGTGCCAGACGATCGGCGAGCTGACCACGCGCGTGCTGCACGACGACGGCCTGCTGCCGTCGGTGATCGCCGGGCTGTCGGTGCCGGTATCGGAGATGTTCCGCAATCCTTTCGTGTTCAAGGCGCTGGCCGACGACGTGTTCCCGGTGCTGGCCTCGTATCCGCACATCAACATCTGGCAGGCCGGCTGCGCCCGCGGCGAGGAGGTCTACACGCTGGCGATCCTGCTCGAGGAAGCCGGGCTCTACGAGCGCACCCAGATCTACGCGACCGATTTCAACGACGCGGCACTGGCGCAGGCGCAGGAAGGCATCTTCCCGGTCGCCGAGGCGCGGGCCTGGTCGGAGAACTACCGGGCGGCCGGCGGCTCGGCTTCGCTCAGCGATTACTGGCACGCCCGGTACGAGCATCTGAAGCTCGACGAGCGGCTCAAGCGCAACATCACCTTCGCCAATCACAATCTGGTGGCCGACGGCGTGTTCTGCGAAGCGCACCTGATCCTGTGCCGTAACGTGCTGATCTACTTCACCAACGAGCTTCAGGACCGGGTGCTCGGCCTGTTCCGCCACAGCCTGGTGCGCGGCGGCTATCTGGTGCTGGGCAACAAGGAAAGCATCGCCTTCGCGGCCAGCGCCGCCGAGTTCTGCGAATTCGATGCGCGGGCCCGGATCTACCGGCTCGGCGCAGTGCCGGCGTGATCGGCGCGCCATGCCCGGTCCGGCCAGCATGGTGAGCACGGCGGTGGTTCTTGGCTGTTCGACTGGCGGTCTGCGCGCCTTGTCGACGCTGCTGGCCGCGCTGCGGCCGGATCTGGCGGTGCCGGTGATCGTCGTCTGTCACCGCAGTCAGGACGACGACGACGCGCTGTTCGTCGAGCTGCTGGCGCGGCATTCGGCACTGCCGGTTGTCGAGGCCGGCGAGCGCGAACCGGCGCGGCCCGGCCGGGTCCACGTTGCGCCGTCCGGCTATCACCTGCTGCTGGAGGCCGATGGTCGTTTCATGCTGTCGGTCGATCCGCGCGTCCGCCATGTCCGGCCGTCCGTCGATGTGCTGTTCGAGTCGGCAGCCGAGGTTCATGGCGCCGGTCTGCTCGCGGCGATCCTGACCGGTGCCAATGACGACGGTGCCGACGGTCTGCTGGCGGTACGCCGGCATCGCGGTTACGCCGTCGTGCAGGATCCGGCCGAAGCGGAAGCGCCGCAGATGCCGCAGGCCGCGCTCAAGCATGCGGGGGCTGATGCCGTTATCGGTCTGATCCGCCTTGCCGCCCTGATCAACGAACGCTGCCGATGACCGAACTCGAATGCCAAGCCGAGCCGACCGGCCTGCCGAAGATCCTGATCGTCGACGACCATGCCGCGAACCGGCTGGCGCTGCGCCGACTGCTGGCGCGTTCCGGCGCTGAACTGATCGAGGCCGATTCCGGCAACCAGGCGCTGGCCGCCTGCCTCGATCACCACTTCGCGCTGATCCTGCTCGACGTGAACATGCCGGAAATGGACGGCTTCGAAGTGGCCGAACTGCTGGGCGACGATGACGGCAGCAAGGACACGCCGATCATTTTCATCAGCGCCGCCTACGACGACATGCACCGGCTGCGCGGCTACGGCTCCGGCGCGGTCGATTACATCGCCAAGCCGGTCAACGAAGCGATCCTGAAATCCAAGGTTGGCGTATTCCTCGAACTGTACCGGCGCAAGTCCGAACTGCAGGGCGCGCTGGAGCAGTTGTCGGCACACATGCGGGCGCTGGAGCAGGAGATCGCGCTGCGCCGCGAGACTGAAAAGCTGGCCTGGCACCGCGCCAGCCATGATGTGCTGACCGACCTGCCGAATCGCATGCTGTTCATGGACCGTCTCGACAGCGCCATCGAGCGCAGCCGTCGGCACCAGCGCAAGTTCGGTCTGGCCTACATCGACATCGACGGCTTCAAGCCGGTCAACGACACCTGGGGCCATCCGGTCGGCGATGAATTGCTGAAGGCGATCGCCGATCGCCTGCGCGCGCTGCTGCGCACCGAGGACACCGTGGCCCGGCTCGGTGGCGACGAATTCGCGGTGATCCTCGAAAGCCTCGACGACGGCGGACCTGCCGGGTTCCGCGTCTGCGAGGTGATCGGTCGCGATCTGCGCCGGCCGTACGTGGTGGCCACCGCCAACGGGCCGGTGACGCTGGAAATCGGCGCCAGCATCGGGCTGGCGATGTTCCCGCCGCACGGCGAGAGCCGCGAGCAGCTGATCCGGGCGGCCGATGAAGCGATGTACGCGGCCAAGCGTGCCGGCCGCAACCGCTGTGTGGTGGCAGCGTTCGGCTGACGGGCCGGTAAGCCCTTCAGCCAGGCAGGCGCAGCTTGTACAGCGCGATTTCGCAGAACAGGTTCGGCGCCACGCGAATGCTGGCACCGGTGCGATGGCTGCGGTCGAGCAGCGCCCGTTCCAGCACCTGCCAGTTCGCGTCGCGGCACAGCGCGTCGAAATCGGCCAGCGTGCACAGGTGGATGTTCTCGGTGTCGTACCAGTTCGCCGGCAGCGCCGGCGTATGCGGCATGTGACCGCCGAGCAAGGCGACACGCACGCGCCAGTGGCCGAAGTTCGGGAAGGTGACGATTACTTCGCGTCCCACCCGCAGCATTTCCGCCAGCACCTGATCCGGCCGCACCAGCGCCTGCAGCGCCTGGGTCATCACCACGTAGTCGAACGAGCGATCGGCGAATTCGGCAAGGCCGTCATCGACGTCGGCCTGGATCACGTTGATGCCGGCATCGATGCAGGCGGCGACGTTGTCGTCGTCGATCTCCAGTCCGTAGCCGCGCACCTGGCGGGTCTTCGCGAGGTGGGCCAGCAGCGCGCCATCGCCGCAGCCGAGATCGAGGATCCGCGAGCCGGGCGCGATCCAGTTGCTGATCAAGGCCAGATCGGGACGCAGGCTGACGCTCATGAGCCGGCCTCCGCTGCAACGCGGTCGAGGTAGTTGCGCAGCACCGCGTGGTATTGCGGGATCGGCATCAGGAAGTCGTCATGGCCGAGCTGCGAATCGATGCGGGCGTAACTGACATCGCGCCCGGCGGCGATCAGCGCATTGACGATCTCGCGCGAGCGGGCCGGCGAGAAGCGCCAGTCGACCGAGAAGCTGACCACCAGGAACTTGGCGGTCGCGGTGCGGAACGCGCTGGCCAGATCGTCGCCGTACTCGCGGGCCGGATCGAAGTAGTCCAGCGCCTTGGTCATCAGCAGATAGGTGTTGCCGTCAAAGCGGTCGACGAACGAATTGCCCTGATGACGCAGGTAGCTTTCAACTTCGAACTCGACGTCGTAGTTGAAGTTGTACTGGCCATCGCCGTCGCGAAGCATGCGGCCGAAACGGGCGCGCATCGCGGTATCGGACAGATAGGTGATGTGGCCGAGCATGCGCGCCAGCTTCAGGCCGCGCTCCGGCTTGGCGCCGGCTTCGATGTAGCGGCCGCCGTGGAAGTCGGGGTCGGACAGGATCGCCTGCCGGGCAATCTCGTTGAAGGCGATGTTCTGCGCCGAGATTCTCGGGGCTGCGGCGATGACCAGCGCGTGGCGCACGCGGTTCGGACAATCGATCGTCCACTGCATCACCTGCATGCCGCCGAGGCTGCCGCCGATCACCGCTGCCCAGGCGTCGATGCCGAGGTGGTCGGCCAGCAGCGCCTGCGAGGCCACCCAGTCGCGCACCGTGACGATCGGGAAGTCCGGGCCCCACAGCGCGCCGGTTTCCGGATTGATCGTCGTCGGGCCGGTCGAGCCGCGGCAGCCGCCGAGGTTGTTCAGGCAGACGACGAAGAACTTGGTCGTATCGATCGGCTTGCCGGGCCCGATCGCCGAATCCCACCAGCCGGGCTTGCGGTCATCGGCGCTGTGGTAGCCGGCGGCGTGGTGGTCGCCAGACAGCGCGTGGCAGATCAGCACCGCGTTGCTGCGCGCCGCATTCAGCACGCCGTAGGTCTCCACCATCAGCTCGAAGCCCGGCAGCACGCGGCCGCAGGCCAGCAGCAGCGGCGTCGCGATCGCCACCTTGCGCGGCGTGACGACGCCGACCGAATCGGCAGCCACGGCCATCAGTGGAACAGACCGAGCAATGCCCGCATCCACGAGTCGAGCGACTGGAACAGGATCATCACCGGGATCGGCGACAGATCCAGTCCCGCCACCAGCGGGATCACCCGGCGCACCGGCTTGAGCACCGGCTCGGTCAGGCTCCACAGCACATTGGCAGCCGGGTTCGACACGCCAGGGCCGACCCACGACAGGATCGTCACCACCAGCAGGCTCAAGGTGAAGATGCGCAGGCCGAGGCTGATCACCTTCAGTGCCGCAAGGCCAAGGATCCGCGTGAACTCCAGGCTTTGACCGTAGAGACTGGCGACGATCCAGATATCGAGCACCGCGACCACGGCCAGCACCAGCACGGCCGGGCTGTCGACGTTGCGGATGCGCGGCACGAAGCGCACCAGCGGCATCGTCACCGGCTGCGTGACCTTCCAGATCAGCTGCGAGATCGGGTTGTAGAAATTGGCCTTGACCAGTTGCAGCAGCACGCGCAGCAGGAACGCGCAGATCACCAGATCGAGCAGGGTGGTGAACAGGCTGTAGATGACGTTGATGATGGTGTCGTTCCCCGTGCTTCAGATCGTGGCAGCGAGTTCATCGCCGAGCTGCGCGCCACGGCGGTCCGCCGCCTGCAGCGCATCGCCAAGGATGCGGCGAAATCCGGCCGCTTCAAGGCTTTCCAGCGCCGCCTGCGTGGTGCCGCCCTTGGAGGTGACCTGGGCGCGCAACGTGGCCACGTCGGTGCCGGTGCCTTCGGCCATCTTCGCGGCGCCGATGAAGGTCTGCAGCGCCAGCGCTTTGGCATCGGCTGGCGCAAGGCCAAGGGCGACGCCGGCTTCGGCCATCGCTTCGGTCAGCAGGAAGAAGTACGCCGGGCCGCTACCGGACACTGCCGTGACGGCGTCCATCAGGGTTTCGGATTCCACCCAGCAGACCTGTCCGGCGGCGGCAAGCACGGTTTCCGCCTGCATCCGCGCGCGTGGCGGGGCGCCTTCGGATGCGAACAACCCGGTGATGCCGGCGCCGAACAGCGCCGGCGTGTTCGGCATCGCCCTGACGATGGCGCCGCTCCAGCTGCCATTGCCGATCAGGGCCCGCAGGCTGGTGATGCGGACACCGGCGCAGATCGAGATCAGCGTGGCGTCGACCGACAGCTGCAGGCCGCGGATGGCAGACGCCACCTGCTGCGGCTTGGTTGCCAGCACGACGATGTCGGCGCCGGTTGCCGCATCGACGTTGTCGGCGGCAATGACCAGACCGAAGCGGGCGGCGAGCGCGGCGGCGCGTTCGCCGTCCGGCTCGGAGACGCGAATATGGGCGGCCGGATGGCCAGCCGCGACGAGGCCGCCGATCAGGCTTGCGGCCATGTTGCCGCCGCCGATGAAGGCGATCGTGTCGGCGGCGGAGGCTGGGGCGGCGGCAGGCGCTGGCGCAGTGGAAGACGTCACGGGCATCAAGCTCGCAGGGCAGGGCGCGGGAAGGCGGACGGTATGATACGCGACCCCCGATGCCGATCCGCCCGTGATCCGGCACTCGCCGTGCCCCGTGATCCAGAGCTGCCGACTGCCGTGACCGACTCCGCTGCCCCTGCCGCTGCCAAGGCGTCCCGCTCCGACCGCGAGCGCCTGCTTGCCGACTACCAGGCGCGCATCGAGCGCGCCCGGGTCTACGACGTGGCGATCGTGTCGGCACTGGAGTTGGCGCCGAAGCTGTCGGCCCGGTTGGGAAACAAGGTGCTGCTGAAGCGCGAGGACACCCAGAGCGTTCGCTCGTTCAAGCTCCGAGGCGCCTACAACAAGATCGTCCAGCTGCCGGATGCCGCGCGCGCTCGCGGCGTGATCTGCGCCAGCGCCGGCAACCATGCTCAGGGCGTGGCACTGGCTGGCAAGCGGCTCGGCATCCCGGCCTGGATCGTCATGCCGCGCACGACACCATCGGTGAAGGTCGATTCGGTGCGCGCGCTCGGCGGCAAGATTGTGCTGTTTGGTGATGCCTTCGACGATGCCGCGGCACATGCCGCCGAACTGGCCGAGACCAAGGGACTGACGATGATCCCGCCGTACGACGATGCCGACGTCATCGCCGGGCAGGGCACGGTGGCCAAGGAAATCCTCGAGCAGATCGGCCCCGATGGCGCCTGTGACGCGATCTTCGTCTGCACTGGCGGCGGCGGCCTGCTGGCTGGCATCGCGGCGTGGATCAAGGCGGTGCGGCCGGGGGTCAAGGTGATCAGCGTCGAGCCGGACGATTCCGACTGCATGGCACAGGCGCTGGAAGCCGGGCGGCGCGTGAAGCTGCCGCAGGTCGGGCTGTTTGCCGATGGTGTCGCGGTGCGCCAGGCCGGAGCCGAGCCGTTCAAGGTCTGCAAGGACACCGTCGACGGCTGGCTGCGCGTGTCGGCCGATGAGATCTGTGCCGCGATTCGCGATGTCTTCGCCGAAAACCGCTCGCTGCCCGAGCCGGCCGGCGCGCTGGCCGTGGCCGGCATCAAGAAGTGGGTCGCGCAGACCGGCGAGACCGGCAAGACCTTGGTCGCGACGATCAGCGGTGCCAATCTGAATTTCGACCGGCTGCGCCATATCGCCGAGCGTGCCGAGCTTGGCGATGGCCGCGAAACGCTGCTGGCGGTGACCATTCCCGAGCAGCCGGGCAGCTTCAGGCGCTTCCTGAAACAGCTCGGCCGACGGCCGATCACCGAGTTCAACTATCGCTACGCCAGCGCCAGCGCGGCCCACGTGTTTGCCGGCGTGCATTTCGACGATCAGGCGGCCCGCGTCGCTGCGATCGAGGCGCTGCGCGCCGATGGCTACCAGGTGGCCGATCTGACTGACGACGAGATGGCCAAGGTCCACGTCCGCTACATGGTCGGCGGGCGCGCGCCAGGACTTGCCGACGAGCGCCTGTTCCGCTTCGAGTTCCCGGAACGCCCGGGCGCGCTGGCCGATTTCCTGGGCGCCGTCGGGGCTCGCTGGAACATCTCGCTGTTCCACTACCGCAATCACGGCGCCGCTTATGGCCGCGTGCTGTGCGGCCTGCAGGTGCCGAAGAAGGAACGCGCCGAATGCCGGCGCGCGCTCGACGCGCTCGGCTACGAGTACCACGACGAAAGCGAGAATCCGGCCTACAAGCTGTTCATTGCCGGCGGCTGATCCCGGCCTGGCCTGTCCGGTCAGGGCAGCGGGCCGAGCATCTCCGGCGTGACGGCCGGGTTTCCAGTCGGCTTTCCGGCATCGGGCGTCGCCATCGCATCGCGCGGGAACAGCGTGCCGGTGTCATCGGCGCACTGGGTGTAGGCCAGCATCTCGCCGAAGCGCAGGAACTGGCCTTCCCGCTTCAGGTATGCGTTCTGCGCGCGATAGGCCTCGCCTTCGGTCTTCAGCGTGGTCGGGCAGTCCTTGAAGATCGCGTCGCCGTGCGCCTTCCACTGCAGCACGTGAACGAACTCGTGCAGCAGGAACGAGTTGTCGGCGGTGTCTTCCAGATCCAGCGAGTCGCGGATCAGGATCACGTAGGACTCGGTCTCGAAGGTCGCGGCGATCCCGGTGCAGCCGGATCGCTGCTCCGGGCAGATCGCCTGCGCAATGGTATCGACCGACACCGCCCGCACCGGCGGCAATTGCGCGACCGGAATCTCCGGATAGCCGGACAGTTTTGCGGCGGCGGCGAGCAGGAAGGACAGCAGTTCGGCATTCGGCATCGCATATTCCCCAAGCTTGGCGACCCGCGGCTGCGGGTCACGGGCGCTGCGGGCGGGCTGGCGATGACGGCCGGTGCTGGGCTCGCGTTACTCGAGCGCGAGTATGTGGTCCCAGTGCTCCTTGCGCACCGGGATGATCGAAAGCCGGTTGCCCTTCATCAGCAGCTGGAAGCCGGGCAGGGCAGCCTCCTGCGCCTTCAGCTCCGCCAGCGAAATGGTGCGCTTGAGCTTGCGCTGGTACTTGACGTCGACCAGCAGCCAGCGCGGCTCTTCAGGCTTGGCGGTCGGATCGTAGTGATCGTGGTCCTTGATGAACTGCGTCGGGTCCGGGTACGCGGTCGAGGCGATCGTCGCCAGGCCGACGATGCCGGGGACCTCGCAGTTCGAGTGGTAGAAGAACACGCCGTCGCCGATCTTCATGCCGTCGCGCATGAAATTGCGCGCCTGGTAGTTGCGCACGCCGTCCCAGGCTTCGGTCTTTTTCGGGCGTGTGGCGAGATCGTCGATCGAGAAGCAGTCCGGTTCGGACTTCATCAGCCAGTAGTTCATTGCAGGACGCGGGTTCGGTTCAAAAGTGTTTCGGGAAGCGCTGCCAGCCGCGTTCGGTGACCACGGCATCGAGGCGGACGTCGAAGGCGTCCATCGGCAGCGCTTCGACCTGTTGCAGCGCGTAAGCGTAGCCGATGCGCTTCGGCTGTCTGCCGGTGCGCGCACCGGCCAGCGCCCGATCGTAGTAGCCGCCGCCGTTGCCAAGCCGGCCGCCGCTGGCATCGAAGCCGAGCAGCGGCAGCAGGATCACATCGAAATGGCGCGCGCTGCGCATCGGTCTGCGGGCCACCGGCTCCGGCAGTCGCAGCGGGCCGTTGGCGCGGATCGCCGTGTTCCGGTCGTACGGCAGGAAGCGCATCTGCCAGTCGCGCAGGGTGACCGGCACCGACAGTTTATGCCCGGCACGCAGCAGCGCCGCGCATAGCGGTTCGGTCGAAAGCTCCGAGTGCACCGACAGGTAGATGGCGATCCTGCAGCGCGGCGGCAGGCGCTTCAGAAGCACTTGCGCGGCGCGGCGCGCAGCCTTGCGGCGATCACTGCGCGGGATGCTGCTGCGGCGCTTGCGCAACAGCGATCGCAGCGCCGACTTCTGCGCTGCGATGGAATTTGGAAAGGTGTCTCCCGCCTGTGCCGTCATCCGTCTTCGACCTTGAGACGGAGGTCTCAAGTGGGCACCGCACAATGCATTTGGGCTTCCCGCTACGGGGCGGGCCTGCACACCCTGCGTCGTTATGGTTCCCGTTGCTGTGAATTAGGCTCAAGGGTTCCTGACGAACATCGAACACCGCAGGAGACACGCGACAAACATTAGCACGAAAGGCCTCGTTTCAAGGCCCATCGACGCTGCCTTCAGTCGGGTGAATCCAGCGTTTGGTCGATGTCGAACGACATCTGCTGAAGCTTGTCGACGACTGCCTGATCCGGGCGAGCCAGCGCCGGATCGCCCTTCAGTGCCAGCAGTTCGCGCGCCAGATTCAGCGCCGTCATCACCGCGATCCGTTCCGCCCCCAGCGCCTTCCCGCGGCGGCGGATCGCCGTCATCCGCTCGTTCAGATAATCGGCCGATGCAACCAGACCTTCGTGCTCGTCGGGCGGGCAGGTCACGGTGTACTCGCGCGACATGATGCGCACCGTCACGGTCATCGTTTCCGGCTGCTCGGTATCGTTGCTCATCGTGCTTGCTCGGGACTCAGACGTTCGGGTCGGTTTCCAGCAGCCGGATGCGCTCGACCACAGCTTCGATGCGCCGCTTCAGTTCGGCATTCAGCGCCAGCAGGCGATCCCGTTCCTGGATCGCCCGCTTCTTCTCGAGCCGTTCGTGACGAAATGCCGCGATCAGTCGCTGCACGCGTTCATCCAACTGGGCGACTTCGCTCTCGAGCATGGGCGTGGCGTGATGGGGCTGCCAAAAGTATAACGCGGGCCTGTCTTTCGACAGGCCCGCGTCATGACCGCAAACCGCAGTGCTTCAGGACCGGCTGGCGATCACGGCTCCAGGATCACGAAGAACGCGCCCTGGCCGCGCAGTACCTGCAGCAGCAGCTGACCATCCTTCTGCGCGGCGAGGCGCTCGAAGTCGGCCACCGTGGCCACCGGGCGACGGTTGACGCTGAGCACGATGTCGTTCGGACGCAGGCCGTTCTTGGCAGCGACCGAGCGCGGATCAACCTGCGTGATCATCACGCCCTTGACGCCGGCCGTCTTGGCCGCTTCGGCTGCAGGACCGGCCAGCGGGCCGAAGGTCGCGCCCTTCAGCGCCGGGTGCAGGGTGTCGGCAGCAGCGGTGCGCTCGTTGTCGGTGTTCTTGCCGACGGTGACCGTCACATCCTTCTGCTTGCCGTCGCGCAGGATCTTCATGTTGACCTTGTCGCCGACCCGCAGCAGGCCAACCATGTAGCGCAGCTGGCCGAAGTCCTTGATCGCCTTGCCGTTGGCTTCGATCACGATGTCGCCGTCCTGCAGGCCACCCTTGGCCGCCGGCGAATCCGGCACCACCTTGCCGATCAAGGCACCCTTGCCGCCCGGCACGTTGAAGGCCTTGGCCAGTTCCGGCGTCAGTTCCTGACCGCCCTGAATGCCGATGCGGCCGCGCACCACGCTGCCGTTCTCGACCAGCTGGGCCATCACGCTCTTGACCAGATTGGTCGGGATCGCGAAACCGATGCCGATGTTGCCGCCCGAGCGCGACAGGATCTGGCTGTTGATGCCGATCAGTTCGCCGCGCAGGTTGATCAGCGCGCCGCCGGAATTGCCCGGGTTGATCGAAGCATCGGTCTGGATGAAGTCTTCGTAGCCTTCGCCGAGTCCCTGGCGGCCGAGGCCGGAGACGATGCCCGAGGTCACCGTCTGGCGCAGGCCGAACGGCGAGCCGATGGCGACGACGAAATCGCCGACTTCGAGCTTGTCGGAGTCCGAAATCACCAGTGCAGTCAGGTTCTTCGGCTCGATCTTGAGCACGGCCAGATCGGTGTCCGGATCGGTGCCGACCAGCTTGGCATCGAGTTCGCGGTCATCGCTCAAGCGGACCTTGATCACTTCGGCGTCGGCGACCACGTGATTGTTGGTGATCACGTAGCCCTTGGCCGCGTCGACGATCACGCCGGAGCCGATACCCTGCGGCGCTTCGCGCTGCTGCGGCTGCTGTTGCTGCTGGCCTTCCGGAACATCGAAGAAGCGGCGGAAGAACGGATCGTTGAGCAGCGGATTCTGCTGCTGCGGCTGAGCCTTGCCGACCACCGCGATGTTGACGACCGCCGGCAGCACGCCCTTCAGCATCGGCGCCAGCGACGGCAGCTGGCCAGTCGCGGTCGGTGCGGCGAGCAGGCTGGTTGGCACATCGGCATGCAGTGGCGCCGGGGCCGTGGTCGACAGACTCAAGGTCGCGACCGTGGCCAGCACGCCGGCGGCGCTGGCGATCGCCGCGGTTTTCATGAAAGCACGTAGGTTCATCATGACTGTCCTGGGTTCTGTTCTGTTGATCGTTCGGGGAAGAACGTGGCGGTGTGACCGTGGCGCGAGCGGCAAGGTTCAGTTGTCGTTGACGGAATTTTCCGGCTATTGCGGCGGATTCAAGCGCGACGATTCGATGCCCGGAAGCGCCTGCATCCGGGCCGCCGGACGCCAGACGCCGCGCAGGCCGGCGCCGGCCAGCCGGGTCAGCGAGCCGATCAGCTGCTCGCGCAGTCCGCGCTTGACCCGGAAGTGGATTTCGTACACCTCGCGTTCCTTGACCGCGTCGAGCAGCAGGTCGTCGCTGGTCTGCAGACGGTCGACCAGGCCCAGTTCCAGCGCCTGCGTGCCGTACCAGTGCTCGCCGGTCGCGACCCGGTCGATGGCCAGCTGCTTGCGGTTATCGGACACGAACGACTTGAACAGCGTGTGGATCTCGTCGAGTTCCTGCTTGAACTTGGCGCGTGCGGCGTCGGTGTTCTCGCCGAACATCGTCAAGGTGCGCTTGTACTCGCCGGCGGTATGCAGTTCGACATCGATGGCGTTCTTGTCGAGCAGCCGATGGAAGTTCGGCATCTGCGCAACGACGCCGATCGAACCGACCACGGCGAAGGGCGCGGCGACGATCTCGTCGGCCACACAGGCCATCATGTAACCGCCGCTGGCGGCGACCTTGTCGATCGACACGATCAGGCGGAAGCCGCGATCGCGGATGCGCTTCAACTGGGATGCGGCCAGTCCATATGAATGAACGATGCCGCCACCGCTGTCGAGGCGCACCAGCACTGCGTCGTCCGGCTTGGCCACCTGCAGCAGCGCGCTGACTTCCTCGCGCAGCGCGCCGACCTGCGAAGCTTCGATGTCGCCTTCGAAATCGAGCACGAACAGTCGGGGTTTCGGTGGCGGCGCTTCGCCGCGCTTGGCGGCCTTTTTCTCGGCTTTTGCCTCGGCCTTGCGCTGCTTTTCGAGCGCCTTGTGATCGGCTTCATCGAGCAGGTCGAGATTCAACACCTCGGCCATGTCCTTGTAACGCTCGTTGAGGTGCTTCACTTCCAGCCGCTCGCCGACCTGGCCGCGACTTTCGCGGACGACGTTGGCGATCAGTGCAACGACAGCAACGATCGCGACGATCCAGGTCAGGGTCTTGGCGAGGAACAGGCCGTACTGCAGCAGCAGGTCTTGCATGGCGTTTCCGGACGCTTCTCGATATGTAAACGATCAGTTGCACGGCGTCAGGCGGGCGGTGATCGGGCAGGCTGCGCAAGGGCCAGACGTCTTTGCCGCGCCTGCGAGGTGTGGGGGCGATGATCGCGGATTCAATGAATGGACGCGCAGGCCCGCCATCCGGACGCTGTTCACGAGGCGGCCGCTGGTAAAGTCGCGCCATGAACGAACCTGTCCGCCGATTGCTGCCGCTGCATGCCAAGGTCTCCAGTGCGCTGACGCGCGAGGCCAGCTACCAGGGCGCGCTGCCGATCACGCGGCTCGAGCGGCTGCGGGCGGTGACGGTCGACCCGGCCGGCGATCTGCAGGTGGAATTGCAGCTGCGCCGCGACAAGACCCGAGTGCCGAAGCTTGAAGGTCGGGTGCGCGGGGCACTTTCGGTGACCTGTCAGCGCTGCCTGCGCCCGTTCCAGTGGCCGCTGGATACGGCGATCGATCTGCGCCTTGTCTTCAATGAAGAAGAGGAGAGCCGGGTGCTGAAGGATTCCGAGCCGCTGCTGATCGAGGACGATCAGGTGCTCTTTCATGCGGTGGTCGAGGAAGAAGTGCTGCTGGCACTGCCGTATGCGCCGCGCTGCGAGCGCGAGGACTGCGAACCGGGCTGAGATCGCCGGCTTCAACATCGATGCAGAATTTTCCTGCCTTTTCCCAGGCAATCAGGATAGAATTCGCGCCCCTGGGCGTACCCTGAGCCCACCGGAGTTCCCCATGGCTGTCGCAAAATCGAAGAAATCCCGTTCCCGCCGCGGCATGCGCCGTGCTCATGACGCGCTGAGCGCACCGACGTTGTCGGTCGACTCGACGTCGGGCGAAACGCACCTGCGTCATCACGTCACTGCCGACGGTTTCTACCGCGGCAAGCGCGTGATCGAGATGAAGACTGCAGAAGTCGCTGACGAAGCCTGAGCTTCGACGGCAGCGCGCTGAACGGACCTTTCCGCTTCCGCCCGCTGCCATGGCGCAGTCATGACCGCGCCCGTCCTGCTGGCACTTGACGCGATGAGCGGTGACCACGGTCACCGCGTTGTCGTGGAAGCTGCCCTGCAGGCGCTCGATGATCATCCCAACCTGAGGCTGATCCTCGTCGGTGACGAGGATCAGCTTGCGCGTGAGCTGGCGCAGCACAAGCGCGGCAAAGATCCCCGGATCAGCATTCGTCACGCGACGCAGGTCGTCGCCATGGATGAATTGCCGTCGAAAGCGCTGCGCGGCAAGAAGGATTCGTCGATGCGGGTCGCCATCAACCTCGTCAAGTCCGGCGAGGCGAATGCGGCTGTGTCCGCCGGCAATACTGGCGCGCTGATGGCAATTGCGAAGTTCGTTCTGAAGACCCTGCCCGGCATCGACCGGCCGGCGATCATTTCGCCGATGCCGACGGTGACCGGAGCGACGCATGTGCTCGATCTCGGAGCGAATGCCTCGTGCTCGGCCGAACAGCTGTTCCAGTTCGCAGTGATGGGGTCGGCGCTGGTCACGGCGCTGCATGGCGTAGAGCGGCCCAAGGTCGCCTTGCTGAACATCGGCGAGGAAGAGATCAAGGGCAACGAGACGATCAAGCAGGCTGCGACGCTGATCGCCGCATCGAAGCTGAACTACGGTGGCTTTATCGAAGGCGATGGCATCTTCCTGCATCCGGTCGATGTCGTGGTCTGCGACGGCTTTGTCGGCAACGTCGCACTGAAGGCGGGCGAGGGCGTGGCCAAGCTGGTCACCCACTTCATGCGCGAGGAGTTCACGCGCGACTGGCTGACCAAGGCGATCGCGCTGGTGGCGCGTTCGGTGCTGCGCCAGCTGGCGCGGCGGATGGATCCACGGCGCTACAACGGTGCCAGCCTGGTTGGCCTGACCGGCACCGTGATCAAGAGCCACGGCGGCGCCGATGCGCTGGCCTTCGCCAACGCGATCGAAGTGGCGATGCGGGCGGTCGAGAACAAGGTGCCGGATCGCATTTCCAATCTGCTGGCGGAATCGCTGAGCGCGCAGCCGACCTCGACGTCCGCAGCCGTCTAGGCTGTCGGCGATGAACCGCTACCGCGCCAACCCGAAGCTTCTGGCGCCGCTGCTGGCCGGCATGGCGATGCTCGGTCCGTTTTCGATCGACGCCTTCTTCCCCGCGTTCCGGATCATGGAAGCCGAGTTCTCGGTGACCAGCGTGGCGATGCAGCAGAGTCTGAGCGTCTACCTGCTGGCATTCGCAGCGATGTCGCTGCTGCACGGTCCGCTGTCGGATGCCTACGGACGGCGCGGCGTGATCCTGTGGTCGATGCTGCTGTTCGCCGCCGCCTGTGCCGGCTGCGCGCTGGCCGACTCGTACCGGACCTTGCTGGTGTTCCGGGCGCTGCAGGGCATTGCTGCCGGGGCCGGCATGATCGTCGGCCGCGCGATGATTCGCGATCGCTACGACGGCGCCGATGCCCAGCGGCTGATGTCGCAAGTCAGCTTCATCTTCGGCTTCGCGCCGGCCGTCGCGCCGATCATCGGCGGTTTCGTGCTGGGGCTGGCCGGCTGGCGGGCGATCTTCTGGCTGCTCGGCGGTTTCACGCTGCTGCTGGTCGCCGCATCGCTTGCGGCACTGCCGGAAACCCATCCGCGCGAGCGGCGCACGCGCTTCGAAGTGCGGCCGCTGCTGCGGACCTATCGCGGCGTCGTCGGCGATCACCGGTTCCTGCTGCTGGGCTTCGCGGCGTCGCTGAACTTCGCGGCGCTGTTCACCTACATCGCCTCGGCACCATCGGTGGTGCTGAACCTGCTGAAGCTGTCGGAGACCCAGTTCGCCTGGCTGTTCGTTCCGGTCATCGCCGGGATGATGATGGGCTCGGCGACTTCGGCGCGGATGGCCGGGAAGATGAGTCCGCTGCGCACCGTCAGCGTCGGCTTCGGCCTGATGGGCATCGGCACGGCACTGAATCTCGCCAGCAGTCTCTGGCTGCAGCCGGCGGTGCCGTGGTTCGTGCTGCCGGTCGGCATCATCGGCATGGGCGTGACCTTGGCCTTTCCAACCCTGACCTTGCTGATGCTCGATCGCTTTCCGGCCGTGCGTGGCGCCGCCGCATCGGTACAGGCGACGATCAGCCTCGGCGTGTCGGCTGCGGTGTCCGGCATGGTCGCGCCGGTGGTCGATGCCTCGCCGATCCTGCTGGCATCGGCTGCCGCTGCCATGACCGGTGGCGGCTACGTGCTTTGGTGGCTGTATCGGCGGATTACGCCGGACATCGGGCCTCAGGTGCTGTCGGCGACGCTCGAAGCTGCAGTGGCGCCGACACCGTCATCGGCGCACGTCCGCAACTGAGCGGCGCGACTACTGCACCAGCTGATTCAGGTTGAAGATCGGCAGCAGGATGGCCAGCACGATCAGCAGCACCACCGAGCCCATGGTCAGGATCAGGATCGGTTCGAACAGGCTCATCAGCGCGGCAATCAGCGTTTCCAGCTCGCGCTCCTGATTCTCGGCTGCCCGGTCGAGCATTTCATCGAGCTTCCCGGAGGCTTCACCCGAACCGATCAGGTGCATCGTGATCGGCGGAAACAGCCGGCTTTCGGCCAGCGACTTGTTCAGGCTCGCGCCTTCGCGGACGCGCTTGGCGGCGGCGTCGATCGCTTCCTTCATCGGCAGGTTCTCGACCACCTGCGAGCCGATGCGCATGGCATCGAGAATCGGCACGCCAGAGCCGAACAGAATGCCCAGAGTGCGCATGAAGCGGCCGGTATTGGCGCCGCGCGCGAGCCTACCGATCAGCGGCAGACGCAGCACCCAGAGGTGGTACTTGCGGCGGAAGGCGTCGCCTTTCAGCGCCTGCTTGAACGCGAGGAAGCCAAGCACCAACGCGATCAGCAGGGTCAGGCCCCAGGCCTGCAGGAAGTCGCTGGTGGCGATCAGGCCCTTGGTCAGCGGCGGCAGATCGGCGCCAATCGAATCGAACACGCCGACCACTTTCGGCACCACGTACGACATCAGCAGCGCGATCACGCCGATGGCGACGAAGGTCAGGATCGCCGGGTAGAACGTGGCCAGCATCACCTTGCTGCGAATCGCCTGCGAACGCTCTGCGTAGTCGGCGAGGCGTTCCAGCACCGAATCGAGCTTGCCGGCCGATTCGCCGGCTTCGATGGTGGCGCGGAACAGCGGCGGGAACGCGCCGGGAAAGTCGCCCAGCGCCTTGGCCAGGCTGTTGCCTTCGGTGACCCGCGAGCGCACGCCGAGCGTCACCCGCTGCACGCGCTTCGACTCGCTCTGCTGCGATACGGCCGCCAGCGCCTCGTCGAGCGGCAGGCCGGAACGGATCAAGGTCGCCAGCTGACGGGTGAACAGCGACAGCTCGGTGGAATTGAAGCTGCCGCCCCGGTTCATCGAGAAACCGCCGGCGTTCGATGCGCGGACGGCCTTTTCGGCGACTTCGCGGATTTCCAGCGGCGTCAGCCCGCGCTCGCGCAGCGACTGCCGCACCTGACGCTGGGTATCGCCTTCGATCAGCCCCTTGACCTGCTTGCCGCGGGCATCGAGGGCGCTGTATTCGTAGGCGGACATGGCAGGCGGGTATCGGGTTGATGCTAGCTACGAGCTGACAATTTGATTCGGGCAGCGGCCGTGGGGCTGCCGCTCGTTGATTCGCTGCTCGGAAGTGCCATTCAGGGCCCTTCCGAAAGCGCGCAGCGCTTCAACCTTCCTCGATGGTGACACGCAGCACTTCGCTGAGCGTGGTCTCGCCGGCGATCACCTTGTTGCGGCCGGACTGCAGGATGCCTGGCGTGCGCTCGCGGGCAGCAGCTTCGAGGATCTGCTCGGAGGCGTTGTCGTGGATCAGCGTTTCGAGACGGCGATCGACCTCGATGATCTCGTGAATGCCGCTGCGGCCGGCATAGCCGGTGTGTCGGCACAGCGGGCAGCCGACCGGCTTGTACAGCACCAGATCGCTGCGGCCCGGCACACCGAGCTGCTCCAGTTCGGTCTGCTTCGGCTGATACGGCGTCTTGCAGTGCTTGCACAGCGTGCGCACCAGGCGCTGCGCCATCAGGCCGACCAGCGACGATGACAGCTGATAGGGCTCGACACCCATGTCGCGCAGGCGAGTGACGGCGCCGACAGCGGTATTGGTGTGCAGGGTCGACATCACCAGATGGCCGGTCTGGGACGCCTGCACGGCGATCTGCGCGGTATCGAGATCACGGATTTCGCCGACCATCACCACGTCCGGGTCCTGACGCAGGATCGCGCGCAGGCCCTTCGCGAAGGTCATCTCGACGCGCAGGTTCACCTGGGTCTGGCCGACACCGTCGATGTAGTACTCGATCGGGTCCTCGACCGTCATGATGTTGCGGCTGCGATCGTTCAGGGTCGACAGCGCCGAGTACAGCGTGGTGGTCTTGCCCGAGCCGGTCGGGCCGGTGACCAGCATGATGCCGTACGGCCGGTTGATGATCCGCTTCAAGGTCGCGGTCTGCACCGGGCCCAGCCCGAGCTGCTCCAGATCCAGACGCTCGGCCTGCTTGTCGAGAATACGCATCACCACCCGCTCGGCATTGGCGCCGGTGGGGATCGTCGAGACACGGACATCGACCTTGCGGCCACCGAAGGCGCGGCTGATGCGGCCGTCCTGCGGCAGGCGCTTTTCGGCGATGTCGAGCTTGGCCATGATCTTGACGCGCGAGATGATCTTCGGCGCCAGCGAGCGCGGCGGATTGAGGATTTCGCGCAGCACGCCGTCGATGCGGAAACGCACCGTCACGCGCGTCTCGAAGGTCTCGATGTGGATGTCGGACGCGTTGTCCTTGATCGCCTCGACGAGCAGCCCGTTGATGAACTTGATGATCGGCGCGTCGTCGTCGCTTTCCAGCAGGTCCTGCGCTTCGGCGAGTGCGGCACTCAGCGAATCGAGGTCGGCCTTGTCTTCCTCCAGACCATCGGCAAGTGCCGCGCTGGCGCCGGTCTGGCCTTCGTAGGTGCGCTGCAGCAGCGCGTCGAACTCGTCGAGGCTGACCGCCTTCAGCTTGACCGGACGGCGCACGAAGCGCCGTGCTTCCTGCACGGCATCAAGGCTGATGCCGGGGCGGCAGACCAGTTCGACGGTGTCGCCGAGGTCGCTCGACACGATCAGGCCATGCCGCTTCGCGAAGGCGAACGGCGGGCGGCGCAGGGCATTGCTGGCAGCGTCCATGGGCTCGTCGACGTGGTGCTTACGGGGCCGGCGCAGCGACCGGCGCTTCTGCTGCCGCCGGCGCCTGCGCCGGGACGGATTCCTGCGGCACGTCCGGCTTCGCGTACGGCTCGTAGCTGTTGTATTCCGGCAGCACCGGACGGGCGCCACCGATCAGCGGCACGGCGCCCTGTGCGGCACGAACCTCGGCGCTGCGCACGCCGTCGTAGCGCTTGCGGGTGTAGTAGTCGGCCTCGGTGCGATCGTCGAGGATCACCGGATGGATGAAGATCATCAGGTTGGTCTTGGCCTTGCGGACCGAGCGCGACTTGAACAGGTTGCCGAGCACCGGAATGCTCGACAGCAGCGGGATGCGGCTTTGCGAGTCGGTCAGCTGGTTGTCGATCAGGCCGCCGATGAACAGGATCTGGTCACCTTCCACCGACACCGAATTGGTCACTGTGCGCTTGTTGGTGATCAGGCTCGCGGTGCCGGCGCCGCCGCTGGCGATGCCCGAGCTTTCCAGATCGATCTTCAGCTTCAGGCCGTTGTTCTCGTTGATCGTCGGGGTGATGCCGAGCTTCAGGCCAACTTCCTTGCGTTCGATGGTCTGGAACGGGTTGACCGCGCCATTGGTGGCGCCGCCGCCGGTGTTCGAGAAGCTGCCGGTCAGGAACGGCACTTCCTGGCCGACGCTGAGCTTGGCTTCCTCGTTGTCGAGCGTGGTCAGCTGCGGCGTCGACAGGATGTTGGTGTCGCCATCGGAAGCCAGCGCCCGCAGCAGCACGCCGAAGAACGAGCCGCCCTTGGTGAAGCCGCCGCCGCCGGCCGTGGCCCCGGAGCCGATCAGCGAAGCCGCTGCCGACAGGATGGTGCTGGTACCGCCGGTCGCTGCTGTCGTCGCCGCACTGGCGCCGGCACTGGCCAGCGCTGACAGCGCGCCCTGCGTCGACTGGTTGAGGATGCCGGTGATCGCGCCGACCTTCGGGTTGTAGGCGGCATAGTCGAGGCCGAGCTCGCTGGCCTTGGTCTGGCTGACTTCGGCAATGATCGCTTCGACCAGCACCTGGCGACGACGAATGTCGAGCTGGTTGATGACATTGCGGATCGCCAGCATTTCCTTCGGTGCCGCGGTCACCACCAGCGAGTTGGTGTCCTTGTCGGCAATGACCCGGGTCGTGCCGTTGCCGCCGCCGGACGAGGCCGGCGCGGCGGCCGGCGCGCCGCCTGCAGCGCCGCCGCCGGCCGGTGCACGTGCCGCCGACGCTGCTGCCTGCGCGTAGCCTTCAAGGATCGGCGCGAGGTTTTCGGCGCTGGCGTAGTTCAGATAGAACACCTGCGTGTCGCCGCCGCTCGGGCCGGGCAGGTCAAGGCGGCGAACGATGTCGGCCATGCGGCCGCGCTCGCTCTTTTCGCCGCTGATCAGCACGCTGTTGCTGCGTTCGTCGGCGATGACCGAACCGGCCTGGGCAGTCGGATCAGCCTGCTTGGCCGCCTGGGCCAGCGTGGTCAGGATGCGTACGACATCGCCTGCAGAGGCGTTCTCGAGCTTGATCACGTCGATCTCGCGATCGCCGCTCTGGTCGATCTGGGCGATCAGGCGCTCGATGCGGGTGACGTTGGCCGCACGGTCGGAAATGATCAGCGAATTGTTGCCGGCATAGGCGGCGAAGTGGCCGCTCTGCGAGATCAGCGGTCGCAGGATGGCCACCAGCTGCGAGGCCGAAACGTTCTGCACCGAGTAGACGTGGGTGACGATTTCATCGAGCGGCACGCCGCGGCCATTGGAAATCAGGCCACCGCCGTCGGTACGAGCATTGGTTTCCGGGACGATCTTGATCGCATCACCGGCCGGGATCGCGGCAAAGCCCTGCACCTGCAGCACCGCGAGGAAGGTTTCGTAGACGCCCGCGGAATCCATCGGGCTTGACGACACCACGGTGACCTTGCCGCGGACTCGCGGGTCGACGATGAAGTTCTTGCCGGTGACTTCGCTGACGGTGGCGATCAGCGTCGAGATTTCCGCGTCCTTCAGGTTCAGCGTCACTTCGGCGCCGCGACTGCGGGCCGCCTGGGCCAGCAGCGAAGTGCCGGCCGCAGCGACCGTGGCTGCAATGGCAGCCGCCAGCACGGCGCGCTTCAGGGTCTTGCGTGAGTTCATGTCGATGTCGAGCGGGCTTCGGGTTCGGCTGCCGCAAGGCGCGCCATGGGTTCGGGAACAGCTATTCGAGATTGATGCTGAAGCTTTGCGGCTGGCCGCCGCGATCGACCGTCAGGTTGATCTGGCTGCTCTGGCTCAAGTCGTTCAGCAATTGCAGCGAGCGCGCCGGGTCGTTCAGCGAAGTACCGTTGACCGCCGTCACGATGTCGCCCGGACGCAGGCCGGCGGCGGCGAACACGCTGCGATCACGCCCGGGATAGATCCGGTAGCCGGTCAGTCCGCCGCCGCTGTTGACCGGCTGCACGCGGATGTAGTCGGCCACCTTCGACGGATCCTCGAGCAGCTGCGAGCGGATCTGTGACAGCGATTCGGCAGCCCCTGAATCGATTTCCTGATCCTGCGACGACGGCATCTGCGAGATCGGGGAGTCGCCAAGGCCGCTCGTGCTTTCCTTGTCGAGGCGCAGCGTTTCCAGCCGACCGTTGCGATTGAGGATCACCCGGTCCGGAAAGATGGCGGTCAGCTGCACGCCGCGCGAGACATCGTCGCCGACCGCGTAGGGCTTCTCCTCGCCACCCTGCGCCGCGATCAGCGCACGCGAACGGCTGTCCTTGTCGTCGCGACCGTTCGAAAGGATGCCGAGCAGCGTCAGGTTCAGCTGCGTGTCGGGCGCTGCGGCAAGGTCCGCCAACGCCGGTGCGGCCGGCGCCGTGTACTGGCCGAACAGGTGCGCGTTGCTGATCGACGACAGATCGACGCTGCCACGTTTGACGGTGTTTTGCGGTGCGGTAGCCGGTGGCGGCTGCCAGATGCTGTCGTCCGGAACGGGGATCAGCGCCCACAGCAGGCTGGCGGCCAGTTTGGCAATGACCACGACCAGCACCAGACAGGCCGCGTCGGGCAGGCGTCGTCCATAACGCGCCGTCAGCGCCGGCACGGATGCCGGCAAGGATTTGAGTCGCGACGAGGGGAATGTGGCCATCGGCGGCATGATAACGGGGCTTTGTTGCGGGCGGGAGCAAGCAGGCGGCAGCAGTCCTGCGCACCGCAGAATGGCGGCCGTGATCGCAGCGCCGGTCGCTGCAAGATGCCGCGATGGGCGGCCCGTCCTTCGGGGCAGGGCGGCAATTCGTTACTATGCTGCGCATGGCTGACCCAACTTCACGTCCCGATCAAGATTCCGGCACCGGCCTCGTCGTCGATGAGGCGAAGCCGGAACTGAAACAACCACCGCTGTACAAGGTGGTGATGATCAACGACGACTTCACGCCGATGGAGTTCGTGGTGCAGGTCCTGCAGACGTTCTTCCATCACTCGCGTGAGCAGGCCGTGCAGATCATGCTGCAGGTGCATCAGGCCGGACGCGGTACCGCCGGCATCTTCCCGGCCGAGATCGCCGAGACCAAGGTGGCGCAAGTCAACAGCTTCGCCCGCAAGAATCACCACCCGCTGCTGACGGTGATGGAAAAGGTCTGAGCGCCACCGGCGCCGACTGCAGTCGGCGACGAAGGCTTCCGCATCCGCCTGAACGATCCACGCTGTTGAAGCGTGAACGCTGGGCGTACATCGATCCAAAGTCTGCGCATCAGACTCGCGACGGATTTCCGGCGCGGGGTTCTGCGGCCGCCATCGCGCTGTGGTCAATTCGCCTCATCCGCGTGTTTTCAGGCCGATCCCGATGCCGGCGCGCAGCGGTCGAAGGCACCGGGCACTACCGTTTGACGGCTGGCCGTGCGCCTGTCTCCGCCACTCCGGACTGATCCGCTTTGAAGCGACGGCTGCGGCCTACAGTGGTGCGGCTTTTGCGTGTCCCAAATTCGTGCAAAGACGATGCATGATGGTCTGGTAAAGCCTCGAGTCCGACCCCAGAGTACCGTTCAGACCCTTTCAGGAAATGACCATGCTCAGCGATGAATTGCAGAAAGCCCTTGATGCAGCGTTCCTCGCAGCCCGCAGTGACGGCCATGAGTTGTTGACCGTCGAACACCTGCTGCTGGCTCTGCTGTCCGACTCCAACGTCAGCGAAGTCCTGACCGCCAGCGGTGGCGATCTCGACAAACTCGAAGGCGGGTTGCGCGAGTACATCGCGCAGAACATCCACTCGAACAAGGACGCCGGCGGCAGCCAGGAAGTGCAGCCGACGCTGTCGTTCCAGCGGGTGCTGCAGCGGGCCATCTATCACGTGCAGGCCTCGGGCAAGAAGCGCGTCTCGACGCTGAACGTGCTGGTGGCGCTGTTTGCCGAGAAGGACACCCACGCGGTGTTCCTGCTCAACGAGCAGGGCGTGACCCGGCTCGATGTCGTCAACTACATCAGCCACGGCATCGCCAAGAACAACCAGCCGGCTGCGCCGCAGGAGCAGCAAAACGAATCCGAGGACAAGGACGAATCCGGCAAGGGTTCGGGCAAGTCCGCGCTCGAGCAGTTCGCCGTCAACCTGAACCAGCGGGCCATGAAGGGTCAGATCGATCCGCTGATCGGCCGCGCGCACGAGATGGAGCGGGTGATGCAGACGCTCTGCCGCCGGCGCAAGAACAATCCGCTGCTGGTCGGCGAAGCGGGCGTCGGCAAGACCGCGATCGCCGAAGGTCTGGCCTGGCTGATCACCGAAAACCGCGTGCCTGAACTGCTGAAGGATGGCGTGGTGTTCAGCCTCGACCTCGGTTCGCTGATCGCCGGCACCAAGTACCGCGGCGATTTCGAGAAGCGCTTCAAGAGCGTGATCCAGGAGCTGGCCCGGACGCCGGGCGCGATCCTGTTCATCGACGAGATCCACATGATCATCGGCGCCGGCGCGGCTTCCGGCGGCGTGATGGATGCATCGAACCTGCTGAAGCCGATGCTGGCCAACGGTGAGCTGCGCTGCATCGGCTCGACGACGTACCAGGAATACCGCGGCATCTTCGAGAAGGACCGGGCGCTGTCGCGCCGCTTCCAGAAGGTCGATGTTCCGGAGCCGTCGGTGCCGGAAACGATCCAGATTCTCGAAGGCCTGCGTGCCCGCTTCGAAGAGCACCACCAGGTGCACTTCACCAGCGGCGCGATCAAGAGCGCAGTGGAATTGGCGGCGAAGCACATCACCGACCGTCACCTGCCCGACAAGGCGATCGACGTCATCGACGAAGCCGCTGCCCGCTTGCGTCTGCTGCCCGAGGCCAAGCGTCGCAAGACCGTGCAGGTGCGCGACATCGAGGAAACCGTCGCCAAGATCGCCCGCATCCCGCCGAAGTCGGTGTCGAGCAACGACAAGGATCGTCTGGCCACGCTGGAACGCGATCTGAAGCTGGTGATCTTCGGTCAGGACAATGCCGTCGAAACGCTGGCCTCGTGCATCAAGCTGTCGCGCTCCGGTCTCGGCAACCCGGACAAGCCGATCGGCAACTTCCTGCTCGCCGGCCCGACCGGTGTCGGCAAGACCGAGGTCACTCGTCAGCTGGCCAGCCAGCTCGGTATCGAGCTGATCCGCTTCGACATGTCCGAGTACATGGAGCGGCACACCGTGTCGCGGCTGATCGGTGCGCCTCCGGGCTATGTTGGTTTCGATCAGGGCGGCCTGCTGACCGAAGCGGTGATCAAGCATCCGCATTCGGTGGTGCTGCTCGATGAAATCGAGAAGGCGCACCCTGACGTCTTCAACCTGCTGCTGCAGGTCATGGACCACGGCACGCTGACCGACAACAACGGCCGCGCGGCCGACTTCCGCAACGTGATCCTGATCATGACCACCAACGCCGGTGCCGAGGAATCGTCACGGCGCGGCATCGGCTTCACCGAGCAGAATCACTCGACCGATGCGCTGGAAGTGATTCGTCGCGGCTTCTCGCCGGAGTTCCGCAATCGCCTCGACGCAATCATTCCGTTCGCGCCGCTTGGCAAGAGCGAGATCACTCGCGTGGTCGACAAGTTCCTGATGCAGCTCGAGGAGCAGCTGGCGGCCAAGCATGTCGTGATGGAAGTCGAGCAGGAAGCCCGCGACTGGCTCTGCGAGCACGGCTACGACGTGAAGATGGGCGCTCGTCCGATGGCTCGCGTGATCCAGGAAAGCATCAAGCGTCCGCTGGCCGAGGAACTGCTGTTCGGCAAGCTGGCGCACGGTGGCCGGGTCACGGTCAATGTCACCGACGACGGCAAGATCGGCTTCGACATCGAAGCGAAGGAGAAGGCCGCGCCGGCTGTCGAGGCGGCATGATCCGGCTGAGCTGAAACGAAAAAGCCCGCGAAAGCGGGCTTTTTCTTGGCTGTGATTCCCGATGTGACAGGAATTTGGCCAAAACGCTCAGTCGATGAACCCAGACTGGATCCCGACTTTCGTCGGGATGACGGCACGGCGAAGCCGTGTCGTCACTTGTCGCGGAAAGTGATGCGACCCTTGGTCAGGTCATACGGCGTCAGCTGAACGGTGACCTTGTCGCCGGTCAGGATGCGGATGTAGTTCTTGCGCATGCGCCCGGAAATATGGGCCGTGACGATGTGACCGTTTTCGAGTTTGACGCGGAACGTCGTGTTTGGAAGTGTTTCGGCCACGATGCCGGGCATCTCGATGTGATCTTCTTTTGCCATCTAGGGCTGCAACCAGGGGGTTTGAAAGGACGCGGCATTATCCGGGAACGAGTCCGGACTAGCAATGCAAGGTTTTTATTCGATTTCCAGCGCCTGCCACTGCCCGCCACGCAGCACTTCCAGCGGCTGGAAGCGGCGCTTGTAATCCATCTTGGCGCTGCCCTGCACCCAGTAGCCGAGATAGACGTGCGGCAGACGTTCGGCCTTGGCGCGTTCGATCTGGCTCAGGATCGCGAACGTGCCGAGGCCCCGGTTCGTCAGCTCCGGGTCGAAGAACGTGTAAACCGCCGACAGCCCGCTGGGAACGCGGTCGACGACGGCGACGGCAAGCAGTTGCCGTTCGGCGCGAAACTCCCAGAACTCGGTAGCACCCCAGCCGCAGGCCAGGAATTCGCGGAAGGCATCAACGTCGTCCGGGTCCATCCCGCCGTTGTGGTGGCGCGCGGCGAGGTAGCGGCGGTACAGCGCGTAGTGTTCATCGGTCAGCCGCCCGCCGATCGACAGCTGCAGGTCGGCATTGCGCTTCCAGCAGCGCTTCTGTGCGCGATCGGGCGTGAACGCATGGCTGACGATGCGCGCCGACTGGCAGGCGCGGCAGTTCAGGCACATCGGCCGGTAGGCGTAATCGCCGCTGCGGCGAAAGCCCTGATCGAGCAGGGCGCCGTAAAGGCTCGGCTCGAGCGGGAACGCCGGGTCGACAAAGGCGCTGCGCGCATGGCGATCCTGCAGGTAGCCACAGGCATGCGCGCTGCCCATCAGCAGTCGAAGGCTTTGCATGGTCATCGCGCGACACCATGCAAGATCAGGGCAAGGACGCGCGTCACGGGTCGCTCACGCCAAGGCGGTGGCGTGGATCGTCCGGCACTTCGATCTCGTACTTCCAGATGCCGGTTCGTGACGGATGCTGGGTCGACGCCCGCAGCCGGGACAGGAAGCGATCGCGCGGGATCTCGGCGGCACCCAGCGTTCGCAGATGCTGCGAGGCAATCTGGCAGTCGATCAGTTCGAAGGACCAGGCCTTGAGCTGCTGGCACAGCCAGTACAACGCCAGCTTCGAGCTGTCGGTTTCGGTCGAGAACATCGACTCTCCGAAGAACGTGCGGCCCAGCGCCACGCCGTACAGCCCGCCGACCAGCCGGCCATCACGCCAGACCTCGGCCGAATGGGCGTGGCCGGCGTCAAACAATTCGCGATAGGCGCGCTTCATGTCCGGCCCGAGCCAGGTGCCCTGGCTGCCACGACGGCTGCCCGTGCAGGCTTCGAGCACATCGGAGAACGCGCGATCGAGGCTGACGGCGTAATCGCGCTTGCGGATGCGCTTTTCCAGCGAATGCGAGACATGGAAGCCATCGGGCTCGAGCACGGCGCGAGGGTCCGGACACCACCAGAGAATCGGTTCGTTCGGGTTGTACCAAGGGAAGATGCCGCCAGCGTAGGCGCGTATCAGCCGGGCCACCGACAGATCACCGCCGATCGCCAGCAGGCCATTCGGATCGCGCATCGCGCGATTCGGTGCCGGAAACGGCTGGTGGGGATCGCGGGGATCAAGCCAGTGCAGGCGGACCGGGTTGTCCACGCGTCAGACCTCGGGCGATGTCGCGTCGGTGACGCGCTTGTACGGCGAGTGCGCATCGAGCAAGGCCTCGCGCTCGCCGACATAGGCGCGCTCGCGTTCCAGGTGATCGGTTACCGCGTCGAACAGCCGTGGCTCGGCAAGCCAGTGTGCAGAGCGCGTGATTTGCGGCGTGAAGCCACGCGCCAGCTTGTGCTCGCCTTGGGCGCCGGCATCGAAGTGGTTCAGGCCCTCGCGAATGCAGTATTCGATCCCCTGGTAATAGCAGGTTTCGAAATGCAGCCCGTTGTAGCGGTCGGCCGCACCCCAGTGACGCCCGTAAAGGGTGTCGCCACCGCGCAACAGGATCGCGACTGCCACCATATCCGCCCCCTCGAATGCCAGCACGAGTCTAACGGCGGTATCACGCTGCCGCCCGTAGTCGAGAAAGAATTCGCGCGTCAGATAGGGGCGTTGGCCGCGTTCGGCATAGGTGTTGGCATACAGGCGATAGACCTGCCGCCAGGCCGCTTCGTCCAGTTCGTGGCCAGCCCGGTGTTCGAAGCGGATCCCGGCTTCGGCGATGCGGCGCCGCTCGCGCAGGATCTTCTTGCGCTTGTCGCTGCTGAAGGTGGCGAGAAACGCCGTGAAGTCGGCATAGCCGGCGTTGTACCAGTGGAACTGCACGTCGTTGCGCTCGACCATGCCGGCCGTGACACAGGCGGCGAAGTCGGTGTCATCGACGAACAAGGCATGCGCACCGGACAAACCTGCCGCTGCGGCCAGCGCCGGCAACTGCTGAGCCATCGCGACGCGCGCAGACGCGTCACATGCGCCGATCCTCGGCCCTGTGCATGGCGTGAACGGGATCGCATTGACCAGCTTCGGGTAGTACGGGTGGCCGATGCGCCGGCTGGCATCCGCCCAGGCGAAATCGAACACGAACTCGCCGTAAGAGTGTGCCTTCAGGTAAAGCGGCGCGATCGCGGCGATTCCGCTGTCATCGGCGAGCACTGCATGGCACGGCGTCCAGCCGAGTTCAGGGCCGACGCAGCCATGGCTTTCCAGCGCCGTCAGAAAGGCATGACGCGTGAACGGGTAACCCGGCGGGAACAAGGCGTCCCATTGCGCAGCCGGGATCGCGGAAGCACTTTCAACGTGCCGGACGCGCACGGCGCGACGGACGGGCAGCGACAGCGGGAACGGACGCCGGTCAGTGAAACGTCAGTGCTGCGACTTCCGCGCCGCGCAGTGCCCACTGGACGCAAGTGTCGTGTTCGAAGCGCGAGATCTTTTCTTCGTCCGATGGCGGTGCGGCTTCGGCCAGTCGGCCGTCCGAATCGAACTTGATCGCGGCACCCGCAGTCTGGATCTTCATCTCTGCCGCGGCTTCGTCGTCCCACGAAACCTGCAGGTAGCGAACGCGGCGCTCGGCAAACTCCGGCAAGCGGTTGGAACCGGCCGCGATCAGAGCGGCTTCTTCCGGCGAAAACTCGCGGATCGCACCGTCAGGGGCGAGAACGAAATGACGCACTTCCATCGTCATGACCCAGCCTCTCGATAAGTAATTGGACTATCGCTAGAGTGCCGCTTCCTGAAGCATTTTCAAGGGCGCTGCCGCGGCGATTCGCACCCTCTCGTCGGCACCCGGGCGGCAGGGGACCGGCTGGTATACTTTGGTCACCCCCGACGCCTTTCCGCCGTGCCCCCTATCGCTCGATTCTTCAGCTTCTTCGGTAGCAAGAAGCAAGCCGCGCAGCCGCTTCCGCGCAAGGGCGCTGCGGGTGCCCCGGCCGCCGACGCCACCTGGATCGAACGCTTGCCGAACGAGGCCGCACTGCTGGCCAGCGTCGGCATCGCCGTGTTCCTGCTCGCGGCACTGCTCAGCTTCAGCGCTGACGATCCGGGGCTCTCGTCTTCCGGTACCGGGGGTGCCACGCGCAACCTCGTCGGCACTGCCGGTGCGTGGATCGCCAATGGGCTGCTGAGCTGCGTGGGCTTCGTGGCGTATCTGTCGCCGTTCGCGGTGCTGTGGCTGGGCTCGCGCGCCTATCGTGGTTTCGATGCGCCACTGCATCTGCCGCTGGCGGTGCGTGCCACCGCGTGGTTCGTTTCGGCACTCAGCCTGGCTGGGCTTGCGGCGCTGTACGGCGGCGTCAGCGCCGCCATGCCGCAGGGCGGCGGCGGCATTGCCGGCAGCCTGCTCGGCAACGGCCTGACCAGCGTGCTCAATCCGCTCGGTGCGACGCTGCTGCTGCTGACCCTGTTCGTCGTCGCCCTGCCGCTGGCGATGATCTTTTCGTGGCTGACCGTGCTCGACGCGATCGGCGCTCGGACCTTGGCGCTGATCGCGCGTCTTCGCCGCCGCGACCTGGCCGACGAACTGCCTGCGGCCGATCTCGACTCGTCGCTTGCCGAAGCGCCACGGGAAGCCCGTCGCCGCAAGCCGAAAGCGGAACTGCTGCGCACCACGCCGGCGCTCGATCTGCCGCTGGAATTGCCGCCGGACCACCAGCCGTCGCTGCACGACCCCGATCCTGCATCCGGCGCGATCGGGACCGGGCACGCCGTTGACGATGATTCCGATGACGACCTCGATAGCGCGTCCGACGCCATGGCTAGCGACGACGATGCCGCCGCCAGCCACTCGCGCTTTGCAGCTGACTTTGGTCACCCGCTGCCGCCGCCGGCCGCTACCGCTGATGTAGCGGCTATCGAGACCGACGACGACGCATCGTCCCCGCCGTGGCTGTCGATGCCGCAGCCGGCAGCGGTGACGCCGAAGGTCGAGGTACCGGTTCCAGTGGCCGACACGACGCTGGTAATGGTCAAGCCGAAGAAGCCGGTCAAGCCGGATGCAGTGCCGCCGCCGGTGTTCAATGGCGAGCCGCTGCCACCGCTGTACCTGCTAGATCCGCCGAAGCCGGGCGGGCGCCGCTACAGCGCCGAAGACATCGATCGCCTGTCGCGCGAGCTTGAGCGTCATCTGGCCAGCTTCGGCGTCAAGGGTACGGTCGTTGACGCGATGCCCGGGCCGGTGATCACCCGTTTCGAGCTTCAGCCAGCGTCCGGCGTGAAGGGTTCGCAGATCACCAATTTGTCGCGCGATCTGGCGCGCGTGATGTCGGTCGCCTCGGTCCGCGTCGTCGAGGTCATCGAAGGCAAGAGCGTCATCGGCCTGGAGATTCCGAACCAGAAGCGCGAGATGGTCAGCCTGTCGGAAATCCTTGCGTCGAGCGCCTACACCAGCGCCGTGTCGCCGCTGACCATGGGCATGGGCAAGGACATCGCCGGTCACCCGGTCGCCGTCGACATGGCCAAGATGCCGCATCTGTTGGTCGCCGGTACCACCGGCTCCGGCAAGTCGGTGGCGATCAACGCGATGATCCTGTCGATGCTGTTCAAGGCGACGGCGGATCAGCTGCGCCTGATCCTGATCGATCCGAAGATGCTGGAACTGTCGGTCTACGAAGGCATTCCGCATCTGCTGACGCCGGTGGTCACCGACATGAAGGACGCCGCCAACGCCTTGCGCTGGTGCGTCAACGAGATGGAGCGGCGCTACCGGCTGATGTCGGCGCTCGGCGTGCGCAATCTCGCCGGCATGAACAAGAAGGTGCAGGACGCGATCGACGCCGGCGAGCCGATTTCCGATCCGCTGTCGACGTTGCCGGATCTGTTCGCCGATGCCGAGCTTGACGGCCCGGTGCTGGGGCCGGCGCTGGAGCCGATGCCGCACATCGTGATCGTCATCGACGAGCTGGCCGACATGATGATGGTGGTCGGCAAGAAGGTCGAAGAACTGATCGCCCGCATCGCTCAGAAGGCACGCGCTGCCGGTATCCATCTGATCGTCGCGACCCAGCGGCCGAGCGTCGACGTGATCACCGGCCTGATCAAGGCGAATATCCCGAGTCGGGTCGCGTTCCAGGTCGCCAGCCGCATCGATTCACGCACCATCCTCGACGAGATGGGCGCCGAAACGCTGCTTGGCCACGGCGACATGCTCTATCGGCCGATCGGCGCCAGCCGCATCCAGCGCCTGCACGGCGCCTTCGTCGACGACCATGAAGTTCACAAGGTCGTGGCCTACCTCAAGCAGGTTGGCGAGCCGAACTACATTCCGGACATCACGGCCGGCGAACCCGAAGAGCGCGCCGCGCCGGATCCTTCTGCCAGCGACGCCGAATCCGATCCGCTGTACGACAAGGCCGTGCAGGTGGTGCTGGAAACGCGCAAGGCCAGCGTCAGCTGGGTGCAGCGGCGGCTGTCGATCGGCTACAACCGCGCGGCACGCATGGTCGAGCAGATGGAATCGGCCGGTATCGTCGGCCCGAGCGGCCCCGGCGGCAACCGCGAAATCCTGGCCCCGGGCGGCCGCGACTGAGGCAGGCGGCGCGCGCCGCAGTCGCGCGTTTGTCCCTGCTACCAGCCCCTCGGGCGCTATGTCAGATTACGTCGCGTCGCACTTTCGGTACCGCCGAGCCTCGCGACGGAAGGTTTTTTCATTCACCGAACAGCCACAAGTCTCGAGAGGACGCACACCATGAAGTCGATTCACGCCGCCGCTGCCGTCACGCTGGTTTCCCTCATTGCCGCCGGCTGCAAGCCAGCGCCCGCGCCGGAAGCGGCCGCCCCTGCCGAAGTGGCGCCAGCGCCCGCAGCCGCGCCTGCGGTGGCCGAAGCGGTGCAGCTGTCGGTCAGCAATTCGGCATCCATCAACGCGCCGGCCGATGCGGTCTGGGCCAAGGCCAAGGACTTCAACAACCTGAATGGCTGGCATCCGGCTGTTGCCAAGACCGAGATCGTCGAAGGCAGCAACAACACCGTCGGCGCGGTTCGCCTGCTGACGCTGGCGGGTGACACGCCGGCAACGATCAAGGAAAAGCTGACCGCGTTCGATGAGGCCGGCAAGACCTTCACCTACGAAATCGTCGAGGGCGTGCTGCCGGTCACCGGCTACAGCTCGACGTTCAAGGTCGCTGCTGACGGTGCCGACAAGGCGATCGTCACCTGGTCCAGCACGTTCAAGCGTGCCGATACCAGCGCCACGCCGGCTGCCGGCAAGGACGACGCCACGGCGACCACCACGATCGAAGGCGTCTACACCGCCGGTCTCGACAACCTGAAGAAGGTGCTCGAAGCCAAGTAACGGGCAGCTCGCGATCACGCAGTTTCGAAAAAGGCCCGTTCGCGGGCCTTTTTCCGTTGTCGCCCCTGGCGCGGCGATTCGGTGCTCAGCGGCGCTTCAGTATCCAAGCGATAATTTGTGCACTTCGCGCCGCAACGGCGCTCCGGTTGCCGACACCATGTCCCGATTGTCGAAGCTGCTGTTGTCGATCCCGCTCTGCGTCATGCCGGTGGTGCAAGCCGATTCCGCGCAGGACACCCTGAAGCGCTTCGTCGATGGCGTGCAAACCTTCGATGCCCGCTTCGATCAGACCCAGACCGACGAACGCGGTACGGTCACCGCGCGTTCCAGCGGCCGCTTCCTGCTGTCGCGGCCAGCCGCCGGTGCGAAGTCCGACATCGGCCGCTTCCGCTGGGCCTACGAAAAGCCGTACGAGCAGCTGTCGATCTGCGACGGCACCAAGCTCTGGGCCTTCGATCCCGATTTGAACCAAGCTACGGTGCGTAACGCGAAGTCGGCGCTGGCCGGCACGCCGGCAGCGCTGCTGTCGCAGCGCGGTGGGCTGACCGATGCGTTTGTCGTGCAGGACGGTGGCAGCGATGGCGATGCCCGCGTGGTGCGCCTGCTGCCGAAAGCGAAGGACAGCGATTTCAAGTCGATCGAGCTGTCCATCGACAAGGCCGGCGCACCGCTGCGCATGCGCTTCCAGGACCCGATTGGCGGTTCCTCGGAAGTGAAGTTCAGCACCGTGGCGACCAACAAGCCGATCGATGCGGCGCAGTTCCAGTTCACGCCGCCGAAGGGCACCGAGGTCGTTGATGGCGACAGCGCACCGAGTGCCGGTGGCGCGGCCTCGCGCCCCTGACGGCCCGGTGTGTCGCAACCGGTGAACCCCGATGCGCCGCTGGCCGAACGGATGCGGCCGCGGACGCTCGATGAGGTCGTCGGTCAGCAGCATGTGCTGGGGCCCGGCTCGCCACTGCGGGTGGCGATGGAATCCGGGCGCATTCCGTCGATCGTGTTCTGGGGGCCACCCGGCGTCGGCAAGACCACGCTGGCGCGGCTGATCGCCAACCACTCGGACGCCCAATTCCTGACGCTCTCTGCGGTGATGGCCGGGGTCAAGGACATCCGCGAAGCGATGGTCAACGCGCAGATGGCGCGCAACGCCAAGGCGCCGCAGCGCGCGGTGCTGCAAGCGGGCGGTGGCTCGCGCCGCACGATCCTCTTCATCGACGAGATCCACCGCTTCAACAAGAGCCAGCAGGACGCGCTGCTGCCGTACGTCGAGGACGGCACCGTCACGCTGATTGGCGCAACCACCGAGAACCCGAGCTTCGAGCTCAACGGCGCGCTGCTGAGCCGGCTGCGCGTGTTCGTGCTGCGCTCGCTCGATGCCGCCGCGATCACCGATCTGCTGCAGCGCGCGCTGACCGACCCCGAGCGCGGCATGGGCGCTGCAGCCGACGCGCTGCCCGAGCGGTGGCTGTCGCGGATTGCCGATACCGCCGACGGCGATGCGCGCCGGGCGCTGATCCTGCTGGAAACCGCCTTCGAGCTGAGCCGCGCGGCCGGCCGGCAGGACGATGCGCTGCTTGACCAGTTGATCGGCAAGGGATTGCGCCGATTCGACAAGCAGGGCGAAAACTTCTACGACCAGATCAGCGCGCTTCACAAGTCCGTGCGCGGCAGCGATCCGGACGCGGCGCTGTACTGGTTCGCGCGAATGCTGGATGGCGGTGTCGATCCCGGCTATCTCGCGCGGCGTCTGCTGCGGATGAGTGTCGAGGACATCGGCCTTGCCGACCCGCGTGCGCAGCGCATGTGCCTGGATGCCTGGGACAGCTACGAACGGCTCGGCAGCCCGGAAGGGGAACTGGCGCTGGCGCAGGCGGTGGTGTTCCTGTCGGTGGCGCCGAAAAGCAATGCGATCTACCGCGGCTACAAGAACGTTCGAGCGGCAGTCGAGAAGCACGGCTCGCTGGACGTGCCGATGCACATCCGCAATGCGCCGACCAAGTTGATGAAGGGTCTCGGCTATGGCGACGGTTATCGCTACGACCACGACGAGGAAGACGGTGTCGCCGCCGGCCAGCAGTTCCTGCCCGATGCGCTGCTTGGTACCGAGTTCTACAGCCCGAAGCCCCGAGGCCTGGAAATCAAGATCGGCGAGCAGCTGGCGCAATTGCGGGCCGTGGCGCGCGGGAAGCCGTCCCGCTGAAGGTCGTCAACGGCCAGGCTCACGCAGAGAACGCGGAGTACGCAGAGAAAAGCGAAACCAGAACGTCAGAAGCTCCGGAGCACAAAGGCACGAAGGAAGGCAAAAGCAAGGACACGAAGGAACCGCTTTCAATAGCTTTTCAGCCCTGGCTTTTCGCCGTTTGCCAAAGGCTTTTCTCGCTTTTGCCGTTCTCCGCGTTCTTTGCGTTCTCCGCGTGCGAATCGCTTTGGCCTTGCCCTCGCGAATGTGTATGCTTCTCGAAATTCATGCACAAAAGGTGGCGCCATGCGAACCAATATCGACATCGACGACGACTTGATGGCCGAAGCAATGGCTGCCACCGGCGCGCGCACCAAGAAGCAGGCGGTCGAGGATGGCTTGCGCTTGCTCGTTCGCATGCAGCGTCAGCAGGAATTGCGCAGCTTGCGCGGCAAGGTGGTGTGGGACGGCAATCTCGACGTCAGCCGTCTTTCGGTCCATGAGCCGTCGCGGTGATCGTCGCCGACAGCTCGGTCTGGATCGACTTCCTGAACGGTATCGACGGGCCACAGGTCGATCTGCTTGATCGCCTGCTCGACCGCGACACTGTCGCCACCGGCGACCTGATCCTGACCGAAGTGCTGCAGGGCATACGCGATGACCGCGAGTTCCGCCGCGTGGCCGGCTTGATGGCCGCGCTGCCAAGCCACGAGATGGCCGGCTTCGAGATCGCCCGGCGGAGTGCCGAGAACGACCGGAAGCTGCGTGCCCAGGGTGTCACGGTGCGAAAAACCATTGATCTGTTGATCGGCACGTTCTGCATCGAGCACGGCTTCACGCTGCTTCATCGGGATCGCGATTTCGATGTCATGGAGCGCGGGCTCGGCCTCAAGGTCATGCGGGCGCACGCGGCATGAATGGCGCTGTCGTGCTGGCCGTGGCTGCCGGCGGCGCGTTTGGTTCGGTGGCCCGCTACTGGCTTTCGACGATGTTGCGCAGTGCCGCCCCCGGCTTTCCGTGGGGCACGCTCGCGGTCAACGTCGTCGGCGGTTTCGCGATGGGGCTGATCACGGCGTTCGCCATCAGCCGGCCCGGTACGCTGTCGGACACGCTGCGGCTGGGCCTGACCACCGGCATTCTCGGTGGCTTCACGACGTTCTCGGCGTTCTCGATCGAAACCCTGCTGCTGTGGCGGGACGGCAATGCGGCAGCGGCCTTCGCCAACGTCGCTGCAAACCTGGGCTTGAGCCTTGCGGCCTGCGCGCTCGGCTTCTGGCTGGCGCGCCAACTCGGCTGAGGCAAGGACCGGCGCGGCTATACTTCGCGCCACTTTTGCTGCCGGAAATCATCCGCGATGCTCGATCCCAAACGCCTGCGCAGCGATGCCGCTGCCGTTGCTGCCCAGCTTGCTCGGCGTGGCTATGTGTTTGATCTCGAACGCTTCAGCACGCTCGAAGCGCAGCGCAAGCAGCTGCAGACCGACACCGAGAACCTGCAGGCGGAGCGCAACAGCGGCTCCAAGCGCATCGGCCAGGCCAAGGCAAAAGGCGAGGACGTGACCCCGATCCTTGCCGACATGGATCGCATCAAGGGCCAGCTGGCGACCAACGAAACAGCGCTGTCGGCGCTGCAGGCAGCATTCGACGAGTTCGCCGGCAGCCTGCCGAACGTGCCGCATGCCTCGGTTCCGGATGGCCGGAGCGAGGACGACAACGTCGAGGTCCGTCGCTGGGGCACGCCGCGAGAAGCCGCTGGTGCCAAGGACCACGCCGACCTCGGCGAAGCGCTTGGCCTGATGGACTTCGCCGCCGCTGCCAAGCTCACCGGTGCGCGCTTCACCGTGCTTCGCGGCGGGCTTGCGCGGCTGCATCGGGCGCTGTCGCAGTTCATGCTTGACACCCATGTCAACGAGCATGGCTACGAAGAGCTGTACGTGCCGTACATCGTCAACGCGGCCAGCTTCCGCGGTACCGGCCAACTGCCGAAGTTCGGCGACGACCTGTTCTGGCTGACCAACGTGCCGGGCGAAGGCCAGCAGTGGGGCCTGATTCCGACCGCCGAAGTGCCGGTCACCAATCTGCTGCGCGACGAGATCCTCGACGCGGCCAACCTGCCGAAGAAGTGGGTCGCGCACACGCCGTGCTTCCGCGCCGAAGCTGGTTCTGCCGGCCGCGACACGCGCGGCATGATCCGCCAGCATCAGTTCGAGAAGGTCGAGCTGGTGATGGCAACCACGCCGGAAGCCTCGTACGCCGCGCATGAAGAACTGACTGCGCACGCCGAGAACATCCTCAAAAAGCTGGAGCTGCCGTTCCGCACCGTAGTGCTGTGCACCGGCGACATGGGCGCCAACGCCGCGAAGACCTACGACATCGAGGTCTGGCTGCCGAGCCAGAACCGCTACCGCGAAATCAGCTCCTGCTCGAACTTCGAGGACTTCCAGGCGCGCCGCATGCTGGCCCGCTACCGGCACCCGGAAACCAGGAAGACCGAGCTGCTGCACACGCTGAACGGCTCCGGGCTGGCGGTCGGCCGCACGCTGGTGGCGATCATCGAGAACTACCAGAACCCGGACGGCTCGATCACCGTGCCGAGCGCGCTGCGCAACTACGTCGGCGGCCTCGAGCGCATTGGCTGAATTCCTTCAGCCGCCGTCGTCACCGGTGCTGCCGACCCGGCTGACCCTGGCATGCCCGCTGTGCCGGGCGCCGCTAGCCCGCGCGCCGAAGACCTGGGCCTGCCCGGAACGGCACAGCTTCGACGTGGCGCGAGAGGGCTACGTGAACCTGCTGCCGGTGCAGCAGAAGGCCAGCAAGTCCCCAGGTGACAGCGCCGAATCGCTGGCCGCGCGCCGCTCGTTTCTTGGCGCCGGGCATTACGCGCCGCTGCGAACGGCGGTCACCGCGATGCTCGCCGCGCTCGACGCCGACACGCTGATCGACATCGGCTGCGGCGAAGGCTGGTACACCAGCGCGTTTCCCGATGCGGTGCGCGAGGTGATCGGCATCGACATCGCCAAGCCGGCGATCCGGATGGCGGCCAAGGCTTACGGTTTGTCGTGTCCGGACATCACCTGGCTGGTCGGCAGCGGCGCGAACCTGCCGGTCGAGGATGCCGCCGTCGATGCCGTCGTCTGCCTGTTCACGCAGCTGCATGTCGACGAGATCGCCCGGGTACTGAGGCCGGGCGGCCATGTGGTGGTGGTGACGCCGGCGCCGGATCACCTTGCAGCGCTTCGCCAGCGGCTGTTCGATGCGCTGGTCGAACACCAGCCGGACAAGTTCATTGCCGGCTTCGAGCCGCGCTTCGAACTGACCGGGCGCGAAGACGTCCGTACTGCACTGTCGCTGGACAACACGGCGCTGCGCCAGCTGCTGGCGATGACGCCGTACGCATGGAAGGCCAAGCCCGAGAAACGCGCCGCCCTCGAAGCCTGCCCGCGGCTCGACACCACCGCCGCGTTCAGTCTGCTGCGGTTCCGCAAGCACGCCTGAGCGCGCCGCTCACGGCACCCAGCGAATCGGCTCCAGCGCCTTGAGCAGGAACGGCATCATCTTGTCGGCCTGATCCCAGCCCCAGCGGAACGCGCGGTCGAAGTCGGCATCCGATGGCAGCAGGTTGACCGGCGACAAGGTCGGCTCGAAGCGCACCAGCCAATCGAAGTACGGCCGCTGGCTCGGCAGCTGCAGCTGGATCGCCTGCGTCACCGGCCACAACCACAGATGGCGCGGATCGAACTGCGGATGGAAGCAGTCGAGCGCCAGGTAGAACGCGTTGCGGGTGCCGATCCGCCCAGCCTTGACGCCTTCCCAGGCGACTCGGGCCGGCACGTTGGCGGCGACACCGCCATCGGCGAACAGCGCCACGTCGTACTGGCGGCGCAGTTCGGCCAGTACTGCGTCGCTGGTCGCATCGCGGGCTTTCGGCTCGTACTGCAGCACCGCCGGAATCGCCGCCGACAGGCCCACGGCGTCGACCACGCGCAGCTCGCGGGTGGCGGGCTCGCGGCCGAGCACGATCGCCTTGACCACCTTCGGGTTGAAGAAGGTGCCGACCAGCAGCATGCGCTCGGCGACCAGCCGCCCCAACGAGCGATGCCGGACGCGTGCACCGACCAGCTCGCGCAAGGTCGCCGGCATGTGGTCGTAGACCGAGCGGCGGACGCCGGCAATCACTGCCTCATAGGGAATCTCCAGATCCTTCAGGCGCAGCGGCGTGCCGTCCGGATGCTGCATGTGCCGCGCCATGCCTTCGAGATGCAGGCGCATCAGGCCGGGCAGCGTGTGCGTGGCGCCGACATGCGGCGGCGCGAAGATGTGGCGTGTCTTGAGCGCCTTGGCCCAGGCGAGGATGGCGTCGATGTCCAGCTCGCGCGAACGGCTCAGGAAGGCGCCGATCAGCGCGCCGATCGACGCACCGACCAGGTAGTCCGATGCCTTCTGCTCGGCCCGCAGACGCGCGGCCGCACCGATGTAGACATAGCCGGCGCCACCGCCGCCGCCAAGGATCGTGACCAGCGCCTTGTGGCCGACCTCGGCATCGAGTTCGGCTTCGGAAAAGTCGTTCTGATGCCGGCGCAGAAGTTGCCGGCGCGCGGTCACCAGCGACGGATACAGCTCGCGCAACGCGTTGATGGCACCACCAAGCCGCTTTTCGGTGATCGCCTCGCGGCGCAGCGGCTTGTACAGCGCCTTCAGCACCCGCTCGCGCAGTGGCGCGACCAGGTCCTGTGCGACGACGACATCGGCGCGGCGCGGCGCACCGTCGATGCCGCCCGGCGCGAACACGTGCAGCCGCGCGAAACTCAGCAGGTAGCGCAGCTGCTGGTACTCCTTCGGCACCAGGAACATCTGCTTGATCAGCACGGCGCGAACCAGCGACATTTCCATGCGCTGGAGGGTCAGCAGCTGCTTGTCGATCGGCGCGGTCATGGTTCGTGAAGCGAAGTGGGGAGGCGAACCGCGCGGCTTCAGCGCAGCTCGATCGGCCAGGCGTTCGACTCCGGCCAGTGCCGGAACGGGCGCACCGCGCCGTTCTCGCGAACCTCGGTGACCTTGGCAGGATCGATCTCGGCATACAGCCAGCGCGCTTCGTTCAGCGGGCCGATGGCGATCACGCCGTCGTCCGGAAAGCCGCGATCCGGCGGGCCATAGACGCCCGCCGCGCCGATGTTGACGTCGACCGCCGGCGACCACGCCGCCTCGCCGACGATTGGCGACTGGACGACGAAGCACTGGTTTTCCAGCGCCCGCGCCTGCGCGCCGACCTTGACCCGGTAGTAGCCGGCCAGCGTGTCGGTGCAGCTCGGCACCAGCAGGATTTCGGCGCCGGCTTCGCAGGCGGCGCGAGCCAGCAGCGGGAATTCGGAGTCGTAGCAGATGGTGATCGCGAGCTTGCCGAGCGCGGTGTCGAACACCTTGAGCGGCGCATGGGCGCTGATCTGCCATTGCTCGCGCTCGAAGCGCGTCATCACGCACTTGTCCTGGAACTCGATGCGGCCATCCGGAAAGCACAGGAACGCGCGATTGACGGTGCGGCCGTCGTCAAGCTGCCAGGGGAAGCTACCGGCCACGATCAGCACGCCGTGCGTCCGCGCCAGACGCGCATGCAGGTCGCGCCAGCCGTCGCGATGCGCCTGCATCGCGCCGATCTGGCCGTGCAGGTCGGACCGCGTGGCGGCGTCGAGATGGGCCAGCGACATCGCGCCGTATTCAGGGAACACCAGCAGCTTCGCGCCATGTGCGACCGCTTCGTTGACCCACTGGGTCACGACGGTTTCCACGTCCGCCCAGCGCTCCGGCGAGAACACCGGAAACTGCGCAGCCGCCACCGTGAACGCGCGGCTGCTCATGGCAGGCGCCGCAGCCAGAAGGTCATCGGCTTGGCCGTGGATTCGGTCTCACCGATGTCCGGCCACGAGAACGTGGTGACGATCTCCGGCGCCTTGATGTAGCCGCGCTTGCCCCAGAAGCGATCGTTCGGCACGTAGCCGGCCGGCTTCAGCGAATGATCGTCCGGCCGTTGCACCGCGCAGAACGCGCAGACCTTCAGGCCCAGCGCTGCCGCATGGGCTTCGCGCAGCTCGAAGAACTTCACGCCAACGCCGAAGCCGCGATATTCGGGCAGCAGCACCGATTCACCGAAGTAGTCGATCTCGCGAATATCGTGGCCGCCAGCGATGAACGGCGCTTGCGCTTCGGCTCCGGCATCGGCGAGCGGCAGCACCGTCGATGCGCCGACGCAGCGATCACCGTCCCAGACCAGGATCGCAAGGCTGCGCGGGCAGTCGATGTAAGTCTGCAGATAGTGCCGTTCGTAGTCGCGCGAGCCTTCGTACAGGTACGGAAAGGCGCGGAACACGGCGATGCGGACGTCGGCGAGGGCATCGAGCTGGCTCGCGATCTCGGCACCGTGCAGTTGTTCGATTCGGAGTTCGTGCATCAGTCTGATCGCTCGTGCTTGCCGGGAAAGCAACAGCAAAAGTTCAACGCAAAGGCGCAAAGAACGGCCAAGAGGAGAACAGCTAAGAAAGGAAAATCGAGACAAGCAATAACGTTCACCCAAGGCCAATACGACCGGAAACCGCTTGCAGGCTTTCTTTGCGTCCTTTCTTTTCCCTTTGCGCCTTTGCGTTTAACCGTTGCTGTTGTCGCACAACGACGTCAATCGCTATCGCTACGCCCCGACCTGCTTTAGCCAGTCGTTCAGGTTGTAGTAGTTGGTCACCCTTGCGACCTTGCCATCACGGATATCGAAGAAGGCACCGGCCGGCAGGCGATAGGTCTGGCCGTTGGCTTCCGGCAGGCCTTCGTCAGTCTTCAGGTACTTGCCGAGCACCAGGAATTCGACTGCCGCGCGCGAGCCATCGACGTTGACGTTGACCGAGATGTCGACGATCTCTTCCGAGTACGAGCGGTTCATCTTGTCCATGAACGCGCCGAACGCGGCCTTGCCGATCTCGCGGCCGCCCTGGTTGACGTCGTGGATCACGTCGTCGGTCAGCAGACCGAGGAAGGTCGGCCAGTCGCGGCGGTTGAAGGCGCCGTAGTAGTCAGCGAGCAGCTTGCGGGTGGCGTCGACGGACATGGTCTTGCTCCTCAGGTGGAACGCGCGCGTCAGGCGCGCAGGAAATCGCCGGACTTGCCGCCGGTCTTCTTCAGCAGCAGCACGTCGCGGATCTTCAGATCGGTGCCGGCGTGCGGCTTCAGCATGTCGTACAGGCAAAGGCTGGCGATGCTCGCAGCGGTCAGCGCTTCCATCTCGATGCCGGTGCGGGCATGGGTGGCGACCTCGACCAGCACGGTGACGCTGGTCGCCGTGAATTCGTAGCTCAGATCCAGCCGCTCGACCGGAATCGGGTGGCACAGTGGCAGCAGTTCCCAGGTGCGCTTGGCGGCAAGAATTCCGGCGGCGCGGGAGATTTCCAGCGCATCGCCCTTGTCCAGCGTCTTTTCGCGCAGGCGAATCAGCACCGCGGCGGGCACATCGACCACGGCCTGAGCCACGGCGACGCGCAGGGTCACTTCCTTCGGACTGACGTCTCTCATCGGTTTTGCGAGGGGTCTAGGGTGATTCGACCGGCTGGATCGGCACGCCTTCGAGAAAGCGCGCGTTCCCGTCGACGTAGTGTTCTTCCTTCCAGATCGGCACGGCCTGCTTGATCGTGTCGATCGTCCAGCGACAGGCCTCGAAACCTTCGGCGCGATGGCCGCCACGGATCACGACGATCACGCTGATCTCGCCGATTTCCAGTTTCCCGACGGCATGGGCAACCCGTGCGCTGACCTTGAAGCGGGCTTCCGCCGCCGCTTCGATTTCGCGCAGCCGCGCTTCGGCCAGCCCGCGGTGGGCGTGATAGGTCATGCCGCTGACCGCATTGCCTTCGTGGGTGTTGCGGACGGTGCCGGCGAATACGTTCAGTGCACCCGCAGTGGCAGGCTGCGGCTCGGTCAGCCAGTCGCCGAGGTTCAGCGCGCCGTCGCGCAAGCGGGGCAGGGAGCGAAGATCGGTCATCGGATCAGCCGGCGGAAACGGGCGGGATCAGCGCGATCACATCGCCATCGAACAACGGCGCGGTCGGCGAGGTGATGGCATCGCCGCTGGCGATCGCGACACAGTCGCGGCGCGCAGCGAAATCCGGATAGCGGTCGGCGAGGGCATCGAGTGCCGCGTTGCCGGTCGCGCCATCGGGCAGATCGAGCGTGATCGCATCCGATCCGCACCAGCGGCTGCTCGCGCCGTAGCACTCCACCGTCACGCGCATGCCTCAGCCTCCAAGCGAGTTCATCGCGATCGGCCGATCCGAATAACCCGGATTGGCGGCATAGCCGGCGTCCTTGTTCCAGACGGTCGTGCGGATCAGCTGGGCCAGGGCGGCGTCATCGGCGCCGGCGCGCATCGGATCGCGCAGGCTGATGCCGTGTTTCGAGAACAGGCAGGGATACAGAGAGCCGTCGGCGGTGATCCGCAGGCGATCGCAGCTGGCGCAGAACGGATTGGAGACGGTGGCAATGATGCCAACTTCATTGCCGTCATCGAGTTCGTAATACGCGGCCGGATCGTTCGAGCGTGGCAGCGCCGTGACGGCGAATTCGGCGCGCAAGTGTTCGAGGATGTCGGCCTGCGGCACGACGCGATCACGGGTCCATTCGCCGCGCCCGTCGAGCGGCATGAATTCGATATAGCGCAGCGGCAGGCGAGCAGCAGCGGCGTAACGCGCCAGTGGCAGGATCTCGCCTTCGTTGATGCCGCGGATGATCACCGCGTTCAGCTTGACCGGAATGCCGGCGTCGCGCGCCGCCTCGATGCCGGCCAGCACCGGCTTGATGCTGCGGCCGCCGGACAGCGTGCCGAAGATCGCCGGGTCCATCGCATCGAGGCTGATGTTCAGATCGTCGACACCAGCCGCTTTCAGCGCGCCGGCGCGCTTTTCCAGCAGTGCGGCGTTGCTGGTCAGGCTGATCCGTTCCAGCCCGAACGGCCGCAGTGCCTGAGCGTCACTGATGATGCCTTCGAGATCCCGGCGCAGCAGCGGCTCGCCACCGGTCAGCCGCAGCCGATTCACGCCGAGTTCGGCAACGAACAGCATCAGGATGCGCGACAGCTCGGCGCGGCTCAGGCGATCGGCCCGATCCATGAATTCCGGGCTTTCCGGCATGCAGTACGGGCACCGGAAATTGCAGCGATCCGTCAACGATATCCGCAGCTTGCGCTTGATGCGGCCGAAGCGGTCAGCGATCGGCGCAGGCGGCGAGGCAGTCGGGCGGGGCAGCAAGGTCATTCGCCATTGTACGACCTGCCATCGGCGGCATGGCGGCCGTGGCTTGTGCTGTTGTCAGCCGATTACGCCCGCCGGCGCAGGAAGACCGGCTGCACGTGATCGGCAGCTTGCTGGTACGGCACGCTGAACTCGTGCACGGCCGCCAGGCAGGCAGCCGGGTCCTGGCCGTCACGCAGTTCGAAGCTGGTGAAGCCGCAGCGGACCATGAAGCCGATCTGGTCGCGGACCACCGCCTTGCCGGTCGCGCGCAGTTCGCCCTTGTAGGCGAAGCGTTCAGCCAGCAGCCGCGCCTGCGAGTAGGCGCGGCCATCCGGGAAGGCCGGAAAATCGAGCGCGATCAGCGGCCGCTCGGCGATTTCCGGCAGCACCGTGGCGATGTCGACGGTGTTCGGAATCTTGATGCCGACGACAAGGTTCGAGGCCAGCAGCGCGTCGCGCTCGGCATGCCAGCGCGCATGGCTGACGATCACCTTGCCGGCTGCCGGCAGCGCCGCATCGTCGGCCAGCAGCGTGTAGTCGTCGGCTTCGACTTTCAGGTTGCGCAGCAGGGTCGTGCTCATGCTTCGGCCTCGACCGATGCGTAAAGCCGAGTCTTGAACGGCGCCATGCCGACGCGGCGATAGCAGGCGAGGAACGACTCGTCTTCGCTGTGGCGCTCGGCCAGATAGGTTTCGATCAGGTTCTGCACGGCGTCGGCGATATCGGCGCGCGACACGCTCGGGCCGGTGCGATCGCCGAGGCTGGCGTCGTTGCTGGACGATCCGCCAAGGGTGATCTGGTACCACTCCTCGCCCTTTTTATCGACGCCGAGAATGCCGATGTGGCCGACGCTGTGATGGCCGCAGCCATTCATGCAGCCGGACATGTTCAGCTTCATTTCGCCGATGTCGTGCTGGTCATCGAGGCTTTCGAAGCGTTCGAAGATTTCTTCGGCGACGGCAATCGAGCTGGCGTTGCTCAAGCTGCAGAAATCCAGTCCCGGGCAGCAGATCACGTCCGTCAGCAGGCCGATGTTCGGCGTCGCCAGACCAATACCGGCCAGCGCCTGCCACAGCGGATAGAGATCCTTCTGCTGCACGTCGGCAAAAACCAGATTCTGGGTGTGGGTCACGCGCACTTCGCCGAACGAGTAGCGGTCGGCGAGATCGGCCACGGCATCGAGCTGGGCGGCGTCGATGTCGCCCGGCGCAACACCCTTGGCTTTCAGCGACGCGAACACGGCCGAGTACCCGGGCACGCGGTGCGCCTTCAGATTGCGGCGGGTCCACGCAGCGAAGGCCGGGTTGGCGGCGATTCGGGCGGCGTAGGTCGTGTCGTTGGCCGCAGTCGCGTCATACGTTGGCTGCGAGAAGTGGCGCTTGACGCGGTCGAGGTCGGCCTGCGTCAGCTTCAGGTACGAATCCTTGATCTGCGCCCATTCGGCTTCGACCAGTTCGGCGAACTTCGCCGGGCCGGTTTCCTTGACCAGGATCTTGATCCGCGCCTTGTAGATGTTGTCGCGACGGCCGAGGCGGTTGTAGACGCGCAGCACCGCTTCGCAATAGCTCAGCAGGTCGGCTTCGGGCAGGAAGTCGCGCAGCTTCACGCCGATGATCGGGGTACGGCCAAGGCCGCCGCCGACATACATCGTGTAGCCGAGTTCGCCCGCTTCGTTGCGGACGATATGGACGCCGATGTCGTGCACGCGGGTGGCGGCGCGGTCGGTCGTCGACGAACTGATCGCGATCTTGAACTTGCGCGGCAGCCAGTTGAATTCGGGGTGCAAGGTCGCCCACTGGCGAGCGATCTCGCAGTACGGGCGCGGGTCGACCAGTTCATCGGCGGCAACACCGGCCAGATGATCGGACGTGAAATTGCGAATGCAGTTGCCGCTGGTCTGGATCGCGTGCATCTGCACGGTGGCCAGATCGGCAAGGATGTCCGGCACCGATTCCAAGGTCGGCCAGTTGAACTGGATGTTCTGGCGCGTCGTCAGGTGGCCGTAGCCCTTGTCGTAGGTGCGGGCGATGTGGCCCAGCATCCGCACCTGCTTCGAGGCCAGCAGGCCGTACGGAATGGCCACCCGCAGCATCGGCGCGAAGCGCTGCACGTACAGGCCGTTGCGGAGCCGGAGCATCCGGTACTCGTCATCCGGCAGTTCGCCGGCGAGGTAGCGGCGGGTCTGGTCGCGGAACTGCGCGACGCGCTCATCGACCAGCTTCTGGTCGTATTCGTCGTATTGATACATGGACGTGCTGCTCGCAAGCCCGCCGGGGCGTGGCGGGTGCGCACTGTAAGGCGCGGGTTGGGGAATATCCTAATAACTTTCGGGCGCATCGGCGCCCGTTCCGATCATCGCGGATCAGAACAGCTGCAGCTTCGACACGATTTCCTGAACGCGCCGCTGACGGGCGTCCGGCTCGATGATCTCGGCCACTTCCTGCACCGTTTCGCGGCTCAGATGCGGTGCGAAACGGGCGACGAAATCGACCATGTAGCTGCGCAGGAACTTGCCCTGCCGGAAACCGATATGCGTGGTGCTGGGCTCGAACAGGTGTTCGGCGGATAGCTGCACCAGATCGCTGTCGATGGTTTCGTCCCAGGCCATCGAGGCAACAATGCCGACGCCCAGACCCAGCCTGACGTAGGTCTTGATGACATCGGCGTCGACGGCGGTCAGCACCACGTCCGGCTTCAGGCCATGGGCGGCAAAAGCCTGGTCGAGCTTGGAGCGCCCGGTGAACCCGAACGTGTAGGTGATCACCGGATGGGCCGCGATGTCGGCAAGGCTCAGTCGTGCCGCGTTGCCGGCACCGCCAAACTGATTCGCCAGCGGATGGCCGTGCGGCACCAGCACGCTGCGGTTCCAGTGGTAGCAGGGCAGCATCACCAGCGGCGAGAAATGCTCCAGCGCCTCGGTGGCAATCGCGAAGTCGGCGGTGCCGTCAACGGCCATCTTGGCGATCTGCTGCGGGCTGCCCTGATGCAGGTGCAGCGTCACCTGCGGCCAGGCCTTGCGAAAACCCTGAATGACTTTCGGCAGCGCGTAGCGTGCCTGCGTGTGCGTGGTGGCCAGAATCAGCTCGCCGCGCTCGGTTTCGCGGAATTCCTCGGCCACGTTGCGGATGTTGTCCGCTTCCAGCAGCAGACGTTCGGTGTATTCGATGATGCGCTTGCCGGCCGGCGTGATCTCGACCAGGTGCTTGCCATTGCGCACGAAGATGTCGACGCCCAGCTCGTCCTCCAGCAAGCGCACCTGCTTCGAGACGCCTGGCTGCGAGGTGAACAGCGCATCGGCCGCGGCCGTGACATTCAGACCACGCTTCGCGACTTCGAGGATGTAGTGCAGTTGCCGAAGCTTCATGACGCAGGGTTATTCCCAAATGTTCTTTGAGAATATCAATTTCCCCGTTGGGCAATCGCGGAGCTACGCGCGTGCGGATCGACAGACCGGCGGCCGTGTCCTGCAGCAACAGCGCCGATAATGGCGCGTCCCGTTTTGTCGTTGCCCATGTCAGACCATCCGACCGCTGCCGTTCCGCGTTACTTCCCGATCACGCTGCGTCTCGATGACGCCCGGGTCGTCGTCGTCGGTGGCGGCGAGATCGCAGCGCGCAAGATCCGCTTGCTGCTGCGCGCCGGGCCACGGATCGAGGTGGTTGCCCGGGAACTGAATCCGGAACTCGACGGCCTGTGCCGCGATGGCCTCGTCGTTCATCGGGACACCGCGTTTGCAGCGGCACAGCTCGACGGCGCGCGGCTGGTGATCGCCGCCACCGACGATCGAGCGCTGAACCGGCAGGTTGCGGCTGACGCGCTCACCCGGAACATTCCGGTCAACGTCGTCGATGACCCCGAGCCGAGCACCTTCATCACGCCGGCGATCATCGAGCGGCCGCCGCTGACGATCGCGATCTCCACCGGCGGCGCCGCGCCGGTGCTGGCGCGGCGCCTGCGCGAGCGGCTGGAAGCCGAACTGCCGCAGCGTTACGGCGAGCTTGCGGCGTTCACGCAGAGCCGGCGCGACAAGGTCAAGGCGGAGCTAGACACGCCGGCGCGGCGTGCGCTCTGGGAACGCTTTCTCGACAGCGCCGGTGCCGAAGCGGTGCTTCGCGGCGACGAAGCGGCTGCCGACGCCGTGCTCGACAGCCTGCTGGCCGATCAGCGCCCGCTCGGCGAGGTCTATCTGGTCGGCGCCGGGCCGGGCGATCCGGATCTGCTGACGTTCCGCGCGCTGCGCCTGATGCAGCAGGCCGATGTCGTGCTGTACGACCGGCTGATCGGCAGCGGCATTCTCGATCTGGTGCGCCGTGACGCCGAACGGATCTTCGTCGGCAAGCGTCGCAACCAGCACACCGTGCCGCAGGACGAGATCAACGAGGAACTGGTGCGGCTGGCCCGGCAAGGCAAGCGCGTGCTGCGGCTGAAGGGCGGCGATCCATTCGTGTTCGGGCGCGGTGGCGAGGAAATCGAGCGTCTCGCTCAGGCTGGTGTGCCGTTCCAGGTGGTGCCCGGCATCACCGCCGCCAGCGGCTGCTCGACCTATGCCGGCATTCCGCTGACCCATCGCGACTATGCCCAGGCCTGCATTTTCGTCACCGGCCACCCGCGGGCCGATGGCCAGCTGACCTTGCCTTGGGATGCATTGGCCCGGCCGGGCCAGACCGTGGCGATCTACATGGGGCTGGGTTCGCTGCCGATGCTCAGCGCCAAGCTCATCGAGCATGGACTGCCGCCGGACTGGCCGGCCGCATTGATCGAGGAAGGCACCCAGATCACGCAGCGGGTGATTGCGTCGACGCTCGCCGCGCTGCCTGGCGAAGTGGCTGCCGCCGGAGTCAAGGGTGCGAGCCTGGTGATCGTCGGTGAAGTGGTGCGGCTGCGCGATCGACTGGCCTGGCGCTGAGCCGGCCCGGTCAGGGGATCAGCACCGCTTTGCCGGTGACCTTGCGGGCCTGCATGTCGAGCATCGCCTGCGCGGCATCGGCCAGCGGATAGGTTTTGGAAATGAACGGCTTGAGCCGGCCTTCGCCATGCCAGGCGAACAGCTGGGCGAAGTTTTCGGCGTTGAGCGCGGCTTCGCGCACGATGAATGCACCCCAGAACACGCCGATCGCCGCAGCACCTTTGAGCAGCAGGCGGTTCAGCGCGATTTCCGGAATGGTGCCGGCAGCAAAGCCGACCACCAGATAGCGGCCGTTCCAGTTGATCGCCGAAAAGCAGTCCTGCGCCAGATCGCCACCGACCGGATCGTAGATCACGTCCGCACCCTGGCCCTTGGTCAGCTTCTTGACCGCTTCCTTCAGGCTCTCTTTGGAGTAGTCGATGACCTCATCGGCACCCTGCGCGCGGCACAGTTCGAGCTTGTCCGCGCTTGATGCTGCAGCGATCACGCGGGCGCCCATCAGCTTGCCGATCTGGATCGCCGACAGGCCGACGCCACCAGCCGCACCGAGCACCAGCAGCGTCTCGCCGGCCTTGAGCTGGCCACGCTGCTTCAGCGCGTGGATGGTGGTGCCGTAAACCAACGTGAAACCAGCGGCTTCGATCAGATCGAAGTCGTCCGGCAGCTTCAGCACGCCTTCGGCCTGGGCGTTGACTTCCTCGGCATAGCCGCCAATCGGGATCAGCGTCGCGACGCGATCACCGACCGCGAGTGTCGCGACCTTGCTGCCGACCGCCGTGATCACCCCGGACACTTCAGCGCCCGGCGTGAACGGTGGTGTCGCCTTGAACTGGTACTTGCCCTGGATCTGCAGCGTGTCCGGAAAATTGACACCGGCAGCAGCGACCTTGATCCGCACCTCGTTCGGTGCCGGCGGTGGCAGCGTGACGTCACCGAAGACCAGCTTTTCCGGGCCGCCGAGTTCGGTGCAGATGATCGCTTTCATGAGTCGTGGTCCGGCAGGCAGGTGAAGGCGGGAGTCAGTGCAGATGCGGCCGCGAGTGGTCGTGGCCGTGATGGCGAAGCTGGTAGTTGCGAAGGTGGGCAATGGCCAGCAGCACTGCACCGGCGATGGTCAGCAGCCGTTCGCCCTGCGCATCGAGCAGGCCGAACTGGATGCCGAAAGCGGCGAACACCATCAGCACCATGCCCAAAAGCCCCAGCAATGCGACCACGCTGCTGCGATGCCGACGCCAGCCCCAGCCCAGCGCGATCAGACTGGTCGGCACGGCGCCAAGCAGCAGCCACTGGTGGAAACGCTCGTCGGTGACCAGGCTCGACGCGGCCAGCGGCAGCGCGGCAACCAGCACCGGCAGCGCCAGGCAATGCACGAGGCACAGCGCGGAAAACACCATGGCAAGGCCGTCGAGACCCCGGATCGGAGTCTCATCGGCAGCCGGGGAAAGATCGGGGGGCAGCTTCATCGGGCCGGAAGATTAGCATTGACCCGCACCGGCTGACCCGAGCCGGTGCGGGCTGCAGCTAGGCCTGCAGACTCAGATCGCGAGCCGGAATCCGACGTAGACCGACGCGCCCGGAATCGGCGCGAAGTCCTTGACGAAGGACGTGTGCCGCCGGGCATCGTCGTCGAGCACATTGCGGGCGCGCAGGAACAGTTCGCTGTCGGCAGTAGCGGCCCCGGCGAGCTTGAAGTGATAGGCCGCCTCGATGTTCATCAGGTTGTAGCCGGCGGTCCGGGTTTCCAGCGTCGCGATGTCGTTCTGTGCGAGCACCCGGGTATAGCTGAGCGATGCCGTGAAGGGACCAAACGCCGGATCAAAGCCGAAGCCGACCCGTGCCGGCGTGACCCGCGGCAGATCGCCGCCGCTGTTCAGCTGGCCCACCACCTGATCGCCGAACGCGCGGACCGACAGCTTCAGCGGGCCGCTCAGCAGCTTGTAGCTGGCCTGTCCCTCGACGCCGTAGAAGCGGGCATTGGCCTGCCGGTAGTCGACCAGCAGCAGGTCGCCGTCCGGATCGAACGCGCCTTCCTCGTCGACGCGGTCGGCAATGCCGTCGCTGCTGGCGTCGCCGCTGCCATCGGCATCAAGGCCGGCGTCGACTTCGTCCAGATACAGGTAGTTGCGGATGCTGTTCAGGTACAGCGTCGCCTCCACCGACAGCCGCGCGTCGTGATGATCGAAGCCGATCTCGATGTTGTTCGCTGTTTCGATCGAAGCGTCGGCCAGACCGCGCTCGTAGGTGCCGGTCGCCAGATGCGGCCCGAAGGCGAACAGCTCTTCCGCCGCCGCCGAGCGCTGGGCACGGCTGAAGTTGAACTTCACGTGATCGTTTGCCGACACGTTGAGGATCGTGCCGAGCGAGAAGCTGACCGGCGTATAGCCGCGATTCGGCCCCGGCAGCGTGCCGTCCTCAGTGAAGTTCGGCTTCACGGTGTCACGGTTCACGCGCACGCCGGCTTCGAACTTGCCCTGACTCCATGCGTACTCCTCGATCAGGAACACGCCGACTTGCGTCGTTCGCGTCGACGGCACGAAGGCTTCCTCGCCGATCGCCGAGAAGCGGCGGAAATCGTGCTGCACGCCGAACACGCCGCGGAAGCCGAACACCGGCTTGTGGACGATCTCCACGCGGCTCTGGTTCTGGCTGTTGCGGAACAGCGTACCCGGCTCCTCCGGCGCTTCGAATTCGGTGTGGTCGTAGGCATTGAACGCGCCGCGGAACTTCACCGATTCGATGCCCGGCAGCGGCTGGTCGAGGATGCCCTGCAGGTCGTAGCGGGTCTGGTCGAGGTTGATGAACGCCTCTTCCTCCTGCGGCAGGCCGTAGACGGCACCGAAGGTCGACACCGCAAAGCTCACCGAGCTGCCGCCACGGACGTAGCCGTACGAGAAGCCAGTCGAATTGGTTTGCGTACGGCTGTTGGCGAGAACACCCTGGCTGCCCTGACCGTCGACACGGGCATTGCCGGGGATGTCGTACTCGCCGGCCTTGCGACCGGCGGCGTCGACATGGATCTGGTGATGGCCGATGCCGTAATCGAGTTCCAGCGCGCCGTTGCGGTCGTCGGCATTGCTGCCGTACTGGCCTTCGAGCACGCCATGGAAGCCTTCGTCGACGGCGGTCGGCAGGCGGCCGTTGAGCACGTTGACGACGCCGCCGAGCGCGCGACTGCCGTAGATCAGCGTCGCCGGGCCTCTGAGCACTTCGATCGAGCGGGCGTTGCTGACATCGATGCCGACCGCGTGGTCCGGGCTGACATCGGAAACATCGAGCGAGCTGATGCCGTTCTCCAGCACCTCGACCCTTGGCCCGGCCTGGCCGCGGATCACCGGCCGTCCAGCGCCGGCACCGAAATCGGTGGTCGAGATGCCGGGCTCGTTCTCCAGCGTTTCGCCGATCGTGCCGCGGCGCTTGCGGTTCAGCTCGTCGCCATCGACGACGGTCGTCGGCTGCACCAGTTGATCGGAGGTCTTGCCGAGCGGATTGGCGCGGACCGTGACGGTATCGAGTTCGACGGCGGGTTCGTCGGCGCTGGCCAGCATCGGAAAGCTCGCGGCGGCGGCGATCAGCGGCAGCAGGCGCGAAGCGCGATGAACGACGGATGCAGCAACGGCAGCACGGCCGGAACGGCCGCGCGGAATGACAGGATTCATGGGGTTCCTCGAAACAGACGAAAGAGCGTGAGCGGACAGGCGCACGCGCAAGGGATCAGCAGTTCGTCAGACGAGGCGTGATGGCGGGCCGCGCGGCGGCGGCACCTGAAGGCTGGAGCGCGACAGCGCTGTGCGGCTGATGGCCGCCGGACACTCGAACGACGGCGTCGGCAGCGTGGGCAGCAAGCGGGCCAGCGGCGGTCCGGCCGTGGCATGGCCGACGGCGCAGGTTTCGCAGGCGACCAGCTGCGCGCCGGCATTCAGTTCGTGCTGGACCCCGTGCACCACGGCCAGCCACTGGCCGACCACGAGGGTCAGCGCGAGCAGCCAAAGATGGCGGGGGCGGCGTGAAGTCATGTCCGGTGCGGCACGGGGAGCAGCGAAATCGTACGACATTCCTGCAGCCACTCTGTTCCCGGCCGTCTGCGTGCGCCGGTCGGGGCGTGGTCGCGATACCGCTGCTGCAACGAAAAACCCCCGCTGTCGCGGGGGCTTTTCAATACGCGAGGCGAGGCTCAGAACGGGATGTCGTCGTCTTCGAAATCAGCCGCCGGTGCTGCCTGCGGCTGCGGTGCCGAACGCTGCGGTGGACGCGAAGCCGGGCCGCTGCTGCGGGCTGGCGGCATCTGGCTGTAGCCGTCGTCGTCGCCCATGCCGCCACCACCGCCGCCGCCGCCCTTGCCGTCGAGCATCTGCATGTCGTTGACGAGGATTTCGGTGGTGTAGCGATCCTGGCCTTCCTTGTCCTGCCACTTGCGGGTGCGCAAGCTGCCCTCGACGTACAGCTTCGAGCCTTTCTTGACGTACTGGCCGACGATTTCCGCCAGCTTTCGCGTGAACACGACGTTGTGCCACTCGGTCTTTTCCTTCTTTTCACCGGAGGACTTGTCGTTCCAGCTTTCCGACGTGGCCAGCGTCAGGTTGCAGAACGCATCGCCGTTCGGGAAGTACTTGACCTCGGGATCCTTCCCGATGTTGCCGATCAGAATGACCTTGTTGACGCCGCGTGTTGCCATGATTGCCTCCGTGCCGCTTGATCAAGTCGTAGGGTGTTGCGTGTGGCGGGCGCCGGCGTCTTCGGCAGTGCGCAGCCCGATCGCCATTATCAGCCAGATCGCCGACAGCGCGGCAGCCACCGAATACGCACCGGCAATGCCGGCCGCGCTTACGGCGATGATGCCCAGCGAGCCGCCGGCAAATCCGCCGAGCAACTGCGCGCTGGAATACACGCCCAGCGCTGCACCCTTGCATTCCGGCGGCACGCGCCGCGGGATCGTCGAAGGCAGCGCGCTTTGCAGATCGTTGAGTACCCTGAAGAACGCTGCAGCGCGATCAGCAGCCGCGCGCGACACCCGCACGGGGACAGCGCCAGCGAGCGCGAAGTTACTATACCGGCCCACCACTGCCTCCCGATCCGCCTTGCTGTCGCGGACCTGAGGATTGCCTGCCCGCCTCGATGAAAGTCGTCTTTCCGTACATCGCCCAGACCCACCAGATTCCGCACAGCCTGCCAATCGCCGCGGAACTGGCGATGCAGCGGCCGGACTGGGATATCCGTCTGGTCTGCTCGTCCGATGCCCAGGAGCGCGTCGTGCGACGGCTGGTGGCGCTGTATCCGGACGCCCGGCTGCCGGTCGAGCGCTTTCGCTTGAACGCTTTCATCAGCTGGCTGCAGCAGCGCCTCGGCTCCGGCATTCCCGAGAAATCGCTGACCCTGATCCGCAACCGGCGACTGTTCGCGGCAGCCGATGCCGTGGTGGTGCCGGAACGCACCTCGCTGATCCTGCGCAAGCTGTGGCTGCCGAAGCTCAGGATGATCTGGACCAATCACGGTGCGCCGGGCCGCGCAGTGACCTACGCCGACGACCTGATCGAGTTCGACTACGTGCTGCTGGCCGGGGAACGGCAGGCGGCGCGGATGCGCGAACAGGGCACCTTGCGCGAAGGTCGTTACCACGCTGGGACCTACGCCAAGTTCGACCTCGTGGCCCGGCTCGATGCGCGTCGTGAAAAGCTGTTCGCCAATGATCGGCCGACCGTGCTCTACAACCCGCATTTCGAAGCCGGCCTGTCGTCGTGGCCGCGCGACGGCTTCAAGGTGCTGGATTTCTTCGCCGAATCGCGCGACTGGAACCTGATCTTCGCGCCGCATATCCGGATGTTCGATCGCCATCAGCCGGAGGTGCTCTCGAAGCTTGCGAAGTACCGGTCGATCCCGCACCTGCGGATCGACACCGGCAGCGATGCCTCGATCGACATGACCTACACCCAGGGCGCGGATGTCTATCTCGGTGACGTGTCGAGCCAGATTGCCGAGTTCATGGTCCGGCCACGGCCGTGCCTGTTCATCAACAGCCACGGCGCGAAGTGGCAGGGCAATCCGGACTACCTGTTCTGGGAACTGGGGCCAGTGATCGACAGTGTTGACGGCCTGGGTCATGCGCTGCGCGATGCCGTGAATGGTCACGCCGCCTGGCGCGAGCGCCAGCGCGACTACTTCCGTGCCACCTTCGATGCCGAACCGGATGCCATCGGTCGTTCGGCTGCAGCCGGTGCAGCGGCGATCGCGGCGTTCCTCGAGCGGCCGCGCTGACCATCCCGCCGCGGCTGCGCAGGCTTTGCGCCGGCAGCCGCGCTGCATCGAGGCTGTGGGCTCGCCATCGCTGCGTGCCGAATTCGAGCTGCTGACGGCTGCCGCGTCACTGCGTCGGCGTGGCATGCCAAGGCGGGCCGGTCATTCCCGATATAGTTGCCGGTCCCTTTTGAACCCTCCCGTCCATGGATTCGATCCGCATACGCGGTGCGCGCACGCACAATCTGAAGAATATTTCGCTGGAACTGCCTCGCGACAAGCTGATCGTGATCACCGGGCTGTCCGGTTCCGGCAAGTCCAGCCTGGCGTTCGACACGCTGTACGCGGAAGGCCAGCGTAGATACGTCGAAAGCCTGTCGGCCTACGCGCGGCAGTTCCTGTCGATGATGCAGAAGCCCGATGTCGATTCGATCGAAGGCCTTTCGCCAGCGATCTCGATCGAGCAGAAATCGACCAGCCACAACCCGCGCTCGACGGTCGGCACGGTCACCGAAATCTACGACTACCTGCGCCTGCTTTATGCCCGCGTCGGGACCGCGTACTGCCCGGATCATCCGGCGGTGGCGCTGGAAGCGCAGAGCGTGGCGCAGATGGTTGATCACGTGCTGGCGCTTCCGGCCGAATCGGCGTGGATGCTGCTGGCGCCGGTGGTTCGCGGCCGCAAGGGCGAGCACGCCGAATGGTTCGAGCAGATGCGCGCCCAAGGCTTCGTGCGCGCCCGCGTCGACGGCAAGGTCTACGAGCTGGACGAAGTCCCGACGCTGAACCGCAAGCTGAAGCACGACATCGAGATCGTCGTCGATCGCTTCAAGGTGCGCCCGGACATCCAGCAGCGGATCACCGAGTCGTTTGAAACCGCGCTTCGTTTGAGCGATGGGCTGGCGCTGGTCGCGCCGCACAGCCCCTCACCCCCGGCCCCTCTCCCGGGGGGAGAGGGGAGTGGAAACGGGGACATCACGTTTTCCGCCCGCATGGCTTGCCCGCATTGCGGCTATTCGCTGGAAGATCTCGAACCGCGGCTGTTCTCGTTCAATTCGCCGAGCGGCGCCTGCGCCACTTGCGATGGCCTGGGCCAGCTGCAGGTGTTCGATGCCGATCGCGTCGTTACCCATCCGGACGCCAGCCTCGCCGAGGGCGCGATCCGCGGCTGGGACCGCCGCAATCCGTACTACTGGGCGCTGGTGTCATCACTGGCCAAGCACTACAAGTTCGACACCGACAAGCCGTTCCAGAAGCTGCCGGAAAAGGCGCGCAATGCAGTGCTGTACGGCAGCGGCGACGACAAGATCGCTTTCGAGTACCCGGACGAGCGCGGCAAGATCGTCACCCGCATCCACAAGTTCGAAGGCGTGCTGCCGAACCTGGAGCGCCGTTACAAGGAAACCGAATCGGTCGCGGTGCGCGAGGAGCTGGCCAAGTACCTGTCCGACAAGCCCTGCCCGGAATGCAGTGGCGATCGCCTGAACCGCTCGGCGCGCCATGTGTTCGTGGCCGGCACCAGCCTGCCGAACGTGGTCGCGAAGTCGGTGAAGGACGCCGAAATCCACTTCCAGCAGCTCAAGCTGCCCGGCCACAAGGGCGAGATTGCCGACAAGATCCTCAAGGAAATCAGCTCGCGGCTCGGCTTCCTGAACAATGTCGGCCTCGATTACCTGACGCTTTCGCGCTCCGCGGAAACGCTGTCCGGCGGCGAAGCGCAGCGCATCCGTCTGGCTTCGCAGATCGGCGCCGGTCTGGTCGGCGTGCTCTATGTGCTCGACGAACCGAGCATCGGCCTGCATCAGCGCGACAACGAACGCCTGCTGAAAACGCTGGTGCACCTGCGCGATATCGGCAACACGGTGATCGTCGTCGAACACGACGAGGACGCGATCCGCCAGTCCGACTATGTGGTCGACATCGGCCCCGGTGCCGGCGTGCATGGTGGCCAGATCGTCGCCGAAGGCACGCCGGCGCAGGTGATGGCCAACCCGAAGTCGCTGACCGGCCAGTACCTGTCCGGTGCGGTCGGCATTCCGGTGCCGAAGACCCGTCACAAGCGTGATCCGAAAAAGCAGATCGTGCTGAAGGGCGCCAGCGGCAACAACCTGAAGTCGGTCACCGCGGAAATCCCGATTGGCTTGATGACCTGCGTCACCGGCGTATCCGGCTCCGGCAAGTCGACCTTGATCAACGACACGCTGCTGGGCTACGCCGCCCGCGCGCTGAACAACGCCGGCACCCGTCACGCGGCTTGTGAAGGCATCGAAGGCCTGGAGCATCTCGACAAGGTCATCGACATCGACCAGTCACCGATCGGCCGCACGCCGCGTTCGAACCCGGCGACCTACACCGGCTTGTTCACGCCGATCCGCGAACTGTTCGCCCAGGTGCCGCAGGCGCGCGAGCGGGGCTACGAGGCCGGCCGCTTCAGCTTCAACGTCAAGGGCGGCCGCTGCGAAACCTGCGAGGGCGATGGCGTCATCAAGGTGGAGATGCACTTCCTGCCGGATGTCTACGTCACCTGCGACACCTGCAAGGGCAAGCGCTATAACCGCGAAACCCTGGAGATCCGCTACAAGGGCAAAAGCATCAACGACGTGCTCGAGCTGACCATCGAGGACGCACTGGCGCTGTTCAAGCCGGTGCCGGCACTGGCGCGCAAGCTGGAAACGCTGATGGATGTCGGCCTGAGCTACGTGAAGCTCGGCCAGAACGCCACGACCTTGTCCGGCGGTGAAGCGCAGCGCGTGAAGCTGGCCAAGGAACTGAGCAAGCGCGATACCGGGCGCACGCTGTACATCCTCGACGAGCCGACCACCGGCCTGCATTTCCACGATGTCGCCCAGCTGCTCAAGGTGCTCGACCGCTTGCGTGATGCCGGCAACACGGTCGTCGTGATCGAGCACAACCTTGACGTCATCAAGCGCGCCGACTGGCTGATCGACATGGGCCCGGAAGGCGGCAGCGGCGGCGGCGAGATCGTCGGTGCCGGCACGCCGGAAGACATCGCCAAGATCAAGCGTTCGCATACCGGGCGCTTCCTGAAGCCGTTGCTGAAGGGCTGATCCAGGACGGCGTCTGCGAAGCAACATCAAAAGTTCAACGCAAAGGCGCAAAGGGAAAAGAAAGGGAAACAGAGAGAACAGCGAAAAGCTGTTTGATGAAAAGGAAAATCCGCTCGGCTGTTGTTCCTGAATGGATCTTGTCTTTGCGTCCTTTCTTTTTTCTTTGCGCCTTTGCGTTGAACGGTTGCTTTTCGATCCCCGCGGCCGCCGCCGACCCGCGAATAGCCCCGTGCTAGGCTCCCACCCGAATTTTTGACTCATCCCGGAGTTGTCCGCATGTCCTCGATCACCGCCCTCCGCCGCCACGCGCCCGCCCCGAAGTTCGAAGCCGCCGACCTGCGCAAATCCGGCCTCGATCCGAACTTCTGGTATCCGCTGGCGCGTTCGAAACAGCTGAAGCCGGGTAAGTCGCTGGCAGTCAGCTTCGCGGGCGAGCCGATCGCGCTGGTCCGTCCGGAAAAGGGCGAGGTGTTCGCGCTCGAAGACCGCTGTGCCCACCGCCAGGTGCCGCTGACCATGGGTGTGGTCCGTGGCGAACGCCTGCAGTGCCACTACCACTGCTGGACCTATGACCGCACCGGCGCTTGCGTCAACGTGCCGTATCTGGACGAAGGCAAGCAGTTGCCGAATGGCGTCAAGAGCTATCCGGTGCGCGAGGCCTACGGCTTCCTGTTCGTCTACACCGGCGATCAAGCCGCGCCTGGCTACACCGCGTTCCCGGATGTCTCGACCTTTGCCAAGGGCGAGTACAAGACCCGCACGCTGGATCGCACGATCGGCTGCCACTGGAGCTTCATGCACGAGAACCTGATGGACATGAACCATCAGTTCCTGCATCGCAGCCTGATGGGCTCGATCCGCGCCACCTGTCTCGACGTCCGCAAGGGCGACGGCTGGGTGGAGTGCGATTACACGTTTGCTCGCGCCGCCGGCAAGCAGCCGATCGGCGAGCGCTTCATGATCAATCGCAAGGGTGCGGCCAAGGTCAGTGACGGCTCGATCGACATGATGACCATCCGCACCGAGTACCCGTATCAGACGCTGAAGTTCTGGACGGCTGGCAGCCCGAAGGACGAACCGGCGCTGGATCTGTGGAACTGCTACTGGCCGACCGACGCAGCCCAGCGGAAGAACCAGACCTACGGCCTGATGATGATCCGCAAGCCGCCGATTCCGGGGATGATCCACGTGATCTGGCCGTTCATCGTCGCCTTCACCAACGGCATCTTCGGGCAGGACACGGAGATCGTCGAAGCCGAGCAGGCGGCATTCGATGCGCAGGGCGAGGACTGGAATCAGGAGATCTTTCCGGCGATCCAGTCGTTGCGGGAGTTGTTGATCGAGAAGAGTGTGCCGGTGGCGGCGTATGCGCAGGGTGGGGTGGTGAAGTTGGCGGATTTGCCGCGGGTTTGATTGGCGCTGGGGCCCACAGGAAAATCTGATGCCGGAATTTAGAACTATCGTGAAGGTACCGCCTTTGCGTCTAAACAAGGACAGTATCGAGGCGCTTGCTAAATTGGCTGTACAGGGAGTGCCGACGAGGCCGAAGTCCTGTGATTTCACCCTTAGCGTTGGCGATGCTCAGTATGGCGCTGACTCTTTGGAAGAGCTTTGGGCACAGGCTCTGCCGGTGCAAGTTGAGAGCCTTTCAATTTCCGTCCGGGGGTGGACGGACGACAATCGAATAGATCGTGGTATTTGGCTAACTCTGCGGCCTACCGGTGGGGAATACCAAGTTCACTCGAGCGACGAAGTATGGTTTCGCGGCAAGCTCCAGCAGCTTAGCCAGTTCATGCAGGCCCATACCCCTTGGTATCGTCCCATGGTTCCCGCGTTCTCAGGGATAAGTGGAGCTGGAATTGCGTTTCTTTTGATCGCTGCAACAACAGCGATAAAGCACGGCAGTTTTTTGTCGGCTTCGCTATCGATTATCGCTTTAGGCGCGTTGACTTCTGCTTTTTCTGCTCACCTTCGCGGGACCTTCTTGCCTCACTGTCGGCTTCGGCTTTCTGCACCGAAGCGGTCAGTGAGTAACGAGGTATGGATGCTGATTTTTACCGCGATCAGCGCCCTCGCCGCCCTGGCAGGAGTGATGGTTCCATTGTTTTCAAGCAAAGGTACTCCCTAGCCCGAGTAGGTCGGGAAAGCGGCCTTTCCGCGCATCCCGACGGATTCGGTGCCGTCAGCCACCCTGACTGATCCGGCCGCAGCGAACCATTCCGCGCTGACGCGCGGGTAACTTTTCCTTGAAACGCCCAAGGAAAAGTCACCAAAAGGAATGCGCCCCATCGCTGCGTCGGTTCGCGAGAAGCAGAAGCGCGACCCGATGCCCTGTGCTTCTCGGACATGGCGGGGCTTTTCGACACGCCATCCCTGGCGTGACGAAAAGGCTTCGGCTCCTGCCTCGCCCCCTGCGGGGCCTATTCCGCCATGCCCTGCGATGCTCGGCGCGCTCCAAGGGGGATTCACGGCAACAGCAACAGCAACGGCAACCGCCGAAGCAGAATCAAAAGCAAAAGCCGCAGCGCTCCGCGCTGCGGCTTTTGTCCTTGCGGTTGAAGTTGCTTCAGCTTTTGCCGTGGACGTTCATCCCCCTTGCATGGCGCCGAGCATCGCAGCGATCGGAGGGGGCAGCGGACATGGATGTCCGCTGAGCGATAGCGGGCCAGGTGCTTGCTGACGTATGGATTGAAGCACGGGAAAAAGCGGGAAAAAGTGGGCTAAATCGGGATAAGTAAAAGAAAATTCGCCGACAACGCCGACAGGCCGAGCGACAGTTGGTTTGATGCATGTTTCGACGCGCGATTAACTCCGCGTCACGGGAAATTCCGCACGGCATCGTCGAGGTGCTCAATCACCAGCTGACCGATTTCCTCTCGGTCATCGTCCGACAATCCATAGACCGGCCTCGCCGGAATGCCTCGCTTCGGATCGCCGAATTGGTGGGTTGCTGCGTACACGCGGTCCGAGCCGATCAGCAGCGTTTCGCCATCGACCTGGTACCTGGTCAGTCGCCGGAGATCGCGGGTCAGTTCGAGGATGTTGCCCGGATCGGTGACCGCACCCGATCGCTTCGTTGCCTTGCCGGCGCTCTTCCGCCCGGCGTACTTATCGCTGACCGGCTCCCACGGTATTCCGTCCGGATCTTCGCGGCGCTCGAAGCGCTCGTCGACCGATAGCAGCAGCGCCTCGCCGATATCGGTCAGCAGGGGCTCCGGGTACCGCAACAGTTGCTCGATGCGGGTGACCGCCTGGTCGAAGGTCTGCAGCCCGCGAAGGTCAAGATTGAGGATCGCGCCAGCCATTTCTCATCTCCGTGGTACGCTTTTCACGTGACGCGCCTTCGGTGAATCTCCCGGCCGGCGCATTCCACGCAGGTGGACCTATCGAGGCGTAAGCGAGGAGGTTGGAGCCCTCGCATGGTGCGTCACCCCTCATCCTTCAGTACCGGGTAGCCCTTGCTGCTCGCTCGCTTTCGCTCCCGCGCCACGTCTTTCGGCGAGCTACGACGGAACGACTTGAGATACAGGCCTTGGCCGCTCTCGGTCTGCTGCAGCACGACCTGCAGGTAGTCGTCGCCGCGCCGAACCCACACCGTGATTGCCTCGCTTTCCCGGATTACGACGCTGGCTTCGTCGATGACTCGCTGCACCTGAAAGTAGTCAGACGCAGCCATTTCCTGGCCTTCGCGCGACACCGCCTGCTTGATCAGGTCGTAGTCGGACACGTGCACGGTCTGCGTCTTGACCGCGAGCAACTCGCGGTTGGCTGGCGATAACACCGCGACGGCGAACTGCTCTTGCTGCGCCAGACGCTGGCGAAGCGCGCGGATCAATGCCGGCTTCGGCAGATCGACAAGTTCAGGCTGGGGCCGGGCGGCAGCCACCCGGCTTTCGATGCTTTGGTGCCACCGCTCGAACACGCCAGTGCGCAGGTTCTGCGCCACCACACCGCGCGCGATCGGCTCCGGGTACTTGTCCAGGTTCGGATGAAAGCGCCGGCCCGGCGCGTACTGGAAGCCAGGATCGATGCCTTTCGGCACGCGCACCGTCTGCGGGTTGCCGCTGCGCTTGCCGATCACGCGGTCCTCGTAATCGATCGGCGGCCCCGGCGTCACCGTCAAGCCGCGCCGCTCGACATCGCGCGCGCTCACCATGAACTTCTTGCACTTGCAGCCCCAGCCGTTGGCCGGGCTGTGCGATGACCACCACGGGTCATCCAGCGCCACCACCATGCCGTCCCAGGCCACGTGCTCAGGCCGCTCGTTCGGGCTGGCGTAGTGCTTGTACAGGCCGAACGGCCGGCGCTTGCGCAGCGCCGGGTCGGCCATCTGCACTTCCCGGCCGGCGTTGTAGCTCTGGTTCAGGTTGGTCTCGTAGATCACCTGCGCCCGCCAGTTCGAGCCGCCGGTATAGGCCCAGCCGTGCTTCGCCGCGATGCCCTTGAAATCGGCCTTGAAGGCTTCGAAGCCGATGCCCTCGGCGACCACCCGGTCGACGGCGGTGCGAAGGTCGGCCAGCAGATCCGCCTTCATCGCGCCGGCCACGACGAACGCCTGATCGTGCTGCGCGCCCTGGATATCGGTGTAGCTGCGGGTCGGCAGGTTCAGCTTCTGCCGGAAGAACGCGATCTGTTCCCTGAACGGCAGGCTGCCGTAAGCCGTCGCCACGTCAAACGCCCAGCAGTAGCTCGTAGCGGCCGGCCAGATGTGCTGCGGTCAGGCCCTGGGTCAGCAGCTCGGCCAGCGCCTTGTCGTCGAGATCCGTGTAGGCATCCAGCAGCTTTTCGCGGAACTCCTCGAACGAGTTCGAGGCGGCCAGCATCTGCTCGATTGGGGCCACCAGCGCGCCCACCACCGGGTCGCCCTCGCGCACCATGCGGCTGGCCTGCTCGTCCGACGTGGTCGGCGGTGCCGGCTTCGTGGCGGCGTTGCGGGCCTTGGCCGGTGGCGCGGCCGGATCGGCGTCATCGTCCGGCGGCTCGGAACCCGAAGCGCGCTCACGGCGCGCAGGCGCCGACAGCAGCTCGGCATCATCCGCCGGCTCCGGCAGCCCGAACTTGTCGCGGATCACACTCTGCTCAACGCGCAGGCCAAGCGGCACCAGTTCCTTCAGCGCGGTCACGAGGCCCGCCAGGTCTTCCGGCTCCGGCACGTTCAGGCAGATGCGCGGGTACGTCTTCTGCGGCCCAAAGTTCAGGTCGATGATCGGGCGCACCAGCATGGCGTTGATGGTGGCGGCTAGCTGCTTGGCATCTTTTTTCTGGATGTCCTGGCGCACTTCGTTGTGCACCTTGGCCTGCGCCAGCCCGCTGCCGCCGCCGCTTTCGGTGGTCATCGTCTGGCCGAGCACGGCCTTGCTGATCTGCCGGTCGATGTAGGCACACAGGCGCTCGAACACGTCAGCGCCGCCGCCGGTCTTGCTCACCTCCTGGAACTCGATCTTCATCGATTCCGGCAGCACGGCCGCTGCATCGGTGCCGATGTTTGCCACGGCCATCTTCAGCACCCGGATGTCGTCATCGTTCGCGGTGGCACCGTAGCGGCCGATGCGCAGCGGCATGCCGAACACTTCGGCGAACGCCACCCAGTCTTTCAGGGCGTATGCCTTGCAGATCCAGGCGAACGCCACCACGCGGGCCAGGCCGCCGCGGATCGGCAGCCCAGTCTTGATGCGCGGCAGGTGTGCCAGGAACTTGTACGGCGCCAGCGGTACGCCATCGGTGAGGTTTGCGGCATCGCGCAGGTGCAGCTCGCGCTGCGATGCCCGGTCGAACTGGAACCAGCGCGGGTCGCGGTGCTCGAACGCTTTCGGCATCCATTGCCGCTCGCTGGTATCCCAGATGATCTCGTTGACGCTGTAGCCCTTGCCCAGCGCGTCCAGCTGCTCTTCCAGCATCGCTTCGAATGCCGGCATCGCAACCAGTGCTTCCAGCAGCTCGGTATGGCGCATGGCCGGTGCGGATTCATCCACCGCCTCCACCGTCACCTGCAAGCCGCTCACCGCCTGCTTGCGGTTGGCCAGCACGGCCGCGTAGTGCGGATCGCGCTCCTCCATTTCCTCAGCCAGCGTCAGGTAGCTGTCGTGATCGCCCTCGGCCGCGCTGCGCAGCACATTGGCCAGCCCGGCCGGTGTCAGCCCGAGCGCGATGCTGGATTGCCACACCTGGCGCACGCCGGTGACCTGCGGGGTGGCGATCTCGCGCTTGAGATCGGCGATGACGATGGGGCGGCCGAACTGGTCGACGATGGCCATTTTCAGTTGACTCCAGAACGGGCGCGGAACCCGCCAGTGGTGCGGATCGCGCGGTAATCGTCGCCATCGCGCCCGCCGGTGATGCCGCCCTTGCGGGTCAGCTTGATCGGGTCGTAAACGTAGGGCTGATAAAGCTCCTGGCGTGAGGCCGCATGGGCCAGCAGCATCGCAATGCCGGCGTCGCCGTGGCGCTTCTGGCCGCGCTGGTCGGTGACGCGAAGATCCGGCACGCGCGGTACGCCACGCACCAGGCGGAACGTGGCGAGATCGCCGGCCACGTCTTCGTCGGCCGGCAGGCTCAGCGTGTCGTCTTCGAAGGCCGCCTTGAACGGGCCGGTGTTCTCGCGGTACCAGGTCTCGTTGAACTTCACCTCAGTGATGCGCGTCTCGCCGTAGCGCTGCTTCGCCACCTCGGCTAGATAGGCGCCGTTGCCGCCGGCATCGCACATGCCGTGGCTGAAGCGCGGAAGACGGTCCGCCAGATAGAACAGGATCTGCTCCTGCGCCTTGAACGGTGCGTTGCCCAGCTCCACCAGGAATGGAAAGTCGCGCCGCAGCGCGTCGATCTGCAGTGGGGCGATCACGCTCAGGTCACTCACCCGCGCGAAGTCCAGGCCGAAAGCGCTGGGCAGCTTCGGGTTCAGGGCATCCAGCAGCGGGCGCAGCTCGCGCTCGCAGAAGTCGCGCACGTCAGCTTTCAGGCTGTGTTCCGGCCACAGCTCCATGCCGTCCGGTGCGCGCCAGCGCACGATCTTCCGCCCTGGCTTCATGCGTGCCTCGATCAACACGCGCGGCAGCCACACGCCTCCACCGCGCGAGGGCACGCAGAACAGCTCCTCCTCGCTGGCGTCGCCGTAGAACTTCACCAGCTCGTCGCGCCAGGCGGCCTCAGCCTCGGCCGTCCACGGCCGGCCTAGCTTCAGGCAGATGCGCTGGTACAGCCCTTCGCCTAACGCATCGTCGAGCGTGATGCGATGCAGGCTGTAGGGCTTGCGGCCGGCGCGGATGTCCTTGACCAGCTCGTTGAACGGGTTCTCCTCGCCATCGTGGGTGGAGATGATCCGCACCTTGCCGCCCCACATCAGCAACGCCATCGCGGCTTTCAACAGCTCATCGAGACGGTCGTGGAACGCGGCCTCGTCGATGATCACGCGGCCCTGCTTGCCGCGCAGGTTTGAAGGGCGGCTGCTGAGCGCGGTGATGCGCTTGCCGCTGGCGAAGCGGATCTGGAAGCTCAGGATGTCCTGGTCTTCGTCGTCGATCAGCACCTCTTCCACTTCGGCGGCCACCACGTTGAAGTGCTTGGCCCAGAACGCGCAGTCGCGGATGAACTCCTGCGCCATGTCCTTGTTGTAGCCCACGTACCAGCAATCCATGCCGGACTCGTAGCTGGCATCGAGCACGCTGGCGCAGGCTTCGCCCCAGCTCAGGCCAACACGGCGGCTCTTTTCGGCCACCGCCACCTGAGATTCATCCGCCACCCAGCGCTGCTGGTACGGCAACAGGACATCCGGCGCGCTCACGCGGCGATACCCAAAATTCCGCGCTTGATTGCCTCGCGCGTCTCGGCCTTCATGCCGCCCTTGGCCGCGATCTTCTCCACCACCTGCGCCGCCTCTTCCAGCGCCGCTTTACGCGCCTTCAACTCGCGTTCAAAGCTGGTCTTGGTTGCCGATTCCAGGCGCTGCATGGCCAGCGCCAGTGCGCCGATCGCCTTCGGCTCCAGCAGCGCCTTCGGGATGCCGGTCTCGGCATCGTCTTCGGTCAGATCCAGCGTCACGTCGAACGCGAGCGTGCGCAGCATTTCCATCACCACGCGGCCGATATCGCCCTGCGGCTCCTTGCCGATACGTTCCGCCCACACCGCCGCCAGCTCGCGGCTTTCGCGCATGCGCTTGCCGATCTGGTCGAACTTCTGGTGGTAGCGGCCAATCGCGCTCTTGCTGACCGGTGCGCCGAGCGCGCGCAGGTGCGCGGTGATCTCGGCAATCGTGTGGCGGCCGTCGCGCAGCAGCGCGTCCAGCTCCGCTTTCAGGGCCGGGTCCAGCTTGGCGATGGAAGGCTTGCGGCTCATGCGCCCGGGCCTGGCCGCTTCACGCCGGGCACCGTGGCGCGGCCCTGCGCCACGTCGAGCCCGCGTGGCGTTAGCCGGGCCACCACGATGCTGGCCAGCGGTGCGGTGCTGGTCAGGCCCTGTTCGCTGAGCCAGGCCAGCTCGGTGTGCACGCTGTCGCGGCTCAACGTGTGGCCGTAGCTTTCGAGCGCGGCCTGCAGCACGCTGCTGTTCGCCTCATAGCCGTCCACCTCGGCCAGCAACCGCAGGATCACCAGCCGGCGGTCTTCACTCAGGGTTTGCCGGAAGTCTTTCGGCATGTCAGGCGCTCCGGTTCAGCAGGTGTTCCTGGATGAGCCCGAGCTGGCGATTCAATCCGCCGAGCTCGGCTTTCACGTTTCCCGCAAGCCCGGCTACTTCGCGAGCCAGCTCCGAGATGTCGCTCCGGATCGCCGTCAGGTCATCGGTCGTGGGCGAATGCGCCTGCGCCTGCTCCACGGTGGTCAGCCGCGTCTCGGCCTCGCCGATGCGGTCTTCGATTTTGCTGATCGTCTCGTTGGTCACGTTGCTGCGGCGGGTCAGCCACAGGTAAGCCACCGACCCCGCGCTGCACAGCCCTGTCGCGATCGACCACACCTCGCCGGCACTCAGGTCCAAGCCGGTCACGGTGCAGCCTGCCGGTGCCAGTCGATCAGCCGCTGCAGCTGCTCGCGCGTGTTGAAGCAGGCCTCCGCGTTCAGCACGTGGTTCTCCAGCAGCTGGTCCGGCGGGATGCAGGCATCCTCGTCAGCGGCCGCCGTGCAGTTCGGGATCAGCGGCACCGGCGGTTCCGGCGGCAGCAGGTACTCGGCCGGCGGCTGCGGAATCATCAGCGGCCCCTTCGAGGGCGCGGTTCCACAGGCGCACAGCGCCGCCAGTGAACACACAGCCAGGAATCGGCTGCAGCGGCGCGCCGGGGGCCGGGCGGAATTCGGATGTGACATCGGGAATGCTCCTGAAAACCTGTAGGTACCGGGTGCGTGTGGCGGCCCGGCGCAGCACGTAGTCGCCCGCCAGCTGGGCGTTGCGCTCGTGCTGGTCAACCAGCCACGCCATCTGCGTAGCGGTATCTCGCGTCTGCGCTTCCTGAATCTCGGCAGACCGGGTGTTGTAGCCGGCGCGCCAGGCCAGCCAGAACGGTGCGCAGAAGGCGGCCACTATCAGTAGCCAGCGGCCAATGCGGAACGCGGCGGCCACGCCCCTAGCGCCCAGCCAGGCCGAAATCACGGTTGATCCTGCCGACCAGCGCGCAAGGTCAGCGGCTGGTGGGTAACCACGCGCAGCACCACGTTCACGATCGGCAGCACGTAGGCCACGGCTGCGAACACGCGCGGGCTCAGCACCGGCCCCAGCAGGTGCAGGTTGTCGATCGCCACGGCCAGCACCGCCACAGCCAGGTTGATCAGGATGGTGCGGCTACGCAGCCAGTGCTTGCCGGTGGCCATCACGGGGCCACGGGCACGGGAAAAAGCAGGGATGGTCGCAGCATGCGCGGCTCCGGGCGGGCAGCACCTGTTGCGGATGCTGGTGTCGCGCATGGTTGCGCGCGCGCGGGGGCCGGTCAGCCGAGGAAATGCTTCGTCGGGCGGGTGTCGATAACGGCGTCATCCGCTGCTTACCCACACGTTCCTGATCTCGTCCCAATTCAGTGACGCTGTTCACGCGTCTGTATGTAACCGTGAAAAGTCTTGTTACATAATGATTTTCGTTACTTCTACGGATGGGGACCGTGGCGAAATACTCAGCTGAGCTAGCAGCCGCAAGAGATCCAATCGAACTGACCATCACCAGTGCTGACGAAGCTTGGTCGTGGCTCGAGGCTGCGACGAAAAACCTGCCTATTCCCCCAATCGGGGAAATGAAGTTCGAGGGCTGGCCTCAGCTGACATTTAACGTGAAAGGACGTGACTGGGACTCCTCAGTCCCCGCGCTAATCATGGGACCGCTCCTTGAGTACCATCGCGATCTGCAAAGAGCCTATGCGAACGTTCGCTACGGTACTCCCGCGTCACAGCGACTTCGTGACGATGAACGAGATCAGTTGGAACTTGTCGTAAAGGTCGGTCAAGGGTCATCCGACTTTGTGGCCGAGCTGGCGAAGCAGTTCGCCGTTTTCGCTTCGGAGGCGGCCAAGAAAATGTCTTCAACTCAGGTGGTTGTATTGGTGCTTGGTCTCGCGCTGACCTTTACTGCGCCGGAGCTTTACAAGCAGTACGTGGCTCAACGGCAGGCAGAGACAGATGCTCTGAAGACCGTACAGCTGAGTCAGGAAGAAACGAAACGAGCCAATATCCTCGCCGATGCATTCCATATGGCAAGTGAGCTCATGACGGCGAAGAACGATCGGCTTGAAACCGAGAATCGCATTCTCAAGGCGATGCGGCCAGCAGACCGCATCACCAATGGGGGCGTCGAGTTAACCGGTGAACAGGCGCGACAGATCACTAGGCCTGATCGTGCATTGGCGCAGGCGGTCGCGATTTCGGGCATCTACCGGATTCTTCGAGTCGACACCGACCGGGGGGCTGGCTTTCGGATAAAAGTGGAGGACCTAGGCTCAGCGGAGACGCTCACAGCTGACGTTCCAATTGAGCTGTCATCCAAGCAGCGCGATGTCATTTCCGCAGCAGAGTGGAAAAAAGAAATCATCTGGCTTTCCATCGACGCTGAGCGCTACCGCGACTCGATTCGGGATGCGACTGTGACGAGCGCCAGAAAACCGACCGACGCGGAGCTGCTGAAACTCCTCGGAGAGGAGTAGCTTCAGGTGACACGCGTCACGCAGCAGCCAAAGTTTTGTTCGCTATGGCGCGACGTCGGAGCAATGGTGTGCACGCCAACCCCCCGCGAGCACGCCATGACCCACACCACCGTCCGCCCCGACCTGAGCCTGATCGGCGAGTTCATCGAAGTGCCTGCCTGGAACATGGTCGGCCAGGTCATCAACGAGGCCCCCGCGACCCACGGCTCGGATGACGCGATCCGGGTGCTGCTGCAAACCGACCCGCTGCGGCCTACCAAGAGCAGCTGGTTTCACCTCGAGCCGGGCGAGTACGTTCTCGTCTGAGCGCTAGCTGATGTAATGAACCGTCGGTTTCTTGATGCTGGCCTCGCAAGAGGCCAAATCGTCCGCAAGATGCTTTTTTACCTGCTCCCGCCAAGCAGATTTGATGGTCGAGGTCTTCAGCACATAACGCTCGTTCGCCAGCGTGCGCAGATTCGCTACCGCCGACTTGCAGCCTAGGTGGGTGTCCTTCACCTGATCCGGAACGCGCCGTTCATTGTCCCAGCGCTCGGCGGCGGTTCGAAGTGGCTTGATGATGTGCTCAAGCGGGTGCGTGCTGTTGCGGTCGAATGCCGCCTTTGCTGCCATCACAGCTCGCTGCGTCTGGACTGCCAACTCGAGGGCAATCCTTCGGTCATCGGCTGACACCTCCAGCGCTACCGCCGAGCCTAGCGCCATCGCGGATGCAGCCAGTCCAACTAAGCCTTTGCCAAGCATCTTCATGCCTTGTTCTCCCCCGCCTGCTGCTCGATCGCATTGACCAGGAGCACCAGATTTTCCGGGCTCACCTGATGGCTGTACGCCAGCGTTCGAAGAGCCTCTCGCATCAGTGCAGTCGGCTGCAATCGCGATTGCGCCAATACCTCGTCCACAAGGTGAACCGCCGCACGGTAGCGCTCGCCGAACGCCTTGGTTGTCATGGTTGACCCACGTGGCTCCGCAGCAGGCAGAAACTTGTGCACGGGATCGATGCTTTTTTCGGTCATATCGTGGGCTTTTTTCGGGAACATCTCGCCCGTGCCATCCCACAGCCAATCTGGGTCGATTCCGAAGAACTTGCTGAGCCGATCAACAACGTTGGCCGGAATCGCACGCTCGCCGCTTTCATAGCGCTGGTAGCCCTTCAGCGAGATTGCGAGCGCGGCCGCCATATCGCCCTGCCGCTTTCCCAGACGTTTTCGAACGGCCAGTAATCGGCCGCACGGCTGGTCGCTTTTTGGGCTTGACATTGGTCTTTTCTCGGGCTTATTCTGGACGCATCACGTTTCATCCTGAACGAGTTTAGCAGTCCGCAACAGGCCCACCTGAGGCCGCTGACGAGACCGAGATCACGGCAGACATGCACCCAGCAGACATCAACGCGGCGCTGAAGAAGGCCGGCACCAGTCAGGCGCACATCGCACGTCGCCTTGGGGTGACGCACACCGCCGTGTGCCACGTCGTGAATGGTCGACCCAACAACCGCAGCCGTCGGATCGCAAAAGCGATCAGCCGTGCAACTGCGATTCCCATGTCCACCCTCTGGCCGAACAGCTACGTCCAGAAAGCAAAGAAAGCGAGGAGCGAATGAAAACCCGGTTACCGCCTGAAGTTCAGTCAATCACGTTTTCCCGGCGCACCGGCCCCGACGGCCTTGCGCGTATGTGTGGAACCCGACTGCCAATCCGCTTGCCGCCTGGGTGCGCCGTGAGTTTGAAGTTGAGCCTCCACGCTTTCGGGTCAGGCCACCGCATCAGCAAGCGCGAGCTTTTTGCAGCCATCAAAAAAATCCAGTTCAGCTGGATTCATGGGGCACCGAGATGAGCCGCGATCTCGTGAAGGCAGGCGAGTTGCCGCCGGTCATCGCCGAATTTCTTGGCGACATGAACCTGCCGGTCGTGGCCGGGCAGTTTGTGAACATCAGCGACCTGCCCCGGCTTGCCGAAGATTTTCGCCGCAGCGGCTCCGCCGAGCTTGGGATTCGTCTGTGGCGCGGGGCGAACCTGCTGGCACTGAGCCAGCAGCGCAAGGGTGAGTTCAAAGCGTTTCTGACCGAGATCGGAATGAACCACCGCACCGCGTTTGAGCACATGCAGCTCGTCAACGTGCTGGGCCAGTTGCCAAGCACGGAGCGAGTGCGCACGTGCGCACTCGTCGATTTCTCGAAGCTGCGCGAACTCACGACTTGGGCGCCGGATGACCTTGACGCCTTTTTGTCTGGAAAGCCGGTGTACGGCCTGACGTTCGAGGCCGTGCAAGAAATGAATGTCCGGGAATTCAAAGAGGCCGAGCGGGCAGCCCGGCAAGCGGCGGATCCGGCCGTCAAAGAGATCGCGGCCAAGAACATCGAGCTCGAAAAAACCTTGCGACTCATGCGGCAGGAAGCGCGTGCCCGGCAAGCGATGCTCGACGAGTCGGATCTTCCGATGTACGCCCGCGAAGCACGACAAGAAGCGGCCATCCATTCCGAGCAGATCTCGCTCTGCATCGAAACCCTCGAAGATGTGGCTTCACGCACGCTACTACGCGATGTCAACGACCCAGAAGCGCTGCGCTGGCAGCCGATAGCAGCCAACACTTTCCTCCATGCCCTGACCGCCGTGCTGCAGCGCGGTTTCGCCCTCACCGAGCAGGTGCGGGCCAGATTTGGTGAGGCGATCACAGCGCAACCGCTGGCTGACCATGTGCTTGAGCCGCACGAGCTCAAGAGTCTCAGCATGGCGCGCGATCAAGTGCTTGCAATGCACAAGGCCAGCGTCAAGGCCCGCGATGATGAGCGGGCCAACACCACGCCAGGCCGGCGTGGCAACAAGCGCGGTCCGCGCAACAAGCGGAACGAGGGCTGATCAATGGCCGCCCTGCTCAAGTTTCCTGGTCGTGATGCCCCGATCGCGGAGCGCGTCACCGATCCGTTCCTGGCGCTGCCGCTGGCAGCCCGCGAAGAAGCGCAGCGCTGCCTGGGCGTCATCAAGCCGGCGCTGACGCGGGTCACGCAGCAGGGCGTCAGCATCCGGGCCGCCGCCGCCTGGCTCGCAGCCTCGTTCCCGGACGGCAAGCCCAGCGCGCCCACCATTGCCCGCTGGCTCACGCAGTACCAGAAGGGCGGCATCGTCGCCCTGGCGCCGCAGTACAAAGGCAAGCAGCGCACAGCGCGCGGCTGGGAAGCGCGGGCCATGCACCTCTTCGCGCAGCCACAGCGGCCGTGCTACGCCACCGTCGCGCTCTGGCTGCGGCAGGAAGGCTTCGAAGACGCCAGCGAGCATCTGGTGCGCCGGTACCTGAAGAGCCTGCCGAGCAATGCCAGCGAAACCTCGCGCAAGCGCGTCGGCGCCCACTACTACCAGCAGAACATCAAGCCGCACGTGGTGCGCGATGCCACCGTGCTGCCGGTCGGCTTCATCTACGAAGGCGATGGCCACTGCTGCGATGTCTACGTCGCGCATCCGGCCACCGGCCGCGCCTACCGGCCAGAACTCACCGTGTGGGTGGATGTGCGCTCGCACCGGGTGGTCGGCTGGTGGCTCAGCGAGAGCGAATCCAGCGAAACCACGCTGTTCAGCTTGAGCCATGCGCTGATCAGCCACGATCACACGCCGGCCTACGTGCACTGCGATGTCGGCTCCGGCTTCAAGAGCCGGCTGATGACTGACGAAGTCAGCGGCTTCCTGAAGCGCTTCGACATCGACCCCATCTTCGCGCTGCCCGGCAATGCCAAGGGCAAGGGCCTGATCGAAGGCTTCTTCCACTGGTTTGAAGAGCGCTGCGGCAAGCGCTTCGCCACGTTCTGCGGCCACTGCCGCACCGACGATGCCCTGCGCCAGCTCCGCCAGCAGGTCGAGCGCGGCGCCATCAAGCTGCCGTCGCTGGTGGACTACGCCGAAGCGGTGCGCGACTACTTCGCGTTCTACAACGCCAACCCGCAGCGCGGCCTGGACGACGGCATGAGCCCGGACCAGCTCTGGCAGCAGCTGGACCGCGTGCCGCTGGAAGTGCCGAGCGTGGCGGTGGTACGCCCGCGCGAGCTACGCAAGGTCGCCCGCTGGAGCATTGCGCTGCACGGCCGCACCTACCGGGCCGACGAGCTCGCCCAGTTCGAAGGCCGCGAAGTGCTGGTGGAGTACAGCCTGCACGACGACAGCCTGGTCTGGGTGTTCGATGCCAAGGGCCGCTTCGTGGTGGAGGCCGCGCTGAACGAACGCCAGCCGTGGCTCAGCGACAGCCGCATTCAGGACGGTCTGGAACGCCGCGCCGCCGGCCAGCGCAAGCGCCTGCAGGTGAAGCTGGACGAAGTCGACGCCCGCAGCCGCAAACCGGTCACCGCCGCCGCCATGCTCGACGCGCTGGAAGCGCCGCCGGCCGCAGCCGCTTTGCCGGTCATCCAGGACATCAGCAGCCCGATCCCCTCGCTGCCCGCGCCGCCGCCGGCCCAGCGCTTCAACACGGTTCGCCCGCTCGATCAGGCCGCCCACGCCGAAGTGGTCGCCGCCTGCGATGCGGAGCCGGCGCCAATGGAAACCGCTTCGCAGCGCTTCAGCCGCTGCCTGCGCCTCAGCGCCCGGCGCGATGCCGGCGAAGCACTGGCGGAAGCCGACGCCGCCTGGCTCGCCATCTACGAAACCACGCCCGAGCACGCCGCCAACCGGATGGTGTTCGAGGACTTCGGCGCGCTGTCAGGCGTGCCCCAACAGCCACAGAACCATCAGGGGAACTCATGAAATCCAGGACGCTGCCCGTCAAAAACATCACCCGGCTGGCCACCGCCACCGAAGCGCTGATGACCCGTGCCCCTGGCGCGCCCGGCATGGGGCTGGTGCACGGCCACAGCGGCTTCGGCAAGACCACCGCCATCGCCTGGATCAACAACAAGCGCAACGGCGTCTACGTGCGCGCGCTGGCCACCTGGACGCCCAGCGCCATGCTCGCCGCCATCTTGCGGGAACTGCGCCGCAGCCCGCGCGGCAGCTGCGCGCTGATGACCGAAGACATCGTCGAAGAACTCGGCCGCACCGGCCGGCCGCTGTTCATCGATGAGGCCGACTACCTGGTCAACTCCATGAAGCTGACCGAAACCCTGCGCGACATCCACGACATCTCGCTGGTGCCGGTCGTGCTGGTCGGCATGGACAAGATCGAAGACCGGCTACGCCACCGCAAGCAGCTGATCGGCCGCCTGGCGCAGAACGTCCGCTTCGAGCCGGCGGATGCCGAAGACGCCCACCTGCTGGCCGAGCAGCTCTGCGAAGTCAACGTGAAGCCTGATCTGATCAGCCTGCTGCACGACAAGAGCGGCGGCAGCGTGCGCAACATCGTGGTCGGCCTCGCGCGCATCGAACAGAAGGCGCGCGCCCTGGGCCTGGCCGAGATCGACCGCAAGCAGTTCGGCGCAGCCGAACTGTTCACCGGGGCGCAGTGATGGCGCAACCCTGCACCTGCCCGAACTGCGGCACCACGTGGACGCCCGGCCGCAAGCCCAAGTCCCAGCCGCGCGTCTCGAAGGCACCCAGCAAGCCGAATGATCGCAGCCGCATGTGGGCCTCCATGCGGATCATGCGGGTGTTCACCGCGCAGGACATCAGCGGCACGGCAGAGGCCAGCGAACCGGCCAGCCGCGCGTTCATCCACGCCCTGATGCAGGCCGGCTACATCCGCGTGGAACGGATGACCACCTTCGAAGTGGGCGACTTCACCAGCTACCGGCTGATCAAGAACACCGGCCCGCTGGCGCCGCGTCTGCGGGCGGACGGCAAGACCCTGCTCGATCTCAACCTCAACCAGGAGCTGCCGCGTGTCCGCGCCTGAACCGAGCTGGATCGCACAGCTGCGGCAAACCGCCATGCAAGTCGGCCAGCCCAAGACCGCCGAGCTGATCGGCTACTCCACCGCCGTCGTCTGCAGCGTGCTCAAGGGCACCTACAAGGGCGATTGGACCCGCGTTGAAGAGCGCGTGAAAGGCGCGCTGATGGGCGCGGAAGTGGAGTGCCCGGTGCTCGGCGCACTGGCCCGCGACCGCTGCCTGGACAACCAGCGCGCGCCGTTCGCCGCCACCAATCCCACCCGCGTGCAGCTCTGGCACTCATGCAAGCGCTGCAGCCACAACTTGGGCACCAAGCCCACCGGAGGCAAGGCATGAACCACACCCCGATCAAGCGCAGTGCTGTCGCGCTGCTGGCCAACGATGTTGCGGAGCTGCTGCGGGCCGATGGCCCGCTGGCCGTGGACAAGATCCGCAAGCGCCTCGGTATCGCCAGCGTCGAGCGCCTGCAGGCCGCCGTGGCGCTGCTGAAGGGCGACCGCACCATTGAAGCCTTCGAGGCCGACAGTGCCGCCGGCTTCGCCGTGCTGCGCATCACCGGCGACACCCGGCCGCTGCCGCGCACCAGGGCGCGCGGCGGCATCAGCCAAGGCCTGCGCGAGCTGGCCCGTGCCATCACCGAAAGGCCGGCCCAGCCCACCACCACGCAGCTGCTGCGGGTGCTGCGGTGAGGGCGCTGAATGCCGTCGAAGAGCAGGCGCTTACGCTGCTCAAGGCCGCAAATGGAAGCCTGAATCTGAAGCAGATGGCGCAGCGGATGGGCTCGACCACGGCCCATGATCTGAAGGTGGCGTTGGATACGCTCACCCTGCGCGATCTGGTGGAGCGCATCGACACCGGCCGCGATGTCACCTTTGCGGCCTTGGTAAGCCAGGCACCTGCACCCGTGCCACCCGCTCCGCCGAGCGCGGCCCGTGACGTCCCCACGGTAGCCACGTCCGCCTCACCGACTTCCAGCGCGGCAGAGCAGAACTGCGACCGCGTGCTTCGCTTCCTGAAGGAAGCAGATCCAGAGGCGCGCACCGGCCGCGAAATCTTTGATGCCCTGGGAATCACGCAGTCGGCATTCAGCCTCGCGGTGCGGGCGCTAGAAGCGAGGGGGCAGGTGATTCGTACGGGTCGCCACAACGCCCCGTTGTATGCCCTCAGCCCATCTGCAGCCGTCGCTCTAACGCGCTCCGATGACGACTCAGGCTCGGCAGTCCCAGCTGAATCAACTCCGGGTCTCGCAAACCCGGCTGTGCAGCCGATCGACACAGCGACATCGACGGCAGCTTCCGCAGTGTGCGCAACCCTCGCGACTGTGACGGAGCCGGCTGGCCCACGTGACGGGCTTTCATCTTTCGAGCATGCCGGCGATTTCGAGCCCGCTGCAGACGAACTGCTGGCCTGGCATCAGCAGCGCGCGGAGCAGGAGGCGGAACGCCGCCAGCCGGCCTTCGCGCTGCCGAACGCCATGCGCAACACCGGCGATGACGGCGCGGCGGATCTCGCAGTTACCGGCTGCGTCCTGATCGACACCGCCAGCTTCGCGCTGTGGAGCGATGGCCGGCTGGAGATCGACGCCGGCAGCGACCACGTGACCCTCAGCCAGCCCGCCACGCGCGCACTGCTGGATTACCTCGATCGCGTCTGCGCGATCGAGCAGCACTGAACCAACGGAGCCCCTCATGAGCCACACCCTACAAGCCACGCCGCCGGGCTACTGGCGCGATACCGAAGGCCGCCTGGTGGCCGAAGCCTTGATCAAGCCGATCGATAAGGCGCGCGAAGCGCTGGTGCACGAACTGATCGACAAGGCGCGCGTGTTGTCTCGGCAGATCGAGCAGTTCAAGGCCGCGGCCTTTGCGGATATCGCCGCCTTCGTCGAACTCAGTGCCGAGCAGTACGGCGCAAAGATCGGCGGCAACAAGGGCAACGTCACCCTGGTCAGCTATGACGGCCGCTACCGCATCCAGCGCTCGATCCAGGACAGCCTGGTGTTCGACGAACGCCTGCAGGCGGCCAAGCAGCTGATCGACCAGTGCGTGCAGACCTGGGGCGCCAACGGCGACCCCAAGATCATGACGCTGGTCAACGACGCTTTTCAGGTCGGCAAGGAAGGCCGCATCAACACCGGCCGCGTCCTGGGCCTGCGCCGCCTTGATATCCGCGATGACGACTGGCAGCGCGCCATGCAGGCCATCAGCGACAGCGTGCGCGTCGCCAGCAGCAAGCCCTACATCCGCTTCTACGAGCGGGTGGGCGACACCGACCAGTTCCGGCCCATCAGCCTTGACGTGGCCACGCTGTGAGCGCGCCGACCAAGGTGGTGATCGAGTGCACGGCGGAGGGCTGGAGCGTCAGTGTCTATGCCGAAGATCGGCTGCTGGTCGACAACCGCTGGGAGATGCAGTCACGCGGGTACGGCAAGCAAGCTCCGAATAACGCAGACCTTGAAGAAGTGCTTGAAGGCTACGACGCGATGTTCGAAGCCATCGACGAAACCGTTCACTTCGGCCCTTTCGGCATCGCCCAGGCTTTGTACGACTTGAGGCACGACACATGAGCTGCGGCCAGACCCACTGCCCGGACCAGCTTGCCGGCCGCGCTGCCGGCCACGCGCTGGTGATCAGCCTCCAGCAACACGTCGACCTGGCCACGTGCAAGAGCGGGTTCTTCGCCGGGCTCATGTCGCACCTGGTGCGGCAGATCGTCACCGCGATGGGCCACGACGACGCACTGCTTCTGCTGGCCACCTGCTACGGCGCGGTGATGCACGAGCAGCAGCAACAGCGCAGCGCCACCACCCACTGAAGCCCCGTTTCAACCACGCCCACAGGAGGGCAACACGATGACCAAGAACGAACTGCTGAACCAGCTGATGTCCCACACCAATGCCGTCACCAAGAAGCAGGCGGAAGCCGTGCTTGAAGCGCTGGCCACCACAACTGCGGAAGCCGTCGCTGCTGGCGAGGAAGTGGCGCTGCCGGGCATCGGCAAGCTGAAGCTGGCGCACACCGCAGCCCGCACGGCCCGCAACCCGAAGACCGGTGAGCCGGTGCAGGTGCCGGCCAAGACCAAGCTGAAGTTCGTGCCGACTAAGGCACTCAAGGAACTCGCGGCCTGACGGCTGCGCTGGCTCAAGCCCTTTCGCCGGTAACAGCGAGAGGGCTTCGGCAAGCGATGCCAGGAGTCCCCCATGACCACCACGCAGCAATTGAACTTCGCAGAGAAGCCGGCCGAAGTGCCTTCGGCTCAGCGCTGGATCATCGAAGCCTGCGGCTACCCGCGCGAAGGCTGGCACGTGGTCGGCTTCGCTGGCGACCACAAGGGCGCAGTTCAGCTCGCCGATGCCATCGCAGCGCAGCGAGGCTGCAGCGCCACCCGCATCCGCGACCGCAAGGTGCTGGGCGCATGAAGCTCACCTGCCGCAGCTGCGGCGCAACCGGCAGTGCCGAAGCCGTGTTCGGCGATGCCGATGCGGCCGAAGCCTTGCGCCTGGCCGGCGAGCTCGACCCGCTGATCGCTCGCGCCGTGTGGCACTACCTGGCGCTGCACCGGCCGGCGCAGCGGGCGTTGACCTGGTCGCGAACCGAGAAGCTGCTGCGCGAGATCCTCGATCTGGTCAGCCAGCCCACCATCCGCCGTCATCACCGCGACTGGGCGGTGGTGCCCGCCATGTGGCGCGAAGCGATGGACCACATGCAGGCCCAGCGGGACAAGCTGACCTTGCCGCTGAAGGGCCACGGCTACCTGCTGGAGATCGTCGCCGGCATGGCAGACAAGCAAGAAGCCGGTACCGAGCGCGCCCGCGAGCAGGGCATCCGGTGCCAGTCCAGCAGCCGCAGTACCGGCGAGGCGCAGACGGCTGCCGCCGTCGACGTCGCCGTGATCGATCTGCATGGCGAGCGTGCTGCCCGCAAGCGGCTCGGCATGCCGGCGATGACCAAAGCCGAAGAAACCGAATACCTCCGCCAACGTCGGAGTAAAGCCCCATGACCGTGAACGCGCGCTGTGCCGTCCCCGGCTGCCTGCATCTGGCGGTGGACCACGCCCCGCTGTGCCGTCCGCATCTGCTGCGTGTGCCCGCCACGCCGTGCGATGCCCTGCTGGCCGCCTGGCAGGTCTATGAGCTGAGCCAGCAGACAAGCGATGCCGATGAATACACCCGCCAGCTGCGCGAGGTACTGCGTGAACTGGCGCTCATTACGCACCCGCACCGGCCGGTGCAACTGCGTCTGGTCAAGTAGCGTGGAGGGCAAGCAAATGCTGCACGAATCCATGACGCGCGACGCCGTGCTGACGGCGCTGGCCCGACACATCGGGCGCGAAAACGGGGTAACGGCAAAGGGGTTGGTCATCGAGATTGCGGGTGCTTCGTCGCCGGGAATGGAGCGTCAGCTGCGCGCGTGTGTTGAGCGCCTGCGCGACGAAGGCATTGCCGTCTGCGCGGATCCAGCCGCCGGATATCACATCGCCCGCGATGCGGCGGAGCTGGAGCAGTCGATCCGCTTCCTGGTCGACCGCATCGCCACCACAGCGCGCCAGGTTCGGGCGCTGCGCAAGCTGGCCAGGCCGGCACTCACCGGCCAGAGCAGGCTGCTGCTGTGAGCACGCCAGACGCGCAGCGCAAGGCAGACCTGGCGCGCATCCACATCCTGAAAGCGCAGCTCAAGCTGACGCGGGACCAGTACGAAGCCGTGCTGTGGACCATCGGCCAGGTGGAGTCATCCGCGAAGCTGGACGGCCACGGCCGCCGCCGCGTGATCGAGCATCTGCAGTCGCATGTCGACGCAGCCAGCGGTGTGCAGGCCGATCCGGACAAGCCCCGCAACCTGCAGGCCCGGCCGCAGCTGCGCAAGATCGCCGCCCAGCTTCACGCGGCGGGGCGCAGTTGGGCGTATGCCCGCAGCGTGCTTGAGCGCCTGACGGGCAAGGCCACCATCGAATTCGCCGACAGCCGCGAGCTGAGCAAGCTTATCGCGGCGCTGGAACTGGACGCCGGCCGCAACGGCCGCAGCCAGCGCAGCCCCCGGCCAAAGGCCAACAAGGCCCGCTGACGTGAACGCCGCACCGGCCACCTTTGCGATCGACGAACGCCTGCTGCCGCCGGTGACGCGGCGCATCGTGGCGGCGATCGGCGTGGCTGGCACCATGCGGCTGCTGAAAGCGCGTGGCGGCATCCGCCTGTGGCTGCCCAAGCACGGCGACCGCAGCACCGTGCTGCAGGACATCCTCGGCCGCGAGCAGACTGTGCAGCTGCTGGCCGCGTTTCCGGATGCCGATGTGATCTCGCTGCCGAAGGCGGACAAGCTGCTCGCGCAGATCCGTGACGCAGCGATCAGAAGCGAGCATGAAGCCGGTGACAGCCTGGCGGTACTGGCGCTACGGTACGACCTGACCGAGCGGCATGTGCTCAACCTGGTTCAGCGCGAAGCGCGACCCGCGTTCCGACACCCAGAGCCCGATCTGTTCGGCGACATTGCCTGATCAGGCGGGGGAGACGGACATGCTGGTACTGACGCGCAGAATCGGTGAATCGCTGCTGATCGGAAACGATATCTCGGTGACCGTGCTGGACATCAACGGCACCCAGGTGAAGATCGGCATCAAGGCCCCGAACAATGTCACCGTGTTGCGCGAGGAACTGCTGAAGACCTCGCCGCCTGCCACGCGAAGCGGCAACAGCCGCCCACACCCCATTTAATACCCTTTCAATTTCGCGCCAGCGCCCCGCAGCGGCGCCGGCCGGATGACGAGGGCGGTCTAGCGCCCGCGCGCCTCCTGCGCGCTCCCAGGGCCTTGTTTGGAATCCATCTTGAGCGGGCACCAGCCGAAGCTTTTCCTCGGCTGATTCGCTGCGCGCGCGCGTCGAACATGGCGGCATGTCGAGACGCACTGCCGCCCTTGCTTCCGCCCTCTGCTTCGTTCTGCCGAACGATGGCGCCGTCCCGGAGTGGATCGAGCTGATTCCCGCGCCAGGCGCGGACGGCATCGTCCGTGGCCAAGACGGCCGCAGCTGGCTTTTCCGCAATGCAGACGCCGTGGCCGCCAACTTCGGCAGCCGGCTGCCGATCGACATCAATCACAGCACCGAGCTGAAAGCACCGAAGGGCGAAGACAGCCCGGCGGTCGGCTGGATCGAGCAGCTCGAAGCCCGCAACGGTGCCCTGTGGGGCCGCGTGTCCTGGACCGAGCGCGGCGCGCAGGCCCTGAACGGCCGCGAGTACCGCTTTGTCAGCCCCGTCTTCACCTACCAGCGCGAGAGCACGGAGATCGTCCGGCTCACCAGCGCAGCCCTCGTCAACAACCCGAACCTGCCGCTGGCGCTGAACAGCGCAGGCCACGCCGATCCCAGCCCGGAGCCTGCACCCATGCACCTGAAAGCCATCCTCGCCGCCCTGAAGCTCGCCGACACCGCGACGGAGGCCGATGCCGTCAACGCCATCCACGCGCTGAACGCCCAGCTCGGCACCGCGCTGAATGCCGCGCAGACGCCCGACCTGGCCAAGTTCGTGCCGCGTGCCGATCACGACGCCGCGCTGGCTCGCGCCACCAATGCCGAGGCCGCACTCGGTGCGGTCAAGACCGCGCAGCACCAGGCGGCCGTCGATGCCGCGATCGACGCAGCCATCGCCGCCGGCAAGGTCACCCCGGCCAGCCGCGAGTTCTACGTGGCCACCTGCGCCAATCAGGACGGCCTGGACAAGTTCAAGGCGTTCGTCGCCACCCAGCCGGTGATCGTCGACCCGGCCGCAACCGCCAAGCGCGGTGCGCCGGCCGGCGACGCAACCACGCTCACGCCGGAACAGAAGGCGCTGTGCGCGCAGCTGGGCGTCAAGGAAGAGACGTTCCTGGCGGAGCTCAAGGCCTTGAACACCGCGCACGCGGCCTGACGCCGCCGACCGCACCCCTGCGCGTCTGAGCGCGCACCCCCGAATCCCCACGGAGCCGCACGATGATCATCACCCCGCAATCCATCCAGAATCTTCAGGTCACGTTCTCGGCCGCCTTCCGCGAGGGCTTCGGCGGCACGCAGCCGATGTGGAACCAGGTCGCCATGCGCGTGCCATCCACCGGCCGCAGCAACACGTACGGCTGGCTCGGCCAGTTCCCGAAGTTCCGGGAATGGGTTGGCGACCGCGTGCTGAAGGATCTGAAGGCGCACGCCTACACGCTGGTCAACAAGAGCTACGAAAGCACGGTGGTGGTCGATCGCGACGAGATCGCCGATGACCTGACCGGCACCTATGGCCCGATCTTCCGCGAGATGGGCGCGGCGGCTGCCATCTTCCCGGATGAGCTGGTGTTCGGCGCCGTCAACGCCGCCAACAGCACGCTCTGCTACGACGGCCAGTTCTTCTTCGACACCGATCACCCCGTCTACCCGAACGTCGACGGCACCGGCACAGCGGTGAGCGTTGCCAACTTCGTGGCCGGCACCAACCCGACCTGGTACCTGCTGGACACCTCGCGCTCGATCAAGCCGTTCCTGCTGCAGGAACGCAAGCCGGCTGACTTCCAGGCGATGGATCGCGCGGATGACGAAAGCGTGTTCACCCGCAAGGCATTCCGCTACGGCGTGGACGGCCGCTGGAACGCCGGCTACGGCCTGTGGCAGCTGGCCTATGCCAGCCGCGCGCCGCTGACCGCCGCGAACCTCGATGCCGCGATCACCGCCATGCAGGGCATCACGGCCGATGGCGGCCGGCCGATGGGCGTGAACCCGGACGTGATCCTGTTCCCGACCACGCTGCGCGCGCAGGTGGAAGGCCTGATCGACCGCGAGCTGATCAACGGCGGCGAAGGCAACACCCACTACAAGCGGCTCCGGAAGGTCATGAGCCACTACCTGGCCACCACCTAACTCCTCAACGTGATCGCCCGCTGTTGAAGGGCGCGCGGCTGGCACCGCGTGCCCGGAGGGCTACCAGCAAGGGCCGGGCGATGCCAGTCGCCCGGCCATCGGCGGTGCCGGCGTACCTAGCCGCCCCGATCAATCTCCTGGAGCACTCCAATGGCCGAAACGAAGACCCCCGCCGCGAAGCCGGCCAAGTACGAAACCCCCGCGCTGCGCATTGCCGCAAAGGCCGAAGGCTTCCGCCGTGCCGGCATCGCCCACAGCCTGGAGCCCACCGACCACAAGGCCGGCACTTTCACCGCCGAGCAGGTCGAAGCGCTGAAGGCCGATCCGATGCTGGTCGTCGTCGAGCTGGGCTGAGCCGCACGACGTGATCTACGCCACCCGCCAAGACATCCTGAGCCGCGAGGGCGCCGACGCGCTGTTCGCGGCGGCCGATCGCGACCGCGACGGCCAGACGGATGTCGCGGCGGTGGATGCCAAGCTGGCGGACGCCAGCGCCACCATCGACACCTACCTCAGCCTGCGCTACCCGCTGCCGCTGGCGGTGGTGCCGCCGGTGCTCAAGCGGCTGTGCGTGGACATCACGCTGTACTCCTTGAGCCTCAGCGCCGATGCGCTGACCAAGGAACTGCGCCAGCGCTTTGATGACGCCATCAGCCTGCTCAAGCAGATGGCCAGCGGCGCGGTGGGCCTGGGCGTGGAACTGGTTCCTGAAACCCCGGTTGCAGGCGAAGTGAAAGGCGGCGAAATCCTGCTGAGCCCGAAGCCGCGCCTGTTCAGCCGCGACACGCTGGAGGATCTGTGATGGATCTTCTCGACGTGCGCGAAGCCATCGTCGCCAGCCTGGCCGAACGGCTGCCGAAGGCGGTCACCGTCAGCGGCATCCGCGGCCGTTTCGATCTGCGCGAGCTGGAAACCTACACGCAGCGCTGCCCGGCGGTGATGGTCGGCGTGCTGTCCGCCACCGGTATCGACGACGACCAGGAACTGCAGCCCAGGCTCAAGTGCGCGGCCTACGTGCTGACCAAGAACGGCCGCAGCGGCCGTGCCGACGAAGCCGGCCTGCGGCTGGCCAGCAGCCTGCTGCATGCCATGCGGCGCGGCCCTCTGGCCCCGGATTGCCAGGCGCCCACCGGCCTCGGCTTCAACAACCTTTACAGCACCAGCTTCGGCGAAGAAGGCGTGTGGCTGGCGGCCGTCACCTGGCAGCAGGCCACGCCGCTGACCGAGCTCACCGACGACGCGCTCGAGGAGTTCCTCCGCGTGCACGCCACCTATGACCTGGCACCGGCAGATGGCAAGGCCGAGGCCAGCAACCTTTTCCCCGTCCGCCCGACTGAGCCTCTCTCTGAGCCGACCCCATGATCCAGTTCAACCAGATTCCCGTGAATTTCCTGGTGCCCGGCCAGTACGTCGAGTTCGACGCCAGCCAGGCCGATGGCAGCACGCCCACCATTCCGCAGCGCATCCTGCTGATCGGCCAGATGCTGCCCACCGGTGTCGGCTCGGCCAACGTGGCCACGCTGGTGTCCAGCGCTGATGAAGTGGCGCAGCTTGCCGGCCGGGGCTCCATGCTTCACCACATGGCCCGCAAGCTGTTCGCGGCCAACAGCTTCACGCCGGTCTACGTCCTGGCCCAGGCCGATGCCGGCGGCGCCACCAAGGCCACGCGCCAGGTCACGGTCGGCGGCAGTGCCACCGCCAATGGCGAGCTGGATCTGTACGTCGGCGATACCCGCTATGCGATCGGCGTGGTCACCGGCGCCACCGCCGCGCAGATCGCCGCGTCCATCGCCGCCGCGATCACCGCCGATCCGGATCGCTACGTCGATGCCGTGGTCGACGGCGGCACGCCGGCCCGCGTGAACTTCGCCGCGCGGCATGCCGGCATCGATGCCGGCCGCGTCGAAGTGAGCCACAGCCGCTTCGACGGCGAGCGCCTGCCGCTGGGTGTGACGCTGACCATCGCTGCCCTGGTCGAAGGCACCGTGAACCCGAGCATCGCCCTGGGCCTGACCGGGCTGGGCGAGTCCTGGTACCCGACGCTGGTGATGGGCTACACGGACGGCGCCAACCTCACGCTGCTGGAAACCGAACTGGCCGACCGCTTCGGCCCGCTGCGGCAGATCGAAGGCTATGCGCACATCGGCCGCGCGGCAGACCAGGCCACGCTGCAAACGCTGGCCACGGCCCGCAACGCACCGCATCAGTCGCTGATCGACTGCGCCGACGTGCTGACCCCGGCCTGGGCCGTGGCGGCTTCCGTGGCCGCGCTCGATGCCGGCGAGCCAGACCCCGGCCGGCCGCGCCAGTCGCTGGCGCTGCCCGGCGTGCTGGCCCGTGTGGCCACCGGCCGCCGCACGCGGGCGGTGCGCAACCAGTTGCTGGCCGTTGGCGTATCGACGCTGTCGATCGACGCATCCGGCACCGTGCGTATCGAGCGCCTCACCACCACGTACCGCACGAACCCGCAGGGCCTGCCGGACAGCAGCTACTTCGACACCGAATCGCTGCATCTGCTGGCCAACCTGCGCTACACGCTGCGCATCCGCTTCGCCAACAAGTACCCGCGCCACAAGCTCGGCCGGGACGGCAGCGAAGGCCCGAACGTGATGACGCCCAGCACCGCGCGTGCCGAGTGCATCGCCCTGTACCTGGACTGGCTGAACCTGGGCTGGGTGGAAGGCGGCGAAGCCTTCGAGCAGTTCAAGAAGCAGCTGCGCGCCGAGATCGACAGCAACGATCCGAACCGCCTGAACCTGCTGCTGCCGCCGGATCTGATCAACCAGCTGCGCACCGTCGCCGGCCAGATCCAGTTCCGCCGCTAAGCCCTCCGCCGACACCCCACAGGAACCCGACATGGCAAACCGACTTCTCGGCCGCGCAACGATCAAGGCGGACGGCCGCACCTTGCTGACCAAGCGCGGCTGCACGCTGGACCCCGGCGGCGAGCAGCGCGCCGCCGTCGTCGGCAGCCGCAGCGTGCACGGCTTCACCGCCGAACTGATGGCCCCGATGCTCGATTGCCGCATCACCCAGACCGCCGAATTCGGTTTGGAAGAGATCCGCGCGATCGAGGACGCCACGATCGTTTTCGAAGGCGACGACGGCATCAACTACGTCATCAGCGGCGCGTTCAGCACCAGCACGCCGAAGCTCGCCGAAGTGGAAGGCGAGATCACCGCGCAGTTCAGCGGTACCAGCTGCAACCGCGCCTGATCCCCCTTTCAACCGAGGCTGAACCGCAATGAAAACCGTCACCGGCACGCTGAAGCACGGCCTGAAGATCGGCGACCAGACGCACCACGACTACGTGATGCGCGAGCCCACCACCGCCGACCTGTTCGATGCCGAAGACGAACACGGCACCGGCACCCCGCTGAAGTTCAAGGCCGCGCTGATCGCCCGCACGCTGGTTCGCGTCGGCACGTTCGAAGGGCCGTTCACGTTCTCAATGGTGCGCGGACTCAAGCCGGCCGACTTCATGACGCTGAGCAACAGCTACGCGGAGGCCGAAAAGCTGGGGGAAGGCTGACCCGTCGGCGACGTGAGGCGATGACGGCAATGGTCGTCATCGCGGGGAAAACCCACTGGTCACTGACGGAGCTGCGGGCGCTGCCCCGAAGCGAGTTGCTCCACTACCTGAAGCTGATCACCAAGGCCGATGACTGATCTCACCGTAAGCCTCCGTCTGCTGCTCCAGTCCCGCGAACTGACGCGCGGCCTGCAGGGCGGCGGCCGAGACATCAAGCGCTTCGGCGATGAAGGCCGCAAGGCAATCAGCCAGCTCGACGCCACGATCAAAAGTGCGCGTAACCAGATCGCGGGGCTCGGCGTTGGCTTGGTCGCAGCAAGGGCGCTTCGCGAGTCTGCGCTGCTCGACAAGAACCTCACGCAGGTGCGGCAAACGGCGGGCGCTACCCGTACCGAGATGCGCGGTCTGCGTGACGACATCTTCAAGATGGCACGCGATACCGGTAGGCCGATCGAAGGTTTGCTTGAAGGCTTCAACAGCCTGATTGCCGCTGGCCTCGACTGGCAGGCGGCGCTGGCCACCATCAAGGCCATCAACCCCGCCAGTGCCGTCACCGGCGCCGGTGAAGACGTGCTGGCCGGTGGTTTGTCGGTAGCGGCCAGCGCCTACCAATTTGACCTCAGCCAGCCGCGCCTCGCGACGCAACTGCTTGATCAGATGGTGGTCGCCGGCCGCCTCGGCAACGCGGAGTTGAAAGACCTCGCCGGCATCTTTTCCCGCGTCGGCGTGAACGCCAAGGCGGCCAACCTTGGGTTCGCGCAGACCTTGGCCTTCGTCGAAGGCCTGGGCCAGGTGGAGCCCAACCCGGAGCGCTTGAGCACGCTTGCGGATTCCACGCTGCGCCTGTTCAACAACGCCAAGTACCAGGCAGCGGCCAGCAAGGCCACTGGCGTCGGTTTCTACAACCGGGATGGCTCCAGCCGTGCGCCGCTGGACGTGCTCGGCGACATCGCCAGAAAGTATCGCGGCCTGGCCACCGACAAGGCGCGCGACAGCTTCATCGCCAGGGCCTTCGGTGAAACCGATCTGGACACGCAGAAGGGCCTACGGACCTTGCTGGGCGGTGACGTGCTGCAGCAGATCGCGACGATGACCAGCCAGATTCGCAATGCCAGCGGCACTGTGGCGCGTGATCTGCCGGACGCGATCGCTGACGCCAACTCGCAAGCGGGTCGACTGAAGGCAAGCCTGCGTCAGGCGGGCGAAGTTCTCGCGCGCCCCGTCAATGAGATGCTCTCCAATCTGATCGGCTTCGGCCTTGATGCCCCGAGTAAGGGCGGTCTTGGGCTTGGCCCTGTCGGTAGCGCTGCTGCAACTGGTGGAGTGTTGCTGGGCGTCGGCGCCCTTGCATCGGCCACGAAGGGGCTGCTTGGCAAGATTCCGCTTCTGGGCGGAGCCGCGAAGACGGCATCTGATCTTGCGATGGGGCAAGGGCTGAAGGCTGCAGGCTTGGCCACGCCTGTGTTCGTTACCAACTTCCCGGATGGATCAAGCGGGCTAGCGGGTGCAGCAGAAACAGCTGCGGCTGCCGCTGGTGTCGCTGCCGTTGCGAAGTCCGGCGTGCTGGCACGAGCGTTGGCACTGATCGGACTGGCGCCGAAGGCGGCAGGGGCCGCCCTGACGCTGGGTGGCGGGGCCGGCGTATTGCTCGCTGGCGGCGCCGGCTACGGGCTTGGCAATGCCATCTACCGCGACAAGCTGGCCGGCACCGAAGGCGGTGACCAGATCGGCCGCGCCATCGCCACCGTGCTCGCTGCCTTCGGGAACCAGCAAGCACGCGATGCACTTGCCGCCCGCAAACTAGAGCCCGAGCTCACCGGCTTCATCAAGATCGAGCTGGACGGCAAGACCGCCCGGCTGACCAGCGCCAAATCCAGCAGCGGGGTGGACTTCGATTTCAGCTCCGGTCCGATCGCACTCGGAGCGGGCCAGTGAGCTGGCGCGAGCAGCTGCAGCCGGCCTCGTTTCGGGGCACGCCGTTCTTCGTCGACGATGCTTCGGCCGAAGGCGCGCGCCGCGTGGTGGTGCACGAGTACCCGTTGCAGGACAAGGCCGAAACCGAAGACCTCGGTGCTCGCGCCAATCGCATCCTGATCAACGGCTACGTGCTCGGCAACGACTACTTCGCTGCCCGCGACGAGTTGCTGCTGAAGCTCCAGATGCCCGGCCCTGGCGAGCTGGTGCACCCGTATCGCGGCACGTTCCAGGCACAGCTGATCAGCTACCGGCTGGCGGAATCCACCCGCGAAGGCGGCATGGCCCGGTTCGACATGGAGTTCGTCGAGGCCGCGCTGGTCACCGGCCCGAGCGAGCGCCGCGACACCCCGCGCCGCGTGCTCAGCCAGGCTGCAGCCGCTGTGGCCGCCAGCCAGGCGCAGTTCGTCCAGGCCTGGCCGCTGCAGCTCGCTGCGGAGTTCGACCGCGCCGTGGCGGCCGTGCTGAACGCTGTGCGCACCGTGGAGACCGTCATCGGCGTGGTCACTGTGGCGCAGGACGAGATCGCCGGCATCATCAGCCTGCCGGCGCGCATTGCCGCCCGCATCCGCGAACTGATCCGCCGCATCCGCGATCTGGCCAGCCTGCGCCGCCTGTTCGCCTACCGGGCACCGGCCGGCAGCAACACGCGCGGCGCGCTGGCCAATGCGGCCGCACTGTCTGCGCTGGTGCAGCAGCAGGCGGTGATCGCCGCAGCGGAGCTCAGCGCTAGCCTCACGTTCGACAGCCAGCGCCAGGCGCTGGCCGTGCAGGACGAACTGGCAGACGCCATCGAGCGCGTCAGCTATGCGGCCGACGACGCCACGTTCGATGCCCTTCAGGAACTGCGCACCCGCGTGGTCGAGGACATCCGCACGCGGGCCGTGGATCTGTCGCGGATCGAACGCTACACGCCCAGCGAAACCCTGCCAGCGCTGGTCATCGCCCAGCGCTTGTATGGCGTCGGCAATGGCGTGGAAGGGCTGTTGAAGCGCGAGGCGGACATCGTCAGCCGCAACGGCATTGCCCACCCCGGCTTCGTGCGCGGCGGTGTGCCGCTGGAGGTGCTCAGTGACTGATGTCCTGAACACCGACGTGGTGCTGCAGATCGACGATCGCCAGTTCACCGGCTGGAAGGCGATCAGCATCAGCACCGGCATCGAGCAGCTGGCCGGGCAGTTCGAGCTGACCTGTGCCGACCGCTGGGCATTGCGAGGTGAGCCGCGCCCGATCCTGCCTGGGAAGTCCTGCACGGTGCTGCTGCACGGCGTGCCGGTCATCACAGGCTTCATCGACGAAGCCAGCCCGGCCTACGGCCCGAACGAGCACGCCCTGCGTATCCGCGGCCGTGATGCCACCGGCGATCTCGTGGACTGCGCCGCCAGCAGCGATGGCCAAAGCTGGGAAGGCCGCAACCTGGTGCAGATCGCGGCCGATGTCGCCAAGCCGTTCGGCATTCCGGTGCGCATCGAAGGCAGCCCTGGTGCCGTGTTCCGCAAACAGGCTGTCAGCCCCGGTGAAACGGCGTTTGAAGTGCTTTCAAGGGCGGCCCGGCAGCGCGGCTTTCTGCTGGTGTCGGACAGCCTTGGCGGCCTGCTGATCACGCGGGCCGGCAGCCAGCGGGGCGTGCGGTCCTTGCGTCTCGGGACCGACATCCTCGACGGCAGCGCCACCTATAGCCATGCCGAGCGCTTCAGCCGCTACGACGTCATCGGCCAGGACAACGAACAGGCCTACGACGGCGCGGAAGCGCTGGCCCAGCAGGTGCTGGCCAGCGCCACCGATCCGGCGATCCGCCGCAGCCGCCGCACCGTGATCGATGTGCCCGACGCCACCGATGCCGGTGCCGCACGCCAACTCGCGCTGTGGACGGCCGCCACCCGCCGCGCCCGAGGCGAGCGCGCCGAACTGACCGTGCGCGGCTGGCTCGATGGCGCCACGCCGTGGGCTGCCAACACGCTGGTGCGCATCGACGACCCGTGGCTGGGCCTGGCCGGCGACTACCTGATTGCCAGCGTGGCTTTCAGCCTGGATGACCAGGCCGGGCAGATCACGCGGCTCAGCGTCACCCCGCCAGCGGCCTTCGCACCCGAACCCCTGATCGAGAGCCGCGCGGAATGACGCCCGCCATCCTGAAAACCTTCAAGGCGGCCGACACCTTCGGCGCACTGAGCATCACGCTCGATCGCGCGCCGGTCGCTGGCGCTCAAGTGCTCGCGCAGCTGCGCGATGCGGTCGACCAGCTGGTGCACCAGTGGTCCACCGCTGAAGGCACCGCCACCGTCAACGGCCGCGACATCCGGCTGGCCGAAGTGCCGCCCGCAATCACCCGCGCCTGGCCGCCCGGCATCCACGGCTTCGAGGTGCAAGTCACCTCGGCCGGCAAGACCAACACCCCCATTTTCCGCGAGGAACTCGCGATCGAAATCTACGGAGACGGCGCGTATGTCAGCCCCTAAAACCATCGTCATCCGCGAAGGCGATGCCGGCCTTTCGGCCTACGAACTCGCGGTCAACAACGGCTTCGGCGGCACCGAGGCCGAATGGCTGGCCTCGCTGCAGGGCGGGCCTGCCGGCTGGACGCCGGTGCTGGCCTTCGTTGCCGATGGCGAGCGCCGCGTGGCCAGGGTGTTGGACTGGTCTGGCGGCCAGGGCGCCAAGCCGGCCGCCGGTCACTACATCGGCCCGCTTGGCCCCACCCAGAACCTTGCCGAGGCCGTGGACATGCGCGGTACCGCTGGCGCGACCTCGACGGTTCCAGGTCCTGCAGGGCGAGGCATCGCATCGATCGCCCGCACTGCGGGAACGGGCGCTGCCGGCACCACCGACACCTACACCATCACCTTCACTGACAGCACCACGTCGACATTCCAAGTCATCAACGGTGCCAAGGGCGCGGACTCGTTTGTTCCAGGTCCTGCCTCGACGGTTCCAGGTCCTGCAGGGCGAGGCATCGCATCGATCGATCGCACAGCGGGAACGGGCGCTGCCGGCACCACCGATACCTACACGATCACCTTCACCGACAGCACCACGTCGACGTTCCAAGTCGTCAATGGTGCCAACGGCGCGGCTTCGACGGTTCCAGGTCCTGCCTCGACTGTCCCAGGCCCTGCAGGGCGAGGCGTCGCATCGATCGCCCGCACTGCGGGAACGGGCGCTGCCGGCACCACTGACACGTACACGATCACTTTCACCGACAGCACCACGTCGACGTTCCAAGTCGTCAATGGTGCCAACGGCGCAGCCTCGACGGTGCCGGGTCCGGCCGGGCGTGGCGTCGCCTCTATCGCGCGCACGGCAGGAACTGGCGCCGCCGGCACCACAGACACCTACACGATCACCTTTACCGACAGCACCACGTCGACGTTCCAAGTCGTCAATGGCGCCAACGGTGCGGCCTCAACGGTTCCAGGTCCTGCCGGACGAGGTGTGGCTTCGATCGCTCGCACAGCGGGTACCGGCGCTGCGGGCACGACCGACACTTACACAATCACCTTCACCGATAGCACCACGTCGACGTTCCAAGTCGTCAATGGCGCCAACGGATTGACCGGCGCCAGCGCCTGGACGCCGATCCTTGCTGTGGTCACTGATGGCGCTCGCCGCGTACTCCAAGTCGCTGACTGGTCAGGCGGATCGGGCACCAAGCCAACAACGGGCGCGTACGTCGGCCCCACCGGGCTCACCACCACGCTGGCCAACGCGGTGGATCTTCGCGCACTGGCCAACACCGACGGCCTGCCGGAGGGGGCGACTAACCAGTACTTCACCAATGCCCGAGCCCTGGCGGCCATCGAAGCCAGCAACGCTGCGCTCGGCATTTTCACAATGGCAGAACGGCCGGCCGCTGCACCTGCCAACCGTGGCCGCGTGATCCTGGTCACCGGCATCGGCAATGTGGAGTTCGTGCAGATGATCAGCACGGGCTCCAAGTGGGTGCCATTCGGCGGCAGAGCTTTGCTCTGGGACTGGACCACACCGTCGGCCAACGTCACGACGCCAGGCACGGCAACGGCCGAAGTTTCGGTGGCCGATCGCGTCATGACGGTTCCGGCAGGCCTGGCCACGTTGAGTTCGGTGTTCGAAGTCTGTGCGCTTGCGCGCTGGCCTACAGCGGCGGCTGACAACACGTTCCGAATCAAGAGCGGCTCCAACAACCTATTCGTGTCGGCTTCCTCGCAGCTCACGGTGTTCCCCACGATCAAGGTGTGGAACAAGGGGACGCTGACCGTGCAGCGGCGCGGTGGGGCCGGCTCCGGCGGTACTGGCTCCGGTCAAAGCACCAGCACCACCTACGACACCGATATTGCGATCGATACCGGTGCCGCGTGGACCATCACCCCCACGCTGGCCGGCGTCGCTTCGGCAACCGCGTTCATCGAAATGGCGCAGCTGTTCTGGATCGACGCCTGATGTTCTTCCTGCCCACCTTGCGTCTGGACGAGGCATTCCTGCCGCGCGATGTCGTGGATCTTTCCAACTGGCGGCTCGACATTCCCGAGAACAGCGCCGGAGAGCTGTACTCGAACTCCACCTTGCGCAGCGGTGGCACGTTCGCCATCAATCCATCGGCAGATGTCGCCAGAAGCACCAACGCAGCCAAGCTGCCAGCGGAGCTTCTGGCGGGTTACGCCAGCCCGTACTTCTTCGGCAACCGCTTCAGCACGCGGCGCTACATGAACCTGCGCTGCCCGATCTTCGGTGCCACCAGTTCACCGACCGCGCTCAGCAACAACGCACGTAGCGAACTGCGCGGCCTGCTGACCGGTGGCGGACCGAATTCTCGCAGCCAGTCGTTTCAGGGCATCCACCGCCCACGAATCGAAGGCCGCTGGCGCCTTGTGGAGTCCAGCTCAGGCACCGGTAGCGGCACTTCCGACGTGTGCCAGATCCACCCGGCGACCCAGGAATCTGGCTACACAGGCCCGGTTGATAGCGGGTCCGTCTATCTCATCGTCGCGTGGCGCAAGTCCAGCGGAAACATCGAATCATCGGTACGCGACGTCACCAACCCCGACAACATCTGGGACAGCGGCCAGACCCCTGCCAACAACGGCCGACCAATCTTGGTCACTGATTTCAGGGTCGGCGATGAACTCGAGTTCGTCCTGGAATGGGACTGCCGAGGCGCTCAGCATTTCTTGCGCTACACGCTGCAGCAGTTTCGCAATGACATTGCCATCGGCGGGCCGATCAATTTCAACCACCAGGTGCAGGCCGCCTGGGCTGCGCGCTACCACTATTTCAAGGCTGGGGCCTATAGCTCCACGAACATCCTCGACAGCGCGGATGCCAAGGAAGACCCGGCCCCCGCCGGATTCCCATCGCGTAACAGCGGCGGCTTGTTGCTGCCGCAGAACGTCACTGACGTGAACCACGTGGCGTTTGCAAGCTTGAGCCAGCAGCTCATGAATCCGGGCGGGCTGGCGGAATGAGCCGCCAGGCGCTTCTGGCCGCCATCCAGACCGCACAGCGCCCGCTGCTGCGCCGGCTGCGCGCGCTGGCCAGCCGTGCGTCGATCGCGCGAGTCGACGACGGTGCGAAGCTGCAGCAGGTGCAGATCAGCGTGATGGCCGGCGAGCGCCTGGACGGCGTGCAGCGGCTGCAGTACTTCGGCCATTCGGCGGTACCGCCGGCCGGCAGCACCTGCCTGCTGGTGTCGATCGCCGGCAGCCGTACGCATTGCATCGTGATCGGCGGCGAACACGAATCACGGCCGCGCGATCTCGGCGAGGGCGAAAGCCAGCTCTACAACGCGGCCGGCGATCACATCTGGCTGAAAGCCAACGGCGAAATTGCCGTTAAAGCCTCGTTGAAGGTCACCATCGAAAGCCCACTGGTGCATTGCACGGGCGAGCTGACGGCCGCCGGCCGCATCTACAGCGCCACGGCCGTCGAAGATCTGCGCGGCACGATGCAGGAGATGCGTGACCGCTACAACGCGCACACGCATGGTGGCGTGCAGCCGGGCAGCGCCAGCACCGCCACCACCAGCACGGCGATGAACTGATGGCCGACCTCGCACTACTGCCGGTCGCGGCCGACGTGGCAGATGGCATCGGCCTGGATCTGTTCGACGGCGACCTGGTGCTGGATGACAGCCTGCGCTCGGCCGTGGTGGTCAGCCTGTTCACCGATCGCGAAGACCCGGACGACACCCGCGCCGATCGTCGCGGCTGGTGGGGCGATGCCCTGGGCACGCAAGGCGATCGCATTGGCTCACTGCTGTGGAAACTGCAGCGCGAAAAAGAAACCGCAAGCGTGCTGGTGGATGCCAAGCGCTATGCCGAAGCCGCGCTCGCCTGGATGGTGGCGGACGGTGTGGCCCGTGCAGTCACCGCCACCGCCACGTTCCCCGCGCGCGGTCGGCTCGATATCGAAATCGCCATCGATCGGCCGTCCGGCCGCGAACTGATCCGCTTCGCCGACATCTGGGCCGCCAGCCTGCGGCCGTACGCCGGCCGCAACGTCACCGAGCGCGTCGCCGAGCTGCAGCGGCTTGCGGCTGCGTGGGTCTACATCGTCCAGTTCCAATACCCGCAGGTCATCGAATCATGAGTGCACAAACCGATCTCGACGCCGCCGCCGCCACCGTCCGCGCGATGGTGGACATCATGGTGGCCGTGGCCAAAGGCGGGCCGTCGCTGACCGTCAACAACGGGCTCGTCGATCTGCCCAGCTTGGCCAAGCTGCTGGGCGACATCCGCGCCGAAGCCGATGCCGCCATCGCCGTGATTGCAGATACGCCGATCGGTGGCCAGCGGCCGGTGCTGGTGACCCCCAGCGACACCACGGTGCTGACCGGCCTGGTCGGCGGGCTGCTGTTCAACAGCGCCGGCATCGCTCAGCTGGAGTACCCCAACGGCACGGTGGTGCCAAAGCCCGTGTTTGCCGGTGAGTTCTTTCCGAACTCCCCAGCGCGGCTATTAGCCACCGGCACCACCGCCGGCCTGACGGCCATCGGCTTCTTCCTGTGATCCGTCCGCAAACCGCTGATCGCTCGCGCCAGCGCTGGCAAGCCAACCTGTGCAGCGACCGTGCGTTCGTGGCCGGCGTACCCGCTGCGGCCCCGAGCAGTGCCCTGCTGTGCCAGCGCGCCGCTGCGGCCACTGGAGCCCGCGCCGATCGCACCGTGGCCAGCTTCGCCATCGATGCGCTGCGCCTGACGGATCGCGGCGCGATCATCGAACAGGCCTCGCGCCAGATGCTGTCCAACCCCACGTTCACGGGCGCCATCGCTGGCAACCCAGGCGTGTTGCCGAATGGCTGGCGCCTGAGCGGAAGCACCACATCCGAGGTGCTGTCGGTCAGCACCATCAATGGGCTGCCTGCCGTCCGCGCGCGCTTCACGCTCAACAACAATTCAGCGGTTGCGGCCACCGTCACGCTCAATCTGGAATCGTCGGCCGGCGTGCCGATCAATGCCAGCCGTGTCGCCAGTTTTTCTGGCAATGCTGTTGTGGAGTCCGCCGTCAACGCCGGCACCTTCAGCGCCCGGCTGGTGGTGCGCAACGCCCAGGGCGTCAGCGCCGCTGATCAGGGCCGGCAGGATCTGGCACTGGGTGCTGCCACATCGTTCACGTGTACCCCGGCAGTGGATGCCGACGCCACGGCATTCTTTCCATCGGTCACCTGGGGCGTGCCGGCCAACAGCATCGGCGTGGTCGTGCTGACGCTCTACGGCCTTCAGCTGGAGCCGGGTGTGCTGGCCACCAGCTTCATCCCGTTCACGCCATCGACCGAAAGCGCAGAGAACTTCTACCCGAACACGCCTCTGGCCGGCGTGGTCAGCGGCACGCCAGGCACGCTGCCGACGCACTGGTCGCAAAGCACGATGACCAGCTACCAGGTCGGCCCAACCAACGCCGATGGCTCGTTCGATCTCACGCTCACAGCCACTGCGGGTGCGTCCGACGCCACGCTCGGCATCCGCCTCAACGTCCCGCCGCCCGGCGGCCCGGCCGGGCTGATTCCTGTGACGCCGGGTGAGACCTGGGAAGGCAGCATCGAAGCGCAGCTGCTGTCAGACACCGGCAGCAGTCCGCGGCTCAACGTGACGGCCCGCACCAGTGCCGGCGCCACCATCGCCGGCTTCAACAGCAGCACGAACTTTCCCGCTTCGGTGGGGCTGGCGCGCACGCGGGTACGCCTCAGCAACCTGCCAGCCACCGCTGCCGGCCTGATGCTGGTGATCCTGCTGACCGCACCAGCGGGCACCACGCGCAGCTGCACGCTGCGCCTGCGCGCCCCGCGCGCCGACCGCATCACCGTCATTCCCGGCACCTCCGCCGACCGGCCGCTCGATGTCGTGCGCTTTGCTGATCCCGCGCTGTTCTCCGGCGCTTCTGAAGTGACCGTCGACGCCGAATGCACAGCGCTGGATGCCGACGCCACGCTGCTGTCGCTGGCGTTCGGCACGCACCGGGTGCGGTTGGTCGCAGGCGGGCAGGTGGGTGTGGTGGTCACACCGTCGAGCGGCCCCAGCGTCAGTGCACTGCGGCCGTGCTTCGCCGTGCCGGGCGTGATCCGGCTGGCGCTGTCGTACCAAGCCGGTCAGGTGTCGGTCGCGTTCTCCGATGCCTGCAAAGGCGAGTCGGCCACGCTGGCCGTGCCTGGGTTCGATCCGTCGACCTGCAGCAACGCCTGGCTGGGCTCGGACAACGGCGCCACGCCGATGACCACCGCCGTGCGCAGCGTCGAGATCAACAGCGGCGCCACCGCCGCCGCCGATCTGCGCCCGCTGGCACGCCGCCGCTGGTCGCCGCAGCACTTCGTGCAGCTCGCCAGCGGATTCCTTGGGCCAGACATCGAAGCCATGCCGGTCTACACGCCGGCCTCGCTGGTGATCACCGGCAACAGCGCCACGTACCCCACCAACGCCGGCAACCGCGCGATCTACCGCAGCAATGGCGGTGTCAGCATGACCGACGCCCTGCCGGATGCCACAACAGTTGGCAGCGTCGAAGGCACGCCGTTCCGCATGCAGGTGGTCAATGCGGATGCCACCGCGTCGATCACGATCGTGTCGCAGGGCGGGCTGATCTACCCGCCAGGCGGCACCGTGCCGTACACGCTGGCGCCGGTGTCCGCCGTGGTGATTCCACCGGGTCATCGGGCGGTGTTCTGTTCAGACGGCTTCAGCCCGGCAGTGAGCGACTGGGTACCGAACAACGAAAACTGGTGGTTTGCCCCGCGTGCCGACAGCCCTGCCACGCTGTCCAGCGCCTACGGCTTCAGCAGCATCTACGGGCCTTCGTCGCCATCGAACCCCAACCGCTCGATCATTTTTCCGCCGGCTTTCTGCGCCTACCAGGCGGACATCGGCCCGCTGCGCGCGCTGGCTGGCGCCTGCACCCAGCGCATGAACCGCTGGATCTACTACGGCACCGTCACGGATGCCGCGATCACCCTGCGCTACCTACGCGATGCCTGTGCCAGCGGCTACTGGGCCACAAGCCTCAACATCACTGCCGACACCTCGCTGAAGTCGCAGATCAACCAGACAGGCTTCGCGTATCTGGGCGTGCGTGACGCACCGATTGGCCGCCCGGCAGACCACCTGGCGATCCGCGAATGGTTCCGCACGCGCATGGACGCGCAGATCGCGTTCTTCGATCAACAGATCGGCGCCGGCCGGCTCTCGCCGGGTATCTGGGCCTCCACAAGCATCGGCCGAGGCAACCACGTGCAGCAGGCCGCACTGGCCTCCGGCGTGTGCGCCTGCATCCTCGACCGGGCCGACTATCTGCGCTGGGGCTGGAAGGTGTTTCTCGACACGCTGCAGGACGCGGCCGACGTGCCGGGGCATGTCGGCGCTCTGCCGCTTGAAATGCGCCGGGCGCAGAAGAGCCTGCAGTACCAGTCGCTGGCGCTCGGTGCGCTGGTGCCGCATGCGCTGATCCTGGAACGCTTCGGCTATCCAGCGTTTTCCGCCCTCGGCGGCATGCTGATCGAGATGATCAACTGGACGGTCGACGCGATCGACAACCCATCGCGCGTGACCGCCGAGCAGGCCCGGATGATCTCGCTGGGCGCGCCGTGGGACACCGGCGTCGTCTCGGTCACGCAAGAGCCGCTGGGCCTGGGCGTCAGCATCGATCCGAACACCGGTGAGCGCCTCCTCAACGAAGGCCGCGCCGGCTGGATCTACGGCGCGTTCCAGTTCCTCACCGACGCACAGGCCCCGTGGCGGCCCCGCTGGCGGCCGAACTTCGAGATCTACAACGACATCTACGCCGGCAGCATCGGCGGCGCGCAGTCGTACCTGTACCCGTTCCCCGGCATCGCCCGGCCAGCCCCACCGGAGATCTGATCATGCCGTTCCTCCGCCCCGGCCTCGGCGCGCTGCAGGCGCGAGTCCAAGCCGATATGCGTGCCCGCATCGAAGGCGCGCAGCCCTCGCTGCGCCGCTCCGTGCTCGGCAGCATCGCCACCGCCGTGGCCGCCGCCGTGCACGGCCTGTACGGCTACATCAACCAGCGCGCGACCCAGGCCGTGCCGTACACCGCCACCGGTGCCGATCTCGAAGGCTGGGCCAGCCTCTGGGGCATTGGCCGCCGCAGCCCGACAATTGCCACCGGCACCATCGTGATCACCGGCGATGCCGGCATTACCGTGCCGGCCGACACCGCCCTGCAAAGCCAGAACGGCACCGAGTACCGCACCACGGCCGCCGTGGTGATCGCCGTGGGCGGCTCGGTGCTGGCCAGCGTGGCCGCGCAGATCACCGGCAGCATCGGCAACCAGCCGGCCGGCGTGGTGCTGTCGTTTGTCAGCCCGGTGCTCGGCGTCGACGCGCTGGCCACCGTTGACACCAGCGGCCTGAACAGCGGCAGCGATCAGGAAGACGACGAAAGCCTGCGGGCGCGGCTCAAGGCCCGCATCAGCAACCCACCGCACGGCGGTAACGCTGCCGACTACGTCGAGTGGGCGCTGAGCGTACCGGGCGTCACCCGCGCCTGGGTGTTCCCGCTCTACCTCGGTGCCGGCAACGTCCGCGTCTACATCGCCGATGACAGCTTCACCGGCAGCGCGCTGGCCAGCGCCGGCACCGTGGCTGCCGCGCAGACCTACCTCGACAGCGTCCGGCCGGTGACGGCCGACGTCGACGTCGTCGCCCCGAACCGTCAGCCGGTGAACATCCGCGTGACCATCGGCCCTGATACGCCGGCCGGCCGCGCCGCAGTCACGGCCTCGCTGGCTGATCTGTTCGCCAGGGAAGCGGTGCCGGAAGGCACCATCCCGCGCACCCACATTGCCGAGGCGATCAGCCAGGCGGCAGGCGAGTACGACCACAACCTGATTCAGCCCGCCGCCAACGTCACCGCCGGCCCCGGCGCCATCCTAACGCTGGGCACGCTCACGTGGTCATGACCGCCGAGGACTACGCCGCGCAGCTCGCGGCGCTGCTGCCGACCGGTGCTGCCTGGCAGCCCAGCCCCGAAACGCTGCTCGGCCGCCTGCTGCTGGCCATCGGCAGCGAGCTGGCTCGCGTGCATGCCCGCGCGGACACGCTGCGCATCGAGGCCGACCCGCGCAGCACCACCGAACTGCTGCCGGAATGGGAGATCACCGCCGGCCTGCCAGACCCCTGCGTCAGCGGGCCGCAGACCATCGAGCAGCGCCGCGCCGCCTTGCTGGCGCGGCTCACCGGCACCGGCGGTGCCAGCCGCGCGTATTTCATCGGCGTGGCCGCTGCCTACGGCTACACCGTGACCATCGAAGAGCCGGCGCTGCACACCTGGCGCATGCGCTCGGCCGAAGCGGTCGGCATCAGCCGCTTCCGCGCCGGCCTGAGCACCGCCGGAGACCCGCTGGCCAGCTTCGGAAACGAAGCCTTTGAATGCCTTTTCAATCGCATTAAGCCGGCCCACACAGCCTTGCTGTTTGCCTACGGAACCTGATCAATGGACCGCATCAATCACCCCACCGCCACCCCCGGTCGGCAGTTCACCGAAGGCGATGCCGGCAGCGGCACCCCGGCCACCGTCGTCACCGCGCTGTTCTTGAACAACGTGCAGGAAGAGCTGGTCGGCGTGATCCAGGCAGCCGGACTGACCCCGAGCGCCAGCCTGGTCAACCAGCTGCGCCGCGCGATCTTCGAACTGAGCTACCCGGTCGGCAGCTACTACTGGACGCGGCGCACGGATGTCACCGCCTCGCAGATCCTCGGCTTCGGTACCTGGGTGCAGCTGCCGCCGGGCCGCGTGCCGGTGACGCTCAACGTGTCTGAAACCGAGTTCAACGCCGTGGGCAAGACCGGCGGTGCCAAGACGCACCAGCTGACCGTAGGCCAGATCCCGGCCCACAACCACCGGCCACCGAATGGCGCGAACGGCACCAACTACGGCTTCATCCCGACATCGATCTCAGGCCAGGACGTGACGCCGAGCAACTTCGACACCAGTGCATCCGGCGGCGAGCCGAACATCCGCAGCCAGCCGGTAGCCCCCGTCACCGTCGGCGCAGACGAAGCCCACAACAACCTGCAGCCCTACGTGGTCGTCGGCCTCATCTGGTACCGAACCGCGTAGCAGAACCCAAAGGAGAGGCGACGCCGCCGGTGTTGCAGCACCTGCGGCGACGCTCACCACCGGTGACACACACCGATGGCCAGCCAAGGCCTCCCCGCCGTCGCGACGGCGAGGCCTTTCTATCACAGGCCCATCGGAGAAAACCGTGTCCCAGCAAGCGAAACCCATCATTCCGTGGCTCGGCGGCAAGCGCCGGCTCATCAAGCACATCCTGCCGCTGTTCCCCGAGCACACCTGCTACGTCGAACCGTTTGCCGGCGGCGCTGCCCTGCTGTTCGCCAAGCCGCCCAGCCACACCGAGGTGCTCAACGACATCAACGGCGAGCTGGTCAACCTTTACCGCGTGGTGCAGCACCATCTGGACGAGTTCGTGCGCCAGTTCCGCTGGGCACTGACCAGCCGCCAGATGTTCGAGTGGACCAAGCAGGCCGTGCCCGACACGCTCACCGACGTGCAGCGGGCCGCGCGCTTCTACTACCTGCAGAAGCTGGCGTTCGGCGGCCGGGTGGAAGGCCAGACCTTCGGCACCGCCACCACCGCGCCGCCCGGCCTGAACCTGCTGCGCATCGAGGAAGAGCTGTCGGCCGCCCACCTGCGGCTGGCCCGCGTGCTGATCGAATGCCTGCCGTGGGACCGCGTGGTCGAGCGTTACGATCGCCCACACACGCTGTTCTTTGCCGACCCGCCGTACTGGCAGACCGCCGGCTACGGCGTCGACTTCGGCTGGGAACAATACGAGCGCCTGGCTGCGCTGATGGCCACCATGTCCGGCAAGATGATCCTCACCATCAACGACCACCCGGACATCCGCCGACTGTTCAAGCGCTTCGACATGCAGCAGGCCAGCATCCAGTACACCGTCGCCGCCGCCGACAAGCGCAAGACCAGCCAGGAACTGATCATCCGCAGCTGGTGACCTGGAGACCGCATGCCCGAGCAAGGACACCAAGCCGCCACTTTCGGCGTGGCGGCCACCACCCGGATCGGCACGATGCAAGCCGCCATCGCCCCCTTCGTCACCCGGCGTCTTGCCGGGTGGTGGAGTCTCCGGCTCTATCCTGACTTCCGGAACGGCCAGCAAACACCCCACGATGCTGCCGCCGAAAGCGACGAAGGCCTGGCCGAAGTCCTGGCCTACATCGAGCGCGTCGGCCCCCTGATCAAAGGCACCGACTGGAGCGGCGGCGGCTGGGTCGGAAAAGGCCGCAAAAAGCCCCGGAAATGAGCGAATCAAACCAACTGTCGCGGTGAATCAAACCAAACGGCGCGCTACACCAGGGATGGCCCGTTATCGCGGACCCCGGAGAGCGCGAGAAGCGCAGGGCACCGGAGGACGGCTTTTGTCCTCCGGCGACATGCCGCGGGGCGCCCTTCTTTGGTGACTTTCTTCGTGCGGTACGAAGAAAGTTACCCGCGCGACAGCGCGGAATAGTGCGCAACCGCCGGCCAAACAACACCACGGCTAGACCATGCGAAAGTTGTAAAACGCAGGACAGCACCGCCCATGACCAACACCCCAACCATCAGCCTCCGCGACGCACGCGCTCAATACCCGCTGCTCCCCGAACCCACCACCGTCCCACTCGGCGACTACCGCGCCGAACTGCTCGGCCCGGCGTGGTTCCGCCGCTTCGCGTTGATCGGGCTGGCCATTGGCGGTTTGCCGCGCTGGCACGGCAAGCGGTTCCGCGCGGATGGCAGCGGCGTCAACCTGCTGCGACCGAAGCCCGCAGCCGCCAACGCACCACTGGTCGAGCATCTGCAGATGCAACTCGAACTCGCTCCGTCACCGCACGATGGCCGCATCGTGGTCCGCGTCGGTTATGACGCCTCCGCGCGCTTCCCGTGGCCGGCCGTGGTCGATGAGCTGCGCTTGCTCCAGAGCATGGAAGGCAAAGACGTCTGGCTGGGCATGGCCCGCAGCGATTGGCGCTGGACGCGCGGCATTGCCGGGCTGCGGCTGCCGTTCCTGCTGATCCGCGAATCCTGATCCTGATACCGATCCCGCCTCCGCGAGCGCTCAGTCCGCAACGACACCCATCACCGAGGCATCGAGCGCCGCCAGCCGGGTGCCGAAGAACTGCAGGAATGCCCGCACCCGGGCGCTGCGGCGCAGGTCCGGATGGGTCAGCACCCAGAAATGGAAGCCGGTCGTGGTCAGCGTGCCGGGCAGGGCTTCCAATGTCGGGTCGTCGGCGCAGGAAAAGCACGGCAGCGCGGCGCAGCCAAGGCCGGAGGCCACGGCCAGCCGGATCGGCGCGAAGCTGTCGAAACGCAGGCGAATTCGCGTTTCAGGGACGTTCTCGGCGAGCCATTTCGCCTGCTGCACCCTGAGCATCGGCCCGTCGAAGCCGAGCCAGTCGTAGTCGGTCAGCGGCCGGTCGCGGCCGATCTTGTCGAGATAGCGACTGCTGGCATAAGCGGCAAATGCGATCAGGCCGCAGCGGCGACCGACCAAATGCGGCGGCGGGTTGTCGGTGCCGCGAATCACCACATCGGCTTCGCGCTTCGACAGGTCGACGATCTGGTTGGTCGACGCGATGTCGAGTGTCAGGCCGGGATAGGTGTCGCGGAACTCGGCCAGCCAGCGCGGCAGCAGATGCAGGGTCACCGCTTCGCTGGTCGATACGCGCAGATGGCCTTCCAGCCGCACGTCGGTGCCCTTGATGCGGTTCTCCACACTCAGCGCCTCGCGCTCCATGCGCTCGGCGGCTTCGGCCAGCGCTTCGCCGCCAGGCGTCAGCCGGTAGCCGGCGCGCAGACGCTCGAACAACCGCACTTCCAGCGCCTTCTCCAACGCTTCGAGCCGGCGATAGACGCTCGACGGATTGACGCCCAGTGCGCGCGCCGCGCCGTTCAGGCCGCCAGCGCGGGAGATGGCAAGCACGTAGCGGAGGTCGTCCCAGTCCATAGCGCGAGCATGGCAGTCATTTGCAGAAACGCAAATCCCGAATGCACAAAACCTGTCTTCTCGTGCGTTATGGCAAAGCGCACAGTGCGCTCCATGAAACGCCAGCCCATCGCGGCGTCGCAGTCAGGAGTCATCACCATGAGCACCAACACTCGGAATTCGAACGTTCGCAGCAACATCCTCGGCACCACCGGCCTGTCGCGCGCCGTGCTGGCCGACTACTTCCGCAGCCGTGGCCTGTTCGGCCGCGATTCGCAGCTCGGCCTCGCCGAGCAGGCGGTGGTCCAGAGCCGCCTGCCGACGATCGCGGGCATCGCCCGCCTGCCGGTCACGGCACTTGAAACGCCGCGTCTGGTGGCGCTGGCCGATTACGTCGAGGCGCTGGTGGCCGGGCGCAATCGGGGGGCCGAGTCCGCGCGCCGCCGTCTGATCGCCGCGGGTCTGTCGGCGTCTGCAGTGCTTGAAGCGGAGGTGACGGTCGACAACGTCAGTGTGCTGTTCGGCCCGCTGCCGGCAACCGCCGTCACGGCGCCGCTGGCCTCCGAGATCCGCGCGCAGCCGCAGTACGCCCGCGCGGCCTGAACTATCTCCTCGCGCAGCAACGCAGCCTGCGCAAACTTCGGCGCGGCCCGGAACCTCCGGTGCCGCGTCTTTTCTTGTGGTTAGGGTGCGTTTGTCGGCGCGGCGCAGCCGATCAAGGCGCAGGCGTGCGCAGCTTGACGATCACGCCGCCCTGACGGCTGGCGATCCAGGCATCGACATTGCGTTCCAGCAGGTCCAGCGGGATCGCGCCGGAGCCGAGCACCGTGTCGTGGAAGCTGCGGATGTCGAAGTTCGGACCGAGCGCGGTTTCGGCACGGGCGCGCAGTTCCTTGATCTTCAGTTCGCCGATCTTGTAAGCCAGCGCCTGGCCCGGCCAGGCGATGTAGCGGTCGATCTCGTTGACGATGTCCAGTTCGGCGCGCGGCGTGTTGGCCTTGAAGAAGTCGATCGCCTGCTGGCGCGTCCAACCTTTCCAGTGCATGCCGGTATCGACGACCAGCCGCACCGCGCGCCACATCTCGTAGGTCAGCTGGCCGAACTTCGCGTAGGGGTCCTGATAGAGGCCGATTTCCGGGCCTAGGCTTTCGGCATACAGCGCCCAGCCTTCGACGAACGCGGTGAACGAGATCTGGCTGCGGAACGCTGGCGTGCTGCCGCCGGCGTCGGCCACCATTTCCTGCTGCAGGGCGATCTGCAGGTGATGGCCCGGCACCGCTTCGTGCGCGGTCAGCGCTTCCTGTTCCCACTTTGGCCGCGAGCCTGGCTTGTACAGGTTCGCGTAGAAATTGCCGGCGCGGGTGCCATCGGCAGCGCCCGGCTGGTAGTAGGCGGTATGGGTGTCCGGCGCCTGGGCGGCGGGAACGGCACGAACGCCGTACGGCTGGCGCGGCAGCTTGCCGAACAGTTTCGGCAGCTCCGGGTCGATGCGCTTGGCAATGTCGCGGTAGGCCAGCAGCAGCGACGCGCCATCCTTGTGAAAGAACTTCGGATCGCGGCGCAAGTGGCCGAAGAACGCCTTCAGGTTGCCGCGATAGCCGACCGTGCTGCGGATCGTTTCCATCTCGCTGCGGATGCGCGCCACTTCGCGCAGGCCGATCGCATGAATTTCTTCCGGGCTTAGGCCGGTGGTGGTGCTGTCGCGGGCGGCGAAGACATAGGCGTCGCGACCATCGGGAAGATCGGCAAGGCCAATGCTGGCGCGGCAGCGCGGCAGATAGTCGTTGCCGACAAAGTCGCGCAGCCGCTGGTAGCTAGGCAGCACCGATTCGCGAATGGCCGCCCGGGCGCTGTCGCGCAGCCGCGCTTGCTCGGCGGCCGGAATGCTGGCCGGGAATTGCGCGAATGGCGCGTAGAACGGGCTGGCCTCGGGCTTGCCGACCAGTTGCCGATCGATCTGCGCCGGAATGCGCTGGACGGTCACTGCGGGTGCGGTCCGGCCTTCGGCGATGCCGAGGCGCAGCAGGTCGATGTGCTGGTCGATCAGTACCGCGACACCGCGCAGACGGGCGATCCAGTTTTCGTAATCGGCGACCGATCCGAAGCTCAGCAGTTCGGTCACCTGGTCGGCGGTCTGCGGTCCGCTCAGATGATTGATCGGCATCAGGAAGCCGCGATAGCGGTGCGCTTCGATCGCCCGTTCGAGCTGCTGGCGGTACAGGTCGAAGTTCAGCTGATCGGCCGGACTCAGACGTTCGCGATCGATTTCCAGCAGCTTCTGCAGCGCGGCAGTGTCATCGCGATTGCGCGCGTCGATGGCGGCAAGGCTGTAGTCGCTCCAGCGATCGTCGTGGCGGTGCTCGCCGAGCAGCGAGGCTTCCTCGGGATTGTTGCGCAGCCAGCGCTGCCATTCCGCGGCCAGCAGATCCGACAGCTGCCGAGCCGGATCGACATTGGCCGCCGGTGCCTTCAGCGCCAGCACGGCCGGCGGCACCGCCGCCGCCTGCGGCTTGGCGGCCTTGCCGGCGCAGCCGCCGATCAGCAGGGCCATGGCAGTGGCGATCGAGCAGTGGATGATCTTCAAGGCAGTCCCCAGGGTGGTGGCGTGATTCGCGCAGCGGGTACGTCCGGCGGTCGCGACGCGCTCATTCGATGTTCAGTTTCTTGATCCGGTAGCGCAGCGACCGGAAGGTCATGCCGAGCAGGGCAGCGGCCCGGGTCTTGTTGTAACGCGACTTTTCCAGCGCTTCGATGATCGCCCGGCGCTCGATGTCCTCCATCTGGCCTTCGAGGTCGCTGGCGATGGCCGGTACGGCCACCGGCGCGGCCGCGATCGGCTGCACATCGCTGCGCAGCCGCAGGTCGTCGGCCGAAATCCGGCTGCCGTCGCTCAGCGTCACGGCGCGCTCGAGCACGTTTTCCAGCTCGCGGACATTGCCCGGAAACGGATAGTCGCGAAGCCGGCCGAGTGCCGAATCATCGAGCTTCGGCGGATGATCGAGCCCGTTGGCCTGCGCCAGCCGGCTCAGGATTGCCTCGGCCAGCAGCGGAATGTCGGCCTGGCGATCGCGCAGGCTTGGCGTGCGGACTTCGATGACGTTCAGCCGGTAGTACAGGTCCTGACGGAAGCTGCCGGCAGCGGTCAGTTCGCCCAGATCCTTGTGGGTGGCGGAAATCACCCGGACGTTGACCGGCACTTCGGTTTCGCCGCCGACCGGTCGCACCGCGCGCTCCTGCAGCGCCCGCAACAGTTTCACCTGCATGTGCAGCGGCAGATCGCCGACCTCGTCGAGAAACAGCGTGCCGCCCTCGGCTGCCTGGAACAGCCCGGCCTTGTCGCGCGTGGCGCCGCTGAAGCTGCCCTTCAGATGGCCGAAGAACTCGGACTCCATCAGCTCGGCCGGAATCGCCCCGCAGTTGACCGGCACGAACGGCGCGTCGGCACGCGGGCTGCGGCTGTGGATCAGCCGTGCCACCAATTCCTTGCCGGTGCCCGATTCGCCGGTGATGTGCACCGGCGCCTGGCTGCGCGCCAGGCGTTCGATCAGCGCCCGCAGCGCGTCGATCACCGGCGTGTCGCCGAGCAGGCCGCCGTCGTCGGCGGCAGTACCGGCGCGCAGCTTCAGCGCGGTATCGACCAGCTTGCGCAGCTGGCCGAGGTCGATCGGTTTGGACACGAAATCGAAGGCGCCGGCCTTCAGGCTTTCGACGGCGGCCTGGGCACTGCCGTAGGCGGTGATCACCGCGACCGGCAGGCCGGCGTGTTTCTTCTGGATCAGCCCGACCAGCTCGATGCCGTTGCCGTCGGGCAGGCGCATGTCGGTGAAGCACAGATCGAAGCTCTGTTCGGCCAGCCGTGCGCGCGCTTCGTGCAGCGATCCGGCGGCCACCGTGCGCAGCCCCATGCGCGACAGCGTGATCTCCAGCAGCTCGCGGATGTCGGCCTCGTCATCGACGATCAGCGCCAGTGCTTTGCTCATGAAACCGTCGGTTCGAATGGAGTCAGCTGGCGAAGATCAGCCGGAAGCAGGTGCCCGTCTCGGTCGGCAGATGCAGCAGACGTGCTTGATTGTATTCACATATTTCTCGTGACAGATACAGGCCGAGGCCGGTTCCGCGACTGGCGGTGGTGAAGAACGGTTCGAACAGCTGTTCACGCACCAGCAACGGGATGCCGCTGCCGTCATCGCTGACGTCGAGATACGGACGCTGGCCGGGATTCATTCGGCCGGCCGCCAGCTGTACGGTGACGTGCCGGCCATCGGCGGCGCCGTGGTCGAAGCTGTTCTGCCAGAGGTTGTGCAGCACTTGCTGCAGCTGGTCCGGATCGAAGCGCACCGTCAGCGCGTCGCTGACGCCGACGATCAGCACGGTACGGGTACCGTTCGGGCAGCCCTCGCGCCAGGTGGCGATGCAGCGTTCGAGAAAGGCGCGCAGCGACAGCGCTCGCGGCACGGCCGCTTCCCGCCGCGAAAGGCGCAGCACGTCTTCGACGATCTTGTCGATGCGCGTGGTGTGGCGCTGGATCATCTCCAGCAGGCGCTGGTCTTCGCTCGGCAGTTCCGGCGATTCCGCCAGCAGTTGGCCGGCATGGCGGATCGCCGACAGCGGGTTGCGGATCTCGTGGGCAATGCCGGCCGACAAGCGCCCGAGCGCCGCCAGCTTCAGCTGCTGCGCCTGTTCGCGGACCCGGGCGGCGTCGTCGAGCAGCACCAGCACCGGCGCCCAGGCGTTGAAGCCGAGCCGCGTGAAGCGCGGCAGCAGTTCCGGTCCGCCGATGCTGAGGCTGATCGGCTGTGGATCGCGGTTCGGCGCTTCCTGCCAGCGTTCCAGCGCATCGTTCAGCACCGGCAGCGCGCTGGCCAGCGGCCGGCCATCGAGCTGCGGGCTGGCCAGCAGCCGGCGACCGGCAGCGTTCTGCACGCGCAGCCGGCGTTCCTCGTCGACGACCAGCACCGGCGTGTCCATGCTTTCGACGATGCGTTCGTTGAGCCGCGACAGGCTGGCCAGATCGCTGCCGAAGCGCGCTGCCAGCGCCTCGCTCTTGCGTGCTCGCTGGGCAACGGCGCCGGCGCCCAGCGAGGTGGCGAACAGCATCAGCCCGATCAGGCCGGCGTTGGTGATGTCGGCGGTTTCGAACTGCCCTTGCGACTGCCGCCACAATTCGGCGCCGAGCACGGCGAAGGTGCCGAGTGCCGCGTGCAGCAATCCGAGGCGCGGCGGCAGCACCAGGCTGCAGCCGACGGCCGGTGTGATCAGCAGCACGCCGAGCCCGGACGACACGCCGTTTGCCGTGTACATCATCGACACGATCGCCAGCGTGTCGACGACGAACGAGATGTGCGCCTGCACCCGCAGGCTCGGCTGCCGCGTCAGCGCCGCCGCCAGCAAGGCCACGGCCGGCAGCGCATAGACGGTGATGATCGTGAAAAACTGGCCGGGGTCGGCGCGATCAAAGAAGTACGGCACCAGCTTGAAGCCGTGGACCACCGCCAGCAGCACCACCAGCACCAGCCGGTAGGCCGCCAGCGTGATGACGATTCGCCAGTCTTCCGGGTCGAGGAAGCGGCTGCGCTCGCGGTTGTCCATCGTCGGCGGAAACCGCGCTAGCGGCGATTTACGGCCGCTTCTGTTCGCAGGCCCCGCAGCGCCCCTGCGGCGACAGGGTCTGGACCGGCAGGTAGGTGCCGCAGCCTTCGCAGCGGGCGACGGTCTGCAGCGGCTCTGGTGGCCGGCTGCCGCGGCGGTCGCCGACCTGCCAGCGGATATAGGCGCGATACAAAAGCCAGCCGACGGCGGCGAGAAACAACACCCGAATGAGTAGTGACATGTCGTCGCCTGTTGAGGGTTGATTTCGCGGAAGGTTTTCCCGCGGATGCGAAAAAGTGTAACGGTGCAAATGCTTTGCCTGCACCGGGCGATTCATGGAAAATGCGCGCGCTTCGAACTGCTGTATCAAATCCGCACACGCATTGGCGCATTGCCGTGCCAATGTACAAGTCTCAACCATCCTTGGGGGCTGCATGAACCTGCACGAGTATCAGGCGAAGGAAGTTTTTGCGCGTTACGGAATCCCGGTCCCGCAGGGCGGCCTGGCGACCAGCCCGGAGCAGGCACGCGCGGTCGCCAAGCAGCTCGGCACCGAGAAGGTCGTGGTCAAGGCGCAGGTCCATGCCGGCGGTCGCGGCAAGGCGGGTGGCGTCAAGCTGGTCAGCGGCGCCGATGCCGCCGAAGAAGCCGCGAAGGCGATGCTGGGCAAGCAGCTGGTCACCAAGCAGACCGATGCCAAGGGTCTGCCGATCCATTCGGTTTGGGTCGAGAAGCCGTCGAACATCGCGCGCGAACTCTACGTGTCGGCACTTGTCGATCGCTCGACCGAAAAGGTCGTCGTGATGGCCTCGGCCGCGGGCGGCATGGACATCGAGGAAGTGGCCGAGCACACGCCGGAAAAGCTGAAGTCGATCATCGTCGACCCGGCCGCCGGCCTGCAGCCGTACCAGGCGCGCGAGCTGGGCTTCTTCATGGACCTGACCAAGGACCAGGTCGACCAGTTCACCAAGATCCTGCTCGGCGTCTACCGCATCGTTGTTGAACTCGATGCCAGCATGGTCGAGATCAACCCGCTGATCGTGACCAGCGAAGGCAATGTCTTCGCGCTCGACGCCAAGCTGAACTTTGACGACAACGCGCTGTTCCGGCAGAAGGCGATCGCCGAAATGCGGGACGCCAGCCAGGAAGACGAGCGCGAGCGCGCTGCAGCCAAGTACGACCTGAACTACGTGACGCTGGAAGGCGACATCGGCTGCATGGTCAACGGCGCGGGCCTGGCGATGGCGACGATGGACATCGTCAAGCTGCACGGCGGCCAGCCGGCCAACTTCCTCGACGTCGGCGGCGGCACCACGGCCGAAAAGGTCACCGAAGCGTTCAAGCTGATCACCGCCAGCCCGGAAGTGAAGGCCATCTTCATCAACATCTTCGGCGGCATCGTCCGCTGCGACCTGATTGCCGAAGGCATCATTGCGGCGGTCAAGCAGGTCGGCCTGAAGATCCCGGTGATCGCCCGCCTGCAGGGCACCAACATGGAGAAGGGCCAGGCGCTGCTGCGCGATTCCGGCCTCGCCATCACGCCGATTTCCGATCTCACCGAAGCGGCCAAGGCCGTCGTCGCTGCCAGCAAGGCCTGAAACCAAGGATCAATGAGACTGCAATGAGCATTCTGATCAACAAGGACACCAAGGGTTAGTTGCGCTGCTTTGCGAGCACTGCTCGCAAGCGCAACTGACGCCCGGCGCTTCTCGCCGGGCCGGGGTCTGAAGAATTGACAGGGCCCAGCGCGTACATCCTCGAATAAAGCCGAAAATTTACGAGAACAAAACATGAGCATCTTGATCGACAAGAACACGAAAGTGATCTGTCAAGGCTTCACCGGCAAGCAGGGCACCTTCCACTCCGAACAGGCGATCGCCTACGGCACCAAGATCGTTGGCGGCGTGTCGCCCGGCAAGGGCGGCAGCACGCACTTGAGCCTGCCGGTGTTCAGCACCGCGCACGATGCCGTGAAGGCGACTGGCGCCGACGCGACGATGATCTACGTGCCGGCCCCGGGTGCCGCGGATGCGATCCTCGAAGCGGCCGACGCCGGCATCAAGGTCATCATCTGCATCACCGAAGGCATCCCGGTGATCGACATGGTCAAGGTCAAGGCCGCGCTGAAGGCCTATCCGGACGCCGTGCTGATCGGCCCGAACTGCCCCGGCGTGATCACGCCCGGCCAGTGCAAGATCGGCATCATGCCGGGCCACATTCACAAGCCGGGCCGCATCGGCATCGTGTCTCGTTCGGGCACGCTGACCTATGAAACCGTGCATCAGACGACCCAGAACGGCCTCGGTCAGTCGACCTGTGTCGGCATCGGCGGTGACCCGGTGCGCGGCCTCGGCTTCATCGACGTGCTGAAGCGCTTCGAAGCCGATCCGGAAACCGACGGCATGATCATGGTCGGCGAAATCGGCGGCTCGTCGGAAGAAGAAGCTGCGGCCTACATCAAGCAGCACATCAAGAAGCCTGTGGTCGCCTACATCGCCGGTGTCACGGCCCCTGCCGGCAAGCGCATGGGCCATGCCGGCGCGATCATCGCCGGCGGCAAGGGCACGGCCGACGAGAAGTTCGCGGCACTCGAAGCGGCCGGTGTGAAGACCGTCCGCTCGCCGGCCGATCTCGGCGCGGCGATGAAGTCGCTGCTCTGATCGCTGCTCGCAGCTGAAGTAACCGGGAAGGGCGCGATTCGTCGCGCCCTTTCTCGTTTAATGTCGAGCCTCTTTCGTGGACGCGAACAACCGATGAACAAGCCGCTGGTTCTGGCCGCCGCCCAGCTCAATCTGTGGGTCGGCGATCTCGACGGCAATGTCGCCAAGATCGTCGCCGCTGCCACGCGGGCGCGTGACGAATTCGGCGCGCAACTGGTTGCCACGCCGGAGTTGTCGCTGCTCGGTTACCCGCCGGATGATCTGCTGCTGCGCACGGCGCTGCCGCAGGCGATCGAAGCGGCATTGGCGAAGATTGCGGCAGCGTCCAGCAGCATCCACATCGTTGTCGGTCATCCGGACTACGCGGGCGGCAGCGTCTACAACGCGGCTTCGGTCTATCGCGATGGGCAGCTGGTGGTCCGCGCCCGCAAGCAGTTGCTGCCGAACTACGGCGTGTTCGACGAGAAGCGCCACTTCGAGCCGGGTGCGACTGGTGCTGCCGTGTTCACGCTCGAAGGTCTGCGCATCGGCCTGTGCATCTGCGAAGACATCTGGGGCGCAGGGCCGGCCGCGGCTGCGAAGGCGGCCGGCGCGCAAGCGCTGCTGAACATCAACGCGTCGCCGTACAACATCGGCAAGCCGGCCGAGCGCCTGGCCGTGCTGCGCCAGCGGGGGGCGGAAGTCGGCTTGCCGATCGTCTACGTCAACTGCACGGGCGGGCAGGACGAACTGGTTTTCGACGGCGATTCGATGGCGATCTCGGCGAGCGGCGAGATCGGCTTCCGGGCGCCGCTGTTCGAGGAAGGCGTCTATCCGATCCGCTTCGAGGCGCTGACGCCGCACGGCGCGATCCGTGCTTCGACCTCGACCGAAGCCGAGGTCTATGCCGGGCTGGTGCAGGCGACGCGCGACTACGTGACCCGCAATGGCTTTCCCGGCGTGCTGCTCGGCTTGTCCGGCGGCATCGACTCGGCGCTGATCGCTGCGATCGCCGCCGATGCACTCGGGCCGGAGAAGGTATGGGCGGTGTCGCTGCCGTCGCGCTACACGCTGGACATGTCGAACGACGATGCCCGCATCGAGGCCGAACGGCTGGGCATCCGCTACTCGGTGCTGCCGATCGAAAAGCCATTCACGGCGTTCGGCGAAACGCTGGCGCCGCTGTTCGGCGATCGTCCGATCGACCTGACCGAAGAGAACATGCAGTCGCGCAGCCGCGGCGTGCTGCTGATGGCGCTGTCGAACAAGTTCGGCAGCGTGGTGCTGACCACCGGCAACAAGAGCGAGATGGCCGTTGGCTACGCAACGCTGTACGGCGACATGTGCGGCGGCTTTGCGCCCATCAAGGACGTCTACAAGACGCTGGTCTACGCGTTGTCTCGCTACCGCAACACGATTTCGCCGGTGATCCCGGAACGCGTGATCGAACGACCACCAACCGCCGAGCTACGCCCGGACCAGAAGGATTCCGATTCGTTGCCGCCGTACGAGGTGCTCGACCCGATTCTCGAAGCCTACGTCGAGCGCTGTTGCTCGATTCCCGAGATCGTCGCGATGGGCTTCGATGAGGCGACCGTGCGGCGTGTGGCCGGGCTGGTGCGGCGTTCCGAGTACAAGCGGCGACAGGCGCCGCCCGGACCGAAAGTCACGCCGCGGGCGTTTGGCCGCGAGCGGCGTTATCCGATCACCGCGGTGTACGGCGACCTCTGAACGGTCGCCACGCATACAGCGGTTTTACTGCTTGGCCGGCGCCGCGTCAGTCGAGGCGGGCGGCGAGGGCGGCGCCGGAGCATCCGAGGGCGCGGCTGGTGCTTCTGCGGCGTCCTTCTTGTCGCCGCCAATCGTGTAGCTCTTGTTCAGGAAGTCGAACAGGCCGCCGCCTTCGTCTTTCTTGTTGCCATCAGCCGTCGCTGCCTTTGCATCAGCAGCGGCAGCGCGTTCGGCGACCGGGGCGGCGGCGGGCGCAGGCGGAGCAGGCGACTTGCCGTCGCCATCGGAAAACACCGGCGGCACGTCGACCACGACGGGCGCACCGGCATACGGCCCGGTGACCAGTGATGCGTTGCCGTTCGGATTCTTCGTGTCGACCGTCTGGCTTGCTGCCGCCGGTGCGCTGGCCGGGGCGGCCGCCGCCTTCGTGTCGCCCACCGGTGCCTTGTCGAGCGTGTACGAGCTGTTCAGCACGTTCAGATAGCCGGCCAGCTTTCCGAAAAAGCCTTTCGGCTCCTCCTTCGGGCTGCTGGTCGCGGCGGCTGTCGCCGTTGCGGCGGCAGCTTCTGCGGCCGGCGCCTTGGCAGCATCGGCCTCCTCCGGGAAGCCGATCCGGCTGCGTGGACCCGGCTTGACGCGCGGCACTGCGGCTTGCCGGATCGACTCCTGATTGGCGGCGATGATCCGCTCAAGGTCGGCGATTTGCGGCGTCAGGCCCAGCTTCTCGTAGCTCAGCTTGAGCAGCGCCAGCGCTTCGGCCGTTGCCGGCGCGCCCGGGTATTCGGCAATCAGGTTTTCGGCACGCTTCGAGACGGCCACCCAGGCTTCGCGCTTGACGTAGAAGCGGACGATCGACAGCTCATGGCTGGCAATGCGGTTGCGCAGGAACACCATCCGCTTGCGCGCGTCTCCGGTATAGACGCTGTTCGGGTAGCGCTGCACCAGCACGGCAAAGTCGTCGTAGGCGCGACGCTCGGCGTTGACGTCCTTCTTGCTGGTGTCGATCGGCAGGAAGTCGCTGATCGATTCGGTGCGCGACGCGTTGATCAAGCCCTTCAGATACTGGACGTAGTCGGCGCTCTTGTGGCGCGGGTGTTCGCGCAGGAAGCGGTCGGCGGCCAGCAATGCCTCGTCAGGCTTGAAACTGCGATACTGCGCGTAGACCTTTTCGAGTTCGGACTGGGTCGCAAACTCGGTGAACGGGTAGCGCGCGATCAGCTGGGTGAACTGGTCGGTGGCGGTTTCGTAGTCGGTATTCAGCAGCGCTGCATGCGCCTTGGCGTAAGCCTTCAGGGCTTCCTGCTTGAGGACCGCTTCGGATTGCGGCACGCCGCCGGAGCCGACGTCGGTTCCTGCACGGAACGGGTTGTCCGGCGTGTCGCGCTTTTCTTTCGAAGCGCAGCCGCAGGCGACGGCGGCAAGCAGCATCAGGCAGGGCAGGCGCAGCGTGCGCGACGCGGAAGGACCGCGGAAAGAACGATTGATCATTACGCGGAGCATCAGCACGTTGAGTCAGGAAACGAGTATAGCCCATGGCCGTGGGCCTCAATTTCGCGTTGCCACGCGCGATTTGCGTCAAGCCTTGCGGTGCGACCGATGAGCCGAGTCGAGCAGGCAGCGGTGCCTGAACACCTGGATGGCCAGCGTCTGGACGCCGTCGCTGCACAGCTGTTTCCCGCCTGGTCGCGGTCGCGACTGAAGGCCTGGATCGATGATGGCGCGCTGACCGTCAATGGCGCTGCCGCCGAGAAATCCCGTCAGCCGGTGACCATCGGCGACCTGCTGGAACTCACCGCCGAGGAGTTGCCGCTGGCCGGCAATGATCGTCCGCAGGCGATCCCGCTGAACGTCGTCTACGAGGATGACGACATCGCGGTGATCAACAAGCCGCCCGGCCTGACCGTGCATCCCGGCGCCGGACAAAGCGACTCGACGATGCAGAACGCGCTGCTGCATCGCTTCCCGAAAACCGAGCTGCTGCCGCGTGCCGGTCTCGTGCATCGGCTCGACAAGGACACCAGCGGCCTGCTGATCGTCGGCCTGACCCTGACCGCGTACACGCGCCTGGTCAGCGACATGGCGGCGCGCGAGATCAATCGCGAATACGACGCACTGGTCAACGGCGCGATGACCGCCGGCGGCACGGTCGACCAGCCGATCGGCCGCGATCCGCGCAACCGCCTGAAGATGGCGGTGGTCAGCGATGGCCGCCCGGCAGTCACCCACTACCGGATCCAGGAACGCTTTCCGAACCACACGCTGCTGCGCGTGAAGCTCGAAACCGGCCGGACGCACCAGATCCGCGTGCACATGGCGCAGATCCTTCACCCGATCGTCGGCGATGCGGTCTACGGCGGCAAGGTGACGCGCGGCCGCAACATCGATGAAACGCTGCGTGCCGCGCTGAACGGCTTTCCGCGCCAGGCGCTGCATGCGCGTGAACTGCGGCTGGAGCATCCGGTGACCGGCGAGGAGCTGGAATTCAGCGCCGAGCCGCCGGCCGACATGCTGCGGCTGCTCGACCGCCTGCGCGCCGATGCCGCCCAGCTTGCGGCGGCCGCTGCTGCGCGATGAGCCTGCAGCCGATCCTGCCGGACTGGCCGGCACCGAAAGCGGTTCGCGCCGCGTTCTCGACGCGCGAGGGTGGTGTCAGCGTCGGCCTGCATGCCGGCCTGAATCTCGGTCGCAGCAGTGGTGACGCGCCAGCGGCCATCGCCGAAAACCGGCGGCTGCTGGCCGTCGGACTTGGCTTGCCGCAGACGCCTGCATGGCTGCGCCAGGTTCACGGCACCCGCGTGGTCGAACTGCCGCACGGCATCGACGAGCCGGAGGCCGATGCGGCGTTCACGACGCAGCCCGGCGTGGTCGTCTGCGTGCAGGCCGCCGACTGCCTGCCTGTGCTGTTCTGTGCAGACGATGCTTCGGTGGTTGCGGCTGTCCATGCCGGCTGGCGAGGGCTGTGCAGCGGCGTGCTGGAAAGCACGGTTGCTGCCTTGCCGATCGATGCCAGTCGCCTGATCGCCTGGCTGGGCCCGGCAATCGGGCCGGAAGCGTTCGAGGTCGGTGACGAGGTTCGCGCGGCGTTCGTCGCGGTCGATCCCGCAGCAGCGGCCTGTTTCCGTCCCGGCGACGCGCCCGGCAAGCACTTCGCCGATCTTTTTGCGCTGGCACGGCAGCGGCTGGCTCGCGCCGGCGTCACGCGCGTTCATGGTGGCGGGGTCAGTACCCATGCCGACCCAACACGTTTCTACTCATATCGCCGCGACGGAATTTGCGGCCGAATGGCGGCCCTGATCTGGATCGACCGTCACGAGTACCGATGAGCCCGTGTTTCCGCCGTGTGCTGCGCCTCTTTGCTGCGACCGCCCTGCTTTCACCGTTGACCTCGACCGCCGCCGCCGCGTCATACGCGCCGCAAGCGGCCGTGATCGCACCGCGGGCTGCGAGCAGTCTGATGCTGGATGTCACGGCCGTCGGCGGTCGCTACGTCGCAGTGGGCGAGCGCGGCCAGATTCTCGGCTCGGCAGATGGCAAGACCTGGACGCAGGTGCCGGTCCCGGTCCGCGCTGCGCTGACGGCAGTCAGCTTTGCCGATGCCCGCAATGGCTGGGCCGTGGGCCACGACGCGGTGATCCTCAATACCCGCGATGGCGGGGCCAGCTGGGGCCTGCAGCATTTCGAGCCCGCCCTTGAAAAGCCCTTGCTGGACGTTGTTTTCGTCGATGCCCGGCGCGGCTTCGCGGTAGGTGCGTTCGGCCTTTTCCTTCGCACCGTCGATGGCGGCGATACGTGGACCCCGCTGCACACCCCAGCTGTCGATGACGACGAGCTGAATCTGTACGCGATCGTCCGTCTCGGCAACGACGATCTGCTGATCGTCGGTGAACAAGGTCGCCTGCTGCTGTCGACAGACGCTGGGACCAGCTGGAGCAAGCTGGCTTCCCCGCTCGAATCGACGCTGTTCGGCGCTTCGGCGTTCGGTACGTCCGGTGCGCTGATCTGCGGGCTGCGCGGCGAGGCCTGGGTCAGCGATGCCGTTCGCATCGGTCGCTGGCGGTCGATCGATACCGGCACGCGTCACACGCTGCACGCCTGCGTCGCGATCGGTAACGACCGGGCGTTCCTGGTTGGCGCCGAAGGCACGGTGCTGCTGGCCGACCCCGTGCGGCGCAGCGGCCGGCGAGTGAAATCGCCCGCTGCTGGCGTCTGGTCGGCGGTGGCGGTGGGCGCCGCAGGTCCGGTACTGGCCGGTGAACGCGGGCTGCATGCGATCCGCACGGTGCCTGGACGATGAATGGGCAGTCCCAGCTTTCGCGAATCGCGCGACTGAACCGGTCGCTGGAAGCGATGATCTTCGCGCATCGCCGGCTGGTGCTGGTGTTGCTGCTCGGGATCACCTTGCTGCTGGCACGGCAGGCCTCGCAACTGACGCTGGAAGCGGCGTTCGATCGCGCCCAGCCAGCACGGCACCCGTTCACCGAGGTTGATCTGCGGCATCGGGATGTCTTCGATGGCGCGAGCCCGGTCCGCATCGCCGTGCTGCGCAAGTCCGGCAGTCTTTACGACCCGGCGTTCCTGTCGCGTCTGAAGGCGCTGACCGATGGCCTGGCTGCGCTGCCGGGCATCGATCGCCAGCATCTGAAGTCGCTGTTCACGCCCGAAGTCCGTTATATCGACGTTGTCGAGGGGCGCTACTTCGGGGCCAGCGTCATGCCGCCGGGCTTCGAGCCGGACCAGGCGACACCGGCCGATCTGGCACGGCTGCGCAGCAACATCGCGAAGGCCAGCATCACCGGCCGTTTTGTCAGCACTGACCGTCGCGGCGTGCTGATTGAGGCCGCATGGCTGCCCCGCGATCCTCTGACCGGCAAGCCGTTCGACCAGCGCCAGATCATGCTGGAGATCGACGACGTGCTGCGCGCGGCCCGTGCCACCAGCGGCGGCGATTTCAGCGTGCATGTCGTGGGGGCGCCAGCGCTTTCGCGTGCGCTGGCTGCAGAAGCGCCGCGGGCCTTGCTGGTGTCGGCGGCCGGCCTTTTGGTCAGCTCGGCGTTACTGGTGTTCGTGATCGGTGCTGCACGGGTGGCGGCGATCATCCTCAGCTGTCTGGTGCTGCAGGCGGTCTGGCATCTCGGACTGATTCAGCTGGCCGGGCTATCACTGGATCCGGACGCGGCATGGGCCATCGCCGTGACCGAGACGGCCGGTCTTTCCACGATGACGCTGTTTGGCCTGCGTTGGCTGGAGCGCTCGGCGGATGGTGACTGCGCCGGCTTCGAAGCCAGCGTGCAGAGCTGGCGACAGCTGGTCAGTCCGTTGGCGGTCGCACTGCTCGTCTCGGCGGCGGTCGCGGCCGCGCTGGCGTTGCTCAGCGATGTGCCGCTGGCGCGTCAGATCGCCATCGTCACTGGCCTCGGCCTGTTGGCTGTGCTGCCGATCGCGCTGCTGGCGCTGCCGATCCTGTTGAGCTGGACCGGCACCGCCCGGATCGGCTGGCGGCTCGCGGACTGGTTCGATGCGCGGCTGGGCGGGCTGGCCGCCTTGTCGCGACCAGTGCCGGCGACCGTGGTGCTGGTCATGGTCGGGGCACTGGCCGGCGTCAGCGGCTGGCTGCAGCGCATGCAGCCGGTGGAGCCGGCTGCGACCGACCTGGCGCGGCTGTCACCGGACAATCCCGCCAAGATCGATGGTGCCGAGCTGGCAGCGGCGTTTCCGCGCAACGTCCGCGAGTTCCGGGTGATCGTCGAGGCGGGCCGCGATGCCTGCACCGATGCCGCTGTGCTGGAGCAGGTCGACAGTCTGGTCTGGCGGCTCGAGAACCTGCCGATGGTGAGCGGCAGCACGGCGCTGCCGCAGGCGCTGAAGCGGGTACTGACCGCGTTCGCGGATGGCTCGCCGAAGTTCAGCACGCTGCCGCGCAACCGCGAGACGCTGAACCAGGCGATGGCCCCGATCGGTGCCGACAGCAGCCTGCATGCTGATGACTGCGCAACGCTGCCGATTTCGCTGTATCTGTCGCGGCGCGACAGCGACGCGCTGAACGCGGTAGCCAATGAGGTTCTCGCTTTCAATGCCGACAACGCCGCCGCGTTCTATGCGGCCCATCGCGATGTCGACGCCGGCTACTGCGCCGAACAGCGTCGGCTGCAGCAACGGGGTCCGCTGCCGGAGGCCATGCGCCGGGCTTGTCCGATCATGGCCGAACTGGCTGGCGGGCCGCTCGGCGCCAGCCTGGCGCGACAAGCTGCGCTGCTCGATATCCGGGGACTGGCGGCCGCGCTGGTGTTGGCTGTGATGGCGCTGGGCACGTGGCTGTTGCTGAGAGATCTGCGCGCCACCACAGCGGTGTTACTGCCGCTGGCGTCCGCCGGCTGGATTGGCCTTGGCCTGATGGCGGCGTGCGGCATTGCACTGACGCAGCTGACGCTGTCGTTATGGCTGATGTGCCTGGCCGCCGGACTGATGGGCCATTTGCTGATCGTGCGTCAGCTGCACCTGGGGCTGCTCGCCGGTCATCCGCTGGCGGCGGCGCTGCGGGTCGGGCTGGTGATGCACGGCCGGGTCTTGCTGGTGGCGCTGGCGATGGCGGCCGGCTTCGCGGTCTGGATCGCGGCTGCTTACCCAGCCCAGCGTGGCATCGGCAAGCTGCTTTCGATCGGCTGGTCGGTGATCGCGGTGTCCGGGCTGTTGCTGCTGCCAACTTTCGCCAGCCTGCTGCTGACGCGTTCCGACGCTTCGGGCCAGCGCGGCTGATGCGGTGCCGGACCGGGCTTCAGTCACCTTCGCTGCCCGGCGTGCGGTAGCCAGCGCAGTCGATGCTGGTCACGGCTTCGTCGTCGAGACGCAGCGCGCTCAGGCGACCGCCCCAGACGCAGCCGGTGTCGAGTCCCCAGACCTGGGCTTCCGGCCAGTGGATCTGGCCCAGCGTCGACCAGTGGCCGAACACGATCCGGCTTCCAGCACTGCGTCGCCCGGGTATCGCGAACCACGGCAGCAGGCCACCGGGCTGGCTGCCGGGCGTGCCCTTCGGTTCGGCAGCGATCTGGCCGTCCGCCGTGCAGTACCGAAGCCGCGTGAAGCAATTGATGATGAAACGCAGCCGCGGCCAATGGGGCAGGGCGGGGTCCCAGCGATCCGGCTGGTCGCCGTACATGCGGCGCAGCAGCTCGTTCGCATCCGGACCCTGAAGTGCCGCTTCGACTTCACGCGCGTACCCGGCCGCGGCATCGACCGTCCATTGCAGCGGCAGCCCGGCATGCACCATGTGCCAGCGGCCGTCATCGCTGGTGTGCATCAGCGGCCGGTGGCGCAGCCAGTCGAGCAGCTCGTCGCGGTCCGGTGCCTGCAGCAGGTCGTCGAGTGTGTCGCGGCGGCCGCGCTTGCCGCCGCTGGCCACCGCCAGCAGATGCAGATCGTGGTTGCCGAGCACGGCCACGGCGCGGTCTCCCAGCGAGCGGACCAGCCGCAAGGTCGCAGCCGATTGCGGACCGCGATTGACCAGGTCGCCGGCCAGCCAGAGGCGGTCGGCAGCAGGATCGAAATTCAGCGCATCGAGCAGCTGCAGGAGGGCGTCGCAACAGCCCTGGACATCGCCGATCGCGTAGGTCGCCACGGAGGAAAAGTCGCTTCTGGAATCGACTTTAACCATAACCGATGAGCGGTAGAACTTGCCGGAACCAGCTGCTTTGACTCCCCCTACCCCCTGTCATAAGGTTTCGTCACGGGCAGTACCAGCCCGTACCGCCCCCGAAATCGCGTCAACCGGAGTGTTAGCCATGCTGAAGAAAATCCAGAATTTCCTGACTCGTGAAGAAGGCGCGAGCGCCGTCGAATACGGTCTGATCGTCGGCCTGATCGCCGTGGTCATCGTCAGCGTACTGATCACCTCGGGCCAGAGCCTGCTGACGCTGTTCACCGGTATCTCGGGCGCCCTGTCGAGCGCTGCTGGCGGCTGATCCAGCCTGGATACCGTCCGGCAGGTGCCGATCGCACTGGTCACCGGACTGCTGTCCCTCTGGGCACTCGTGATTGCCGGAACCGATTTCCGGCAGCTGCGGGTGCCCAATTCATTGCTGCTGCTGGTACTGGTGCCGGCACTGCTGGTGCAGTTCATCAACGGTTCCGGTCTGCTGGGACAGAGTCCGACAGCCGCTGTGATCGGCTTTGGCATCGGCCTGCTGCTCGGCTTGCCGGGCTATGTCATTCGCCAGTTCGGCGCCGGTGACGTGAAGTACATGGCAGTGCTTGGACTGCTTTGCGGTCCCGCCGGCATCATTGCGATAGTGTTGGCGTCGGCATTGATGCTTGGCCTGATGGCCGCAGTGCTGGTGTTGTACGCCCGGATGAAGCAACGCAAGCCTGGCCGAATACCGGCCGCGATTGCACTGTCATCGGGTTTCCTGCTGTTTCTGATCTTGTCCGGAAAACTCGACCATGGCTTCTGATCGCCTCGTCCGCCGACTGCCGCGCCGGCTCGCCGGCGCTTCCGCCGTCGAATTCGCGCTGATCTTTCCGATCGTTTTCGCGATCGTCTATGGCGGCATCTGCTACGGCTACATCTACTTTCTTCAGCAGCGCATCAACTTCCTTGCGCAGGAAGCGGTGCGCGCCGCGATTGCGGTTGCGCCTGGCGACAACGCCGGTGCTTATCTGGCCGCTGCTCAGGCGCAGGGAAACCTGGCCATCGAGCGCAACTTCACCGGTGCCGGAGTCACGGTTCCGCCCGGGCTCACCGTGTCCTATGCGCTGCAGGACGATGGTTCTGCAGGCGACACGCTGGTGGCCGTGATCACTTACAGCCTGACGGCGCCGACGCTGTTCCCCACCGTGGTGATTCCGCTGGTGGGCGCGGTTCCGCCGCTGCCGCCGGTGCTCACGGCGACCGCCGCTGGGCGGCTTTCGTAGCGCCTGCAGGTGACGCTGGCGTCAAACTGAAGCCCGTGCAGATAGATCGTTTAAGCTGCCGTAAACAGCAGCAAACACCAAAAGAAGGGAGCGGTAGCGCATGAACAACAGCAACGCGATTCGAGTCATCGCGATCGTGCTTGGGCTGATCGCGATCGTGCTCGTGATCATCGGCTGGCGAATGAGTCGGGGCTTTGCCGAAAGCGCTGCACGTGCACAAGCTGAAGCGCAGGTCGCCCCGGCGACTCCGGCCGTTCCGCAGATCAAGGTCGTCGTGGCAACTCATCCGCTGGCGGCCAATGTGCCGATCAAGGACAGCGATGTCGTCCTCGCTCCGGTGACCATCGCCCCGACCGAGTACTTCGCCAACGTCAACGATGCGATCGGCCGCACGCCGCTGATCGATATCGACGCCGGTGCGCCAGTCGTGCCGCGCTTTTTCAAGGACAGCAACCTGATTGCCCGCGGCGTCCCGGACGGCCACCGTGCGTTGTCGCTGAAGGTCGATGACGTGGTCGGTGTCGGTGGCTTTGTCCGCCCCGGCGATACCGTCGATGTACTGGTCTACATCAAGTCGATCAACGACACGCCGACCGGCGAAGATCAGGCACGCGAAGACGAGACGAAGGACATCCCGACCCAGGCTCGCGTGCTGATTCGTGACATCAAGGTTCTGTCGTACGAGGATCATCTGGTCGAGCCGCCGAAGGGTCTCGAGGAATCCAAGGACAAGAACAAGAACGCATCGCCGCAGCGTCGCGAACGGACGGCCGTGCTGGCGATTCCGGAAGCGCAGGTGACGCGCGTGCTGCTCGGCGCAGCCTACGGCGAGCTGCGTCTGGCCTTGCATGGCGCAGCGGCCGAGCCGGCGCCCGGCGCAGCTGATCCAGCCGCGACGACGCCAAGCGACGCTCCGGCGATCTCTGCGGTCTCGACGGAGGCTGCTGCACCAGCCAAGCCGCTGACGGCAGCGGAAAAGGCGAAAGCCGAGGCCGAGGCCGCTGCGGCGGCATTGGCGGCCGAACAGATCATCACGGCGACCGAGCTGACCAAGATGGTGCCGAAGGAAAAAAGGAAGATTCCTGTGCGCCTCGAGTCGTCGCGGCCGCCGCCGGTCGAGATCATCCGCGGCACTGATCTCCGGGCGGTGTCGCCATGAGCGCGGAACCGGCAACCGTTCGCTCACGCTTCCATCACGGTCGGGCGTTGTCCCGATCGCCGCTCTCAGGCAGCAAGGATTCCGGCATGCGCTTTTCCATCGGCAGACAGTTTTCCCGTGCACTCGGCATTGCAGTCGTCGCAGCGGCGCTGCTGACGCAAGTCCCCGAGGCTGCGGCTGCTGGCGCGACGGCAACGGTGAGAAACATCAGCGTCGAGCCCGGCACTCACAAGCTGATCCGGATGAAGGGCGCGGTGTCGCGCGTTGCGGTCGGCGACCCCAAGGTGGCCGATGTCAACGTCATCAATGGCCGCGAAGTGCTGATCAATGGCAAGTCCGGTGGCGTCACCAGCCTGCTGGTCTGGACCCGCGGCAGCAGCGCCGCCGAGTACCGGATCGCGGTGGCGTCGGTGGTTGCGCCGGACCCGGAGCTGTCGGGCCTTAACATCCAGCCCGGCGGCTCGCTCGACGGCACCACGCCGAGCCTGCTGGCCCATCGCAAGGCCAAGCTGTCGACCAGCCCGCGCGACAAGGATGCGCCGCCACCGGCCGATCGCAGCTTTGCGGGCGGCGAGACCCAGGTGATGAGCCAGGTCAAGATCGTCGAGGTGAACCGCACGACGCTGCAGCAGTACGGCATCAATCTGTTCAAGCTCGGCAACAACACCATCGGCGGTATCGGCAACCCGGGTACCGTTTCGCAGGCGGGCCAGTCGGCGAGCAACTCGCTCGGCAGCGGCTTTCTCAGCGCCACCGGCTTCCTGCCGATCGGCGATGCCTTCAACATCGTGTTCGGCAACAACGGCTACACCGGCATCCTCAGCGTGCTGGAGCGCAAGGGGCTGGCCCGCACGCTCGCCGAACCGAGCCTGACCGCGCTCAGCGGCCAGACCGCCAGCTTCCTCGCCGGTGGCGAGTTCCCGTACCCAGTGCCGCAGGGCAGCGCGGCCGGCGGCGGTGCGATCACCGTGCAGTTCCGCGAGTTCGGCGTTCGCCTGAACCTGACGCCGACCGTACTTTCCAACAACCGCATCGCGGTCAAGGTGGCGCCGGAAGTCAGCGATCTCGACTTCACCAACGCGGTGACGATCCAGGGTACGACGGTGCCCGGCATCATCATTCGCCGTACCGACACCACGGTCGAACTCGGTGATGGCGAGACCTTCGTGCTGTCCGGCCTGGTCAGCAACAACCTGACCAACAATGTCGACAAGGTGCCGTGGCTCGGCGATATCCCTGTGCTCGGTGCGTTCTTCCGCACGACCAGCATCAATCGCACCGAGAAGGAACTGATCATGATCATCACGCCGCATCTGGTGCGGCCGCTGGCGCGCGGCGCGCAGACGCCGGCGCTGCCGGGTGCCGGTCTCGACAACTATCGCCCGAACTTCGCCGAGACCATGTTCCTCGAAACCGGCGATTACGGTCAGGACGCCGAAACCGGCTACAGCAAGTAAGTCTGGAACCGATAACAAGGCCCCGGATGTCGATCACCCGCTCATGAAAACGAAAGTATTGGTCGTTGCCGATGATTCCGGCTTCGAGCATTGGCTGGAATCGGCCGATGGCGCGAATCTGGACGCCGTCCTGATTCGCGGCGTCGAGCCTTCGCAACTGCTGCAGGCCGTTGCCGCGCAGTCCCGCTACGACATGGTGTTCTGCGAGTTCACGCCGGCCAACGCGATGCTGCGAGCTTCGTTCGTCGAGCAGTTTCACGAACGGCACTGGCAGATTCCGGTGGTCGGCCTCGGCAACGGCGAGAACGCCGAATGCCTGCTGGCGGCGATGCGCGCCGGGGCCCGTGATTTCCTCGTCCGCGGCCGTGACGATGCCAATCTCGGCAACCAGATCGGCCGGCTGCTGAAGCGCAGCGCGGCGTCGACGGCGGCTGCTGCGACACCGGGTCGGACCGGGCAGATCTTCCTGACCGTTTCCGGGCATCCGCACGAGTCGATCGCCTTTTTCGCCGAGCACCTGGCGCTGGCGATCGCCGAGAAGCAATCGCCGGGCGACAAGGTGCTGCTCGTTGATCTCGCCACGCCGTCGGGCGCGGCGGCGATCTTCCTGAACCTGAATCCGACGTACAACGTCCTCGATGCGATCAACGACGCGCATCGCTGCGATCAGACGCTGATCGACACGGCGTTCCCGAAGCACAGCAGCGGCGTGTACGTGCTGAGCCTGCCGGAGGATCTGCTGGGACGCATCAGCTTCGATCCCGAGCAGCTGCTGAAGCTGATGCAGGTGTTGCGCGGCCTGTTTGCATCGACCGTGGTCGCCATCGATGGTCACGCGCCGATCGCGGCGGTGGCCGGCCTTGTCGACATGGCCGATCGCAGCCTGCTGCTGTCGGACCAGTCGATCCTGAAGTCGCGGCACAACAAGTACCTGCTGCGCGCGCTGCGGGCGCAGGATTGCTCGCTGGAACGCGCGGCGCTGGTGGTCGACAACTACCGCCGGCGGCTGGGGCTTGAACCGCGCAATCTGGCCGAGCTGTTCGAACTGCCGCTGCTGACCGCCCTGCACACCGAAAGCTTCAATCGCCTGCTGTCGATGAACTCGGGCGAGCCGCTGTACACGCTGGCCAAGAAGGATCCGTACTGCACCGACGTGCGCGACCTGGCGGCGACGCTGCTGTCGGGTGACCTGAAGCCGGTGGCCCAGCAGCAGGGCTTCCTCGACCGTCTGCTCGGTTGATCGATCATGGCCGCTGCTGACCTGGTCGAACGTTTCCGCCTGTCGGACCAGTACCAGACGCTGAAGAGCAGCGTCCATCGGCACCTGATCGCGCAGATCGAGGACCGCAAGCTCGACATCTACACCTGGTCGGCGGAAAAGGTCGAGCGCTTCGTTGCCGAGCAAGTGCGCCGCTACGTGCTGGAGCAGCGGCTGCCGGTCAATCAGCGCGAATCCGAGGCGCTGATCGAGGATGCGCGCAACGAACTGCTCGGTTTCGGTCCGATCCAGAGTCTGGTCGACGACGACACGGTCAACGACATCGTCGTCAACGGGCCGAACAACATCTTCATCGAGCGTGCCGGCCGCCTGTACTCGGCACCGGTGCGCTTCAACGACGACAACCATGTCATCCGCGTGATCCAGCGGATCCTGGCGCCGCTCGGCCGGCGTGTCGATGAATCGACGCCGATGGTCGACGCGCGCTTGCCGGATGGCTCGCGCATCAACGCGATCATTCCGCCGATTGCGCTCGATGGCCCCTGTCTGTCGATCCGCAAGTTCCGCAAGACCCCGCTGACTTCAGAAGACCTCGTTCGCAGCGGCAGCATCACCGAGCAGGAGATCGCCTACCTTCGGCATCGCGTCGAAAATCGCGCGAACCTGATCGTCGTCGGCGGCACCGGCTCGGGCAAGACCACCTTCCTGAACATGCTGAGCGGCTGGATTCCGGAGGGCGAGCGCATCGTGACGGTCGAGGATGCAGCCGAGCTGCGGCTGCGCCACAACCATGTCGTGCGGCTGGAAACTCGGCCGCCGAACCTCGAAGGTCAGCGCGCGATCACGGCACGTGACCTGGTGCGCAACGCGCTGCGCATGCGCCCGGACCGGATCATCGTCGGTGAGGTGCGCGGCGACGAGGTGCTCGACATGCTTCAGGCAATGAACACCGGCCACGATGGCTCGATGACCACGCTGCACGCCAACAATGTCCGCGATGCGATGCACCGCATCGAGCTGCTGGCCGGCTTCGCCGGTTACAGCGGCGGTGAACTGACGCTGCGCGGCCAGATCGCGGCGGCGATCCAGTTGCTGGTTCAGGTTGCGCGTCTTCCAAGCGGCCAGCGGCGCGTCATGTCGATCACCGAATTGCGCGGCCTGCAGGGGCGCGAGCTGGCGCTGCATGATGTCTTCCGTTACGAACCCGATACCGGTCTGGTCGTGCCTCGGGAGGTCGCATGAACTTCGTCGTGCTGATGTTCGTGCTGGCGGCATTGCTGCTGTTCGGCGGAGCAGTCTGGCTGTTCCTGCAGGCCCGCGAGCGCGATACCGATGCCGATCTGAAGCTCAGGCTTCGGGTGTCCGGCGTCGACGAAGTCGCGGTCGGGCAGGGCAGCGCGGTCATCAAAAGCCGCTTCCTGCGCGCGGTCTGCCACCTGTTCTGGCGTACCGGTTCGGATATCCGGCCGGATGCCGTGGTGCGGCTGATGCTGATCGTTGCCGCGGTCGCACTGGTGTCGATGCTGACCATCGGGCCGGTGTACACGCTGCCGCTGCTGGGCGTGTTCCTGCTGAGCTTCTACATCGTGCTGGTGCAGCAGTCGGTCTGGCGCCGCCGCAAGATCGTCGAACAGCTGCCGAGCTACCTGGAAAACGTGATCCGCGTGCTGGCGGCCGGCAACACGCTGGACGAGGCGCTCAGCCAGGCGGCTCGCGAAGCGCCGAATCCGATCCAGCCGCTGTTCATCTCGATCAGCCGTCAGGTGCGCCTTGGCGCACTGCTGGAGCAGGTGCTGTCGGAGGCCGGAGACATCCACCGCCTGCGTGACCTGAAGGTCATGGCGATGGCGGCGAGCATCAATCGCAAGTACGGCGGCAGCATGCGTGGCGTGCTGAAGAGCCTGATCGTGCTGATCCGCCAGCGTGCCAGCGCTGCGCAGGAACTGCGGGCCCTGACGGCGGAAACGCGCTTCTCGGCCAAGATGCTGGCCGTCATCAACGTCATCCTGTTCGTCTACATGTACGTGAGCAACCCCAAGTACTACGACAAGATGCTGGCCGATCCGAAGGGCGGTCTGCTGCTGATCGGCTCGGGTTCGATGCTGTTCCTCGGTTTCATCGCGCTGTGGTGGATGCTCAAGGGCATCGACGAGGGCGAAGCATGAGTCCGACCATTTTCCAGTTCGTGGTGGCGTTCGCGATCCTGTTCGGAATCGCGACCGTGGGCCTGCTGATCTACATGGCGCTGGAAGCCCGCACCGCACGACGCCTGCGTCGTCGCCTCGGCCTTAGCGGCGAGGACACCGAGGACTTCGAGGGCGCCGATCACCGGCAACTGCTCGAAGGTTTTGCCCGTCAGGGACAGTCGCTGGAAAAGCTGGTCGACAAGGAAGGCGAGACGCCGCGTCTGCTCGCGCAGGCCGGCTGGCGCGGACCGGAAGCGCGGCTGCTGTTCTACGCGCTGCAGGGCCTGGTGCCGATCCTGCTTGGCTTCGGCGTGCTGGCCGGGGTCACGCTCGGCGGCAAGCTGTTCCAGGGCCTGTCGCTGGTGCTAATGATTGTCGGCGCGCTGATCCTGTCGATCCTGCTGCCGCGCTGGGTGCTGCGCCGAGCCGCGTCCAACCGCCGCGCGCGGATGCGCAGCGAAGTGCCGCTGTTCCTACATCTGCTGGTGCTGCTGTTCGAAGCCGGCCTGTCGACGCGCCAGGCGCTCGGTTCGATCGTGCGCGAAGGCCGTGGCGTGCTGCCGGAGCTGGGCCGCGAACTGGATTCCTGCGTGCGCCAGTTCGATGCCGGTGCCGATACCAGCAGCGTGCTGCGCCAGCTTGGCGAAGTGATGGAAGTCGATGATCTGACCAGCGTGCTCGGCGTGCTGCGGCAGGTCGACCGCTACGGCGGTGAAGTCCGCGAGCCGCTGCTCGACATGATGAAGCTGATCGAAGAGCGGCGCGGCATGGATTTGCGCGAGAAGGTCAACGCGATCTCGGGAAAGATGACCGTGGCGATGGTCCTGTTCTTCTTCCCGGCCTTGCTGATCTTCGTGGCCGGCCCGGCAGCGCTGTCGATCATGAGCACGCTCGGCTCGGTTGCTGGTGGCGGTGCGAAGTGATCCGCACCTCGGCATTCGTCGTGGGCTGCCTGCTCGGGTTGACGGCTTGCAAGAGCCAGCCGTCCCGGCCGCTGTCGGCTGACAACTACGATGTTGCCGCCGCTGACCCGGCCAAGGTCCAGCAGATCAAGAGCGACGCGGTGCGGGCGCTGCTCGACCAGGGCCAGTACTACGCGGCCCTTGCCCACATCGAAGCGCAGAAGCAGGCGATTCCGGACAGCCCGGAGGTCATCTATCTGGAAGCGGAAGCCCGTCGACACCTGCAGCAGCGCGAGCAAGCCGATGCGCTCTACAAACGCCTGCTCGGCGGACCGCTCGAAGGCAAGGCCTGGCATGGTCTGGGTCTGCTGACTGCCAGCAGTGATCTCGGCGGAGCCATCCGCGCATTGCGTAATGCCTCGAGCAAGCTTCCGACCGATGTCGAGATTCGCAACGACCTTGGCTACGCGCTGATGGAAGCCGGTCGCTACAGCGAGGCACTGCCGGAACTGTCGACGGCAGCCGAGCTTGCACCGTCACAACTGAAGAGCCGCAACAACCTGATCATCCTGATGCTGCTGACCGGTAATCAGGCGGGTGCCGACCGGATGGCGAAACAGGCCGGCGCGACGCCGGAAACCGTGAAACAGTTGCGCAATCAGGCGCAGGCGATCCGCAGCCAGCAGCAGGCCCGCAGCGGACGAACGCCGGCCTGAACCCGCCCGCCCCAGACACGACTCACCGACAGGTGGCGGCAAGCCATCTGCCACACAGGAGAAGCAAGATGCGCGCAACGATATTGCTGACGGCCATGCTGATCGCCGGCGCCAGCCACGCAGAGTCCCCAGCGGATTCGTCAACGTCGGCAAGCACCGCCGCGGCCTGTCCGTGTGCCGAGACATCGACGATCGACCTCGGTGCCGCACCGGAGCCGGAAAAGGTCGTGACCCTCGCGCCGGCGGGCGCTGCATCTGCGCCCAGCAAGACCGGCTTCGGGGCAAGTTCGCGCAGCTGGGTCGATCTGCAGGCCAGCGGCAGTGCTGCGTCGGTCACCGCGCGGCCGCTGCCGGGTGACGCCGCCAGCAACGCCTACGAGCGCTACGCCAACAGCTTCAAGCAGCCGATTCCGGAATCATTCAAGCGGGAATCGTTCTCGGCCGACGACTCGGGCAACTGAGGCGAGGCAGCGATCCCGAGGCCCCGGCGCTTGCCATGCAAGCGCCGGGGCTTTTGCGTTTCAGGCTCGGGAACCGTCGCCGCGTCCAGCGCCCTGCTGCAGGCGACTCCAGGCGTCCGCCAGTCGGGCGAAGGCCTCCGGCGGAAGTTGTTCGGCGCGGATGCCGGGTGCGATACCGACCGCTTCGATCTGGGCCGCCGTCAGCAGGCCCTTCAAGCCGTTGGACAAGGTCTTGCGCCGCTGGTTGAAAGCCGCGGCGACCAGCCGGTCGTAGGCGTCGATGTCGTGCAGCGGAAACGGCGCGGCGCGTGGGCGAATGCGGACCACCGCCGAATCGACTTTCGGTGGCGGATGAAAGGCCTCGGGGCCGACATCGAACAGGCTGACCGATTCCGCGCGCGCCGCCATCGATACTGTCAGCCGTCCGTAATCGTCGCTGCCGGGTTCGGCGCAGATGCGGTCGACCACTTCCTTCTGCAGCATGAAGTGCATGTCGCGCACCTGGCCGGCAATGCCAAGCAGGTGGAACAGCAGCGGCGTCGAAATGTTGTAGGGCAGATTGCCGACCAGCCGCAGCGGCTGCCCGACATCGGCGAACTGGCCGAAATCGAAAGCCAGGGCGTCGGCCATATGGATTTCCAGCTTGTCCGACTGCCCGCAGGCGGCGCGCAACGGGCCGATCACGTCGCGATCGATCTCGACCACACGCAGCCGGTTCAGTTTTGCCAGCAGCAGGCGGCTCAGCGCGCCGCGTCCCGGGCCGATCTCGATCAGCAGATCGTCGGGCTTCGGGTTGACGGTCCGTACGATCCTTTCAAGCACCGCCTGATCGTGCAGGAAGTGCTGACCGAAGCGCTTCTTGGGCCCACCACTCATGCGGCACTCCGACGGTTGACGAGGTCGATCGCGGCGTCGACGGCCGCCTTCAGGCTGCCGGGATCGGCGCGGCCGGTGCCAGCGAGTTCCAGCGCCGTGCCGTGATCGACCGAGGTACGGATGATCGGCAGGCCAAGCGTGATGTTGACCGCTTCGCCGAACCCGCTGGACTTGAGCACTGGCAGACCCTGATCGTGGTACATCGCCAGCACGGCATCGGCGCCGGCGAGTCCGCGCGGCGTGAACAGCGTATCGGCCGGCAGCGGGCCAACCAGATCGAGGCCTTCGTCGCGGAGGCGCTGCAAGGTCGGCGCAATCACCTCGATTTCCTCGCGCCCCAGATGCCCGCCTTCACCGGCATGCGGGTTCAGGCCGCAGACCAGGATGCGCGGCCGGGCGATGCCGAACTTCGATTGCAGGTCCGCCGACAGGATGCGCAGCACGGCGCTCAGGCCCTCGGCCGTGATTGCGGCCGGTACTGCCGACAACGGCAGATGCGTGGTGGCCAGTGCCACGCGCAGCTTCGGTGCCGCCAGCAGCATCACCGGTAGCGGGCTGCCGCACAGTTCGGCAAGGAATTCGGTATGGCCTGAAAACGGCACACCGGCATCGTTGATCACGCCCTTGTGCACCGGCGCGGTCACCATCGCGTCGGCATCGCCGTTCAGGCAGGCACGGGCGGCGACGCGCAGCGTATGCAGCACATAGCCGGCGTTGGCGGGGTCGAGATGGCCGGGGTTGACCGGTGCCGAAGTTTCGACCGGATGGACCTGCAGGCTGCCCGGCACGTGGGCTGCGGCGCTCGCCGGCAGCAAGTGCAGCGGCAGGCCGAGCAGGGCCGCGCGGGCCATGAGCACATCGGGATCGGCAACCACCGCCAGTTGCGCCGCCAGCGGCGACTGGGCAAGGACAACAGCCAGATCAGGTCCGATTCCCGCCGGTTCGCCCGGCGTCAGGATCAGCCGGGGCAGCGGCGGACGCATGCGGAATGTCCTAGCCGGCTGGCTTGGCAGCCTTGTCGGTCGGCGTCAGCCGGTACTCGACGTAGGCTTCTTCACGCAGACGGCGCATCCAGGCTTCGTATTCCTCGGCTTCCTTGCGGACCTGGATCGACTGGCGGGCGCGGCCACGGCGGGCATCGACGGTGGCATCGCGAGTGCGGCGCTCGAGCACGCGCGCGATGTGCCAGCCGAACTGGGTGTGGAACGGCTGGCTGGTCTGGCCCGGTTCGAGCGCGTCGAGCGCTGCCTGAAACTCCGGCGCGAACACGCCGGGTGGCTGCCAGCCGAGGTCGCCGCCGGCGTTTTTCGAACCAGGGTCGTCCGAATACTTCTTGGCCAGCGCCGCGAAGTCCTCGTTCTTGTCGAGGCGATCGCGGATTTCCCGGATCTGCGCCTGCGTGGCCGCCTCGTCGCGCAGCTGATTGTTCATCAGCAGGATGTGTTGCGATTTGGTCTCGCTGATCATCGCCTTCTCACCGGCGTCGCGCAGGTCGGTGAGCTTGACGATGTTGAAGCCGCTGCCGGATTCGATGACATCGGCAACGTCGCCGACCTTCAGCTTCGGCGCCGCGAGTGCGAACGCCGTCGGCAGGTTGGAAGCCTTGCGCCAGTCCAGATCGCCGCCCGACAGCGCCTGCTGGCCATCGGAATTGGCAATCGCCAGCTGAGCAAAGTCTTCGCCGTCGCGGGCACGCTTGAGCAGTGCAGCGGCCTTGGCACGCGCGCCTTCCCGCGCTTCGGTGGTCGCGCCGTCCGGCACCGACACCAGGATGTGCGACAGGCGGTACTCGGTGGTGTCGTCCGCGCTCGCGTTGGCGAGTGCCAGATCGACGTCCTGCTCGGTGACCTGCACGCGTGAACCGACTTCCTTCTGGCGCACGCGCTGGGTCAGCACTTCATCGCGGATCTGCTCGCGGATCGACGGATAGTCCAACCCGTCTTTCTTCACCACGTCGATGAACTGCTGCAGGCTCAGCTTGTTCTGCGCGGCGACCGAGGCCAGCACCTCGTTCAGTTCGCGATCGTCGATGCGGATACCGGCTTCCTGTGCCCGCTGGGTCTGCAGGCGGGTAACGATCAGCCGCTCCAGCACCTGGGTTTCCAGCACGCCAGCCGGCGGCATCGCGATGTTGCGCTCGCGCAGCTGTGCTTCGGCGAGCTTCATCGAGCGGTCCATTTCGCTGTCCAGCACCACGCCATCGTTGACGACGGCGATGATCCGGTCGATGGTCTCGGCAGCCTGGACGACGCCGACGCTGCATCCGGCAGCGAACACGACAGCGAGCAATTTCAAGGGCTTGGGCAGCATCACGAGCGCGATCAGGACGGCGGAAGCGGCAAGGTTATCACGCGCTCCGGCGCCGCTTCAGCGGCCGTTGGCGCTGCGTTTGTCGGCGGCGAAGTCGTCGCTGGGCAGCAGGCGTTCGAAGCCGTTGCCGATCTTGCTGAGGCCCTTCAGTTCAAGCTGGACGTAGAAACCGTTGTTGAAACGATCGATGCCACCGACCAGATAGCGCCGATAGGTGCCGCTGACCGCCCAGCAGCAGGTCGAGTATTCGAGGCCGGCGAACGATTCAAGCGTCGTCGAGTCGCGCAGGCTGTAGCGCAGTCGCGCCGCCAGCCGCCAGGCGTCGGCAATCGGCGATGAGAAGCTGGCGTCGGCCTGTTCGAGCAAGGTGCGACGGTAGCGATAGGCAAGATCGAAGCGGCGGCCGCTGTCGGCAAGCCCATCGCGGTAGCGCAGCGCCACCGAGCTGCGCACGACCTTGTCGAACATGGACGACACCTCCGTGGTGGCCACGGCCGACCAGTTCATCGACAGCGCGTAGTCGATGTTGCCGAGGAAGTTCGAACTGCCCTCGCTTGGCGTCGCGAAGCCCGGAAGATCGACCCGCGGGCCACGGAAATAGTAGATCTGGCCGAGCGTGGCGCTGAGCCGGGCGATGCCGGAGTCGGACTCGATCAGGCGCGAGGTCACGGCCGTGGTCAGCTGGTTGGCGTCGGAGACGCGGTCATAGCCTGAATAGCGGTTGCGCGCGAACAGCTGCGGGAGGTCGAAGTCCGGCAGGCCGGAGTCGAACAGCGGCAGTTCGTCCTGCTCGCGGAACGGGGTGTACAGGTAGAACAGCCGCGGTTCGAGCGTCTGCACGTTGCCGCCATCGGTCAGCCGTTCGAAGCGCAGACCGCTTTCGGCGCTGAACTGCGGCAGCGTGCGGCGCGGCGCATCGGCGCCGCCGTCGGCAACATTGGTCAGGTTGTAGGCGGTGTACGACAGATCGGCCTGGGCATTGGCGTACCAGAACAGCTGATCGCGTTCCCAGCGAATGTAGGGCTGGGCGATGACGCGCTGACCTTCGACCGAGTTCGCGCGTGCGAAGTTGGTGAATTCGCCGAAGAAGCCGGCGCGCGCGCCGAGGAAACTGTTCTTCGAAGCGGCGTCGACCCGAACCTGCGGCAGCCGCTGATACGGATCGGCAACGCCAAGCGCCGATGCGGTTTGCACTTGCGACAGCGTCTGGTAATCCTGCACCAGCGCTTCGACGCGGAAGGTCGTCGGCGCCTGATAGGTCAGCCGCGCGCCGCGTTCCAGGAACGGGGTCGAAGTCAGATCGACACCGCCGCCGAAGGTCGTGAAGTAATCGCGGTCGCTGACCCCGCCGTACTTCGCTTCGAGGCCGACACGGCTGCTCAAGGCGCCGACGTGGCGGAAGTCGAGATAGCTGCGGCTCCGGTTGTCGAGACGCTGATCGCTGGGCAGGAACTCGCCGAACAGATCGCCGCTGTGATTGTCGAGCAGATAGCGGAACTGGCCACCGATCTGCGTGCCGCGCTCCGACAGGTAGCGCGGGATCAGCGTCATGTCGTAATTCGGACCCAGATTCAGGTACACCGGCCAGCGAATGTCGAAGCCGGTGTTCTGGTTGTTGCCGACGATCGGGAACAGGAAGCCGGAATGACGCAGCCCGTCGATCGGGAACTGGAACCACGGCAGGTAGAAGATCGGCACGTGCTGGAAACGCAGCAGCGCGTTGGTCGCTTCTCCGCGGCCGCTGTCCTCATCGAACTTGATCGTCGATGCCGACAGTGTCCAGGCCTCGTTGCCCGGTGCGCAGGTGGTGAAGCGCACGCCATCCAGACGCGCCCTGCCGTCCTCGCGCACGGTGATGCGGTCGGCTTCGCCGCGGCCGCCGATCGAGCGCAGCGTGAAGCTGTTGTCGAGGAACACGCCGCTGCCGAGATTCAGGTCGTAATCGGTCTTGCCGCTGCGGATCGCGTAGTTGGCATCGCGGAACAGCGTCTGCGAATCGGTACGCACGCGCTGTTCGACTTCGCTGTAGTTGACCTGCTCGGCCGCGAACTCGCGGCCGTTCTGGCTGACCCGCACCGAGCCGCTCAGGCTCGAAAGCCCGCCTTCGGCGAGATCGGCGCGGTCGGCAGTCAGAGTCAGCTTCGGGTCGACCGGGATCGGGGGCAGTTCGCGAGTGAAATCGAGCTGCGGGCAGGAGGCCGGCTCGGCACGCGCAGGCAGGCTGCACAGCACCACAAGCGCTGCGCAGACGCGCAGCAGTCTGGAGTTCGGAAGTTGCAAGCGGGGAGGTCCTTGAAAGCGGCCGAAGTATGGGTTTGGCTCGACTGCGGTGCAAATGTCCGGGCGCACTCTTAGGCTATGCGCCTTCGCACCCGACCGACTCCGATCCGCACGTGACCGCACCCGCCGCTGCACTCGATGACCGCGCCCTGCTGGCCCGCAACTGGGCGCTGAACGCGCTGTCGCTGACCGATGTCGGCTTCGCCCCGGCATCGGCCGATGCCAGTTTCCGGCGCTACTTCCGGGTCACCGCCAATGGGCTCAGCTGGATCGTGATGGATGCCCCGCCTGCCCAGGAGGATTGCCGTCCGTTCCTGAAGGTCGGCGCGCTGCTGCATGCCGCCGGCGTGAACGTGCCGCAGGTGGTGGCGCAGGATCTTGAACAGGGCTTCCTGCTGCTGAGCGACCTCGGGCGGCAGACCTATCTCGATGTCATCGGCGAGGCCAATGCCGACGCGCTGTTTGCGCCGGCGATCGAGGCACTGATCCGCTGGCAGCAGGCCTCGCAGCCCGGCGTGCTGCCGGATTACGACCGCGCGCTGCTGGCGCGCGAGCTGGCGCTGTTCCCCGACTGGTATCTGGCGCGCCATCTGGACATCCGCCTGAGCGGTGCCGATCTCGCCGACTGGAACCTCGTCTGCGAGCGCCTGATTGATGCAGCGCTGGCGCAGCCGAAGGTCTTCGTGCACCGCGACTACATGCCGCGCAACCTGATGCTCAGTGCGCCGCCACCGGCCGTGCAGATCGGCGTGCTCGACCACCAGGACGCGGTCTACGGCCCGATCGCCTATGACCCGATCTGCCTGTTCAAGGACGCGTTCCTGAGCTGGCCGGAAGACCGCGTCGATGGCTGGCTGCGGCAGTACCACGCCGCCGGGCTGGCGGCCGGCCTGGCGCTGAACACCGACTACGCCGCGTTCCGCCGCGATGCCGACTGGATCGGCGCTCAGCGGCATCTGAAGGTGCTCGGCATCTTCGCGCGCATCAACTACCGCGATGGCAAGCCGAAGTACCTGGCCGACACGCCGCGCTTCGTTCGCTACGTGATCGACGTGGCCCGGGCCTATCCGGAACTGGCGCCGCTGGCCGGGCTGTTCGAGCGTCTGGTGCTGCCGCGCGTGCCGCTCGAATGAAAGCGATGATCCTTGCCGCAGGGCGCGGCGAGCGCATGCGGCCACTCACCGATCACACGCCGAAGCCGCTGATCCCGGTGGCCGGCAGGCCACTGATCGAATGGCATCTTGCTGCGCTGAAGGCTGCGGGCGTCGATCAGATCGTCGTCAACCTCGGCTGGCTCGGCGAGCGGCTGCGCACGCATCTCGGCGATGGCAGCGCGCTCGGTGTCTCGATTGCCTATTCGGATGAAGGCTGGCCGGCGCTGGAAACCGGCGGCGGCATCCACCGCGCGCTGCCGCTGCTGGGCTCCGCACCGTTCCTGCTGGTCAATGGCGATGTCTGGAGCGATGTCCCGATCGCCGCACTCGTGACGCGCGCGGCCGCGCTGCCGGAACACGATCTTGCCCATCTGGTGCTGGTGCCGAATCCGGCCCATAACCCGCGTGGCGACTTCGGGCTGGCCGCTGGCCGGATGATTCCGGCCTGCGCCGAAAGCTTCACCTTCAGCGGCGTGTCGGTGCTGCGCCCGGAACTGTTCGAGGACTGCACGCCGGGCGCCTTCCCGCTTGCGCCGCTGCTTCGCGATGCGGCGATCCGCGGCCAGGTCAGTGCGGAGCTGCACACCGGTCTGTGGTCGGATGTCGGCACGCCCGAACGGCTTGCCGCCGTCGAAACCCTGTTGTCGTCCGCCTTGGAGAAAAGCGCATGAGCAGCCCCGAAATTCGCGTCCAGAAAGCCGCCGAAGGCAATCTGCTGCAAGTGATCACCGCCGGCGTCAATCAATTCCTGGCCGATGTGCCGGCGGTGCAGGGCGGCGAAGACGGTGGACCGGATCCGCACGACCTGCTCGATGCCGCACTCGGCGCCTGCACCGCACTGACCGTGACCATGGTCGCGCGCCGCAAGCAGATGCCGCTGGACGATCTGAAGGTGACCATTCGCCACGTCGAGGAAGGCGGCGTCTACCGGCTGACGCGGACGCTGGAATTCGTCGGCGCGCTCAGCGACGAGCAGAAGGCCTATCTGACCGGCATCGCCGGCAAGTGCCCGATCCACAAGGCGCTGAGCGGGCGCTTCGAGATCGAGACGCAGGTCGCCGGCTGAGCGTCGGCCTCAGGCCTGCGGGGTCGCCGCAGATTCGGCGAGCACGCCATGCGCCTGCTGGTCGGCGTGGTATGACGAGCGCACCATCGGCCCGCTGGCGACATGATCGAAGCCCATTTCGAGGCCGAGCACGCGCAGGCGCTCGAACTCGTCCGGGTGCACGTAACGTGATACCGGCAGATGGTGCTTCGATGGCTGCAGGTACTGACCCAGGGTCAGCATGTTGACGCCGTGGGCGCGCAGGTCGCGCATCACCTGCTCGATTTCCTCGATTTCCTCGCCAAGGCCGAGCATCAGGCCGGACTTGGTCGGAACGGCCGGATGCAGGCCCTTGAAGCGTTCGAGCAGGTCCAGCGACCACTCGTAATCGGACCCCGGACGGGCCTGCTTGTAGAGGCGCGGCACGGTTTCCAGGTTGTGGTTGAAGACGTCCGGTGGGGCGTCCTTGAAGATCGCCAGTGCCGGGTCCATGCGGCCGCGGAAATCCGGCACCAGCACTTCGATGGTCAGTTTCGGTGACGCGCGGCGCGACGCGGTGATGCAGGCCGCGAAGTGGGCCGCACCGCCGTCGCGCAGGTCGTCGCGGTCGACACTGGTGATCACCACATAGCGCAGGCCCATGTCGGCGATCGTCCGGGCCAGCTTCGCCGGTTCGTCGCTGTCGAGCGGCTTCGGCCGACCGTGGGCGACATCGCAGAACGGGCAGCGGCGAGTGCAGATGTCGCCCATGATCATGAACGTCGCCGTGCCCTTGCCGAAGCACTCCGACAGGTTCGGGCAACTGGCTTCCTCGCAGACCGTGTGCAGGCCGTTGCTGCGCAGCGCAGCCTTGACCTTGGCGACCTCGGCGGATTCGCCGAGCTTGGCGCGGATCCAGGTCGGCTTGCGCAGCGGGTTGACCGTCGGTTCCACCTTGACCGGAATGCGCGCCATCTTGTCGGCGGCGCGCAGCTTCACGCCGGCAACCAGCGGGGCAGGGGGCGCTACGGGAGGCTGCTCGGACACGGGGACGATCTCACGCGGAACTGCCGTAAAGTTTACGCCGCTGCGCAGCGCTTCACGGCGCGAAGCCCGCGTTTACGCCGCGATGGCGTTGCGCGGCTGCCGCGCCGGCGGTGTCCGGATCGAATCCGGCGCCACCACCGCGCAGATCGCGGTATGGGCGGCCAAGGCGAGGCTGGCGCGGTCGTGACCTTCCGGGTCGATCGGCGAGCAGTAGGTCAGCTCCGCGGTGATCGATCCGTGCCTGAGCAGCCGCACGATGTTGTCGACCAGCACGTCGTCGCCGATGTAGGGCGCGGTCGCGGTGCCGTCCGCTGCCTTCGAGAAACGCAGTGCGATCGGCTGCACCGGCCGCCGAGTCTCGATCGCGGTGGCGAACAGGCGCGGCTGGAACTTCAGCACGATCGAGCCATCGGTGGTCGTGCCTTCCGGGAAGAACACCACCGAGTCATGGCCGAGGTGCTGGTCGATCGATTCGATCAGCTGCTTGGTACCGCCGGAACCGCGCCGCAGGTAGAACGTGCCGGCCGCGTCGGCCAGCCAGCCGATCACCGGCCATTCGCCGACTTCCGCCTTCGACACGAAGCGCGTCGGCTCGCAGGCTCCGACCACCGGAATGTCGAGCCACGAGATGTGATTGCAGACCATGACCCGGGTGCCGGGCAGGCGTTCGCCGCGCACGACCAGTTTCACATCGAGGATGCGCAGCAGCACCTTGTTCCACCAGGTGCCAAGGTTCTCGCGCGAAAACCGGCCCTTGCCGTGGACGGCAACGAACACCGCCAGCAGCAGTCCCACCAGCAGGTGGGAAATGACGCGCAGGCCTTTAAGCGTGACCCGCAACAATCGTCTTCTCCTCGATCTTCGAACGATCCAGGAAGTGGCGGGCATAGCGCGGGTGCAGGTCGGTGACGTTCAGCAGCACGAACACGTCGGCACAGTTGAACTCGCGATCCCAGTACGGCTCGCCGCAGGCCTTGGCGCCCAGGCTGAAATAAGCCTTCAGCAGCGGCGGCAGGCGCGGGGCCTTGTCGGCCGGACGCGCGTCGGCGACCGGCAGCGGATTCAGCGGGCGCACCTGCTGCCAGCTTTCTGCCATGTACTTCTGCTGAATCTGATTGAGGATCGCGTGGGCGTTGGCGCCGCCGTCCTCGAGCCCGATCGACGCGCAGCCGAACAGGTAATCGAAGCCGTTGCGGATGATGAACTCGGCCAGTGCCTGCCAAAGCACGGCAATCACAGCGCCGTTGCGGAATTCGGCGTCGACGCAGGTCCGACCGACTTCCATCACCCGGCCGGGCAGCGAATCGATCATCTTCAGGTCGAATTCGCCTGCCGAGTAGAAGCCGCCGGCGCGCTGCGCCTTGTCATCGGTGAGGATGCGCGTGCAGGCCACGAGGCGGCCGGTCGCGGTCTCGCGCACCGTCAGGTGCTGGCAATAGGCGTCGTAGTGGTCGACATCCAGACCGGCTTCGCCGCCGTCGATCTCGGCGCCCATTTCGCCGGCGAAGATGCGGTAGCGAAGGGCCTGCGTTTCAGCGATGGCTTGCGGCGTGGTTGCGAATCCGGCCTCGAAGCGTGGCGCGGTGGCAATCGGACGGGTCACATCAGCTTCAGACATCGAACGCTCCGGAGGTCGTGTGCTGCCACTCTATGAACGGCGCGTGCAAGGTTTATGACGGCGTCTTGATGCTTTCATGACAGCGCCGGAGTCGGTTTAGTGCCCCAGTCACCGTGCACATCCGGTGCGGACCAGACCAGCAGGTGCAATCGGGACAGCGCCACGGAGTCGGTCAGCAGCATGTTCTTCTGCGCCGAGTCGAGCTTGGTCGGGCCGTGCAGCAGGGCGCTCTGGACCAGCGCCAGCCGTTCGGTCTGCGTTGCTGCAGAGTGGTACAGACGTGCCGTGCCGGCGGCGCAGACCAGCGCATTGGCCACTGGATCGACGACAGCGGCCTTGAAATCGCCGTATTCCGGCGCTCGCTTGAAACCGAGCGCCGTCCAGCGCAGTTCCCGCGGCGGCACCGCTTCCTCGGGAATCAGGAAGAAGCGGCCGCGCTTGAACAGACGGCCCAGCGTCACCTTGCTCGACCACACCGACAGCGGAATCGCCAGCATCAGCGCGCCGACCACCGGCAGCAGCCACCACAGGAATGCCGGTTCGAGGAAATAGACCAGGGCCGCCCAGGCCAGACCGAGCACGGTGCCGAAGCCGTGGCGGGCGATCGCTTCCGACCACGGTGTCTGCGAATCCTCGCGCGGCGGCGACTTCCAGACGATGCCGATGCCGAGCAGTGCGGCGGTGACGAAGTGGGCATGAAACAGCATCCGCACCGGTGCCAGCATCGCCGAGAACAGCAGTTCCATCAGCATGCTCAGGGTCAGGATCACGCCGCCGCCGAAGTTCCGTGTGCCCTTGGCGAGGATCACGATCACCGCCAGGATCTTTGGCAGGAACAGCAGGGTGGCGGTCGCCGAGAACAGGGCGATGGCCCACTCCGGATGCCATTCCGGCCATGACGGATACAGCTGGTTCGGTTCGGTGAAGTACTGCGGCACGGCGAATGTCTGGGTCGCCAGCAGCGCCGTCGACAGCAGCAGCGACACGAACCACAGCGGCGCCGACAGGTAAGCCATGACGCCGGTCATGAATACCGCACGGTGCGCCGGATGCAAGCCGGACGTCAGAAACAGCCGGAAGTTCATCAGGTTGCCTTGACACCAGCGGCGATCGCGCTTGAGTTCGTCGAGCAGATTCGGCGGCATTTCCTCGTACGAGCCGTCGAGGTCATAGGCGATCCATACCGCCCAGCCGGCGCGGCGCATCAGCGCGGCTTCGACGAAGTCGTGGCTGAGGATCTCGCCGGATAGCGCGCCGCGGCCCGGAAGCCGGGGCAGCGAGCAATGGGCCAGGAATGGCGCCATGCGGATGATCGCGTTGTGGCCCCAGTAGTGGCTTTCGCCAAGCTGCCAGAAGTGCAGACCGGCAGTGAACAGCGGGCCGTAGACGCGAGTCGCGAACTGCTGGATGCGCGAGTACAGCGTGTCGCGGCCGGCGGCGCGCGGCGCAGTCTGGATGATGCCGGCGCTTGGATTGGCTTCCATCAGCTGGGCCAGACGGACCAGACAGGCGCCGCTCATCACCGAGTCGGCGTCGAGAATCACCATGTACTTGAAGCCCGAACCCCAACGCCGGCAGAAGTCGGCGATGTTGCCGCTCTTGCGCTTGATCCGGTGCCGGCGGCGGCGATAGTGAATGCGGCCGAAGCCGCCGACCTCGCGGCACAGCTGCAGCCAGGCTTCGAGTTCGGCGACGCGGATGTCCGGATCCGAGGTGTCGCTGAGGATGTAGAAGTCGAACGCGTGGCCCTGACCGCTGCGCATCACCGAGTCATAAGTCGCCCGCAGGCCGGCGAACACTCGGGCGGTGTTCTCGTTGCAGATCGGCATCAGGATCGCCGTGCGCGCCGACTCCGGCAGCCGCGTATCCGGCACCCGCTTCGAATTGATCGAATAGCGATCCTGGCCGATCAGCAGTTGCAGGAAGCCCATCATCGCGGTCCAGAAGCCGGCCGACACCCAGCCGAACAGCACCGCGTAGAGGATCAGCATCGCCACTTCCAGCGCATGGTGACCGTGGTACGGCAGCACGGCGGTCATGTAGTAGGTGGCAACCACGGTCTGGGCGATCACCAGGAACACCAGCGTGAAACGGCGTACCGAGGCCGCGACATGCCACGGACCGGCGGGCTCCGGCGCGTCCGGTGTCGGCAGGCCAGGGTCACCAATGGCACCGGATGCCTGACCGCGATTGCCCAGCAGCAGCCTGCCGATCGAGCGCAGCAGCGCGCGCAGCGGATTGCTCGACCACGGGCGCGAGGTGAACGACGCCCGCTTCAGCGGCGGCATCGACGCCAGCCGCACACGGCCCTGCACGTCTTCGGTGAACGCCTGCTGTTCCAGCGAATTGCCGCGCCGCGTGGCGCCATCGAGCGCCATCCGCAGTCGTGGCGCGATCGAGCCGAACGCCGGGTTGGCCGGATCGAAGCCTTCGGCGTCGAGCTGGCGGTGGATTTCCGCGATCGGCTTGTCGCTGCCAGCGGCAGCGGCGAGCAGCGCGGCGCGCACGTCGTCGGGCAGGCGCAGGCGTGCGCAGTAGGCTTCGGCAGCGGACAGGGCGGGGGACATGGTCATCGGCAGCGGCAGCCCGGATCAGCCCGGCGGCAGCACATAGCTCCAGGTTTCCGACAAGGTGTTGTTGTCGCCCTTCAGATAAGCGCGCAGTTCGACCGGCCGGCCATCGTCCACCCGCTTCAGGCGCAGGCTGACACGCCAGCCGCCGGTGACTTCGTTGCGGTAGGTGGTGCGCTCCAGCAGTTCGCCATTGCCATCGACCGATACCACGCCTTCCACCTTGGCGTCGGCGGCGAGCTTGGTCAGCGCCGGGCCGACAAAATCGACCACCAGACCGATGCTGCCGTCGTCATTGCGGCCATAGCCGCCGCGGCCTCGGCGGGTCTGGTCGACCCAGGCCAGTGGCGGCCGGGTTTCGCTTTCCATCTGCCAGTGCTGCAGGTAGTCGAGCGCCAGTGGCTCGGTGGCGGCCGGCATCTTGTCCGGTACCCAGTAGGCGACGATGTTGTCGTTGGTCTCGTCCGGCGTCGGAATCTGCACCAGTTCCAGACGCCCGGCGCCCCAGCTGCCTTTCGGTTCGATCCACAGGCTCGGGCGCAGCTCATGCCGCACCTCAAGATCTTCGAAGCGCTCGAACTTGCGGTCGCGCTGCATCAGGCCGAAGCCCTGCGGATTGGTCATCGAGAACGAGGTGACCAGCAAGCGCTTCGGGTTGACCAGCGGGCGCCAGATCCACTCGCCGGTGCCCGAGGCGATCGACAGACCGTCGGAGTCATGGACTTCGGGCCGATAGTCCTCGTGATCCGCCGGCTGGTTCTCGCCGAAGTAGTACATGCTGGTCAGCGGTGCGACGCCGAGCTTGGAGACGTTTTCGCGCAGGAACACGCGCGATCGGGTGTCGATCACCGTATCGGTGCCCGGTTTCAGCACGAATCGGTAGGCCCCGGTGGCGCGGCGCGAATTGAGCAGCGCGTAGATCACCAGTTCCTTCGCGTTCGCGGTCGGCTTGACGATCCAGAAATCGGTGAAGCGCGGGAACTCCTCGCCGGAGATCAGCCCGGTATCGATCGCCAGGCCTCTGGCCGACAGGCCGTAGCGCTGGCCCTTGCCGAGCGCGCGCAGATAGCTGGCGCCGAGGAACACCAGCACCTCGTCCTTGTACTTCGGCGTGTTGACGGCGAAATGGACACGGAAGCCGGCGAAGCCGAGATCACGGAACGATTCGGCGTCGACCTTGTTGTCGCCGTAATCGAAGTCATCCGGCGAAAACTTCAGTTCGCGAATCGCGCGACCGTTGATCTCGCTGATCCGCACCGGGCGGTCGTAGTACAGCCCCTGGTGGAAGAACTGCAGTTCGAACGGCAGCTTTTCGGCGCGCCACACGGCCCGATCGGCCTTGTAGCGGATATCGCGATAACGGTCGTAGCCGATCTGCTGCAGTGCCTTCGGCTGCCGGCCTTCCGGTTTCTGGAACGGCTGGGCGGCGAGCTGCCGCGCCTTGACCACGACATCGTCGAGATCGAACGCCTGCGCCAGTGCCGGCAGCATGGCCGCGCAGCACAGCAGCACCTGCGCCCAGAAGCGCGGCCGGGCAGGCCGCCGGAAGTGCCGTCGGTCAATCGAGGTCATCAGGGGAGGCTTCGGCAATCGGAGTCGCAGCATTTTACGCGAAGCCCTGTGCTGACTCGCGGCGACGGCAGGACATCCGGGAGGGCTCAGGCGGCCGGAGCTGCATGAGCAGCGGCGAACGATTCATGCACACCGCGCAGGCGATTGATCAGCAGGCAGAACAGGTCGGCGGTGCGCTCGGCGTCGTAGACCGCCGAGTGCGCTTCCTTGTTGCTGTACGGCAGGCCGGCGGCTTCCAGCGCCCGCGCCAGCACCGTCTGGCCGAGCACGGCGCCACCCAGCGTTGCCGTGTCGAACGCCGAGAACGGATGAAACGGATTGCGCTTGATGTCGCAGCGGGCGACCGCCGCATTCAGGAAGCCGAGATCGAAGTGCGCGTTGTGGCCGACCAGGATGGCGCGGGTACAGCCGTGGTCGGACACCGCCTGACGGATCGGCTTGAACACCTTCGCCAATGCGTCCCGTTCGATGATCGCGCCTCGCAGCGGATTGGTCGGGTCGATGCCGTTGACTTCCAGCGACGCCTTTTCGATGTTCGCGCCCTTGAACGGCTCGACGTGGGCGTGATGGGTTTCATCGCGCACCAGGTTGCCGTCCCGGTCGAACTTCAGCAGCACCGCCGCGATTTCCAGCAGCGCGTCGGACTGGCTGTTGAAGCCGCCGGTCTCGACATCGACGACCACTGGCAGGAAACCTCGGAAACGCTGGCCAATGCGAGGCGCAGGCTTGAAAGCCTCGAGCAGGGCGGTGGGGAGTTCCATGAGCGGGCGAAAGAAAGAACGCCGGCACTATAGCCGATGGGGGATTTCCCTTTGCCCGGGTCAGGAACGCGCAGGCGGCAGGGGATCGGCACCCATCGCTATAATTCGCCGCCTTCAACGCCCCCGAACCGAGTCTTTTCATCTCCATGAGCAAAACCCAGGTCCGCAAAGTCGCGCTCGCCTATTCCGGCGGCCTCGACACCTCCGTCATCCTCAAGTGGTTGCAGGACACCTATGGCTGCGAGGTCGTGACCTTCACCGCCGACATCGGCCAGGGCGAGGAACTTGACCATGTGCGGCCGAAGGCGCAGCAGCTGGGCGTCAAGGAAATCTTCATCGACGACCTGCGCGAGGAATTCGCTCGCGACTTCGTGTTCCCGATGTTCCGCGCCAACGCCGTCTACGAAGGCGAATACCTGCTCGGCACGTCGATCGCCCGCCCGCTGATCGCCAAGCGGCTGGTCGAGATTGCGCGCCAGACCGGTTGTGACGCGATCAGCCACGGTGCCACCGGCAAGGGCAATGACCAGGTTCGCTTCGAGCTCGGCGCCTACGCGCTGTGGCCGGGGGTGAAGGTCATCGCACCGTGGCGCGAGTGGGATCTGAACTCGCGCGAGTCGCTGCTGGCCTACGCGGCGAAGCACGAGATTCCGATTGCCAAGAAGCCGGGCGGCGGCAGTCCGTATTCGATGGACGCCAACGCGCTGCACATCTCGTACGAAGGCGGCGGTCTGGAAGATCCGTGGTGGTGCCCGCCGGATGACATCTGGCGCTGGACCAAGAACCCGGAGGAGGCACCGAACGAAGCCGAGGAGATCACCGTCAGCTTCGAAAAGGGTGATGCGGTCGCCATCAATGGCGTGGCCGGCACACCGTTCCAGATTCTTGATCGCTTGAACGCGCTCGGTGGCAAGCACGGCATCGGTCGGCTGGATCTGGTCGAGAACCGCTACGTCGGCATGAAGTCGCGCGGCTGCTACGAAACCCCGGGCGGCTCGATCCTGCTTAAGGCGCATCGCGCGATCGAATCGCTGTGCCTCGACCGTGAACAGGCGCACCTGAAGGACGAGCTGATGCCGAAGTACGCCAGCCTGATCTACAACGGCTACTGGTGGAGCCCGGAGCGCCGCATGCTGCAGGCGCTGATCGACGATTCGCAGCAGCGCGTCAACGGCGACGTGCGCCTGAAGCTGTACAAGGGCGCTGTCTACAACCTCGGTCGCCGTTCGAAGGATTCGCTGTTCGACGCCACGCTGTCGACCTTCGAGGACGATCGCGGCGCGTACAACCAGAAGGATGCCGAGGGCTTTATCCGCCTCAATGGTCTGCGCCTGCGGACCGGCGCCAACCGCGACGCGCGCTGAGGCCGGCGCGAATGAAGCCCTCTGGCAGCGCTCGCCTTGCTGGCGATCCCATCGAAAAACGCGATGGGCCCCTCGCCAGAGGGCTCGCACTGCCGCTTCATTCGCCTGAACGGTGTGGCCTCAGGGCCGGTTCCAACCGCGACGCACGCTGACTTGAACTAGATTCCAACCACCACGCAACCACCGGAGCACGACCATGGCCAAAGGCATGGACAGCAAGAAGAACGAGAAGAAGGCGCCGCTGAAGACGATGAAGGAAAAGAAGGCGGAAAAGCAGGCGAAGAAGAAGGCGAAGTAAGCCTTCGCCGACGCCACGAAAAAGCCCCGGTGCGAGTGATCGCACCGGGGCTTTTTCACGCGCGGCCGCTCAGATCGGTTGCGCGCCGAGCGGCTTGCCGTTGACCGTCAGGGCGCCGCCCTTGAACTCGATGACCGTGCTGGCGCGGTCGCCATCGACGGTCAGCAGGCCTTGGGCGATGGCACCGTCGAGGCTGGCCTGTGCCGACGCGGCAATCTGCTCGGCGCTGAGCTGGATCGGCTCGCCGTCCGGCCCGGGAATCACCGCTTTCGAGGCCCGCATCTGCAGCATCAGGTCGATCAGCGCGAGCGGTGCGGCGAGTCTCGCGCCGGCGGCGACATCGGTGCCGACTGCAAAGTCCTCGAAATTGCCGTCGCCGAGATACTGCACCTGCCCGCTGAACTGCACCTTGCCCTGCGGCGACGTGAATGACAGGTCCTCGACCGCAAAGATCGGCTGGCGGGTGGCAAGGGCGGCCAGCGAGGGCTTCATTGCGTCGAACATCCGCTGAAGGTCGGTGGCGTCGGGCGTCTTGCCGGCCTGCTGGGCGGTGTAGCGGTTCAGGGTTCGGCTCAGCTCGGCCAGCGCCTGCGTGCCGATCCTGTCCAGCATCAGCCTCAGCCGGCTGTCACTGACGCTGACCTCGTTGAAACGCATCTCCTTGAACGTGACGGTGGCTCCCGAATGGAGGATGCCGCTGGTATCGGTGGTGTCGGAATCAACATGCAGGTCACTGAGTGATACCGCGCCCGCAGCCCCATTGGCGCTGAATGAGGCGAACGTGCTGCCGAAGGTGCCGGTCCAGACGGTGTCAGCAACCGCCGTCAGGTCGGTCTTCATCGTCACGGGCCCGATCACGAACGCGTTGTCGTCGATCTTCAGGCCCGGAGCATCGAGGCTGGCGACCAGATGATCGCCGTTCATGCTGAACCGCCCAGTGAGTCCGGACCACAGGATGTGGCTGGCCTTGGCGTCGCCGTCGGCAGGCAAGGTGGTATCGACGGCCGGGGACACCAGCGCGCCGCTGGCGCCGCCACCGAAGCCGATATCGACGGTCAGCGTCACCGGCTCGGCCGTGCCGAACACGCGGCTGACGGCCTTCTGCAACTTGTCCTCCAGTTTCAGCGTGTTGACGAAGCGCGCCAGCCGGATGCCATCGAGCCGCGGCCCGTGACTGATCGCGTGGTGCAGGGTCAGCGGCACGAGGCGGCTCGGGGGCATCACCGGATTGCCGTCATCGTCGATGGTGATGTCGTCCGGATCAGGGCCGATATCGAACATCTGCTGCGTCTCGGCGACCGACGAGAACAGCCCGCGCTCGTAGCGCAGCAGGCTCACCGGATACGGGTAGTGATCCGGCGCGGCTGCAATCGCGGCGCGGAAGTCGGATTCGACTTTCTGACCGATGGACCACGGCACGCCGACGCCCAGCGCGCCGACGATGAAGAGGCCGGCGACCCACTTGCTGGCAGTGTTGGACATGCGCGCTCCTTCGCTTGGGGAATGAGCCGCATTGATATCACGCGCGCTGCTGCCGCCGATGCGCTTCAGAGGCGGCGCTGTGAACGGCGGCGCGTCAGATCCGGCTTTCGACCTGCAGGGTGGTCTTGTCGCCGTCGCTGCGGGTATCGCGCAGGTGCAGGTCCATCTGCGGATACGGGATGGCGATGCCCGCCTCGTCGAAACGCAGCTTGATCTGCTCCAGCAGGTCGCATTGCACCGTGTACCAGTCGCTGGTTGCTGCCCATGGCCAGACCGCGAAATCCACCGAGCTGGCGCCGAGTGCGCGCACCTGCACGACCGGCGCCGGATCCTTCAGCACCCGCGGGTGATTGCGCAGCAGGTCTTCGAGAATCGACTTGGCGAGCTTCAGATCGGCTTCGTAGTCGATGCCGATGGTGATGTCGAGGCGCCGCGTGCTGCGCGCCGTATGGTTGGTGATGGTCATCGTGGTGATCGCATTGTTCGGCACGATCACTTCCTGGTTGTCCGCCGTGCGCAGCACCGTGTGGATGATCTTGATTTCCTCCACCGTGCCCTTGATGCCGCCGGCCTCGACGAAATCGCCGACCTTGAACGGCCGGAACAGGATCAGCAGCACCCCTGCCGCGAACGAACTGAGCTGGCCCTGCAAGGCCAGGCCCACCGCCAGTGCAGCGCCGCCGACCACGGCAGCCATCGAGTTGGTGTTGATGCCGATCTGGCCGAGTGCCGAGATCACCACCAGCGCGTAGCCGACGCCGTAGGCGACGTTGCACAGGAAACCGGTCAAGGTCGGATCGGCCTTGCTGCGCTGCATGACGTTGCGCAGCACGCCAACGGCCGCGCGCACGACATAGCGGCCGAAGTAGAAGATCAGGATCGCGACCACGACCTTCAGCAGTACCGGCACGCCGACCGCCAGCCAGTGCTCGGGCGATCTGAGTTTTTCCAGCGTCAATTCCATGATGCACCTGCCTTGCACGTGATCAGGTAGTTTAGAGGCTTGATCAGTACCGTTCAGAGCCGATTCGCGACATATGACTGCAGACCTTGTTCCCGCGCCGATGTCGACGCCGACGCCCCGCTACATCCGGGCTAATGGCATTGAGTTCGCCTATCTCGAGGCGCTGCCAGCCGTCGATCCCGAAAATGCGCCGCTGGTGCTGGTGCTCCATGGTTTTCCGGACACGGCCTGGAGCTTCGTTGACCTGCTGAACCGGCTGGCTGCAGCCGGCTATCGCGCAGTGGCGCCGTCGATGCGTGGCTATGCGCCCAGCGAGGTGCCGGATGACGGCGACTATTCTGTCCCCACCCTCGGCCAGGACGTGCTGGCGCTGATCGAGCACTTCGGTGCCGATCGGGCGTTCGTCGTCGGCCACGACTGGGGGGCGGTCGCGACCCTTGCGGCTGCTGCGCTTCGGCCCGACCGCATCCGCGCGATCGTCACGGCCGCCGTGCCGCATCTGCGGCGCTTCCTGCTGCGGCCGTCGCGCGCGCAGCTCGCCGCCTCGCATTACATCTTCAAGTTCCAGCTGCCGATCTGGCCGGAACGCAAGATCCGCGAAGACGATTTCGCCTGGCTGGTCGACCTCGCCCGCAGCTGGTCGCCCGGCTGGATTCCCGGCGACGACTACCTCGTGCCGCTGAAGGCGAACTTCGCCGAGCCCGAGCGGCTGAAGGCGGCGATCGAGTACTACCGGGCGCTGCCGCGGGTGCTGTTCTCGCGCGTGGCCTGGCAGTTCCTGCTGCAGCCGATCGCGGTTCCGGCGCGCGTGATCCATGGCGCCAATGACGGTTGCATCCTGGCGCAGACGTTCACGGATTCCGAGCACCTGTACAGCGCTGGCTACGAGCTGGTTCAGCTGGCCGATGTCGGCCATTTCATGAATCTGGAAGCGCCAGAACGCTTCGCCGACGCCGTGCTCGATTTCCTGAAGCGCCATTGAGCACGGCAGACGCCATGCTGCGCGTCCTGCCATGGCTGCCTGAAACACATTGCATCTGGATGCCGCTGCCGCAGCCGTCTGCGGAAGCGGCGCTGGATGTGCTGGAAAGCGAACTGATTGCCGATGTCGCGCCGCGTCGCCGCGCGCATTTCGCCGCCGGGCGCCGCTGCGCGCATGCGGTGCTTGCCATGCTGGGTCGCGATATCGATGCCGTGCTGCGCAGCGTCGACGGGGCGCCGCTGTGGCCCGCCGGTGTGGTCGGCAGCATCGCGCATTGCCCGGATGCGGCGGTGGCGATAGCCGCCGATGGCCGGCGCTGGGCGGCACTGGGAATCGATGTCGAGACCGACCGGGCCCTGGCCGATGACGCAGCGCATTACGTGCTGACGGCGGAGGAACGACAGCGCCTCGCCGATCTTCCGGGCGGGCTGGCGCGCTGGGCGCTTCCGGCATTTGCCGCGAAGGAGTGCGTGCACAAGTGCGTGCACCCGCTGAGCGGCGCGTATCTGGCGTTTGACGAGGTCGCGATCCGTTTCGAGTGCGCGACCGACGCCGAGGCGATCACCTGCTTTGTCGTCGAACCGCAATCGGCGCGTGCGCGGACAGCGCTGGCCGGGCATCAGTGGTTCGGCGAGCTGCGGCGCAGCGACGGCGTGCTGTTCAGCCTGCTGGCCGGCCGCTGACGCTCAGCGTCCAGTCGACCAGCACGTCGATCATCGATTCCCGGGTGCTGCGCCGGCTGTAGCGGTGATCGGCCTCCGGGATATGGCGGACGGTCAGGCGCCGATAGCTGCGCAGCAGCGGAAACGCATCGACCAGTTGCGCCGCGTAGTGGTACTCACGCTCGACATCGCCGGTGTAGATGTACATCAGCGCCAGCTGGCGGCGCATGAACTCCACCAGATCCGCCTCCATCCGCGCCGCCGTGGGCGTGTCGAACCAGTGGATCTCGGCGTCGCTGGCATCGTGCAGCGCGTCGCCGGAGCGCGGAGTCAGGTGCTGGCCGCCGGGTTCGCCTTCCGTGCCGCGCTGGCGGTCGGCGAATCTCGCCAGCACCCGATTCAGCCAGGCGCGGGGCGTGGAATGCACATAGCCGTCCAGAAAGACGGCGCCGACGATGCGCGGATCGATGCGCGCGGCCTGATGGGCATCGTGAGCGCCGGTATGGCTGCCGAGCACCACATAGCCGCTGGAGATGTTGCGGGCGTCGAGTGCGTCCATCGCCGCGCACAGGTCGAGCGATGCGGTGTCGTGACGCCGTCCGGGCACGGTCTCGCTGTCGCCGAGGCCGGCGTTGTCGAGGCGCAGCGACACCACGCCGGCGGCCGCAAGTGCCCTTGCCAGTTCGACATGCATGCGGCCGGGCCCGACGCGATGCGTCACCCCGGTATTCGGGATCAGCACGGCGGGGCGGGCAGGGTCGGGGATCTCCGGCGCGCCGAGGATGCCGAACAGCGCGCCGCTTTCGCCGAAGGAAATGGCCCGCTCGTTCACGGCAAGCCGTCCGCAAGCCGTTCGGTGACGATCCGGAACGAGGCAACCGGCAGCCACGGTGCGTGAATCCGGTCGACATCGCTCCAGTGTCCGGCGTCGGGCAGGCGGATCGACTCGACGCTGTCCGGCGGAATGCGATCGCGGCTGACAAAGATCACGCGCCCCGGCAGATCCTTGCGCAGCCCCGGCAGGCGCCCGATGTCGGCGCCGAGGCCGTCAGGCCAGTCGTGGCCAAGCAGTTCGTCGCGCGCCGGTGCAGCCAGCTGGGACTGGAGCTTGCGCCGCTGCGCACATTTCTCGTTGAACGCCTGATCCATCTGCTGCAGGTTGGCGACGAAGACCTCGCCGCTCGGCGGCGAATCCCACAAAGCCACGGCCTGAGCATGGACGATCCCGCTGGCCACGGCTTCCTGGGCCAGCAAGGCGCCGAAGCGCAGGCCGATCAGACACAGGTCGGCGGCGCCGGTTTCGGCGCGCAGCACGGCAACGGCTTCGCGGACGTCATCGAGCCAGTGCGACAAGCGGATCTGCCGGCCATCGCCACCGGAATCGCCGGTGCCGCGGTAGTCGAAGCGCAGCACAGGGAAGCCGCTCTGGCTGAGTGTCTGCGCCAGCTGGCGCAGGCCGCGATGGCTGCGCAGCCCTTCCGTCCCCCAGCTCGCGCAAAGCACGATGCCGGTACGCCGCGCCGCGCCCTGCGGGCGGTGCAGCATGCCGAACAGCGGTTGGCTGGCCGAGCCGAAATAAATCGGGTTGTTCAAGGACCGAAATGACGGAGTCGGACGGATGGGTGGCCACTGGCGACCCGGGCACGATGATGGCGCCGCCATCGGGAACAGCGAGCAGTGGACGGCACGAACGTGGAGGAAGGTGACTGGCGGTTCGCCCGGATTATGGAATCGAAAAACGCTGTTGTTGAAGTGATTCGATGAACGGTGCGGGGCCTGCGATAACGGCCTGCCGGCGAACCGCCGAGCCGTCCCGATCAGCGGATGAACGGTCTTTACTCAAGCGTCACGATGCGGGTCTTTCGCGACAGACCGCTTCGCGATCGACAGTGGCGGCGACGCGCGCCGGCGGTTCACGGCGTGCGCCGAGGAGCCGGGGGTGCACCAGAAACGGCGGTCGTTGCGGAGCGGACGTGGTGTCGGCCGATGGCGTATACTCCGCCCCGTTTGGTGAGGCGCTCCGGTTGCGCCCCTGCTTGAAGTCCCTCTCCGGTCGCCGCCCTGGTGCCGTTATCAAGAGCTTCCGGTAGCAAACCCTCGACGCGCCATCCGGCGCTCTTCGAAACCTTTTTCCACTGCCTGAACCGGTGCCGTGCAGCCTGACCCAGGCTGTTCATGGTGTGGCGGCTTCAGGAGTCAGTCGAATAATGTCGTTTGCCGAATTGGGCCTTTGCCCGGAACTGTTGCGCGCCCTCGCCGATGAGGGTTACGAAAAGCCGACGCCGATCCAGGCACAGGCAATCCCCGTTGTGGTGTCAGGCCGCGATCTGTTGGGCGCCGCCCAGACCGGTACCGGCAAGACGGCCGCCTTCACGCTGCCGATCCTGAACCGTCTCGCCTCGCAGCCGCGCGACGCCGCGACCACCGCTCGTGCCGCGCCGCCGAAGGTGCTGGTGCTGGTGCCGACCCGCGAGCTGGCCGCCCAGGTCGGCGATTCGGTGCGGACCTACGGACGCCATCTGCCGGCAATCAAGACCGCGATCATCTTCGGTGGCGTCGGCATCAACCCGCAGATCGACCAGCTGCGCCGCGGCGTCGACATCATCGTCGCCACGCCGGGTCGCCTGCTCGATCACCTGCAGCAGCGCACGGTGAACCTGTCCGGCATCCAGATGCTGGTGCTCGATGAGGCCGACCGCATGCTCGACATGGGCTTCATCCGCGACATTCGCCGGGTGATCCAGGCGCTGCCGGCCAAGCGCCAGAACCTGCTGTTCTCGGCGACCTTCAATCCGGAAATCCGCGGGCTTGCCGAAGGCCTGCTGCACGACCCGGCCAGCGTCGACGTGGCGCCACGCAACACGGCGGCGGAAACCGTCGCTCAGCGCGTGCACCCGGTCGACAAGGGCCGCAAGACCGCGCTGATCGCCCATCTGGTCAAGCAGGGTGACTGGAAGCAGGTGCTGATCTTCACGCGCACCAAGCACGGCGCCAATCGCCTGGCCGAGCAGCTGGTGCGCGAAGGCATCCTGTCCGACGCGATCCACGGCAACAAGTCGCAGAACGCCCGCACCCGCGCGCTCGCCGACTTCAAGGCCGGCAAGATCCGCGTGCTGGTGGCCACCGACATCGCCGCTCGCGGCATCGACATCGACCAGCTGCCGCACGTGATCAACCACGAGCTGCCGAACGTGCCGGAGGACTACGTCCACCGCATCGGCCGTACCGGTCGCGCCGGCGCTGAAGGCGAGGCGATCAGCCTCGTGTCCGGCGACGAGAAGGCGTTCCTGAAGGACATCGAACGGCTGCTGCGCCGGTCGATCCCGGCGTCGACGGTGCCGGGCTACGAGCCGGGCTCGCAGCCGACTGCCGAAGAGCGCGCCGCGGCCGCTTCGCGTCCGCCGGCACCGCCGGAGCGCGAGCGTGGCGAACGTCCGCGGGGCGGCGCGCCGGGCGGGCGTGGTCATTCGCCAGCCGGTGCGCGCCGGCCGGCAGCAGCTGCACCGGGCGGCAATGGCGCGGCTCGCCATGCCCGACCGTCGCGCGATGGCGGCAATGCCCGTCCGGCAGGCCGCAGCAATGGCAGTCAGAACCAGCGGCCGCGCTGATTCAAGGCATCACCCGACACACGACACGTATTGATTCAACCGATTAACCGAGAAGAAGGAGTCACTGGATGAAGCGCATCTACGCCGGCAACCTGCCGACCGACACGACGGAAAAGGAACTGACCGAGCTGTTCTCGACGCACGGCAAGGTTCGCTCGATCAAGCTTGCGCACGACGTCTTTTCGGGCAAGTGCCGCGGCTTTGGTTTCATCGAGATGGAAGGCCACGAAGCGCGCGCCGCGATCGCCGGCCTGAATGGCAAGGAACTGCGCGGCAACCTGCTGCGCGTCAACGAAGAAAAGCCGCGCGACGACAAGAAGGGCGGCCGTCCGGGCGCTCGCCGCTAAGTCTCCGGCGGTACCCGAGCCCGCGCCACCGCAAGGTGTCGCGGGCTTTTTCATGGCCGTGACCGCGCACGTCACGGCTCAGTCGACGCTCGGGCCCGGATCGAAGTCGTCGTCAAGCGCGTAGTCGCCGGAGGCCAGGCGGTCGATCACCGACTGCGCCAGCCAGCGGTCGCGCTGACGTACCTGTACGCGAACGCCACCCAGCGCCAGCGCGATCAGCGGATCGGCCTGCACGTGGTTCTGGTCGGCCAGCTGGGCTTCGATGCCGTCGGCGTGCAGGCGGCCCAGCAACAGCTGCGCCTCGACCGCATCGTGCAGGCGGGCCACCGTCAGCCAGTCGTCCGCGGCGGCGGTCATGGCCTCAGGCCGGCAGGATCTCGCGCACGCCGTTCGGGCCGCCCAGCAGCAGCACGTCGGCACCGCGGCGCGCGAACAGGCCGCAGCTGATCACGCCGGCGAGCATGCCGATGGTGGTTTCCAGCGACGTCGGGTCGGTGATCGACAGGCCGGAGACATCAAGGATCTCGCCGCCGTTATCGGTGACGAAGCCGGCGCGCAGCTTCGGCATGCCGCCGAGGCGTACCAGCTCGCGCGCGACGTAAGAGCGCGCCATCGGAATCACTTCGACGGGCAGCGGGAACGTGCCCAGCACCGGCACCAGCTTCGATTCGTCGGCGATGCAGACGAACTTGCGCGAGGCGGCCGCGACGATCTTTTCGCGCGTCAGCGCGCCGCCACCGCCCTTGACCAGCCGCAGATGGTGGTCGGCCTCGTCGGCGCCATCCACGTAGATCGAAAGCGTGCCGGCGTCGTTCAGTTCGACGACCGGGATGCCGACCTTCTTCAAGCGCTCGGTCGACGCATTCGACGACGACACGGCGCCTGGAATGTCGGCGCGATGCTCGGCAAGCGCGTCGATGAAGAAGTTCACGGTGGAACCGGTACCGACGCCGAGCAGTTCGCCCGGCACGAGATATTTCAGTGCAGCGCGGGCAGCCGCTTGCTTGGCTTGATTCTGGTCCATGGTCGGGTACTTGCAGAAAGAATTGTGCGGGCGCGAAGTGTGAATCAGCGCCGCGCAATCCGCATGCTGCCGTCAGCGCGGGCGAGCGCCGAACAGTGCCGAACCGACCCGGACCATCGTTGCGCCTTCCTCGATCGCGACTTCGAAATCGTCCGACATGCCCATCGACAGCTGATCGAACAGCGCAGCGTCGACCGCGCCGGCGCTGCGGATCACGTCACGCAGTTCGCGCAGCATCCGAAAGGCCGGCCGCGCCTCATCCGGATCGTCGACCGGCGCCGGGATGCACATCAGGCCGCGCAGCCGCAGCCGCGGCAGTCCGGCAATCTCGGCGCACAGTGCCGCCGCTTCCTGCGGCGCCACGCCGCCCTTGCTGGCTTCGCCGGAGACATTGACCTGCACGCAGATGTCCAGCGGCGGCAGATCGTCTGCGCGCAACTCCGACAGCCGCTCGGCGATCTTCAGTCGATCGACCCCGTGTGCCCAGGCGAACGCGCCGGCCAGTGCCCGGCACTTGTTGCCCTGGATCGGGCCGATGAAGTGCCAGACCAGCCGCTCGCCGCACAGCGTTTCGGCCAGCCCGATCTTGTCGAGCGCCTCGCGCATGTAGCTTTCGCCGAACGCGAACTGTCCCAGCTCGACGACCTCGGCGACGGCATCGGCATCGAAGGTCTTGGACACGGCGATCAGCTGGACATCGTCGAGCGGCCGGCCGGCACGGATGCAGGCGGCAGCCAGTCGTCGGCGGATATCCGTCAGCCGGTCGGAAACGGTATTCATGCGTGGTTGAAGTAGGGTCTGATAGATCGGTAACGTGCCCGCAACGACCGCCACCTGTGCGCGGTTGGCAGTGTCACGAGCACCTGGGGAGAGCCGGCTTGGATATCGCGCAACTGTTGACCTTCGCCGTGAAGCAGGGCGCGTCCGACCTGCACCTGTCGGCCGGTGTCGAGCCGATGATTCGCGTCGATGGCGACATGAAGCGGATCAACCTGCCGGCGCTGGAGCACAAGCAGGTGCACGCGATGCTGTACGACATCATGAACGACAAGCAGCGGAAAGCCTGGGACGAGTTCCTGGAAACCGACTTCTCGTTCGAGATTCCAGGGCTGGCGCGCTTTCGTGTCAACGCCTTCACGCAGTCGCGCGGCGCCGGCGGCGTGTTCCGCACCATTCCGTCGAAGATCCTGTCGCTGGAAGACCTGAGCTGTCCGCCGATCTTCAAGGACATCGCCGAAACCCCGCGTGGCCTGGTGCTGGTGACCGGGCCGACCGGCTCCGGCAAGTCGACGACGCTGGCGGCGATCATCAATCACATCAACGAGAACGATTACGGCCACATCCTGACCGTCGAGGACCCGATCGAGTTCGTTCATCCGTCGAAGAAATGCCTGATCAACCAGCGCGAAGTGCACCGCGACACGCTGGGCTTCAACGAAGCACTTCGTTCCGCACTGCGCGAGGACCCCGACGTGATCCTGGTCGGCGAGATGCGCGATCTGGAAACGATTCGCCTGGCGCTGACCGCCGCCGAAACCGGGCATCTGGTGTTCGGCACGCTGCACACGACATCCGCGGCGAAGACCATCGATCGCGTTGTCGACGTGTTTCCGGCAGCGGAAAAGGACATGGTGCGGGCCATGCTGTCGACCGGTCTGCGCGCAGTGATCGCCCAGACCCTGCTGAAGCGGGCGACCGGCGGCCGGGTGGCTGCGCACGAGATCCTGATCGGCACGCCGGCAGTGCGCTCGCTGATCAAGGAAAACAAGATCGCGCAGATGTATTCGGCGATCCAGACCGGCTCCAAGGACGGCATGCAGACGCTTGATCAGTGCCTGAAGGATCTGGTGCGCAGGAACATCGTCACTGCCGCCGAAGCGCGGACCAAGGCCGAAAACAAGACCGATTTCGCGGCCTGAACGGCGCCGGAGGCAGGACATGGAACGCGATGAGGCGATCAAGCTGATCCAGCAGCTGCTGACCGCGATGAAGGCGCGCGGCGCATCGGATCTGTTCATCACGGCCGGCTTCCCGCCGGCTATCAAGCTTGATGGCCAGATGACGCCGGTCGGCGACAAGCCGCTGTCCGGGCAGAACTCCGCGCTGCTGATGCGCGCGCTGATGAGCGATCGCCAGCTCAAGGAGTTTGAAGCCAGCAACGAGTGCAACTTCGCCATTAATCCGCCCGGCATCGGCCGCTTCCGGGTCAGCGCCTTCGTGCAGATGGGGCAGGTCGGCGGCGTGCTGCGCACGATCACCACCGAGATTCCGAGCTTCGAGCAGATCGCGTTGCCGACCAGCCTGAAGGATGTGGTGATGGCCAAGCGCGGGCTGATCCTGATGGTCGGCGCGACCGGTTCCGGCAAGTCGACTTCGCTTGCCGCGATGCTCGGTCATCGCAACGCCCATTCCAGAGGCCACATCATCACCATCGAGGATCCGGTCGAATTCGTGCATCCGCACCGCGGCTGCATGGTCACCCAGCGCGAAGTCGGTTCCGACACGCTGAGCTGGGAAGCGGCACTGAAGAACACGCTGCGCCAGGCGCCGGACGTGATCCAGATCGGCGAGATCCGCACGCGGGAAACGATGGAGTACGCGATCAACTTTGCCGAGACCGGGCATCTGGTGCTGTCGACGCTGCATGCCAACAGCGCCAATCAGGCGCTCGATCGCATCATCAATTTCTTCGGCGAGGAAAAGCGCGAACAGGTGCTGATGGACCTGAGCCTGAACCTGCGGGCGATCATTTCCCAGCGCCTGATCCGCAAGGAAGGCGGCGGCCGCGTGCCGGCAGTCGAGATCATGCTGAACTCGCCGCTGATCGCCGACTTGATCTTCAAGGGCGAAGTGGCCGGCATCAAGGAGGTCATGGGCCGCTCGAACGAGCAGGGCATGGTGACCTTCGACCAGTATCTGTTCGGCCTCTTCGAACAGGGCCAGATCGGCTACGACGAAGCGATCCGCAATGCCGATTCGCAGAACGAACTGCGGCTGAAGATCAAGCTGGAATCGCGACGCATGCGCGAGAACCTGCACGATGATCCGGCGGTGAAAGGCCTGCGAATGAAGGAAGAAGACGCCGGTCAGGTCCTGCGCCGCTGAGGCGGCGTGTCCGGTTCCAGGAAAGCGCGCCCGTGCAGAAGATCATTCCGTACCTGAAGCTGTGCATCGAGCAAGGCGCGTCGGACCTGTACTTCAGTGCCGGCGCCACGCCGATGCTGCGCATCGAAGGCGAGATGCGCCCGGTCGGTCGCAGCCTGCTGACCAGCGACTACGTGCGCGAACTGGCGCTGTCGATCCTGACCGATGAACAGCAGGCAAGACTGCATGCTGAACGCGAACTGGACATCGCCACCGATGCCGGCGGACTCGGCAGGTTCCGCGTCAACGTGTTCACGCAGCGCGGCAGCGTGGCGATGGTGCTGCGCCATGTGCGCACCACGTTGCCACGGCTCGCCGAACTGAACATGCCCGAGGTGCTGCGCGAACTGGTGATGCAGAAGCGCGGCCTGATCCTGATGGTGGGTGCCACCGGTTCCGGCAAGTCGACGACGCTGGCGGCGATGGTCGATCACCGCAACGAGCATGCGGCCGGTCACATCCTGACGATCGAGGACCCGATCGAGTTCGTCCATGGCAACAAGCGTTCGATCGTCAACCAGCGCGAGGTCGGTACCGACACGGTCAGCTACGAACGGGCGTTGCAGTCGAGCCTGCGCGAAGCACCGGACGTCATCCTGATCGGCGAGGTGCGCGCGCGCGAAACCATGGACGCCTGCCTGCAACTGGCCAACACCGGCCACCTGGCGATCTCGACCTTGCACGCCAACAACGCGTGGCAGGCGTTGCAGCGGATCGTCAACCTGTACCCGGACAGCCAGCGGCCGCAGCTGTACCTCGATCTGTCGCTGACCCTGCGGGCGATCATCTCGCAGCGACTGGTGCGCAAGAAGGATGGCCGGCGCGTGGCCGCAGTCGAGGTGCTGATCAACACGCCGTTCGTTCAGGACCTGATCGTCGCCGGTCGCATCGACGAACTCCGCGACGCGATGGCGCAGTCATCGGATCGCGGCATGCAGAGCTTCGACCAGGCCTTGTACAAGCTGCACGCCGATGGCGTCATCGACCTCGATGAAGCGCTTGCCAATGCCGACTCGCGCAGCAATCTCGAAGGCAAGATCAATTTCGGTCACTGAGTCTCCGCCGTCGAACGGCTTTTCGCAGCCCGGCCAACTTTTTGGCGGCTGTGGCCTTGCAAGCGCAGGCTCGGCTCACTAAACTCCGCGCTCGTTTTGCCCGAGGTCGCCCTGCTGCATCGGTCGACTGAACAATAATTGCCTCCCGGCCGCATGGCCCGCGGGGTCCAAGAGCAGGATTCATGAGCACCTATTTCGCAACCAACGAGAATGCGAAGCGCGAATGGTCAGTGATCGACGCCGAAGGCGTTGTTCTCGGCCGTCTCGCCTCGGAAGTCGCGCGCCGTCTGCGCGGCAAGCACAAGCCGGAGTTCACTCCGCACATCGATACCGGTGACTACGTCATCGTCATCAATGCCGCCAAGATCAAGGCCACCGGCAACAAGGCCGAAGGCAAGATCTACTGGCGTCACACCGAATACCCGGGTGGCATCAAGTTCACCACGCTTGGCAAGATGATGGCCGAGCACCCGGAGCGCGTCATCGAGAAGGCGATCAAGGGCATGCTGCCGAAGGGCCCGCTGGGCTACGCGCAGTACCGCAAGCTGAAGGTTTATGCCGGTGCCGAGCACCCGCATACCGCGCAGCAGCCTGTCACTTTCACGCTCAAGGGTTAATCCATGGCCACGCTCAAGCAGCCTGCTGATCAGCATTACGGCACCGGTCGCCGCAAGACCGCCGCCGCCCGCGTCTTCATTCGTCCGGGCAAGGGCGACATCACGATCAACGGCAAGACCGTCGAAGCCTACTTCGGCCGCGAAACCTCGCGCATGCTGGTTCGCCAGCCACTCGAAGTGTCCGACTGCGTCGGCCGTTTCGACATCAAGGTGACGGTTGCCGGTGGCGGCCCGAACGGCCAGGCCGGCGCGATCCGCCACGGTCTGACCCGCGCGCTGATTAAGTATGACGAAGCGCTGCGTCCGGGCCTTCGCGCAGCTGGTCTCGTCACTCGCGACGCTCGCGAAGTCGAGCGCAAGAAGGTCGGCCTGCACGGCGCCCGTCGCGCACCGCAGTACTCGAAGCGTTAATTCGCTTCGTCTGGCGCCGGCTTGCATTGGCGGCGCTGGACAAGACGGTCAAGGCATCGACCGTTCGATTTTTGGGAGATCGTCTAATGGCAGGACAACAGATTCTGACTCTGTTTATCTAGGTTCGAGTCCTAGTCTCCCAGCCAACATCTTCGGCAGCCGCGTTTGCTGCCGGAACAGCAGAACGTCAAAGCCCGGTACCCGAAAAGGTATCCGGGCTTTTTCATGTCCGGCGCTTTTTCGGCCAGCGGTGTTCGCGCGTCTGTAAACACCTTGTTCGGGTGGCAGACGTTTCTTCGACTTCCGCCGATCGGTCCGGCGCTGGCACACTCCAATGCATATCGATGGATGACGAACCCGACGAGCACCGACGTTTGATGCCTGCAATGCCGAAACCCGTGCCGCCCGCATCATCTGTCTCCCTGTCTGGATCCCGTTCGACTGGTGCAGTGCCGGTTTCCGCCGATCGGCGACGCGATTTGCGCGCGTTGCCTGTCGCCTGACATGCGCATGACCGAGCCTGCCTACCGATCGTTTGGCCGAACCGAAATCGGCAAGGTCCGCGGTCATAACGAGGATGCCGTGCTGGTTCGCGAGGACCTCGGCCTGTGGGTCGTCGCCGACGGTCTTGGCGGTCACTCGGCCGGCGACCTTGCCAGCCGGCGAATCGTCGAGCGCCTGGGTGAGCTGACGCGCCCTGACAGCGTCGATGACTTCATCGACGTGATCGAGGACAGCCTAGAAGCGGTCAACACCGAGCTGCGCCGAACGGCCCGCGAGCGTGGCGTTGACCTGATCGCTTCGACGGTTGCGCTCCTGGTCCATCACCCCGAGTACATGGTCTGTGGCTGGGTCGGCGACAGCCGCGTCTACTGCTACGAGGCGGGGCGCCTGCAGCAGCTGACCCGCGACCACGCGCACCAGATCGAAGACCCGTTTGCCCAACTCCGCGCACGCGATGACGCTCAGCCGCCGCCACAGCCGGGTGGCGGGATGCTGACGCGTGCCATCGGCGCCGAAGAGCGTCTGTTCGTCGATTGGCTGGTCGCGCCCAGCCGTTCCGGCGTGCAGTTCCTGCTCTGTTCGGATGGCGTCAACAAGGAAATGACCGACCGTGAACTCGAGGCGCTGTTTCATGCGAACGGATCGCCGCCGAGCCTGATCGACAACATCTTCGACACCTCGCTGGCGCGCGGCGCACGCGACAACGTTTCGGCGGTGGTTGTTCGCCTTGGCGCCTGAGCCTGCCATGCCCACCACGACGCGAGGGATCGCGAGTGGCACGCCCCGAGCCTCGGCATGAACGAGCGCGAGCGCGCGGCCAACAATGATCTGCAGATCCTCGGTGACGCCTACCGGCTCGGTCAGATTCCACGCGACGAGTATCGCGCGCGTCGTCGTCATGTCTTCGCCGGTCTGCGCGGCGATTCTGTGTCGAACGCATCGCGTAGCCCTGATCTCGACGGTCTGCCGGAGGCCGCGCGTCGATCGTCGGCTGCCTTGTCCAGTCGGAACGAGGCAAAGGCCGGCATGTCGTTGCCAGTCGCGGCCGCGCAAGCGCCTGGGACGCCATGGTCGGGCATCCGCAAGTACGGGTGGCTGCTGGCCATCATCATTCTGCTGATCCTCGCCGCGCCGCTGCTGGCCATGCGGTAGAGCGCGCCGGCATGACGAGGACGACTCTGTTCGACCGCTGCGCGTGACGCTTGCGCTATCGGGATCAACGGCTGATCGGCGACCGTCGCGGCGCTTGCGGTATCGTTCCGGACAACACGTGACGGCCCGCGACGCGGGGCGACGATCAGGAGCTTGATGATGAGTGAAGCAGTACCCGCGGCCGCCAGCGCCGCCGCCGCAGACACCCGGCTGCCGCTGTTCTTCAAGCGGATCGAAGCGCTGGATTCGCTGCTGCACCGGAATCTGAAATTGAAGTCGCGCGCCTCGCACGCCTTCGCGCGCGGCAGCAATGCCATCCCGCTGACCTTCAGCGAGATCCCGCTGGCGTCGCAGGAATATCCGATCGTGTTTGCCGGTGAAGGTGACCGGCTGCATATCGTGGCGCTGGTCGGACTGACCAATGCCGACAACCTGTTCATCGATGACGACGGTCACTGGCAGGGCCGCTATGTCCCGGCCTTCGTGCGCTGCTATCCGTTCGCACTGGGGCAGGCCAACAATGCGGCCGACGATCAGTTCCTGCTGGCTTTCGATCCCGATGCCGACACGGTCAGCGAAACCGAAGGGGCCGCGCTGTTCGACGACACCGGCGCGCGCACCGTCACGCTGGAGCGGATGGTGCAGTTCCTGAGCCTGTATCAGGCGCAGATGGATCTGGCTCGGCAGTTCGCGAGGAAGGTGGCCGAACTCGATCTGCTGGTCGCGGTCGATGCCAACATCCGCACCAACAACGGCGCGCAGTACGCGCTGAGCGGTCTGCGGGTCGTCGAGCGCGACGCGCTGCAGCGTCTGCCGGATGCCGCGAAGCTGGAACTGTTCGGCAGCGAATGGCTGGAAATGATTCACCACCACTTTGCCAGCCTGCGCACCTTGCCGGCGCTGGTGGATCGGCTGTCCGCGCGTGGCGAGGTCGCTGCGGTCGCGGCCTGAGGGCAGTGCCGTTCGTTGTGACCCCGGCTTCTGCCGTCAGGCTTGCAGCGGCCTCGAGCGGCTGATCAGCGGACGTCGGGCTGATGGCGGATCGTCCCGGTCAGCAACGTCCGCTGAAGCATCTGCCGGCGCCTTGCGCACCGGCAGATGCGTTGTGCCGGCTCAGACGTCGAGAATCAGTCCGCGCTTCACCATCAGCGCGATGACCGCATCGACTTCCTGCTGCAGCGTCATCTCGGCGGTCTTCAGCACCAGTTCCGGCGCGTTCGGGGCTTCGTACGGATCGTCGATGCCGGTGAAGTTCTTGATCTGGCCAGCGCGGGCTTTTTTGTACAGCCCCTTCGGATCGCGCTTCTCGGCTTCTTCCAGCGGGCAGTCGACGTAGATCTCGATGAAGTCCATGGCGCTTTCGGCGTGCAGCGCGCGCACCGCATCGCGGTCGGCGCGATATGGGCTGATGAAGCTCGACAGCGCGATCACGCCGGCGTCGGTGAAGAGTTTCGCGATCTCGCCGATGCGGCGGATGTTCTCGGTACGGTCGGCGGCCGAGAAGCCCAGGTTCTTGTTGATGCCGAGGCGGATGTTGTCGCCATCGAGCCGGTAGCTGATCCGGCCGCGCTTCAGCAGTTCTGCTTCCAGCGCCACCGCCACGGTGCTCTTGCCGCTGCCGGAAAAGCCGGTGAACCACAGCGTCGCGCCCTTCTGGCCGAGCACGCGATAGCGGTCGGCGCGGCTGATCTCGCCGTGGTGCCAGTGGACGTTGGTGGCGATCTGTTCGGTCATGCGGGTTCTGCCTCGGGGGTGGGACGAATAGGGCGGCGCGACTTTACCGGGCGTGATCGTGCGGCGCACGCCTGACTTGGCGGACGTGATCCGCGGCCTCACGCCAAGCCGCAAAGGCGCCAGGAACGGCGTTTGGTGATTTCCGGTTTTTCAAGCTGTTCGTTGCTTCGCGTCCTGGCCTGAGCGTGCTTCAGGCTCCGGCATACAGCGCCAGGTACTGCTTCGCCGAGCCGGACCATGAAAAGTCTCGACTCATGCCGGCGTGGATCAGGCTCAGGCGACTGGCCTCATCGCGGATCAGCTCGACACCGCGAGTGACGCCCCAGACCACACCGCCGACGTCGGCGTGCTCGAACACCACGCCGGTTGCCGTGCCCTGCTTCAGCGTGCGCGGTGTGGCATCGGTGACGGTATCGGCCAGGCCGCCGGTGCGATGAACGATCGGCACCGTACCGTAGCGCTGGCTGTACATCTGGTTCAGCCCGCAGGGCTCGAAGCGCGACGGCATCAGGAACAGATCCGAGCCGGCTTCGATGCGATGGGCCAGGCCTTCGTCGAAGCCGAGCTTGAGCCCGATCCGGCCCGGTGCCGCCAGCACTTCGCGGGCCAGCGCCGCTTCGAGCGCCTTGTCGCCGCTGCCCAGCACGGCGAGCTGAATCGGCAGCTTCAGCAGTTCCGGCAGCGCGGCCAGCAGCAGATCGAAACCTTTCTGGTCGGTCAGCCGGCCGATCATGCCGACCAGCACCGCGCTGTCGTCCTGCGGCAGCCCGAGTTCCTGCTGGATCGCCCGACGGTTGGCGTGCTTGCCGGCGCGGTGGCTGCCGGCGTTGTAGGTCTGCGCCAGGTGCGGATCGCTGGCCGGGTTCCACAGCGCATCGTCGATGCCGTTGAGGATGCCGCTCAGGCGCGCTGACAGATGTTCCAGCAAGCCTTCGAAGCCGTGGCCGAACGCGGCGGTGCGGATTTCCCGAGCGTAGGTCGGGCTGACCGTGGTGATCGCATCGGCGAACACCAGGCCGGCCTTCAGCATCGACATCTGGCCATGGAACTCCAGGCCATCGAGCGACCACCAGCCGGGCGGCAGGCCCAGCGCGTTGAACTGGCTGCGCGGGAACACGCCGCCGTAGGCCAGGTTGTGAATGGTGAACACGCAGCGCGGTGCCGGATCGCGCAGCTTCAGCCAGGCCGGTACCAGGCCGGTCTGCCAGTCGTGGCAGTGCACGACATCCGGCTTCCAGCCGCCGCTGGCTTCGCCCATTGCCAGCCGGGCCACCGCTTCGCTGAAGCAGCCGTAGCGCCAGGCGTTGTCATTCCAGGGGCGGTGCTGCGGGTCGTGGTACGGATCGCCATCGCGGGCGTACAGCCACGGGTAGTCGATCAGCCAGTGCACCAGCTTCGAGCCGGGCAGACAGCCGGACCAGACGGTGAAGCGCTGGCCCCGCACGTCCAGTTCGCCGAGCCGGACCGGATCCAGCAGCTGCGCCAGCGTGCCGCGATAGGCCGGCAGCACCACGCGGACATCGACGCCGAGTGCGGCCAGCGCACCGGGCAGGGCACCGGCGACATCGGCAAGACCACCGGTCTTGACCAGCGGCAGCGCTTCGCTGGCAGCGAACAGAAGCTTCATCGTCAGGCCATCCGGAAGATGTGAGCGCTAATCTTCCAGCATCTCGGGGGTGACCAGCGTGACCCCGGACTTGGTGACGTGATACCAGCTGGCATTGCCGGCCGTGCCTTCGCCGATCTCGGTGCCGTCCGGGATCACGCAGCCTTCGTCGATCACCGCCTTGTTGATCCGGCAGTTGCGGCCGATGGTGACGCCGGGCAGCACCACCGACTGCGCAATCAGGCTGCCGGTCTCGACCCGCGTGTTGTTGAACAGCACCGAATTGCGCACTTCGGCTCCGGCAATGATGCAGCCGGCGCTGACCATCGAATCGATCGCGCAGCCGCGCGCCTCCGGCTTGTCGAGAATGAACTTCGCTGGCGGCAGCTGCGCGGCGTGGGTCCAGATCGGCCAGCGGTCGTCGTACAGGTTCAGCTCCGGCAGCACGTCGGTCAGTTCCAGATTGGCTTTCCAGAACGCGTCCACCGTGCCGACATCGCGCCAGTAGCCTTGCTTGCTGCTGTCGTAGAGATCGCGGAACGGGTAGGCGAACACATCCGATTCGGCGATCGCCCTGGGGATGATGTCGTGGCCGAAGTCATGGCTCGATTCGCTGACGCCGGCGTCCTTCGACAGCGTGTCGAGCAGGAAGCGGGCATCGAACACGTAGATGCCCATGCTGGCCAGCGCCGCGTCGGGCTTGCCGGGCATCGGCTTCGGGTCTTTCGGCTTTTCATCGAAAGCGACCACGCGGTTGCGGCCGTCCACCGTCATCACGCCGAATTCGCTGGCATCGGTCAGCGGCACTTCGAGACAGCCGACCGTCACCTTGGCGTTGTTGGCAACGTGCTGCGCGATCATCGGGCCGTAATCCATCTTGTAGATGTGATCGCCGGCCAGGATCAGCACATGCGCCGGCTGATGCTGCCGAATGAACGGGATGTTCTGGTAGACCGCATCTGCGGTGCCGGTGTACCAGCTGGTGCCTTCGCTGCGCTGCTCGGCCGGCAGCAGTTCGACGAATTCGCCGAACTGGCCGCGCATGAAGCCCCAGCCCATCTGCAGATGGCGGATCAGCGCGTGGCTCTTGTACTGGGTCAGCACGCCGACGCGGCGCACGCCGCTGTTGATGCAGTTCGACAGCGTGAAATCGATGATCCGGAACTTGCCGCCGAACGGCACCGCCGGCTTCGCGGTATTGGCGGTCAGCTGCTTCAGCCGAGCGCCGCGTCCGCCGGCCATCACCAGGGCCAGGGTTTCGCGCGTGGCGCGGCTGACAAAACGTCCTTCCGGTTGCGTCGACACGTCTGCGCGTCTCCAGGGCCTGGCCCGTCTAGCTTGAACTATGATCGCCCGGCACTGCCTGCTCGTCGCGCCCGCCGGTCCGTTTTGCTGCGGCCTGCACCTGTCCGGTGCGGACGGCGGCACGAAGCATGCGAATTCGATGCCAGCGCACGCCGGTGACTGGCGTGCATGCCCCACGATCGTTCACCGCCTGCGACCGCGCCCTGCCATGAGTCGCCTTCCTGAAGCCCGCCTGCCGCCGCGCGATTGCCGGCTCGATGCCCTGGTGCGCGGCGAGCCGGTCGACGCCTTTGCCGTGCTCGGCCGGCATGGCGAGGTGATCCGCACGTTCCAGCCGGGTGCGCATGCTGTCGAAGTGATCGACAGCGATACCGATGTCGTGCTCGGCGCGTTGCACGACCACGCCGGTGACGGCCTGTTCGAGGCAGCGCTGGTTGTGTCGGCCGGCTATCGCCTGCGCATCCACTGGCTGGACGCCATCCAGAACATCGAGGACCCGTACAGCTACGGCCTGCTGCTGGGTGAACTTGACCTGCACCTGTTTCACGAAGGCCGGCATCGCGAACTGGCGCGGATGATGGGCGCGCAGCCGATGGCGATCGACGGCGTGCCCGGCGTGCGCTTCGCGGTCTGGGCGCCGAATGCGCGACGAGTGTCGGTGGTTGGCGATTTCAATCTCTGGGACGGGCGGCGCCATGTCATGCGCCGTCGCGTCGAGGCCGGCATCTGGGAGCTGTTCGTGCCGCGGCTTGCGACCGGTGCGCGCTACCAGTTCGAACTGATCGGTGCCGATGGCAACCGCTGTCTGAAGGCCGATCCGTTCGCCCGGCAGACCGAAGCGCCACCGGGCACGGCTTCGGTGGTCGCTGCGCTGTCGCCGCCGGTCGCGGTACTTGCGCATCGCGATGTGCGGCAGCGCCGCGACGCGCCGATCTCGATCTACGAGGTGCATGCCGGATCGTGGCAGCGCAACGAATTCGGCAACGGTGCTTCACCCAACTGGGAGCAACTCGCCGAGCGGCTGATTCCGTACGTCGTCAGCCTGAACTTCACCCATATCGAACTGATGCCGATTGCCGAATACCCGTTCGGCGGCAGCTGGGGCTATCAGCCGCTGGGCCTGTATGCGCCGACGGCGCGCCATGGCACGCCGGATGGCTTTGCGCGTTTCGTCGCGGCGGCGCATGCCGCCGGGCTCGGCGTGATCGTCGACTGGGTGCCGGCGCATTTCCCGGCCGATGCCCATGGTCTGCGCCGCTATGACGGCACTGCGCTGTACGAGCACGAGGACCCGCGCGAGGGCTATCACCCGGACTGGAACACGCTGATCTACAACCACGGCCGGCCCGAGGTCAGCGGCTTCCTGATCGGCGCGGCGCTGCAGCTGATCGAGCACTACGGCGTCGACGGCCTGCGGGTCGACGCGGTGGCTTCGATGCTGCACCGGGATTATTCGCGCAAGGCCGGCGAGTGGGTGCCGAACCGTTTCGGCGGTCGCGAGAACCTGGAAGCGGTCGCCTTCGTCCGCGAGCTGAACGCGGTGATCGCCGAGCGCTGCCCGGGCGCAATCGTGATCGCCGAGGAATCGACGTCGTGGCCCGGCGTCACCGCTGACACCGCACACGGCGGCCTGGGCTTTGCGTACAAGTGGAACATGGGCTGGATGCACGACACCTTGCAGTACATGGCGCGCGATCCGGTGCATCGCCGCCATCACCATGCGGAGATCACTTTCGGCCTGATGTACGCCCATGCCGAAGCCTTCGTGCTGCCGCTGTCGCATGACGAGGTCGTGCATCTGAAGAAGGCCTTGGTCGCCAAGCTGCCGGGCGATGCCTGGCAGCGCCACGCCGGGCTGCGCGCGTACTACGGCCTGATGTGGGCTTATCCCGGCAAGAAGCTGTTGTTCATGGGCGGTGAGATCGCCCAGGAACGCGAGTGGAACCACGACCGCGAGCTGGACTGGTTCGGGCTCGATGAACCGCTGAAGCTTGGGCTGCAGCGTTACGTCGGCGACCTGAACCGGCTCTATCGCGAGTACCCGGCGCTGCATCGCGGTGACTGCGACAGCCGCGGCTTCCGCTGGGTGATCGTCGACGACACCGCCAACAGCACGTTCGCCTGGCTGCGGCTCGATCCGGACGGCAGCAGCCCGCCGGTGCTGGTGATCTGCAACTTCACGCCGGCGGTGCTCGGCCGCTATCGCGTTGGCGTCCCGGTGGCAGGTCGCTGGTGCGAGATCCTCAACAGCGATGCGGCGATCTACGGCGGCAGCGCCGTCGGAAACGTGGACGTGATCGTTGCCGACGACATCGGAAGCCACGGCCAGCCGGCGAGCCTGTGCCTGATGGTGCCGCCGCTGGCCAGCCTGTGGCTGGTGCCCGACGCATGAACCGGCGGCTCGAAGCGGGCAGCCCGTATCCGCTCGGTGCGACCTGGGACGGCAGCGGCGTCAACTTCGCGGTGTTCTCGGCGCATGCCGACAGGATCGAGCTGTGCCTGTTCGACACCAGCGGCAAGCGCGAGCTGGAACGCCTGAGCCTGCCCGAATGCACCGACCAGGTCTGGCACGGCTATCTGCCAAATGCCCGGCTGGGCCAGCAGTACGGCTTCCGCGCTCACGGCCCTTACGACCCGCATCGCGGCCACCGCTTCAATCCGCACAAGCTGCTGCTCGACCCGTATGCGCGGCGGCTGGCCGGAGCGCTGGCCTGGTCCGATGCGTTGTACGGCTACCGGCTTGGGTCGGCCAAGCACGACCTGTCCTATGACCGTCGCGACAGCGCCACCTCGATGCCGAAAGCGGTAGTCAGCGAAACGGTGATGGAGTGGGGCGATGACCGGCCGCCGAACGTGCCGTGGTCGAAGACGGTGATCTACGAAGCCCATGTGCGCGGCCTGAGCATGCTGCGCAGCGATTTGCGGGCGCCGGAACGCGGCACCTTCGCGGCCCTTGGCCATCCGCGGATGATCGAGCACCTGGTCAAGCTCGGCATCACGGCCGTTGAGCTGCTGCCGATTCACGCGATCGTCCAGGACCGCGAGTTGCAGGCGCGGCGGCTGCGCAATTACTGGGGCTACAACACGTTGAGCTTCTTCGCGCCTGAGCCGCGCTACATCACCGAAGGCGGCTTCCGCGAGATCCGCAGCACCGTCAGGCGGCTGCATGAAGCCGGCATCGAGCTGATTCTCGACGTGGTCTACAACCACACCGGCGAAGGCAGCGAACTTGGGCCCACCTTGAGCTTTCGCGGCCTCGACAACGCCAGCTACTACCGGCTGGTGTCGGGGGCGGAGCGCCACTGCATCAACGACACCGGCTGCGGCAACACGGTGAACCTGAGCCATCCGCGGGTGTTGCAGCTGGTGATGGATTCCTTGCGCTACTGGGTGCAGATGTTCCATGTCGATGGCTTCCGCTTCGATCTGACCTCGACACTCGGCCGCGAGGCCGGCGGCTTCGATCCCGGCGCTGGCTTCTTCGACGCGCTGCGCCAGGACCCGGTGCTGTCCAGAGTCAAGCTGATCGCCGAGCCCTGGGACATCGGCCCCGGCGGTTACCAGCTCGGCCGCCATCCGCCGGGCTTTTCGGAGTGGAACGATCGCTTCCGCGACGATGTGCGCCGCTTCTGGCGCGGTGATCAAGCAATGCGCCCGGCGCTGGCGGCACGGCTCAGCGGCTCGGCCGACCTGTTCGATCACAGCACCCGGCGGCCGTCGGCCTCGCTGAACTTCGTCACCGCGCACGACGGCTTCACCTTGGCCGATCTGGTCGCCTATTCGGCCAAGCACAACCTCGCCAATGGCGAGGACAACCGCGATGGCCACTCCGACAACCACAGTGCCAACTGGGGCATCGAAGGCCCGACCGATGACGCGGCGATCAATGCCAAGCGCGCCCGCATCCGGCGTGCGCTGCTGGCCACGCTGCTGAGCGCCAACGGCACGCCGATGCTGCTGGCCGGTGATGAGTTCGGCCACTCGCAGGGCGGCAACAACAACGCCTACTGCCAGGACAACCGCACGACCTGGCTCGACTGGTCGCTCGCCGACAGCGAACCGGGCCGCAGCCAGATCGACTACACCGCGCGGCTGATCGCCGCCCGCAAGGCGCATCCATCGCTGAGTGCTGCGCACTACCTGCACGGCCGTTCCGAGCCGCTGCCCGGTGTTGCCGATATCGCCTGGTTCGACGAGCGCGCCGATCGCCTGTCGCCGGAGGCCTGGCAGGACGTCCACGGCCGCCGGGTGATCCTGCGCCGCGCTGTCGCGATCGACCGCGACACGGTCGATGTCACCCTGCTGCTGGTCAACGGCTCGCATGAGGACGCGCCGTTCCGTTTGCCGACGCCGGCCTATGCCTGGCGCCGCCTGATCGACAGCGCTGCGCCTCAGGCGCCGGAAGATGTCATCGACGCCGAGCAGGTGATGGTCGGCGCCCACAGCGTGATGCTGATCGCCGCCACCGTGAACCTGAACCCGGGAGCCGAACGCTGATGTCCGCCTTGCAGCAACTGGCCGCGACCGTCGGCCTGTCGACCCGCTGGATCGATTGGCAGGGCGTGCATCGCGAAGTTCGCGACGACACGCTGCAGGCGATCCTGCATGCCCTCGGCTACCGCGCCGACGATACGGCGGCCTGCGAACGCGAGCTGGCGCGGCTGGCGGCCGAACACGCCGCCGCCGTGCTGCCGCCGATGCTGGTGGTGTCGGTCGGGGCGCCGGCCGTGGTCGGGCCGATCGCTGATCCGGCTGCGCGCGCTTATCGTCTGACGCTTGAAGACGGCACCGTGCTCAACGGCGTTGCTGAAGCCGGTGACGACGGCCTCTGCCGGATCGCGCTGTTCGCGCCGATCGGCTATCACCGGCTGGCGATCAATGGCCAGCATGTGCAGCTGGCCGTGGTGCCGGCGCGTGCGTTCACCGTGCAGGACCTGGCCGGTGCGCGCCGGCGCTGGGGCTGCACGGCGCAGCTGTACGCCTTGCGCTCGGAAGGTGATGGCGGCATCGGCACGTTCGCTGCGCTTGGCGCCCATGCAAAAACGCTTGGCGAACGGGGTGCCGATGCGCTGGCGGTCAGCCCGGTCCATGCGCTGTTCGCCGCCGACGTCGAGCGCTTCAGCCCTTACTCGCCATCGAGCCGACTGTTCGTCAACGCGCTGCATGTCGATCTGGCCGACGTGTTCGGTGCCGATGCCATGGCTGCCGCGCTGGCCGCTGAAGGCGCTGCGGCGCTCGCCGCTGAACTGGAATCGCTGGAATTGGTCGACTGGCCACGCGCCGCGAGCTTGCGTCTGAAGCTGGCGCGCCGGCTGCTGGCCGGCTTCGATCAGCTATCGGACGAACTGCGCGCCGAATGCGCCGCGTTTGTCGAGGCCGGCGGTGCAGCACTTCGCGATCACGCGCGCTTCGAAGCGCTGCACGCGCACTTCCTGCAGCAGTCGCCGTCGCTGTGGCGCTGGACCGACTGGCCGGGCGAGTACCGCGATCCGCGCAGCGCGGCGGTCGATGCCTTTGCCGCCGATTACGCCGACGAAGTCGCGTTCCATCTGCGCCTGCAATGGCTGGCCGACCGCGGCCTGCAGCAGGCACAGGCAGCGGCGAAAGCCGGCGGCATGGCGATCGGCCTGATCAGCGATCTGGCGGTCGGCGCCGATGGCGGCGGCAGCCATGGCTGGAGCCGGCCGCAGGATTTCCTGCAGGGGCTGTCGGTCGGCGCGCCGCCCGATGCGCTGAACGCGCTCGGCCAGGGCTGGGGGCTGACCGCCTATTCGCCGCGGGCGCTGATCGATGCCGCCTATGCGCCGTTCCTCGAACTGCTGCGCGCCCAGCTGCGCCATGCCGGCGGCCTGCGCATCGATCATGTCATCGGCCTCGGCCGTTTGTGGCTGATCCCGGACGGCGCCGGGCCGCGCGAAGGCGCTTACCTGCAATACCCGATCGATGCGCTGTTCGGCCTCATTGCGCTGGAGTCGTGGCGGCAGCGCGCCGTGATCATCGGCGAGGACATGGGCACGGTGCCGGACGGCTTCCGCCAGCGGATGAGCCCGGCCGGCATCCTCGGCATGCGCGTGCTGTGGTTCGAGCGCGACTGGGGCCTGTTCGTCGACCCGTCGCGCTGGCCGGCCGATGTCGTGGCGATGACCACGACTCACGATCTGCCGACCGTTGCTGGCTGGTGGACCGGCCGCGACATCGACTGGCGCGCGCAGCTTGCGCTGTACGGCGAAGGCCAGGACGAAGCCTGGGATCGGCGCAGCCGCGCCGAGGACCGCGACAAGCTGTGGGCAGCGTTCGTCCATGCCGGGGTCGCCAGCGGCGCGCAGCCGCCGGTCGATCAGCCGGCAGCGGTGGTCGATGCCGCCTGCGCTTTCGTCGCAGCGACGCCGTCACCGCTGGCGCTGGTGCCGCTCGAAGACCTGTTCGGCGTCATCGAGCAGCCGAACGTGCCGGGCACCATCGACGAGCACCCGAACTGGCGGCGGCGGCTGGCGACCACGCTGGATGCGGATGCGGTGATGGCGCGAATCAGCGCGATCTCCGCGCGCCGGCCGCGCGCGATCACCAGCGGCGGCTGAACTCGAACACCCAGGCAATCACGCCATAGCCATCGCGGGCATCGGTGAACGGCTGGGCCGGGTTGTTCGCCGCTTCGGTCTTGGTCGGCTGGTACTGGATCGCCGACGCGAACTCCCAGCGATCGGACAGCACCTGGCGGATACCGAGGTTCAGCTCCAGTTCCTGCGTCACGTTGATCGTCGGCGTGACATTGCGGCTCGGCACCGGATTGCGAGCCAAGTTGATGCCGGCCATCAGGCGGGTCTTGTCGGTGAGGTCGTAGGCGGTGCCGAGCGCAAACACGAACTGATCGCGGAATTCCAGCGCCTGATCAAGCACCACCGACTGCGGCACATTGGCGTTCGCGGTTTCCGGATCGCGGGCGCTCAGGCGCACCGATTTCGCCGCGCCGGACCAGTCCAGCCAGGTCACTTCGGTCGACAGCAGCCACTTCGGCGTCGCTCGCCATGCCACACCGACCCCGAACTCCTGCGGCAACGCAAAGCCCTTTACGCGGGCCTCGCCGTAGCGGACCACGCCCTGATCGATCGCGCCGTAGTTGACGCTCAGCTCACCGCCTTCGAGCTTCAGCTTGTTGATCGACGCGTAGCTGGCGCCGATCGCGACGGTTGGCGTCAGCTGGTACAGCAGGCCGATGCGGCCGTTGTAGCTGACGCCGTCGGCGCCATCGAGGCGCAGGCCGTTGAAGCCGGACGCGGCGTCGGAGGTGTTCGGATACAGCTTCTGGCGCAGCGAGGCGTACGACAGGTTGAATGCCGCGCCGAGGCTCAGCTGCGGCGTCAGCTGCCAGCCGATGCCGGTCGCCAGACGGGTGACGCCGAACGTCACCGCATAGGCGTCGACGGTGCCGAACGCGGTGTTCAGGTCCTCGTATTCCGAGCCCGAGCCGCCGGCTACGAACATGCCGACGCCGAGCGTCAGGTCCGGCCGCCACAGCTTGCGCGCGTAGCTGGCATTGAGCAGCGCGCCATACGGCTGGTCCGAGCGCTTGCGGCTGTTCAGCGCATCGCGGTGGCTGAAGCCGTTGGTGACGAACGGCTCGATCGAGGCATCGAGCCGCGAACCGGGAATCTGCGTCAGATTGGCCGGGTTGATGGTGACGGCGGCCGTCGAGCCGGGCACCGCGAGATCGGCGCTGCCCATGCCCAGCGACTGTGCGCCAATGCCGGTGACATTCAGGCCGTTGCCGGCCCGCGCAGGGGCACCGGCAAGGCCGGCGGCGGACAGGCACAGCAGAGCCACGGTGCGTCGCAACAGCATGGACATCGAGCGTTTCCTTCCCTTGGCAATGGCGGCCGCCGGGCCGGCGGCCATGCCGACAGTCGCGGTCACGGCGCTGTCGGTTCGAGATGAATGGGATATTTAGTATGGTTCACTACCATTCTCGTGGATAGCCTTGCCGGAAGCGGCGGCGATCCGTGCGGGTCGCTGGCGCCACCGCTGGACGCTCGTCGCTGTTAGCCTCGCGCCCACACGCGGGTCGGCGCTGCAGCGACCGAACCCGCACACCGCCCGGTCAACGGGCATTGCGTCGAGGAGAACCCCCATGGGTCGAGTACAAGGCAAGGTCGCGCTGGTCACCGGCGCGGCCAAGGGCATCGGTCAAGCCTGCGCGCTGCTGCTGGCGAAGGAAGGGGCGAAGGTCGTGGTCAGCGATCTTGACCGCGCAGCCGGCGAAGCGGTCGCGGCGAAGATCGTCGCCGACGGCGGCGAGGCGCAGTTCATTCAGCAGGACGTCACCGACGAAGCCAGCTGGCCGGCCACGATCGCCGCGACCGAAGCCCGTTTCGGCGCGCTGCACGTGCTGGTCAACAACGCCGGCATCGCCATTCCCGGCAACGCGGTGGACTGCACGCTGGCCGACTGGCGCAAGACCCTCGCGGTGAATCTGGACGCCGTGTTCCTCGGCACCAAGTACGCGATCCCGGCGATGACCGGCAAGAACGGTTCGATCATCAACATCTCGTCGATCGAAGGCATCATCGCCGACCCGAATCTGGCTTCGTACAACGCCAGCAAGGGCGGCGTGCGGATCTTCACCAAGTCGGCGGCACTGCATTGCGGCAAGGCCGGCCTGAAGGTGCGCGTCAATTCGGTGCACCCGGGCTACATCTGGACGCCGATGGTCGAGGACTACATCCGCTCGATCGGCGATGTCGACAAAGGCCGCGCCGCGCTCGATGCGCTGCACCCGATCGGCCATGTCGGCGATGCGATGGATGTCGCCTTCGGCGTGCTGTATCTGGCCAGCGACGAATCGAAGTTCGTCACCGGTTCGGAACTGGTGATCGACGGCGGCTACACCGCGCAGTAGCGCGGCATGCGACCGGTTCAGGCCAGTGCGGCCAGCGCCGCTTTCAGGTCGATGCCGGGAGCGCCCGGCTCGACCAGATTCAGGTCGTCCAGCACGTGGCGCAGGTGGTCCTGCATCAGCTCGATCGCGGCCCGGTCGCCGTAGGTCAGCGCGCTGCACAGCGCTTCGTGCGCATCCGGCGGGCACGGCGTGGCGCCCTTGCGCTGGAACACCGCGATGATCAGCGACGAGCGCGACACCAGTTCGCGCAGCAGCCGGGCAAGCGTCGGGTTGCCGGCGCGCTCGGCGATGATCAGATGGAACTCGCCGGACAGCTTCAGCATCGCGCGCCGGTCACGCCGCCGCCAGGCCTGCTTTTCGCGGGCCAGGTGCTGGCGGATGGCACGCAGGTCGGCGTGAGTGGCGCGTTCGAGGAAGCGCGTGACGATGCCGGCTTCGACCAGCCCGCGCGCATCGAAGATGTCGCGCGCTTCCTGCACCGTCGGCTGCGCCACGACGGCACCGCGGTTCGGCATCAGGGTCACCACCTGCTCGTGCGCCAGCCGCTGCAGTACCTGACGAATACGCGTTCGGCCAAGGCCAAAGATCTCGCACAGCTTGTCCTCGACCAGCCGGGTGCCGGGCGGCAGGCGGTGGTCGATGATCGCGGCCCAGATACGTTCGTAGGCCTGCTCGACGCCGCCGCCATCGGCCGCTGGCGCGGCATCCGACGGCATCGGTCGCGCTGGCATGGCGCGTTTTCTGGGGGCTGCGGCGGCGGGCTTGGTGGCAGTCGGCATGTCCTGAACGAAGATCGGATGGGCTGCGCGTCGCTGCGGTCTGGCATGCGACACGGCCCGTGATGCTCGCCGATTCAGGCCGTCGTGTGTCGATCAGGCATCCGGATGGAAGCTCTTGCCGAGCGATGCCGGCTGATTGAGCAGGATGGTCTTCGGATCGCGGCAGATGATCACCAGCACGATGATCGTTGCCGCATACGGCAGCATCGACAGGAACTCGCTGGGTACTTCGACGCCGAAGCCCTGCGCGTACAGCTGCATCACCGTGACGCCGCCGAACAGATAGGCGCCCAGCAGCACGCGCAGCGGTTTCCAGGTGGCGAACACCACCAGCGCCAGCGCGATCCAGCCGCGTCCGGCGCTGAGGCCCTCGACCCACATCGGCGTCAGCGCCGTCGACAGGTAGGCACCGGCGATGCCGGCCATCGCGCCGCCGAACATCACCGCGCGGTAGCGGATGGCGATCACCGGTGCACCGATTGCATGGGCCACCGTTGGCGATTCGCCGCAGGCGCGCAGACGCAGGCCGGTGTGGGTGCGGGTCAGGAAATGCTGGACCGCGAAGTACAGCGCGATCGACAGGTAAACCGGCAGGTCGTAGTTCAGCAGCAGCGGGCCGATCACCGGCAGGTCGCTGAGGCCGGCGATGTCGATCTTCGGCACCCGTTCGATCGGCATGCCGGCGTAATCGCGCCCGACGAATGCCGACAGGCCGACGCCGAACAACGTCAGTGCCAGCCCGGTCGCGACCTGATTGGTCTGCAGGCTCAAGGTCAGGAACGCGAACAGCAGCGACAGCGCCGTGGCCGCCAGCATGCCGGCGACGAAGGCAATGCTCAGGCTGCCAGTGGCAATGCCGGCCGCGAACGCGGCGACTGCGCCGACCAGCATCATCCCTTCGACCCCCAGGTTCAGCACGCCGGCACGCTCGGTGACCAGTTCGCCGAGCGCGGCGTAGATCAGCGGTGTCGCGGCGATCACCGTGCTGACCAGGATCGGAATCAGATGGTCGAGATTCATGGCGCCACCGCGCGGACGATGCGGCGCAGCCGGAAGCCGATGAACAGGTCGGCCGCCAGCAGGTAGAACAGCAGGCTGCCCTGGAACAGGCCGGTGATCGACGACGGCAGCTGCAGTTCGACCTGTGCCGCTTCGCCGCCGAGATACAGCAGCGACATCAGCAGCGAAGCCAGCACGATGCCGAATGGATGCAGCCGGCCCACGAAGGCGACGATGATCGCCGCGAAGCCGTAGCCCGGCGAGATCACCGCCTGCAGCAGGCCGATCGGACCGGCGACTTCGCTGATGCCGGCCAGCCCGGCCATGCCGCCGCCGACCAGCAGCGCCAGCCAGATGTTGCGGGTGTCGCTGAAGCCGGCGTAGCGCGCCGCCGCCGGCGCCAGCCCGGCGACCTGCATGCGGTAGCCGGCATGGGTCTTGGCGGTGAACAGCCAGGCGAGCACGGCAAGTACCAGCGCCATGATCAGCGCGCCGGTCACGCGCGTGCCTTCAACCAGCGCCGGCAGGATCGCCGCTTCGGCGAACGCCCGCGACTGCGGAAAGTTGTAGCCGGCCGGGTCTTTCCACGGCCCGTGCACCAGATAGCCGAGCAGCTGCTGGGCGATGTAGACCAGCATCAGGCTGACCAGGATCTCGTTGGTGTGGAAGCGGGTGCGCAGGAACGCCGGAATCGCCGCCCAAGCCATGCCGCCGATGGCACCCGCGAGCATCATCAGCGGCACGGTCAGTGCCCCCAGCGATTCGCTGCCGAACAGCGCCACTGCGCTGCCGGCGATGGCGCCGACGATCAGCTGGCCTTCGGCGCCGATGTTCCAGACATTGGCCTTGAAGCCGATCGCCAGCCCCAGCGCGCACAGCATCAGCGGCGTGGCCTTCAGCAGCAGTTCGCCGATCTCGTAGCTGCCGCCGAACGGCGCAATGAAGAACACGCGGAACGCGACCAGCGGGTCCTGACCCAGGATCAGGAACACGATCAGCCCGGTCAGCGCCATCGCCACGCCGGCGATCAGCGGCGAGGCCAGCCGCATCGCAGCCGAAGGGGTTGCGCGGCGCTCCAGGCGAAACGGCCAGAGCCTGCGCAGCAGCGAATCAGGCTGCGACATCGGCAGCCTCCGGTGCGTGGGCGCTGCCGGCCATCAGCACGCCGACCTGCTCCACAGTCAGCGTGCCGGTTGCCATCGGCGGCGACAGACGCCCCTGGGCAATCACCGCGATGCGGTCACAGATCATGAACAGCTCATCCAGTTCCTCGGAAATCACCAGCAGCGCAACCCCCTGATCGCGCAGATCGATCAAGGCCTGACGGATCAGTTGCGCTGCACCGACATCGACACCCCAGGTCGGCTGCGCGACGACCAGCACCTTCGGGTTCAGCCGCGTTTCACGGCCGACGATGAACTTCTGCAGGTTGCCGCCGGACAGGCTGCCGGCGAGTGCGGCGTCGCCGCTGCACTTGACCTTGAACGCGGCGATCGTCTGCTGCGCGAACTCGGCCATTCGCGACTGGCGAATCAGGCCGCCACGCACCATCCCGGCGCGGGCACCGGTCAGCAGTGCGTTCTGCGCCAGGCTCATGGCCGGCACTGCACCACGGCCGAGTCGTTCCTCGGGCACGAAGCCGAAGCCGAGCGCGCGGCGCTGGGCCGGATCGAGCAGCCCTGCCGACTGGCCGCCGATGCGCACCATGCCGCTGTGCGGGCTCGGCGTCTCGCCGGACAGCGCCGCCAGCAGTTCCTTCTGGCCGTTGCCGGAAACCCCGGCGATGCCGACGATCTCGGCACGGCGCACGCGCAGGTTGAGGTCATCGAGCGCGGTGCCGAACGGATCACGCGTCGGCAGCGACAGATGGGTCAGCTCCAGTTCGACTTCGCCGGGTGTTCGTGGCGTCAGCTGGCAGGCCTGCAGTTCGCCGCCGATCATCAGCCGCGCCAGGCTTTCATTGCTTTCCTCGCGCGGAATCGCGCTGCCGCTGCGGCGGCCGCCGCGCAGCACGGTGGCGCGATCGCAGAGCGTGCGGATCTCGTCGAGCTTGTGGCTGATGTAGAGAATCGACATGCCTTCGGCGGCCAGCCGGCGCAGCGTCTCGAACAGCGTCAGCACCGCTTGCGGCGTCAGCACCGAGGTCGGCTCGTCCATGATCAGCAGCCGTGGCGACTGCAGCAGGCAGCGGACGATCTCCACGCGCTGCCGCTCGCCGACCGACATGCTGTGCGTCAGCCGATCGGGATCGACCGGCAGGCCGTATTTCTCCGACACCTCGCGAATGCGGGCGGCCAGCGCCGATGGCTTCGGCGGGTCGTCCATCGCCAGCGCGATGTTCTCCGCCACGGTCAGCGTCTCGAACAGCGCGAAATGCTGGAACACCATGCCGATGCCGAGGCGACGCGCCTCGGCCGGGCTGGCGATGCTGACGCGGCTGCCTTCCCATTCGATGTGGCCACCGTCTGGACGCGTCACGCCGTAGACGATCTTCATCAGCGTGCTCTTGCCGGCGCCGTTCTCGCCGAGCAGCGCATGGATCTCGCCGACGCCGACATCGAGATCGACCGCTTCGTTGGCGATCACACCGGGATAGCGCTTGGTGATGCCACGCAGGCGCAGACGCGGTGGCGGCTGCGGTGTTTCGAGGGTCATCGCGGCCTCCGGGCCTTCGACGGCATCAGTCTTGCCAATGGAGTCTCCGTCGCACCGGTGCCGGGCAGCGCTGGACCGCGCCGGTGCAAGGTCGCGGAGGCGACGCGCAGTGATTGAAGTGCAGGGCGGGCATGCACCGAATGAGCGCAAGGCCCGTGCCACGTGCCGCGCGTCCGGGCCTGCATCGGCCTGCATCGCCAAGGTGATTGTCGACAATCCGGACAGATCCACACGCCGGATGGTGCGTGGCCTGCGGCCTCGCTCGTACGGCTGTCTCGATCCGAATCTGCAGAAAAACAACATCGTCATGCGAGATCGGCCAGCACGCCATTGATGTGCTGCCGGCATCGCGTGCGACTACGCCGAAGTCGATGGCATGTTCGTTGCGCAGGGGACTTCCGGAACGTATGCAATTTCCCGGTGGCGTCCTGGGGGCTGGACGGACGCCGCACGGGATACCGACACGGTGGACTTCGCGTCCACCTCTCAATTGGATTTCACGGGGGTAGTTCATGAATCGCAGGAAATCGCCGCGCGGTCTCGGTGCAGTGTCCTTGATCTTTCTGGGCAGCAGTCTCGCGGTCGCCGGTCAGGCGCTGGCGCAGACGAGCGAAGACAGTGCAGCGAAAGCCGAAACGGCGCCTCCGGCCAGCGAGGCCGGCGTCACCAAGCTGAAGGCGGTCGAAGTGCGTGCGGTCAACCGCGCCGTGAACATCCTGAATACCGAAGCGAACGATTCGGTGTTCGGCTTCGACAAGAGCATCAAGGACACGCCGCGCTCGATCACTTCGATCAGCAAGGAAACGCTGGACAAGCTGAACATCGGCAACATCGATGATCTGGTGGTCTTGAGCCCCGGTTCGTTCACGCAGTCGTTCTTTGGTGTGGCCGGTTCGCTCGACTTGCGCGGCACGCCCGGTGAAACCTACTTCCGTGGCGTGCGTCGCATCGACAACCCCGGCAACTACCCGACGCCGATCGGCGCCAGCGATCGCATCGACATCGTGCGCGGCCCGGCTTCGCCGATCTACGGCCCGTCGAAAGTCGGCGGCTACCTGAACTTCGTGCCGAAGTCCGAGCGCGCCCAGGACAAGACCGATGCCTCGCGCACGGCAGGTGAAGTCGGCGTGACTCGCGGCAGCTACGCCAAGAACGTCATCCACGGCGAAGTCGGCGGCCCCGGCGAAGTGCTCGGCAAGAAGTTCGGTTACTACCTGTATGCCGAAGGCGAAAGCTCCGGCTCGTTCTACGAGAACACCAGCACCGACCAGAACATCTTCCAGGCCGCGTTCGATGCCGAGCTGGCTGAAAAGTCGCGTATCGAGTTCGGCGGCATGTATCAGGACTATCGCGGCAACCAGGTCGCCGGCTGGAATCGTCTGACCCAGGACCTGATCGACGACGGCACCTACATCACCGGCAGTCCGAATTCGCTCGACGCCAATGGTGATGGCCTGATGTCGGCCGAAGAATCGACGTCGGCGCGCTGCCTCGACACCGTCAACAACTGCTTCGGCAACCCGCTCGGCCTGTTCTATTTCGGCGGTGCCTCGGTACAGACGCCGGAACAGGTGCTTGCCGATCTGGCCAACCGGCCGGACATGGCGCTGAACAATTCCGGCACGGCCAAGCTGAAGGGCTCGCAGGTACTGACGCAGGAAGATGACCGGCTCGAAAGCAAGGTCATCACGCTGTACTTCGATTTCATTCACGAGTTCAGCGACAACTTCAAGGTCGTCAACAAGACGTTCTACGAGTCGCTCGACAACATCAACGAGAACGCCTACGGCTTTTCGCAGTACGCCGATACCTATGCGATCGAAGACCAGCTGAACTTCTCGTTCAGCTGGGATGCGGTGTCGTGGATGAAGGCGAACTACCAGGCCGGCGTCTCGGTTCGCTATCAGGATTTCGAGCATGGCGACAACTTCGCGTTCGAGTACTTCGATCGCCGCGACATCACCAAGCCCGGTACGCCGATCGACCGCCGCACGCTGTCGACGCGCGATGGCGCCGAGATCGAACCGTGGTCCAGCCGCACGATCGGCAACTATCTCGACACCGGCGTCGCGGCACTCGCCGACTACACGTTCATCAAGTCGGTGCACCTGCTGCTCGGCGGCCGCTGGGACTGGGTGACCACCGATTCGACCGAGTGCTCGCTGAACACCACGGCCTGCAATGGCGCGAAGTTCAGCGGCAGCGAAGACAAGCCGTCGTGGACGATCAGCCTGAGCTATGACGTGCCGGTCGTCGGTCTGACGCCCTATCTGACACGCGCCTCGCAGTCGACGCTGGTGGCGGGGCAGGGCGGCCAGGTCGCGCCAAGCAGCGTCAGGGACGGTACGGCGCTGGCCAAGTCGTCGCTGACGGAAATCGGTGTCAAGGGTAGCTACCTGAAGGATCGCCTGTTCGTGTCGGTTGATCGCTTCAAGCAGCAGCGTACCGATCTGAATGCCCAGGATGTGGTCACCAACAACACGACCGAATCCGAAGGCTACGAGTTCGAGTTCCGCGGCGTGGTCACCAACAATCTCGCGATCACCGGTGCCTACACCCACCTCGAAGTCACCAACCTGTCGGCGATCCAGAACGGCTTCCAGTTCGGCTTTGCCGGTGGCAGTGACTTGCCGGCCGGTGTCGATCCGGCGCTGATCTACGGCGGTGTCGTCAACGGCCTGACCTTCGTCGGCACCGGCGACAACACCAAGGCGCGCAAGGCCGGTATTCCGGATGACCTGTTCAGCATCAACTTCATCTACAACTTCAGCACCGGCCCGCTGAAGGGGCTGACCAGCACTGTCGGTGTCACGCATGCCTCGTCGACGTTCTCGGGCTTCTCGCAGGCGGTCGAACTGCCGTCGTACACGCTGCTGAACATCGGCGTGAACTACGAGACCAAGCACTGGAAGTTCGGCCTCACCGGCAAGAACCTGACCGACGAGCGCTACTTCCGCTCGAACTTCCCGGATCTGTTCGGTTCGACGGTCGTGCTGCCGCAGCTGCCAATCAACTGGCTGGCGACGGTGGCCTACCGCTTCTGATCGCGAAAGTGGACAAGCGCTGGGCGCAGTTCCCGCAACGGGAACGATGAAGCACGGGACGCAAGGGAACGCCTTTCCTTGCGTCCTTTTTTGTTCGGCTTGCGCCGATACATCGGCTTTCCGCGACGGCAATGCCGCCATCGCCATGGAGTACAGGCAATGAGATTCGTTGAACGGGGCCGTGCTGTCGGCCTGTGCATCGCGCTGATGCTGACGATGGTCACGGCGATTGCGGCGCCGGCCGCCAAGCAGGCGAAGGACTTTCCGCCCGCGAAGATTGCGCTGGTCGGCGGCACGTTCATCAACGATGCGCTGCTGAACTCGACCGGCATCATGAAGGGCAGCTTCAGGGTGAAGACCAAGGTCGGCACCTCGCCGGTGATCTGGTACTGCGAGACCGACGGCGTGCCGTTCTATTACGTGCACATGCACGGCGACGGCAACTACGTCGAAACCTGGGCGGCGCTGGCGCAGCTCGGTGTGCGCGAGGCGATTGGCGGCGCCACGGCTGGCGGCATCAATCGGGCAATGAAGCTGTACGACTACGTGGTGCCGACCGATTTCATCGACATGAACATCAGCCGGCCGCTGGCGATGCCGATCGAAGCCTATCCGGATCCTAACGTCATTCCGATCCCGCGCTACGTGCCGGCGATGGATCCTCTGTTGCAGAAGATCCTGATTGACGAAACCCGCAGTGCGATCCGCGCCAGCCACGACTACGACGACATCACGCTGCATGAACAGGGTGTGGTGATCCAGTCGCGCGGCGGGCGCTTCGAGACCGCTGCCGAAGTACGGATGATGGGGCAGTGGGGTGCCGATCTGGTGACGATGAGTATCGGCACCGAAATGACCTATGCGCGGATGATGGGCATCCACTACGCAGCGCTGGTGTCGATCTCCAATCCGGCCGAAGGCGTCGGTGCCTGGGAGTGGGAGACGCTGAAACAGGTCTATCCGCGCATCAATCCACTGAGCCTGCGCATCGTGCTGGCAGCGATTCCGAAAGTCGCCGCGATTCCGGCCGCTACTCCACGAATCGGTGACGCGCTGCGCTTCCATCCGGAAATGACCAGTGCACCTGCTCGCGATGCGACGGCTGCGACGCCATGAGCCGCGTGCTGATGCTGGTACTGCTGGCGCTGCTGGCGCTGCTGGCCAGCGCCTGCAGCAAGCCGGCGCCAAAGCCGATCGAGATCAAGGTCGTCGTGGTGACGATGTTCGAGATCGGGGCCGACACCGGTGACAAGGCCGCCGAATTCCAGCTTTGGTACGAACGTCAGAAGCTGACGCAGCGCTTCGCGTTTGCCCATCACCATGATCTGTTCCTGAATCCGGAGACCGGCGTGCTCGGCATGGTCACCGGCATGGGCACGGCGAAATCGGCCACGGCGGTGATGGCGCTGGGGCTTGATCCCCGCTTCGACCTGAGCCACGCCTACTGGCTGATCGCCGGCATCGCCGGTTTCGATCCGAATGATGCGTCGATCGGCTCGGCGGCCTGGGCCGAATATCTCGTCGATGGCGATCTGGCACACGATATCGATGCGCGTGAAATGCCGGCCGACTGGCCGACCGGCTACTTCGCGCGCGGCAGCAGCGGCCCGTATCAGGGGCCGCATCCGCCATCGGCGGGTGAGGTGTTCCATCTGAATGGCGCGCTGACCGAGTGGGCCTATCAGCTCACCAAGGATGTGCCACTGGCCGATAGCGAAGCGCTGCAGAAAAGGCGTTCGCTGTACGTCGGGTATCCCAATGCGCAAAAGCCACCGTTCGTGATGAAAGGCGACAACCTCGCCGGCATGACCTACTGGCACGGCAAGCTGCTGAATGACTGGGCCAACGGCTGGACGAAATACTGGACCGACGGCAAGGGCGAGTTCGTGTCGTCGGCGATGGAGGACACCGGCAGCTTCCAGTCGCTGGTCTATCTCGACCCGACCGGCCGGGTCGACAAGGACCGGGTGATGGTGCTGCGCACCGCCAGCAATTACACGATGCAGCCGCCGGGCGTCAGCGCCGCCGAAAGCCTGCTCGGCGAGCGCGGTGGCGAGGGCTATTCAGGGCTCGCGGCCTCAGTGGAAGCGGCGTACGCGGTGGGCTCCAAAGTGGTCAACGAGATCGTGGGTCATTGGGACCGGTATCGGGATGAGGTGCCGGCAGCGCCCTGAGCCGAGGTAGCCGTGCGTTGGGGTTCGCAAGCTCACCCCAACCTACGGGTTCCGGCGCCGCGGCGTAGGTTGGGGTGAGCCCGCGAACCCCAACAGCTCACTCGCCAGCCACGGATGCATCGGCGTGCGCCGCCGCCCAATCGGCGGTCATCAAACCCGCGCGGATGTAACGGTGAATGATCGAATGCGGCCAGCTTGCAGGTTGGGGTTCGCAAGCTCACCCCAACCTACGGAGCTATTCCCGCGGCAACGCGTAGCGTGTAGGTTGGGGTGAGCCTGCGAACCCCAACGACTCACTCGCCAGCGACGAACGCGTCGGCGTGCGGCGCCGCCCAATCAGTGGTCATCAAACCCGCGCGGATGTAACAGTGAATGGTCAAATGCGGGCAGCGTGTGCGTTGGGGTTCGCAAGCTCACCCCAACCTACGGAGCTATTCCCGCGGCAACGCGTAGGTTGGGGTGAGCCTGCGAACCCCAACGGCTCACTCGCCAGCTTCGAAAGCGTCGGCGTGCGGCGCCGCCCAATCGGCGGTCATCAAACCCGCGCGGATATAGCGGTGAATCGTCGAATGCGGCCATTCGGATGCCATCGAGACATGCCCATGCTTGACCGGGTTGTAATGGATGTAATCCACATGCCGCTGCAAATCGACGTCATCGCGAATCTGGTGTTCCCAGAAACGGCGCTGCCAGATGCCGCGTTCTCCTTTTTGTCGACGGCTGGAACTGACCGGCTCGTCCGCCGAGATCTGCCGGGAAAATCCCGCTTTGATCAACGCCCAGCGCGTGGAGAAATCGGCATCGTCCGGCGGTAGCGTCCAGATGGCATGCAGGTGATCGGGCAGAACGACCCAGGCGATGATTTCAAAGCAGTGCCGCGATCGAACGAGGCGCACCGCGTTGCGCAGCTCGGCGATTCGTTCAAGCAGAAGGCGGCTGCGACGGTCGGCAAGATTGACCGTGAAAAAGTAGGTCGCGCCGGCAGCCTTCGCCCGTCGATATTGCATGGACGATCTTCGAGTGTGGCGTTGGGGTTCGCAAGCTCAGCTCACCCTGCGGGGTAGGGAGCGTGTCGTTGGGGTTCGCGAGCTCACCCCAACCTACGGCGGAGGGAGCGTTTCGTTGGGGTTCGCGAGCTCACCCCAACCTACGGCTATTCCCTTGGCAGGCAGAGCTGGTAGCGCTTGCAGGTGAATGAATAGCTGACGGGCTTCACGCCGCTCAAGCCCGCCCATCCGGATTTCCTGAAGCTCGCTGAGAAGCGGGCGACGCGCGCGTCGTAATCGGCGAGCAGCTTGTGCTTCACCGGTGCTTCGACGAACGAGAACTGCAGCGAGTTGCGGCCGAGCTGGACGATCTCTTCCCACGACAGGTTGAACTCGCGTACGGCGACGAAGAATTCGTCGGTCATGTTCGAATCCCACATGCCGCGGTCGTCGGTCGACAGCGCCACCGGAATGCCGGTGCGCAGATATTCCGGGAACGGGTGCTGGCGGTAGTCGTCGACGTACTCCAGCAGCAGGTTGCTGATCAGGTTGATCTCGACCATGTACGGCCCGTGCTGCATGCGCACCATGGTGTCGGGATCGGTGATCAGGTTGACGCCGTGGCCGATGCGCTGGGCGCCGAGCAGCAGCGTGTCGCGGACATGATGGTTCGGCTCGTCGACTTCACCCGCATGGATCGACAGATTGATGTCCGGGTACTTCAGCCGCAGCTCGCGCAGCGTTTTCAGGAAGCGCAGCGGATGGCCCTTGTCATCGTCCTCGCGGCCAACCATGTTGACGCCAACCCACAGGTCGCGGTGCTTGTCGGTGAACGCGTACAGATCGCGCAGGTCCTGCTCGGCGCCGGGCAGGAAGCGCAGGATCGAGCTTTGGAAGCGCACGGTGACGCCGGTAGCCTTGGCGTCGGCTGACGCAAGCCGGGCGCGGTAGATCGCCACCGTCTCGTCTTCGCTATAGGTGCTGCCATCGGCCTTCAGCGTGCCGTCCGCACCTTCCTGGGTTTCGAGATAGACGACACCTTCCCGACCGAAGGCCTGCATGTTGCGGAACAGGATTTCGGCGACGACATGCGGGTTGCGCGACAGCTCGTTCAGCCGTTCCCAGTGCCGGCCGAAGAACTCGTTGCGGCCTTCGTGCTTGGTATCGAGGCGGATGCTGTCGAGCCAGCCCTGCTTCTCGGTGGCGGTCAGATCCTGCAGCCGCTTGTATTCGCTTTTCCTGCAGGCATCGAGCTTGTCGTAGGTCGAGCCCTGAATGTTCTGGAACAGGATCAGGTACGGCGCAAAGCTGTACTCGTTGCTGCCATAGGCCACGCAGTTGGCGATACGCACCTTGGTGTAATAGGTGTAGCCGCGCGCGCCTTGCGCGAGGGCGGCTTCCCACCACCATTCGGACAGGCCGGCGCCGGTCAGGTGGTTGTGCAGGTCGCCGCCTTTCGGCAGCGCATAGAGGAAGCGATACAGCTGCTCCGGTGTCGCTTCGGCCTTGAGCTGCTCGAACCAGGCTTCGGCGGCGCGGGCCGGCGCTACGGCCGCGATCAGCAGGCAGAACAGCAGGGCGAGCGTGCGCATGGCGAGTCGGTTCATGTCGTGGGCCTTACAGATACTTCAGCAGATGCAGGCTGAAATAGGCGGCCTGCTTCGCCGCGATCGGCCCGAGCCGCAGATAGTCGTCGTTCGGCGCTTCCTGCGCGACATTGCTGCCGGCGCGCACGACCAGAAACGGCACGCCGAGTTCGACGCAGACATGACCGAGTGGTGCCGATTCCATTTCCATGATGTCGGTATGGAAGCGCGTGCGCAGGCCTTCGATGCGCGCGTCGGTGACGCCGAACAGATCGGATGACGACACCACACCGCGCCGCACCTTCACCGTGTAGGTCGCGCCATTGGCGGTGACTTCCGGCCCCTTGTAGCTGGCGATCGCCTGGTCGGCCTGCTTCAGCAGCGAGGCTGGCGGGGAGAACGCGTTCTCCACTTCGCGGCCATCGGCTGGACTGTTCATTGGCCGGTAGACCATGTCGTTGCGCGTCAGGCTGCCGTAGTCATGCTCGTGCGTGACGGTGGCGACGATCACATCGCCGGTGCGCAAGCTTTTGTCGATGCGCGCACCGGTGCCGCTCATCAGTACCAGCCGCGGCTTGAACGCGTCGAGGAACAATGTCGACGTCATCGCCGTGTAGGTCTTGCCGATGCCGGTGATCGCGACCACCACCGGCTTCCCTTCGATCGTGCCCTGCCAGTACGGAATGCCCTGCAAGGCCAGCTGCCTGGCGTCCTTCATCGCATCGACAAACGGCGGAATTTCCTGCGGTACGGCACCCAGAATCAGGATGGTGTCGGTCGGCGTGTAGTGCTGCGGACGGTCCGGCGCTTCGAGCGCCCGGGCCGCCGTGCACAGCAGCAGCGTGAGCAACAGCGTTGCGAGTTTCATGGTCGGATTCCCGAGGGTGCGTAAAGGCGGATGGCGGCTAGCGGCCGGGCGGCTTGTCCCGGTATTCCGGCCAGCCGGCGATCAGTTTCTGCACGACGATGTTGCCGACCTGATACGCCGCTTCCAGTGCCGGGCGCCCGTCTTCCGGATATTCGGCCGTAGTGCTCCAGGCGGCATCCTTGCCCGGTGGCTGCTGGCTGAAATTGCTGACCGTGCGCAACACCATGACCCGATCGGGATCGACCTTTCCGGCACGGCCGAGCCGGCGCAGCGCGGTCAGCGAGCCGCTGTCCTCCATCGCCGACAGCATGAAGTTGGCGTCCGGACCGGCCTGCAGGCGCATCCAGTCGTTGGCCCATCGGCTCATCAGCTCGCCGTGGAAATAGGTGCTCGACGACATCGTGTCGCCGATGGTCACGAACGGCGGCTTCAGCGCGTTCGGAAAGCCGGTGAACTGCTGACGGAACGCGGTGATGCCAGCGGAATCGGCGACCGGGTGATCCTTGGTCTGTGCATAGGCCCATTCGGTCAAGGCGCGATTCAGCGCGAACGAGATCGTGTCCACCGTCCAGCCGTCGGCCTTGTCGTTCGGCTTCTTGCCGCCAAGCGGCAGCAGGCCGTAAGCCCAGTCCTTCGGCATTTCGCGGGCGTCGATCTCGAACAGCAGATCGCCATCGACGACGTAGCGAGCCCAGGCCGCGGTACCGAGCGATACATCAGCCGGATCGCCACCGCCAATGCCGGTGATCAGCCAGTAGGCGTGGCGCAGGTCGAAACGCGGATCGACACCGAGCGCCATGATCGATGTCGCGGCATTGGTGATGCCGCCGCCGGTGCAGATCGCCAGCAGGCCGGCGTCGTTCATGCGCAGTTCGTACTCGCCCATCGGGAAGTCGAGCTTGTGATCGAGCTTCTGCCGTTCGATCCAGAACTGGAACTCGCCGGGCTTGTCGCCGGTGGTTTCGCCGTTCTCGAACATGCTGACCACGACGACCTTGATCGGAATCGGCGCAGCCGGCACCGGCGACGGCTCGCCGAGCAGCTCCGCCGGAGGCTTCACGCAGGCGCCGAGCATGCCCAGCACAAGCAGCGGCAGCAGACGATGCAGGCTTCGCAAGGTCATGGCGCGTGGCTGTCCAGCAGGGCGAGGTAGTGCTTGCGCCGTGGCGCGTCGAGCCAGGCGACCTCGAAGCTGTTGCGGACCAGCGTGGTGATCTCGGCAGCCGTGAAGCCGGCATCCTCATGCAGGGCGATGAGGTTTTCGTTCATGTAGCCGCGGAAATAGGCGGGATCGTCGGAGTTGATCGTCGCCTTCATGCCGAGTGCCAGCATCCGGCGGATCTCGTCGCCGGTGAGGTTCTGGACAACGAAGCGATTGGAGATCGGGCAGACCGTCAGGCCGAGGCCCCGGCGCGCGATTTCCGCGTACAGCGCCGGGTCTTCCAGCGCATTGACGCCGTGGTCGATGCGATCGACGCCGATTACCTCAAGGCACTGGCCGATGTGCACCAGGGTGTTCTGCTGGTTGACGTCGCAGTGCATCGTCAGCCGGTAACCCTCGGCGCGCGCGCGAGCGAAGACCTCGGCGAACTTGATCGGCGGATTGTCCCGCTCGTTCGAATCCAGCCCGACGCCGACGATCCACGGCTTGTACGGCAGCGAGGCGACCAGCGTGTCCATCGCCGATTCGGCCGGCAGCTCGCGCAGGAAGCACATGATCAGCTGCGATTCGACCCCGAGTTCGGCGGCCGCCTGAACCTGTGCGCGGTGAATGCCGTTGATCACCGTGTCGAAGGCGATCCCTCGGCCGGTGTGCGCTTGCGGGTCGAAGAACATTTCGCAATACAGAACGTTCTGCGAGCGCGTCTTGACCAGATAGGCCCAGGTCAGCTCGTAGAAGTCCTGCTCGCTGACCAGCACTTCCATTGCCTTGTAGTAGATCGCGAGGAACGACGGCAGATCGTGGAAGTCGTAAGCGGCGATCAGCGCTTCCGGCGTCTCATGGCCGAGCGCCACACCATTCTTGGCCGCCAGCGCGAAGCTCAGCTCGGGTTCAAGCGTGCCTTCAAGGTGTACATGCAATTCGGCTTTCGGCAGTTGCGCGATGAACGCGCGCACATCGATGGTGGATGACATGGATTGTTCCGGGAGCCGGATGGCGATTGCTGACAACGGCAATAGGCATGCCATGGCCGGGGCGAGACACGCGGCTCACGCAAAGGCGCGAAGACGCAAAGAAAAGCGATGAATCGCAGACGGCTTTTCGCCGTTGCTGTTCTTCGCGTCTTTGCGCCTTGGCGTGAGCAGCACTTTGCTGTGCTTCGGCCAGCGCGCACATTTCGTGCATCACGCACCAGCACCGTCGAATGGAACCCGGAGTCGCCAACAAGATGAGAAACCTGAAGTCACGCTGGATCGCCGCGCTGGCGACATTCGGCCTTGCCATCGGTGCCGCGATCGCGGCCGACGCGCCGCCGCTGAAGGTGGCGTTTGTCTACATCGGCCCGGTCGGCGACGGCGGCTGGAGCTACCAGCACGATCTTGGTCGCAAGGCGCTGGAAAAGGAGATGGGCGCCAAGGTCAAGACCGTATTCGTCGACAGCGTGCCGGAGACCGCCGACGCCGAACGCGTGATCCGCCAACTGGCCGCCGGCAAGAACGAGCTGATCTTCACGACCTCGTTCGGCTACATGGACCCGACTCAGAAGGTCGCCAAGCTGTTCCCGAAGACGCGCTTCGAGCACGCCACCGGTTACAAGTCTGGGCCGAACTCGGTGAACTACGACGCCCGCTTCTACGAAGGCGCCTATCTGCTCGGCGTGATCGCCGGCTCGATGACCAAGACCAACACGCTCGGCTTCGTCGGCTCGTTCCCGATTCCCGAAGTGATCCGCAATCTCGACGCCTATACGCTCGGCGCACGCAGCGTGAACCCGAAGATCAAGACCAAGGTGATCTGGGTCGACACCTGGTACGACCCTGGCAAGGAGCGCCAGGCCGCCGAAACGCTGATCGCCCAGGGTGCCGACATGCTGTGCCAGAACACCGATTCCCCGGCTGCCGTGCAGGTGGCCGAGGAAAAGGGCGTGCATGCCTTCGGCTGGGATTCCGACATGAGCCGTTTTGGCCCGCGCGCTCACCTGACTGCCAACACCCAGAACTGGGGCGTCTACTACATCGACGAAGTGAAGAAGGTGCTCGCCGGCACCTGGACCGGTGGCCGTCAGGTGCGCTGGGGCATCAAGGAAGGGCTGGTGGTGCTGTCGCCGCTGAATCCATCAGTGCCGGCGCCGGTCGCCAAGGTCTTCGAAGCACGCAAGCAGGCGATCATCGATGGCACCTTGCATCCGTTCGCCGGGCCGCTGAAGGACAATAGCGGCAAGCTGCGCATCGACGCCGGCAAGACCATGCCGAGCGACGAGCTGCTGTCGATCAACTGGTACGTCGAGGGCGTCGAAGGCTCGATTCCGAAGTGAACGTCGTGCCGTCATCAGAATCGGACAATCCGGAGCACAAAGGCACGAAGAACAGCAACGGCAAGGGCACGAAGAAATAAATGATGCGCCTGGAGTTCTTGCTTTTCCCCTTTGTGCATCCGTGCTTTGCACCGGATAGATGCCGGGAAGACCATGCCGAGCGATGAAGTGCTGTCGATCAACAGGTATTTCGAGGGTTCGATTCCGAAGTGAACGTCGTGCCGTCATCAGAATCGGACAATCCGGAGCACAAAGGCACGAAGAACAGCAACGGCAAGGGCACGAAGAAAAAATGATGCGCTTGGTGTCCTCGTTTTCCCCCTTTGTGCCTTTGTGCACCGGGCTTTTTGCCGAAGGCCATCGCTGACCCGAATCGAATGAAGATCTTGCTGCTTCAGAACGCGGATGTCGTCGTCACCATGGACGCCACGCGCCGCGAGATTCGTGGCGGCAGTGTCGCCATCGAAGGCAAGACGATTGCCTGCGTCGGCACTGCAGCCGAGGTTGCTGCCTGGATCGCCGCCGATCCGGCGCGGGCGCCGACCACTATCCGGAACATGACCGGCTGCGTCGTGATGCCGGGGCTGATCAATGGTCACCATCACCTGTACCAGACGCTGACGCGGGCGATCGGCACCGGCGGCGGTCTGATCCTGTTCGACTGGCTGAAGATGCTCTATCCGATCTGGGGCCGCATGGACCCGGAAGCGGTCTATGTGAGCGCCAAGATCGGCCTTGCCGAACTGCTGATGAGCGGTGCCACCACTGTGGCCGATCATCTGTACATGTACCCGAACGGCAGCCGCATCGACGACGAGATCGCTGCTGCGCATGAACTCGGTGTGCGCTTCCATCCGACGCGCGGCTCGATGAGCGTCGGCGAATCGAAAGGCGGCTTGCCGCCGGATCATCTGGTCGAGCAGGAGGACGCGATCCTCAAGGACTCGCAGCGCGCCATCGATACCTTCCATGACCCCGAGCGCCACTCGATGCTCAGGATCGGCCTGGCGCCGTGCTCGCCGTTCAGCGTCAGCGGCACGCTGATGCGCGAGAGCGCGCGGCTGGCGCGTTCGCATCGCCAGGTCGGCCTGCACACGCATCTTGCGGAAACCGCTGACGAGGATCGGTATTGCGTCGAGAAGTTCGGCCTGCGGCCGATCGACTACGCGGAGTCGGTGGAGTGGCTCGGGCCGGACGTCTGGTTCGCGCACATGGTCCATCCGTCGCCAGCGGACATCGCGAAGATGGCGCACAGCTGCAGCGGCATCTGCCATTGCGCCAGCAGCAACATGATCCTGGCGTCCGGCATCGCGCCGCTGCGGGCCATGGTCGATGCCGGCGTGCGGGTCGGCATCGGCGTCGATGGCTCGGCGAGCAACGACGGCAACCACATGCTTGGCGAGGCGCGCCAGGCGATGCTGCTGCAGCGCGTCGGCTGGCCCGGTTTCGAGTCACGCGCGGGTCGCTTCTCGGCTCGCGAAGCGCTGGAACTGGCCACGCTCGGCGGTGCGCGGATGCTGGCTCGTGACGACATCGGCAGCCTGCAGCCGGGCATGTCGGCGGATGTCGTGGCGTTCCGTGTCGATGGCATCGAGCACGCCGGTGCGCAGGCCGATCCGGTGGCTGCGCTGATGACCTGCTCGCCCGTTCGTGCCTGGACTTCGGTGATCAACGGCCGGCTGGTTGTCGATGACGGCGTGCTGCTCGGGGTCGATCTGCCGGCGCTGGTCCGGCGCCATAACGCTGCCAGCCAGCGGCTGCTGAACGCCTGACGACCTGTAGGGTGGGCAGGCTTCATCTGCCCACCTTTGCGCAATCGTTGAACCTTGGCGAATCGGTGGGCAGGTGAAGCCTGCCCACCCTACGATCACGGCAGGCTTTCGAGCAGCCGCCGATACCAGCGGATGAGCTTCGCGTAGTCCGCCACGGCGATCCTTTCGTTGGCGCCGTGGATGCGTTGCAGGTCTTCGGCGTTCAGGATCACCGGCATGAAGTTGTAACGGTTGTCGTACAGGCCTTCGTAGTGGCGTGCGTCGGTCGCCCCGAGCATCAGGCCGGTGGTCACCACGGCATCCGGGAACACGCTACGTGTGACCTCGGCCAGTTGCCGGAACGCCGCGGAATCGGGATCGGACACCGCCGAGGCTTCGCTGGCGAAGCCACCGTCGAGCGTGATCGCGATGCCGTCATCGGCGATCGCCTTGCGGATATGCGCTTCGACGGCTTTGGCGCTGTCGCCCGGCAGCAGCCGGAAGTTGATCACCGCGCTGGCTTCGGCTGGCAGCACATTGTCCTTGACGCCGGCGCGCAGCATCGTTGGTGCCGTGGTGGTGCGGACCAGCGCGTTGGAGACCGGCTGCGCGGCCAGCAGCTTGATCAGCAGCCCCTCGAACAGCCAGCGGTTGGCGATCGCCACGCGATTGACCAGGCCCATCGCGGGGGCCGCGCGTTCCAGCATCACGTCGACCGGTGCGGCCAGCCGCGCCGGCAGCGGCTGGTCCTGCAAGCGGACCAGCGCGCGGGCGAGGCGCGTCACGGCGGTGTCCGGCGGCGGCTGCGAGGAATGGCCGCCCGCTGCGGTGGCGGTCAGCCGGAATGAGGCATAGCCCTTTTCGGCAGCCATGATCGTGGCCACCGGGCGCGACACGCCGGGCATGATGCCGGTGGTCAGCGCACCGCCTTCATCAAGCAGGAATGCGGCCCGGATGCCGCGCTGCTTGAGTGTTGCGGCGATGGCCTTGGCACCGCTGCCGCCGACTTCCTCGTCGTGGCCGAATGCGAACAGCAAGCTGCGCGGTGGTTGCCAGCCCTGTGCGGCGAGCGCTTCGGCGGCTTCCATCAGGCCGGTCACGTTCAACTTGTCGTCGAGCGTGCCACGGCCCCAGATGTAGCCGTTGGCGATGACGCCTGCGAAGGCCGGATGCGTCCAGCGCGCTTCGGTCCCCGGCTCGACCGGCACCACGTCGATGTGGGCCAGCAGCAGCACCGGCTTCAGCGTTGTGTCGCGGCCACGCCAGGTGAACAGCAGGCTGCCGTCGCCGATGCGCTCGCGCGTCATCACGCGATGGGCGTTCGGATAACGGCTGGCCAGCAGGTCGGCGAACGCTGCCAGCGCTGCCGGATCGGATGCGGGATCGGCTCCGGTCGAGATCGTCGGAATGCGCACCGCTTCGGCCAGCCGCGCGGCGGCAGCGGCTTCATCGATCGTGGCGAGATCGTGCGCGGGTGCCGCGTCCGGCAATGCCGGCAGCCGCAGCGTGTTGAACGCGAGCACGGCCGGCAGCGCGAGCAGGCTCAGCGAGATCGGGATGATCAGGCGCATCGATCGTGGGGCGGGCAGGGTGGACGCCCTAGCATCGGCGATTCGCGCGGTGCCGGAAACGTCCGGCATCACCCGGGCTTGCCAGCGCAGCGCAGCAACGCGGACAGTCGCGCACCGCCTTGCAATGGATTCGCCCGCCTGATGATGAGCACGATCTCGACGATCTACCTGCCGATGGCGCTGGCGATCATCATGCTGGGGCTGGGCTTGTCGCTGACGATCGACGACTTCCGCCGCGTGCTGACCCAGCCACGGGCGGTTGCGGTGGCGCTGGTGGTGCAGGTGATCGTGCTGCCGTCGGTGGCCTTCGGGCTCTGTTACGCGTTTGCGCTGAGCCCGGCGTTCTCGGTCGGGCTGATGCTGCTGGCGGCATCGCCCGGCGGCACCAGCGCCAATCTGTTCAGCCATCTGGCGCGCGGCGACGTGGCGCTGAACATCACGCTGACCGCGGTCAATTCGCTGCTGGCGATCATCACCTTGCCGCTGATGATCAATCTGGCGCTGCTGCACTTCATTGGCGAAGGCAAGAGCGTGCCGCTGCAGTTCGGCAAGGTGGCGCAGGTAGTGGCGATCGTCATCGTGCCGGTGCTGGTCGGCATGCTGCTGCGCAATCGCCGGCCGGTGCTGGCGATCCGATTTGAAAAGCCGGTCAAGCTGTTCTCGCTGGTGTTCCTGCTGGCGATCGTGGCGCTGGTGGTGGTCAGCGGCTGGAAGGCGATCACCGAGGATCTGCCACGGATTGGTGGGGCGATGCTGAGCTTCAACCTGCTGAGTCTGCTGATCGGCTACCAGCTCGCGAAGCTGGCCGGGCTCGGTCGGCCGCAGGCGACCGCGATCGGTATGGAAATCGGCGTCCACAACTCGGCACTGGCGATCTCGCTGGCGTTGTCGCCGCTGCTGCTGAACTCGCCGACGATGGCGATTCCGGCCACGCTCTATAGCCCGATCATGATGCTGACGGCCGGCAGCTTCGCGTGGTGGCTGACGCGTGCAACGCGTGCCAACTGACACCACTGCGGATCGCTCGCGGCAGCAGGAGGCTGCGGATCAGCACAAACGCATCTCGGCCCCTGTGACCGGTTTATCGGTTGACGAGCAAGGGCATTGCTAGAGTCGACGCGCCGCCGCTGCGGCCATTCACGAACCGAGGAGCAGCCATGAGCGAAGCATTGCCGGTCAGCAAGCTGATCAACGAACCCACTGTGGTGGCCGCCGTCGAGCAGGCGCGCGCACGCATCCTGGCTCATCCGGTATCGGATATCCGCGATCGGCACGGCAACCAGTATGTCGATCTGGTGATGGAAGGCGGCGGCGTGCTCGGCGTTGCACTGGCCGGCTATTCCTACGTGCTCGAATCGGCCGGCCTGCGCTTTCTCGGCCTCGGCGGCACGTCGGCTGGTTCGATCAATGCGCTGGTGATCGCCGCCCTCGGGCCGCCACATGTGGCCAAGGCAACGCGGGTGGCGGAGATCGTCGCCAATGTGCCGATGGCCAGCTTCATCGATGGCGACAGCGATGCCCGTGACTTCACCAAGGCGCTGGTCGGCGGCGCCGGCAAGTTCAAGCTGGCGATGAAGGCGGCACAGGTCGTCGACAACTTTTCCGACGACCTCGGGCTGCATCCGGGGTCGCGCTTCCGCAGCTGGCTCACCACCGTGCTCGCCGACAACGGAATTGCCACGCTGACCGATCTCGATGCCGTGCTGGCAACGCCGCCGCCGGATGGCTACGTGGTCGAACACGATGCGGAGCGAGGGGTTCGTGCGACCGATACCGACACGCAGGCGATCAAGGGCCGACTGGCGGTGATCGCCGCCGACATCACCACCGGGACCAAGGTCGAGCTGCCGAAGATGGCGGCGCTGTACTGGGCGCAGCCTGATGCGCTGAATCCGGCCGATTTCGTCCGTACCTCGATGTCGGTACCGGCGTTCTTCCATCCGGTGCGGGTCGGCAAGATTCCGCAGGGACCGGATGCGCTGGCGCGCTGGCAGGCGCTGACCAGCTACAAGGGCACGCGGGTGCCGAAGGAATGCGTTTTCGTTGATGGCGGCATCGTCTCGAACTTCCCGATCGCCGTGTTCCACAACCAGCGCAAGGTGCCACGGGCGCCAACCTTCGGCGTCAAGCTCGGCATTCCGGCCGACGAACCGACGCTGATCGACAGCCCGACCAAGCTGATCGGCAGCGTGTTCAATGCGGCGCGCGGTGCGCTGGATCAGGACTTCCTCGCCGGCAACCCGGACTACAGCCGGCTGATCGCCTACATCGATACCAAGCAGCACAACTGGCTGAATTTCGAGCTGCCGAACAAGGACAAGATCGACCTGTTCCGGGAAGGCGCGAAGGCGGCTGCCGCGTTTCTGGAAACCTTCGACTGGGTCGAATACAAGCGCCTGCGCAAGCTGAAGGCGATGCTGCGCGAGGCTTCCGAAACCTGACGCCGATTCAGACCTGGGCGTCGGCGATCTGGCGCATCGCCTCGATCACCAGCGGGTGCAGCGATTCGTCACCGCGCTCGATGCAGGCGCGCAACTGCTTCTGCATCCGCGGCTCCCAGAACTTGTCGATGTGATTGGCGACACCGGCTACCGCTTCGGCGTGATCGGGTTCGGCCGCGAAGAAGTCCGCGATGCGGTTCGCCATCTCGCCGAGGTTCTGGGGGTTCATGCAGGGACCTTTTCAAATGACGGGGTGGCGACACCGCTGGCGGCGATCAGGCGCGCGCCGCAGGCATAGACCACGTGGTTGTTGTTGCGCGCGAAGCCGACCAAGGTCAGCCCGGCGTCTTCGGCCATGCGCACGGCGAGTGCGGTCGGCGCCGAGATCGCGGCCAGCAGCGGCAGGCCGATGGTGGCGGCCTTCAGCACCATTTCGTAGCTGGCGCGCGAGGTGATCACGGCAAAGCCGCGAGCCGGGTCCAGATGGGCAACGGACATCGCACCGATCAGCTTGTCGAGCGCATTGTGACGGCCGACATCCTCGCGGACCAGCAGCAGTCGGCCGCTGGCATCGGCCCAGCCGGCGGCATGAGTCGCACCGGTGATGGCATTGATCGGCTGTCGGCTTCGCAGCGCGTGCAGCGCCCGATGCAGCGCCGTCGTCTCGATCGGCAACCCGGCCGGCACATGCGGTGCCGGACGCATTGCTTCAGCAATCGTTTCCGATCCGCACAGGCCGCAGCCGCTGCGGCCGACAAGGTTGCGGCGGCGATCGGCCAGCCGCTGATGGCGCTCCGGCGGGATCCGCAGCGACACCTCGAAACCGTTGTCGAGTGCAGTGACGCCGAGCAGTTCGACGTCCTCGCGGCACTCGACGATCGCTTCGCTTAAGCAGAAGCCCAGCGCGAAGTCGGCGAGATCACCCGGTGTGGCCATCATCACTACATGCGGTGCGCCGTTGACGATCAGCGCGACTGGCGCTTCCTCGGCCACGCAGTCCTGCGTGGCCTGGGTCAGGCCGTCACGGGTGCTGGCGACCGGCAGCAGGGCGTAGCCCGCTGCCGAGTCCGCATCGAGCGGATACCTACTTGGCGCTTGCGGTGCCGACATCGCTGGCTTCCTTGAGCATCTGTTGCTGGTGGTCGCTGAACTCGCGATAGCGGCGCTGCCATTCGCTCGGCTGGCTGACGCGCGTCACCTGCACCGCCGTGACCTTGAACTCCGGGCAGTTGGTGGCCCAGTCCGAGTTATCGGTGGTGATCACGTTGGCACCGGAGAACGGGTGGTGGAACGTGGTGTAGACGACGCCGGGCTGAACACGCTCGGTGACCTTGGCGCGCAGCACGGTATTGCCGGAGCGGCTTTCGATGCCGACCCAGTCGCCATCGTTGACGCCGCGCGTTTCCGCATCGTGCGGATGGATTTCGAACACGTCCTCGCTGTGCCATTCACTGTTGGCGGTACGGCGGGTCTGCGCGCCAACGTTGTACTGGGAGAGGATGCGGCCAGTGGTCAGGATCAGCGGGTACTTGCCGTTGACCTTCTCGTGCGTCGGCACGTATTCGGTCAGCAGGAAGCGGCCCTTGCCGCGCACGAATTCGTCGATGTGCATCGTCGGCGTGCCGAGCGGCGCCTCGTCATTGCACGGCCACTGCACGCTGCCGAGTTCGTCGAGCTTCTTAAACGACACGCCGTTGAACGTCGGCGTAAGACGGGCAATCTCGTCCATGATTTCGGCCGAGTTCTTGTAGTTCATCGGGTAGCCGAGCGCATTGCTGAGCATCTGCGTCGCTTCCCATTCGCCCACACCCGACTTCGGCCGCATCACCTGCCGCACCGGCGAGATGCGCCGTTCGGCGTTGGTGAACGTGCCGTCCTTTTCAAGGAACGACGAGCCCGGAAGGAACACGTGAGCGAACTTCGCGGTTTCGTTCAGGAACAGGTCCTGGACGACGACGCATTCCATCGCGCTCAGGGCCGCCGTGACGTGCTGGGTATTCGGGTCGCTCTGGGCGATGTCCTCGCCGTGCACGTACAGGCCGAGGAATTCGCCGTCGAGCGCGGCTTCGAACATGTTCGGAATGCGCAGGCCTGGCTCGTTCGAAAGCTGAACCTTCCACTCGCTTTCGAACTCGCTGCGCGCGGCGACATCGGACACGTGCCGATAGCCCGGCAGCTCGTGCGGGAAGCTGCCCATGTCGCAGGAGCCCTGCACGTTGTTCTGGCCTCTGAGCGGGTTGATGCCGACGCCTTCACGGCCGACGTTGCCGGTGGCCATCGCCAGGTTGGCGATGCCGATCACCATCGTCGAGCCCTGGCTGTGCTCGGTGACGCCGAGGCCGTAGTAGATCGCCCCATTGCCGCCGTTCGCATAAAGCCGTGCTGCACCGCGCACCATCGCCGCCGGCACGCCGGTGACCGCTTCCATCGCTTCCGGCGAGTTGCGGCTTTGCGCCACGAAATCGCGCCACTTGTTGAACGAGGCGACATCGCAGCGTTCGGCGACGTAGTCCTCCTTGACCAGCCCTTCGGTGACGATCACGTGGGCAAGGCTGTTGATCAGCGCGACGTTGGTGCCGGGCCGCAGCTTCAGGTGGTAGTCGGCTTCGACGTGTGGCGTGCGCACCAGATCGATGCCGCGCGGGTCGGCGACGATCAGCTTCGCGCCCTGACGCAGGCGGCGCTTCATCTGCGATGCGAACACCGGGTGGCCGTCGGTCGGGTTGGCGCCGATGACGACGATGACATCGGCCTGCATCACCGAATCGAAGGTCTGCGTGCCGGCCGACTCGCCAATGGTCTGCTTCAGGCCATAGCCGGTGGGCGAATGGCAGACGCGAGCGCAGGTGTCGACGTTGTTGTTGCCGAACGCGGCGCGGACCATCTTCTGGACGACATAGACCTCCTCGTTGGTGCAGCGGCTGGAGGTGATCGCGCCGACCGAGCCGCGCCCGGCCTTGGCCTGGATGCGCTTGAATTCGCTGGCGGCGTGGTCGATCGCTTCCTGCCAGCTCACTTCGCGCCACGGATCGGAAATCTTCGCGCGGATCATCGGCTTGGTGATCCGGTCCTGGTGCGTCGCGTAGCCGATCGCGAAGCGGCCCTTGACGCAGGAATGGCCGTGGTTCGCGTGGCCATCCTTGTTCGGCACCATGCGGACGATCTCTTCGCCCTTCATTTCGGCGCGGAACGAACAGCCGACGCCGCAGTAGGCGCAGGTGGTGGTGACGCTGTGCTCGGCCTGGCCCTTGGCGATCAGCGATTTCTCGCTGAGCGTGGCAGTCGGGCAGGCGGCAACGCAGGCGCCGCAGGACACGCATTCCGAGGCCATGAAGTCGTCGTTCTGGCTCGGGCTGACTTTCGAGTCGAAGCCGCGGCCCTGGATCGTCAGCGCCAGCGTGCCCTGCTGCTCGTCGCAGGCGCGCACGCAGCGCGAGCAGACGATGCACTTGCTCGGATCAAACGTGAAATACGGATTCGATTCGTCCTTCGCCACGAAGCGCGCGTTTGCCTTGCCGTCGACCTTCGGGTGCACGTGGTTGTCGCCGTCGTAGCCGTAGCGCACTTCGCGCAGGCCGACGGCACCGGCCATGTCCTGCAGTTCGCAGTGGCCATTGGCCGGGCAGGTCAGGCAGTCCAGCGGGTGATCGGAGATGTACAGCTCCATCACGCCACGGCGCAGGTCGGCAAGCTTGTCGTTCTGGGTGACCACCTTCATGCCGTCGGCAACGAGCGTGGTGCACGACGCCGGATAGCCGCGCATGCCTTCGATCTGCACCAGGCACAGCCGGCAGGAGCCGAAGGCTTCAAGCGTGTCGGTCGCGCAGAGCTTCGGGATGTTGATGTCGGCAAGCGCGGCAGCGCGCATCACCGAGGTGCCTTCGGGCACCGTGACCTCGCGGCCGTCGATGCTGAGCGTGACCTGTTTAGCCGGGACTTCGGCGATGGCGGTCTTCTGGCCGACATTGCGCGGCGGGCGCGGCGCGGGCGTGCCGAAATCCTTGTCGATGATCGAGAACATGACGGTTTACCTCTGATTCGGATACGCGTGCACGGAAAGATCCCGAGCACAAAGGCACGAAGGGAAAAAGCAAGGGCACCAAGAAAAGCCGCTAATTGGCGATTCGTCGTACGCCTTCACGCATGGATTCAGCATGAAAGTTGAGAAGCAAACCGAGCCGTTTGTTGGCCAGGCGAAGATAGGTAAGGACCTGTGCGGTATGCACCGGTGCAAATCTGGGAAGCGTTTTGATCTCGACGATGACGACGTCCTCGACAAGAAAATCCAGACGATACGCATCACCGATATCCACGCCCTTGTAACGTGCTGGAAGTGGAACCTGGCGGCGGAAGCTGAGACCCCGTTGTCCAAGTTCGATTGCCAACGCGAGTTCATAAGCCGATTCGAGCAAGCCAATGCCAAGCTCGCGATGAACTTCAATGGCTGCGCCGATGACAACATTCGAGCATTCATTTTCATCCACCTTGGTGTCCTTGCTTTTCCCCTTCGTGCCTTTGTGTTCAGGATGCTTTTTCGAGCATTTCAGGCTGCGGCCGGAAGTCTTCCGGGAAATGATTCAGCGCCGACAGCACCGGGAACGGCGCCATGCCGCCGAGCGCGCATAGCGAGCCGGCGAGCATCGTGTCGCAGAGATCCCTGAGCAGCGCTTCCTGCTTGACCGGCTGATCGCCGGCCACCAGCTTGTCGATCACTTCCATGCCGCGGGTCGAGCCGATGCGGCATGGCGTGCACTTGCCGCAGGATTCGGTGGCGCAGAACTCCATCGAAAAGCGCGCCTGTTCGGCCATGTCGACGGATGAGTCGAATACGGTGATGCCGCCGTGGCCAACCATGTTGTTGAGGCGGGCAAAGGCCTCGTAGTCCAGCGGCAGATCGAACTGCGATTCCGGGATGTATGAGCCTAGTGGGCCGCCGACCTGTACGGCGCGGATCGGCTTACCTGAAAGCGTGCCGCCGCCGTAGGTGTAGAGCAGGTCGCGCAGCGTGACGCCGAACGCTTTCTCCACCAGCCCGCCGAACTTCACGTTGCCGGCCAGCTGCACCGGCAGGGTGCCGCGCGAACGGCCAACGCCGAAGTGCTTGTAGCACTCGGCGCCCTTGTCGAGAATGACCGGCACCGACGCCAGCGTGATCACGTTGTTGATCACGGTGGGGCAGCCGAACAAGCCCTTGATCGCTGGCAACGGCGGCTTGAAGCGAACCATGCCGCGCTTGCCTTCAAGCGATTCCAGCAGCGAGGTTTCCTCGCCGCAGATATAGGCGCCGGCACCCATCCGCACTTCCAGATCGAAACGCTTGGCCGACCCCTGGATGTTCGCGCCGAGCCAGCCGCTCGCGTAGGCGCTGGCAATCGCTTCTTCGAGCGCGCGCTGCCCATACGGGTACTCGCAGCGCAGGTAGATGTAGCCGCGCGTTGCACCGACCGCGAGGCCAGCGATGGTCATGCCTTCGATCAAGAGGAACGGATCGCCTTCGCAGACCATGCGATCGGCGTAAGTGCCGGAATCGCCTTCATCGGCGTTGCAGACGATGTACTTCTGCGCGCCTTCGGCACCCAATACTGTCTTCCACTTGATGCCGGCCGGAAACGCGGCGCCACCGCGGCCACGCAGGCCGGATTCGGTGACGGCGGCGACGATCGCTTCCGGGGCCATCGCCAGTGCGTTCTTCAGGCCGCGATAGCCGCCATGCGCGAGGTAGTCATCGAGGCTGACCGGATCGGTGATGCCGGCGCGCGCGAAGGTCAGGCGTTCCTGTGTCTTCAAGTACGGCAATTCGTCGACGACGCCGATGTTCAGCGCATGGGCATTGCCGAGGCCGGCGACGAACAGGCTGGCAACGTCTTCCGGCTGGACCGGGCCGTAGCCGATGCGGCCGGCTTCAGTCGCGACCTCGACCAGCGGCTCCAGCCAGAACAGGCCGCGCGAGCTGTTGCGGACCAGATGGATCGCCACACCCAGACGCGCCGCCTCGGCGGCAATGGCGATCGCGACGTCATCGGCGCCGAGTGAGATCGCGGCGGAATCGCGCGGCACGTAGATCGTGATTGGAGCCGGAATCGGCTTCATGCGACGACTCCGGTCAGGCGATCGAAGCGGGCCGGGGTCACGCGACCCTTCAGTTCCATGTCGATCAGCAGGCTCGGACCGACTGCGCAGTTGCCGAGGCAGTAGGCCGGCTCCAGCGTGTAGCGGCCATCGGCGGTGGTTTCGTGGAAATCGATGCCGAGGGTCGTCTTGACGTGCTGCTCCAGCGCCCGTCCGCCGACCGCCTGGCAGGCCTCGGCCCGGCACAGGTGAATGACGTGCTCGCCGGGCTTTTCGGTGCGATACCAGTGATAGAACGAAATGACGCCATGCACTTCGGCGCGCGACAGGTTCATCGCCTTGGCGACGATCGGCACGGCGTCCTTCGGCACGAAGCCGAGCGCGTCCTGAATGCCGTGCAGCACCGGCAGCAGCGCGCCAGGTGCGTCTTTCAGTTTCGCCAGCACGCCGTTGACGGCCGCGAGCTCCGCTGGCGATAGCGACGACAGCTCCGCGAGCTTGATGGGCGGCTTGCGTTCGAAGGTGGAGGTCGACATGGGATTCGTCTTCGTTCAGTGGTTACCGGAACAGGATCGCGGCCTTGGCGACGGTCTGAGCCACGCCCCAGGCCAGTGGAATGCCGACCGCCAGCCAGGCGATCAGCACCAGCCCGACCGGACTGGCAGCTGCGGGAACCGTGGCCGGTGGCGTGCTACCGAGCGCCGTTTCCGGTGTCATTTTTCCGGCATCCGTCATTTCTGCAGGGGTCAGATGCCATTTCGGTGCCACGGGCCGGATCAGCAAGTTGCACAGGAAACCGACGACCAGCAGCGCGGCGAGGATCAGCATCGTGGTGTCGTAGACCCGTGATGGCGCGACGCCCTGACGCAGCTGGATTTCGCGCAGGTAGTTGACGATCACCGGCCCGAAGATGCCGGCCACCGACCATGCGGTCAGCAGCCGGCCGTGGATCGCGCCGACGAAACGCGTGCCGAACAGGTCGGCGAGATAGGCCGGCACTGTCGCGAAGCCGCCGCCGTACATCGACAGGATCAGGCAGAAGGCGCCAACGAACAGGCCGACCGAACCGGCGTGACCACTGCCCGGCACCGACGCGTAGAGCGCAGCACCGAGCAGGAAGAAGATCGCGTAGGTCGCCTTGCGGCCCAGCCGGTCGGACATCGAGGCCCAGAAGAAGCGGCCACCGATGTTGAACAGGCTGAGCAGTCCGGTGAACCCGGCTGCAATCGCGGCGATCTGTGCGGCCTGCGCGGCATCGACTGCGGCAATTCCGACATCCAGCCCGATCAGCCGGCCGCCGAACACTTCCTGCAGCATCGGCGAGGCCATGCCGATCACGCCGATGCCGGCGGTGACGTTCAGGCACAGCACGGCCCAGACCAGCCAGAACTGCGGTGTCTTGTGAGCGTTGTCGAGATGAACATGCCCGGCACTGATCATCGCGTGGCCGCTGGCCGCGGCCGGGCCCCAGCCTGGGGGCGTCCAGCCGCTTGCCGGAACCCGGTAGGCCAGCGCGCCGGCCGTCATGAACAGCGCGTAGACCAGTGCCAGCACCACGAAGGTTTCGGCCACGCCGATCGACGTCGGGCTAGCGAACGCGGTCATCAGCCGCTGCGCGAGCGGCGAGCCGATCATCGCGCCGCCGCCGAAACCCATGATCGCCATGCCGGTGGCCATGCCGCGCCGATCCGGGAACCACTTGATCAGCGTCGATACCGGGGAGATGTAGCCGAGCCCCAGGCCAATGCCGCCGATCACGCCGGAGCCGAGCAGCATCAGCCAGAACTGATGCACGTGAATGCCATACGCGGCGATCAGCATGCCGCCGCACCAGCAGAGCATCGACACCAGGCCGGCCTTGCGCGGTCCGGCGCGCTCCAGCCAGCCGCCGAACAGCGCGGCTGACGAGCCGAGAAAAACGAAGAACAGCGTGTACATCCAGCCGAGCGTCGACACCTTCCAGTCGCAGTCGGTGACGAACAGCTCGGCAAGGACCGTGGTGCCGGCAGCACAGGTCCGAGGGTCCGTGATGCCGACCGCCTTCGACAGCGGCAGCCAGAACACGCTGAAGCCGTAGGCCATGCCGATGCACAGATGGATCGCGAGCGCAGCCGGCGGCACCAGCCAGCGATTGAAGCCGGGGCCGGCAATGCTGCGCTCCTTGGACAGAAAATCGAACGCCAGTCCGGCGCGTCGATCCTGCACGATGCTGCTCATTGCTCCTCCAGAGTGACGGCAGCAGATGGCCGTTCTTTATGTGCTGTCGAACATATCGCGACCGACAGTCATCTGTTGCGAACGCCACGGTAGTCTTCGCTTGCGGCATTGAAAATATGTATCGTAAAGCCGTTGCAGTTCCGGCTTTTCCACCTCCACCTTTTCGCCAGGCGGGCTCCCACGATGTTCAAGGTTTCGATCCAGCCGCAATGGCAGCTTGAACAGGCCGACGGCAAGCAATCGCTGCCGCGTCTGGTTGAACTGCTGGCCCGTGTTCGCGAAACCGGGACGCTGGCCGAGGCCTGCGTGCAGGCCGGGCTGTCGTACCGCTATGCCTGGGGTCTGCTGCAGGACGGCACGCGCACCTTCGGCGCGCCGCTGGTGGCCATGCAGCGTGGCCGCGGTGCCGTGCTGACGCCGCTCGCCGAAAAGCTGGTCTGGGCCGACAAGCGCATCAATGCCCGCCTGGCGCCGCTGCTCGACAGCCTGGCCTCGGAACTGGAAGTGGAACTGGAACGCGCGCTCAGCGACACCGGCGCGATCCTGCGCGTGCAGGCCAGCCATGGCTTTGCCGTGGAAACGCTGCGCGACTGGTTCGTGCGCAGCCGGATTCCGATCGACCTCAAGTACCGGTCGAGTTTCGAGGCGCTGGGTTCACTGAAGGGCGCGGCCTGCGATCTGGCTGGCTTCCATGTGCCGGTCGGCGAGTTCGAGGCGCAGGCCCTGACCCAGTACGCGGCCTGGCTGAAGCCGCAGACGCAGCGGCTGATCATGCTGGCCACGCGTCGCCAGGGCCTGATCGTGGCGCCCGGCAACCCGAAGCGGATCGAAGCGCTGACCGACCTGAGCCGCGACGATGTCCGCTTCGTCAACCGCCAGCCCGGTTCCGGCACCCGGATGCTGCTCGACCTGATGCTCGACCGCGCCGGGCTTGACGGCAGCCAGATTCGCGGCTTCGACAGCGGCGAGTTCACGCACGCCGCCGTCGCCGCCTATGTGGCCAGCGGCATGGCTGATGCCGGCGTCGGTGTCGAAGCCGCAGCCAAGCGCTTCGATCTCGGCTTCGTGCCGCTGGCCGGCGAGCGCTACTTCTTCCTGTGCTCGAAGTCGGCCCTGAAGACACCGGCGCTGCAAAGCGTCATCGATACCCTGTGCAATCCGGATTTCCGCAGTCTGGTCAATGCCTTGCCAGGCTACAACGCCGCGCATTGCGGCGCGGTGCTGGCGATCGACGAGGCATTTCCGGATTTCGGGCGGCTGCCGAAAAGCCGCAGCCCCGCGCGCGCAAGACTCGGCTGATTCAGCCGCCGGCGCGGCTGATCGCTGCAGTCAGCGTGTTGTCCATCAGCATCGCCACGGTCATCGGTCCGACGCCGCCCGGCACCGGCGTGATGAAGGCCGCGCGCTGACGGGCGGCTTCGAAAGCGACATCGCCGCACAGCTTGCCGCTCGGCAGGCGGTTGATGCCGACATCGATGACGATCGCGCCTTCGCGGACCCAGTCGCCATTGATCATCTCCGGAATCCCTGTGCCGACCACCAGGATCTCGGCGCGGCCGACTTCTTCGGCCAGATCACGGGTGCGGCTGTGGGCGACGGTGACCGTGCAGCCGAGCAGCAGCAGTTCCAGCGCCATCGGCCGGCCGACGATGTTCGATTGGCCGATCACCAGCGCCCGCTTGCCGGCCAGCGGCACGCCGGTCGACTTCAGCAGTTCGACACAGCCCCACGGCGTGCATGGCCGCAAGGTCGGGGTCTTCTGGGCAAGCCGGCCGAAGTTGTACGGGTGGAAACCGTCGACGTCCTTGTCCGGGCGGATGCGCTCGATGACCTTGTCGGCGTTTATGTGCTTCGGCAGCGGCAGCTGCACGAGGATGCCGTCGATGCTGTCGTCGGCATTGAGCTGATCGACCACGGCCAGCAGTTCGGCTTCGCTGATCGTGGCATCGAGATGCGTCGGCACCGAGCGGATGCCGGTCTTTTCGCAGGTCAGGCGCTTGTTGCGGACATAGATCTCCGACGCCGGATCGGCACCGACCAGCACTGTGGCCAGCGCCGGCGCGCGCTGGCCGGCGGCAAGCCGCGACGCGACAGCGACCCGCACCCGCTCGTGGACCTGTGCTGCCACGGCCTTGCCGTCGATGAGTTGTGCCGTCACGCCTGTCTGCTCCGATGATGGTGATCGCGCCAATTCTCTCACGGCGGCGCGCGCTTCCTTGTCTCCGGAGGCCTTCACGTAAACTCCTCGGCCCACGCCCGAACGCCGATCCGCGCGCCGTCAATGTCCCGCCTCGAAGTCCAGCAGCTCGTCGTCAGCCGCGGCGATCGGGTCGTGCTCGAAGGGCTGAGCTTCTCGGTGGCCAATGGCGAGGTATTGCACATTCTCGGCCGCAATGGCGCCGGCAAGACCTCGCTGCTGGAAGTGCTGTGCGGGCTGCGCCGGGCCGACAGCGGCCGCATCGACCCGCAGCCGGAAAGCCGGCAGCGGCACTGGATCGGCCACAAGAACGCGCTGAATCCGACCCTGTCTGCGCTCGAAAACCTGCATTTCTGGGCGGCCCTGAATGGCGAGCGGCTCGATGATCCGCGCGCCGCACTGTCGGCCGTCGGCTTGCAGAAAGCCCAGCAGAACCGGCCGTCCGGGCAGTTGTCGACTGGCCAGAAGCGGCGCGCGGCGCTGGCCCGGCTGGTCGCCGTTCCGCGACCGTGGTGGTTTCTCGACGAACCGCTGGCCGGCCTCGACGTGCAGGGGCTGGCGCTGTTCGCCGATCTGCTCGGCCGCCACGCAGCCGGTGGCGGCGCGGTGCTGGTGACCAGTCATCAGCCGCTGCCGGGCACCTTGCCGACGCTGCGCCATCTCGACCTGAGCCCTGCCGCATGAGTGCCGCCATCGCCGTGTTCCGCCGCGAATTGCGCATCGCGCTGCGCCGCCGCGCCGAATGGGCGCAGCCGCTGGTGTTCTACGGCATCGTCGCGCTGCTGTTTCCGCTGGGGATCGCGCCGGAATCGCCGGCGCTGAAGGTGTTCGCGCCGGCGATCGTCTGGGTCGGCGCGCTGCTGGCGGCGCTGCTCGGTGTTGAGCGCCTGTTCCGATCCGATCTCGACGACGGCAGCCTTGAGCAGATGCTGATCGCCGAGGTGCCGCTGGCGCTGCTGATCGCCGCCAAGCTGGCCGCGCAGTGGCTGCTGACGGCGGCACCGCTGGTGCTGGTGTCGCCGCTGCTCGGTTACGGGCTCGGGCTCGACACCGGCCCGGTCGTGATCCTGTTCTGGAGCCTGCTGCTGGGCACGCCGACGCTGGTCTTCACCGGCGGCTTCGCGGCGGCGCTGACCGTCGGCGCGCCACGGGCCGGGCTGATGCTGCCGATCCTGGTGCTGCCGCTGATGACGCCGGCGGTGATTTTTGGTGGTGGCGCGGTGCGGGCGGCGGTGGCCGGTCTGCCGCCGGATGCGCCGCTGTACTTTCTGGGCGCGCTGCTGGCGCTGTCGCTGACCCTGTTGCCGATGGCCGCAGCCGGTGCGCTGCGCAATGCCATGGGCTAGCGGGTGGCGCTCGGCCGGATCAACGTCCGGCCATTCGAGCTGCCCGGGGGAACGGGCATAATGCGGCGGCTGTACCGGGCTCGCCCCGCACAGACAGACGCCCTCCCGATTCCTGCAGAACCGCGCCCGGACCATGTGGACCTGGTTTCATCGACTGGCATCGCCGCCGACTTTCTATCGCTTCGCCGAACGGCTGGCGCCGTGGCTGCTGGTTCCGGGCCTGCTGCTGATCGGCATCGCGGTCTGGCAGGGCCTGTTCGTCGCACCCGCCGACTACCAGCAGGGCGACGCCTTCCGGATCATCTACGTGCATGTGCCGGCCGCGGCGCTGAGCCTTTCGATCTATACGGCGATGTCGGTGGCCGGTGCCATCGCGCTGATCTGGCGCATGAAGCTGGCCGAGGTCGCCGTGGTCACGGCGGCGCCGATCGGCGCGAGTTTCACGGCGCTGGCGCTGGTCACCGGCATGCTCTGGGGCAAGCCGACCTGGGGCACGTACTGGGACTGGGATGCGCGGCTGACTTCCGAACTGGTGCTGCTGTTCCTGTACCTCGGCGTCATCGGCCTGCATCAGGCCTACGCCGATCCGCGCACCGCTGCCCGGGCCTGCGCCTGGCTGGCGCTGGTCGGCGTCGTCAATGTGCCGATCGTCCATTTTTCGGTGCAGTGGTGGAACTCGCTGCACCAGGGCTCGACGATCCTCAGCGCCGAGGCGATCGCCAACCCGAAAATGGCGCCCGAAATGCTCAAGCCGCTGCTGATGTCGATGGCCGGCTGCTACCTGTTTTTCGGCGCGGTCTGGCTGCGCCGGATGCAAAACGGGGTGCTGCTGCGCGAGCGCCGCGCCAAATGGGTGAGGGAGATGGTTTTGCCGGCATTGCCGGCTGATCTCCCGAACGCCCGACCGCCTGCGGGAGGGCCGGGTACGGCCAGGCGTGGGGATCGGGCATGAACGAAAAGCATGCCGTGTTCATCTGGACCAGCTACGGCCTGACCGCCGTGCTGCTGCTGTGGAACTGGCTCAGCCCGGCGCTCACGCGCAACGAATTGCGGCGGCGCCTGTCTGAGGACGCGCCTGATGAGGAATCCCACGAATGACCAAGCGTAACCAGCGGCTGCTCGGTGTCGCCGCGCTGCTGATCGGGGTTGGTGTGGCCGCCACGCTCGGCTTCACCGCGTTCCGCAAGAACATGATGTATTTCTACACGCCGAGCGATCTCGCGGCCGGCACGGTGCCGGTCGGCGCGGCAGCCCAGCTCGGCGGTCTGGTGGAAGCCGGCAGTCTGACGCGGGGTGACGGCCTGAAGGTCGAATTCCGGGTGGCCGACTGCGCGAAAAACATTCCGGTCCGCTACGAAGGCGTGCTGCCGGACCTGTTCCGCGAAGGGCAGGGTGTGGTCGCCGACGGCTACATGAACGACGAGCACGTGTTCGTCGCCACTCGCATCCTCGCCAAGCACGACGAGAACTACATGCCGCCGCAGGTGGCCGACGCGCTGAAGGGCAACCCGGATACCGGCAAGCATTCGTGCATGCCGTTCAAGGCAGTCGACAAGACGGTCGCCGCGTCGTGATTCCGGAACTGGGTCATTTCGCGCTGATCCTGGCGCTGGGGATCGCTTTCCTGCAGACGGTTGCACCGCTGCTCGGCTACCAGCGTCGCGATGCCAAGCTGCTGGCGTTCGCCGGCTCGGCGGCACAGGCGCAGTTCTTCTGCATCGCGTTCGCCTACGCCTGCCTGACGATCTCGTTCATCAACACCGATTTCTCGGTGGCCTACGTCGCGCAGAACGCCCACACCGACCTGCCGATGGTCTATCGCGTTTCGGCGGTCTGGGGCGCGCATGAAGGCTCGCTGCTGCTGTGGATGCTGATGCTGTCCGGCTGGACTTTCGCGGTGTCGGTGTTCAACCGGCGGATTCCGGCCGAACTGAGTGCGCTGGTGATCGCCGTGCTCGGCGTGATCAGCACCGGTCTGCTGCTGTTCATGCTGCTGACCTCGAATCCGTTCGACCGCCTGTTCCCGGTGCCGATGCAGGGTCGCGATCTCAATCCGCTGCTGCAGGACTTCGGGCTGGCGATTCACCCGCCGACGCTCTACATGGGTTACGTCGGCTTCAGTGTCGCGTTCGCGTTTGCCGTCGCCGCCCTGATCACCGGCAAGCTCGATGCCGCCTGGGCGCGCTGGACGCGGCCGTGGACAACCACCGCATGGATTTTCCTGACGCTCGGCATCACGCTCGGGTCGTGGTGGGCTTACAACGAGCTGGGCTGGGGTGGCTGGTGGTTCTGGGACCCGGTCGAGAACGCCTCGTTCATGCCGTGGCTGGCCGGCACGGCGCTGATCCATTCGCTGGCCGTCACTGAAAAGCGCGGCCTGCTGAAAAGCTGGACGGTGCTGCTGGCGATCCTGACGTTCTCGCTGTCGCTGCTCGGCACCTTCCTGGTCCGCTCCGGCGTGCTGGTGTCGGTGCACGCCTTCGCCTCGGACCCGGCGCGCGGCCTGTTCATCCTGATCTTCATGGCGGTGGTCACCGGCAGCGCGCTGACGCTGTATGCCTGGCGCGCGCCGAAGCTGGCGACGGTCGGCGACCTGCATCTGTTCTCGCGCGAAGGCCTGCTGCTGCTGAACAACGTGTTCTTGGTCGTCGCCTGTGCGGCGATCCTGGTCGGCACCTTGTATCCGCTGGTGCTCGACGCGCTGAACCTCGGCAAGATCTCGGTCGGCCCGCCGTACTTCAACGCCGTGTTCCTGCCGCTGATGGTGCCGCTGTTCGTGCTGGTCGGCTTCGGCGCCGTGGTGCCGTGGAAGAAGGGCAAGGCCGGTGAAACCTGGCAGCGCCTGAAGCTGCCGGCCTTGTTTGCCGTGGCCTTCGCGATCGTCGTGCCGCTGGCGCTGCATGGTCAGGCGGCGCTGCTGGCAGTCACCGGCGCCTTGCTCGGCGCCTGGACCATCGTCGCGGCGTCGCAGGATGTCTGGCGGCGAATCCGCGCCAAGCCGTCGCTCGTCGCCGGCATTGCCTCTGTGCCGCGCGCGACCTGGGGCATGACCCTGGCCCATGCCGGTCTCGGTATCTGGGCGCTCGGCGTCGCCTTCGTGATCAGCTACGGCTTCGAGAAGGACGTGCGGCTGGCACCGAACGCGACGACCGAAATCGGTGATTTCACTTTCGGCTTCGTCGGTGCGCAGGAAGCCAAGGGCCCGAACTTCACGGCCCAGCAAGGCGAGGTGACGATCGAGCGCGGCGACCATTCGGTGACCACGCTGTATCCGCAGAAGCGCTTCTACCCGTCGCAGCGCAATGTCATGACCGAATCGGCGGTCGACGCGACCCTGCTGCGCGATCTCTACGTGTCGCTCGGCGAAGGCTTCGCGGACGGCTCGTGGAGCCTGCGCATCTACGTCAAGCCGATGATCCGGCTGATCTGGCTGGGCGGCGTGCTGATGTTCTTCGGCGGCTGCCTGGCGGCCAGCGACCGGCGCTACCGGCTGGCGCGCGCTGCCGATCGCAAGCTGGCGCTTGACGGCGGCACGCAAGCCGCCTGACCCGGAACCGACGATGCGCTATGCGATTCCGCTGGTCGTGCTCGGCGTGCTGCTGGCCTTTTTCACGGTTGGCCTGAAGCGCGATCCGCGGCTGCTGCCGAGCCCGTTGATCGGCAAGCCGGCACCGGCGTTCTCGCTGCCGGTGGCTGCCTTTCCGAACACGGATGCCGCGCCGCTCAAGCTCGGCAATGCCGAGTTCGCCGGCAAGCCGTACCTGGTCAATTTCTTCGCCAGCTGGTGCGCCGGCTGCCAGGTCGAGCATCCGTACCTGATGACGCTCGCGAAGCAGGGCGCCGTGACCCTGGTTGGTATCGACTACAAGGACGCCGATGCCGATCTGCGCCAGTGGCTGGCGGCGCGCGGCAATCCGTACGCGCCGATCCTGGTCGACCTCGACGGTCGCGCCGGCATCGACTTCGGCGTTTATGGCGTGCCGGAAACCTTCCTGATCGGGGCCGACGGCCGCGTGCTGCACAAGCATGTCGGCGCGCTGACGCCGGAAGCTTTCGAGCGCGACTTCAAGCCGCTGCTGGGAGCCGGTTCGTGAGCCGACCCATGGCGGTGCTGCTGTTGGCGTTGGCGATGGCGGCGCCGGCATTCGCGCAGGTCACGGTTGAAAAACCGGCGATTCCGCTCACCGCCGAGCAGGAAGCGCATCTGGCCGAGTTGCTGCCGGATCTGCGCTGTCTGGTCTGCCAGAACGAATCGCTGGCCGAATCGCGGGCGCCGCTGGCGCTGGACCTGAAGTACGAGGTGCGCGGGCTGGTCGCTTCCGGCAAATCCTCGCCGGAGATCAAGCAGTACCTCGTCGATCGATATGGTGACTTCGTGCTGTTCCGGCCGCCGTTCGATCCGCGCACCTGGCTGCTCTGGCTCGGGCCGTTCGCGCTGGTGCTGCTGGCGCTGCTGGTGCTGATGCGCCAGATCCGCAGCAGCCGGCGCGATGCCGCTGCCGCGGCCCCCAAGCCGGTCGATGACGCGGCGCTGAAGAAACTGCTCGACGAATGAACGCGACGCTTTTGACTGGCCTGGCGATGGCCGGCCTGCTGCTGCTGGCCGTGCTGCTGGCGACGCACCCGTGGTGGCGTGCGCGTGGCGGCACTCGCCAGAACCGCCGTGCAGCGAATGTCGCGGCCTATCGGCTGCGGGTCGCCGAGATCGAGGCGGAGACGGCGTCGGGTCTGATTCCGCCGGACGAGGCCGCTGCGTTGCGAGCGGAGCTGGATGCCCGCGTGCTGACCGATGCCGACGGCACCGAACCCGAGCTCGTTGCGAAAACCGAGCGCCGGCCGCTGCTGATCATGCTGGTGACACTGGCGCTGACGATGTTCGCCAGCGGCTGGTACCTGTGGCGCGGCGGCTGGGAGATGCAGCAGCAGATTGCCGCCGGCGCGCCGCCAACGCCGAAGCTCGATCCGGCGATCGCGGCGATGGTCGACAAGCTGGCGGCACGGCTGAAGACCAACCCCGACGATGCCGAAGGCTGGTCGATGCTCGGCCGCTCGTACATGGTCACGCAGCAGTTCGGCGAAGCCGCCAACGCGCTGGCCGAAGCCAACAAGCGGGCCGCCGCGCCGCGCGCCGACTGGCTCGCCGACGAAGGCGAGGCCATCGCGTTCGCCAGCGGCGAGGACGTCAGCGGCCTGGCTGCCGAGCGCTTCGAACAGGCACTGAAGCTCGACCCGGCGCTGCCGAAAGCGCTCTGGTACGGCGGTCTTTCGGCAGTGGGGGCCGGTGAATACGCGACTGGCCGCGCCCGCTGGCAGCAGTTGATGGCGCAGCCGGAACTCGATGAAGGCATGCGCACGGTGCTGCGCGAACGCGTTGCCGCGCTCGACAAGGCGCTGGCCGAACGCGGACTCAGTGCCGCCGACGTGCCGGCACCAAGCGCATCAACGGGCGCTGCGGCAGCGGCGGTCCGCCTGCAGGTGCAGGTCTCGCTGGCGCCAGCGCTGGCCGACAAGATTCCGAGCGGCGCGATCCTGTTCGTGTTCGCCAAGGCCGCGTCCGGCCCGCCGATGCCGCTGGCGGTGCAGCGCTTGCCGGATGCCCGTCTGCCGCTGGCGGTGACGCTCGACGACAGCATGGCAATGGCGCCCGGACTGAAGCTGTCGGCCTTCGATCAGTACGTGATCACGGCACGCCTGACGGCGTCCGGCAGCGTGCAAGCGCAGCCCGGCGATCTCGAGGGTCGGGTCGATGTCAGCCGCGATCGGGCCGGTGGCGAACCGGTCGCCTTGACGATCGACCGGATCCTGCCTTGAGTCGGCTTCGTAACCGGCTAAAAACATCCAATTTGTCACCCAAGGCGCGTAACATTCTCGCGCGGCGAAGTGATTCGCCGACTCCCGGACTCCGATGAGCACCACGACTGCCCGCGTTTTTGATCTTCCGGCCTTGCCGCCGGTTTTGCCCGCTTTCGCACGCGCTGCCCTCTCCGCATCCCGGAAGGTTGGATCGCCGGTCGAGATTCCCCAGTGGACCGTTCGTGTCCCCAGCCTGGGCTTCGATCGTCAGCACGTCGCCGCCTACAACGCGCTGTGCGGCATCAGCCGTGCCGATCAGGTCGCGATGACCTATCCGCAGGTGCTGGCCACGCCGCTGTACCTGAACCTGATGACGCGGCCCGGTTTCCCGCTGCCGCTGATGGGTCTGGTGCATGTCGGCAACCGCATCGAGGCGCGCCGCGAACTGCGGATCGACGAAAACTTCGATGTCGCGGTCAGCCTCGGCGCCAGCCGTGAAGTTCGCGCCGGCCTTGAACTCGACCTGATCATCAGCTTCAACGAACTCGGCGGCGACGCGATCTGGCAGGCCACGATGACGCTGCTGCGCCGTGGCGTGAAGCGCCAGGGCGAACCATCGTCGCGGCCGCCGGCAGCGGCACCGGTCAGCGATGCCGGCATCGCCCAGTACGTGGCGATCCGCGCGCCCGAGGACATCGGCCGGCGCTATGCGCGGATTTCGCAGGACTTCAACCCGATCCACCTTCACGCGGCATCGGCCAAGCTGTTCGGCTTCAAGCGGGCGATCGCCCATGGGCTGTGGACCAAGGCACGCGTGCTGGCCGAGCTGTCGCCACGGCTGGCACAGGCACCGCGCCGTTTCGATGTGCAGTTCCGTCAGCCGTTGCTGCTGCCGGGCCGGGCCACGCTTCGCCACACCCCGAACGCCGGCGGCCTCGACTTTTCGCTGGTCGAAGCCAACGGCAGCAAGGTCCATCTGTCCGGGACCCTGCGCTAGACTTTTTTCGGTGAATCCTCCACTGCGCGTCGGCTTCTTTCGACCCGCGCAAACCATCAAGCACCCCTGAGGCTTTCCTCGCATGCGGATCAGAAAAGCAGTGTTCCCTGTCGCCGGACTCGGCACCCGCTTCCTGCCGGCCACCAAGGCCAGCGCCAAGGAAATGCTGCCGGTGGTCGACAAGCCGCTGATCCAGTACGCGGTGCAGGAAGCGATTTCCGCTGGCGCCGAAGAGCTGATCTTCATCACTGGCCGTTCGAAGAATTCGATCATGGATCACTTCGACAAGGCGTATGAACTCGAAGCCGAACTGGCTTCGCGCGGCAAGGGCAAGCTGCTGGAAACGGTGCAGGAAATCCTGCCGCCGGGCATCACCTGCATCTTCATTCGCCAGGCGGAAGCGCTGGGTCTGGGCCACGCCGTGCTGTGCGCCTGGCCGGCCGTCGGCGACGAAGATTTCTCGGTGATTCTCGCGGACGACCTGATCGACGGCCGCCTGCGGCCGTGCCTGGCGCAGATGCAGCGCGTCTATCAGGAGTACGGCACCAGCGTCATCGCCACCCAGCGCGTGCCGATGGATGAAGTGTCGAGCTATGGCGTTGTCGATACCCAGCCGGTCGGCCCAGGCCTTGGCGAGATTCGCCGGATCGTCGAAAAGCCGAAGCCGGCCGACGCGCCTTCGAACCTGGCCGTGGTCGGTCGCTACATCCTGACGCCGCGCATCTTCAAGCTGCTGGAGCGCACCCCGCGAGGCGCGGGCGGCGAGATTCAGCTGACCGACGCGATCAGCATGATGATTCAGGAGCAGACGGTGCTGGCCTACGAATTCGAAGGCACGCGCTACGACTGCGGTTCGAAGCTCGGCTACCTGAAGGCCAACGTCGAATACGCATTGAAGCACCCGGAACTGGCGGGCGAGTTCCGCGAGTACCTGACCCAGTACACCGCCGACTGGCATACAGCCGGCAATCCCGAAGCGGCTGCCACGACAGCCCGGAAGTAAGTGCGAGCGCCAAGGGGCGCGAGGAATGCAATGAGCGGAAGCAAGTATCAAAGCCTGATCGAGTCTTCATCCATTCAGGGGTCCAACGCGGTCTACGTCGAGGATCTGTACGAGCAGTATCTGGACGACCCGAATCAGGTCGATCCCGAGTGGCGAGCCTATTTCCGCAACGTGCAGGGGGCTGACGGCGGCAACGACACGGCCCATGGCCCGGTTCGCGCCCGTTTCGAAAAGCTGGCCCGCGAGCCGAAGGTCGCAGTCGCCAATCAGGCGACTTCAGATGACCTGGTCGCCGCCGAGAAGCAGGCGGCGGTGCTTCGCCTGATCAACTATTACCGCGTGCGCGGCCATCAGGCCGCCAAGCTCGACCCGCTCGGTCTGACGCCGGTACCGGCGATTTCCGATCTCGATCCGGTCTATCACGGGCTGATGCCCGACGACATGGATACGGTGTTCAACACCGGTACCCTGGCCGCCGCTGACCGCCTGCCGCTGCGCGAGATCATCCGCATCTGCCGCGCCGTGTACACGGACACGATCGGCTCCGAGTACATGTACGTGACCGAAACGGCGCAGAAGCGCTGGATTCAGGCCCGTCTCGAAAGCCGCGCCTTCCTGCCGCGCCTGGCGCCGGAGCGCCGCCGCGAAGTGCTGACCCAGCTGGTGGCCGCCGAAGGCATCGAGCGCTACCTGCACAACAAGTACGTCGGCCAGAAGCGCTTCTCGCTGGAAGGCGGCGAAGCGCTGATCCCGGCGCTTGACGAAGTGATGCGCACCGCGGCGTACGCCAACGCCGAAGAGATCGTCATCGGCATGGCCCATCGCGGCCGCCTGAACGTGCTGATCAACGTGCTCGGCAAGTCGCCGAAGGATCTGTTTGCCGAGTTCGAAGGCAAGTACTCGGCGGAAAGCCTGTCGCGTGCCGGCGACGTCAAGTACCACATGGGCTTCTCGACCGATGTCGAGGTGGCCGGCAAGCGTCTGCATCTGGTGCTGGCGTTCAACCCGTCGCATCTGGAAATCGTCAACCCGGTGGTCGAAGGCTCGGTCAAGGCGCGCCAAACGCGTCGCAAGGACGAGCGCGGCGATCAGGTCATTCCGGTGCTGATCCACGGTGACGCCGCGTTCGCCGGGCAGGGCGTGGTCATGGAAACCATGCAGCTGTCGCAGTCGAAAGGCTATGCGACCGGCGGCACCATGCACATCATCGTCAACAACCAGATCGGCTTCACCACGCCGAATCCGATCGAAGCCCGCGAAGGCCACGAAAGCCGCACCAGCCGGTACTGCACCGACCTCGCCAAGATGTCGGAAGCGCCGGTGTTCCATGTCAACGGCGATGATCCGGACGCCGTGGTGTTCGTCACCCGGCTGGCGATGGATTTCCGCAATGCGTTCCACAAGGACGTCATCGTCGATATCTGCTGCTACCGCCGTCTGGGCCACAACGAGGCCGACGAGCCGAGCGTCACCAGCCCGGTGATGTACGACACCATCCGCAAGTTGCCGACGACGCTGGCGCTATACGGCCAGCGCCTGATCGCCGAAGGTGTGGTGTCGGCCGATACGCCGGACAAGCTGGTGCGTGCCTATCGCGATGCGCTGGATCGCGGCGAGAACATCGCCCGCACGACGCTCGGTCTGGTCGGCAACAAGCACACGGTCAACTGGGCGAACTACTCCAAGGGTGATTGGGCCACGCCGGCCGACACCGCGATGAGCCGCGAGATGATCCAGTCGCTGAACAAGCGGCTGTTGACGCTTCCGGAAGGCTTCACGCCGCATCCGCGCGTTGCCAAGATCCTCGAGGATCGCGCCAAGATGGCGTCCGGCGAACTGCCGATGGACTGGGGCTTCGCGGAAATCACCGCCTATGCCGGTCTGGTCACCGAAGGCTTCAACGTGCGCCTGTCCGGCCAGGACGTGCGCCGCGGCACGTTCTTCCATCGCCATGCCACCTTGCATGACGCCAAGACCGGCTACAGCTACACGCCGCTGCGCCATCTGGATGTCGACAAGGACAAGTTCATCGTCAGCGACACCTTGCTGAGCGAAGAAGGCGTGCTCGGCTTCGAGTACGGCTACTCGACCACCGACCCGGATTGCATGGTGATCTGGGAAGCGCAGTTCGGCGATTTCGCCAACGGCGCGCAGGTGGTGGTCGACCAGTTCATCTCGTCGGGATATGTCAAGTGGGGCCGTCTGTGCGGCCTGACGATGTTCCTGCCGCATGGCTACGAAGGCCAGGGCCCGGAGCATTCGTCGGCGCGTCTGGAGCGTTACCTGCAGCTGTGCGCGGCGAACAACATCCAGGTCTGCGTGCCGTCGACGCCGGCGCAGTTCTTCCACATGATCCGCCGCCAGATGAAGCGCAGCTTGCGCTTGCCGCTGATCGTGATGACGCCGAAGTCGCTGCTGCGTCACAAGCTGTCGGTGTCGACCCTCGACGACCTGACCAGCGGCAGCTTCCAGTACGTGATCGACGACGCCGGCGTCGACAAGAGCAAGGTCAAGCGCATCGTGTTCAGCTCCGGCAAGGTCTACTACGACCTGTTCGAAGCGCGCCAGAAGGCCGGGCGTGACGACGTGGCACTGGTTCGCCTGGAGCAGCTGTATCCGTTCCCGCGCATCGACTACGAAGCCGTCATCGCCACCTATCCGAACGCCAAGGACGTGGTCTGGTGCCAGGAAGAGCCGGAGAACCAGGGCGCCTGGTATCAGATCAAGCACCGCCTGCGCGCCTATCTGGCGGCCGATCACCAGCTGTTCTACGTCACCCGCAAGGGCAGTGCGACGACCGCTGTCGGCTACCTGAAGGTGCACAACAAGGAACAGGAAGAGCTGGTCGAAGCCGCGCTGAATGGCGGCCTGCCGCTGCAGGGCGGCGCCTGAGCCCGGTCATGGCGGGTCTGCGGACCCGCATCCCAACACCAGACAAGAACGAACAGCGGAGCGCGCATGAGTATCGAGATCAAAGTCCCCAACCTGCCGGAATCGGTTTCCGAGGCCACCGTCGCCACCTGGCACATCAAGGCCGGTGACAAGGTCAGCCGCGAGCAGAACCTCGTCGATCTGGAAACCGACAAGGTCATGCTCGAAGTGCCGTCGACGGCCGATGGCGTGCTGGTGGAAATCCGCGTGCAGGCCGGCCAGACGGTCAAAGCCGGCGACGTGATCGGCGTGGTTGCCGAAGGTGCATCGGCTGCCGCCGCGCCTGCTGCAGCCGCACCAGCTGCCGCTGCCGCCGCTGCACCGGCCGCAGTGGCCACCAGCACCGACGACGATGGCCAGGGTCCGGCGGTTCGCAAGCTGCTCGCCGAACTCGGCTTGTCGGCTTCAGCCATCACCGGCACCGGCAAGGGCGGCCGGCTGACCACTGAAGACGTCAAGAACTACGCCGCCAGCCAGAAGGCTGCACCGGCAGCTCCTGCCGCCGCTGCCGCGCCGGCACCGAAGGCTGCTGCGGCCCCGGCACCGGTGGCTGCCCCGGCTGCCGCGCCGAAGGCCGTGCTTGGTGCCCGCACCGAACAGCGTGTGCCGATGACCCGCATCCGTGCCCGCATCGCCGAGCGTCTGGTCGAAGCGCAGGCCACCGCCGCGATGCTGACCACGTTCAACGAAGTGGACCTGAAGGCGGTCGGCGAGATTCGCGCCAAGTACAAGGAACCGTTCGAGAAGGCCCACGGCGTCAAGCTCGGCTTCATGAGCTTCTTCGTCCGCGCCGCCGTCGAAGCGCTGAAGAAGTATCCGGCGGTCAATGCCTCGATCGACGGCAATGACGTCGTCTACCACGGCTACTACGACATCGGCGTTGCCGTCTCCACCGAGCGCGGCCTGGTCGTGCCGGTGCTGCGTGATGCCGATGCGCTGGGCCTGGGCGACATCGAAAAGGCGATCGGCGCGCTGGGTACGAAGGCGCGCGCCAACAAGCTGACGATGGAAGACCTCACCGGCGGCACATTCAGCATCACCAACGGCGGCGTGTTCGGCTCGATGATGTCGACGCCGATCCTGAACCCGCCGCAGGCTGCGATTCTCGGCATGCACGGCATCTTCGATCGCCCGATCGCCGTCAACGGTCAGGTCGTGATTCGTCCGATGATGTATCTGGCGCTGACCTACGACCACCGCCTGATCGACGGCCGCGAAGCCGTGCTGTTCCTGAAGCACATCAAGGAATGCCTGGAAGATCCGGCGCGTTTGCTGCTGTCGCTGTAAAGCGCAGCTCGCGGTAAATCGACCCGCAGCACCGGTGACGGTGCTGCGGGTTTTTTATTGGGTGTGGGCTGCAACTACGGGACGGGGTTGCAGCGAAGCGCGTGCTCGCTTCGAATCGGGCGATGGAGACCGAGCTTGAGATTGTCGGCAACATCGACCAAGTCGAGCGCATTGCCGCCGGGTCGGGAATTCGGGAGCTTGAGAATTTGCGCAAGTTGTTCGGCGAAGGGCGCTGGCGCAAACTCAAAGGCGTGGCAAACGTGCGGCTGCCGTCCGGCAACATCCGGTCATGCGAAGTGCACTGGTACTAAGCGCATGGCATCGGCAAGCGCAAGCTGAAGGTAAAACGCTTTCTTGATTGACGAACGCAATGAAATCCAAATTTCTGCTCTGTGTGAACGATGGTGGCTTTCCCGAGTCCCTGGAGCCGCGCAAGTTCTACCGGGTCGTCGCGGATGCTGCGGCCATCGCCGAGGGCATGGCGAGGGTGATTGACGAAAGTGGAGAGGACTATCTGTATCCACAGTCCTGTTTCATCGAGGTGCCGCTTTCAGGTGCGATTGAGGGCAGGTTGGAGGCAGCCTGAGTCCGTGCAGGCAGCGAAGGCGCTGCTGATTGTCTTTGCATCTAGTCCAGTCACGCGATCTGCGGTAAGTGCCCGCAGTGCGGCCCGTACATTCGTAAGCCCGAGGTCAGCGTCTATCGACAGGTGACGTTCTTCGGCGGCAGCAAGGCCAAGGACACGCACCCACAGACCACGGCCATGAAGGTCCGAATCGACAGCCGCGAAGGCTGGGGGAGGTATAGCCGGTGGCTCGGCAACGTCGAACCGATGTTTGGCAACCTGCACACCCACGGCCTGCACCGATTCACGCTTCGAAGCCGAAGAAAGGTAGACGCGTAGTGGAAGCTGTTTGCACTGGTTCACAACGTGCAGAAGCTGACCGGTAAAGCGCCATGAAGTGGGCTTGGAGGGCCCCGCGGATCGCGCTATTGTCCGAACATGCCACCACAGGAAAGCCCGGTCGTCGTGACGCCAATTCTTCGATACCTTGAAGTCTGCACGCTGAGTCGACCGGCTTGCGCTCCAACATCAGCAATGGAAAAGAGCGTGTGCGATTCCGGCATTTTTCTACGGGCTCGTTAGGGGTTTTCAATGGATCTCGATGAGCTAGTTGCCGCGATAGGGCAAATATCTAGTGATCCATTCGCGTTGAAACTCTCAGCCCTGCTTTCGACTTGGAAAGACGACAAGAGGGATGCCAAAGAACTTGAGAATAATGTCGAGCGTTTCATTGGTAATACATGGATCGACATTAAGGCAGAACACAAAAAAATCTACAGCTTGTGGTCTCAGTTCCGGCACGACGCGATACACGGAATTGGGGGTATGACAATGAACGAAAGGCTGTACTGCTTTAGCTTGTTCCCCCGCTGGGACAACGCGCACACTGAAGAAGAGCGAAAGGCAATCTATGCAAAGTTGCTGGCCAACCCCTAACATGGCGCTCAACCTCGCTTCCTTCGGTCGCTGGACGCTGCGAGATAAAGCCGCGCAGCGCCGGGTAGCTCAACGTTAGGGGGCAAACGTGACTGACGGTAAATCCTTGTATACAGAGCTCAAGCCCGACATAGAGGCAGTCGTAAGTCCGCTATTCGATTTTTCGGAGCTATGCCTAAAAGAGCGGGGTAACTTTCTTCCACATGCAGCAGTTCTTACTGCAGGCGGAGAGATTAAATTGGTCGGTGCTGCGCCAGACACGAGTAAAGATCGCACGAACTCTACTGACGTTCTGCCATTTCATAAAAAGCTGTTCAAAGGCTGCATCTTTGGCTCGGTGTTTTCGGTTTCAGCCAATCCTGAAGTAAAGGCATGGCATGCAAAAGCCCCCTAACCAGGCATTCAAGCGGACGGGCTACGCCCGCCGCTTCATTTAGAGGTTGGGCGAAAGCAATAAAGCTTTCAGTCTTTCTTGCTGAGCGCTGGAGTAACGCAATCAACGCATTTCACTATCCAACGAATCCCATTGCCGGATCGCTGATCGACGCTTCGCCATTCTCGACACGCCCAGCGAACCGCCGCACGAAAGGCGTCCCGGCGGTGCGCCCGCCGTCGATCTTCACGCGGTAGTCGTACCAGCGGCCTGACTCGCGCAGCGTCAGCCGCAGTGTTTCGGTTCGTCCGCCACTGACGGTGACGGGTCGCGGTGCTGCTTCGCCATAGGCTTCTGTGGTGAGCACGAAGCGGCAATCGGCGCGGCCGTTGTTGATCAGTGTGACCAGCAGGTCACCGGTCGCTGCATCGTGACGCACGCGAACTTCCGGTGCTGGCGCCGCTGCTGCTGCCGCTTCGTTGGCGCTGATGCGATCGAGCACACCAAGCTGGCCGCTGTAGTGGCGATGAAAGCCGTTCGGGCCGAGCAGCCACAGGTCGTAGGCGCCGAGATCGGTCAGCAGCGGTCGCCAGATGTCGGCCAGCGCCATGCCGGCTTCGACGGTGTAGCGGCGCGGCAGGTCGCGCAGGTGCACCCGGTCGTAGACATGGAACACCGCTGCCGCCGTGCCGGTGTTCAGAAAATCCAGCCGGACGCCGCGTGGCGAAACCGTGGCGTCGGCGGCCATTTCGTAGGGCAGGGCGCGAGACGGCCGGATGCCGCGCGCTTGCACCGGTAGCCGGCCATCGCGGCCACGCGGTGCAGCGATGGGCGGTAACTGTTCCTGTTCGCGGCGTCGTGCGTCGGCATCGGCTCGCGCCAGCGTTGGCAGCGTCGGCAACGCGCCGTCGTTCGGAGTCGCAAAGTTGAAGCAGCGCGTGAGATCGCCGCAGATCGCACGGCGGCGCGGGCTGATGTTCGGTTCCATCACGCCGAAGCGCGCTTCCAGGAAGCGGATGATCGAGGTGTGGTCGTAGGTTTCCGAACACACCCAGCCGCCGCGGCTCCATGGCGAGATCACCGTCATCGGCACGCGCGGGCCGGGGCCGTACGGCCAGTTGCGGTCCAGCGGGCTGTCGCCGTGATGGCGATCGAGCCGGTCATCGAGGGTCGAGGCGCCAGCGGCCTGGCCATCGGCGCCGATCGAATGCGGGCACGGCGGCGGCAGGTGATCGAAGAAGCCGTCGTTCTCGTCGAAGGTCAGCAGCAGCACCGTCTTGCTCCAGACATCGGGATCGGCGGTCAGCGCTTCGAGCACGGCCTGCGCGTACCAGCCGCCCTGCACCGGGCTCGATGGGCCGGGATGCTCGGAGTACGCGGCCGGCGCCACGATGTACGACACCTGCGGCAGCCGGCCGGCGAGCACGTCGTCGCGCAGGCCATCGAGCGTGTTGTTGCTCAGCGTGCTGCTGAGTCCGCGCGTCACCAGCGGCGATTCGGGATCGCGTTCATGCGCGGCGCGGAAGGTCGCGAAGCCTTCCAGCGGGTTGTCGGTGAAGTTGTCGGCCATGTCCTGGTAGACCTTCCACGACACGCCGGCCGCCTGCAGCCGCTCCGGGTACGTGGTCCAGCGCAGGCCGTCGGCGCTCGGGCCGAGGTCGTCGTTGCGGTTGTCGATGATCGGCCCGCCGCCGAGGCCTTGCGGATCATTCGTGCCGGTGAACAGCATCAGCCGGTTCGGATGGGTGCTGCTGTGGATCGCCGCGTGATAGGCGTCGCAGACGGTGAAGGCATTCGCCAGCGCGAACTGGAACGGCAGTTCGGCGGCGGTGTAATAGCCCATCGACTGCGCGCGCTTGTAGACCGGCCAGTGGCCGTAGCGGCCGTCGTTCCAGGCATGGTAGGCATCGCGCCAGCCATGTGGCGTGCCGTCGACGCGCTGGGCATTGCCGATCGCGGCATCAAGATGGAACGGCAGGATGTCGCGGCCGCCAAGATCGCGCTGATGCCAGATCGGCTTGCCGGAAGCCTGCGGAACCGTGAAGCGATCGCCAAAGCCACGCACGCCGGGCAGCGTGCCGAAATAGTGATCGAAGCTGCGGTTCTCCTGCATCAGGATCACCACGTGCTCGACATCGCGGATCGTGCCGCTGCGCTGGTGGGCTGGAATCGCCAGCGCCTTCTGAATCGAAGCTGGCAGCAGCGCCGCGCCGGTGGCGGCGCCGGTCATCCGCAGGAACTGTCGGCGGTCCAGTGACCGGCCGGGTGGGTGAGCCATCGCAGCAAGCCTTGCCATCGTCGATGGCGGGCATGCTCGTGGCGCTCGGGGTCAGGGCCGTGACGGCGGGATGACGATACGGCGACGGTGGCGCATGCGCCTGTGACGCAGGATCGAACGCATCGCCTGCGCTCTCGCCCGTCCCACCCGCTTCCGCGAACCGCAGGCGGTCACCATGCATGGCACAACCGCCTGCCATCCGCGACAATGCAGGCCTTCGTTTTTCTCCTTCGTGAATCCCGATGAGCTACCTCGCGCTTGCGCGCAAATGGCGTCCGCGCCGCTTCGAGGACGTTCGCGGCCAGGGTCATGTGGTCAAGGCGCTGACCCATGCGCTGGACGCCGACAAGCTGCATCCGGCGATCCTGCTGACCGGCACGCGCGGCGTCGGCAAGACGACCCTGGCGCGCATCATCGCCAAGGGCCTGAACTGCCAGACCGGCGTCAGCGCCAACCCCTGCGGCGTCTGCTCGGCCTGCAAGGAAGTCAATGACGGCCGCTTCGTCGACCTGCTGGAAATCGACGCCGCGTCGAATACCGGTGTCGACAACATTCGCGAACTGATCGACAACGCCCAGTACTCGCCGGCGCGGGGCCGCTACAAGGTCTACCTGATCGACGAAGTCCACATGCTGTCGAAGGGCGCGTTCAATGCTCTGCTGAAGACGCTGGAAGAGCCGCCGCCGCACGTGAAGTTCATCCTGGCGACGACCGATCCGCAGAAGCTGCCGATCACCGTGTTGAGCCGCTGCCTGCAGTTCAACCTGAAGCGGCTCAGTGTCGCGATGATCCGCGACAACCTCGCCGACATCCTGAAGGACGAAGCGGTCGCCTTCGAACCGGCAGCGATCACCGAACTGGCGCGCGCCGCCGATGGCTCGATGCGCGATGGCCTGTCGCTGCTCGATCAGGCGCTGGTGTTCGCTGGCGGCTGCAAGCTCGAAGCGGCCGGCATCGAGGAGATGCTCGGCACCGGTGGTCGCCGCAACCTGCTCGATGTCATCGATGCCCTCGCGGCGAACGATGCCGCCGCGCTGCTGGCTGCACTGCGCCGGCTCGACGAATCGGCGCCCGATTTTCAGGCGCTGATCAACGATCTGGCCGCCGCGCTGCAACGCATCGCGATGCTGCAGCTGCTGCCCGGCTCGGCCGAGGACGATGACGACCCGCGGCTGGCGCCGCTGGCCGACAAGCTGGCAGTCGACGACGTCCAGCTCTGGTACCAGACCGCCGTGATGGGCCGTCGCGATCTGCCGTATGCGCCCGATCCGCGCCTCGGCTTCGAAATGGCCGTGCTGCGCATGTTCGCGCTGCGGCTCGACGACAGCGCGCCGGCCGCGCCGGCCGGCGGCGGTGGTGGCGGGCGTGCGGCCGTGCCTGGTGCTGCGGCCGCAGCACCGCGCGCCGCGGCAGCCGATCTGCCGTGGGCTTCGCCTGCAGCGGCAGCCGCACCGGCAGCGGCATCGCGAAGCGCGGACATTCGCGTGCCGGCCGCAGCGACCAGGCCGGCAGCGATTCCCGCCGCTGCCGCTGCGCCAGCACCGACACCCACGCCGGTCGTGAAGCCCGCCACCGCTGCGGCAGTGCCGGCCAGCAACGCCGAGATGTGGCACGCGCTGGTCGATACGCTGGGCCTGGATGGCATGACGCGTCAGTTCGCGCGTCACTGCGCCTGGCTGTCGCACGAAGCTGGCGTGCTGCGCTTCGCGCTCGATCCGCGCGCCAAGCATCTGCAGACCGAGGAACGCCGTGCGGCGGTCGAAGCGGTGCTGTCGGCGAAGCTCGGTGCGCTGCGGCTGGAGGTCGAGGCGATCACCGTCCCTGGCCAGTTGCATCCGGCCGCGCTCGACGAGCAGAAGCTCATCGACCGCCAGCGCGATGCCGAAAAGTCCATCGAGCATGACCCGGTGGTGATCGGCTTCCGCACGCTGTTCGGCGCTACCGTGCGCGCCGGCTCGATCCAGCCGAGCGACGGCACCAGCCCGCATTGATTGATTGAACGCGCGGCAGCGCGCCCCATCATCGGGCGAGTGCCGAAACCCCCTCGAATCAGGAGAACCGCATGAAAGGTCCGCTCGCGCAGCTGATGCAGCAGGCGCAGAAAGCGCAGGAAACGATGAAGAAGGTGCAGGCCGAGATCGCCGCCGCCGAGATCACCGGCGAATCGGGTGCCGGCATGGTCAAGATCACGCTGAACGGCAAGCACGAAGCGCGTCGCGTGGTCATCGATCCGGAAGCGATGAAGGAAGACAAGGAATTCCTCGAAGACCTGATCGCCGCCGCGATCAACGACGCGTCGCAGAAGCTGGAGCGCCATTCGGCCGAAAAGATGAGCAAGGTCACCGCCGGCATGAACCTGCCGCCGGGCATGGGTTTCTGAAACCTTCCCCGTCGTCATTCCGGCGAAAGCCGGAATCCAGAGTCGCAGTCGGATGGACCCGTCGTACTGGATTCCGGCCTGCGCCGGAATGACGCTTGATCTGACCGCGCACCGGATTCACTGATGGCCACCTACACGCCACGCCTGACTCGCCTGATCGACGCGCTGCGCCGGCTACCCGGTGTCGGGCCGAAATCGGCGCAGCGGATGGCCTTTCACTTGCTCGATCGCGACCGCGACGGCGCGGCGTTCCTGACCACCACGCTGGCCGATGCGCTGACCGGCATCGAGCGCTGCCCGAGCTGCCGGATGTTCCGCGAGGACGCGCGCTGCGCCTATTGCGGCGACAAGCGCGTGGCGACCGGCCAGCTCTGCGTGGTCGAGCATCCGGCGGATCTGATCGCGGTCGAGAACACCGGCGGCTATCGCGGCCGCTACTTCGTGCTGATGGGCAAGCTGTCGCCGCTCGATGGCATCGGCCCGGCCGAACTCGGGCTCGACAACCTGGCCGCCCAGCTCGGCGCTGGCACGGTGACTGAGCTGATCATCGCGATAAACCCGACGGTCGAAGGCGAAGCCACTGCGTACTACCTCGCCGAACTGGCGCGCGCCAAGGGTGTGGCCGTGACCCGCATCGCCCACGGCGTGCCAATGGGTGGCGAGCTGGAGTACGTCGATGGCGGCACCTTGGCGCGGGCCTTGAGCGGCCGCTTGCCGGTCTGACGCTGCTTATGCCTTGGCGGCGACCGGTGCCGTGACCAAGCGGCCGAGCAGCGCCGTCAGCAGCGGCGCGCGCTGTGCCGGTTCTTCGAGTTCCTTGGCGGTGATCGTCAGCCGCTTCTGGCCTTCGAGCTTGTAGACGCGCGGCTGGGTCTGGATCAGCTTGATCAGCTTCATCGGCTCGATCGCGGGCTGCGGACCGAAGTCGAGCATCGCGGTCTTGGCACCGGCGCGGATCTTGGTGATGCCGGCCGCCTCGCCAAGCTGGCGCAAGAGTGCTGCTTCGCAGAGGCGCTCGGCCTGCGGCGGCAGCAGGCCGAAGCGGTCGATCAGTTCGACCTTCAGCTCTTCCAGCTCGTCCTCGGTCTTGGTCTCGGCAATCCGCTTGTAGAGCACCAGACGGCTGTGCACGTCCGGCACGTAGTCGTCCGGAATGAGGGCGGAGGAGCCGAGATCGACTTCGCACGGTGCCTGTCCGAACGGCGCATCGGCGATCCGGCCGTGTCTGAGCGCGCGCACCGCGTTGGCGAGCATCTCGGCGTACATCGTGAAGCCGATTTCCTCGATCTGGCCGCTCTGGTTTTCGCCAAGCAGTTCGCCGGCGCCACGGATTTCCAGATCCTGGGTGGCAAGCGCGAAGCCGGAGCCCAGCTCGCCCAATTCCTCGATTGCCTGCAGGCGCTTGTTGGCGTCCTCGCTCAAGCTCCGCCGCGACGGCACCAGCAGGTAGGCATAGGCGCGGTGATGGCTGCGGCCGACTCTTCCGCGCAGCTGGTGCAGCTGGGCCAGGCCGAGATGATCGGCGCGGTCGATCAGGATCGTGTTGGCATTCGGCACGTCGATGCCGGACTCGATGATCGTCGTGCAGACCAGGATGTTGAAGCGGCCGTGATAGAAATCGAGCATCACCTGCTCAAGCTCGCTGGCGCGCATCTGGCCGTGCGCGAAGCGCACCTTGCCTTCTGGCACCAGCGCCTGGATTTCGCCGGCAAAGCGCTCGATGTCCTTGACTTCGTTGTGCAGGAAATACACCTGGCCGCCACGGCGCAGTTCGCGCAGGCAGGCTTCGTAGACCAGCGCCGAGTCCCATTCGGACACGAACGTGCGGATCGCCAGACGCGTGCTCGGCGGGGTGGCGATGATCGACAGATCGCGCAGCCCGGCCATGCTCATGTTCAAGGTGCGCGGGATCGGCGTGGCGGTCAGCGTCAGCAGGTGAACCTCGGCGCGCAGGTTCTTTAGCTTTTCCTTGTGACGGACGCCGAAGCGGTGTTCTTCGTCGACGATGACGAGCCCCAGATCGGCGAAGCGGACATCGTCCTGAATCAGGCGATGAGTGCCGATGACGATGTCGACCTGGCCCTTGGCCAGATCGTCGAGCAGCTGGTTCTGCTCCTTGCCGGTGCGCAGTCGCGACAGTCCGGCAATGCGGATCGAGGGCGTGCCGGCCGGCTCGCCGATCGCTTCGCAGTACTGCGCGAAACGGTCGCGGAAGTTCTTTTCGTGCTGCTGCACGAGCAGCGTTGTCGGCGCCAGCACGCAGACCTGCTTGCCGTTGGCGGCGGCGGCAAACGCAGCGCGCAGCGCCACTTCGGTCTTGCCGAAGCCGACGTCGCCGCAGACCACGCGATCCATCGGTTTCGGCAGCGCCATGTCGGCGAGCACGGCGTCGATCGCCTTCTGCTGGTCCGGCGTGGTCAGGAAGCGGAAGCCTTCATTGAACGCGGCAAACGCATCTTCGTTGACCGGCAGCGCCATGCCTTCGCGGGCGGCGCGGCGCGCCTGGATCTGCAGCAGCTCGGCAGCGACATCGGCTGCGCGTTCCTTGGCCTTGGCGCGCGCCTTCGACCAGCGATCCGAACCGAGGTTGTGCAGCGGTGCGGCCTGTTCCTCGGCGCCGGTGTAGCGATGGATCTGGTTGAGGCTGGCGACCGGCACGTACAGCTTGTCGGCGTCTGCGTATTCCAGCACCAGGTATTCGGCTTCGACACCGCCGGCATCGAGCCGGATCAGGCCGCGATAGCGACCGACGCCATGCTCGACATGGACCACCGGCGCGCCAAGCTTTAGATCGTTCAGATCGCGGAGGATGGTTTCCGGATCGCGCACCTTCCCGCGCTTGCGCATCGACACCGGCGCGCGCGAGCCGAACACCTGCGCTTCGGCCATCAGCGCGACGTTGGCGGCGCCAAGATTCAGACCGTCCTGCAGCGGCCCGAGCACGATGCCGTAGCGATTGGCGTCGGCCGCGAATGCCGCCCAGCGCTCGTACTGGCGCGGCAGGATGCCAAGGCCTTTCAGCCAGCCGATCAGCGCTTCGCGACGGCCGGCGGATTCGGCGACGAACAGCGCGCGGCTGGTCGAAGCCTTCAGGAAGGCTTTCAGTTCGTCGGCCGTGCCGGCAATCGGGGCGCAGCCGAAATCGGCACTGCCGTCGGCCGCATCGGCGATCCGCACCTGCGGGTAATAGCCCATTTCCTCGAGCGCGGTCGCCGGCGTGACGAACAGGTCCGCCGGCCGCATCAATGGCCGTTCGAGGTTGCCGGAGTAGCGCTCGAAGCGTTCCTCGATCTGCTTCCACTCGGCGGCGAGCGCGGCGTCCAGATCATCGGTGGCGATGATCAGCGCGTGCACCGGCAGGTAGTCGTAGATCGTCGCGGCAGCGGCGGTCTCGGGCGCGAAGAACAGCGGCAGATAGGCTTCGATGCCGCCTGGCATCAGGTTCTTCGAGACTTCCGAATAGATGCGCGAACGCGCCGGATCGCCGGGGAAGTACTCGCGATAGCGGCGGCGGAACACCTCGACGCCGGCCTTGTCGGTCGGGAACTCGCGGGCCGGCAGCAGGCGGATTTCGTCGACCTTGGCTGACGAGCGCTGGGTGTCCGGATCGAACACCCGGATGGTCTCGACTTCCTCGTCGAACAGATCAAGCCGGTAGGCCTCCGAGGCGCCCATCGGGAACACGTCGATCAAGGCGCCACGCACAGCGAACTCGCCCTGGGTCTGAACCTCGGAAACGCTCTGGTATCCGGCGGCGATCAGGCGTTCGCGGAAGGCATGCGGCGGCAGCTTGTCGCCGATCTTCAGCAGCAGCGCGCGGCCATCAAGCCAGCTGCGCGGCGGCAGCCGTTCCAGCAGCGTGCCGGCGGTGACGATCATCACGCCGCGGGTCTGCGACGGCAGGCGATACAGCGCAGCCAGCCGGTCCGACAGGATTTCCTGGTGCGGCGAGAACGGGTCGTACGGCAGCGTTTCCGCATCTGGGAAATGCATCACCGGAATCGACGGATGCGCGAAGAAGCGCAGTTCCTCTTCGAGCTTGTAGGCGTGCTGCTCGCCGTTGGTGACGGCAATCACCAGACCGTCGTGGCGAGCGGCCGCTTCGGCAATCGCGAGGGCGGCCGAAGCGCCGGGCAAGCCAGTCCAGTGCAGCCGCGCGCCGGCCTCGGCAGGCAGCGGCGGCGACAGCAGGATCGGCAGTGAAGGCGGCTTGTTCAAGGGCGCGGATTATGGCCGCGCCCGTGACGGCTGTCAGCCTGCTGTAGCAGCTTCTTGCGGCGAAATTCGCAGCATCGTGGCCAGCTTGGCGTGGTCGATCGCCAGCACGTCACCGCCGCCGGCCTCGTAGCGCCGCCAGGCGATCTGGATCGCGTTCTGTTCGGTGGTGGCGATCGGGTGCTTGCGCGGGTGATAGCTGCGCTTGAATACCGGCAATGCGGCAATGAACAGCCGGCCGAGCATCTCGCCGCCGAAGGCCAGCGTCTTCACGGCTTGCCACGGCGAACGCAGCCAGCCTTCGCGGCGAGCCATGCGCGGGTAGATCCGCATCGTTTCGGTGGCGATGTGCAGCGCCGCCTTCAGCACCATCCACTTGCGGTACCACTCATGCTCACCGTACAGGTGCTCCCAGACCTCGAAGGCCACTGCACCGTGTTCGATCTCTTCGACCTGGTGCCAGACCCAGACCGCCTTCATCAGCGGATCGGCGTCGGCGAACCAGCGGTCGTGGTTCTGCAGGATGATCATCCCTGCCAGGAACGTGAAGGTTTCGTAGCCGGCGGTGAAGCCCAGCCGCAGCTTCATGTCGTCTTCGGCGGCGTGCTTGCTGAACCACGCGACCGAGGCATCGTCGATAGCCACCACGTCCGGGTAGCGGGCGCGCAGGTGCTGGTTGAACGCCGTCAGGTTGTGCGAGTGATTCGCTTCCTGGCCGATGATCGCGGTGATGTCGCGCTTCAAGGTCGGGTCCGTCACCAGTTCGCGCGCCTTGCGCAGCGACACGACCAGATAGCGCTCGAAGTGCGGCACGTGCATCGCCAGTGCATTGAGGAACACCGAGAAGGCCGGCTTGGTGCGGCTCCAGACCACGTCCACCGGTTGGTCCGCCGCCAGCGGGAAGCGCAGCGGGCGCACCGGGAAGTGATCCATCGGGTGTTGCGAGAGCTTTGCCATATCGCACCTCGGTTAGAGAAAACAGTGTTAACTTAATCTAGGCCACGGTGGCCATGAAATCAACAACAACGAACGGGAGCAGGGGATGACCAGCATTACTTCGGCGGCATTGATCAAGCACGGACTGGCGGCGCTGCTCGTCGCCCTGATCGGCGGCTTCATTCTGACTTTCGAGATGCTTGGCGGCATCTCGTTTTCGCCCATGCCGGTATTCATCGAATACGACTTGCCCGGCACTGCGGCCGGCTGGCGGGCCGTGCATCTCGGCATGCTGATGAACGGCATGATGGCGATCGTCCTCGGCATGGTGGTGCGGCTGTTCGTGCTGGCCGATGGCAGCGCCAACACCGTGCGCTGGTGCGTGCTGGTCGCGATCTGGGGCAACTTCTGCTTCTATCTGTTCAGCATGTTCGGCTACAACCACGGCCTGTCGATCGGCGCGAACCGTCTCGGCGAAGGCAACTGGGCCGGTGCGGCAGCGTTCATCCCGGCGATCGTCGGTGCGGTGACGCTGATCACTGCGGTGATCGTGCTGCTGCGTGCACCGTTGAAGTCCACGTCGAACTGAAGCGATTGCGCTCCGGTGCTCGCCGCGCTCGCGGCGGGCACCGAAACGGCCGTTCGCCTGCGGCACTGGCGTGCGACGGCTCCGCTTCCGGCCATCGCGCCGTGTGGCGTTGACGCAGCGGCGGCGCGGCCCGAAGCTGCGCCGTCCTTCATGCCCAATCCCGTCGAAAGCGCGTGGCCAAGTCCCTGAATCCGGCGAGCGCGAAGCTCCGCTACGTCTGCAACAACTGCGGTGCCGATGCGCCGAAATGGCAGGGGCAATGCGCCGACTGCGGCGAGTGGAACACGCTGATCGAAACCACCGCCTCGAAGCCGAAAGCGCGCGCCGGCAGCTTTTCGGTGGAGCGCAGCGCCGTGCGCCGGCTCGACGAGATCAGCGGCGAAGACAGCGAACGGGTTCCGACCGGCCTCTCCGAACTTGATCGCGTGCTCGGCGGCGGCATGGTGCCGGGGGCCGTGATCCTGATCGGCGGCGAGCCCGGCATCGGCAAGTCGACCTTGCTGCTGCAGGCACTGGCTGCGCTCGAAGGCCGGGTCAACACCTTGTACGTCACCGGCGAGGAATCGCTGACCCAGGTGTCCTTGCGTGCGCGCCGCCTTGGCCTGCCGCGGCTGGATCTGCCGGTGCTGGCCGAGACCGGGCTGGAAACCATTCTCGACACCCTGAGCCGCACCACGCCCGGCTTCGTCGTGCTCGATTCGATCCAGACGCTTTATACGGATGCTTTGGATGCCGCACCCGGTTCGGTGTCGCAGCTGCGCGAGTGCGCAGCGCAGCTGGTGCGCTACGCCAAGGGCAAGAGCTGCACGATCGTGCTGGTCGGCCATGTCACCAAGGAAGGCGCGATCGCCGGTCCGCGCGTGCTCGAACATATGGTCGACACGGTGCTGTACTTCGAGCAGGACGTCGGCTCGCGCTATCGCATCGTCCGCGCGGTCAAGAACCGCTTCGGCGCGGTCAACGAGATGGGCGTGTTCGCGATGACCGATGCGGGGCTGAAGGAAGTCAGCAATCCGTCGGCGCTGTTCCTGTCGCGCCACGAGCAGCCGGTGCCGGGTTCGGTGATCACCGTGACCCGGCAGGGTTCGCGCCCGCTGCTGGTCGAGGTGCAGGCGCTGGTCGATGCCACCCAGGGCAGCAATCCGCGCCGCGTCGCGCTGGGCCTGGAAGGCAATCGGCTGGCGATGCTGCTGGCGGTGCTGCATCGCCACGCCGGCATCGCGCTCGGCGATCAGGATGTGTTCGCCAACGTCGTCGGCGGCATGCGCATCCAGGAAACCGCCGCCGATTTGCCATTGCTGCTGGCAGCACTGTCCAGCTTCCGCGGCAAGCCGGTGCCGAACGACACCGTGGTATTCGGCGAAGTCGGTCTGGCCGGCGAGATTCGCCCGGTACAGAACGGTGAGGAGCGGCTGCTGGAAGCGGCCAAGCACGGCTTCAAGCGGGCCATCGTTCCGGAAGCCAACAAGCCGCGCAAAAGCGTGAAGCTCGATCTGGAAGTGATCGCCGTGCAGCGGCTGACCCAGGCGCTGGACGCGGTCTGAAGCCTGCGGTCAGCGCAGCCCGAACTCGATCGCCAGCCCGAGCAGCGCACAGACCCCGATCAGCTTCGGCACGCTGAGCTGTTCGCGCAGCAGCACGACCACGGCGGCGGTGCCGATCAGCGCAGCGGGCCACTCGAAGCGGCCATCGAAGCCGGTCGGCCACAGCACGTGAAACGCGAAGAACAGCGCCAGATTCAGGATCACGCCGACGACCGCCGCGGTGATGGCGGTCAGGGGTGCAGTCAGGCGCAGATCGTCACGCGTCGCCTCGACCAGCGGCCCGCCGGCAAGAATGAAAACGAATGACGGCAGGAACGTGAAGAAGGTCGCGACCCCGGCGGCCAGCGCTGCCGATGCGAACAAGTGCCCCGGGTCAAGTGCGGCAGCCAGCGCGTCGGTTTGCCAGCCGCCAACGAATCCGACGAAGGCGACAATCATGATCAGCGGGCCCGGCGTCGTTTCACCGAGCGCCAAGCCATCGATCATCTGAGCCGCAGTCAGCCAGCGGAACTGGTTGACGGCCGCCTCATAGACGTACGGCAGCACGGCGTAGGCCCCGCCGAACGTCACCAGCGCGGCGCCGGAAAAGAACGCCGCCATCTGGGTGATCGGATTGTCGTGGCCCAGCATCGCGACCAGCCCGAGGTACACCGAGGCCCACAGTGCGGCTCCCGCAGCCAGCACCGCGATCAGGCGCGAGGTCCGGTGGCCGGTGTGGGCAACGACGGTGTCGTCGCCGATCAGGCTCGGTGCGGCGCTGGCCTTTGCCTTGCCATGTCCGCCGCCGCCACGGAAGCGATCCGGTGCCAGCTTGCCGCCGATGAAGCCGATCACTGCTGCGCCGATGACGATCAGCGGAAACGGCACCTGCACGGCAAAAATCGCGACGAACGCCGCTGCCGCGATCGCCCACAGCGCAGCACCATTCAGCGCCCGTTTGCCGATCCGCCACGCAGCGTGGACGACGATCGCCGTGACCGCCGGCTTGATGCCGTAGAGGATGCCGGCAATCACCGGCAGCTGGCCGAATGCCAGATAGGCCCAGGTCAGGCCGATCAGGATTGCCAGCGACGGCAGCACGAACAGCGCGCCGGCCGTGATGCCGCCACGGGTGCCGTGCATCAGCCAGCCGATGTAGGTCGCAAGCTGCTGCGCTTCCGGGCCTGGCAGCACCATGCAGTAGTTCAGCGCGTGCAGGAAGCGGCGCTCGGAAATCCAGCGTCGGCGCTCCACCAGTTCGGCATGCATCACCGCGATCTGGCCGGCCGGGCCGCCGAACGACACGAAGCCGAGCCACAGCCAGAAGCGGAAGGCCTGCCGGAACGACACCGGCGCGGGGCGTGCTGCTGTCTGGCCGGTCATGGCTGAAAGTTCGGAATCGGTGCTCACGGGGCTCCGTCGGGCATGGCCCGGATGGGAGCAGATCTTGGACGAGCGATCGTCAGTGAGCAGGGCGTCTGCGTGAGCCCTTGCTTGAAGTCTATCGAAGGCATCTCTGCTGCTGAACCGCAGCGCTGCATCAGCTGGCCGCTGCTGGTGCTGCGGTCGGGCGCACCCGCGCGCTCTTCACCGCATTGGCGCGAACGTCGGTGATCTCGATCTGGTAGCCGCCGATGGCCAGCTTGCGGCCCGGTTTGGGCAGTTCCTGCAATTGCTCCATGACCAGACCGTTGAGGGTCTTCGGGCCGCCGGTGGGCAATTTCCAGCTCAACGACCGGTTGAGGCTGCGAATGGTCACCGAGCCATGCACCAGCACGCTGCCGTCGGCATCGAGGTAGACGTTCTTGACCCGCGTTGCCGGATCGGAAGTGAACTCGCCAACCACTTCCTCGAGGATGTCCTCGAGCGTCACCAGTCCCTGGATGTCGCCGTATTCGTCGACGACGAAACCGATGCGCCGCTTCTGGTCCTGGAAGTTCAGCAGCTGCTGGTTCAGCGGCGTGCCTTCCGGGATGTAGTACGGATCACGGACCAGCGTCAGCAGCGTGTCCATCCGCAGGTTGTCCTGCACCGTCAGCCGCAGCACCTTGCGCAGGTGGACGATGCCCTTCAAGTCGTCGATCGAGCCGTCGAACACCGGTAGCCGCGTGTGGCTGGACGCGATGATCACTTCGCGGATCTTTTCCCAGGGCTCGGAAATGTCGATGCCGACGATCTCGTTGCGCGGAATCATGATGTCCTCGACGGTGGCCTTTTCCAGATCGAGGATCGACAGCAGCATTCGCTGGTGGCGCTCGGGAATCATCGCGCCAGCTTCGGCAACGACCGAGCGCAGCTCCTCGCTCGACAGGCTGTGCGCGGCCGCGTCTTCCGGGCTGACGCCGAAGATCCGCAGCACGCCGTTGGACAGCACATTCACCACGTAGACCAGCGGATACACCAGCCACTGCAGCGTCGTGTAGATGTACGCGGACGGGATCGCGACCTTTTCCGGATACAGCGCGCTGAGCGTCTTCGGCGCGATCTCGCCGAAGATCAGGATGAACAGCGTCAGCACGCCGGTGGTGGCGGCGATCCACGGGCTGCCGAACAGATCCAGCGTGATGATCGTGGCGATCGCCGTTGACGCCGAATGCACGGCGATATTGCCGAGCAGGATCATGCCGATCAGCCGGTCCGGGCGTTCCAGCAGCTTTTCGGCCAGCTTGGCACCGCGATGTCCGGACTTGGCCATGTGCCGCAACCGGTAGCGGTTGAGCGCCATCAGCGCCGTTTCCGAGCCAGCGAAAAACGCCGACAGCAGAAGCAGGAAGGCCAGCAGCAACAGCAGTGCAACTAGTGTCTTGTCATCCAACTGGAAACCGGCCTCGTGACCCCGCGTTGAGGCATTAAAGCGGACGGGCAGGGTGGCGTGTCAACCCCCGAAGCGGATTCATCGCTGCGGCCACTCAGTACCAGTTGCGGCCCAGCACCTGTTCGAGGATCAGCTTGGAGCCGAAATAGGCCAGCACCAGCACGGTGTAGCCGGACAGCGCCCAGCGCACCGCCGTGCGGCCGCGCCAGCCGTGGCGAAGTCGGCCATACAGCAGCAGGCCGAAGGTCAGCCAGGCGCAGAAGCTCAGCACCGTCTTGTGGACCAGATGCTGGGCAAACAGGTTGTCGACGAACAGCAGGCCGCTGACCAGGGTCAGCGACAGCAGGAAGAAGCCGAAGAAGATCAGCTGGAACAGCAGCCGCTCCATCGTCTGCAGCGGCGGCAGCCGGCGCAGCAAGGTCATGTTGGACGGCTTGCGCAGCATGTTGTCGAGACTGAGTGTTGCCACCGCCTGGATCGAGGCCAGCGTCAGCAGCCCGGCACTGAGCAGCGAAAACACGATGTGCAGGCCGATCTTCCAGTCAGCGAACGGGATCGGATGGCCATGGTCGGTGAACAGTGCCGGCGCCAGAGCCCAGACGGCCGTGATCGGGTAGTGCACGGCACCCAGCGCATGCAGCGGTTCGCGGAAGCAGAACACCCACAGCATCAGCGACGACAGAAAGCCGAGCATCGACACCGACTCGGCAATGCCGATCACCAGGTTCGGCCCGGCGATCACCTGCTGGCTCAGCGCGGCGGCATGGGCCAGCAGGGCGAGCGTCAGCACCAGATGCTCGCGATCGAACTGCGCGCGCAGGGCGCGCCAGCCGGCAAAGGCGTACAAGGCGGCGGCAATCAGGCTGTAGGCGAGGGACATGGGGCGATCACTGGGAATACGGAACGATAGCATCGCGACGCTGCCTTCCTGCACCCGTTCCAGTCGCGAACTTGCCGCGGCCGGATCGCGAAATGGCCGTGCTACATTCCGGGCTCGTTCGAACTGCTGACGGCGATGCAGATCAGGATTCTCGGATGCAGCGGCGGGATCGGTCCCGGCCTGCGCACCACCAGCTTGCTGGTCGATGGTCATCTGCTGATCGATGCCGGTACCGGCGTCGGCGATCTGCCCGCCACCGAACTGGCGGCGATCGACACCGTGCTGCTGACTCATGCCCACCTTGATCACGTCTGCGGCCTCGCGTTCATGGCCGACAACCTGTTCGGCGAGATCGACCACCCGCTGGTCGTGCATGCGATTCCGGAAACGCTGGCGGTGCTGCGCGATCACGTCTTCAACTGGCAGCTGTGGCCGGACTTCACGGCGCTGCCGGACCCGGAACATCCGTTGGTGGTGCTGAAGTCGCTTTCTGCCGGCATTGGTCTGCGCGTCGGTGCGCTGACGGCCACGGCGTTCCGGGTGTCGCATACGGTGCCGGCCGTGGGCTATGTGCTCGACGCCGGCGCCGGCGTGTTCGCGTTCACCGGCGATACCAGTGCCAGCGAGCGGATCTGGAACGCCTTGAACGCCTTGCCGCGACTCGATCACCTGATGATCGAGGTCGCGTTCCCGAACCAGGAAGCCGAGCTTGCCGAGCGTTCGCGCCATTACACGCCGGATGTGCTGCGCGACGATCTGGCCCAGCTGCGGCACCGGCCGATGCTGCATCTCACGCACGCCAAGCCGGGCACCGAAGCGCTGATCGCCCGGCAGTGTGCGGTCGCCTTGCAGGGCTGGCAGTACCGGCATCTGCAGGCCGGCGACCAGATCATCGTCTAGCGGCGTATCGCGCTCCGGCATAATCGCCGCGCTTCGCAACCTCAACCGGCAGTGTCGATCGCATGTTCGAAAACCTGAGTTCCCGCCTTACCCGCACGCTCGATGCCCTGCGTGGCCAGGGCCGCCTGACCGAAGACCAGGTTGCGACCGCCGCGCGCGAACTGCGCATGGCGCTGCTTGAAGCCGATGTCGCGCTGCCGGTGGTTCGCGATTTCATCGACAAGGTCAAGGCGCGCGCCGTCGGTACCGAAGTCACCGAAAGCCTGACGCCGGGCCAGGCGATGCTGCGTGTGGTCCAGCAGGAACTGACCGCCACGCTCGGCGGCAGCGCCGAACCGCTGAACCTGCGCGCCCAGCCGCCGGCAGTGATCCTGATGGCCGGCCTGCAGGGTTCGGGCAAGACCACGTCGACCGGCAAGCTGGCGCTGCGCCTGCGCGAGGTCGACAAGAAGAAGGTCATCGTCGTCTCCTGTGACGTCTATCGTCCGGCGGCGATCGAGCAGTTGCGGATCGTCGCCGAGTCGGTCGGCGTCGAATGGTTCCCGTCGACCGGCGCCGACAAGCCGGTCGACATCGCCAAGGCGGCACTCGCGCACGCCAAGCTGCAGTTCGCCGACATCCTGATCGTCGACACCGCGGGCCGCCTCGGCATCGACGAGGAAATGATGCAGGAGGTCGCCGCACTCCACGGCGCGCTGAATCCGGTCGAAACGCTGTTCGTCGTCGACTCGATGACCGGCCAGGATGCCGCCAACACTGCCAAGGCCTTCGCCGATCGCCTGCCGCTGACCGGCGTGATCCTGACCAAGACCGATGGCGATTCGCGCGGCGGTGCAGCGCTGTCGGTGCGCCACGTCACCGGCAAGCCGGTCAAGTTCATCGGCGTCGGCGAAAAGAGCGGCGCGCTCGAAGTGTTCCATCCGGACCGCATCGCGGCGCGCATCCTCGGTCAGGGCGACATGCTCGGCCTGATCGAGGAAGCCGCACGCAAGGTCGACAACGACGCCGCCGCCAAGCTCGCCAACAAGCTCAAGAACAAGAAGGGCTTCGACCTCGAGGACTTCCGCCAGCAGATGGCGCAGATGGAAGCCATGGGCGACATGGGTTCGATGCTCGAAAAGCTGCCGGGCGGCGCCAAGCTGCAGGCGCAGATGAAGAACGTGAAGCCGGAGAAGGAGATCAAGCGCGCGGTCGCGATCATCAACTCGATGACCAAGCAGGAGCGCCGCTATCCGGATCTGATCAAGGCCTCGCGCAAGAAGCGCATCGCCAACGGCGCCGGCGTCGAAGTTCAGGAAGTCAACAAGCTGATGCGCCAGTTCGACCAGACCAAGGAGATGATGAAGAAGCTCCAGGGCGGCGGCATGGCGAAGATGATGCGGGCTCTGGCCGGGCGCATGCCGCCGGGCTTCGGTCCGCCGCCGGGACGTTGATCCCGACGCGCGTTCAGCCGTTGGGCGTTCCGCAGGACTAGCGCGACATCTTCAGCAGGTCGGCCGGCTTGTCGATGTCGAAGCCGGCGGCCGCCAGCGGCACCGCGACCACTCGGGCGGCGTTGGCCTTGACCACGCCACGCGCGCCATCGTCACCTTCCAGCGCCTGAAGGGCCGGCAGGCAGTCGACAGGAAACAGGCACGGCGGTCCCTGGTTGTCGCCGAAGCCCGAAACCAGCAGCCGATCCGGTGATTGCTGGTGCAGGTCGGCCAGCTTCAGCAGATCTTCGCTGGTGACCTGCGGCAGGTCCGCGAGCGTCAGCAGCAGCGCCGACGGCTTGCGGCCACGGGCCAGCAGCGCGTCCACACCCTGCGCGATCGACCGGCCGATGCCGCGCCACCACTCGCTGGCGTCGACGATGGCGATGTCGAGCCCGACCAGTTCGGCGCGCACCAGTTCGCCATGCGCGCCGATCACCACCTGCACCGGGAGCCCGGTTTCGACGGCGGTCAGGGCCGCATGGCGCACCAGCGTGCAGCCGCTGGGCAGACGGGCGAGCTGCTTGGCGCTGCCGAAGCGAGTCGCCGCACCCGCTGCCATGACCATGATCACGGGCGAGGTGTTCGAGTTACTCATGCGTGGATCGGTCCAGTCGTTTGACTGAGTGATTCTGCCCGTCGACCGGTGGTCACGGCGAGGATTTCCGCGCTGATTGCCAGCGCGATCTCTTCCGGCGTCTCACCGCCGAGATCGAGGCCGGCCGGGGCATGCAGCGGCGTGATGGACGGCCCGACGCCGTCGTGCAGCCGTTTCGCTCGGCTGCGCGAGCCCAGCGAGCCGAGATAACCCAGCGGCGCCGCGCCCAGTGCGCGCAGGTAGTCGATGTCGCGGCCGAGGTTGTGAGTCATCACCACGGCGAAGCTGCGCGTATCTGGCTCGATGGCGTCGAGGATCGTCGCGGCTGTCGCGGTGACCCGGCGCACGCCGTCCGGCAGCACGCCCGGCGGCGTGCGGTCATTGCGATCGTCGATCAGCGTGACCTGCCAGCCGAGCACGCTCGCGATCCGCGCCAGCGCGACCGCTGTCGCGTTGATGCCGACGATGAACAGCGCATACGGCGGGATCAGTGCTTCGAGCAGCACCTCGTATTCGTTGCCGCCATGGCTGAAACGCTCGACGGTCGGGCGGCCGGTCACGCGTTCCAGCGCCACATCGGCGAGCACGCCGCTGATCAGGCTGGCGCCGAATTCGTTGACCAGGATTCGGCCTTCGTCGATCACCATGCGCCGTGGCTTTGGCGCCAGCACGCGGCCATCACGGCGGTAGACGGTGGCCAGCACGCCGCTGCGGCGCGCATCGAGACAGCGGGCGGCGGCGTCGATGAAGGCCAGGTCGCGCGCCTGGGTCAGTGGCTCGATCAGCACTTCGAGTTCGCCGCCGCAGCCCAATTCGAGCAGCGCATCGAGGCCGGATTCGCGGTCGTAGCGGACGATCCTGGCTTCACCGGTCGCAATGACCTCATGCGCCCGGCCGATGATGTCGGCTTCCGGGCAGCCGCCGGACAGGCCACGCACCACGGTACCGTCGCCACAGACCAGCATCCGCGCACCGGGGCGGCGGAATGTCGAGCCGCTGGTCTGCGTCAGCGTGGCCAACGCACCGCCGCCGTTCGCGAAGTCGCGGTCAGCCAACTGGCGCAAGCCGGCCAGCAGGCTGCCGAATTCCTGAGGGGTATTCACGGATCAAGCGTCGGCATGGTGCTGAGACAAAATTCCGGATCACGCCAAGGCGCCGCGACGCCAACGACAAGCCCGTGCAACCGGCTTCCGTTCGCGTCTTGGCGTCGAGGCGTGAGGCGCTTTCGGCAGGGCGCTCTGATCAAGCGCTCAGCTGGTCACCGAATGGCAGCTTGCGGATGCGCTTGCCGAGTGCGGCGAATACCGCGTTGGCCACGGCCGGGCCGATCACGGGTGTACCCGGTTCGCCGACGCCGGACGGCTTTTCGGCTGACGGCACGATGTGCACCTCGATCGCCGGCATCTCGTTGATGCGCAGCGGCGGGTAGTCGCCGAAATTGCCCTGCACGACCGCGCCCTTGTCGAAGGTGATCTCGGACTTCAGGATCGCGGCCAGGCCGAAGCCGATGCCGCCTTCCATCTGCGCCTTGATCACGTCCGGGTTGATTGCCAGGCCGCAGTCGACGGCGCAGACCACGCGGTCGACCTTGAGTTGTCCGCTGGCGTCGATCGACACCTCGGCGACCTCGGCAACGAAGGTGTTGAACGATTCGTGCACCGCGATGCCGCGACCGCGCTTCTTGCCGGCAATCTCCGGCAACGGCGTGCCCCAGCCGGACTTCTCGGCAGCCAGTTCCAGCACTTTCAGATGGCGCGGCTGTTTCTCCAGCAGCGTGCGGCGGAACGCGATCGGGTCCTTGCCGGCGGCGTGCGCCAGTTCATCGATCATCGTTTCCATCGCGTAGGCCGAATGCGTGTGACCGACCGAGCGCCACCACAGCACCGGCAGCGGGTAGTCGACACTGTGCAGTTCGACCTGCAGGTGCTCGAAGGCATAGCGGGTGTCGGAGATGCCCTCGACCGACGTGTGATCGATGCCGTCGTGGATCATGTACTGCTCCAGCGGCGTGCCCTTGGCGATCGACTGACCGGCGAGGCGGCTCTGCCAGCCGGTGATCCTGCCTTCGGCGTCGAGACCGGCCTTGATGGCATGCACGAACGCCGGCCGGTAATAGCCGCCACGCATGTCATCCTCGCGCATCCAGATCATCTTGATCGGCGCGTCGATGCCCTTGGCGCGCGCTGCCTTGGCCAGCGTCGTGGCCTCGACGATGAAATCGGACTTCGATGAGGCACGGCGGCCGAAGCTGCCACCGGCGTAGACCTGCTTGATCGTCACCTGCTCGGGCTTCAGGCCGACAACGCCGGCCGCCACCATCTGGTCGATCGTGTGGAACTGCTCGCCGTTCCAGATCGTGCAGCTGTCGGCCTTCAGGTCGACGACGCAGTTCAGTGGCTCCATCGGCGCGTGCGATAGATAAGGAAATTCGTAGACGGCTTCAATCGCCTTGGCCGGCTTCTTCAGGCCCGCCGATGCGTCGCCGCGCGTGGCTGCAACCTTGCCCGGCTTGGCCGCAAGGGCCTTGAACTCCTTGCTGATCTCGTTGCTGCTCTTGGCGAACGCAGCCGACTCATCCCATTCGATGACCAGTGCATCGCGGCCCTGCTTGGCGACCCAGGTGTTCCTGGCCAGCACCGCGACAGCGGCGCGAGTGGTGCCCGGCACGCCGTCGACCTTGACGACGTCAACCACGCCCGCGACGGCGCGGGCTGCAGTCTCGTCGACGGACTTGATCGTTGCCCCCCACTTCGGGGCATGGGCCAGCACCGCGACCAGCATGTTCGGCAATTTGACGTCCTGCGTGAACATCGCGCTGCCGTCGGTCTTGCCCTGCGAGTCCTTGCGCGGCGTGGCCGTGGTGCCGATCAGCGTGAAGTCCTTCGGATCCTTCAGCTTGATCGTTTCCGGAGCGGGCACCGGCTGCTTCGCCGCTGCATCGGCGAACTGGCCGAAACTGGCTTCCTTGCCGCTGGCGGCATGGCGGATCACGCCCTTGGCCACGGTGATTTCACCAGCCGGGACCTTCCATTGTTCGGCAGCGGCAGCAACCAGCATCGCCCGTGCCGAAGCGCCGGCGGTACGCATCTGCAGGTAGGAATCGGCCATCGCCGTCGAGCCGCCGGTGCCCTGGCCGCCGAGCAGCGCGTTCGTGTACTTCTTGGCGTCAGCCGGCGCGGCTTCGACTGCAACCTGCGCCCAGTCGGCATCGAGTTCCTCGGCAGCCAGCGTGGCCAGACCGGTGAACGTGCCCTGGCCCATTTCGAGGAACTTGGCGATCACCGTCACCGAGTTGTCGGCACCGATGCGCAGGAACGCATTCGGCACGAATGGCGCGATGTCCGCAGCCGGAACGGCCGCTTTTTCGGTGCTGCAGGCCACTGGCCCGAAGCAGATGCCGAGTGCCAGCCCGCCGGTGGTCTGCAGGAAGTTGCGGCGGCTGACATTGATCAGCGCGCCGGTGGTGGCGTCACCAGCGTTCGCAGTCTGGCCGGCAATGCGATTGAGAATGCCCATGCGTTGTCTCCGGTCAGGTTCAGGCCAGCGCCTTGGCGGCGTCGTGGATCGCCGCACGAATGCGGACATAGGTCGCGCAGCGGCAGACATTGCCGCTCATCGCCGCATCGATGTCGGCGTCGTTCGGCGTCTTGTTCCTGGTCAGCAAGGCAACCGCCGACATCATCTGGCCGGACTGGCAGTAACCGCACTGGACGACATCGAGCTTGCGCCACGAGGCCTGCACGGCCGCACCGACCTTGTCGGTGATCGCATTTTCGATGGTCACCACGTTCTTGCCTGCTGCTGCGGCCACCGGCGTGACGCAGGCGCGCACGGCGTTGCCATCCAGATGGACCGTGCAGGCGCCGCACTGGGCGACGCCGCAGCCGAACTTGGTGCCGGTCAGGCCGACCTCATCGCGGATGAACCACAGCAGCGGCATCGCGGGGTCGCCGTCGTGGGTCTTGTTGACGCCATTGATCGACAGTTCGGTCATGGGAAGCTCCTGAATCCGGGGACGGCGACCATCATAGGGAAATGACGGTGGCGGGTGTGAACGATCGGTAACACCGAGCATGATCCACGCCAGATCGCGCTTTTTCCAGTCCGGTTTCAGCCCTGTCTTTCAATTCGGGGGGGCTGCCATTACAATCCCGCGCTTTCGCGCACCCTGCGGCAGCATTTCCCCGAGAGTTCAAAAGATCATGATGAAGATTCGTCTGGCCCGCGCCGGAGCCAAGAAGCGCCCGTTCTACCACGTCGTTGCGACCGACAGCCGTTCGTCGCGTGACGGCAAGTTCGTCGAGCGCCTGGGCTACTACAACCCGAATGCCCGCGGCGGCGAGCAGAAGCTGGTGATCGACGCAGCCCGCGTTGCCTACTGGCAGCAGAACGGCGCCCAGGTGTCGGAGCGCGTGGCCTATCTCGTCAAGGGCGCGCCGGCCGTCGCTGCCGCCTGATGCCGGAGTCCTCCCGCCGGGTGACGCTCGGTCGCGTCGCCGGCGTGTTTGGCGTCAAGGGTTGGGTCAAGGTGGTTTCGAACACCCGCCCGGCCGACAACCTGCTGAAGTATCCGCAGTGGTGGTTGGGCGCCGACGAGGGTTACCTCGCGACGCTGATCGACGCGAAAGCGCAGGTCAACGGCATCATTGCCCAAGTCTCCGGACGTGATGGCCAGCCGATCACCGATCGCGACATCGCGGCCCGGCTGGTTGGCAAGGACATCTCGGTCGATCGTTCCGAATTGCCGCCTGCGCCGCCTGGAAGCTACTACTGGGCAGATCTGATCGGCATGCGCGTGGTCTCCAAGGACAACGTCGCGCTCGGCACCGTCACCGCAATGATGGAAAACGGTGTCCAGGACGTGCTGGTGCTGTCCGATGGCGAGGTCGAAAGGCTGATTCCGTTCGTGCAGGGGCCGATCATCGCGTCGGTCGATACCGAGTCCCGGATCATCGTCGCCGACTGGGCGCCGGACTACTGAGCATGAAGATCGAGGTGCTGACCCTGTTTCCGGAGTTCGCGGAACAGGTGGTCAAGGTCGGCATCCCGCGCAAGGCGGTCGAGGGTGGGGCGCTGGCGTTCCACGCGCGCGACTTGCGTGATTACAGCGATGGGGCTGATCGTCGCGTCGATGATCGTCCCTACGGCGGCGGTCCCGGCATGGTGATGGAGCCTGGTCCGTTGAGTGATGCGATCGCCGCTGCGAAGACGGCAATTGGTGCAGGTGCCAAGGTCATCGCGATGAGCCCGCAGGGCGTCCCGATGAGCCAGGCGCTGATGAAGCAGCTGAGTGCAGAGCCGGGACTGATTCTGCTTTGCGGCCGTTATGAAGGGCTCGATGAGCGGGTCACGCCGCAGATCGACCTTGAAGTGTCGCTGGGCGATTTCGTGCTGTCGGGCGGGGAACTTGCCGCGATGGTGTTGGTGGATGCGGTAGCGCGGCTGTTGCCGGGCGTGCTGGGGCATGAAGGTTCGGCGGATGCCGACAGCTTCAGCGCCGGCCTGCTCGACCACCCGCACTACACGCGACCGCCGTTGTGGCGCGAGGCACCGGTTCCGGATGTGCTGTTGTCCGGCGACCATGCAAAAATCGCGCGTTGGCGTTTGAAGCAGGCGCTCGGGGCCACGTTCCTGAAGCGACCTGACCTGATTGAAAAGCTGGACCTGAGTCGTACCCATGCCGAGCTGCTTCGGGAGTTTCTTTCCGAACACTCCGGCGAGAAAAACCAGGCGTCGAAATGACGTCATCTTTGAACGAGGTGTAGAAACATGAGCAAGATCATTCAGCAGCTGGATGCAGAGACGATGGCCGGCAAGGTCGTTCCGGACTTCCGCCCGGGCGATACCGTCGAAGTGAAGGTGAAGGTCAAGGAAGGCGACCGTGAGCGTCTCCAGGCCTATGAAGGTGTGGTGATCGCCAAGCGTTCGCGCGGCGTCAACTCGGCGTTCACCGTGCGCAAGCTGAGCCACGGCGAAGGTGTCGAGCGCGTGTTCCAGACCTACAGCCCGCAGGTCGCCGAGATTCTCGTCAAGCGCCGCGGCAGCGTGGCACGCGCCAAGCTGTACTACCTGCGTGGCCGCCAGGGCAAGGCAGCGCGCATCAAGGAAAAGCTCAGCTGAGTCGACGCGACTCGCGCGGCTTTTCCCAAAGCCGGCATCGGAAACGATGCCGGCTTTTTTGTGCCCGTCGTTTGCCGCTGCAGCGGACTCTTGAAAGCGCTGGAGGATGAACCCAACAAGCCGAGGCTGGCCCCTTTCACCGAGACCTCCCGATGACCACTGAAACCGCCACCGCGCCGCAGCAGCATGAATTCCAGACCGAGACCCGTCAGCTGCTGAAGCTGATGATCCACTCGCTGTACTCGAACAAGGAAATCTTCCTGCGTGAACTGGTTTCCAACGCCTCGGACGCGGCCGACAAGCTGCGCTTCCTCGCGATCCAGAACCCTGCGCTGCTTGATGGCGATGCCGAACTGGCGGTCGATCTGGTCGTCGACAGCAAGGCCGGCACGCTGACCATCCGCGACAACGGCGTCGGCATGAGCCGTCAGGATCTCGTCGACAATCTCGGCACCATTGCCCGCTCCGGCACCAAGGCGTTTATGGAGCAGCTGTCGGCCGATGCCAAGAAGGATGCCCAGCTGATCGGCCAGTTCGGAGTCGGCTTCTATTCCGCATTCATCGTCGCCGACCGCGTCAGCGTGACCTCGCGCAAGGCCGGCGAAACGCAGGCGCACGTCTGGGAATCGACCGGCGAGGGCAGCTACTCGCTGGAGCCCGCTGAAAAGGCCAGCCGCGGCACCGACATCACGCTGCACCTGCGCGAGGACGAGAAGGAGTTCCTCGAATCCGGCCGCCTGAGTCATCTGGTCCGCAAGTATTCGGACCACATCGGCCTGCCGGTGCGGCTGAAGGTTGACGAGGCGGAAGTCGAGACGCTGAACAAGGCTGCCGCGCTGTGGACGCGGCCGAAGTCGGAGCTGAGTGATGACGACTACACCGGCTTCTACACCCACCTTTCGCACGATCCGGCCAAGCCGCTGACCTGGGCGCATCAGCGCGTCGAAGGCAATCTCAGCTACATCTCGCTGCTGTACATCCCGAGCACCGCACCGTTCGATCTTTGGGATCGCGACAAGGCGCGCGGCCTGCAGCTGTACGTGAAGCGCGTGTTCATTCTGGATCACGGCGCGGAATTGCTGCCGGCCTATCTGCGCTTCGTGCGCGGCCTCGTCGATTCCGACGATCTGCCGCTGAACGTCTCGCGCGAGCTGCTGCAGGGCAATCGCAACGTCGAAAAGCTCAAGGCCGCGCTGACCAAGCGGGTACTGGACCTGCTTGATGACATTGCCAAGAACCGACCCGAGGACTACGCGAAGTTCTACGAGGTGTTCGGTGCGGTACTGAAGGAAGGTCTGGTCGAGGATCAGGTCAACCGCGAACGGATTGCCAAGCTGTGCCGTTTCGATTCCACCGCCTCGGTCGACGGTGCCAAGGTGGCGCTGGCCGACTACGTCGCGCGGATGCCGGAAGGCCAGTCGAAGATCTACTACGTGACCGCCGACTCGCCGGCCGCTGCGCGCGCCGTGCCGCATGTTGAAGGCTTCCGCAAGAAGGGTTGGGAAGTGCTGCTGCTGTCTGACCGCATCGACGAATGGGTGGTCATGCACCTGAACGAGTTCGACGGCAAGCGGCTGGAATCCTGCGCGGCCGGTGGTGCCGATCTGGAATCGGCGGTCGCAACACCGGAGAAGGAGCAGGCCGAGACCGAGTTCGCGCCGCTGCTGGAGCGACTGGCGAAGTCGCTGGCCGGCAAGATCGAATCGGCCAAGCTGTCGTCACGGCTGGTCGAGTCGCCGGCCTGCCTCGTGGTTGGCGATTTCGGTTTCAGCCGGCGGCTGGAGAAAATCCTCAAGCAGGCCGGGCAAGCGGCGCCGGCGATGCCGCCGGTGCTCGAGATCAATCCGGAACATCCGCTGGTGACTCGGCTGAAGACCGCAGCGGATGCCGAGTTCGACGATCTGGCCGCACATCTCTACGACCAGAGCGTGCTCGCCGAAGGCGGGCAGCTCGACGATCCAGCGGCCTTCGTGCGCCGGCTAAATGCGCTGATCCTGTCGGCGAATCCGCCGGCCGCCGACGCGAGCCGGATCATCGTCGGCTGAGCCAAGCTGAAGTGAATGGGGCGTGAGGCGAGCGCGGGCGTCGGACACCCGACGCCAGCGCTCGCCGCCGGTGACGGTTGTCGGACGCGCCGGCCATCGTCTGTAGCCGGGCACGGCGGTGTTGTGCGTCCGCAATCAGCCGCCTGCAGCGTATCGCGGGGTTTTCGCAGGCCGGCGAAACGTCGGTGCTGCGGCAGGAACGGAACTTGAAGCGGCCCCCGGAACCCCAGACCGGAGAGCGAGGTGAGCCAGCTTCAGGCGCGACTGCGAACGTCGTCGCGCACCCGTCCGCCCGCTGGCGTAAGACCTGCGCACTGGCGCTGGCATGCGCGTGGGGGCTCGGTGGTGGCGCCACTGATCGTGGTGATGACGGCGGCACTGATGGCGACGGTGTCGCAGTTCGCGTTGCTGACCCCACATGAGCAGATCGCGCAGACGCTGCAAGCGCTGCGTCTGCCGATGTCCGATGGTGCCGCGCCTCGTGCGTTCGGCGCCTGTGGTGATGTCTGTTCGGTCGCCGGAGGCTGCCGACACGTCGTGCTGAGCGGTGGGCTGCACGATGGCAGCCGGGTCCAGCAGGAGGTCTTGCAGGCCGCGCAGGCCTGCCACTGAGCGAGCGCTGCCGCGCTAGCGCAGCAGCCGGATCGTCTCCAGATAGCGCCGCTTCCAGACCGGTGCCGCAACCTCGACCAGACTGACCTTCTTGCCGCTGGCCGGCGCATGAATCATCCGGCCATCGCCGATGTACAGCCCGACATGCAGGCCGCCGCCGTGCTCGAAGCGGTAGAACAGCAAATCAGCGGGCTGGGCATCGTCGAATGCGACGCGCTTGCCCGCCTCGCGCTGCGAGCGGGTGTCGCGCGGGGCCAGCAACCCGGCTTCGCTGTACGCGTACTGGACCAGACCACTGCAATCGAATCCGGAGGGATCACGGCCGCCGTAGCGATACGGCCGACCGAGCTGCCCCAGCGCGCTTTCGATGATCTGCTGACGGAGCGCCGGGTGATCGACGACCGGGGCGCTGCTGCACGCGGCGAGCAGCAGCAAGACCCCCAGCAGCGCGATCCGGATCACGCCGACCGCGGTCAGCCGCCGTGCAGCTTGTCGAGATAGCGCTCGGCATCGAGCGCGGCCTGGCAGCCGGTGCCGGCCGAGGTGATCGCCTGACGGTAGACGTGGTCCATGACGTCACCGGCGGCAAACACGCCTTCGATGCTGGTCGCCGTGGCATTGCCTTCGCTGCCGCTCTTCACCTTTAGATAACCGCCGGCCATGTCCAGCTGACCTTCGAAGATGCCGGTGTTCGGGCTGTGGCCGATCGCGACGAAGACGCCGGCAAGCTCGACGTCGCGCGTCGTGCCGTCGAGCAGATGCTTGACGCGCATGCCGGTGACGCCGGTCTCGTTGCCGAGCACTTCGTCGAGTGTTGCGTTCCAGATGATCTCGACCTTGCCTTCGGCCTGCCGCTTGAACAGCTTGTCGTGCAGGATCTTCTCGCCCTTGAACTTGTCGCGGCGGTGCACGACGGTGACCTTGCGGGCAATGTTCGACAGGTACAGCGCTTCTTCGACCGCCGTGTTGCCGCCGCCGATCACGGCGACGTCCTGGCCCTTGTAGAAGAAGCCGTCGCAGGTCGCGCAGGCCGACACGCCCTTGCCCTTGAACGCCTCTTCGGACGGGATGCCGAGGTACTTCGCGCTGGCGCCCGTGCAGATGATCAGCGCGTCGCAGGTATAGCTGCCGGAGCCGCCGTTCAGCGTGAACGGGCGCTGCTTCAGATCCACCGATTCGATATGGTCGTAGATGAACTGGGTCTCGAAGCGCTCGGCGTGACGGCGCATGCGGTCCATCAGATCCGGGCCTTGCAGGTGCTCGACATCGCCCGGCCAGTTGTCGACTTCGGTGGTGGTCATCAGCTGGCCACCCTGCTCGATGCCGGTGATCAGCACCGGCTTCAGGTTGGCGCGGGCAGCGTAGACGGCGGCCGTGTAACCGGCGGGGCCGGAGCCCAGGATGATCAGCGGGTGATGGTTGCTCATGGATTATTCAGGCGATCCGGGCGAGCCCGGCTAGAGGGAAATAGGGTGTGGTGCGAAGCATAACGACCGTGGCTTCGACGTGGCGCAGATGATGGCCCAGCGGTACGCGCTGGCAAGGAATTGGGGCCGGATCGGCCGGTTTCCAGCGCCGGCTGGGCACTTTTCCAGCGCGCGCCGGTCCGCCCTTGGTGGCGCGACGCACGTGCCATACTTTTCACATTCCCCTTCAAGACCCCCCGGATCGCCCTTCCATGAAAGAGCCGCGCCCTCTGATCGTTCGCTTGTTCAGCTGGATCTGGACCCTGATCGTGTTCGGCTTCCGCGCGGTTGTGGTGATTTCCCTGCTGCTGATCGGCGTCGGCCTCTGGGCCGGTTCGCGCAACCAGACGCCGGCGATCGAGGACAACACGCCGCTGGCGGTGATCCCGACCGGCGAGATCAGCGATCAGGTGCTCGATGACCAGGGCCGCGCGTTCGTGCGCCAGTTCAGCGATTCGAAGCCGGAGCAGACCTCGTTGCGGATGATCGTCGACGCCATCGAGGCGGCCGCCGGCGACAGCCGCATCCCGTCGCTGGTGATCAAGCTTGACGACATGGCCGGCGCCGGCCTGCCGCAGCTTGAGGAGATCGCGCTGGCGATCCAGCATTTCCGCGCCAGCGGCAAGCCGGTCTATGCGTTCGGCGATGGCTACGATCAGCGCCAGTACTTCCTCGCCGCGCAGGCCGACGAGATTTCGCTGGATCCGTTCGGCGCGGTGCTGCTCGAAGGCTTCTCGGTTTACACCAACTATTTCAAGGACGCGCTCGACAAGCTCGGTGTCGAGGTCAACATCTTCCGGGTCGGCGAGTTCAAGTCGGCGGTCGAGCCGTTCGAGCGCAACGACATGTCGCCCGAGGCGCGCACCGCCAATCAAGCCTGGCTCGGTGATCTGTGGTCACTGTACGGAACGTCGGTCGGCGCTGCCCGCAAGCTGACGCCGGATGCCGCCGACCGCTACATCGCCGGCATGTCCGCAGGCCTTGCCAAGCACAAGGGCGATCTGGCCGCTTATGCGCTGGAAGCCGGACTGGTCAGCAAGGTCGAGACGCAGGCCGAGTTCCGCAAGCGGATGATCGAGCGGGTCGGCGAGGACGACGATCACGGCTCGTTCCGGCAGATCGATGTCGGCAGCTACTACGCCGCGATCAAGGCCGAAAAGGCGGCCGGCGGTCGCGATCAGCTGGCGGTTGTCGTTGTGCAGGGCGAAATCGTCGACGGCGAAGGCGATGAATCGCAGGCCGGTGGCGACACCATCGCCGAACTGCTCGATCGCGCGCGGCGCGACGAGCACATCAAGGCGGTGCTGCTGCGCGTCAACTCGCCGGGTGGCAGCGTGTTCGCATCGGAAAAGATTCGCCGCGGCGTGCTGGCGTTGCAGGCCGCCGGCAAGCCGGTGGTCGCCTCGATGTCGACGCTGGCCGCCAGCGGTGGCTACTGGGTGTCGATGGATGCCGACCAGATCTGGGCGGAGCCAACCACGATCACCGGTTCGATCGGCATCTTCGGCCTGATCCCGACGATCGCCAAACCGCTGGAAAAGCTTGGCGTTCATACCGATGGCGTTGGCACCACGGCGCTGGCGGGTGCATTCCGCATCGACCGGCCCCTGGGTAGCGAGGTCAGGACGCTGTTCCAGCTGCAGATCGAGAAGGGCTACCGGAACTTCATCGAAGGCGTGGCCAAGGGCCGCGAACTGCCGGTGGCGCAGGTCGACACCATTGCCCGTGGCCGGGTCTGGAGCGGCAAGGCAGCGAAGGAGCTGGGCCTGGTCGATTCGCTCGGCGGCTTCGCGGAAGCCGAGGCGGCGCTCGCCGGCCTGGCCGGCTTGGCACCGGGCAGCTACCGCGTGAATGAGCTGCAGCCGGACCGTGACCTGTTCCAGCAATTGCTCGGCGACATGTTCGGTGCCCGCCAGAGCCATTTCGCGAGCTTGCTTGGTCAGCTGCCGGACACGGGTCTTGCGGGATCGGCCAAGGTACTCATGACCGAACTGGGTCGTTTCGACGACCCACAGCACGTCTACGCCTACTGCTACTGCACGCCGCAGCTCGGCGGGCGCTGAGGGCGGGAAGCCGACGCTTCACGCGTCGGCTTGTGCCGCGACGCGCGCTGGCTGCTCAGACGTTCGCGCGTTCGCTGCTGTCTGTTGAGTCGGTCTTTTGCGCGTGTAGCGCGAGGCCGGCGCGCTCGGCGCGCAGGCTGGCCAGTTCATCGCGCAGCTCGGCGATCTCGAACAGGATCCGGTGGATGCCGGTCTCGTTCTTCAGGTTCACCTGATAGTCGGCGTCGGCATGCAGGCGTTCCTTCCGGGTCTGCCGGTTCTGGCTCATCATCAGCAGCGGTCCCTGCACGGCCACCAGGAACGCCAGAAAGAAGTTGAAGAACTGGTACGGGTAGGGATCGAACTGCAAGGCCGGCACCGCATTGATCGCCGCCCAGATGCCGGTGCCGAGGAACAGCAGGATCAGGAACGACCAGCTGCCGTTCCATTCCGCGACGCGGTCGGCGAGCCGTTGCGACCAGGTCAGCGCTGCATCGGCTTCCTTGTTGATGTCTCGTGACGCGGTCGAACCCACGAGGTTGGCGGCGATGCGCAGCCGTTTCGACATGATCGCCAGCATCGAGATCCCGACGCGTGGTGCGCCGTCCAGCTCGCGCAGGAAGTTGTCGCGGGTCAGTTCCAGCAGGTCGGCGCCGCCCGGAGAATCGACGCTGGCCATCCGCGGTGCGCTGTCGATCAGCGCCATTTCGCCAACGAAATCGCCGGCTTCGAGTTGTTCCAGCACGACCGGCTTCGAACTGGCATTCGCCGGCGGCAGCAGTACCCGCACCGTGCCGCGCACGATCACGTACAGCGCCGAGCCCGGCTCGCCACGGCTGAACAGGGTTTCACCGGCCGTCAGTCGACGCGAGGACATCCGCTCGGCAATGCCGCACAGGGCTTCTTCCGGCAGTTCGGCAAACAGCGGCACACGGCGCAGCAGTGGCAGATGAGGGCTCAAGTCGGGACTCCGTCGCGCTTCGATGGGGACGAGCAGGGGCGATCGTCAATCTGTCGCGAGGCTAGCAGGGGCCGCGCCAACTGCGCTGCTGCAGACCGCCGACCGTCAACCCGATGCGCGAGGCGGCCCGACTCAGGCAGCGCTGAAGCGCATCGACAGATCGACGGCGCGGACGTGCTTGGTGATGGCGCCGATCGAGATTCGGTCGACGCCGGTTTCCGCAAGCTGGCGGATCGTGGCCAGCGTCGCGCCGCCGGAGTACTCGATCAGCGTCCGGCCACCGGCAGCGCGGTGCGCGCGCGTCAGGCGCACAGCCTCGACGATGTCGGCGTTGCTGAACTCGTCGACCAGCAGCAGATCGACGTCCGCTGCCAGTGCGGCGCGGGCCTCGTCGAGTGTTTCCGCTTCGGTCATCAGCGGCACGCCGGAATCGAGCGCCCGCGCGGCAGCGATCGCATTGACGATGCCGCCGGCAGCGGCGATGTGGTTTTCCTTGATCAGGATCCCGTCATACAGGCCGATCCGGTGATTCTGGCCACCGCCGCACAGCACGGCGTACTTCTGGGCATTGCGCAGGCCGGGCAGGGTTTTGCGGGTGTCGACGATCGCCGCACCGGTGCCGGCCACGGCGTCGACGTACTGACGGACTGCGGTGGCCGTGCCGGACAGCGACTGCAGGAAGTTCAGCGCCGTGCGCTCGCCGGACAGCAGGCTGCGCGCCGCGCCGTGCAGCCGGTAGAGCTGCTGATCCGGTGCCACGCGCTGGCCATCGGCCACGTCCCATTCGACGATCACCGAAGGATCGATGCGGGCGAACACGGCGTTGACCCAGGCCGTGCCACAGATCACGGCCGCCTCGCGCGAGATCACGCGCGCCGACGCCCGCTGATCGGCAGGTACCAGCCGGGCCGTCCAGTCGCAGACGCCGACATCTTCGGCAACGGCCTGGGCGACGACCTGATCGAGGTCGGTGACGTAGGCGGGAAGCGTCATCGGATCACTCAAGCCGTGAACAGGAATTCGAGCAGTGCCATCTGCGCCCACATGCGGTTCTCGGCTTCATCCCAGACCACCGACTGCGGACCATCGATGACCTCCGCCGACACCTCCTGGCCACGATGCGCGGGCAGGCAATGCATGAAGATCGCGTCCGGCCGAGCGCGGGCCATCAGCGCGCCATCGATCTGATAGTCGGCGAAGGCGATGACGCGGCGGTTGTACTCGGCTTCCTGGCCCATGCTGGTCCAGGTATCGGTGACCAGCAGGTCGGCACCGTTGGCGGCGAAGGTGGCGCTGCGCAGGATCTCGATCGAATCCCCGGCGCTTTTCACGATCTCCGGAATCGGCTCGAAGCCCTTGGGGCTGGCGATCCGCAGCTTGAAGCCGAACAGCGGCGCCGCTTCGATCCACGAGTGGCAGACGTTGTTGCCGTCGCCGATCCAGGCGGCGATCTTGCCGTTCGGGTCGCCGCGGTGTTCGAACCAGGTCTGCATGTCGGCCAGCAGCTGGCAGGGGTGATGCAAGTCGGACAGGCCGTTGATCACCGGCACGCGCGAGGCAGCGGCCAGCGCTTCCTGATCGGCCTGCGAGTCGTTGCGGATCATGATCGCTTCGCACATCCGCGACAGCACGCGGGCGGTGTCCTCGATCGGCTCGTCGCGGCCGAGCTGGGTCGCGTTCGAATGCAGGAACAGCGCATGGCCGCCGAATTTGGCCATGCCGGCCTCGAAGCTGACCCGGGTGCGGGTCGAATTCTTGGTGAAGATCATCGCCAAAGTCTTGCCTGCGATTGGTCCGCCTCGATTCGGGCCGGCCTTCTTCATGTCGATCGCGCGCATGACGATGCCGCGCAGTTCGGAAGGCGTGAAATCACTGAGCTTGAGCAGGTGACGGGTCATTCTTCGGGGGGTCCTGAGACGGCGGTGATTCGGGTTGAGCGTGCAGAAAGTCGAACTCAAACTCGAAAAGTTAAACGCAAAGGCGCAAAGGAAAAGGTGAAGCAAATTACGCAAAGAAAAAACTAAAAGAAGGTCGATGACGGCTCTTCCTTCGCGCTTTTCTTTGCGTCCTTTCTGTTCCCTTTGCGTCTTTGCGTTGACCTTTTGCTTTTTGTGCAGCAGGCCAAGCCCAAAAACAAAAGGGGCCGCCTGAGCGACCCCTTCGAACCATAAATGAACAGGCTGTGTGCCGTCCATATTCCGGCCGTGGCCGGAATATGGACGGCGAGCCGTCAGTTCAGGTTCTTCTCGACGAATTCCCAGTTCACCAGCGCCCAGAAGTGCTCGAGATAGTTCGGACGCGAGTTGCGGTAGTCGATGTAGTAGGCGTGTTCCCAGACGTCGCAGGTCAGCAGCGGGGTGTCGCCATTGGTCATCGGGTTGCCGGCGCCGGTGGTCGAAACGATCGCCAGCGTGCCGTCGCCCTTCTTGACCAGCCAGGCCCAGCCCGAGCCGAAGGTACCGATTGCCGCTTCGGTGAACTGCTTCTTGAAGTCCTCGACGCCGCCGAAGGTCTTGACCAAGGCATCGGTCAGCTTCTTGCCCGGCGCGGTCTGGTTCGGCGTCAGGCAGTGCCAGAAGAACGTGTGGTTCCAGATCTGGGCGACGTTGTTGAACAGCTTGCCGGACGACTTCTTGATCACGTCCTCCATCGAGGCGGATTCGAACTCGGTCCCGACGATCAGCTTGTTGGCCATGTCGACATAGGCCTTGTGATGCTTGCCGTAGTGGTACTCGAAGGTCTCGCGCGACATATGCGGTTCGAGCGCTTCGCGGGCATACGGCAGTTCCGGCAGGGCAAAGGTCATGGGGTCTCTCTTGAGTCGATAGGCGAAAAAGTCGGCTTCGGCCCGTGCGGCCGATCCCGGCCGGCAGGAGGCGTCACGTCCGATGGCGCGATTTTAGCATCGCTCCGGTGCCGGCCGGACGGCTTGAATGTAGCCGATCCGCCCGGATGGTAAAATCCGTCATCCGCCGCAGTATCGATCACGGGACAAGTCAATGGACGCACTCGAAAGAATCAAGCAGCAGGTCACCCAGAACCCGATCATCGTCTACATGAAGGGCACGCCCGATTTCCCGCAGTGCGGGTTCTCGTCGCGCGTCGTCAAGGCGCTGAATGCCTGTGGCGCCGAGTACGCCTACGTGAACATCTACGAGGACGAGGAGGTGTACCGCGCACTTCCGAAGTTCGCCAACTGGCCGACCTTCCCGCAGCTGTACGTCAAAGGCGAACTCGTCGGTGGCTGCGACATCACGCTGGATCTCTATCAGTCCGGCGAACTGCAGAAGATGCTGAAGGAAGCGACCGTCGCCGTCTGACGTCGCGCCGCTGGCTTCGAAGAAACGCCCGCCTTGCGCGGGCGTTTCTCGTTTTGCTCGATGATTCAGTCGATCGGGTAGGTGATCGACAGGATCTCGACCTCGCCATCGCCGGCCGGCCGCGGCCAGATCGCGATATCGCCGACCTGCTGGCCGATCAGCGCACGGGCCAGCGGCGAGGTCCAGCTGATCCGGCCGGCGTCCGGCTCGGCCTCATCCTCGCCGACGATCCGGTAGCGGAACTCGCGGCCGTCGGCATCGACCACGACGACCTCGGCACCGAAGGCGATCCGTTGGGGATTCCGGCTGCCGCCGACCGGCCGGGCCGTGGCGATCCGCGCCTGCAGCCAACGCAGTTCGCGGTCCAGTGCCGCACGGCGCTGACGGTGATCAGCGGCGTCCTGTGGCAGCGCGGCGATTGCGGCCTCGCAGGTTTCGCGACGCGCCTGCAGCTGGGCCAGCCCGCGCGCGGTGACGTAGTTCGGATGCGGACTCAGTGGCAGTTCCGGCACATCCTCCGGCGCGTCGCCATCGACTTCGCGGACATGTGCGCGGCTCATCGCTGCAGCTGTTCGCGCAGAAAGGACAGCGTCCGGTCCAGCGCCGCCCGCGTCGGCTCGCCAGCGGCATCGATCAGATGCGTGGTCAGCACGCTGTGCGCGCTGCCGAAGCCGTCCGGATTGGCGTGGCGATCGGCGATCTCGATACCTTCGAAAGCGCTGCCGAACTCATGGTGTAGACGTTCGAAGCGGCTGCCGGGACACATGTAGTCCCCTTCGAAACGCAGACCCAGAATGCGCGCGCCGTGGCGCTCGATCTTGTCGTGCGCCGCCGCCAGTTCGGCCGGCGACACATGCAGCGCATCGCGCTTGCCGGGAATCGCGCCGGGCAGCGATGGCTGCGACAGCACCGGCGCGATCACTGGCGCGTCGAGCATCATCGCCAGCCCGAAGTTGCCGGTCAGACACATGCCGATAGCACCGACACCGGGCCCGCCGCATTCGGCATGCGCTTCGCGCGCCAGTGCACGTAGCCAGTCGACGATCGGGCTCGACTGGTTCGACGCCAGCACGCGGAACTCGCGCGAGATGCAGACCCGCGCCAGCGACGCACCCAGGTAGCTGATCGAGATCGGCCGCAGCGGCGTGCCGAACAGCTGGGGCATCCAGACGCTGAAGCCAGCATCGGCGACCCGCGTTGCGAAGGCGGCGACCTGCGGCGTGATGCCGGGAATCTCGCTCATCACGATCACCGCCGGGCCGTGGCCGCGGCGGAATACTGTGCGCGTCGCACCAAGATGCTGGTGCTCGGAACAGACGAAGCCGGGAATCACGGTTTCAGCGGTCATGGCGGTCATCGGGTGCTCGATCAGCGCGTCAGCGCATCAGCTGGTACGGACCACCCTTGGCCAGCGCGGTCGTCCACGCGGGCCGTGCCTGGATGCGGGCCAGGAAAGCGGCGATGTTCGGATAGCCTTTCGCCGCGCCGCCTCGGGCAACAGCGGCTTCCAGCGGGAAGCTCATGATCACGTCGGCAGCGCTCAGTTCGGCACCGGCGAACCAGCCGGTGGCGGCGAGTTCCTGCTCGATCACGCCGAGGTGCAGCTTCAGGTTCGGGTCGAGATACCACTGACCGACGCCGTTGGCGATGGCCTTCGCGATCGGCCGGATCAGCCACGGAGTCGGGGCGACCGTGGTCTTCGAGAAGATCAGCTTCATCACCAGCAGCGGCATCAGCGAACCTTCCGCGTAATGCAGCCAGTAGCGGTAGCGGCGATGTTCCTCGCTGCCCGGAGGCGGCATCAGCCGTCCATTGCCGTGGCGCTCGACGAGGTGCTCGATGATCGCGCCGGTTTCGGCGATCACCACGCCGGCGTCGCTGATCACCGGGGACTTGCCGAGCGGATGCACGGCCTTCAGTTCCGGCGGAGCCAGCATGGTCTTGCGGTCTCGCGCATAGCGCTGCACCTGATAGGCCGCGCCGAGCTCCTCAAGCAGCCACAGGATGCGCTGCGAGCGCGAGTTTTCCAGATGATGAACGATGATCATGGCTGCCGGTCGAGGTGAAAAGAGCCGTGAGCGTAGCCGCCACTGCATCCGGATGCAGCCGGGCTCGCATCTGAAGACCGTGCGCGGAGCCGGTGAGCGCCGCGCGACCTTTGCCAACCAGGAGTTCCACTCGATGAAGATCCTCTCGTGCGTCTTGCTGGCGCTGTCGGCCGCGCTGCTGCCCGCCTGCGATTCCGACGATGCGGCGCAGGTCACGGTCGACATGCGCGATGGCGATGCTGGCGGCGGCGTTTTCGATCGCGGCGACGGTGCCATCGGGATGGACGGCGACAAGGTGGTGATCGAGGCCGGCGGTACCCGCGCCAAGGCGGTCATCGGCCCGGACGGCAGCCTGACGATCGGCAATGCGGTGATCGACACCGATGCCGCCGGACAGGCGGCACTGAAGGCCTATGACGCGGCGGCCGTGGCGATGAAGACGCATGCCATCGCGATCGGCCGTACCGGTGCGGCGTTCGGCGTCGACGTGCTGAAGGACGTGGTCAGCGGCTTCTTCGACGAAAAGCGCATGGATCAGGTCGGCGAACGTGCTGGCGAAGGCGCCCAGACGCTCGTCGCCAGCCTGCGCGATCTCTGCACGCGGATGGAAACGGTGCTCGCGGCGCAGCAGGCGGCTGCGGCGGCGGTGCCGGCATTTCAGCCCTACGCGGTGCTGGAGGCGGACCAGGTCCGCGAATGCCGCGAGGGTGTCGACGAGGAAGCGAACGACGCAGGCGATCCACCACCGCCTGCCGAACCCGAAATTCCCGACGCCGCCTGATCGATTCCGCGCGTCGCGGTCAGGCCGGCAGTTCGATCTTGAATACTGTTCCCGGCACGCCGGGTTCGACGCTGATCCGGCCTCGGTGCAGGTCGACGATCTTCTTGCAGATGGTCAGGCCGATGCCGTTGCCCGGGTACTTGTCGCGGGCGTTCAGCCGCTGGAACAGCACGAACACCTGATCGGCGTGCTTGGCATCGATGCCGATGCCGTTGTCGCGCACGCTGATGATCCAGCCATTGCCTGAAGGCCGGGCACCGATCTCGATGCGCGGCGTTTCTTCAGTGCGGAACTTCACTGCATTGCCGATCAGATTCTGGAACAGCTGCACCAGCTGCCGGTCATTGCCGGGCACGGTCGGCAATTCGCCGACCCGGATCACTGCTGATGCCGCCGTGATCGCGCCCTGCAGGTTGGCCAGCGCGGTATCGACGACCTGGTTCAGTGCCACCGGCTGGGCGGGTTCACTGCCGCGCGACACTCGTGAATAGGCCAGCAGGTCCTCGATCAGGCTCTTCATTCGCTGCACGCCGGCAGTGACGTAGCCGATGTACTCGTCGGCATCAGCGCCGAGCTTGCCTTCGTAGCGCCGCTGCAGCAGCTGCGCGAAGCCGGAGACGGTGCGCAGCGGCTCCTGCAGATCGTGCGAAGCGACGTAGGCGAACTGTTCCAGCTCCTGATTCGAGCGCACCAGTTCGTCGGCGCGGGCCTTCAGTTCGGCTTCGTCGCGCTTGCGGGCGGTGATGTCCTCGGCCGCGCCGACGACGGCGAAGATCTGCCCGTCGCGGCTCAAGGCGGCCGTCGAGAACTGGATCGTCACCACGCGACCGTCCTTGCGGGTGATCGACACCACGTGGTCGGTGATCGGACGGCCACCTTCCAGCGTGTCGCGAAACTTCGGCATTAGCAGGTCAAGCTGCGCGCGCTCGGAGATCAGTGCGAACCAGCGCATGCCGAGCAACTCGTCGAGCGTGTAGCCGGTGATTTCGCAGGTGCGTCGGTTGGCGGTCATGAAGCGGCCATCGCAATCCATCGAGTAGATCGCGTTGGTCGCGTTCTCCATGATCTTCTCGCGGAATTCGGTGGCCGCCTTCAGCGCTACTTCGGCTTCGCGCCGGCGGGCCACCATCTCGTTCAGATCGGCTGCCAGCACGCCCAGTTCGTCGGCGGAACGCACTTCGATCCGGGTGCTCAAATCGCCTCGGGCCACGCGCTTGGTGCCTTCGCGCAGGCTGTCGATGCTGCTGCGCAGATCGCGGCTCACCAGCCAGGCCACGCTCAGGGACAGGGTCAGCATCACGCCGGCCGCGCCAATGATGATGGCCATCAGCAGCCACTGAAGGTGTCGCGAGCCTTCGGCCATCACGGTCGAGAACGCATGTTCGAGTGGCGTGACGCGCCGGTTGATGCCATCGATCCGGGTCAGGAACTGGCGACGGAGCGTTGCATCGAGCATGCCGGCGCTGTCGGCACGGGCGATCTGTTCAGAGACCCTTAGCAGCTCCTGCACACAGGCGTCCGCCGCCGCCCAGATGTTGACTGCCCGGGCGAGGAAGTCGAGCTGTCGGAGATTGCGGAACAGGAAGATCATTTCCGGGATGTCGGCCGCCTGCACGCCGCCGGCGAGGAAGCCCTGATAGACCACCATCTGATCGTATTCCGGCTTGAGCATTTCCAGCCGCGCGCGACGGTCGCCCAGAGGTATCGCGATTGCCGACGAGAATGCTGCGAGCGCCTGCCGGTCGCCGGTGTGCAGATAGCGGGTGATGGCGTAGACGGCGTCTTTCTGGCCTTTCGACCATTGGCTTTCGGCGCCGACATAGGCACGCACGCCGGACGACACGGTGAACGACAGCACCACGATCGCCAGCGCCGCCGTGGCCGACACCAGGAACGTTGCCACCATCATCCCCAGCTTGGCGCCGATCGACAGATCGCGGATGCGTTGGCTCGTGGATCGGATCGTGCGGCTCACGTCGGCAGACTCCGGAAGGGGAGGCAGCGTACGCACGACGGACCAGGCGCGCTCGCCCGGGCGCTGCCAGGTAGCCGCCAGCCGACCGGCGTGTCAGCCATCGATCCGGTTGCCGGTCTTGAGGTCGGTGTAGTGATCGGAATCGGCAAACACCAGGCGGCCGCGTCCGGCGCGCTTGGCAGAATACAGCGCATTGTCGGCGCGCTGCACGAGGTCGGCGGTGATGCGATCGGCCGACACCGCCTGCGACGGCGCGATGACCTGCGCGAAGCCGCCCGAGGCGTTGACCTGTTCGGCACCGGCGATGCCGCGTTCGCGCGCTCGTTCATTGATGCCCTCGCGCAGCGCCTCGGCGAGCCGCACCGCGACCGTGGGGTTGGCGTCATACCAGACCGCTGCGAATTCCTCGCCGCCGATCCGGGCGCAGAAATCATGCGGGCGCTGCATCGACTGGCTCAGCCAGTCGCCGACGACGCTCAGGCAGCGGTCACCGGCCGGATGGCCGTAGCGGTCGTTGTAAGCCTTGAAGTGGTCGACATCGAGCACCATGACCGCGACATTGCGCTGTTCGCGGACGGCTTCGCGCACCAGCCGATGCAACTCGTCGTCGAAGTGACGGCGGTTCGGCAGCCCGGTCAGCCCATCACGGGTGGCGAGGTGCTCCAGCAGTCGGCCGCGATACCAGTTCTGGCGCGCCGAGTATTCGAGCAGATAGGCGGCGATCACGGCGATCACCGTCAGCATCCACGCCGCGATCACGTCATAGATTGCCGGCTGGCCGATGAAGTGCAATTGCGCGGCTGTCACCACGCCCATCGTCAGCAATACCCACGGCAGCACCGTGCGGAAGCGCAGCCGACCGAGGATCAGCACGGCGGCCACCGCCATCGCCGGGAAGTCGTACGGAACCTCGAAGCGATTTTGATAGCCGATCACATGCTGGGCCGTGAGCCCGAGCGCGACGATGGTCGTGGCGATGATCGTCGCGTGTATCGACCAGCGCAGCAGTTGTGGATGCACGGTGAACAGCAGGGCCAGTGCGATCGTCGGGATCTGCACGCCAAACTGCAGCAGGTGCGACACCGGCAGGAAGGCCGCTGGCGCGTGCAGCAGGGCGGTGTCGTAGAGCGGTGTCAGGCTCATCATCAGCATGCCCATCACCATCATCGTGACCCGAGACGGGCGGGCGCCCCGCTCGTAACTGTCCTGGAACTGCCGCTCCAGTGGTGTTGCAAAGCGCAGCCGCCGGAGCCTGTGTTGCTGGTCGTCGTCCGGCGACCGGGGCGGCTGGGTATCCGCACTCATGGAAAGGCCCGACGCGAGCATCCGGCGATCAGATGGACGATCACGGCCGCCACCCGGCATGACAGGTGACGATGCCGGGAGCACCGCTCACGAGGCTGGCACGGAGATCGTCCGGAAGCGGCTTCTTGACCAGAGCCGGCGTGACCAGCACGTAGACCGTTTCGGCGCTGGCCAGCACGGCGTCTTCGCCGGCCCGACGGAACCTGAATGCGAGCGTGAACGAGGTGTTGCCCTGATGCGGGCTGTCGACACTGATGCTCAGCACGTCGTCGTAATGCGCCGGCGCACGCCATTCGACCGTCTGCCGAACCAGCTGATAGTCGAGGCGACCATCGAGCAATGCCTCGCCGTAGCCGAGCGCACGCAGGAACTCGGTCGCGGCGAGGTCGATGTAGTCGCCGTAGCGCGCGTTGAAAACCACTTTCTGGGCATCGCATTCGGCATAGCGGACGCGAAGTCGGTAGTGGAAGGCCAGTGGCATCGGGGACAAGGGGGAGGAGATATCGCATCCAAGACATCGGATGCCGTAATTGTCTAATCTTGACCAAGGGTCACGTGTGTGAAAGACCGACACACAGATGGCTGCAGCAAAAGACCCGGCCAATTGGCGCCGGCGACCATTGAAGGGGAGAACGAATGAATCTTGGCATGCCACGACGAGCAGCGGCACTGCTTGCGCTGCTATCGGTCACCACGCTGACGGCCGAGGCCCAACTGGGCCCAGGCGGCAACGCGTTGCAGACGGTCCAATTCGGTTGCGACTGGACCAACACGACCGACACGACAACGAACAACACCGGGTTCCTCGATTCGACCGCCACCTACACGGTGACCTCGCTGCCGGTGAATCCCGGCAACGGCGCCCGGATCCTGATTCGCGGCAAGTTCCCGCGGGTGCGCTACTTTTCGTTCCAGATCTACGACGGCTTCCGGCCCGGCAACTTTGTCGACTCCGTGCCTGATTCCTCGATCACGCCAGTCGGCGGTGTGGCACCCGTGGCCAGTCCGGCGGCGCTGCCGAACAGCAATGACTACACGGCGGTCTACCAGATTCAGGTCGTCTACCGCGATCCGCCGGCTGATCCAAGCAAGCGTGCACCGAACACGCTGTACGCCGGGGTCCGCGCGCCGCTCGGCGTGTTGACCAAGACACTGCTGTACCGCACCTATCTGCCCAACAGCGACAGCGACGGACTCGGCGGTGCACCTCTGCCGCAGCTGCTCTACGACGGACCGGAAGGCCGCTTCAACCTCAAGAACACACCGGACGAGCGCGGCTGCGCCTCGGCCCGTCAGGCGAACGATCTGCTGCGGATCTTCCCGGTTGCCGGCATCGGTCAGAACCAGGCGCGCGTCGCGTTCCGGCCGGTCGGTGGCCGCGGCGCCGGCGTGTTCTATCCGAACGGCGACAGCAATTACCTGCGGGCCCAGACCGGCCGGCTGTACGCCCCGCTGATCGTCGTCCGTGCGCGCCTGCCGGAAACGCCGGTGCAGCCGCCGCTGCTCGTGGCCGACCCGGATGTCCGCTACTACTCGCTGTGCCAGAACGATCTGAACACCTCGCGCAATATCGGGTGTCTGACCGATCGCGATCTGCGCCTGCAGGGCGACGGCACGTTCACGGCCGTGATCTCGACGCCTGAAAACCGGCCGAGCCTCGCGCGCGGCGAGTTCGGCTACAACTGGCTGCCGTTCGGCGATCAGCTCAATGGACTGACGGTGTTGCGCCAGATTCTCGCCAAGCCGGGCTTCGCTGGCGATTTCGCGCGAGCAGTGGAGCGCCCGCTGGCGCCGCTGCCGAGAACCATCGGTGCGTTCGCCCCGGACATCACCTACTGCGATCAGGCGACGTTCACCGCCTATGCGCCGTCCGGTGGTGCTGCGCTGGTCGATGCCTGTCGCAAGAACTTCACGCTGCTTGGCGGCCTGCTCGGCGGCTGACCCCGCAAGTCTTCGCCGCTCGGTCACGGCCCCGTCATCGCGATGCGATGGCGGGGCCGCTTTCGTTGCAGCGCCCCGGGCTCAGCGACGCAGCGGCTTCGACAGCCGATGCGGATGGCGGGCCACGCCAAGGCGCCGATAGAAGTCCAGCAACTGCTCGAAGTCCGCTTCGTAGCTGCCGCTCGGCGTCAGCGGCGGCCCGAAGGTGATGCGCCGTCCCGGGTAGTCGATCGCGGCCGGCAGCACCGGCACGCCGGCACCTTCGGCAATCCGGTAGTAGCCACGCTTCCAGTCGTCGGCACCATCGCGCGTGCCTTCCGGAGCGATCAGCAGCACGAAGCGCTGTCGAGACGCGAACTGATCAATGCTCTGCTCGACGACGCCCTTCGGGCTGGCGCGGTTGATCGGAATGCCGCCGAGGCTGCGCAGCAGCCAGCCCAGCGGCCCCTTGAACGCACTGTCCTTGATCATCGTCGAGGCATCGATGCCGAGTGCCATCAGCGTCGCCAGGCTCAGCACGCCGTCCCAGTTGGTGGTGTGCGGCGCGCCGATCCAGACCATCTTCGGCAAGTCCGGGATGACGCCTTCCACGCGCCAGCCCAGCAGCCGCAGGAACACCCGGCCAAGACCGCGGGAAAAGGCGCTGCCGCGGCGGGGAACCTGCTGACCGACTGCCGGAATCATCGCCATGCTCAGGCAACCAGCGTGCGCTTCAGCCAGCCGATGCCTTGATCGACCGCCTCGCGGCCAAGGCTCAGCGCGCCGAAGAACGTGTAGAAGCCATGGATCGCGCCGTCGTAGCAGCGATGCTCCACCGCAACGCCAGCCGCAGCGAGCTTCTTCGCGTAGGCGTCACCTTCGTCACGCAGCGGGTCGAACTCCGCGGTGATCACCAGCGCCGGCGGCAGGCCGGCATGGCTGGCGGCCTTGATCGGGCACAGGATCGGGCTGGCGACGGCGCTGGCGTCCTTCACGTAATGACCGAAGAACCAGTTCATGTCGGCGCGGCTCAGCAGATAGCCCTCGGCATTCGCGGTCATCGACGGGTAGGCGTCCGGGTCGGCATCGGTGACCGGATAGACCAGCAGCTGCGCCTTGAGCGCCGGGCCGCCTTCGTCGCGCAGGCGCAGCGCGGTGACCGCCGCCAGGTTGCCACCAGCGCTATCGCCGGAAACACCGATCCGGCTGGCATCGCCATTCAGTTCGGCGGCATGGGCCGCGGCCCAGCGCGTCGCCGCGAGACAGTCGTCGGACGCCGCCGGGAACGGATGCTCCGGGGCCAGCCGGTAATCGACCGACACCACGACCACGCCGGCGCCGCCGCAGGTTTCGCGACACAGCTTGTCGAAGGTGTCGAGATCACCGATCACGAAGCCGCCGCCGTGGAAGTACATCAGGATCGGGAACGGACCCGTCCCGGTCGGCGTGTAGATGCGCACCTTCATTTCGCCGGCCGGGCCGGGGATGTGGGTGTCGCGCACCTGGGCGATCACTGCCTGGCTCGGCGGCATCATGCTCATCAAGGTATTGATGGCCTGACGGCACTGCGCCGGCTGCAAGGTGTTGAAGGCCGGTGCACCGGCGGCGGCAAGCGACTGCAGGAAGCCCTGCACCTGGGAATTGAGCGGCATGCGGTTCTCCTCGGGATGGTCCGTTATCGTGACGGCGCGCGCGGCACGCCGGGCCGCGATCCTAACCCGGCGCGGGGTCCGGTTCCGGCGCTTCCGGTGTCGCCGCTGCCGACGCCTGCTTCAGCGCTTCGCGCCAGCGTTCAAGCGCTTCGTCGTAGACGGTGTAGACGCACTGCGTGCAGCCGCTTTCGCAGCATTCGCCGGGGTACGGGGGCTCGGGTTTCGGGGGCAGGGGTGTGTTCATTCGCGAAGTTGAAGGGACCACGCGCTGGAGCGTCAAGCGCGATTGCTCTCGATCGCCGGACCACGAAGGCGGATCGCGGGTTACGCTTTGTCGATCAACCCCGACGCGGATACCGCCCAGATGCCCACGCAGTCCCACCACTTTGTCGTCTTCGGTGCCACCAGCTTCGTGGGCCAGATCCTGTGCCGCTACCTGTACCAGCGCCACGGCGTCGGCGGTGACGTGAAGTGGGCGATCGCCGGACGCTCGACGACCAAGCTCGATCAGCTTCGCCAGACGCTCGGTGCCGATGGTCGCAAGTTGCCGATGATCGTCTGCGACGCCGCCGACGAAACCGCGCTGCGCGAGCTGTGTCGCACCACGGGTGTGGTCGTGTCGACGGTCGGCCCGTACGCGCTGTATGGCTCGCCGCTGGTCAAGGTCTGCGCCGAGACCGGCACCGACTACTGCGACCTGACCGGTGAAGTGCAGTGGATCAAGCGGATGATCGATGCCCACGAAGCCACGGCGAAGGCCAGCGGCGCGCGCATCGTTCACTGCTGTGGCTTCGACTCGATTCCCAGCGACCTCGGCGTGCATTTCCTGCAGCGCGCTGCGATCGCCAAGTTCGGCCAGCCGGCGCAGCGCGTGAAGCTGCGCATCAAGGCGATGAAGGGCGGTTTCTCCGGCGGCACCGTCGCCAGCCTGATGAACGTGCTCCGCGAAGTGTCGGCCGACCCGGGTCTGCGCAAGGTGCTTGGCGATCCCTATGCGATCGCACCGAAGACCGCTGCCAAGCGCGCCCGCCAGCCCGATGTCCGCTTCGCCCAGGCTGACAAGGACGCCCGTGGCTGGGTCGCGCCGTTCGTGATGTCGGCGATCAATACCCGCATCGTCCATCGCTCGAACGGCCTGAGCGGATTGGCTTATGGCGCCGATTTCGCTTACGACGAAGCAATGGCGACCGGCGCCGGCTTCAAGGGCCGCTTGATGGCCACCGGCATTGCCCTCGGCCTTGGTGGCTTCATGGTTGCTGGTGCCATTGGGCCGACGCGCAGCCTGCTCGAACGCTATGTGGTCCCGAAGCCGGGCGAGGGTCCGTCGCCGAAGGATCAGGAGACCGGCTTCTACGACTTCCGCTTCATCGGCCGCACGGCTGCTGGCGACACGGTGCGCGCCAAGGTCACCGGTGATCGCGATCCGGGCTATGGCTCGACCGCGAAGATGCTTGGCGAAGCGGTGGCCTGTCTGGCTTTCGACGTGTCGAAGACCGAGGTGCCCGGGGGCTTCTGGACGCCGGCAACGGCGCTCGGCGACAAGCTGATCGAACGCCTGCAGGCGCACGCCGGACTGACATTCGAAATGCAGGGCTGAACGCGATGGCCGTGACGCTGTCGGCACCGTTCGCGGTGCCGTTCGGTTTCGACCGGTTGCCGGACTGTGCGGCACTGAATGCCGAGCTGCGCAGCCTGTTCCTGGCGCGCGAGGCCGAAGGGCAGGCCCATGCGAACGCCCGGCCGACGATGGCCATCAATCCATCGTTGTTCGAAAGCCGCTTCGACTTGTTCAAGTGGCCGGAGCCGAGCGTTCGCAGGCTTCGTGAATTCTGCTGGGAAAGCCTGTACGCAGTCGTCGCCCAGACCACCAGTCACGATGCCGCGACCTTGCGCAAGCTCATCGGTCACGCCGACGCCTGGTTCCACATAACGCGGCGCGGCGGCTGGTTCGGGTTGCACAACCATCCGATGGCGTCGTGGTCCGGCGTCTATTGCGTCGACGCCGGCCGTAGCGACGAAGGCCGAGGCGACAGCGGCCTGCTGAGCTTTCCGCACCCGGCGCGAGATGGCGCGATGTTCGTCGACCCGGCCAGCCGTGCGCTGAAACTTCCGTACAACTACGCGATGCGCGAGTTCCGGCTGGAGCCTGGCCAGCTGGTGCTGTTCCCGTCGTGGCTGATGCACCAGGTGACGCCGTTCGCGGGCGATGGCGAGCGCATCACCGTGGCCTTCAACGCCTGGTTCACGCTGCCCTGATCGCTGCCGCCACCGAACGATTCAAAGGCGAGTGACGATGCCGTCGTCGCCCAACAGCCGCAGATGCGACACGTCGTTGAAGCCAGCCAGGTTCAGGCCTTTGTCGTGCAGCTGGAACTCGTGCACCGAGGCATTGCAGATGCGCCAGTTGAGTCGCAGCGCGGTGGCGTTGTCGATCCCGAGCGCCGCCTGTAATACGGCGGTGATGACGCCGCCGGACGTGAAGATCACGATCCGCTCGGCGCCTTCGGCCGCCTGTTTCACGCCGGCCACGCAGCGGGCACAAAAACCTTCCCAGCTTTCGTCGACCGGCCCGGCTGCCCGGCGCCCTTCGGCCCAGGCGCTGACGATGCGGCCAAACAGCGGCCGGAACAGCGCCGGATCCTTCAGCATCGCGCCGCCGACCGCTTGCAGCGTGGGATCGTCAGCGATCACCAGCGGCAGGTAGGCCTGCACCAGCTGCGTGTGATTGAACTCGTTGAAAGCGGGCTCGACGGCCATTGCCGGGGCCGCCGGTCCGAGCGGCCGCAGGGCCTGATCGGCGGTATGCCGCTGCCGTTGCAGCGAGCCTGACAGCGCACGGTCGGCGCGGAAGCCGCTGCGCTGCCAGTGTTCGCCCAGTACCGCCGCCTGTCGCTCGCCCAGCGGCGACAGGCGATCGTAGTTCGCCGTGCCGAACGACGCCTGGCCGTGGCGGACCAGGACGATCGTGGTCACGGTGCGGCTTGGGCCAGCGGTCTCAGTGAACGTAGACCGGTCCGACCAGTTCGCTGCCGACGGTCTTGCCGCTGGTGTCAGCCATCGCTGCCGCGACGATGACGGTGTAGCGACCGGTCGGCACACCCTTGAAGGCGATCAGCCGCGGGTTGCTGCCGCTGCTCCAGCTGCCGGACTGGACGTCGCCCTTGGCGTTGACCAGCTTGATCTGGCTGCCGGCGGCGGCGCTGTCGACAGCGCTGTCGAACATCAGCACCACGGCCTTCTCCGACGAGGCTTCGCCAGCGTAGACGAGGTTCAGGCGATCGCTGCTCGGCTGCTTCTTCCACCAGGCGCTGATGACGTCCTGTCCGTTGCCGATCGTGCGGGTCGGCGCAGCAGCTGGCTTCGCAGCCCTGGGCGCTCTCGGCGCCGGTGCCGACGACGGCTCGGCAGCGGCGACCTGTGCTGCCTTCGGCGTCGGCTTCGATGCCGGCTTCGGTTCTGCCTTCGGTTCCGGCTTCGGAGCCGGGACGGCTTCCGGCTCGGGTGCCGCAGCCGCTTCGACGACGGGCTCGCTGGCACCGGTGGATTCACGCGCCACGTTGGCGGCAATGCGGCGCTTCTGTTCGTCGGTCAGTTCACTGCCGCCAGCATCTGCGGTGGCGGTTTCGGCAGCGGGCGTGGCTTCGGCAACCGGCGCTTCCGCAGCCGGCGCTTCGACGGCCGGCTCGGCCACGGTGCTGTCGGTATCGGCCGTCGTCGGTGCGGCGCCTTCACTTGCCACGCGTGCCGCGACTTCGCTGGCCACGTTGGCTGCGATCTGTCGCGCTTCCGCCTCGGTCAGTGCCGGATCTTCGGCAGTCGCAGCCGCGGCACCATCTTCAGCAGGCGCTTCCGCTGGCAAGGCGGCGGCTTCGGCTGCCGGCTCGGCTGCAGCAGGCGCTTCGCCGGTCGCAGCGGCCTCGGTTGTCGCAGCGGTTTCGGCGGCCGGCGTCTTTTCGCTGCGAGGCAGCATGAAGTTCAGGCCGGTGTAAACGATAGCGGCAGTGACGGCAACGATGACAACGACACGACTGAGATTCATTGCTAGCCCCGAGGTTAAGCAGAACGTCTGGATTTATTGGTCTGGATGGGCGACGGTAAACACCCTTTCCGGTCATGCACGCAAGCCCCGGGCCGTTTCCGTCTACTGGACCCGGTCAGCGGCCTGCGCTCGCGATCCCACCGCGCGGTGACGCAAGGCGGCAGAAGTTTATGTCACTTGCCGTACTGCGTCAGCGCATCGCCGTGTAGCGCTCCTCGGCCTTGCGGGCGAGTGCGCGCCGTGCGCTGGCTTCCGCCGTGATGGCTGCCTGTTCGGCAACGACCCGTGCCATCCGGGCGCGACGGCTGACCGGCTTCGGTGCGGCAGCCGGCTCGGCGGCGGCAACCGCGACCGGTGGCGTGTCCGGCTGAATGGCCGCGACAGCGTTCCTCGACTGCAAGAGCGCCACGACCCCGACACCCACCGTCGCGACTACTACCGCTGTCAACACGGTTGTTTTCGACATGCCCTGTATTCCCCTGAGTTTGTTCAGGCGCAGCATCATGAACGGCGGCCGCGCGCTGGCCGGAATATGCGCAAGGCAGCGTCGCGGCGTCAATGGAGTAATCACGCCCTGCGTTCGAGCTCGGCATTCGGCATGACGCCGTGTCCGAGCGGCCATAAATGCAGGCCCCGTCGGATCACCTTTCGCCGAGCGCCGGCGGCTGCGAATGCGGCCAAGGCTGTTCGGTGCCGTCGTGCGCCCGGCATGTCATTGGGGGCAGCGGTTCGACAAATCGACCAAAAAGAAACACTTGTTAACTGAATGCGGTTTTCCATGCGCATCCGTCTTGATGCACTGCGATAATGGCGCGCCCTGACGGCGGCATGCCGTTGATTTGCAGCGATTCTCCACGGAGCGGGTATGAGCGACCGGTATCTGGATTTCACCCAATCGGCATTCGGCAAGTCCCTGAGCAGCCTGCTGGGCTTGCCACAGCCGCCGCGCCTGAAGCGTGCGGACGGCGCCTATGCGGCACGTCCACTCGAAGGTCGGTCGGTGATGCTCGGCAGCAGCAGCCTCGGTGAACTGGCGGCGCCGCTGCTGGTCGCGCTGAACGAGGCCGGTGCGGCGATTCAGGTCGGAACGTCGCTGGCCGGGCTTGGCGCGATCAAGACCGCGTCGGCGGCCACCGGTGTTGCCTTGAAGATCGAACCGAATCCGGAAGACCGTGCTGCCGCCGCATCGGCGTTCGTCTTCGACGCCACCGGCATGACCAGCCCGACCCAGCTTCGCGAGTTGTACGACTTCATGCAGCCGCGGGTCGGCCGCATCCCGGCCAACGGCCGTGTCGTGCTGCTCGGCCGTGCGCCGGCCGATGCCGGCAACGCTTCCTCGGCGGCAGCGGCAACGGCCCTGCGCGGCTTCACCCGCTCGTTCGCCAAGGAAGTTGGCAAGAAGGGCGCGACGGTCAATCTGCTCGAGGTCGGCCGCGGCGCCGATCAGGCGCTGGCCGGTCCGCTGCGCTTCCTGCTCAGCGAGCACGCCACGTACATCACCGGCCAGACGCTGGTGCTCGGCAATCCGGGGTCGCAGTCGGGCGACAAGTTCTTCGCGCCGCTGTCCGGCAAGGTCGCCGTGGTCACCGGTGCCGCGCGCGGCATCGGCGCCGCCATTGCCGCGACGCTGGCTCGCGAAGGGGCGAAGGTGGTCGGCATCGACCGTCCGCAGGAAGAAGGCGCACTGGGCGAAACCCTGGCGGCATTCGACGGTTTCGGTCTGGCGCTGGACATCACTGCCGCCGATGCCCCGCAGCGGATCGCCCGCGAACTGACAGCGCGCTTCGGCGGCATCGACATCGTCGTCCACAACGCCGGCATCACTCGCGACAAGATGCTGAAGAACATGGCGCCGCATCTGTGGGACATGGTGCTCGACGTCAACTTCGGCGCCATCCTGCGGATCAATGACGCCCTGCTGGCCGGCGGCCTGAATGACGGCGCACGCATGGTGTGCATTTCGTCGATCGGCGGCATCGCCGGCAATGCCGGCCAGACCAACTACGGTGCGACCAAGGCCGGCGTGATGGGTTACGTCGAAGCGATGGCGCCGCTGATGGCCAAGCGCGGCGGTGCAATCAACGCCGTTGCGCCGGGCTTCATCGAGACCGCGATGACCGCGCAGATGCCGACCGGACCCCGCGAAGTGGGCCGCCGTCTGGCCAGCCTGGGACAGGGCGGATTGCCGATCGACATCGCCGAAGCGGTGACTTTCCTCGCTTCGCCGCTCGCATCGGCGGTCAACGGGCGTACGCTTCGCGTTTGCGGACAGAATTTTGTCGGCGCCTGAATCGTATTCCGGAACCTCGATGCCTCAACCCAAGCTGATCGCGACGGCGAAGCTGCCGACGCCGTTCGCCGTCTTCACGATGCGCGCCTACCAGTCTCCGGACGGCAAGGAGCACCTGGCGCTGACACTCGGCGACCTTGCCGCCGACGGGCCACCGCCGCTGGTGCGGGTGCACTCGGAGTGCCTGACCGGCGATGCGCTGTTCTCGTTGCGCTGCGATTGCGGATTCCAGCTGAACGCAGCGCTGGAGAAGATCGCCAGCGAAGGGCGCGGCGTGCTGCTTTACCTGCGCCAGGAAGGCCGCGGTATCGGGCTGGCCAACAAGGTTCGCGCATACGCGTTGCAGGACCAGGGCGCGGATACCGTCGACGCCAATCATCAGCTCGGCTTTCCGGCCGATGACCGCGATTACGGACTGGCCGTGGCGATGCTGCGCGACGTCGGCCTGTGCCGCATCCGGCTGATGACCAACAACCCGGCCAAGCTCGACGCGCTGGTCAAGGATGGCGTCGAGGTCACCGAGCGGGTCGCCATCGAACGCGGTCGCAACCCGTACAACGCCGAATATCTCGATACCAAGATGACCCGGATGGGTCACCTGATCGGAGCTCGGGGCGAGCCGTGAGCGAGCCGCCGTCGCCGCTGGTGCCGGTGGCGCCGCTGGCTTCGGCTGCGGCGCTACCGGCCGAGCGTGCCACGGCCGGTGTTCGTGGCGTGGTCCGGGAAATCGCCACGCTGGGCGTGTCGACCGTCCGCCTGACGCGCGGCCTGGTGCCATTGCTGGCGCTGATCACCGACGAGCAGGACAGCTCGCGGGACGATCTCGAACAGGCGATCGACACGCTGTTCGCCGCGCTTTATCGGCACCCGCTGCTCAAGCACACCGGGCGACTGACGCAGGCGCTGCGGCGGCGCAAGCTGATTCCCGATGAGCAGTCGACCGAGGACCTGATCCGCTTCGTCGTCGAGCAGGCCGTTGCCCGCAGCCCGATGCCGGTACCGGAAGCGCTGATCAGCGAGTTCTGGAACTTCTTCAACGAACTGTTCGAGGCCCCGGAGCTGAAGGGTCTCGGCGAGATGACGCTGGACATGGTCCGGCTCGTGGTTCGCAGCTACGAGCCGCTGCTGCTGGAAGTCATCAACCTATTGAAGGCCGGCCGGCGCTTCAACCAGTGGCAGCTCAACGAGCTGCTCAAGCGTGCCGCGCAGATCAAAACCGATGCCGGCATCGTCCGGCGCCAGATCCGGGCGCTGCGCTACATCAAGCCGTTCTTCGCTGCCGATCCCAAGGACTACAAGGCCCAGGCGCGGATCATCGCCCAGATGGTCAACGAGTTCGGTCCGTTCTTCGTCAAGATGGCGCAGGTCGCCGCCGCCAACGCCGACTTCCTGCCCGAGGAAATCGCCCGCGAGCTGAGCGTGTTCCACGAGGATGTGGCGCCGATGACGGCCGACGAAGTGCGCGCCGCGTTCATGGAGTGCTACGGCAAGCCGCCGGAGAAGTTCTACCTCGGCTTCGAGGCTGACAAGCCGCTGAAGTCCGGTTCCATCGGCTCGGTCTATCTGGCCAAGAAGCCGTTCTACGAGAACAACCGCGAAGTGCTGCGGCCGGTGATCATCAAGGTCGGTCGTCACAACATCGACCGCGAGTTCGAGATCGGCAAGCTGGTGCTGGGGCTGGCGATCATGTCGACGCAGTACTGGGCGCCGCATTCGCGGCTTGCACCGTTCCTGCGCGCGATGCAGGAACAGGTCGACGAGTTCGTCGCCGGTTTCGTCGAGGAACTGGATTTCGAGGCCGAAGCCGCCAACCACCAGCGCTTCTACCAGCGCAGCTTGCGCGGCAACCTGTTCCGGGTGCCGGAACTGTATGGGGCCTCGCGGCGCATCCTCGAAATGGAGTTTCTCGGCGATGCCGTCAGCCTGACCAAGGCGCTGGCGCGACTGCCGCGCCGCGAGCGTCGTCAGTTCCAGAACAAGGTCGTCGAGCAGCTCAGCGCGACGGTGCTGTACCACGCGTTCGCCTACCGCGAGATCCACGGCGACCTGCATCCCGGCAATGTGATGGTTGATGCGCAGGGCCGGCTGAACCTGATCGACTGGGGCAACGTCGTCGACCTGAACGGCAAGTGGCGGCCGGTCTGGGATTACCTGGCCGGGGCGATCCTCGCCGACACCGATCTGCTGACCGAAGCGCTGATCCGCATTTCGACGCATCCGGAGGAAAACGCCGGCCGTCGCGACCTGATCCGGCAACTGCTCGACGAGACGCTGCGCAAGAAGGATGTCGCGCCGCTGACTCGGCGCAGCTTCATTCGCGAGCTGCGCCGTGGCGGCATGGCCGGCCTGCATCGGCGTGGCCAGACCGTGCTGCAGCTGATGGCCAACACGCAGCAGGCCGGGCTGGTGCTGCAGCGTGACTATCTGCACCTGTCGCGTTCGCTGATGGCGCTGGCCGGCAGTTATGGCTCGCTGTATGAAGGCGACAGCCGCGCAATGCTGTTCGGTGATCTCGCCAAGATGATGGCGCGCCTGCCGCTGACGCTGGGCCGCGATTACCTGGGCCACGAGCTGCGCGGTCTGCAGGACCGCTTCGCTCGCCGTGACCGCAAGCCGGCCGCCGTGCCGGTACCGATGATGAAGCCGCTGCCGGAGCGGGGCGGCCCGCCGCCCGGCGTGCTGCCGGCCAGCATCTGATCCGATTTCCCGTATTGCCGAGTTGAACGAGTCCCGATGAAAGGTTACCGACTGGCGCGCAATGCGCTGTTTGCACTCGATGCCGAGCGCTCCCATGAACTGACGATGGCCTGGCTGTCGCGCCATCCGGCCTCCGGCGGCGTGTTCGCCGGCCGGCCGGTCGATGATCCGGTGCGGCTGATGGGCCTGCAGTTCCGCAATCGTGTCGGCCTCGCGGCCGGACTCGACAAGAACGGCGAAGCGATCGAAGCCTTCGATCGCATGGGCTTCGGCTTCATCGAAGTGGGCACCGTGACACCGCGCCCGCAGCGCGGCAACGACCGGCCGCGGATGTTCCGCATCACCTCGGAGCGGGCGCTGATCAACCGCCTCGGCTTCAACAACCAGGGCGTCGATGCGCTGGTCAAGCGCGTCGCCCGCGTGCGCCGCCGCGCCGTGCTCGGCATCAACATCGGCAAGAACGCCGATACGCCGATGGAGCAGGCGGAGCTCGACTATCTCGCCTGTCTGCACAAGGTTTACGCGGTGGCCGACTACATCACGGTCAACATCTCGTCGCCGAATACCAAGAACCTGCGCGATCTTCAGCAGGCCGGCCGTTTCGACTCGCTGCTCGCATCGCTGGCCGACGCCCGCGAGACGCTGACCGCCCGCTACGGCGCGCGCCGGCCGATCCTGGTCAAGATCGCGCCCGACATCGATGACGAAGGGCTGGCCAGCATTGCCGATGCCGCGCGCAAGCACGGCATCGACGGTCTGATCGCCACCAACACCACCGTGTCGCGCGAGGCGGTGGCTGGCTTGGCGCATGCCCACGAGGCTGGCGGGCTGTCCGGTGCGCCGCTGCTCAACTCATCGAATGCCATTCTCGCGAAACTGCGTGAACGGGTCGGTCCGGACTTCCCGCTGATTGGTGTCGGCGGCATCCTGTCCGGAGCCGATGCCGCGTCCAAGCGCGCCGCCGGTGCCGACCTCGTGCAGATGTACACCGGTCTGATCTATCGTGGCCCGGCGCTGGTCGGCGAATGTGCCCGTGCGCTGCGTGGCAGCCTGCCGGCACTGGCACGGGTTGCCGATGCCGCATCCTCCTGACGTCCCATCCGATCATTCTCCAAGAGTCATGACGCTTCGACTTCCGATGTTCCGCGCCGCGTTGCTCGCGACGTTCCTGGCCGCCCCCGAGGCGATGGCACTGTCCGTCGACGATCACCGCGGCTACTACCTCAGCGGCTTCGGCATCTACGAGCAGGCCGACAGCGCCCGCGACTCCGACAATGGCCGCGGCTTCCAGGTCACGCTGGGCCGCGCGCTCGGCGAGCACAACGCGCTGGAACTGTCGTTCCTGAACCTGAAGCGCGATCGGGATCTCGATGGCCGCGCCGACTACAAGAGCGTGCTGTCGCTCGACTACGTGCGCGATTTCGGCATGCAGCGCTTCGAGGCCGCGCTGCTGCCGGACGTCAAGCCGTACCTGCTGGGCTCGCTCGGCGGCGTGCTCGAGGACGTGCGCGGCGACAGCCATATGCATCCGGCGCTGAATCTTGGTGCCGGCCTGCTGTTTCCGCTGCGCATCGGCAGCTGGAACTGGGGCTGGGGCCTGCGCACCGAGGTCAAGGGCCTGGTGCAGTACAACGACCGCAAGTCGGAACCGGCCAACAACGACGTGCTGGCCGACGTGCACGTGCTGATTGGTCTGAACATTCCGCTGGTCTGGAATCCGGGCCGCGCGTCGGCCGCGGCGCCGAACCGCGAATGCGCGCTGTCGGTGGTCGATCCGGTGTCCGGTCGCCGCGACTGCGTCAATGACGCCGATCGTGACGGCGTGGTCGATGACAGCGACGCGTGCCCGGCAACGCCGGACGGCGATCGCGTCGATGCCCGCGGTTGCAGCCTGAAGGTCGACGGCGATGCCGATGCCGACGGCGTCGGTGATGGTGCCGACCGCTGCCCGTCGACCGCCACCGGCCTGAAGGTCGATGCCGGCGGCTGCGCAGTCGAGCAGACGCTGAGCCTGCAGGCGGTGACCTTCGAATCCGATTCGGCGGTGCTGACCGGTGTCGCGACCGGCTTGCTCGATGGCATCGGCGCGTCGCTGAACAACCAGGCGAATGTCAGCCTCGAGATTGCCGGCCACACTGACGACACCGCGTCCGAGGCCTACAACCTGAAGCTGTCGCAGCTCCGGGCCGAAGCGGTGCGCCAGTACCTGATCGGCCGCGGCATCGATGGCGCGCGGCTGACGACGCGCGGCTACGGCGAGGCCCAGCCGCTGGTCGCCAACGACAGCGACGCCAACCGCGCACTGAACCGCCGCGTCGACTTCAAGCTGCTGCTGACCGCAACGCCGGCGCCGGCCGCGCCGTGACGGTCGAGTCGCCCTGCGTCGGCATCTGCGCGCTGAACCCGCAGTCGGTCTGCACCGGCTGCGGGCGCACGCTCGCGGAAATCGCCGAGTGGTCGCAGGCCAGCGACAGCCGCAAGCAGATCGTCGTCGACCATGCCGCCCGGCGCCGCGCCGAGCTGGCCTTGCCACCGCCCAGAACCTCATGAGCACCGACAACAAGACCATCCGGCTGGCCGACTTCGCGCATCGCATCGAGCTGCCGGTGCGCTGGGGCGATGTCGACATGTTCGGCCACGTCAATAACGCGAAGTACTTCACCTACGTGGAGTCCGGCCGCATCGACTACCTGGAAACGCTCGGCTCGGTCGACGGCACGCGCCGCGATGCCGGCAGCGTGATCCTGGCGTCGATTGGCGCCGACTTCCTGGCCCAGGTGCGCTATCCGGCGCAACTGGTGATCGGCACGCGGATCACCAAGATCGGCCGCAGCAGCATGGGCCTGCTGAATGGCGTGTTCCAGGGCGAGCAACTGGTGCTGGCCGCGCGCGGCACGCTGGTCTGGTTCGACTACACCAGCCAGAAGGCGGCCGCAGTGCCGGACCACGTCCGAGCCGCGATCATCGCTCGCGAGGTCATCGCGCCGGAGATGTGAGTCGTTGCGCTCGGCTCAGATGCCGAGCGCGCGGAATTCCAGGCAACCCGGCGATTCGTCCCACAGGGCCATGAAGGCCTTGGCTTTTGCGCGCGCCGGCATTGGCGCATCGCATTGCTGGCGGGCACACAGGGCATCCGGACTGCTGCGCTCGATGACGCTGCGCTGATCGACGATCAGCCAGTCGGCGCGCTGGGTGGCGCGCCGCTCGTCACTCAGTTCGCGGAACTCGATTCGGCTTGGCAGGCGGCGGCCCAGTTCGATGAAGCGGTGGCCGCTGGACATTGCCGTCTTCGGCTGGTTGATCAGCACGCGAATCCGGGCGCGCTCGCTGGACAGCGCCAGCCGCTTGATCGCATCGACGAAGGCTTCGCTGCCATACAGCGCGCGGTCGAAATCGAAACTCAGCAGCAGCACATCCCGTTCGGCACGTCCGGCCAGTGCCAGCAGGGCCGACGCCAGCGCCGCTCGACCTTCGAGCGTCACAACGTCGGCCGCATCGCTCACGGCGTCAGGTCACGGCGTCAGGTCACGGGCCTGCTGGGCCGCGTTGCCGGTGTAGCTGCCGGGCGTCAGCGCCAGCAGCCGCGCCTTGGCCTCACGCGGCAGGTCGAGCGCTTCAACGAACGCACGCATCGCCGCGCCATTCAGGCGCTGGCCGCGCGTCAGCTTCTTCAGCTGCTCGTACGGCTCCGGCAAGCCATGGCGGCGCATCACCGTCTGGATCGCCTCGCCAAGCACTTCCCAGTTGTCGTCAAGATCGGCGGCCAGCTTGGCCGGGTCGGCGTCGAGCTTCGACAAGCCCTTTTCCAGTGCCGAGAACGCGATCACCGAGTGGGCAACGCCGACGCCCAGGTTGCGCAGCACGGTGGAGTCCGTGAGATCGCGCTGCAATCGGGAGATCGGCAGCTTCTGCGTCAGGTGTTCCATCACCGCATTGGCAACACCGAGATTGCCTTCGGCATTCTCGAAGTCGATCGGGTTGACCTTGTGCGGCATCGTCGATGAGCCGACTTCGCCTTCCACGGTGCGCTGCTTGAAGTAGCCGACCGAAATGTAGTTCCAGACGTCGCGCGCGAAGTCGATCAGGATCGTGTTCGCGCGCATCAGCGCGTGGAAGTAGCGGGCAACGAAGTCGTGGTTCTCGATCTGCGTCGTGTACGGGTTCTGCACCAGCCCCATGCCTTCGATGAAGGCTTCCGACAGCGCCGGCCAGTTCACTTCCGGATAGGCGATGGTGTGGGCGTTGTAGTTGCCGACCGCGCCGTTGGCCTTGCCGAACAACGCCACGGTGGCGAGCTGGTTGCGCTCGATGATCAGCCGGTGCGCGAACACGGCGATCTCCTTGCCGAGCGTCGTCGGGCTGGCCGGCTGGCCATGGGTGCGCGCCAGCATCGGCAGCTCGCCGTAGCGGTGGGCGAGGTCGGTCAGATGGCCGATCAGCTTGTCGAGCGCCGGCAGCAGCACCAGCTCGCGGGCGTCCCTGAGCATCAGCGCATAGGCGAGGTTGTTGATGTCCTCGCTGGTGCAGGCGAAATGAATGAATTCGCTGATCGCCGCCAGTTCCGGATGGCTGGCGACGCTTGATTTCAGGTAGTACTCGACCGCCTTCACGTCGTGGTTGGTGGTCTTTTCGAAGGCCTTGACCTTCGCGGCTTCGGTCACGTCGAGCCCGTCGCAGATCTCGGTCAGTCGCGCCTGCGCGGAGGCCGACAGCGCCGGCACTTCCGGAATGCCCGGATGCGCCGCCAGCGCCTGCAGCCAGCGCACTTCGACTTCGACGCGGTAACGGATCAGGCCGTACTCGCTGAAGATCAGGCGCAGGCCCTGGGTCTTGTCGGCGTAGCGGCCGTCGATCGGGGAGATGGCGGTCAGACTGCTGAGGATCATTCGAAAGCTCGTGTTGTAGGCGGTCGCCGGCGGAATCCGCTGCGAGGCCGCGATTTTACGCGAGGCAGTCGTCGGACCTCGGGTATCACCCGCGTTGCTCACGCAAAGCCGCAAAGACGCAAAGAGGCAAAGGGGCAAAGAGGCGAGACACGGCGAGACCGGGAAAGCGCTCCGCATGAGTCGTTCTTGGCGTCTTGGCGTCCTTGCGCGCGGCCCTTGTTGCTGCCGCGAGCAGTCTGCGGGCGAACCCTTCCGGTGTTCCGGCGCGTCGCGGCGGCAGCCTAGACTCGTGCTGCCCTATCCGGGCCGTCGTCGCCGTCGCTCGATGCCCCCTGCGCAGCAGCTCGATGCCTGGCTGAAAGCGATCGCCAGCGGCGATCGCAAGGCTTTCGCGCAACTCTATGCCGCCACCAGTGGGCGGCTGTTCGCCGCGCTGCTGCGGGTGCTGGGGCGCCGCGAGCTGGCCGAGGAAGCGCTGCAGGACAGCTTCGTCCGCATCTGGCTGAAGGCGGCGAGCTTCGATCCGCAGCGCAGCAGCGCGATGACCTGGATGAGCAGCATTGCCCGTCACCGCGCGCTGGATCTGCTGCGGGCCGATCATCACGAGGAGTCGCTGCCCGATGCGGAGCGCGGCCGCGGCGATCCCGCGTTGCCGCCGCGCGTGCTGATCGATGAACGCGAAAGCCCGGGCGATCGTGCCGAGGAGGACCAGGCACTGGAGCGCCTGCAGCGCTGCATGAAGTACATGGACGCGGCCCAGCGGCGGGCGCTGGAGCTGGCCTACTTCGACGGCTACACGCACGAGGAACTGGCCGAAATCATGAAGGTGCCGCTCGGCACCGTGAAGGCCCGCATCCGCCGCGGCCTGGCGCGGCTGCGCGGCGTGATCGGCATCCGTTGATGGCGGCGCGCAAAAAGGGCCGATCGACGACCGTTCGTCGTATCCGGATCGTGCCGTCATACGTAAGCGCTTGCTGTCCTCGCGTTCGACCGACTAGCGTCTCGTCATGAACTTGCGCGCACCGCCATTGCGTCATGCCCTTGCGGCCGAATACCTGCTCGGCAATCTCGGGGCGGCCGCGCGTCGGCGTTTCGAACGGGAAGCGGCAGCGGATCCGGCATTTGCCGCCGATGTCGAGGCTTGGCGGCGCACGATGACCGTGGTTGCGCCGGACCTGCAGGTGCCGCCGCCGTCGCGGGTCTGGGCCGGCATCAGCCGCGAGCTGGACCGGCTCGAACGGCCTTCGCGCCACGACCTTCGGGCCAGCCGCCGGATGCTGCGCGTCTGGCAGGCGGCCACCGCTGTTGCCAGCGCAGCGGCGCTGCTGCTGGCGGTGCTGCTGATCCGGCAGCCGTCGGACCGCAGCGAAGCCCTGGCTCTGCAGTCGCAGGACCGGCCGTTCGCGGCGCAGGTCCGCGATGCTGGCTACGCCGCCTGGCTGGCGCTGCCGAAGGAAACTTCGGTGCGCTGGGAAATCAGCCTGCGCCCGCAGGACCGCTTGCTCAGCGTGCGCTCGGTCGGCTATCCGATGCTCGACACCGACGAGGATTACGAGCTGTGGTGGGTCGGCGAGGGCGATGGAGAGATGGTGTCGATCGGTCTGTTGCCTCGTGACGGCAGCTGGCAGCGCAGCCTGCCGCGCCATCTGGCGCTCGGCACTGGCAGCCGGCTGGTCATCACTCGCGAGCCGGCCTATGGCTCGCCGACCGACGGCCCGACCGGCCCGGTGCTGATCCGCACCGCGTTGCAGTTGCGCGGCTGATCGCGCCAGCTGCTGGCCGTTCGCCAGCCCGCGCCCGATTCGGTACCGTCCGACGCTCCTTCCCGGATCCCGGCAGCCCCCATGGCCAGACAGCGCATCGAACGCGACAGCATGGGCGAGGTGCGGGTGCCGGCCGACGCTCTGTGGGGCGCGCAGACGCAGCGTGCAGTCGACAACTTTCCGATTTCCGGCATCGCCCTGCCGCGGCCGTTCATCCGCGCGCTGGGGCTGATCAAGGCGACGGCCGCCGAGGTCAACGCCGAGCTGGAATTGCTCGACGGCGCGCTGGCGCAGGCGATCGTCGCAGCCAGCCTGGAGGTCGCGGCGGGCCGTCACGACGCGCAGTTTCCGGTCGACGTGTTCCAGACCGGCTCGGGCACGTCCAGCAACATGAACGCCAACGAAGTCATTGCTTGTCTGGCAAGCCAGGCGGCGGGCCAGCCGGTGCACCCGAACGATCACGTCAATCTCGGTCAGTCGTCGAACGACACGATCCCGACGGCGATCCATGTCGCTGCCGTGCTGGAACTGCGCGAAACGCTGCTGCCGGCGCTGAAAGGGCTTGCCAAGCAGATCGAGCGCAAGGCGAAGGCACTGGCTGGCGTCACCAAGACCGGGCGCACGCATCTGATGGACGCGATGCCGCTGCGCTTCGATCAGGAGCTGGGCGGCTGGGCCGCGCAGATCCGCGACGGCAGCGCGCGGATCAAGGCCAGCCTGCCGCGGCTGGAACGGCTGGCGCAGGGCGGCACGGCGGTCGGTACCGGCATCAACGCGCATCCGAAGTTCGCCGCGAAGTTCGCGAAGCGGCTGGCCAAGCGCACCGGCCTGCCGTTCAAGCCGGCGCCGGATTTCTTTGCCGCGCTGTCCGCGCAGGATGCGGCCGTGGAGATGTCCGGCCAGCTGAAGACACTGGCGGTGTCCTTGATGAAGATCGCCAACGATCTGCGCTGGATGAACTCCGGGCCGCTGGCAGGCTTGAGCGAGATCCGCCTGCCAGCGCTGCAGCCCGGTTCGAGCATCATGCCGGGCAAGGTCAATCCGGTGATTCCGGAGGCCGTGGCAATGGTCTGCGCGAAGGTCATTGGCGCCGACGCAACGATCACCATCGCCGGGCAAAGCGGCAACTTCCAGCTCAACGTGATGCTGCCGCTGATCGCCCACGAACTGCTGCAGTCGATCATGCTGCTGGCCCATGCCGCGCGGCTGCTGGGCGACAAGGCGATCGCCGGATTCGAGGTCGACGAAGCCGCGATCAAGGCGACACTGGCAAAGAATCCGATCCTGATCACGGCGCTCAATGCCGTGATCGGCTACGAAAAAGGTGCGGCGATCGCCAAGCAGGCTTATCGCGAGCGGCGCGCGGTGCTTGACGTGGCGCTGGAACAGACCAAGCTCAGCGAGGCCGAACTGGCTGCGCTGCTGGACCCTTCGGCCCTCACCGAAGGTGGCATCAAAGGGCCGGGTGGAACCGGCGGCTGAACACTGACGACATGACCCAACCTGCAGAACTGATGCTGTATCGCGCTTCCCCCGAGTTCGGCCCGTTCAATGCCTGGGACGTCCCGCACTTCGATCCACTCGGCAAGGTGGAGCTTGTTGCGATGGTGATCCGCAATCTCTACGCCGAGCCGCTGCGCTGGAGCCGCTATGCCGAAACCGGCTGGGTGTTCGCCGAAGGGAGTGACGCCGGCAAGCCGATCGATCTGATGTTCCGTGCCGCGACGCACGGCGAAGTCGACTATCTGGTGATTCGCAAGGCCGATGGTCCGACGATCGTCCGGCTGCTTGAAGCGCTGGACCTGAACTTCGTGTTCGATCCGTCGCGCAACAAGTATCTCGATCCTTATCGCTGCGATGCCCGCGAGCAGCCGCTGATCGCCAAGGGTGTCTACGAACTGACGGTGGCGCGCCGGCCGGTTCGCGAGCACTGACGCGGCGGCACGGGCCGGACGGCCCACGCCGCCGCGCTTCTGCGCTGCGCTGCAATCAGTTGGGCGCCACTGACGCGAGGGCAGTCGGGCCTTCGCCGACCAGGCATTCGCCACGCGCGCCATCGTCGATCAGCGTGCTGTAGTGGTTGTCGGCCGCCTGGCAGGCCACCCAGCGGACATCGGCGTCGACCGGCACGTTGTTGGCCAAGGTCAGGCGCTGGCCGGCAGCGATCGTCGTCGAGTCGAAACCGCGCCGGCCGACATCGCTGCAGGCATGCGCGCTGCGATCATCGGCGGCGATGCAGTACGACAGCTTCACGGCGTGGGTGCAGCTGTTGACCAGCTGCGTGCGGCTGCTGCTGCGCAGCCGGTGGTTCGACTCCACCGTGATGCAGCTGCTGGCGACCAGCGCCGGCGCGTGGCTCAGGCGCACCGGTTCGGCGTTCAGCAGCAGGGCGCCATCGGCGGTTTCGGTATAGCTGCCGGCCGCCAGACGCAGGCCTTCGTCGGCATGAGCAGCGGGAGCAAGGGCGAGGGAGGCCGCAGCAGCGGCGGCGATCAGCAGGTGCAGCGAGGGATTCAGGCGCATCGGGTCTCTCCGAGTGGGGGCGTTCGGGAAGCCGCCGGGATCCGGTCTTGTGCTTCCTGCCCCTTCAGATGCGCGTGCCCGGCTTTCCGGTTGCGCAGCGGGCTGCTGCCGCGTGCGGTTTCAAAAAAATTCATCTTCGCCGCGCGCGTCACGGCAGCAGCACCGAAGCTCCGGTGGTCTGCCGCGATTCCAGTGCGCGGTGTGCGGCGGCGGCATCGCGCAATGGCCAGCGCTGACGGACCTGCGGCGTGATGATTCCGCTGGCGATGGCGGCGAATACCGCCTGCGCCGCTGCATTGAGTTCGGCGCGCGTGGCGGTGTAGTGGGCGAGTGTCGGCCGCGTGAAGAACAGCGAGCCCTTGTCCGCGAGCAGCACCGGTTCGAACGGTGGGGCCTTGCCCGAAGCGTTGCCGTAGGACACGAACAGGCCGCGCGGCCGCAAGGAATCCAGCGAGCCGGCAAACGTGTCGCGGCCGACCGAGTCGTAAACGACATCGACGCCGCGGCCATCGGTCAGGCGGCGCACCTCGGTGGCCACGTCCTGCTCGCGGTAGAGGATCACGGCATCGCAGCCGGCGGCCGTGGCCAGCGCCGCCTTGTCCGGCGAGCCGGCGGTACCGATCACGCGCGCGCCGAGATGCTTCGCCCAGGGCACCAGGGCTGCGCCGACACCGCCGGCCGCCGCGTGAACCAGCAGCGTTTCGCCGCGCACGACGCGATGCGTCAGATGCAGCAGGTAGTACGCGGTCATGCCTTTCAGCATCAGCGCGGCTGCTGCTTCGTCGCTGACGGTGTCGGGTATCGCGACCAGCCGACTGGCGGCGACGTTGCGGCATTCGGCGTAGGCGCCCAGCGGGCCGGTGCCATAGGCCACGCGCTGGCCGATGGCGAAATCGGTCACTCCTTCGCCCAGGGCTTCGATGACGCCGGCGGCTTCCTGGCCAAGCCCGTGTGGCAGCGGCGCCTTGTAGACGCCGGCACGGAAGTAGGTGTCGATGAAGTTCAGACCGACTGCGGTATGGCGAAGGCGGACCTCGCCGGCTGCGGGCAGCGGCAGCAGTTCGTCAACCGCTTCGAGGACTTCGGGGCCGCCGTGGCGGGACACGCGGATGGTCAGGGACATCGGGCTAGAATGAGGCTGCCGGGCTGGACGCCGGAAGCCGAGTGTAGCGGTGCTCCCCGATCCGGTTGATGCCCGCGCTGTCGCCGCCTCGGTTGAACGTCCGCGCTGCAAGGCGGTCCCCTTACCTCACCCCTCACGTCGAGCCGCCATGACCCGTCTGACTTACCGCAGCCTGTGCTTCGTAGGCTTCGCCGGTTGCGTGGCGGGCCTGCTGTTCGCACTGGTGCTGCAGCATGGCTTCGGCTTCGAGCCTTGCCCGATGTGCATCTTCCAGCGTGTGGCGATGGCCTTTGCCGGGCTCGGCTTCCTGGGCGGCGCGCTGGTCGCGCCGAAAGCCGGCGGCCGCAATCTCTGGATCGGCCTTGCCGTGCTCGGGGCCGTTGCCGGTGCCGCGATCGCCGGCCGCCATGTCTGGCTGCAGAGCCTGCCACCCGATCAGGTGCCGGCCTGCGGGCCGACGCTCGATTACCTGCTGGGCATGCTGCCGGTCAGCGAAGTCGTCACGCTGGTGCTGAGAGGTGATGGCAACTGCGCCAAGATCGACGCCGCCTTCCTCGGCGTCAGCCTGCCGGGCTGGACGCTGATCGCCTTCATCGGATTGAGCCTGTACGCGCTGCTGATTCCCCGGCTGGCGCGCCGCCACTCGATCTTTTCCTGAGCTTTTCCGACACCCGACAGACGCCCATGCCCGCACCGAAAGCCATCGCCACCACCGACATCTCCGACGCCCATCCCGATGCCCAGGTCGCCGAGCCGATCTTCAATGACTTCGGCGGGCGCTTCAGCTTCCACGGCCCGATCAAGACGCTGAAGGTGTTCGAGGACAACGCGCAGGTTCGCGCGCTGCTGGAAACACCGGGCAAGGGCCAGATTCTGGTCGTTGATGGCGGCGGCTCGCCGCGCTGCGCGCTGGTCGGCGGCAACCTCGGTGTGCTGGGTGTGAAGAATGGCTGGGCCGGCATCGTCGTCTACGGCTATGTCCGCGATTCCGAGGAACTGTCGGAACAGGACATCGGCATCAAGGCGCTGGGTACTCATCCGCGCAAGAGCGAGAAGGGTCTGCACAGCGCCGTCGCCGACAAGACGCTGGAATTCGGCGGTGTCCGCTTCAAGCCGGGCGCCTATCTGTATGCGGATGTCGACGGCATCGTCGTCACCGATCAACCGGTTCACGGCAAGTAAGCCCTGACCGGAATGCCCGGACGCGGTCCCGATCCGTCGCGGACCGCCGTTCGGCAGCCGCCACCTGCTGACGGCCACGATTCGATGTCGCAGTAACGTGGCCGGCGTCGGCGGCTTCCCTTCAAGCGAGATGCGCAGTGCGTGATTTCCGCGGTTCCCTTCTGATCAGTGCGGTCTGCCTGATCGCCGCCGGCATCTGGGGTTACCAGACCGAACTCGGCCTGTTGCCGGCCTTGTGGCTGACCACCGTGCTGGCGGTGCTCGAAGTGTCGCTGTCGTTCGACAACGCCGTGGTCAACGCCGGCGTGCTGAAGGACATGGATGCCCACTGGCGGCGCTTGTTCCTGACCGTCGGCATCGTGATCGCGGTGTTCTGCATGCGGCTGGTGTTTCCCATCGTCATCGTCGCGGTCGCCACCGATCTGGGTGTGGCCCCGGTCATCGAGATGGCGATGCACCAGCCGGACCAGTACAGCGCCGTGCTGACGCACGCCTATCCGGCGATCGCGGCCTTCGGCGGCATGTTCCTGCTGCTGGTGTTCCTGAATTTCCTGTTCAACGACAAGCGCCAGCTGCACTGGCTGGGGCGCAGCGAACGCTGGCTGGCCAGCCTCGGCCGGATCGAAAGTGTCGCCGTGCTGGTCTCGCTGGTGACCTTGTTCGGTACCCGCTGGTTCCTGCCGGACATTCTCGAGGAGCGGGTGATGGTCGCCGGGCTGGCTGGAGTGATCCTGTACATCGCCGTCGACGCGCTCGGCAGCATGTTCGGTGAAGCCGGCGAGGCCGCCGCCGACGGCGTCAAGCGCAGCGGTTTCGCAGCATTCCTGTATCTGGAAGTGCTCGATGCCTCGTTCTCGTTCGACGGCGTGATCGGCGCCTTCGCGATCACGCGCGATGTCGTGATCATCATGCTTGGGCTGGCGATCGGCGCGATGTTCGTGCGCTCGATGACCGTGTACCTGGTCAACAAGGGCACGCTTGACGAATACGTGTTCCTGGAACACGGCGCCCATTACGCGATCGGCCTGCTCGCCGTGATCATGATCGCCGGCACTGTCGTGCACGTGCCGGAAGTGGTCACTGGCCTGCTTGGCGTGGCGTTCATCGCCGCGTCGATCTGGAGTTCGATCCGCTACAACCGCAAGCAGCAGGCGCTGAAGGGCTGAGAGGCCACCGCCGTCGAGGCGTCTGCTGACGCCGCGCGGCGTTCCGCCGAAGGCTGACTGACTGCGCGTCTGATCAGGCGCTATCGCGGCACACGCCGCACCGCAGGTCACCGATCATCCTGTTCGAGCGTGTCTGCATCCTGTCGGCGTGGCAAGGACCACGTGCTGCGCAGGCTCGCAACCGCCGCAGGCCTTGCGCTCGTGCACCCGTGTTGCGCCGCCTGATGACTGAGCCGCCGGGCGGCTGATCATCTGCTTTGTCTGACGGCCTGCGCGCGCTGCCTGCGGCTACCGCGTCCACAGCATGACCTACGGTGTCAAAGCAGCCATGCGATGCGAGCAGTACGGCTCGCATGTACTGACACTGCGCGAGCAGCCCCAACGAAAAACGGGGCCGCTTGCGCGGCCCCGTCTTGATGCAGCGGGACTTCAGTACAGCCGAGGCTTACGGCGCCGGCGGCACTTCGTCGTTTTCGCGGAAGTTTGCGGTCCGGCAGTCGGCGATCACGTTGCGCAACACCAGGTGCGGGCCGCCGGTCGTCGACGAACCACCCGCTTCGTTGGCGCGATCGAAGGTGTTCGTGACGTTGGCGTTGCCGTCGTTGTCATCGAGATCGATACAGCCGAACGGGAAGTCGCCGGTGATGATCGTGTTGTTGATCGAGAAGCGCATGCCTTCGCGAGCCAGCATGCCGAGACGGTCGCCGGCAGCCGGTGACGGACGGGCCGACGGACCGAGCACGGTGATGTTGGCGAACAGCGGGAAGGTGATCGGCGTGCGAGCAAAGCGGCCGTCCATCTCGAAGCCCGAGTTCGGCAGATCGTTCTCCTGAATCACGAGGGCGAACTGCACGCCGCCGGTGAAGCCGTTGTCGAGGTCGATCGAGTCGTCCTGGGCGCCGGTGAACACCATGTGGGTGGCGAATGCGTTGCCGCCGAAGAACTCGATGCCGTCATCGTTCGAGCGGTGCACCTGCACGTAGTCGATCGTCGTGCCACGGCCCACGCCACCGGCGGTGATGCCCTGCAGTTCGTTGCCTTCGGCGATGATCGAACCGGTCGAACGGACGATCACGTAGCGCAGGCTGCCCGAGCTGTCGTTCGGCGAGTTGCCGCCGTACCGGCCGACGTTGCCTTCGATCAGCACGTCGCAGGCCGCGAAGTCAGCCGGCTGGCCGGTGCCGGTGCACTGGCTGTCCGGTGCACGGCCGAGCAGTGCAAGACCCGCCCAGCCGCCGGCAGCGGCGTCGGTCGAGGTGGCGCTGCTGGCGTCGAAGCGGTTGAGGATCTGGGTGCGCGAGGTCAGCACGATCGGCGCAGCCGCAGTGCCGTTGGCGATGATCTGGGCGCCACGGCCAATGACCAGCGCCGAACGGCCCGAGGCGTAGACCAGCGTGCCCGGCTCGATCGACAGCACCGACGGGGTTTCGGCATAACCGACCGCCGTGCGCTGCAGGTCGCCGTTGCCGATGACCGTACCCGGGAAGCTGTCGGCTTCGATCTCGTAAACGTTGTCGTTAGTCAGCGTCAGCGTGCCAGCGCTGCCGAAGCGGGCCGGCAGGCGGCAGATGTCGTAGTTGCCGGTGGCGGCGGTGCCCGTGAACAGGCCGGTCTCGTCGTTCGAAAGCGAGCCGAACACGGCGGCGAAGTTGCCGACCAGCGTCGTGCCGACCGGGCAGGAGCCATCGGCAACCGGAACCGAGGCGCCGGACAGCGCGGTGCCGGCGGTGCCGCCGAAGAAGCGCCACACGTCATCATTGCCATTGACGCGCACGGTCCAGCCGGCGGTCCAGGCGTTGGCGCGGGTCACAGCCGGGTCGAAGGCACCGACGTAGCTGGTGCTGACGATCGACGATGGAACCGGCAGCGAGGTCGCTTCCGTCGCCGTGACCGGCGGCCAGACCGTCGGAGCGGTGAACGTACCGGTGAGGCCGGTGGTGCCGGTGATCGGGTAGCCGGTGTTGTCGATGCGGCCGACGACGCTGGTCGTGTTGTTGAAACCCGACAGCGCGAAGTAGGTGGCGATCGAGAACGGATCCATCAGGCCGGTGCCGACCAGTGTCGTGCCGACACCGGTGCCGATCGAGCCGCGCAGCGCGCCGGCCGGCGGCGTGTTCGGATCGGTTGTGCCGCCGGTCGTGCCACCCGTGGTGCCGCCGGTGGTGCCACCCGTCGTGCCACCGGTGGTGCCACCCGTGGTGCCGATGTTGATGACGGTGGTGTTCGGGTTCAGGTCGGTGCCGTCGCAGGCGGCCAGCAGGCCGCTTCCGATCAGGGCCGCCGCGATGACTGCGGTTTTCTTGAGCTGCATCTCGTGTCTCCAGGAGGGTTCGTGTTGCGATTGCTGCTGCAGGCCCGCACCGGCTATGCGGCCTGCGTCGTGATCAAGGGGGGAGTGGTACAGCCGGCACTCCAGGGGGTCAGAACTGGTACTGGACGCTGATCTGGCCAGAGCGGCCGAGCTTGTAGCTGCGCTGCAAGGCGGCCTGTCCGTTGAACTGGCCCTGCTCGATGTCGATGCGCGGGTTCAACAGGTTTCGGGCCTTCACGCCGACCTGCCAGTGCTGGCCAATGCCCTGCCGGATGTTGAAATCGAGCACCGGGTAGGACTTCTCGGTCGAGTTCGGCAGGTCGTTGATGCCGATTTCCGCCAAGCGATCGCCGAAGATGTTGAACAGCAGCGTGGCGTCGGTGCGGCTGGCCGGGTTGGTGTAGCCCAGCGTTGCGTTGGCGAGGTAGTTCGACTGGCCCTGCAGCTGGCGCTTCGAGCCGTTCGGCAGCGTCACTTCCGATTCGATGCGCGAGAAGTTGCCGGCGATGTAGGCGAACTGCAGCACCGGCGCGATCGTCTTCAGGATGCCGAGGTCGTAACGGGCGTCGAGCTCGATGCCGTAGTCCTTGGCGCTGTTGGCGTTCTGGAACGAGCGCACCACCTGGTTGCCCGACGAGGCGTCGATGTTGAATTCGATCGGGTTCTGGATGTCCTTGTAGAACACGCCAACCGACGCGGCCTTGGTATTGCTCCAGTACTGCTCGAAGCGCAGGTCGTAGTTGGTCAGCTTGGCCGATACCAGCTGCGAGTTGCCGACCGTCAGGAAGCGCGTTTCCGGATCAAGGAAGTCGACTTCCGCTAGTTCGCGGAACTGCGGACGGTTCAGCGACTGCGACACGCCGAGGCGCACCTGCGTCTGGCGGCTGATGAACCAGGTCGCGTTCAGGCTCGGCAGCACGTCGCTGTCGGTCAGCTGCGATTTCACCGTGGCGCCACCGGCCGGTTCGCCGGTTTCGACGTTGATCGTCGAGTTCTCGATGCGGGCGCCGGCCTGGATCTCGAACAGATCGCCGACGAACAGATCGGTCAGCAGGTAGAAGGCATTGACGTCCTGGGCACCGGTGTAGACGTTGGCGTTGCCGCCGCCGCGGATCGACACGTTCAGGTCGGTCAGGTCGAAACCGCCGGGGCCGAAGAAGGTCGGCGTCAGCACGTTTTCCGGGTTCGGAACCACCTGCAGCGTGCGGAACAGCTCGCTGCGCTGCGAGGCCTGCGACGAGTACGCGAAGCGCACCGATTCGAAGTCGCGGTCGCGGCGGGTGCCGCGCGCGCCCCACTTGAGATCACCGCGCAGTGCGTCGGAGAACTCGAACGGCAGGCTCAGGTCGACGCCGAGGTCGAGCGTCTTGTCGGTCAGGAATTCCCAGGTGCGGCGTGGTTCCGACGCTTCGCCGGACTGACCGAAACCGATCAGGAACGGATCGTCGGTGCCGGCGGCGCGGAAGCGGCCGTAGGTGCGGCGGTCGAGCACGTCGCGGTCGGCGATCGAGTAGCCGGCCTGCCACTTCACCTTCAGGCCGCCGGCATCGACAAACTGGTGCTTGCCGGTCAACTGGTTGGTGATCAGCTGGCCTTCGACGTAATCGAGCGTGATGCGCTCCTGATCGGTCGTGAAGCCGGCGTCGCTGGCCACTGCGCGGCCGAAGAACGCGCCCTTCTGCGTCTGGCGCGAGAGCAGCGTCACGAAATCGACCTTGTGCTGCTTCGAGTATTCGTAGCCCAGCCCCAGCGTGCCGCCGGTTTCGAAGGTCTGCTCGGAACGCTGCAGGTCTTCGACGTCCTGACGCGACACGTCCTGACCGCCACCACCGCCGGCGGTGAACACGCCACGGCGCTCGCGGCGGAAGCGGAAGTTCTGGTCGTACAGGCCGGTGACCTGGAAACCGAACTTCTGCGTGCCTTCAAGCTTGTAGACGTTGCCGTAGCTCAGCGAGCCGCCGAAGTCGGCCGGCGCGTCGTCGATGCGCTGCAGGTCGAACAGGTTCGGCAGGGCTTGCAGCAGGCTGCGGCGGTCGTCCAGCGAAGCGCCGCCCAGCGTATTGGCGCCGTTGTTGGTCACGGTGCGATAGGCGTTCGGAAGATCACGCTGGCCGCCGTCAAAGCCGAGGTAGTCGAAGTCCGAACCCTGATAGGTCAGCACCGGCGACAAGGTGGTCTGCGTGTTGCCACCGGCATTCAGCTTGATGCTGCCGACCTCGAAGTCCGGCGTCGGCCGGGTTTCGATCAGCGCGACACCGCCGGAGAATTCGCCTGGCAGATCGGCCGAATAGGTTTTCTGCACCGTCAGGCCGCCGAGGAATTCGCTCGGGAAGGCGTCAACCGACACCACGCGGCGGCTCGGGTTGAAGCTCGGGATTTCCGCGCCGTTGACCAGCGTCGTCGAGTAGCGATCGCCGAGGCCGCGAACGACCACGACATTGTTCTGCACGCTGACACCGGTCACGCGGCGAATCGCTTCTCCGGCGTTCGAGTCACCGGCAGCGGCGATTTCTTCGGCCGACACCGAGTCGGTCACCGAGGTCGCGACGCGTTCCTTGGTGACGGCCGACTGGCGCTTGACCACACCCTTGACGGTAACCGTGCCGAGCGTCGCCGGGCCGCTACCGGCCTTGGTGCCTGCGGTCGTTGCTGCCGGTGCTGCAGCAACGCTGACCAGCAGCGGGCCGCCGAGCAGCGGGGATGCGCGAACGCCGGTGACGTCCTGCGGTGCGCCGGCGGCCGATGCGACCTTCACCGTGTATTCGCCGCGCGGCACGCGCAGGTTGAAAGCGCCGGTGGCATCGGTCGTCGTCGTCGCCGTGGTGTTGGCGGCCGATACGGCGACGCCGGCAAGCGGCTTGCCGTTGCTGTCCGACACCGTGCCGCGGATATCGGCCAGTGCTGCTGCGCGGGTGTCGAAGATGTCGCGCTCGATCTTGGGGTCGGCGTTGTCGACCGCGAGCGTCACGGCGATTTCGGCCGCATCGGCATCGCCGAGGCGAAATTCGGTGAATGCCACCGGCGTGCCGGCGCGGTTCAGCACGATGCGGTGCAGACCGGCCACGGCCTTGAAGTTGACCTTGCCGCTGGTGTCGGTAACGCCGACCGGCTTGCCGTCAACAACGATATCGAGGCCCGCCACCGCTTCGGAATTGCGGACCACGGCGATCGACACTTCGCCCGGTGCGACCTGTGCGGCATCGACCTGGCTGACAACGGCAACGGCAAGCAGTGACGTGGCAATACGAGCACGCGTCATGAGTGGATTTCCCCGGTAGTTGAGCGGCACGAAGCGCGAAGGGCGGCTTCGAGATGGCGGCAAGGTACCGATGGGATATGACGAAATCGTGAAATCGGCCGAGCGGGCAGCACCGGTATTCGCTGTCGGCGACGACGGCTCGGGCCGCACCGAGAACGTCCCGGACGCTGTTGGACCTTTGCGGTCAACGCTCTGAATTGACGAAGAAAATGCCGGTTCGCGAGCGCTGCTCCGCGCCAGCCGGGCCAGCGTTCTGAAGACCGGCGCCGTGGCGTCGGCGGTCACAAAACCGTCACGCGAATGAAGGAAATCCGGCAATTGCATGAAGCCTGTCGAGCCAGCGAAAGGCCCCGAAGACGGCAGCCGGCGGCCGGCTCGCCACCGGATCCGCCTGTGTCGTGGTCAGTGGCGGAACCGGCTTCGCGGTCGACGCGGCGTTGGCGTCCGCGCCGGGATCGATGCCTTGCTCCAGCCGCGGTCCGGCGTCATCGGCCCGTGGTGGTCGAAAGACCCACTGGCGCTCGCCGCCGGGCGCTGCGCTCATCGTTCGTTGCCGGCGGTGCATCGCGATCCCGCGCCGATCGACACGCCGCACCGGGGCAAGCGCACAGCCGGATGCCGTGTCAGCTGCGCGCCGGTTCGCCCAACTTTGTTGCATTGCGGCGAAAACCCCCTTTCGCTAGAATGCGCGACCTTTGCGGCCGGGGTTGGCTGCGAACCATCGCAAGAAGAGTCGGGAGTTTTCGGATGAGCATTGCGGAAGGCGTTGAAATCACGGGCGAAATTCGTCCTGCCTACAAGAAGATCCTGACTCCGGCAGCCGTCGAATTCGTTGCCAAGCTGGTCCGCAAGCACCGCAAGCGTCGCAACGAACTGCTGGAACTGCGCAAGGAACGCCAGGCCGCGATCGACGCCGGCAAGCTCCCGAAGTTCCTGCCGGAAACCAAGGACATCCGTAACGGTGACTGGCAGATCGCCGGCATTCCGGCCGATCTCCAGGACCGCCGTGTCGAGATCACCGGTCCGGTCGACCGCAAGATGGTGATCAACGCGCTGAACGCCGGTGCCAAGTGCTTCATGGCCGACTTCGAGGATTCCGCGTCGCCGACCTGGGACCTGATGCTCGACGGCCAGATCAACCTGCGTGATGCCGTCAACCGCACCATCAGCTACACCTCGCCGGAAGGCAAGGAATACAAGCTGAACAAGGACGTGGCCGTGCTGATCGTGCGTCCGCGCGGCTGGCACCTCGACGAAAAGCATTTCCTTGTCGATGGCGAACCGGCGCCGGGCGGCATCGTCGACTTCGGCCTGTACTTCTTCCACAACGCGGCGAACCTGCTGAAGCGCGGTTCCGGCCCGTACTTCTACCTGCCGAAGATGCAGTCGCATCTTGAAGCGCGTCTGTGGAACTCGGTGTTCGTCGATGCCCAGAAGGCGCTCGGCATTCCGAAGAAGACCATCAAGGTCACCGTGCTGATCGAAACGCTGTGGGCCGCGTTCGAAATGGACGAGATCCTCTATGAACTGCGCGACCACATCGTTGCGCTGAACTGCGGCCGCTGGGACTACATTTTCAGCTGCATCAAGACGCTCAACGCGCATGGCGACTGGATGGTGCCGGACCGCCACACGGTCGGCATGGACCGCCACTTCCTCGATAGCTACTCCAAGCTGCTCTGCGAAACCACGCACAAGCGCGGCGCCTTCGCGATGGGCGGCATGGCCGCCTTCATCCCGACCAAGGACAAGGCGAAAAACGAGGAAGTGTTCGCCAAGGTGCGCGCCGACAAGCTGCGCGAAGTGAAGAACGGCCATGACGGCACCTGGGTCGCGCATCCGGGCCTCGTGCCGGTGGCGATGGCGGTGTTCGACGAACACATGCCGGAACCGAACCAGCTCGCCAAGCAGTTCAACTACAAGATCAAGGCTGCCGACCTGCTGAAGCAGCCTGAAGGCGCAATCACCGAAGGCGGCCTGCGCAACAACATCAATGTCGGCATTGGCTATGTCGAAGCCTGGATTCGCGGTGTTGGCTGCGTGCCGCTGCACAACCTGATGGAAGACGCGGCGACTGCCGAAATCTCCCGCACCCAGGTCTGGCAGTGGCTGAAGTACGGCGCCACGATGGCCGATGGCCGCAAGGTCACCAAGGAACTGGTGCTGAAGATCCTCGACGAGGAAGTGGCGGCCTACAAGGCGCAGCTCGGCGAAGAACGCTTCTACCAGGGCCGTTTCGCGGAAGCCGCCGGCATCATGGCGCGCATGTCCACCGCCGATAAGTGCGCGGACTTCCTGACGCTGGCCAGCTACGACTATCTCGACTGAATCCCGTGCGGCAAACGGCGTGAAGCACGAGGCTTGACCGCCTTGCGCAGCACCTCCGGAAGCCGCGCACTCCCGCCTCACGCATATTTGACCCCCTAGAGGAACCGCAGCAATGACGAGCCGTGAAGACCAGATCAAGGCCCTTGAACACGACTGGGCGACCAATCCCCGCTGGAAGCTTGTCAAGCGCGGCTACTCCGCTGCTGACGTAGTCCGCCTGCGCGGCAGCGTCGCCATCGACCACACGCTCGCCAAGCGCGGCGCGGAAAAGCTGTGGAAGCTGGTCAACGGCGACGCCAAGAAGGGCTATGTCAACGCCTTCGGCGCGATCACCGCCGGTCAGGCCATGCAGCAGGCGAAGGCCGGCCTTGAAGCCGTGTACCTGTCGGGCTGGCAGGTCGCTGCCGACGGCAACACCAGCGAAACCATGTACCCGGACCAGTCGCTGTACGCGTACGACTCCGTGCCGACCATGGTTCGCCGCATCAACAACACCTTCACCCGCGCCGACGAAATCCAGTGGAGCCGTGGCATCGGCCCCAGCGACAAGGGCTTCATCGACTACTTCTTGCCGATCGTTGCTGACGCGGAAGCCGGTTTCGGTGGCGTGCTGAACGCCTTCGAACTGATGAAGAACATGATCGTCTCGGGCGCCGCCGGCGTGCACTTTGAAGACCAGCTCGCTGCGGCCAAGAAGTGCGGCCATATGGGCGGCAAGGTGCTCGTGCCGACCCGCGAAGCCGTCGAGAAGCTGATCGCGGCCCGTTTCGCTGCCGACGTGCTGGGCGTGCCGACCATCGTGCTGGCCCGTACCGACGCCGAAGCCGCCAACCTGATCACCTCGGACTACGACGCCAACGACAAGCCGTTCCTGACCGGCGAGCGCACGCAGGAAGGCTTCTTCCGCGTCAAGAACGGCCTTGAGCAGGCCATCTCGCGTGGCGTCGCCTACGCGCCGTACGCGGATCTGGTCTGGTGCGAAACCGGCGTTCCGGACATCGGCTTCGCTCGCGAATTCGCGCAGGCCGTGCACGCTGCCTGCCCGGGCAAGCTGCTGTCGTACAACTGCTCGCCGTCGTTCAACTGGAAGAAGAACCTCGACGACAAGCAGATCGCCAAGTTCCAGCAGGACCTGTCGGACCTCGGCTACAAGTACCAGTTCATCACGCTGGCCGGCATCCACATCAACTGGTACAACACCTTCCAGTTCGCGCAGGCCTACGCGAAGGGCGAAGGCATGAAGCACTACGTGAACATGGTGCAGGAGCCGGAATTCGCCGCGCGCGAGCAGGGCTACACCTTCGTGTCGCACCAGCAGGAAGTCGGCACCGGCTACTTCGATGACGTCACCACCGTGATCCAGGGCGGTTCGTCGTCGGTCAAGGCCCTCACCGGCTCGACCGAAGAAGAGCAGTTCCACTAAGCGGAACTGGCTGCACTCGCTGAAAAGAGAAAGGCGCCTTCGGGCGCCTTTTTCGTTTTGGTGGCGGTGTTATTGAGCAGGTTGCTTGCGGGCGCTCATTTCGGATGGATGGCACCGACGACGCCCGGAGCGGGTGAAGCGAATCCTGTACGAAGACTGGCGTAGATGCGAGGCTCCCGGATTTCACCGTGCTCTATTTGGCTAACGCCCCGTGCGAAATGGCGCCGGCATGTCGTGGACGGTGGGGCCGGTCGCGACCCGCGAATGTCGAAATGCTGCGGTCAGCATCTGCCGTTTCAAAGTGTTGGGTTTGATCCGGACTTGGAGCAAGTCGAAGCCGGCGGGTCGCGCTCCCCTGCTGCGATCCGAGAACTTCACCGGCAGCAGCTTCGACAGATGCAGATCAACAGGCTTGTGGCGCGCAATGGAAACGTCCGACACGTCTCCAATGAGCAGCGTAATTCATATCGTTTCTTGGGCTTTTCCATGACCTCAATGCCCAAGTTCACCGGAAAATTGCCGCAGCGAAGCGTAGGCAAGTTTTTCCGATGCAACCTGTTGGGCAGATATTCACCGTGCAGCACCAACACCTTCACTTGATTCATGGCATTTCCGCCACTGGAAACCCGCACCCAGATCACCTCCCGAATTTCCGCAGATGAGGCAGCCTCCCTTGCTTTCAACTGGTGAAAACCCCTGTTCTCGGCACCGCCTCTTCAGGCAACCCATGAACTCGGTGATAGGCATGTCAGAAGGGCATAGGCTGGACGGCGCTGGGGCGGCAACCTTGGCGCTGCTGGTTTCGGTGGGTCGGGTATTGGCTGCTTCACGCTGTGTTTGCTCGTAGCTTGCCATCAGTCCCTGCGGATCGGCAGGCACACAGATTTCGGGATTGCTTTGAATTTGGCGGCAGGCTTTCTGAGCCCCGTTGAATGCGGCATCCAATTGCGAAACGCGCTCCTTGAAGCCAGCGCCGTTCGGGCAGTATTTGCGAATGATCTGAGCTTGTGCCTCAGTAGCCCACATGATGACCTGTGTGGTAGGTGTGATGGTGTGAATGTCTTTCCCCAGAGGTGATTCGGAGTAAACCCCCAACTGTGTATCGATATCGCTCATTGCTTTGTTTGCGGCCGCCGCATTCTCGGCTGGACAGTCATTGGAAGGCGTAACGACTGATTTGGCAGAGGAGTCACCTCCTGACAGATCGCGCTTTCGTACCTCCAAAAAGCAATTCTTCATGCGCATTTGTTCAATGTCTTCCTTGTACTTCACGGGTAAGAACCGGTCATCGGCCGATAGTCCTGGCCGCCAGGGTCTTGCCTTGAACGAATCAAATACCTTCTGCGCCTCCCTCATAGAATTAGTATTGTGTTCGATCGTTAGCTGAGCGTCGCTTGCTCTGCTTATGCTGTTGATGCCTTCAATCAGCCAAGAAATACTGCCATTTTCATTGCCAACTAGGTATTGCCTGATTTTTTCACCCAGCTCATGTCTGTATGCTTGGGTAGAAGCTAATAACCGCTCTGCTATAGGGCCCTCCCAGTCAGGCCGATATTTATGCGTATTTGCCGTGGAATCAATACTGGCTTCAATAAAATCCTCTTGCTCTTCAACACAGTCTGCTTTTGACGCAGCGAGCGCCGGCCCCGCAAAGCCCATCCAAAAAATGGTCAACACTCCAACCATCGGGAAGATTGGGAAAACCAAGTGATGTTTTGGCGTGTTCTTCATGGCTTACTTTCTTTGATTTTTTTTATCAGCGCATCCAAGTTCGGGCCGGCAACCGGCCGGCGCAACTGATTGGCATTGTTAAGCGCTTGCTGAACACGGGCGGCGCTGGCGAAGTTTCTCCGAGTATGTTCCGCAAACGTTTCCTGCTGCCTTATTTTCTCAGCGCGAGCTGCCAAAATCGGTGCCATTGCCATATTTACCGCCGCATCTAATTCTGGTTGAGTTTGGTTAACAAATTCCTGGTAGTCCACCAATAGTGGTTGTGTGAGCTGATTCCACTTTTGCAGACAATCGTTACTACATGGGTAAATGGTTTCTTCCGGATCATCCCAAGTTTTGCACTTTTCAAGTGAGTGATCTGCGCATGGCCTGAATGCGGTGCGGACATACTTCACACAGCTCATTACACCGGTTTGTTTGTCGCAACGGCCGATGTCGCCGCTGGCGGCGTCTTGTAATAATGTGACGACAATCCGTTCGGTCGGTGTGCTCTTCCTCAACAATGGCACTCTGTCATTCCATCGGCGCGGAGCAAGTGGGAGGCGATGTAAATTAAGTTGAGAATATTCAGTGCCATTCCACACATATTCTTCAAGGACAAGGTCATCGCCTTTTGCCATATATTTTTTGCTGAAACCTATTGCCATGCCATTCAAGTGCACACCCTCAGAGTACATCATCGGTGCGCCGTCAAGGTTATACTCAATCAGCTTGCCTGCTCCAGTGGTAAGGCCGTTTGCACACTCGCCATCCCATTCTGATTTGGCGAGACTATCTTTCCTGAGTTCAATAAATTCCTTGGAAGTAGGATATTCACTGCTATACTCAATGCGCAGTACGGTGTTGCAGCCATTCTTGGTTTGTACCAGATGCTCCTCGGTTACCTGAGTGCGCTCTGCTGCAAAAACGCTTGTGGCAAGGAGTGGTGTCATTGCCAATGCCAGCAATATTCTTAACCAGTGGGTGACGGTATTGAAACGCATTAGCTAAACCTCCTTTATGTTTGATAAGCAGAGGCATTGCAGATCCGTAATGCCCACGCCTTAGTTGGGCCGCAGCGCGATAAGTTTTGCGCTCAACTCTTCCACGCACAGCCAGTAAGCGCCGAGTTTCCCCATGGACCAAAGCCATCATCTGCGAAGGAAATAACGTAAAGATCGGTGTCGCATGTTACATCCGTGGCATAGACCCGATCATCTTTTGCAACCATGGCTTTGTTTATACCGCCCTCCTCTCTTGTCGTACTGCCATGGCGCCAACGTAGGGTCAGCGGTTATACCAACACACGCTCGATGCAGGAGCCGCTGGCTTTTGTTACCCATGTTTCAAAGTAGTACTTGGCGTGAATGAAGTAGCAGTTGTGATGCCACTTAATGTGTAACCATTTCGAGTCCAGCGCTTTGCTCGTGATATTTCCTTATTTTGCGCGTAAGAAGACTGCAACGTACCAGACTTCGTCGCTTTCCTCGCTCTTACACGTTCATCTCCTCTCTCAGTAATTACATCCTCTCTTCTGCAGCACAACTACAATTAGGCTGGAAAGATGCACGATAACGGACTACGTTTTCGTGCGGAAACGCACGATAATTCGGCGAAGACTGCCGAGTAGCGTGTCGTGCTCGATCCAATAAGCTGATTCTCGTCGGAAAGCCCAGTGACCGCGTTAATTCACGATAACATGTAACAACCGGTGTCTCCGGTTGGTCGTATGCGGCCGACTTCGTCAATGCCGGGGCTGTGGACTCCGACGCTCCGCGCCGCGATAGTGCTGCCGCGCGTCGATGAGCAGGACATTTACGTTAGCCCATGCACCCACGGCGCATGTTCGAACGCGCGGTAGTCGCAGGTGAGTTCGGTATTGGCTGGAATATCCACTGAGGCGATCGTGCGGATATCGTCCTCGAAGCAGTTCGGCGCATTGGCGTGGTTCATGAATTTGCCGTTGTCGCCGCAGAGCATGTAGACGCCGTCGACATTCAGATAGCTGTACGCGCGCACTCGGCTGCGGAACGGCTCGGGCATCGCCTCGAGTTCGGCGGGTGTGAGCGCCCAGTCGATTTCCGGGTACAGCTCCCAGACGATGGTGCCGGCCGGAATTGCCAGCGGCGTGAACACGCCGAGGCCGTGGATGCTGCTTTTTGCCAGATAGGTCGGAACCAGAAACATGCGGACTCCTCAGTACGCTTGTGCTTCAGGTGCTTCAGGTGCTTCAGGTACATCGGATGAGAATCCGCCGATTCAGAACCCGGCGGGCAGCGCTGGCGTTGGACCGTGCTGCTCGGACTGCGCCTGCGTGATGTTGCTGCCTGGCGGCACGCTGCGGGTCAGCCAGACATTGCCGCCGATGCTGGAACCACGGCCGATGGTGACGCGGCCGAGGATCGTTGCGCCAGCGTAGATCACCACATCGTCCTCGACGATCGGGTGGCGCGGCTGGCCCTTGATCAGGCTGCCGTCGTCGGCCGATTCGAAGCGCTTGGCGCCGAGCGTCACGGCCTGGTACAGCCGCACGCGCTCGCCGATCACCGCGGTTTCGCCGATCACGACACCGGTGCCGTGGTCGATGAAGAAGCGGCTGCCGATCGTCGCGCCGGGGTGGATGTCGATGCCGGTGGCCGAGTGCGACAGCTCGGCGACGATTCGCGCCATCAGCGGCACGTCGAGCTTGTACAGCCGGTGTGCCAGCCGGTGATAGATCACCGCCATCACGCCGGGGTAGCAGAGCAGCACTTCGTCGACGCTGCGCGCGGCCGGGTCGCCGTGATAGGCGGCCTCTACGTCGCTGTCGAGCAGCGCGCGCGCTTCGGGCAGATAGGCCGCGAAGGCCTTGACGATGGCCTGCGCGCGAGTCGGCACATCGGCTTCGTCATGGCCGCGCTGGCGGGCCGTGTAGCTCAGTTCGAGCTGTACCTGTCCGTACAGCGCGTTCAGTGCCGCATCGAGCGTGTGGCCAACGTAGTAGTCCTCGCTTTCCTGACGCAGCTCCGGCGGGCCAAGGCGCATCGGAAACAGCGCGCCGCACAGCGCATCCATGATCGCCTGCACCTGCTGGCGCGCCGGGAATTCGCGACCGCCCGAGTCGAGGCTGCGATGCCGTGCCTCGCGCCAGCGTTCGCGCTGCTGGCGCAGGCCGGCGACAACCTGATCGAGGTTCCAGTTCGACTGCGGTGCAACGGTCGGATTCATGAGGCGGGCAAGGACGGATCAGGCGCGGGGGGGCGGGACTGGCAGGCGGCGTTGCAGCAGAGCTTGCACGATCGCCATGCCGATCAGCACGAAGCCGGTCTGGATCCATGACTGGATCAGTTTGCGCTGCTGCTCGAGGTTGCCGCTGATCTCGCGCCGCACATTGGCGCGCATCTCCGGCAGCGCTTCTGCCTTGGGCTGGCGCTCCGGCGGCAGGCGGGCCAGGTCGATGCTCAGGTTCAGCTCGGCGGCCAGATCCAGATCCTGCTCGCTGTATACCGGCAGCTTCTGCAGGCGGTACGTGCCATAACCGCTCAGGCTCAATCCGACGACGGCGAACAGGATGGCGACGTGATAGCGGATGTTGCGGCGCATGGTTCGGGCGAGGGCGTGTGAGCGGGTGGATCGCGAGGTTGCCGATCATGCCAGCCGGGCCAGTGCTGCGGCGCGTCTCCGAAGACCGTCGAGCGGTATCCGCGCGGCCGGCATGCTCTGCTTGCAGCCTGCGGTAGCGGCTCGGAAGGCCTGCGCTAGACTCGAAGCCACAGGGCCATCACAGGAGCAGGCGCATGCTGATTGGCGTACCGAAAGAAATCAAGGTTCATGAGTACCGCGTTGGACTGACGCCAGCTGGTGTCCGCGAGCTGAAGGCGCACGGCCATGCGGTGATCGTCCAGCGGGCGGCTGGCCTCGGTATCGGCATTCCGGATGCGCAGTACGCAGCCGCCGGTGCCGAGCTGGTCGACAGCGCCGAAGAAATCTTCGCCCGCGCCGAGATGGTGGTGAAGGTCAAGGAACCGCAGCCTGCCGAATGCGCGCTGCTGCGCGAAGGCCAGGTGCTGTTCACCTACCTGCATCTGGCGCCCGATCCTGCTCAGACCCAGGCGCTGATCGATTCCGGCTGTGTCGCAATTGCCTACGAAACTGTCACTGATGGTCGCGGCGGCCTGCCGTTGCTGGCGCCGATGAGCGAGGTCGCGGGCCGGATGTCGATCCAGGCCGGTGCCCATGCCATGGAAAAGGCGCAGGGCGGCAATGGCGTGCTGCTTGGTGGCGTGCCGGGTGTAGCGCCGGCCGACGTGATCGTGATCGGCGGCGGCGTGGTCGGCTACAACGCGGCGCGCATCGCCGTCGGCATGGGTGCGAACGTGACCATTCTCGATCGCTCGCTGCCGCGGCTGGCCTGGCTCGACACCGCCTTCGACGGCCGGCTGACCACGCTGTATTCGACCGTCGATGCGCTGGAAACCGCCGTGCGCCATGCCGATCTGGTGATCGGTGCCGTGCTGGTGCCGGGTGCTGCCGCACCGAAGCTGGTGACCCGGGCGATGCTGAAGACGATGAAGCCGGGCGCGGTGATCGTCGATGTCGCGATCGATCAGGGTGGCTGCTTCGAGACCTCGCGGGCAACCACGCACCAGAACCCGACCTATGTCGAGGAAGGCATCGTCCACTACTGTGTGGCCAACATGCCGGGCGGGGTGGCGCGCACGTCGACGTTCGCGCTGACCAACGCCACGATGCCGTTCACGGTGGCGCTGGCCGACAAGGGCTACAAGCGCGCGCTGCTCGACGATCCGAACCTGCGCGAAGGGCTGAACGTGCATCTCGGCCGCGTGACCTACAAGGCGGTGGCCGAGGCGCTCGGCTATGACCACCAGCCGACGCAGGAAGCGCTGAAGCCCTGGTGGGCACCGAGCGACCACTGACCGGCATCCGGGCAATGACTGTTTTCCGCAGCCGCGACTTTCGAGCCGACCGCGCTTGGGGCGCCGTCGACATCGCCAACATGGGCGGCATCACCACGCGCCTGCACTGGACCGATCAGCCGTATCGCTGGCACGTCAACGATGGCGAGGAAGTGTTCGCGGTGCTCGATGGCGTGGTCGACATGCATGTCCGCGAAGCCGGCATCGAACGTGTGATCCGATTGGCCGCCGGCGACATCTTCCACGCGGGCATCGGCTGCGAGCACGTTGCACACCCGGTCGGCGAGGCGCGGATTCTCGTCGTCGAGCGCGAAGACAGCGTCTAGCGGCCCGATGGTGGTCCGCTCAGTCGGCGGATCGCGGGGCCGGCAGGCCGGTAATCAGCACTTCGGCGATCGCGCCGAACATCGCGGTGGAGCGCTGCGCGCGTGCCATGGTTCGAACGCCGCTGAGCGCGGCCATCACCGTGGCGGCGTAGGCGATTGCAGCGTCCCGGCTGTCGAAGCGTGCGGCGACACCATCGGCGATCGCATGGACCCAGCTTTCGACCACCTTCGTCACGGCTTCGGCAATCGGCCGATTGCCCGATGACATCTCGCTGCCGAGGTTCGAGGCCACGCAGCCAGCGGTGTAGTCGCTGGTTTCCAGTTCCTTGGCCGTGGCGTCGAACATCGCGCGGATGAAGGCCGGCGTGTCAGCGCCGAGCGTTTCGGCGCGGCGAGCGATGCGGCTGCGGATTTCCTCGCCGAACACGGTCAAGGCTTCCAGCGCCAGCTGTTCCTTGCCGCCCGGGAAGTGGAAGTAGAACGAGCCTTTGGGGGCGCCGCTTTCCTCCAGCAGCTGGCTCAGGCCGGTCGCTGAATAGCCCTGACTGCGAAACAGCCGCACGGCCGCTTCGATCGCGTCCTGACGGGCATTGCTGGTTCTGGCCATCGTTGTTCCTCCTCAGTGCAGCTGACGAACGGCATCTTGCGCCGTCCATTCGATTTATGTAGGTTAGTCACCATAGTATGGTGAATACCATAGTGTACCGGCAAGCGGTGGAAGCGCACAGCCGGTACCGATGGCGACCGAGGCCGGCGATCCGGCCGTATCGAAGCAGAGGCAAGAGGGAAGCGTCATGAAAACCGTGAATGCGCTGTCGTTTTCGGCATTACTGCTGTCGGGCCTGGCGGCGCTGGTGATCGGCGCGCGAATCTGGTCGGCGCCCGACGTGTTCGCGTTCCAGATCGGGCAGGGCCATTTGCCGGCCGCTGCCATTGCCGAGCTGGCCATGCAGCACGGCGCCGCGTTGCTGGCGATAGGTCTGATTGCGGTCGGGGCCGCGTTCCTGTCGGCCACCGCCCGCTGGCTGGCGCTCGGGTTGTTGATCGCGGCTGGACTCTCGGCATGGTTCGGCGTCTGGCAGTTCGCCTCGGCGCGCGATGGCCTGTACGGCCCGGCGCTGAAAACCTTACTGCTGGCCGATGTCCTGAGCTTCGCGGCGGTCACCGTGGTTCGCGACGCTGACCGCGCGGCACCGAAGCCGACCGATGCCGAGTTCCACTTCCGCTGGGGGTGAGCAGTACTCGGCGGCGGTCATCGCGAGGGTTCAGCAGCCCTTCCGATTGGCCGCCGTCTGGCTTTCGATCTGCTGCAGCAGGCCATCGAAGCCGACTGCCTTGAACGCCTTGTCGTACTGGCTGCCGCGGATCGCCAGATCGCTGACGCCATCGGCCACGACATTGACGATGCGCCACTCGCCGTTGACCTCGTGCAGCACGTAATCGAAGTTGATCGGTTTGCCGCTGCCCGGCGTCAGCTTGGCGTTGACCTGACGACTGCCGTCGGCCAGTTCCTTGGTCGCCAGCGTCTCGAACTTCTCGCCACCGAACTTCGCGAACTGGCTGGTGTAGGTCGCCAGCACCAGATCGCGGAACGTCGTCGTGAAACGGGTCTGCTGCTCCGGCGTCAGCGTCTTCCACTGCCGGCGCAGCACCTTGCTGGCCAGATACGGCAGGTCGAAGCTGCCATCGACGGCCGTCGCGATCTTGCCGTTGCGGCCGGCGCAGCCGAGCGACGCGCCCTGTTTCATGTTGCCGATCAGCACCTCGTGGAAGCCGGTCACGACGGCACCCGGCGCGGGTGCAGCGGCAGCCTGTGCGCAGGGAACAAGCAGCACGCAGGCGAGCAGGGAACGCAGGACCACAGGGATTTTCGGCATCGGCGACAATGGGAGGCTGTGCGGGGCGCCTATTCTCAGGCGCACACACCGACCCGTGCCAGCCTTTCAAGTTCCCTTTTCCCTGAGGTTTCCGGCGGATGAGTCGTTTGCTTTCTGCGTTGGTCGATGCTGCCCAGCGCCGTGCAGTCCTGGTTGTGATCGCGGCCCTGGTGGTCGGTGCAGCGCTTGCGGCGTATACCGCGAAGCATCTGAGCATCGACACCAACATGCAGAACCTGCTGGCGCCGGAACTGCCGTGGCGGCAGGCCGAAATCGAGATGGACCGCCAGTTTCCGAAGCTCAGCCACACGCTGGTGGTGGTGATCGAGGGCGGCATCCCGGAAGTGATGGATGCCGCACAGGCCGCACTGGTCGAAAAGCTGCGTCCGCGCACCGACGTGTTTTCGGAAGTGTTCGCGATCGAGACCGAACCGTACTTCCGCCGCAACGGGCTGATGTTCCTGGAAGCCGACAAGCTGCAGAAGCTCGCCGATGACGTCACGGCCGCCCAGCCGTTCCTTGGTGCGCTCGATCAGGACCCGAGTCTCAGAGGTCTGTTCACGCTGCTCGGCCGGGCGCTGAACGCGCCGGAAGGTACTGACTTCGACCTGGCGCCGGCCTTCAACGGCATCGCCGCCAGTGTCGCCGGCAGCACGAAAGGCGCGGATGCGCCGCTGAGCTGGCAGGCGCTGGTTGGCGGTGGTGGTGCCAGCGAACTGGCCGGCGCGCGCCGCTTCATCGAACTCGGCGCGATTCTCGACTTCAAGCGCCTGCTGCCGGCCGAACTGCCGGTACAGGCGGTTCGCGATGCCGTGCGCGAGCTGGGCCTGGAGCAGCAAGGGCTGAAGGTGCGCCTGACCGGTACCGTGGCGATGGAGCACGAGGAAATCCAGACCGCGTTCTCCGGCGCCGGGCTGGCGCTGTTCCTGGCGCTGGCGGTGTCAGCGGTGCTGCTGTGGTTCGCGCTGCATTCGCTGCGGCTGATGCTGGCGGCGATCCTGTCGCTGGCTTACGGCCTGCTGCTGACTACCGCGTTTGCAGCCGTGGCGGTCGGCCATCTGAACCTGATCTCGGTGGCGTTCGGCGTGCTCTACATCGGCCTCGGGCTCGATTACGCGCTGTACTTGTGCATGCAGTACCGCGAACGGCTGGGGCAGGGCCTGCCGAACGAGGGCGCGCTGGGTATCGCGGCGGCCGATGTCGGCGGCTATATGACGGTCTGCGCGCTGACCTGCTCGCTGGGCTTCTTCGCATTCGTGCCGACCGACTTCCTCGGCATTGCCGAACTGGGCCTGATTTCCGGCGCCGGCATGATCATCAGCCTCGCCGTCACGGTCACCTTGCTGCCGGCGCTGATCGCGCTGCTGGCGCCAGACCCGAAGAAGCTGGCCTGGACGCCGGTGATCGGCAGCACGCTTTCGAAAGTGCTGGCCTGGCCGTTCTCGCATGCCAAGCCGATCTGGCTCGTCTCCGCCGTGCTGATCGCCGGTTCGCTGTACTTCGTGCCGCAGGCGCGCTTCGACAGCGATCCGCTGAAGCTGCGCGATCCGGACACCGAAGCGATCATGACTTTCCGCGACCTGCTGCAGGATCCGGAAATCCCGACGCTGACCCTGTCGGCGCTGGTGCCCGATCAGGACACCGCGACGCGGCTCGCCACCGAACTGTCGAAGCGCCCGGAGATCAAGCGGGCGATGACGCTCGACAGCTTCGTGCCGGCCGATCAGGAAGAGAAGCTGGCGATCATCGAGGACCTGCGCTTCGCGCTCGGCCCGCAGCTCACCGATGCACCGGCGCCGACCGAACCCGCCGCGCGTGAGGACGACTACGCGCTGATCGAGCAGATGCGGCTGGCCATGCCGGCCTATGTCGCGGCACAGACCGGCAAGCAGGGCGAGGCGGCAGCAGCCTTACAGGCCGCGCTCGATGGTTTCGCTGCCGAATACGCCAAGCGCGATGCAGCCGGTCAGGCGGCACTGCTGGCGGACTTGCGCGCCAACCTGCTCGGCAGCCTGCCGGCGCGGCTGGCCGGCTTGAAGGACGCACTGAAGGCCAGTGCGGTCACCGCCGCCGACCTGCCGCCGTCGCTGATCGACCGCTGGAAGAGTGCCGATGGTCTTTATCGCGTCGAAGCGATGCCGGCCAGGATCCTCGACAACCCCACCGACGAAGCGGCGTTCATCACTGCCGTGCAGGCCGTTGCGCCGACCGCGACCGGTGGGCCATCGACGCAGGCTGAAGCCGGCCGTTCGGTCGTCGAATCGTTCCAGGACGCGTTCACCTATTCGGCCGTGGTGATCACCTTGCTGCTGCTGGTGCTGCTGCGCTCGGTGATCGACACGCTGCTGGTGCTGGTGCCGCTGGCGATGGCCGGGCTGCTGACCGTTGCCGCCTCGGTGCTGGCCGGCGTGCCGTTCAACTTCGCCAATGTCATCGCGCTGCCGCTGATTCTCGGCGTCGGTGTCGACTACGGGGTCTATCTGGTCCAGCGCGGTCGCGATGCGGCCGATGGTTCGCTGCTGAAGACCGGCACGGCGCGCGCGGTGCTGTTCGGCGCGCTGATCACCATGGTCAACTTCGGCAATCTGGCGTTCGCCAAGCATCCCGGCATGGTCAGCATGGGCCTGCTGCTGACCCTGGGCCTCGGCATGACGCTGCTGTGCGCACTGGTGCTGCTGCCGAGCCTGCTGGCGCTGCGCTGGAAGAATGCGAAGGCCTGAACATCAAGACACGGCGGTCTCACGCAAAGGCGCGAAGACGCAAAGAACAGCTTAAACGCATGATTTTTTTGTTTTTCCTTGGCGTCTTTGCGCCTTTGCGTGAGACCCGCATCCGATACAACAACTGAACGAGTATCCCGATGAGCCTTGGCATCGCCGTCCTGACCGTTTCCGACACCCGCACGCTGGATGACGACAAGTCCGGCAACCTGCTGGTCGAGCGCATCGCTCGCGATGGCCACCGGCTGGCGGCGCGGCTGATCAAGAGCGATGATCGTTATGGCATCCGCGCCCAGGTCTCGAACTGGCTGATCGACGAAACGGTCGACGTGATCATCATCACCGGCGGCACCGGCCTGACTGGCCGCGATCTGGTGCCGGAAGCGGTCAAGCCGCTGCTGGATCGCGTGACCGACGGCTTTGGCGAGCTGTTCCGGATGCTCAGCTATGCCGACATCGGCACCTCGGCAATCCAGTCGAGGGCCTTTGCCGGTTCGGCGAATGGCCGGCTGGTGTTCTGCCTGCCGGGCTCCCGGGGCGCCTGCGAACTGGCCTGGGACAAGATCATCGGCCTGCAGCTGTCGACGGCGACGCGGCCGTGCAATCTCGTTGACCTGATTCCGCGGATGAAGGAATCGCCGGACGTGCCGGCCGGCAAGCGGCCGTCCAATCGCGACTGAATCGGGGGAGGGAAGACAGCCCGCTTGCTGTCATGCCGACGAAAGTCGGCATCCAGAGTCGATGAGGGTGGAACTGGGTGGCTCTGGATTCCGGCGTTCGCCGGAATGACGGGTCTCAAGGCGTCAGCCAGACCTCGACCGGCGTCTGCTGCTGGGTCAGCACCGCGCTCACTGGCCAGCGCAGCGCATCGGGCATGGCGCGCAGCTGCAGGTAGACCGCGTTCTTGGTCGCCCCGGACAGCGGCAGCATCACGCAGCGTGAATCCAGCAGCGCCGCCAGGGTCAGCGTGATCCGCGCATGCGGTGCGGTCAGCGGCGTGATCGCGGCGAGCGGGGCGGGGTTGTCGAGTGCCAGTGCGGCCGCCAGACCTTCGGCGCCCGGAAACAGCGAAGCGGTATGCCCGTCCTCGCCCATGCCGAGCACCACGACATCGAACGGCCGTGGCACCGCCGCGAGTGCCAGGGCCGATGCAGCCAGTCCGTCGGCCACGCCGTCGAATGCCGACTTCAGCGGCACGAAGCGCGCGGCAGCCGCAGCATCAACCAGCAGATGCTCGCGCAGCAGGCGCTCGTTGGAATCCGGAGAGGTCGGCGCCACCCAGCGCTCGTCGGCCAACGTGATCCAGACCTTGGACCAGTCGAGACCCGCCACCCGCAGACGCGCGAACAGCGGCACCGGGCTTTTTCCCCCGGAGACGATCAGCGACGCGGCACCGCGTTCGGCAATCGCCGTGCGCAAGCGGGCGATGATCGCGTCGGCCAGCGCTTCGGTCGCAGCCGTGGCCGAGGTGAAGTGGTGCTCGGTCAGCGTGCCACTCATGACTCTTCCTTCCAGCACAGGCCGTCGCGGACGATCAGCGCACTCGACGCCGTCGGCCCCCAGGTCCCGGCCGAGTACGGCTTCGGTGGATCGCTTTGCGTGGCCCAGGCGCTGTGGATCGGGTCGATCCAGTGCCAGGCGGCATCAAGCTCGTCGCGGCGCATGAACAAGGTCAGGTTGCCGCTGATCACGTCCATCAGCAGGCGCTCGTAGGCATCCCACTGCCGGGTCTTGAAGGTTTCGGCGAAATCCAGATCGAGCTTGACCGGCTTCACGCGCATGTCGGCACCCGGCACCTTGGCCAGCACATGCAGTTCGATGCCTTCATCCGGCTGCAGGCGGATCACCAGCCGATTGACGTTGCCGGCGTCGTTGCCGGGCAGGATCGCGTGCGGCACGGCGCGGAAGTTGATGACGATCTCCGACATCCGCTCCTGCATGCGCTTGCCGGTGCGGAGATAGAACGGCACGCGTGCCCAGCGCCAGTTGTCGACATCGACGCGCATCGCCACGAAGGTTTCGGTCGTGGTGCCGTCCGGGATGCCCGGTTCGTCGAGATAGCCGGGCACGGCGCGGCCTTCGATGGCGCCGGCGCGGTACTGGCCGCGGACGATCTTGTTGCGCACGTCGTCCGGCGTGAACGGGCGCAGCGCTCGCAGTACCTTCAGCTTCTCGTCGCGGATCTCGTCGGGATCGATCGATGACGGCGGCTCCATTGCCAGGATGCACAACAGCTGCAGCGCATGGTTCTGAACCATGTCGCGCAGCGCGCCGTAGCGGTCGTAGTACTCGCCGCGTTCGCCGACGCCGACCGTTTCAGCCAGCGTGATCTGCACATCGCGTACGGCAGCGCGATGCCACAGCGGCTCGAAGATCGAGTTGCCGAAGCGCAGCGCGATCAGGTTCTGCACCGTTTCCTTGCCGAGGTAATGATCGATCCGGAAGATCTGCTTCTCCGTGAAGATCCTGGCGACCGCTTCGTTGATCGCAGTGGCCGAGGCCAGGCTGAAGCCGAGCGGCTTTTCCAGCACCACGCGGCTCAGTGGCGTGACCAGATTGGCCGCAGCCAGGTTGTCGCAGATGTCGGCAAACAGGCTGGCAGCGGTCGACAGATAGAACACCCGGATGCGCTCGGCGGAGCCGGCGAGGGCCGTGGCCAGCTTGTCGTAATCGGCCGGCACCGTGGCATCGATCGCGAGGTATTCGAGCCGGGTCGCGAACGCGGTCCAGACCGCTTCGTCGAAATCCTTGGCCGGGATGAACTGCTTGCAAGCCTCGTGAACCATCGCGACGTAGCCGGCGGTGTCGAGCGCCTGCCGCGACACGGCGATGATCCGCCAGCCGCTGCAGTCCACCGTGTCGCGATGGCGGTAGTACAGCGCCGGCAGCAGCTTGCGCAGTGCCAGGTCGCCGGTGCCACCGAAAAAGATCAGGTCGAAGCAGGGAGGTTGAGCCATGGCGCGCGGGTCTCAAGTGGCGGCTTTGCATCGTTCTTGCAGTGCTATCTTGCCTGCCCGATGCCGTGTCGTTTCAAGAGCCGCTTCGATCGGCGGCGTACCGGAGAAAACATGCCGCTGAATCCTGTCGTTGCCGCCGTCACTGCACGGATCAAGCACCGCAGCGCGGCAACGCGCGCGGCCTATCTCAAGCGCATCGATCAGGCCCGCGATGCCGGCACCGCGCGCGGCCGGCTCGGCTGCACGAACCTGGCTCATGCCTTCGCAGCGGCCGGCAGCGAAGACAAGCCGGCGCTGCGTGCCGTGCGCTGGCCGAACCTCGGCATCGTGTCGGCGTACAACGACATGCTGTCGGCGCACCAGCCGCTGGAACGCTACCCGGCCATCATCAAGCAGGCCGCGCGCGAAGCGTTTGCCGTTGCCCAGTTCGCGGGCGGCGTGCCGGCGATGTGCGATGGCGTCACGCAAGGCGAGCCGGGCATGGAGCTATCGCTGTTCTCGCGCGATGTCATCGCCATGTCGGCGGCGATCGCGCTGAGCCACAACACCTTCGACGCTGCGCTGATGCTGGGCGTCTGCGACAAGATCGTGCCGGGCCTGGTGATCGGGAGCTTGAGCTTCGGCCATCTGCCGGTGATCTTCGTGCCGGCCGGGCCGATGACGTCCGGCGTCTCGAACGACGACAAGGCCAAGGTCCGGCAGCTGTTCGCGCAAGGCAAGGTCGGCCGCGATGCGCTGCTGGAATCGGAAGCGGCGAGTTACCACGGCCCCGGCACCTGCACGTTCTACGGCACCGCCAATTCCAACCAGATGCTGATGGAGGTCATGGGCCTGCATCTGCCCGGTGCCGCCTTCGTCAACCCGAACACGCCGCTGCGCGATGCGCTGACGTCGGCGGCGGCAAAGCGGATCGCGGCAGTCACCACGCTCGGCGACGCCTATCTGCCGATGGCCGAAGTGGTCGACGAGCGGGCCATCGTCAATGCCATCGTCGGCCTGCATGCCACCGGCGGCTCGACCAATCACACGATCCACCTGATCGCGATGGCGCGCGCCGCCGGCATCGTCATCGACTGGGATGACTTCTCCGAGCTGTCGTCGGTGGTGCCGCTGCTGGCGCGCATCTACCCGAACGGCCGCGCCGACGTGAACCACTTCCACGCCGCCGGCGGCATGGGCTTTTTGATTCGCGAACTGCTCGACGCCGGGCTGATGCACCGCGACGTGAAGACCGTCGCCGGACGCGGGCTCGACGCCTACGCCGAGGAGCCGTATCTCGATGATGCCGGCCAGCTCGCCTGGCGGGCTGCGCCGCTGGCCTCGCTCGATGAATCGGTGCTGCGGCCGGCGTCGAATCCGTTCAGCGCCGATGGTGGCTTGCGCCGGCTGACCGGCAACCTTGGCCGCGCTGTCATCAAAGTGTCAGCAGTGAAGCCGGAACATCGCGTCGTCGAAGCGCCGGCCATCGTTTTCGATTCGCAGGAAGCGGTGCAGGCAGCATTCAAGCGCGGCGACCTGAAGCGCGATTTCGTCGCCGTGGTCCGCTTCCAGGGGCCGCGCGCCAACGGCATGCCGGAGCTGCACAAGCTGACGCCGCCGCTGGCTGTGCTGCAGGACGAAGGTTTCCACGTGGCTCTGGTCACCGACGGTCGCATGAGCGGCGCATCGGGCAAGGTGCCGGCGGCGATTCATGTCTCGCCGGAATGCCTTGCCGGCGGCGAACTCGCCAAGGTTCGTGACGGTGACCTGATTCGTCTCGATGCCGAAGCCGGCACCCTGACGGCGCTGGTCGATGCCACGGAATGGGCAGCGCGTGGCGCGGCGACTGCCGACCTGTCCGGCAATGAACACGGCACCGGCCGCGAGCTGTTTGCCTCGGCGCGCGCCTGCGTCAGCAGCGCCGAGGAAGGCGCAATGATCGTCGGCAACAGTGCGTCGGAATTGCGCTGCGTCACGATGCTCGCGTGCGACACAACGCGATAACCCCAGAACAATAAGAGAGACCGCTCACATGCAGATTGTCGACATCCTCAAGGCCGGCCCGGTGATGCCGGTGATCGTCCTCCATGAACTGAAGCACGCCGTGCCGCTGGCGCAGGCGCTGGTGGCCGGTGGTATTCGCGTGCTGGAAGTGACGATGCGCACGCCGGTGGCGCTGGACTGCGTGCGCGCCATTCGCGCGGCGGTGCCGGATGCCATCGTCGGCGTCGGGACCGTGACCGGTCCTTCCGACGTGCTGGCCGCGATCACGGCAGGCGCCCAGTTCGCGGTCAGCCCGGGCGCGACGCCGGCGCTGCTCGATGCCGTCAACAAGTCCGGCCTGCCGTTCCTGCCGGGGACGATGACGCCAAGCGAAGTGATGGCGGCGCGTGACGCCGGTTTCCGCGCGCTGAAGCTGTTTCCTGCGCAGCCGGCCGGCGGCATTCCGCTGCTGAAGGCGCTGGCCTCGGTGTTTTCCGACGTGCTGTTCTGCCCGACCGGCGGCATCGATGCCGCCAGCGCCCATGGCTACCTGGCGCTTCCGAACGTCGCCTGCGTCGGCGGCTCATGGCTGGCGCCGCAGCCGCTGATCGCGGCCGGCGACTGGGCTGGCATCACCGAGCTGGCGAAGGCGGCCGGGCGGTTGCGAGCCTGATCGCCTCGGCCAGCGCCGCATGGCGCTGGTGCAGCGCCGCCCGCTCGGTCGGCGTGATGCGCTTTTCGAACCTGGCAAGGCCTGCGGCCACGTCGCGGTTGCCGACGGCAGCCGTTGTGGTGTCCCCCTGACGCAGCGCTATCTCGGCCAGTGCCTGATCGATCCTGACCCGGACCGGCAGTTCGCGATCGGCGATCAGGGTGCGCAGCATCTGCAGTTCGGTGCGGGCGATTCCGAGCGCCTCCGAGTCGCCGCTGTCGATCAGCACCTCTGCCCATCGCGCTCGGCCATTCATCGCCGGGATGTAGAAGCCCGGCAATGCCCGATAGCGGTCACGGGCAGCCGTGAATTCCTGCAGCGCCGTCTTGCGGTCGCCGCGCAGCTTGGCGCATTGGCCGGCGATGACGTGGGCATCGGCGATGGTGATCGGCATGTCGGGGTAGTCGACCATGGTCGGCAGTCGTGACCGCAGCGTCGCTTCGGTGTCCCCGCAGCCACCGCGCTGCAGCAGCGCCCGGGCCTTCAGTGCGACGAGCATCGACGTGTCGGCGTCGATGCTGATCACGTCGATCCCGTCTGCCCCAGCCGTGCCGAGCTTGCGCCGCAAGTCCGCGTACACGGCCAGTTCATCGTCGATCATCGCGAGCGCTGCGTCGGTATTGCCGGCGAGCAGCTCCAGGTCAACCCGCATGGCGAAGCTGCTCGAATAGGCCATGACATCGCGGCCGAAGGTCGCGAGGATCAGGCGGTGGCCTTGCTCCACGCTCGCAGACGCGGCCACCCGGTCGCCCAGCGCCAGCAAGGCTTCGCCGATCGCCGCGATCGTGAGCGAGACCTGCCAGTCGTTGTCGGCCGAGTCCTTCTGCTGGCGCAGGCGCAGCGCTTCGAGCACCGGCTTCGCCTCGTCGGGTCGTCCGTCCGCGAGCAACGCCTTGGCCCAGTAGAACTCGGTCCAGCGAGCCGGACCGCTGTCGTCGGCATGGTCGCGATAGAGCCGTGTCGCGCGCTCGAATCCGGCGATCACCTCGCGGGTCACGCTGGTCAGCGGTCGATTGAAGCGCGTCCATTCCACGGTCCACTCGGCCTCCAGCGGAGTGCCCAGATGCCCTCCGCGCACCAGCAGTGGCCGCGTTTCAGTGAGCAGCGAGAGCGCTGCGTCCCGGCGGTCCGACTCGTTGAGCGTCGCGGCTTCTTCGATGCGGCTGGCGATGATGCGCGGATCGGTGGGGCCGGCAAGCCGTTTGACGATCGCTCGGTAGCGTGCGTGGGCCAGGCTGGCGCGCTCCGGCAGATACCACTGCCGGTACAGCGCCTGCGCGGCCGCCAGCAGTTCCAGTTGCACTTCCGGTTGGCGGGCCAGGCTGTCGTCGAGGCCGTCGACGATCTCATCGAGCATTTCCCGTGCGGTGATCGAGCCCGGCGCCCGGTCCGCGGCCTGGATCCGGCTTGAGGAATTGAACACCTTCAGCAGGAAATCCCGCGTCGCATTCGCGCGGATCGCTTCGGCGGAGGCGCGCCGGGCTTCGGCGGTGGCGCGCTGCGACTGCCACAGGCTGATGCCGCCGCCGGCGAGCAGCGACACGCTGACCACGACTGCCGAGCCGAGCGCCAGGCGGTTGCGGCGCGCGAACTTGCGCAGCCGTTCGACGCCGGTGATGTGCCGGGCACTGATCGGTTCGCTGGCCAGATGCCGGCGCAGGTCTTCGGCCATTCGTTCGACCGAGGCATAACGCGCTTCAGGCTTCGCCGACAGCGCCTGCGCCAGGATGGCGTCGAGGTCGCCTTCCAGCGCGCGTCGCCAGCCGGCCACGTCGAGGCCGCCGGCCTGCGCCGGGAAATCGGGCGGGGCGAAGCTCGATGCCAGCAGCGGCGATTCGTCGTCGGCATCACGGGCGCGGTCGCGGCGCGCCGGTCGCGGCCGGCGCCCGCACAGCAGTTCGTAGAGCAGGACACCCAGCGCGTAGACATCGGTGGCGGCGGTGATCGTGGCGCCCGACAGCTGTTCGGGGGCCGCGTATTCCGGTGTTGCCGAGCGCCCGGCCAGCCGGGTGATTTCGGTGAGGTCGCCGCGACCGTCGTCATCGATCAGCTTGGCGATGCCGAAATCCAGCAGCTTGACGCGGCCTTCGTCAGTGACCAGCACGTTGGACGGCTTGATGTCGCGGTGGACGATCAGCCGGGCGTGGGCGGCCGACACCGCGTCCATGACCTGCAGGAACAGCCGCAGGCGGTCGGCAATCGGCAGCCGGCGTGTACGGCACCAGCTGTCGATGCGCTGGCCATCGACCTTCTCCAGCGCCATCCACGGCTGGCCATCGTCGGCAATGCCGGCATCGAACAGCTGGGCGACGTTCGGGTGGCTGAGGCCGGCAAGGAAGTCACGCTCGCGGCCGAGCCGCAGCCGCGCTCCGGCATTCAGCAGCCAGGTGTGCGGCAGCTTCAGCGCCACTTCGCGATTCAGCGTGCCGTCGATGCGCTGCGCGCTCCAGACCTCGCCCATGCCGCCCTGACCGAGCGGGGCGATCAGCCGATACGGGCCCACTGGTCGGCCGGCTGCGAAGGTCCACGGATCGTCCTCGATCGGCGTCAGCGGTGGCTGCATGACCGGGAGGGCTGGCTGCGGGGCGCCATCGATTTCGGCGGCTTGCCGCAGCAGTGCCGCCAGATCGGCATGCGCCGGTTCGAGCGCGCCCAGCCAGGCAGCCCGTGCTTCGGGCGCCTGTTCCAGCAAGGCATCCAGCAGCCGGGAAAACTCCGCCCAGCGCTCGGCCGGCAGCGACGACAGCGAGGGGACCATCGACTCAGGCCAGCAGCATGCGCATCAGCACGCGCGCCTTTTCCCAGTCGCGGCGCACGCTGCGTTCGGAAATGCCCAGCGCCTCGGCGATCTCGGCTTCGGTGAAGCCGCCGAAAAAGCGCATTTCGACGACTTGCGCCAGACGGGGCTCGCGGTCACGCAAGGCCGTCAGTGCAGTGTCGACCAGCAGCGGATCGTGGTCGATGGCGGCGGCGCTGCCGATCACCTGCGTGTCGATGCGCAGCAGCCCGCCGTGGCCGTGGCGGTCGGTCATCCGCTCCCGGGCGAGATCGACGACCACCGATCGCATCGCCGCCGCTGCATAAGCGAAAAACGGCCCGCGCTGCCGGCTTTCGAGCGGGTTGACGCGGCTTTCCAGCATCCGCAGGCACGACTGGTTCACCAGCGCCGTGGTGTCGAGCAATGTGAAGTCGGACGAACGGCGAAGGCGGCTGCGTGCCAGTGCCTTGAGTTCCGGATACAGGTTCCCCCACAGCGCGTCCTGCTCGGCGCGGCTCAGGGTATCGGTGTCGATGCCAGCGGGCGGCGTACGGGTGACAGCCGGGGGCATGAGGACAGTCCTTGCGAGGGATGCGGGATGATCAGTCCTTTGCCGGGCGGCGTCCATCGCGCCGCCGCGCGGCCGTACGCGCAAGGTCGGCATCTGCTGCCGCACCGGCGCTCCGTGTGTTCGTTGTCACGGAAGGATTGCACGAAATAAGTGCACGATAGGCGCGTCCGGGCACGTGGGCTTACGATTAATTTATAGCTTAATCATCGATTTATTCGAGAATCGGCGAGCCGTTGAATGGATTTTCAGAGGGGCGCTCTTGAAATGGGCGTGTAGCGCACCGAAAATGTGCGTACTGCACCATGAAAAAGCTCAACCCCTTACTGGTCGTCATTCTTGCGCTGCTGCTGCAGTTGCGGGTTGCCTATGCCTGCGAAGCCATCGGCTTGTGGCCTGCTGAGCCCTGCGATGCGCATGAGGTGATCGCTGCAGATCACCCGGATCAACCCAGTGACCGCGATGAGCGCTGTGACATCAGCCTCGACCTCGCCGTGCGTGCCGGTCGTCTGGGCGGCGATGGCGATGCAGTACTTCTGGCATCGCCCCCGACCGGCGCGGACTTCATCGCACTGCCGCCGTCGGCGCTGTCGATTGATGCGCCGCGTCTCGCAACCGGGACGTCCGGCGTACGGCGGCTCCGCACACCGGTGGTCGGCGCCGGCAGCCGCACCTGGTTGAGCACGGCGCGCCTGCGCCTGTAAGCCGGTCCGGACGCGGCGTCGGGCCGCCGCCTCCGGACGTCCTCGCCCGATGGCCTTCCCTGCCATCACTCATGAAGGGTCTCGCTGTGCATTCCCTTTTCGTCCGAGACGAGGTATTCCCATGTCCAACGCATTCCGTTTTGCCGCCCTGATCGCCGCCGCCACATTCGCCATGACCGCCAACGCCGACAACGCCGCCTGGCTCAAGGCCAAGAACCCCGCACTGACGCGCACTGCAGCGCAGGAAGCGCCGGCCCGTGCCGATCAGCCTGAAGCCGGGTCGATCGAAGCCTGGAAGCAGGCCAAGTTCCCGGCGCTGTCGGTGACCGGTACCGGGCGGATCGATTCCGCGCCGGCGAGCACTGCGCCGAAGGCGGGTTCGATCGAAGCCTGGAAGGCGGCCAAGTTCCCGCATCTGCAGAAGACCCGCAGCGCCCGCTGAAGCATCGGCACCGCGCCTGCTTCGGCGCGGTGCCGGACTGACAGGAGAAAGCCGCCCGCCACGCGCGGGCGGCTTTTTTTGTGCCGGCCGAAGTCAGAACGCTTCGCGATGCGGCCGCAGATCCAGTTCCTGGGTCCAGGCCGAGCGGCCCTGCCGGTGCAGGTGCCAGTAGTTCTCGGCGATCGAATCGACATCCAGCAGGCCGTCGGCGCCAAGCCGCTCGACCATCCCCGGAATGGCCCGGCGCAGGCGGTCGCCGTCGACGCCGCCGTCGATCAGCACATGCGCGACATGCAGGCCCTTCGGTCCGTATTCGCGCGCCATGCTCTGGCTGATCATCCGCAGGCCGGCCTTGGCGGCAGCGAAGTGCGCAAAGCCCGGCTTGCCACGCAGGCTGCCGGAGGCGCCGGTGAAGATCACCGTGCCGCGGCCCAGCGGCAGCAGCCGGCGCGCAGCTTCGCGGCCGACCAGAAAGCCGGCGTAGCAGCCGACGCGCCAGAAGTCCTCGAACTGCGCAGCGCTCAGCTTGGTGAAGTCGATGATCTGGTTGTTGCCGGCGTTGAACACCACGGCATCGGCCGGCGCACGGCCGTCGGTGCCCTGCATCGCGCGATCGAACGCGGCGATCACCGAGGCTTCGTCGGTGACATCGGTGACCACCGCTTCGGCCGAACCGCCTCGCGCCTGGATCGTGGCCACCACCTGCTCGATCTTCGCGGCGGTGCGCCCGGCCGCCAGCACGTGATGGCCGCCGGCGGCGAAGCGCCGACAGACCGCCGCGCCGATCCCCTGTTCGGCGCCCACGCCGAAGACGATGGCCACCGGTGTCGTGGTGTCCGAATCCGCTGTTGCGCTGGCTGCGTTCATCGCTGGCCCTCCGTGATGGTCGGTGCTGTCAAATCTTGTTCATCTGTCATGCACGAAGCATCGACATTTTTTCTCCCGATCGTCATCTGCGCTGACTACCGTCCGTCGCATTGCCATTTCGAACCTGTCTCGGGAGAAGACCTTGATGAACTTTCGCCGCAAGCCGCTGCTGGCTACTGTTTTCCTTGGCGCCAGTCTGGCGCTTGCCGGATGTGATGACGAGGTCCGCGAAGTCCGGGTCGAGGTCCCGGTCGAAGCGGCCAACGTTTCACCGGTTGCCAGCGCCGATACCGTCGTGGTGACTGCCAGCAGCGCGCAGAACCTGCTCGATCTGCTGGTCAACGACAGTGATGCGGACGGCGACAACCTGCTGATCACCGCCGTTACCGCGCCTGCCAACGGCAATGCGACGATCGTTGCCGGCACCCGTATCGACTACGTGCCGCGCCCCGGCTATTCCGGCACCGACAGCTTCAGCTACACCACGGCCGATGGTCGTGGCGGCAGCGCAACGGCGACGGTGACGGTGTCGGTCAATCCGGTCGCGGCCGCGTTCACGATGCAGCTGCTGCACATGGCCGACTTCGAAGCGGCCGGCCCTGCCATCGAGGACGCCCCGAATCTGTCGGCGGTGCTGCGCGCGCTGCAGGACAGCATGCCGGACGCCAGCCTGACGCTGTCATCCGGCGACAACTACATTCCGAGCCCGTTCTTCTCGGCCAGCTCCGATCCGCTGCTGGCGTCGCTGGTCGGCAGCACCTGCGGCGCACCGGGCTCCTGCGATGGCCGCGGCGACATCCGAATCCTCAACGCGCTCGGCATCCAGGCCTCGGCGTTCGGCAACCATGATTTCGATGTCGGCACGGCTCGCGTCGCCGATCTGGTGACGGTCGATGCCGGCTGGGAAGGTGCGCAGTTCCCGTACCTGTCGGCCAATCTCGACTTCGCCGGTGACGCCAATCTTTCGCCGACTGTCGTGGCCGATGGCGCCCCGGCGGCGCCGAACTCGATCGCCCGCTCGGTGACGCTCGAAGTCGACGGCGAAACCATCGGCGTGGTCGGTGCCACCACGCCGACGCTGGCGACGATCAGCTCGCCGGGTGCCGGCGTGCTGATCAGCCCGGCCGGCTTTGCCCCGACTCCGACCGCCGCCGATATCCTGGCGCTGGCCGCAGTGATCCAGGAATCGGTCGATGCGCTCAGGCTCGCCGGCGTCGACAAGATCGTGCTGCTGGCCCACATGCAGGTGCTCGACATCGAGCGCCAGCTGGCGCCAGTGCTCAGGGGCGTCGACATCATTGTCGGCGGCGGTTCCGACACCATCCTTGCCGACGGCAACGATCGTCTGCGGGCCGGCGACACGGCGGCCGGAACGTATCCGGAGGTCTACACCAGTGCCGAAGGCGAGCCGGTGCTGCTGGTCAACACCGACGGCCAGTACCGCTATGTCGGCCGTCTGATGGTCGGCTTCGACGACGACGGTGTCGTCATTCCGCAGACGCTGAATCCGGACATCAATGGCGCCTATGCCACCGATCCTGCGGGTGTCGCGGCGCTCGGCAACCCGGCGCCGATTGCCGAAGTGGCAGCGATCGCCGATGCCGTCGGCGACGTGCTGGTGGCGCGCGAAGGCAATCTGTTCGGCGCCACCTCGGTGTTCCTCGAAGGCCGCGCACCGGGTTCGGCGAACTTCGGCGTCCGGGGCGAGGAAACCAACCTTGGCAACCTCAGTGCCGATGCCAACCTGTTCGTGGCACAGGCCGTTGATCCAGCGGTGTCGATCTCGCTGAAGAACGGTGGCGGCATCCGCGCCGCGATCGGCGAAGTGCAGCAGCCACCCGGCTCGACCAATCCGAACGAAGTCATCCTGCTGCCGCCGCAGGCCATTCCGGCTGCCGGCAAGCAGACCGGCGACGTGTCGCAGTTCGATATCCAGACCGCGCTGTCGTTCAACAACGGTCTGGCCATCGTCGAACTGACGGCTGCCGAACTGCGCGCGCTGGTCGAGCATGGCGTCGCCAATCAGCCATCGCGGCAGGGCCGTTTCCCGCAGATCGGCGGTTTCTCGTTCAGCTACGACCCGACGCGGGCCGCCGGCGATCGAGTGCGCTCGCTGCGCATCGATGACGCCAATGGTGCGGCCGCCGGCACGGTTGCCGATGTGGTGGTGCAGAACGGCGCGATCGTCGGTGATGCCAGCCGCACGTTCCGCATGGTCACGCTCGGCTTCCTGCAGCGCGGCGGCGACGGCTATCCGTTCCCGGCCGTGCAGGCCGGCCGCTGCGTCTACCTGATCGCGGAAACCGGCCAGAACCCGCTGTGCACCACGGCTGCGGACCTCGCCACCTACGGCGTGACCTTTGCCCGGCCGGGCTCGGAACAGCATGCGTTCGCTGCGTACCTGCAGCAGCGCTTCCCGCGCACTGCGCCGTTCACGACGGCGGAAACGCCGATTGCGCTGGATACCCGCATCCAGACCATCGGCCGCCGCACCGACACGGTGATCCCGGCGCCGTAAGCGCCACGGCACGCCAGCCGAAGCGGCCCCGCAGCGTTCGCGCTGCGGGGCTTTTTCGTGATGTCGGCGCTGCGGGCCCACCCGCTTTGCGAAGAGCGTGGTCAATCAGGCAGGCTCGCGGTCTTCGTACCGTGTTGGAGCCTGATCCGGATGAGCCGTTACCTGAGTTTTGCCTATGGCGTGGTCTGCTACGCGATCTTCTTCGCGGTGTTTCTGTATCTGGTCGGCTTCATCAACGACGTGCCGGACATCAAGTCGGTCAGCAGCGGCGAGCCGGGCCCGTTCGGGATGGCGCTGGCGGTCAACGTCGCGCTGATCGCGCTGTTCGGCATCCAGCACAGCGTCATGGCGCGTCCCGGGTTCAAGCGCTGGTTCACGGCGTGGCTGCCGAAGACGGTCGAGCGCAGCAGCTACGTGATGGCGACCAACCTGGTGCTGATCGCGATCTACCTGCACTGGCAGCCGCTGGCCGGGCAGGTCTGGAAGGTCGACGATCCGATGTTGTCGATGGCGCTGTACGCGCTTGGCGGCCTGGGCTGGCTGATCGTGCTGGTGTCGACGTTCCTGACCAACCATTTCGACCTGTTCGGCCTGCGTCAGGTCTGGCTGAATCTGGTGCGGCGCAGCTACACGCCAGTGGCGTTCAAGGAACACTATTTCTACCGCTGGATCCGGCACCCGATGATGACCGGCATCTTCATCGCGTTCTGGGCGACGCCGAACATGACGGTCAGCCATCTGCTGTTCAGCCTCGGCATGACGCTCTACGTGTTCATCGGCGTGCACTTCGAGGAACGCGGGCTGCGCGAGGAACTCGGCCAGCCGTATCGCGACTACGCCGCGCGCACCGGGCGCTTCCTGCCGTTCGCCTGAGTCGACCGGCGCGGCTGCCGATGAGGGGCTGACGGCAGCGGTAAAAGCAGTCGTGATCGGAACGGCTGACGCGCACCGCCGTCGGTCGTGCGGCCCGCAGGCTCGTGGATGCGTGGGATTGCCGGCAGGCGCGTCGGCTGCGAGTGAATCGGCTGAGCCGTCAGCCGACGGCTCGCTGCCGTCCGAGGAACCTGTCCATGCCTTCGAAACCTGTTGTTCGCGTACTGATCGCCCGCGCTGTCGTGGCGGCCCTGCTGTCAGCCGGTGTTGCACTGTCGGCGAATGCCGCTCCGGACAAATCCGAAACCAAGCGCACCGACAAGACCCGCGTGCCGCAGACCGTGCCAGCGACCACGCCACCGGGCACGGTGACGCTCGACAAGATGGATGACGCCACCCAGAAGAATCTTGGCCGGGGAGCCGTCAGCACGGCGCCGGCCAATCCGACTGCAGCCAGCGGCAGCACCGAGGTCCGCAACTGGGCCGGCATCGACAGCAACCATGATCAGTCGATCTCGCCAGCCGAGATGGAGGCCTTTCTGGTCGTGGCTCACGCCAAGGCGGCGAGCGGCAAGTAGGGTCTTCAGAGCGCGCCGCGTTGGCGCAAGCTCAGGAAGGCCTGCATCAGTTCTGGCTGCAGCGCCTTCAAGTCCCGGCGCGCGTCGATGTCGGATGGCGCATCGAGCAGCCGGTGCAGCGCCCGGTAGCAGGCCTGATCGTCTGCCGATGCCAGCGTGACCGGCACTTGATCCGGCAGCAGCCACTCGCGTTGTCGGGCATCGGCCAGCAGCAGCCAGGCCGGGAAGCGGTTGATCGGCAGTGGCGGCTCGGCCAGCTGGAACTCCGGCCAGCGACGCTGCAGCGCGCTGTCGGGATCGTCCGCCGCAAGTTCGTCGAGCGTCCTTCCGGCTGCATCGGGAAACAGCCAGCACAGGCGCATGCGCAGGCGCCGTGACTCTGCCAGCCGATGCTGGCGCGCCTGAATCATTGCCAGCCGCGCGATCAGCGCCGGTTCGGCGGTCCAGTCGCGCGACGACGCGGTGATGCTGAGCGCGGCATCACGCCAGTGGCCGGCCGCCATCCAGGCGTGGCTGGGATGCAGGCGCAGGTCGTCGTGATCTGGGTTCTCGGCTGCCAGGCGTTGTGCCAGCGCCACCCACAGCGGCGCGAGGTAGCCGCGCGCCGCTGGACCGAGCAGCCGTTGTGCTGCCGGCTGCAGAACCGCTTCGATCTGCTGCAGCCGCTGGGCTGCGGTCAGCAAGGGATCGGCAGTGATGGCGGCATCAAGCGCTGCATAGCCCGGTGCGTCGCGTGGTGCTTCGCGCTGCAGCCGCGACAGCAGCACGGCGGCTGCGCTGCGGTCATGGCGGGCGAGGGCGCTACGCAGTGCATCGATCGTGAACAGCGACGCGCTGTCGTGAAACAGGTCGCCCTGCGGGCGGTCGCGGGGGCGCTTCAGCAGGCTGCTGCACAGCAATGCGAAGTGCGGATCGCTGCCGATCACGGCGGCATCGGGCGGACGGCGTTCACGCAACAGGCCTTGCGCGCGGACGTAGCGAAGCGCCTGTTCCAGCGTTCCGATCACCTGTTCCACCGGTACCTGAAGCGCGGCCTGCAACGAGGTCGGCGCACCCTGCTGCCAGGCACTGAAGTCGGCGTAGTCGAGCCAGCCGCGCCGCAGCAGGAACTCGATCGGATCGAACTCGCCGTGTTCGAGCAGCAGGCGGTCGGTGATCGCGTGGACGTCGGCGACGTCCGCGGCGGCCGCCGTCATTCCGGCAGCGCGATCCAGCGCAGCGCCGCACCCGCCGGGACGACGCCGCTGCCGGCTTCCACCCAGACCAGCACGTCGGCGCGGCCAAGGTTCGACAGCATGTGCGAGTCCTGCAGCGGCAGCGGGTTCAGCCGGGCAACGCCGTGTTCGTCGTGGCACAGACGCATCCGGATCAGACGGGCGCGTTCGTCGTCGCGCTCGACCGGGTGATCGAGCACGCCATGGATCCAGCCGAGATCCGGCCGCTTGAGGCCTGCCAGGTGGTCAAGCACCAGGCGCACATGCAGCACCATGCTGATCAGCACCGCGCCGGGATTGCCGGGCAGCGCCATCATCAGCCGCTGCGCGCCGCCATCGTCTTCGCGGATGCCGAAGAACAGCGGCTTGGCCGGCTTCTGCGCAACCTTCCAGAACAGCCGCTGCACGCCAAGCGATTCGGCGGTGGCCGGCAGGAAATCCTTGTCGCCGACCGAGGCACCGCCGGCGGTGATGACCAGATCGGCTTCCGCCAGTGCCTGTTCGAGCGCTGCACGAACTTGCGCCGGATCGTCGCCGAGGTGCATCGGCGGCGGCGCATCGATGCCCTGGCTGCGCAGCAGGGCGGCGATCAGCGGGCCGTTGGAATCGTGGATTTCGCCGGGCTTCAGTGCCGTGCCGGCCGGGCGAACCTCGTCGCCGGTGACGAACACCCGAACCCGTGGCGCGCGATGGACACGAACGGTGGCGACTTCCGCATTGACCAGCGAAGCGAGCAGGCCAGGGCCGATGCGATCGCCGGCATCGGCGAGCACCGTGCCTTTGCTCAGCTCCTCGGCTTGCCGGCGAATGTTGCGGCCGGTTGGAAACGGCTTCGTGAACAGCAGCGCGTCGCCGTCGCGCTGAGCGCGCTCCTGGGCCTGCATCGCATCAGCGCCCGACGGCAGCATCGCGCCGGTGAAGATCCGCGCCGCCGTGCCCGGTGCCAGCACCGGCCGTGCGGCATGGCCGCTGGCCGCGATGGTCTGCACGATCGGCAGGCGCACCGGGTGCTCGTCACTGGCGGTGGCGAGGTCGGCGGTGGCGAAGCAGTAGCCGTCGAGCGCGCTCTGGTCGAAGCGCGGCAGATCGGTCTGCGCCTGCGCTGCTTCGGCCAGCACTCGTCCCAAGCCGTCGAGCACCGGCATCTCGACCGCCGGCAGCGGCCGCACGCTGCGGGCGTAGACGGCAAGGGCATCTTCGAGCGCGATCATGGCCATGGGGCGTTCACTCGGTGATGGTCAGGTTGTCGGCCAGCCTCAGCTCGGCGTTCTGCCATTCCTCCGGCGTGTTGATGCTCCAGCACCAGCGCGGCCATTCGGCGAAGCGGGCAGCGACCGCGCCGTGGCCTGCCTGCCACTCGCGCGGCGTGCTGCCGCCGCCATCAAGATAGCGTTCGAGGTCGCCGAGCAAGGCGCGCGGCAGCAGGCAGCACAGCGGCTGCGGGCCGTGGCCATCGTCGACATGGGCGATGCCGGCGCCGCTGCGCCGTCGCGCGTCATCAAGCCGGATCGCCAGATCGTCCGGCAGCAGCGGTGCGTCGCCGGGCACGAACAGCACGTCGTCGGTCGTGGCAGCCGCAAGGCCCGCGGCGATGCCGGCCAGCGGGCCACGTCCGGCGTGGCGACCATCGTCGATCACGCGCAGGCCATACGCGGCGTAGTCGGCAGCGTTCCGGTTGGCGCTGACGATGATCTCGCCAGCGTGGGCGGCGATCCGCTCCAGTACCCGTTCAAACAGCGGTCGGCCGGCGAGTGCTTGCAGCGGCTTGTCGATGCCGCCAAGGCGTGCCCCGGCGCCGCCGCACAGGATCACGGTATCGGGCCGGGTCATCGTGGCGCGCTCAGGGTGTCAGGACCGTCGGCACGGCGACCGCTTCGGTTTCCGGGAAGTCCAGCGTGTAGTGCAGGCCGCGGCTTTCGCGACGCGCCAGCGCCGAATCGACGATCAGCTCGGCCACCGTGACCAGATTGCGCAGTTCGATCAGGTGATGGCTGACGCGGTAGTGCTGGTAGAACTCGATGATCTCGCGCTTCAGCAGCGCCACGCGGTGCTTCGCGCGCAGCAGCCGCTTGGAGGTGCGGACAATGCCGACGTAGTCCCACATGAAGGTGCGCAGTTCCAGCCAGTTGTGGCTGACCACGACGTCCTCATCGGAATCCGAGACCCGCGATTCGTCCCAGGGCTTCAGCGCTGGCGGGGCCGGCATCGTCGGCAGTTCGCGGATCAGGTCGTTGGCTGCGGCATCGGCGAACACCAGGCATTCCAGCAGCGAATTCGACGCCAGACGATTGGCACCATGCAGGCCGGTGCTGGCGCATTCACCGGCCGCGTACAGGCCGGCGATGTCGGTGCGGGCGTTCAGATCGGTGACCACGCCGCCGCAGGTGAAGTGCGCCGACGGCACGACCGGGATCGGCTGTGTGGTGATGTCCAGGCCCAGCTTCAGGCAATGCGCGTGGATCGACGGGAAGTGCTCGCGAATGAAGTCGGCCGGCTTGTGGCTGATGTCGAGCCAGACATGCTTGACGCCGAGCCGCTTCATCTCGTGGTCGATGGCGCGGGCCACGATGTCGCGCGGGGCCAGTTCGTCACGGGCATCGAAGCGCGGCATGAAGCGTTCGCCGACGCTGCCGTCCGGATTCGGCACGTGCAGCGTTGCGCCTTCGCCGCGCAGCGCTTCGGAGATCAGGAAGGAGCGCGAATCGCCGTGGTACAGCGTGGTCGGATGGAACTGCATGAATTCCATGTTCGCCACGCGGCAGCCGGCGCGCCAGGCCATCGCGATGCCGTCACCGGACGCGCCGAACGGGTTCGATGAGTACAGATAGACCTGATTGGCACCACCGGTGGCCAGGATCACGGCCTTGGCCGCGACTGCTTCGATGCCCTTGCTGCGCCGGTCGTACAGATAGGCGCCCTGCACGCGGCGGGCGGCCTTGTCGACGATCAGGTCGACGGCGACCGTGCGTTCGCGGACTTCGATCAGCGGGTGGGCTTCAGCGAGCGCGGCCAGCGTGGTTTCCACGGCATGGCCGGTGGCATCGGCCGCATGGACGACGCGACGATGGCTATGGCCGCCTTCGCGGGTCAGGTGCAGGCGCTGGCCGCGGAGTTCGCCATCGGCATGCGTGAAGACGACGCCCTGGTCGACCAGCCAATGGATGCACTCCGGGCCGCGTTCGACGGTGAAGCGGACCGCCGCCTCATCGCAGAGGCCGGCGCCGGCAATCAGCGTGTCCTGAACATGGGCTTCGACTGAATCGTCTTCGTCGAGCACGGCCGAGATGCCGCCCTGCGCCCACAAGGTCGAGCCGCCGGCCAGCGTTCCCTTCGACACCACGCAGACACGGTGACCGGCCTTGGCGAGGCGCAGTGCCGCAGAGAGGCCGGCGGCGCCACTGCCGAGGATCAGCACATCGGATTCGTTCACGCGGGAGGATCGGGCTTGCTAGTATTTGTCGACGTTGACGACCACGAACAGTCGCGGAGTGTAGCCAGAATCCCCGGCGACGCGGGTGCGGCACCCTCGTCCTCCCAGAGCGCATGACCCCCGACATCACCGACGAAGAACTGGTTGTCCTTGCGCAGAAAGGCGACAAGCGGGCCTTCGAACTGCTGGTCCGCAAGTACCAGCACAAGATCGTGCAGCTGGTCAGTCGCCTGGTCGGTGACGGCGACGCTCCCGATGTCGCCCAGGAAACGCTGATCAAGGCCTGGCGCGCGCTGAAGGGCTTTCAGGGCAACAGCGCTTTCTATACTTGGCTGTACCGCATCGGCATCAATACCGCGAAGAATCATCTGGTGTCGCGCGGCCGTCGGCCGTCGAACCAGGACATCGATATCGCCGATGCCGAGCAGTTCGGGCATACCGAACACCTCAGTGACGTCGACACGCCCGAATCGCTGCTGCTGTCCGACGAGATCAAGCAGAAGGTCGGCGAAGTGATCGCCAAGCTGCCGCCGGACCTGCGCCAGGCGATCGTGCTGCGCGAGCTGGAAGGCCTGAGCTACGAGGAAATCGCCGAGGCGATGGACTGCCCGATCGGCACGGTGCGCTCGCGCATCTTCCGCGCCCGCGAAGCGATCGACGCCGTCGTGAACCCGTTGATGAGTTGACGGTCCGATGATCAGCAGCCGATACCCGCACGTCGTCAGCCAGCCTGATCCGTTTTTGCCAACAGGCGGTTTGAACTTTTGGGTTCAGCCGCGGTTAATGTCCCATGTCGCGGCTTGAAGGTTCGGTCCGGAATGAGCGAAATGTCTGAAGAACTGCTGTCAGCGCTGTTGGACGGTGAATGCACCCCGGCCGAAGTTGAGGCCGCGCTTGCGGCGATCGAACGATCGCCGGCGCTGAAGGCACGCTGGACCCGCATGTGCATGACCCGCGATGCCATGGCTGGGGTCCGCATCGTCAAGCCAGCTGTCGACCTGACCGCCAGCATCATGGCTGCGCTCGATGATCAGCCCGAAGTCGCCACGTCATCGAATGTCGTGCCGCTGCGGCCGCGGGTTGCGGCGCCGGTGCCGACGCAGGCCCCGGCCGCTGCTGTCGCCGTCAGCGCCCGCAGCCTTCGCTGGCAGCGTATCGCCGGGCTCGCGGTGGCCGCGTCGATCACCGCCGTGGTCGCCATCGGCGGCCGCAATCTGCTGGATCAGCCGATCGTCGACGGTGGCGCGCTGGCCGAACAGCAGGCGGCGTTGGGCGCGAGCATCGTCAAGGTCGGTGCCAATGGCGAGATCGCCGGGCAGGCGCCGGTGGACGTCGCCAGCGAGGACAGCCCGGCCTGGGATCAACTCGACGCCGACAGTGCCCGCCAGCTCAACGAATATCTGATCCGCCACTCCAGTGGTGGCGCCGACGCCGGCATGGGCGTGTCGCTGGGCTACTCGCGACTGGTGGCGCAACAAACGAGCTATCGGCCGGCCGACGGTAAGCGCTGATGCGTCGCTGGCTGCTTTTTGCAGGCGTGGCCTGCTCCTCGCAGACCGTTCAGGCGGCACAGCCTGCGCCGAGTGATGCGCCCATCGATGCCGGAACCTTGCTGGTACAGGCAGCCGAAGCGTCACGGACCAGCAACTACCAGGGCGTGGTCATCTACCGCGGTGACGAACGTTTCGAGGTGCTGCGCGTGCAGCACCGCTACAAGGACGACAGCGAGCGCGAGCGGATGGTGTCGCTGACCGGTGATCCCCGGCAGCTGCTGCGGATCGACAATCGCCTGATCTCGATCACGCCGAAAGGGCGTGCATTTTCGTCTGAAGGACCGAGCCTGAAGGGCTTCCTTGCGCAGCTGACGCTGGAGCGCGTCGAGCAACTCAAGGCGCATTACGAATTCCGCAGCGAAGGCGAAGGCCGCATTGCCGGCCGGCCCTGTCATGGCGTCGTGATCCGGCCGCGCGACAAGTACCGCTACGGCTACGAGGTGTGGACCGATCAGGAAACCCGCCTGCCGTTGAAGATCAGCTTGACTGGTTCGCGCAGCGAAGTGCTTGAGCAGGTGATGTTCACCGAAGTGGCGTTTCCGAAGTCGATTCCGGACGAAGCGTTCGAAACCGAGGTCGACACCCGCAAGTTCACGCTGGTGACGCGCAATCTTCCGACGCTCGACGACGCAGCCGCGATCGAGCAGCACATCGATCCGCAGGTCGCGCTCGGCAAGCTCCCGCCGGGGTTCAAGGTGGTGATGCATGACGACCGCGTGCTGCCGGACGGCTCGGGCAATGTCGAGCATCTGCTGCTGTCGGACGGCCTGTCGTCGGTTTCGGTGTTCTCGACGGTGCGCTCGCAGGAAGCCAAGGGTGTCAGCGGCGCTTCGCATATCGGCGCCGTGCAGGCCTATGGCACGGTGGTGGGCTCGTTCCATGTGACCATCGTCGGCGAAGTGCCGGGTGCGGCGATCAAGATGATCGGCGACAACCTGCGCGTGCCGCTGCCCGGTCCGGGCGGTACATCGACGGCGCGGAATCCGTCATCCGAAGCCGGCCGCACCCAGGCCATCACGGCACCTGCGAATCCCGCTCAGCCGCACTGACAGCGGCATTGGCGCTGGCGGCCACAGACCCCGCCAGGCTGTCTTGCCGCCGCGACATTGCGCATGTTCAACTGCCGCGTTCGCTGAATCCCCCATCTGCTGCCGACCTGCGGCCGATCCGCTGGCCCCGGTCCGGGCCACCCTGGAGTTGAATGATGCACAACGTCGCCGGTCGCAAGACCGCCGTGCTGGCGCTGTCTCTGCTGATCGCAGCCGGCCTGCTGACTGCCTGTTCATCCGAGCGCGCAGCGGGTCTGCCGGAGCTGGCTGGGCTGGTCGAAAGGGTCAGCCCGATGGTGGTCAACATCAGCGCCGTGCCGGCGGAAACCGTGTCGCCGCTGGCGGCTGGCCCCGGCAGCGACGGTCGACCGGTGCCGGACTGGCTGAAGAAGTTTCTCGAGGAGCACGGTGACAGCGCGCGCAACGGCGCTGCCCCGGGCGACGGTGCCAATGGCCGCGATGGCGAAGAGTCAGGCGACACGCCGGCCGATGCACCGGCAGACGGCGATGCCGAGAGCGAAGGCGATGGCGAGGGGTTTCCTGACGATGGCGCCGGTCCGGGCGGCGAGCAGTCACTGGGATCCGGCTTCATCCTGTGGTCGGACGGCTACATCGTCACCAACCACCATGTGGTCAAGAACGCGAAGGAAATCGTCGTTCGCCTGTCCGATCGCCGGCAGTTCCCCGCCGAGCTGGTCGGCAGTGACGAGCGCAGCGACCTTGCGCTGCTGAAGATCGACGCCACCGATCTGCCGGCGGTGAAGCTGGCCGATGTGAAGAAGTCGCGCGTCGGCGACTGGGTGCTGGCGATCGGCTCGCCGTTCGGCTTCGACTACACGGTGACAGCCGGCATCATTTCGGCGAAGGGCCGCAATCTGGAAACCGAGCAGTACGTGCCGTTCATCCAGACCGACGCCGCGGTCAATCCGGGCAATTCCGGCGGCCCGCTGTTCAACCTGAAGGGCGAGGTGATCGGCGTCAATTCGCAGATCTACAGCCAGAACGGCGGCTTCCAGGGCGTGGCCTTCGCGATTCCGATCGACGTCGCCGCCAAGGTCGCCAAATCGTTGAAGGAGACCGGCAGCGTGCGCCGCGGCTGGCTCGGCATCGTCATGCAGGAAGTCGATCGCAAGCTGGCTGCCTCGTTCGGCATGGACAAGCCCGGCGGCGCCCTTCTGGCGCGCGTGCTGCCGGACAGTCCGGCGCAGCAGTCCGGGCTCAAGGCCGGCGACATCATCGTCAAGTTCAACGACACCGAGATCGCGACCTCGCGGACCTTGAAGCCGCTGGTCGGCGATGTCACGCCGGGCGAAACGGTGACGCTCGAAGTGCTGCGCGATGGCCGCCGGGTGACCGTCAAGGTCGAGGTCGGCGAACTGGCCGAACAGGACGTGGCCGATGCCAGCGGTAACAGCAATGGCAGCGCGCCCGGCGCACCGAACGCGGCGCCGGCAGATCCCGCCGGACGTTCGCTCGGCGTCGTCGTGCAGACGCTCGGCGATGTCGAACGGCGTGCAGAGAAAGTGGTGTCCGGTGGGGTGCGCGTGGTGGAAGTCGGTCCCGGGCCCGGTCGTGATGCCGGGCTGATTGCCGGTGACGTGATCCTGTCGATCGCCAGCCAGGAGATCGACAGCGCCGATCGCTATGCCCAGGTTGCCGGACGTCTGACACCGGGTCAGACCGTGCCGATGCTGGTGCAGCGTCAGGGTGCGCCGCTGTTCCTTGCGCTGGGCGTGCCTACCAAGCCCTGATCTGAGGACGTTCGACGTGGCGGTGCTGACCTTGCTGAGCCGCGAAGGCTGCGGCCTCTGCGAGGAGTTCCTCGAAGCTTTCGCCGCTGCCTGTCCGGATCTGCTGCCGGCGCTGACCATCGCCGATGTCGACAGCCGTGCTGGCTGGGCCGGGCGCTGGGGCCATGTCATTCCGGTGCTGATCGACGACGACGGCACGGTGCTGTGCGAAACCTTCTTCGATGAAGATGCGCTGCGTGCCGCGCTGGCCAGCGGCGCGACGCGATGATCGTTCGCCCGCGTCCGCACTGGTTCAGGATGCTGTTCATCTGGCGCGGCTCGGTGCTGCGCAAGCTGGTGCCGCGTCTGGCAATCATTGGCGGATTGGCAGTATTCGCCCAGGTCCTGCACATCTCGGTCGATGCCGAATGGCTGCACCGGCTCGAACTGAGCCTGCAGCCGTTCACGCTGCTCGGCCTAGCACTGGCGATCTTTCTCGGCTTCCGGATCAACGTCAGCCACGAACGCTACTGGGATGCGCGCCGGCTCTGGGGCTCGATCATGAATGCCTCGCGGGCCCTGGCTCGACAGGCGCTGACGCTGACCGAATGGGCGCCGAATTCCGTCGAAGCCCAGCGCTTCGTGCGCAGCCTGATCGCGCATGCCCACGCCTTTCGACACCAGCTGCGCGCGACCGACGCCAGCGATGACCTGCGGCGGCTGCTCGCGGCCGACGATCTGCCACGGGTGCTGGCCGCTCGCTGGAAACCGGTGGTGATCCTGCAATTGCTCGGCGACCAACTGCACGCCGCACGCCGGGACGGCCGCTTGTCGGACATCCTGTCGGCATCGATGGAGCAGAGCTTCAACACGCTGGGCGATGCCGTCGGCGGCTGCGAACGCATCGCCAGCACCCCGATTCCACTGACGTTCTCGGTGATGGTTCACCGCACCATCTACTTCTATTGCACGCTGCTGCCGTTCGCGCTGGTCGGCACCATTGGCTGGTACGCGCCGGTGTTCGCCGTCTTCGTCGCCTACACGTTCATGGCGATCGAGGCGATCGCCGAGGAGCTCGAAGCGCCTTTCGGCTTCGACGACAACGATCTGGCCCTTGGCGCCATCTGCGACAACATCGAAGCGTCGCTGCTGGAAATGCTCGGCGAGCCACTGCCACCTTTGAAGCCGATTCCGCTCGATCACGTGTTGCACTGACGCGGAGCGAGGCGGCGCCGCTGCCGTCCGCCTGACCGCATTCAGGCATCAGGATGGAACGCGGGACGCGTCGGATCGATGCGCCTTGCCGTCCCTTGGAGGGTTCCGATCGCGGTCCGGCGATGAGCTGCGGCGCTTCGCCGTCACGCTCCGCTGCGCCGATTTCCGGATGGGTAGCCGGCAAAGTGACAAAAGCGTCATCTCCGGCCGCTGATCGAACCGGAATAATTTTCGAAATATCAGGACCCTAAGCCAAGGCGATCATTTCGTTAGAAATCCGCGAGGATTTATGGCGACGCTTTTGTGTTAATCCGCGGCGAAGTCACCTCGACAGAAGGTGACACATCAGGGATTGGCATGGCGCACGCGTTGTTGGTGAGACCGCTTCGGGCTATTTCCTGCACCGTCATGGTGCTCGTCGCGCCGTTCGCGAAAGCTGCGGACACCACCCCCGATCCGCTGGTGTTTCCCGCCGTGACCAACGCCGAGCGGGCCAGCACGGTGATCAGCGCCGGCCAGACGATCACCGGTATCGATGCCAGCGTTCCGATCAGCGTCAGCGACGGCAGTTACAGCATCAATGGCGGCCCGTTCACGACCGCATCGGGGCGCGTCGTCAACGGCGACATCGTGCGTGCCAGCGTGGTGTCCTCCGAAGCGTTCTCCACGGCGGTCAGTGCCAAGGTTCGCGTCGGCTCGCCGTCGGTGACGTCATCGTTCAAGGTGACGACGCGCAAGGCAGATACGGTGCCAGACGGGTTCAGCTTCACCCCCCGCAGCGAAGCAGCGCTGGGAAGCACCCAGACCAGCGAGCCGACGACCATCACCGGTCTCGAAGCGCCCGCCGCCATCAGCGTCAGCAGTGGCGGCAGCTACAGCATCGATGGCGGTCCGTTCACGTCGGCCGCCGCGACTGTTGCCAACAATGCCCGGGTACGGGCCCGCGGCACTGCGAGCGCCAGCGCCAACAAGTCGGTCAGCGTCACCGTCAAGATCGGCGGCAGCAACGGGGTCTTCCGGATCACGACCGTGAGGACCGCAGACACGACGCCGGATCCGTTCAGCTTCACGCCGACGAGCAACGCCGCGCCCGGCAGCGTGCAGACCAGCGCGCCGATCACGGTCAGCGGCATCAATACCGGGGCGCCGATTTCGGTGGCCGGTGGCCGCTACAGCATCGATGGCAGTGCTTTCGTGACCACCGCCGGGACGGTCATGGCCGGGCAGATGGTGAGGGTGCAGCAGACGGCCGCCAGCGAGCCGGGCACGACGACAACAGCAACTTTGACCATCGGCGGTGTCCGCGGCGACTTTGCCGTTACCACCGAGGCGGGCGGGGTGCTCCGCGTCAGCATCGACGATGTGCGCGTGGTCGAGGGCGACAGCGGAACCTCGGTCGCGCGTTTCACCTTCCGACTGTCGGCAGCCGCCAGCCAGACGGTGTCGGTCCGGTTTGCAACCGCAGCGGGCACGGCCAGCGCCGGCAGCGACTATGTGACCAGGACCGGCACGACGACGTTCGCCCCGGGCGAAACCAGCAAGACCCAGCCGTTCACGGTCAATGGCGATCCCGACTTCGAGCCGGATGAAACCTTCGTTATCAATCTGAGCACGCCGGTCGGTGTGAGCATCGAGAAGGCGCAAGGCGTGGCGACGATCGTCAACGACGATCCTGCACCCGACACCACGCCGAACGCATTCGGCTTCGCGCCGACGATCGATGCGCCGCTTGGCAGTCTGCAAACCAGCGATCCGATCACCGTGACCGGCCTGACCGCCTCCAGCCCGGTGGCGATCGCTGGTGGCTACTACAGCGTCGACGGCGGCGCCTTTACCGACCGCCCCGGCCGCGTCGGCAATGGCGCAATGGTGGTGGTGCAGGTGCTGGCGGCTTACGGCTACTCGGAAACCCGTGTCGCGACCCTCGATATCGGCGGCGTCTCCGGGACCTACAGCGTCACCACCCAGGCCTTCACCGCCGACGGCACGCCGGACGCGTTCCAGTTCCAGCCGGTGGTCGATGCCCCTGTCGGCAGCATCCAGCGCAGCCAGCCGATCACCGTCAGCGGCATCAATATCGCCGTCCCGATCACCGTCAGCGGTGGTCGCTATCAGATCAACGATGGTGCGTTTACTGCCGAAGCGGGCGAGGTCTCCAGCGGGGACCAGGTCAGCGCCGAGGTACAGACGGCGGACACCGATGCCACGACCCGTACCGCGACCATCGTCATCGGCGGCGTCAGTGCCGATTTCACCGCCACGACCGGCCCGGATGCGATCGACGTCGACCCCGACGCGTTCGCGTTCATGCCGATCGTCAACGTCGAGCCCGCGAGCGTGCAGATCAGCCAGCCGGTGATGATTGCCGGCATCAGCGCCGATGCGCCGATTGCGGTGACCGGCGGGCGCTACAGCATCAATGGTGGCGCGTTCACCGCCAGCAGCGGCACCGTGGAAAGCGGCGACAGCGTGGCCGTCGAAGTGCTTGCCAGCGCCGAGTTTGCAACCGGCAACGAGGCGGTGCTGACGATCGGCAACGCCAGTGCTGCATTCCAGGTCACGACCCGGCCGGCCGATTCGGTGCCGGACGCCTTCGCGTTCGCACCGATCGTCGACGCGGCGCCGAACAGCATCGGCGTCAGTACCGCCGTGATCATCAGCGGCATCGATGTTCCGGTGCCGGTCACGATCACCGATGGTCAGTACAGCATCGGCGGCGCGGCGTTCACCAGTGCTGCTGGTGAGATTCGCAATGGCGAGTCGATTCGCGTGCGCGCATCGGCGTCGTCCCGCCCGGCAACGACGACGGCTGCCACGCTGACCATTTCGGGAATCAGCGCAGTCTTCGACATCACCACGTCGAGTGCCGACGTCACGCCGGACGCATTCGGCTTCAGCGCCAACCCGAGCGCGTTTCCGTTGCTGGCCACGGTCAGCGCGCCGGTGACGGTCACCGGCATCAACGCGCCGATCACCGCTGCCGTGGTCGGTGGCGAATACAGCGTCAATGGCGGACCGTTCATGTCGGTTCCCGGGCCGGTCAGCAACGGTGACAAGGTTCGCCTGCTGGTGATTCCCGGCGCCAACCGTGGCGACGTGAGCACGGCGACGCTGAACCTCGGCGGAGTTACCGGCAGTTTCACGGTGACGGCGGACGCGCCGGTCGACGATTTCCCGGACATCTTCGAGTTCCGCGACAGCATCGGCCCGCGCAATACCGTCGTTCGCAGCGAAACCAGCCTGATGCGTGGGATCAACGTGCCGACGCCAATCTCGGTCACCGGAGGCCGCTACAGCATCAACGACGGCGCATTCGGCACCGCTGCGTCCACCGTGCGCGGCGGCGACCGGGTGACCTTGCAAGCCAGCAGTGCCAGCAGCCATGACGGGCTGGTACGGGTCACGCTGAATGTCGGCAGCCGGAGCACGGTGTGGTCGCTTCGTACCGAGAGCGATCCGACCACCCTGCAGGCCTTCACGCTGGTCAACGCTTCGATGTTCGCCGGCGGTGCGGTGGTCCCGGGCAGCGTGCAGACCACCGTTCCGATCACGGTCTACAACCCGTCATCGCCGACGCCGATCAGCATCAGCGGCGGCAGCTACAGCATCAATGGCGGGCCGTTCACTGCCGCGAATGGGTCGGTGGTCAGCGGTGATTCGGTGGTCGTGCGATTCACCGCAGCGACGAGCCATGACACGGCCAAGTCGGTGACGCTCAGGATCGGCACGTTCAGCTCGTCCTTGTCGGTGACCACGACGATTGATCCCGTCGCTGCAACGCCGGCATCGGCCACCGACTGCAGTTCGCATGTGTTCCGGCCACAGGCACCGGTGCCGTTGCGCCTCTTCGTCTGCAAGCCAGCCGACTGGCGAGCGACCGATCGGCGATCCGCGCTGCTGCACTGGTTCGGCGGTGGCTTCATTTTCGGCAACACCGACAGCTCGGTCGGTGAGGCGCGGTACTGGGCGAGGAACCACGGCATGGTCGGTATCGCGCCGGACTATCGGGTCAACGACCGTTTCGGAACCTATGCCTACCTGACGGCCGACGACGGCCGCGCGGCACTTCGGTGGGTTCAGGAACATGCGGCCGACCTCGGCATCGATCCGGCGAGGATTGCGCTTTCCGGTTCATCTGCAGGCGGAGGCGTGGCTTTTTTCGCAGCGCTGCGCGATGCACCAGTCACCGGTTCGCCTGCCGACAATCCTTTGCGGCGCCCGGCTGCCATCGTCACGCGCGCAGGCGTGCCGGACATCACCACCGAGTCTCACATCCAGGCCTACAAGAGCGCTGATCGTTTCGCGGATCTGGGGCCGGTGATTTCGCCGAGCGTCAATCTCGACGATGCCTATCCGCCGGTGCTGCTGTTCCACGGCGATCGGGACACCACGGTCGCCCCGACGCCAAGCGTGCATTTCTGCTCGTCGCTGCTCCGTCGTGGCATCCGCTGCGAATATCGCAATCAGGCCGGCCTGGGTCACGACCTGTCCGCCGGCGCCAACGGCCTGGATGCGATTCGCGAGGAGACGCGGGCCTTCCTGAGCAGCCTCGGGCTGCTGCCGGCGCTGCCGTGAAAGCAGGGGGTATGCGCAGATGAGCGCGCTGCCGAAGGCGTTCGCGCGGCGCCGCCGCCGCGCAAACCCCGCTCGGCCTGCCGCAGGGACGTGACCAAGCGTTCATTTGCAGCGCCACAGGCGCATGGCGAAGTTGTCGAAGAATCAGGCTCGTAAGCCAGGTTACCTGTCTGGCTGAAGATCCTCACAGGTTTTTGGAGGGTCCCTGTGGTATGAAGCGCACCAGTCGTCCCATCAGAGGGCGACACTTCAGGGACCCGCATGACCAACTCGACCCCGCTTCGGCGGCTTTGCACGCTGTGTTGTCTTGCGCTGGGATTGGCGCTGCCAGCGGCCTGGGCGGCCGATACCGCGCCGGACCCGATCGTGTTTCCCGCGGTCAACAATGCCGAGCGCGCCAGCACGGTTATCAGCGCCAGCCGCCCGATTTCCGGCATCGATACCAGCGTGCCGATCAGCGTCTCCGGTGGCGCCTACAGCATCAACAACGGCAGTTTCACCACTGCATCCGGCCGGGTCCGCAACGGCGATGCCGTCCGCGTTGCAGTCATTGCTTCCGAGGCCTTTTCGACGTCCGTCAGCGTCAAGCTGCGGGTCGGGGTGCCGGCGTCGACATCGACATTCAAGGTGACCACCCGCAAGGCGGATACCGTGCCCGATGCGTTCAGCTTCGTGCCGCGCAGCGAAGCAGCGCCCGGGAGCACGCAGGTCAGCGAGCCGACGACGATCACCGGTCTCGAAGCGGCGGCGCCCATCAGTGTCAGCAGCGGCGGCAGCTACAGCATCAATGGCGGACCGTTCACGTCGACCGCTGGCACCGTCGGCAATAACGCGCGGGTCAGCGCGCGCGGAACCGCCAGCACCAGTGCCGGCACCACGACGAATGTCGCGATCAGCATCGGCGGCGTCAGCAGCAGCTTCCGGATCACGACCGTCAGGACGGCCGACACGACGCCCAATCCGTTCAGCTTCCCTGCAACGACCCAAGCGGCGCCCGGCAGCCTTCAGAACAGCGATCCGATCACGGTCACCGGCCTGACTGCAGCAAGCCCGATCTCGATCGTCGGCGGCTTTTACAGCATCGATGGCCAAGCATTTACCGACGCACCCGGCAGCGTCAGCAACAACGCGTCGGTGGTCGTGCAGGTGCTGTCCGCGTTTGGCTACCTCGAGACACGCGAAGCGGTGCTGACCATCGGCGGCGTCTCGGGCACCTACCGCGTGACCACGCACAGCATGACCGCCGACGCATCACCCGATGCCTTCGCATTCGCGCCTGTGGTCGATGTCTGGGCAGGCAGCGTGGTGAGCAGCGAGCCGATCGTCGTGACCGGAATCGACATCGCGGTACCGATCTCGGTCAGCGGCGGGCGTTATCAGATCAATGGCGGCGCGTTCACCGACGCACCGGGAGACGCGGTCGACGGCGACGTCGTGGTGGCCGAGGTGCAAGCGTCCGAGCAGCCGTCGGCCACGCGCAGCGCCACCGTCACGATTGGCGACAAGCGGGCGGATTTCACGGTGACGACGTCGTCGCGGATAGCCGCCGACCATGTCCCTGCGCCGATCTGGCTTGGGCCGGTCTTCAATGCCGAGCCCGGCAGCGTGAAGACCAGTCGGCCAGCGCGGATCAGCGGTATCACGGACGGAACGCCGATTTCAGTCGCCGGCGGACGGTACAGCGTCAACGGCGGCGCGTTCACGTCCGCTGACGGCATCGTGTCGAACGATGACAGCGTGGTGGTCGAGGTCGTGGCGAGCGATGCGTTCGCTGAACGGCGCGACGCGGTGCTGACGGTTGGCACTTCACGCGTGACGTTCACGGTCGCCACGCGGTCGGCCGACACGTCACCGAACGCCTTCGCATTCGCGCCGGTTGTTGATGCCGCCAACGGCAGCGTCCGCACCAGCGCCGGCGTGACGATCAGCGGTATCGACGCGCCGGCGAAGATCGTCATCATCAACGGCCAGTACAGCGTCGGCGGAGCGGCCTTCACCAGCCAGACCGGAGAAGTCCGCAACGGCGATGTTGTGCGCGTCCGCACCCTGGCGGCCAGTACCGCCGCAACGACGTCGTCGGCCACAGTGACGATCGGCGACGTCAGTGCGGTCTTCCATGTCACCACCACCGGTGCGGACGTCACGCCGGCCCGGATCGGTTCCATCAGCAATCCCGCTGCGTTCCCGTTGCTGGCCTCGGTAACCCCATCGGTCACCGTCAGCGGTGTCAACGCGCCGATCCCGGTGTCCGTGACAGCGGGCGAGTACAGCATCAACGGCGGGCCGTTCCTGTCGATGCCGGGCGCGGCCAGCAACGGCGACCAGATCCGGGTGATGGCAGTTGCCGGGCCGAATCGCGGCGACATCGTCACGGCAACGCTGAATCTCGGCGGCATCACCGGGACCTACACCGTCACGGCCGATGCGCCGGCCGATGATTTCGCCGACTTCTTCGAGTTCCGGGACGTAGTTGCGGCGCGCAATACGCTGGTGCGGAGCGAGACCATCGAGGTTCGTGGCATCAACGTGGCCACATCGATCTCGGTGGTCGGCGGCACCTACAGCATCAATGGCGGCGCGTTCCGCAGTTCGGCGTCGACGGTGAAGGGCGGCGATCTCGTGACCCTTCAGGCCACCAGCAGCAGCGGCTATGGCACCGAAACGCGGGTGACCTTGAACATTGGCCGTCGAAGCACCGCGTGGTCGCTGCACACCGATGCCGACCCCGCGCAATTGCGACCGTTCACGCTGGTCAACGCCGAAATGTATCCAGGCGGCTTCGTGCCACCCGGCCGTGCGCTGACGACCAATCCGATCGTGGTCGCGGGCTCGCCGTCGCCGAGTGCGATCAGCGTCAGCGGCGGCAGCTACAGCATCAACGGCGGTCCTTTCACGTCGGCACCCGGATCGGTGATCAACGGTGATTCGGTGGTGGTGCAGTTCTTCGCATCGGCGAGCCACGACACCAGCAGCGCGGTCACGCTGACGATCGGCGCGTTCAGTTCGACGCTGTCGGTGACCACGACGATCGACGCCGTTGCCGCAACCCCGACCGCAGCCACCGACTGCACCGCACACGTTTTCCGGCAGCAGCAGCCAGTGCCGCTGCGCGTCTTCGTCTGCAGGCCCGCCGGCTGGCGATCGACGGATCGCCGATCGGCGCTGATCCACTGGTTCGGCGGCGGCTTCGTGTTCGGCACTACCGACAATGCCGTCGGCGAGGCGCGTTACTGGGCAAACACGCACGGCATGGTCGGCGTCGCGCCGGATTACCGCGTCAACGAGCGCTTCGGCACCTTTGCCTATGCATCGGCGGATGACGGTCGTGCAGCACTGCGATGGGTGCAGGCCAACGCTGCCGAGCTCGGTATCGATCCGGCGCGGATCGCGCTGTCGGGTTCGTCGGCTGGCGGCGGCGTGGCGTTCTTTGCCGGGCTTCGCGACGCGCCGGTGACCGGCTCGGCCGACGACAACCCGTTGCAGCGCCCGGCGGCCATCGTCACGCGCGCCGGAGTGCCGGACATCACCACCGAGTCGCACATCCAGCGCTTCGAGGCTGCCGAGCTGTTCGACAGTCTCGGGCCTGTGCTGTCGCCGAGCGTCAATCTCGATGCCCGCTATCCGCCTGTATTGATGTTCCATGGCGATCGAGACACCACGGTGGCGCCGACGCCAAGCGTGAATTTCTGCTCGTCGCTGATCCGGCTGGGCATCCGCTGCGACTACCGCAACCAGGCAGGCATGGGACACGACGTGTCGGAAAACCTGACGGCGCTCGATGCAATCCGCGAGGAAACCAGGGTCTTCCTGACCAGCCTCGGTTTGCTGCCCGCAGTGCGTTAATCGCGCCGCTTCGGTCGGCCGCTGATCGTGGTGATCAGCGGCCGGTCAGCAGGCGCTGCAATCCACTCCGGCTGCAGCGAGGATGCCGCGCGCTTCGTCGAGCGCCGCTGCGTGTCGCTGCCAGCGGCCAATGGAAGCCGCATTCAGCGGTTGCCGGACCTGCACGCTGCTGGCGGTGGATACCGGGGCCTCGTTACGTTCGAAGTGCAGGCAGCGCGGGTCCCATTCCAGGCGGCAGTGCGCAAGCAGCGCGCGCATCGTCGCTTCCGGTTCGGCGATCAGCGTTTCGTAGCGGACGACCGTGAACGCGTCACCCAGCGACTGCTGCCACAGCGCGACCAGCCGATGGAAGCCGGCGACGTAGCGAGCGCAGTCGGCGAGGGTGTCGGCGTAGCTGTAGTAGGGGTTGTCGATCGAGAACAGCTGCCGGAAGTTCGACAGCACGGTATCCAGCGGATGGCGCAGCAGGCAGACGATGCGCGCCGCCGGCAGCGCCCGGTGAATGTGGCCGGCGTACCAGAAGTTCAGCGGCATCTTGTCGACGAAGTGCCGGCGCTGGCCGGTGCCGGGACGCGTCGAGTCGACGTAGGCCTTGCCGACGGCCGCCGGGTCCGCCGCGAAAGCGGCACGCAAGGTGTCGACATCGAGCGTGCTGCGGCCCGGCGTGCCGGCAGCGCGTTTCAGCACATGCCCCATGTTCTGCAGCTCGCCGGCCGACTGCACGTCCGGATGGCTCGACAGGATGCGGTCGATCAGCGTGGTGCCGCTGCGCGGCATGCCGACGACGAAGATCGGCTCGTGACTGTCCGCGCCGGGTCGCGATTCCGCACGGCCTGACGCGAACAGCCGCTGCAGTTCATCGCGGCAGGCCGCCTCGCCAGTCGCGTCATGCGGCTGCAGCCGTCGCCGCGCCTGCTTGGCCTGCTGCCAGTGCTGCAGTGCCTGTTCGGCGTGCCCCAGATCCTCGTGCTCCTTGGCCAGCGCCTGATGCAGATGAATCTCCGCCTGCGGGCGGCCAACGGCCTGCGGCATCAGCGCTTCGAGCCGAGGCAGATGGTTGCGGGCCGCGGTCGCAGTGCGCAGATGAGCAAGGCCGGAGTGGGCTTTCCAGTGCTGCGGGTCGCGGCTCAGGCAGTCTTCGTAAGCCGCTTCGGCCTCGTCGAAACGGCCAAGGAATTTCAGCGATGACGCCTGATTGAAGCGGATCGCGGCAACGTTCCGCGCCCGGGCGGCGGCCGCGTCGAACAGCATGCAGGCACGCGCATGTTCGTGGGCACGGCTGAGCACGACGCCAAGTGTGTCGAGGCTTTCGGCGTCAAGTCTGGTCAGCGCATCGGCAGGCCGCAGCGCGGCATCGACCGCCGCCAGCGCCTCGGGAATGCGCCCGGCCAGCGACATCACGCGGGCCTTTTGCGACAGCAGATCTCCGCGGTCCGGTGCGGACTGCAGCGCGTGATCGAGGCGCGACAGGGCATCGCGCGCGCGGCCCTGCGCCAGCGCGGCAATTGCGGCCAGACGCAGCGCATCGGGGTCGCCGGGTTGCTGGTCGAGCCACGCGGCGCAGCAGCGCTCCGCGTCAGCGAACTGCCCGGCGGCGAGCGCACGTTCGGCGGCGCTGCGCAGCGCCGCCGGGTTCGTTGCCATCAGCAAGTGGCCGTCGCGTCAGAGGTCGAAGTCATAGCTGCAGGTGGCGCCGAACATGCGTGGCGGCAGCACGTCCTTGTAGTAGCGGCGCAGCGTGAAATCGTTCGGGCCGATCACGCCGACATCGACCTTCGATGCGCGCACACCGGTTTCGGCGTACTTGTCGAACAGGTTGTTGCCGTACAGGCGCACGCGCCAGTGGCCATCGGTGATTGCCAGATCGGCGCGATGCAGCGTGTAGCCGCCGAGGCGCTCGCCATTGTCGCGGCCGCCGACGCGGGTCAGCACGCCATCGATGGCGTTGATGCCGTAGCCGGCCTCGATGCGCCAGCCGTTGGCGAGACGATCCGCGTAGGCCACGCGCAGGCTGCCCTGATTCGGCGGCGAGCCGGGCAGGCGGTCGCCGTTCTGCGACGCTTCGTTGACCAGGATGTTCGGGGCATCGCGCGTCAGGCGGGCGTCGTTGTAGCTGTAATTGGCGGCGATCGACCAGTGCTTGTCGAGCTTGCCGAGCATGGCAAGTTCGAAGCCCTGGCTGGCTGCGCGGGCGCCGTTGACGGTGATCGGCACTTCGCCGTTTTCGGTACGGCCGCCGACCTGCACGTCCTTCCAGTCGATGTAATAGACGTCGCCGTTGACGGTCAGACGGCCGCCGAACCACGCGGTCTTCAGCCCCAGTTCGTAGTTCAGCGTCTTGTCCGGTTTGATCAGCACTTCATCCGGCAGCGCGCAGACGTTTTGACCTTCGGGCAGCGGATCGAGACATGGCGGCACCGAGTTGACGCCACCGCTGCGATAGCCCTGGCTGACCGTGACGTAGCTGAGGATGCTCGGCTTGATCTGGTACGAGGTGTTGAACTTGTAGATGAAGGCCGCGTCCTTGACGCCATTGGCTTGCAGCGTCACGGCGACTTCGTCCGGTGCCGAGCCGTCGATCAACGGCAGTGCGAAACCGCTGTTGGTCAGCTGCCGGAACTGGAAATACCGGCCGCCGGCCGTGACCTGCCATTCCGGCGTCAGCCGGTAGCCGACCTCGCCGAACACCGCGCGCTCGGTGAAGCGGGTGTCGTCGGTCGAGAAGTATTCGAGGTTGTCCGGGCGGTCGACGCCAGCGAATTCCGGGAAGCCCGGCACGAACTCGCTGCTGGTGAAGTTCGATTTCGCCGTGTTGTAGAACAGACCGCCGATCCAGTTGAACGGCCCCGCACTGGTCGACACCAGACGGATTTCCTGGCTCAGGCGTTCCTGCTTGCCTTCTTCGAGCGTGAACGCCGAGAACGCCGGGAAGTCTTCGTAGCCGTATTCGAACGACAGCAGCAGGTCGGTCTGGTCGCGCTGGCCGCGCTCGTCGTAGCGCGACAGGCCGGTCGCGGAGGTCAAGGTCGCGAAGCCGAGATCGCCGGTCAGTTCCAGGCTCAGCAACTGGTTGCGGCGCTTGTTCGGCTCGTCGTAACGCAGGCCGGATTCGTAACGGCCGGTACCGAACGCCGTCTGGCTGTTGACGGTGCGCGCGCCGACCGCCTGCCGCTGGTAGAAGTAGGTCAGGTTGGCGGTCAGCACGTCGCTGAATTCGTAAAGGCCGCCGATGCGGCCGGCCAGCGTGTTCTCGGAATCGGCGTCCTTGTTGCGCTTCAGATTCGCGTCAACGGCTGCCGGATCATTGAAATCCGGCTCCGGATCGCTGACGCCGGGCTGGCGCAGCACGAACGGGTAGTCGATGAAGCCCGGCCCGTGGAAGAAGCCGAGCGAGCCGCGAATCGCCGCATTGTCGGCCACCGGCACGTTGATCACCGCCGTGCTTTCCGAGCCGATGCCGTCGCTGTGGCTCATGCCGTACAGGTTCTGGCTGACCGACAGCGTCGCCTGCTTCGGGTCCGGCCGGTTCGGCAGATAGCGGATCGCGCCGCCCAGCGTGCCGGCACCGTACAGCGTGCCCTGTGGTCCGAGCAGGGTTTCGACGCGATCGATGTCGAGCAGCTTGAGATCCAGGTACAGCGGAATGTCACCGATATAGGTCGACACCACGCCGCCGGTGCCGTTGCCAACCGCTTCGCTGGCCGCCAGCGAGGTGACGTTCAGGCCGCGCACGGTGATCAGGTTCGCGCCGCGGCCGCCCTGATCAACCAGGAACAGGCCCGGCACCTGCTTGGTGTAGTCGGACAGGTCGGTCAGCCCCTGTGCCTTCAACTGCTCGCCGGTCAGCGAAAAGATGTTGATCGGCACCTTCTGCACGCTTTCCTTGCGTCGCGTGGCGGTGACGATCACTTCCTGCAATTTGGTCGCCTCACCCTCCGGCGCGACCGCCTCGGTTGGCTCGGCCGCAGGCGGTGTGGCGGGCGTGGCCTCGTCGGCGCGCAGCGCAGCTTGCGGCGACAGGAACAGGCCCACTGCAATGGCCAGCGGGATCGGGCGCAACGACGGGCGACGGGCGTAACCGGTAAGCGGAAGCGGCATGGCGGTGGCTCTGAAAAGGTTGGAGCCGAGGCACGCAATCATCGTGCCCTGAGGCGCCCGACATGGGTTGTTTTGTTCGGCGGATGACGATGCCTCCGCCGCGCCGGCGAGATCGCATGACGGACATTCGAAAACGTTCCGGCCTCGCCGATTCGCTCGGGCGCGCCCCGAGAGGGCGGGATCGTCGCAAGCGCAGCACGTTCGCTGCATCTGGCCGTCCGGCGGTCAGCGCCGGACGTGCCCGGCTGCGTTTTGTCGGGTCCGAATGTGGCGTAGTTGACATTTCTTAAAATGCGTTTTGTCGTTGATAAGAAATGATTTTTTGGAATTTCTGGTGAATCGGCATTGAGTCGGGGCCGGGTTCGCGCATCCGTGCATGCGTTCGGACGTATCGGCCGCCAAGGGGCAGGCCTCGTTGCCAATCCCCGCCCAATTCCCGAAATCTTTTCCATCCATCGCAATGCCCACTGCAGCGCTTTCAACGCATCACAGGCCTGACGTCTTTCGAGTTGCATCGCGCGTTTTGCTGGTCATGGCCGCGGCCCTGCCTTCGATCGGCGTTTCTCAGAGCTTGCCGACATTGAGCGTCAACGATGCCAGTGTCGTCGAGCCGGTCACAGGCACCGTGTCGGCGCGCTTGTCATTCACGCTCTCCGCGCCGTCGACGACCACGGTCACGACTCGTTTCGCGACGGCGAACAGCACGGCGACGGCGGGCAGCGATTACGTCGCGCGCAACGGCACGGTGACGTTCGCGCCTGGCGAGACCAGCAAGACGCAGTCGTTCACGGTCAACAGCGATGCGGTGAGCGAAGCAACGGAAAGCTTCTTCGTCAACCTCAGCAGTCCTTCCGGTGTTGCGTTGGCCAGAACCCGTGCCACGGTGACGATAGCGGAGACCGATACGCGGCCCGACCCGTTTTCGTTTCAAGCGGTCGGTGCTGCCGTGCCGAGTACCGAGCAGACCAGCAACAGCGTGACGGTGACGGGCATCAACGCGCCCAGCCCGGTCACCGTGACCGGTGGCGCCTACAGTGTTGGAAGCAGCCCGTTCACGACGGCGGCCGGTTCGGTGACGGCCGGTCAGACAGTGCGGGTCCGGCAGACCTCTCCTGCGGCTGCGGGAGCGAGCGCGGATACGGTTTTGACGATCGGCGGCGTCAGCGGAACGTACCGGGTGACCACATCGGCGGAGCCGACACCGACGGTCAGCATCGATGACATTCAGGTCATCGAAGGTGCCAGCGGGTCGACCAGCGCGCGGTTCACGCTGCGACTGTCATCGTCGTCGTCTCGTCAGGTATCGGTAAAACTGGCGATGGCAGACGGCACGGCGCTCGCCGGCAGCGACTATGTGCGGCGCACGGGCACCGTGATCTTCGAACCGGGATCGGTCAGCAAGACGCAGTCGTTCACCGTCAATGGCGATCTCACCCACGAGCCCGACGAAACGTTTTTCGTCGACCTCAACACGCCTTCGAACGCACTGCTTGGCAAGGCTCGCGGTGTCGCGACCATCATCAACGATGACGCGCCACCGGACACCACGCCTGATCAGTTCGGTTTCGTCGCTGCAAGCAATGTCGAGCCGGGCAGCGAGCAGACCAGTGAAGCCGTCATCGTCACTGGCATGACAGCACTCGCCGACATCTCCATCGACGGCGGCAGTTACAGCCTTGACGACGGCGCGTACACCGCCGCGCCCGGCAAGGTCGCGGCCGGGCAGCGCGTCCGCGTACGGCAGACCGCGTCAACATCGTTCGAGGTGACCACCCGCGCGGTATTGCGGATCGATTCGGTCGAAGCGGCTTATGCGGTGACCACACGCGCGGCGGACACGACGCCTGGTGTCTTCAGCTTTGCGGCTCAGGAAGCTGTCGCGACGGATACCCAGGTCGACAGCACACCGATTCGAGTTCAGGGCATCGATGCGCCTGCGACGGTTTCGGTCAGCGGCGGTGCCTACAGCATCGACGGCGGAGACTTCCGCGACATCCCCGGTCAGGTGTCAGCAGGTTCGCTCGTCGTGGTACGCGTGCGGTCGTCGGCACTGCCAGCGCAGCCCAGCACGGCACGCCTGACGGTTGGCGGCGTGTCCGCAGATTTCGTCGTCACGACCGCTGCGGCCGACACGACGCCCGATGCGTTTGCGTTCAAGTCTGTCGAAAAAGCGCCGCTGGGCAAGGCCGTGCACAGCAACGCGGTGCGCTTGTCCGGCTTCGATGCTGAGACAGCGATCGATATCGTCGGCGGTTTCTACAGCATCAATGGGGGGCCATTCACCGATCTGCCGGGTCGCGTATCGCCGAATGCGCGGGTCACCGTCCAGGTGCTGTCATCGTTCACGTTTGGCGAGAGCCGATCGGCAACGCTGTCAGTCGGTGGCGTGGCCGGCGTGTTTGCCGTGACGACACGCGAAGTCACCGATGACGGGACGCCCGATCCGCTGATTTTCGATGCCGTGCTCGACGCCGAGCCGGCAACGCTGGTTCTCAGCAGCTCGGTAACGATCTCGGGCATCAATATCGTCGTGCCAATCGCCATTGTCGGCGGGCGCTACCAGGTCAACGGTGGCGACTTCACGGACGAGGCCGGCGAGGTCACCAATGGCGATGTTGTCGTGCTGGCGCTCTACTCGGCTGCCGAGCAGGGTGGTCGCCGCAGCGCGATCCTGACGGTTGACGACGTGGCGGCGGAATTCGCGGTCACCACGGTGGGGTTGCCGACGATGGCCGAGGCCGAGCCTGCGGCCCTGGTCTTCGAGCCTGTTTCAAATGCCGAGCCAGGCAGCGTCAGCAGCAGCGCGATGGTCGCGGTCACCGGCATCGACAAGGCGACGCCGATCTCGGTATCCGGTGGTCGCTATCGGATCAACGGTGGTGCCGCATCCGATTTGCCGGGCGAAGTGCTGCCGGGCGACATGGTCAGCGTCGAGGTGCTGGCGTCCAGCGACTTCGAAACCACGACTCGGGCGATATTGACGATCGGCACCGTGTCGTCGGTATACGAAGTGACCACGCGCAGTCCGGATCTCGTACCGGACCCGATTGCCTTCGCACCGGTGACCGACGCTGATCCTTTGGCCTCGGTGATCAGCGCTGCAGTAGCGGTCGGCGGTTTCGAGACCGCGCTGCCGATCAGCGTCGCGGGCGGCAGCTATCGCATCAATGGGGGTGCATTCACTGTCGACGACGGAACAGTGACTGCCGGCGACTCGGTCGAGATCCGGGTGGCGGCATCGCCTAGCTTCGCCACAACAGTCTCAGCAAGCCTGACCGTCGGTTCGGTCGAGGCCTCGTTTTCCGTCAGCACGCGGCGCGCCGACATCACGCCCGAGCCACTGTCGTTCAGAGAGCAGACCCAGGCGTTCCCCGGCCTTGCGACGGTAAGCGAGCCGGTGGCCGTGTCGGGAATCGAGGTCCCGATCACGGCTAGCGTCAGCGGCGGCCGCTACAGCGTCAATGGTGGTCCATTTCTCGATCTCGACGGCCCAGTCAGTCAGGGCGACATCGTGCGCGTGCTGGTGCCAGCCGGTCCGAACCGCGGCGATGTCCGGCTCGCCACCTTGTCGGTCGGTGGCGTTTCGGCTGCGTTCCGCGTGGTCACCGACGCGCCGATCGACACCGTGCCCGATTTCCTGAGATTTCCGGACGTCACGGTGAGGCGCAGCACCGTCGTCGACAGCGCGCCCATGGTCGTTCGCGGCATCAATGCAGACACTCGTATCTCGATTGCCGGGGGCAGCTTCAGCATCAACGGCGGGGCTTTCAGTGCGGCTGCTACGACCGTGCGCGGCGGCGATACGGTCGTGTTGCGTGGCCAGAGCAGTGCTTCATTCAACAGCGCGGTCAAGCTGGTCGTGACGGTCGGTGGCGAGCGTAGCGAGTGGACGATTCGCACCGAGCAGCAACCGGATCGCCTGCAGGCATTCACGCTGAGCAATGCGTCGATGTTCCGCGGCGGCGCCGTGGTGCCAGGCAGCACGCAGCTGTCGGAGCCGATTACCGTGCTCGATCTGTCGACGCCTTCGGCGATCTCGATCAGCGGTGGCAGCTACAGCATCAATGACGGACCGTTTTCCACCGAGTCAGGGCAGGTCGTGCGTGGCGACAAGGTTGTCGTGCGCTTGCTGGCGTCTGCATCGTTCGCCACGACCACCAGCGCCACGCTGACGATCGGAAACCGCAGCTCGACGATGACAGTGACCACCACCAAGGACCCGGTGGCCAGCACGCCCGCGAGTCACACCGACTGCACGAGCCACGTCTACCGCGAACTGTCACCGGTGCCGATGCGGCTGTTCGTCTGTCGGCCGGCCGGTTGGAAACCGACCGATCGGCGATCAGCCCTCGTCCACTGGTTCGGCGGCGGCTTTGTTAGCGGGACGACAGAGAAGTCGGTTTTCGACGCGCGCTACTGGTCGAAGACGCACGGGATGGTGGGCATCGCGCCCGATTACCGTGTCAACGAACGCTTCGGTGGCTACGCCACACAGACGATCGACGATGCTCGCGCCGCGCTGCGCTGGGTTGCCAGTCATGCCGAAGAGCTGGGAATCGATGTTTCACGGATTGCCGTATCCGGCATTTCGGCGGGTGGCGGAGCCGCGGCATTTGCTTCGTTGTCCGAAACGCCGATCACGGCGCGCGCCGAGGATGACCCGGGCGTGCGTCCGGCGGCGCTGATTTCGAATGCTGGTGTCGTCGACACCACGACGGATCCGCAGAGCATCCAGTACTTGTCGTCGTTCCGGTTTGGGCCGCAGGCGAACGCGCTGTCGCCACGGCGCAATCTCGACGCGGCATTTCCGCCGACGATCATCTTCCACGGTGATCAGGACAACGTCGTCGGGGCTGTACCCGCCGTGGACTTCTGCTCGGCGCTGATCGTGATGGGCAAGGTCTGTGAGTTCCGCAGCCAGACCGGGCTGAGCCATGATCTGGCGCTCAGAAACAATCAGATTCGCGACGAGTCGGCTGTGTTCCTGCAGCGCTTCGGCTTGTTGCCTGCATTGCGCGAGTGATGTGATCACGGTCGACAAGGCGCCTTGCCGTTTGGCAAGGCGCCTTGCTGCCAGCGCGCATGCAGCACAGCGGCGAACTACGCGGCTGCGGCCCCGGCACCGCTATACTCGCGCAAATTTTGACCGCCCCGACCATGTCGCAGCCCGCCCCCCGCGTACCGCAAGCCCAGATCCGCAACTTTTCGATCATTGCCCACATCGACCACGGCAAATCGACGCTCGCCGACCGGATCATCCAGATCTGTGGCGGGCTCGAAGAGCGCGAGATGCAGGCGCAGGTGCTCGACAACAACCCGATCGAGCGCGAGCGCGGCATCACCATCAAGGCGCAGGCGGTGTCGCTGAACTACCGCGCCAAGGACGGGCTGCTGTACCAGCTGAACTTCATCGATACCCCGGGCCACGTCGACTTTTCGTACGAAGTCAGCCGCAGCCTTGCCGCCTGTGAAGGTGCCTTGCTGGTTGTCGATGCCTCGCAGGGTGTCGAGGCGCAGAGCGTCGCCAACTGCTACACCGCACTTGAGCAGAAGCTCGAGGTGATGCCGATCCTCAACAAGATCGATCTGCAGAACGCCGAGCCGGAGCGCGTCAGCCAGGAAATCGAGGACATCATCGGCATTGAGGCCACTGATGCCCTGCGCATTTCGGCCAAGACCGGGCTCGGCGTGATCGATGTGCTCGAAGCGCTGGTCGAACGCCTGCCAGCGCCGACGGGCACGGTCGATGCGCCGCTGCAGGCGCTGATCGTCGATTCCTGGTTCGACCCGTATCTGGGCGTCGTGTCGCTGGTCCGCGTGGTCAACGGCCGCATCCAGAAAGGCCAGAAGATCCGCGTGATCTCGACCGGCAAGGACTACGAAGTGACGATGCTCGGCGTCCATTCGCCGAAGCGGGTGCTGCGCGATTCGCTGGAAACCGGCGAAGTCGGCTTCATCGTCGCCGGCATCAAGGACATCTTCGGCGCGCCGGTCGGCGACACGCTGACCGAAGCCAGCCGCGCCTCGGTCGATCAGCTGCCCGGTTTCCGTCAGGTGCAGCCGCGCGTGTTCGCCGGCATGTTTCCGGTCGATGCCGATGACTTCGAGGACTTCCGCGAATCGCTGCAGAAGCTGCGCCTGAACGATTCGGCGCTGCAGTTCGAGCCGGAGAACTCGTCGGCGCTGGGTTTCGGTTTCCGCATCGGCTTCCTCGGCATGCTGCACATGGAAATCGTGCAGGAGCGCCTGGAGCGCGAGTACAACCTGAACCTGATCACCACGGCGCCGAGTGTGGTCTACGAGATCGAGACCGCGAGCGGCGAAACCAAGAAGATCGACAACCCGTCCGATCTGCCGGATGCCGGCGCCTACAAGGACGTGCGCGAGCCGATCATCCTGTGCCGCCTGCTGATGCCGCAGACCTATGTCGGTTCGGTGATGCAGCTGTGCATGGAAAAGCGTGGCGTGCAGAAGAACCTGCGCTATCACGGCAACCAGGTGCAGCTCGAAGTGGAGATGCCGCTGGCTGAAGTGGTGCTCGATTTCTTCGATCGCCTGAAGTCGGTCAGCCGCGGCTTCGCCAGCTTCGAGTACGAATTCCTGCGCTTCCAGACCGCACCGCTGGTCAAGCTCGATGTACTGGTCAATGGCGACAAGGTCGATGCGTTGGCCACCATCGTCCATCGCAACGACGCCGAATCGCGTGGCCGCGACCTGTGCGAGCGCATGAAGGATGTCATCCACCGGCAGATGTTCGATGTCGCCATTCAGGCGGCGATCGGCGCCAAGATCATTGCCCGTTCGACGGTCAAGGCGATCCGCAAGAACGTGCTCGCCAAGTGCTACGGCGGCGACATCAGCCGCAAGAAGAAGCTTCTTGAGAAGCAGAAGGAAGGCAAGAAGCGCATGAAGCAGGTTGGCTCGGTGGAAATTCCGCAGGAAGCTTTCCTCGCCGTGCTCGGTGTCGATCGCCGCAGCTGATCCCCTACAAACCCTGGGCGCTTGCGGCCAGTCCAACGCTTTACCTGTCCACCGTCCGGTTTCCATTCATGAGCTTCACCGTCCTGTTCAACCTGATCCTTACCGTCGCGACGGTGTTCACCGGCATCGTCTGGGCGATCGATCGCTACAGTGCGGCGCCCAAGCGCGCTCGACGGATGGCCGCGACGGGTGTTCCCGAGAAGCAGGGCGCGTTCTCCGAGTTCTTCGGTGGTCTGTTTCCGGTGGTCGCTGCGGTATTCGTGATCCGCTCGTTCCTGTACGAGCCGTTCCGGATTCCGTCCGGTTCGATGATTCCGACCCTGCACATCGGCGATTTCATTCTGGTCAACAAGTTTTCGTACGGACTGCGCGCGCCGGTCGGCGGCTTCAAGCTGGTCGATCTCGGCGAGCCGAAGCGCGGCGATGTCGTGGTGTTCATCTACCCCAGCACGGACGCCGGCGATCCGAATCGTGGCAACGATTTCATCAAGCGCGTCATCGGCACCCCGGGTGACCGTATCCAGTACGCGAACAAGCGGCTGACGGTGAACGGCGTCGAAGCCGCGACGACGATGGCGGCGGTGCAGAGCGACGTCGGCTACGGCGACGTACGCATGCACGAGGACTTCGGCGGCGTGAAGCACGACATCCTGATCAAGCCGGACCGGGTTTCCGATCCGTTCAGCTGCCCGTTCGTGCAGCCCAACGGCGACAACTTCGAATTCACCGTGCCGGCAGGTCAATACTTCATGATGGGCGACAACCGCGACGGCTCGAACGACAGCCGCTGCTGGGGAACCGTCCCGGAAGCGAACCTGAAGGGGCGCGCCGAACTGGTCTGGATGAGCTGGGACCACGACCGGGCGCGGCCGGTGCTGTCGCGGATCGGCACGGTGATTCGCTGAGGGTTCGATCACACGAACATCGCGGTCCACGGAGCACCTCATGAACGCACGCACGTCGCAGCTGGGCCTCGGCCTCTGGAGCGGGCTGTACCTGTTCGGCAGCCTTGCCTTCATCGCGCTGTGCGGCATCAAGATCGGACCGCTGTTCCTCAACGAGTTCACCGTCAACAAGGCGGTACGCGATGTCGCTGCGCAAGCGGCGGTCGTCGGCAGCGAGGTCGATGTCGCCGCGCTGCGATCAGCGCTGCAGAAGCGCTGGGACGTCGACTACATCGATCAGGTCGAGCCGCGCGACATCAAGGTGGTGCGGACGCAGGCCGGACTGTTCCTGAGCTACGACTACGACGCCGAAGTGCCGCTGTTCGCCAACATCATCGTCGTCGCGCATTTCGCCGATGACATTCCCCTGCGCGCGGTAACCGGCGGTTGAGCGCGCAGGAGATCGAACGGGTCGCACGCGAGCGGCTGCAACACGCGATCGGCTACCGGTTCCGTGACGCTGCGATCCTGCTGCGCGCGCTGACCCACCGCTCGGCCGATCACGACAACAACGAGCGTCTCGAATTTCTCGGTGATGCGCTGCTGAACTTCACCGTGGCAGCCGAAATCTTTCGCATGCGGCCGAAGGCGCCGGAAGGCGATCTGTCGCGCCTGCGCGCCAGCGTGGTCCGCGAGGAAACGCTCGCGGTCGCGGCACGCCGCATCCCGCTGTCGGAGGCGATGCGTTTCGGCCCCGGCGAGCTGCGCACCGGCGGTCACAAGCGCGCTTCGTCGCTGGCCGATGGTCTGGAAGCACTGGTCGGCGGGGTCTACCTCGACGGCGGCATCGAGCCGGCGCAGCTGCTGTGCCTGAAGCTGCTGGCACCGGAACTGGCCAGCCTGCCGGAAGTCGGTTCGCTGAAGGATTTCAAGACGCGGCTGCAGGAAGTGCTGCAGGCGCAATCGCGGCCGCTGCCCGAATACAGCGTGCTCAGCGAAGACGGGCCGGCGCACCGCCGGAATTTTCGGGTGCGCTGTCAGCTCGTCGACGAGCCGGCGACAACCGAAGCGGAAGCACACTCTCGGCGCATTGCCGAGCAACGGGCGGCCAGCATGATGCTGGACGCGATCACCTCCAGAGGAAAGAAGAAACATGCGTAGCGGAATCGTGGCCATCGTCGGCCGGCCGAATGTCGGCAAATCCAGCCTTCTCAACGCCCTGGTCGGCCGTAAGGTATCGATCACGGCGCCGAAGCCGCAGACCACCCGGCACCGCATCCAGGGCGTGCTGCATGGCGACAATGCCCAGGTGGTGTTCGTCGACACGCCGGGCATGCACCGCGCAGCGAAGAAGGCGCTGAACAAGGCGATGAACGACGCCGCCAGCAACAGCCTGCATGACATCGATCTGGCGCTGTTCGTCATCGAGGCCGGCCGCTGGACCGACGAGGACGACGCGGTGCTGGAACGTCTCAAATCGGTCAAGGCGCCGGTGGCGCTGGTGATCAACAAGGTTGACCAGTTCAGCGACAAAAACGCGCTGCTGCCGCTGATGGAAAAGCTCAGCCCGCTGCGCGAATGGGCCTTCGTGATGCCGCTGTCGGCGCTGAAGGGCGCCAACGTCAACGTGCTGGCCAAGCAGTTGATGGACCGCATGCCGGACGGCCCGCCGCTGTATCCGGAAGGGCAGGTGGTCGGCCACGATCTCGGCTTCACGATTTCCGAGCTGGTGCGCGAAAAGCTGATGCGCTCGCTGGCCCAGGAACTGCCGTATGCGCTGACCGTCGAAACCGAGGCGCTGGAGCAGGAAGGCGCGCTGCTCAAGGCCAGTGCCGTGATCTGGGTAGAGCGCGATGGCCAGAAGAAGATCGTCATCGGTGAGAACGGCGAGATGCTCAAGCGCATCGGCACTGCGGCGCGGCGCGAACTGGAAACGCTGACCGGTCGCAAGGTGTTCCTGAAGCTCTGGGTCCGGGTCAAGGAAGGCTGGACGGATGATCCCAAGGCGCTGAGCCGTTTCGGCTACGAAGGCGGCTGACGCCTCCCGATCCGGCCCGAACGCTTTCGTTCATGTCGAGCGCGCGCATCGAACTGGAGCCGGGCTGGTTGCTGTCGCAGAAGCCGTACCGCGAGACCAGCGAACTGCTGGAAGTGCTGACCTTGCGTCACGGCCGCGTCGGGCTGGTTGCACGCGGCCTGCGCGGGCCGCGCGCGCGCCAGCGGGGGATAGTCGGGCTGTTCCGGCCGTTGCTGCTGTCGTGGCTGGAAAAGGGCGAGCTCGGCACGCTGACCGCCGTCGAGGCCGATGGACCGGAGATGCTGCTGCCGGGTGAGCGGCTGATTCACGGCTGGTACCTGAACGAGCTGCTGCTGAAACTGCTGCAGCGGCACGATCCCCATCCCGACTTGCTGGCCGACTACATCGTGGCGGTGCGCTGCCTGTCGAGCGATCCGACGGCGGCAGCCGAAGCGGCGCTGCGGATCTTCGAGAAGCGCCTGCTGGACCAGCTCGGTTACGGCTTGCCGCTCGATGCGTCGATCGATGCACAGGCCTGTTTCCAGTTTCGGCCGGGCCAGGGCTTCGTTCGCTGCGCAGCGGGCGACCGCGGCGCACTCGCTGGCAGCAGCCTGCTTGCGCTGCAGCGCGAAGAACTTTCGACCCAGACCGAACGCGACGATGCGCGCCGGCTGATGCGGGCAGCGCTTGAGCCCCACGTGCCGCGGGCATCGTTGCGGACGCCGGGTCTGCTGAGAGAACTCCGGGCGCTCGGCGCAAGGACCTGATGTCGCGCCATTGCTGCCGTCGGTAGTTCGCGCTGCATAGGGCCTGTTCGAGTCGCGATCTGATCGAGTACCTTCACAATTCCTAGACAACGAGGTTGAACATGCTCACAGCTGCCCGCACTGCAACAAAAGCCACGGTGTCCTCCAGCGCTCGCCGTTATGTGGCGACGCTTGCGCTGGCCGGTGTGGGATTGCTGGCATCCATCGCCAGCCAGGCGGATTTCCTGTCACCGATCCCGACCTATGGCACCGATGGCACTGCCGTGTTCACGGTCGGCGGCGGCTTCACGCTGCGCGATGACGAGCCCGGCGGCATCGTGGCTGCTGCCGTCACCGACAGCGAAGGTCAGCTTTACGTGCTGTATCGCGCCGTGCCGCCGCCGCCGCTGGTCGCCGAGAGCCGCCTGTACCTGGTTCGTCTTGGCAGCACCGGCACCCTCGACAGCAGCTACGGGCCGGTCGATTTCGGCGCCAGCGCCTCGTTCGATGACAACGTCGCACTCGCGCTGGACCAGGCACGCGATCGCTTCTATCTGGTGACGCTGCCACCTGCCGAAACGGCGGACGCGATCACCGTGTCCGCGCGCAACTTCCAAGGTGGCCTCGACACTGCGTTCAATGGTGGCGCCGACCTGGTCATCACTCCCCCCGACAGCCGCTTGGTCGACAACCGCTACAGCCTTGCTGCCACCGTCAACCCGACCACGGGCCGACTGCTGCTGGCCGGCGCCTTCCTTGTCGGAACGGCGCCGGATGACGCGCTCGGCAACCTTCAGGCGGTGACCTATGCGGTCACGCCAGAGGGTGCACTCGACACCACGTTCAACGGCTCCGGCCTGCGCATCGAATCCCCGGCACTGTCCTCCAACATCGACTCCACGCTCGCGTTCGGCGTGGCGACATCGAGCACCACCAGCCGGGTGTTGACCTTCGGCAGCGGCCGCGTGACGCCGTCCAACTTCGTCGGCACCGTCTTCAGCAACGATGTCGCCGGCGCCGCCGACACGACCTTCGGCACCGACGGCCTCGGCCAGGTCGACATCACAGCGGACACCGCGCCGTCGGAGGGTCAGGCAAACCTCACGCAGCTGCTGTTCGGCCGCGTGCTGCCCAGCGGCGTCACGCAGCTGATTGGCATCAACGGGGTTCTTCAGCTTTCGAACCGGACCTATGTCAGCGGCACGACCTCGGTGGCCGGCATCCAGCTGACGCCGGCCGGCGCGCCGGACACCCGCTTCAAGGGCACCGGCATCTTCACCACGCCGTACGTGATCGGCCGCGCGCCGCCAACGGTGCTGTTCGCCAACGGCAGCTTTGCCTCGGTGTTCAAGTCCAGCGCGACCGAGATTTCGGTGCTGGCCGTCGAAGGCTTCAGCGTGTTCGCCGAGGACGGCACCACTGGTGGCTCGACGACCGGCAGCGGCACGTCGGGTGGCACGACTGGTGGCACGACGTCTGGCGGTACGACGACCGGCGGCACCACGACCGGTGGTACGACAACGGGCGGCACAACGACTGGTGGTACCACCACGGGCGGCACGACCACCGGTAGCACCACGGGCGGTACCACGACCGGCGGCACGACTACCGGCGGCGCAACGTCCGGTGGCACGACCACGGGTAGCGCCGCAGGTGGTGGAGGCGGTTCGTTCGGCACGTTCGGCATTGCCGGCCTGCTGATCGGCGCGCTGCTGCGTCGTCGCCGCGGCGCCGTGCGCGCCGCTCGCTGATTCAGTCGGAAGTCAGCCCGGCGCGCAGGGACGCGCGCCGGGCCGCAGGCAAAGAAAGAGCGCCGTGCGGCGCTCCAAAGGGTCACAGCCTGTCGATGCGTGCGCACGCCATCATCCTGCGACGATAAGGCGCATTGCCGGTCACGCAGCGTTTGGATGCAGCCGGCCCATGGATCGGTTGCAAGTCGGGCGGGCCTGCCGCAGTCACGATTCGCACCGCTGCTGCCAGACCTCGCGCAAGCGGGCGTCAGTGAAGTGGGGCAGGGCCTACAATGCCCGACCACTTTCCAATCCTTTTCTTCCATGCGTCCCTTGCGTCTCGGCGTCAACGTCGACCACATCGCCACCGTCCGTCAGGCTCGTGGCACGGCCTATCCCGATCCGGTTGAAGGCGCGTTGCTGGCTGCCGCCAGCGGTGCCGACAGCATCACTATCCATCTGCGCGAAGACCGTCGGCATATCCAGGACCACGACCTGGCGCGGCTGACGCCGGTCTGCCCGGTGCCGATCAATCTGGAAATGGCGGTCACGCCGGCGATGGTCGATATCGCTGTGGCGGTGCGCCCGAAGTATGTCTGCTTGGTCCCCGAGCGCCGCGAGGAGCGCACCACCGAAGGCGGCCTCGATGTCGCCGGCAACCTGCCGGCGGTGCGTGAAGCCTGCGAGCGTCTGGCCGCTGCCGGCAGCATCGTTGCGCTGTTCATTGCCGCCGATCCGCAGCAGCTGGCGGCTGCCAAGGCCAGCGGTGCGCCGCAGCTGGAAATCCACACCGGTCATTACGCCGACACCAGCGGTGCCGAGCAGGCCACCGAACTGGCGCGAATCGCCGCGTTCGCTCGCGATGCGGAAGCCATGGGCTTCGAAGTGCATGCCGGCCACGGGCTGAACGCCTGCAACGTCGGGCCGATCGCGGCGATTCCGGAGATCGTCGAACTGAACATCGGCCACGCGATCATCGCCCGCAGCCTGTTCATCGGCCTGCCGGCGGCGATTGCTGAAATCCGGCAGGCGATGACCGTCGCCCGGCGTGCGGCCCTGGGCTGACCGCTGCCGGTGATCTACGGCATTGGCACCGACCTGCTGCGCATCGATCGCTGCGAGTCCTTGTACGCACGGCAGGGCGAGCGCGCCGTCAACAAGCTGCTGATGCCCGAAGAACGCGCGGCGCTTGTGCATGCGAAAAGCCCGGGCTATGCGCTGGCCCGGGCTTTTGCCGCCAAGGAGGCGTTCGTCAAGGCGCTGGGCACCGGCTTTCACGGCGTCGGCTATCAGGATGTCGGTGCGCTGCGCGAAGCCAAGGCCAGGCCGCGGCTGATCTTCAGCGCGGCGATGCAGGCGCGGCTGGATGCCCTCGGTATCGGCAGCACGCATCTGTCATTCACCGATGAAGCCGGGATGATCATTGCCTTCGTGGTGCTGGAGTGCGGGCCCGTCCGCACCGCGCCGACCGCGCCGTCCCCGTAAAATGCCGGCATGAAAGCGATCACCCTTCCCGACACCATCGGCAATACGCCGCTGGTGCAAGTCACCCGCTTGCCGGGCATCGGCAACAACCGCCTGTTCCTGAAGCTGGAAGGCAACAACCCGGCCGGCTCGGTCAAGGACCGTCCGGCGTATTCGATGATCCGTCGAGCCGAGGAGCGGGGCGAGATCAAGCGTGGCGACACGCTGATCGAAGCGACCTCCGGCAACACCGGCATTGCGCTGGCGATGGCGGCGGCGATGCGGGGTTTTCGCATGGTGCTGATCATGCCGGCGCATCTGTCGGTCGAGCGCCGCGCGGCGATGAAGGCCTTCGGTGCCGAGCTGATCCTGGTGTCGAAGGAGCAGGGCATGGAAGGCGCCCGCGATCTGGCCGAACAGATGGAGCGCGACGGCAAGGGCAAGGTGCTGAACCAGTTCGGCAACCCGGACAACCCGCGCGCCCATTACGAGGGCACCGCGCCGGAAATCTGGACGGCGCTGAATGGCGAACTGACCCATTTCGTCGCGACGATGGGGACCACCGGCACGATCATGGGCTGCTCCCGTTACTTCAAGGAAGTGAATCAGGCGATCCAGATCACCGGCGTGCAGCCGGACGGCGAGTCGTCGATTCCCGGCATCCGCAAGTGGCCGGAAGCCTATCTGCCGACGATCTTCGATCGTTCGCGCGTCGATCGCGTCGTCGAGGTGTCGACGAAGCAGGCGGAAGACACGATGCGCGATCTGGCGAAGATCGAAGGCGTGTTCTGCGGCCCGTCATCCGGCGGGTCGGTATGGACGGCGCTGCAGCTCTGCAAGGAGCTTTCGGGAGCCACCATCGCCGCGATCATCTGCGACCGTGGCGACCGCTACATTTCAACAGGCGTCTTCCCTGAGTGACCCGTAAACGCAAGCCGCTGCCGGAAACCGAGTTCAGCGCCACCGTCACCGATCTCGACCATGACGGACGCGGCGTTGCCCGCGTCGATGGCAAGGTCACCTTCATCTTCGGCGCGCTGCCCGGCGAAACGGTCCGCTACAAGCTGCAGCGCGTTACCCGCGCGCTCGACGAGGCAGTGGCCACGGCGATCGATGTGCCGTCGCCGGATCGCGTCACGCCCGGCTGTGCTCACTTCGGCACCTGCGGCGGCTGCTCGCTGCAGCATCTGGCGCCGGCGGCACAGGTCGCGTTCAAGCAGCAGGCGATGCTGGAAGCACTGCGCCGCATCGGTGGCGTGACGCCCGAAACCGTGGCCGAACCGGTGCTTGGCCCGGTCTGGGGCTACCGCCGCCGCGCCCGCATGGGCGTGAAGCTGGTGCACAAGAAGGGCGGGGTGCTGGTCGGCTTTCGCGAGCGCGATGCCAATGCGCTGGCGGTGCTGGACCGCTGCGAGGTCGTTGATCCGCGGCTCGGAGACCGGCTGCGCAAGATCGGCGCGCTGTTCGACACCTTGAGCATTGCCGACCAGATTCCGCAGATCGAGGTGTCGGCGTCCGAGCACGTTGCAGTGACCATCCGCGTGCTGACGCTGCCCAGCGATGACGATCGCGCGAAGCTGCTGGCGTTCGCGGCCGAAAACGATTTCGACTTCTATCTGCAGCCGGGCGGGCCGGATTCGCTGCAGCCGCTGGCCGATATTCGGCCGTTGGACTACTCGCCGGACGGCAGCGCGCTGCGGCTGAATTTCCTGCCGGCCGACTTCATCCAGATCAACGCGGATGTCAGCCAGCGGATGGTCAATCAGGCGCTCGACTGGCTGAATCCCGCAGCCGGTGACTCGGTACTGGAACTGTTCGCGGGCTTGGGCAATTTCACCTTGCCGATCGCCGCCCGCGGCGCACAGGTCACCGCCGTGGAAGGCGAGGCTGGCCTGGTCGCACGCGGCCTCGCCAACTTGCAGCGCAACGGTTTTGATGGCCGTTTCCTCAAGGCCGACCTGTTCAAGCCGGATCCGAAGGCGGAGTGGCTGAAGACCCGCTACGACCTGGCGCTGATCGATCCACCGCGCAGCGGCGCCAAGGAAATCCTGCCGATGCTGGCGGCGACGAAAGCGCGCCGCATCGTCTATGTGTCCTGCCACCCGGGTACGCTGGCGCGCGACGCCGGCGAACTGGTCAACACCCATGGCTACCGCCTGACGCGAGTCGGCGTGCTGGATATGTTCCCGCACACCACGCATGTCGAGTCGATGGCACTGTTCGAGCGGCCGTAGATCCGGCCGCCGCTGGCCTTGATCGTTGCGCAACCATCAAATGCGGCGGGTCGTGACCCGCCCCACGCAGCACCGGCCATCGCTGCTGCGAGCCGCAGACGCTTTCCCTATGACAATGAAGACATGAACCATGGCAATTGAAATCGAGCGCAAGTTTCTGGTCGTCGGCGACGACTGGCGGGCGCAGGCCACGCGCCGCGTGCCGATGCGGCAGGGCTATCTGACCGAGGACAACGGCAAGAGCTCGATTCGCGTGCGTCTGCAGGGTGTCGAGGCGCGGATGAACATCAAGGCAGCCGTGGTCGGCCGCGCGCGCGCCGAGTACGACTACGAGGTGCCGGTCAAGGACGCCCACGAAATCCTCGACACGCTGTGCGTCGGCCTGATCGACAAGGTGCGCCACTACATCGACGTCACCGGCCCGGACGGCCAGCCGTTGACCTGGGAGATCGACGAGTTCGCCGGCGCCAATGCCGGCCTGGTGGTCGCCGAGATCGAGCTGAAGAGCGTCGATCAGGCCATCGATACGCCCGCCTGGCTGGCGGCCGAAGTGACCGAGGACCGGCGCTATTACAATCACAGCCTCGCGCTGCATCCGTGGCGCGACTGGCCGGAAAACCAGCCGACTTGAAGCCGTTCTCCCCACTGCACCCCCACGCGCCCGCATGACTCTGGGACCGATCATGGCCGACGTCGCCGGCCTGGCTCTGACCGCCGAAGACCGCGAAGTCCTCGCTCATCCGCTGGTCGGCGGCGTGATCCTGTTTGCCCGCAACTATGCCGATCCCGAGCAGTTGCGCGCGCTTTGCGCGGACCTGCTGGCGATCAAGTCGCCAAGGCTGCTGATCGCGGTCGATCACGAGGGTGGGCGAGTACAGCGCTTCCGCGTGGGGTTCACGCGGATTCCGGCGATGGGCACCCTGAGCCGCCTGCACGAGGAATCGGCGCTGCGGGCGGTCGAGGACGCGCGGCTGCATGGCGAAACCATCGGCCGCGAACTGGCCAGCTTCGGCATCGATCTGTGCTTCGCACCCGTACTCGACCGCGACTGTGGCGTCTCGACGGTGATCGGCGATCGTGCGTTCTCGGCCGATCCGCAGATCATCATCAAGCTGGCGCGCGCGTTCCGCGCCGGTCTCAATGCCGCTGGCCTGAAGGCTACCGGCAAGCACTTTCCGGGACATGGCGCGGTCGCCGCCGATTCGCATCTGGAACTGCCGATCGATCGACGGCCGTTCGCCGATATCGAGCAGAAGGATCTGGTGCCGTTCAAGGCGCTGATCGACGACGGCATCGAAAGCCTGATGCTGGCGCATGTGCGCTACAGCGCGTTCGACGATGTTCCGGCGTCGTTCTCGCGCAAGTGGATCCGCGGCCTGCTGCGCAGCCAGTACAAGTACAACGGCGCGGTGTTCTGCGACGACCTGTGCATGAAAGGCGCGGTGGTGATCGGCGACATCGTCGAGCGTGCCCGCGTCGCGCTGGCCTCCGGCTGCGACATGCTGCCGGTCTGCAACGAACGCCCGGAAGTCGTCAAATTGCTGGACGCGCTGCCGGTCAAGCAGCGCCGCCTGTCCAGCGCGCGTCTGAAAGCCCTCTACCGCACAGCCTGAAGCCATGAGCATCGACGTTGCCGACGCAATCAAAGTCCTGAACGAAGCCGACTGCCTGCATGGCGAAGCAGAGGTGGCTGCCGCCTACGACAAGCTGGCCGCGGCAATCACGGCCGAGTACGCCGACCGCGCACCGCTGATTCTCTGCGTGATGAACGGTGGCTTGGTGACCACGGCCGAGATCACCCGGCGGCTGAACTTTCCGTTCCAGATGGATTACCTGCACGCCACCCGCTATCGCGGCGCCACGACCGGCGGTGGCCTGATCTGGAAACGGCAGCCGCCGGCCATTCTTGATGGGCGCCATGTGCTGGTGATCGACGACATCCTCGATGAAGGCCACACGCTGGTGGCGATCCGCAAGGCGCTCGAAGAATTCGCGCCACTGAGCCTGAAAGTCGCCGTGCTCGCCGACAAGCTGCATGACCGCCGCGCCGACGGCGCGCATGCCGAGTTCGTCGGCCTGAGCGTGGTCGACCGTTACGTGTTCGGCTGCGGCATGGACTACAAGGAATGCTGGCGTCAGTTACCGGCCATTTACGCGATGCGCGGCGCCTGATCATTCCTGCCGAACCCCGAAGGACCTCCAAGCCATGACTGCTGCTGCCACCAAGCCCCCGAAGGTCGCCGTCATCGGCGGCACCGGCATGAACCACTGGCCAGGGCTGGAGATCACCGGCTCTTCGATCGTCAACACGCCCTACGGGTCGCCGTCGGCACCGCTGGTTCGCGGGCGCGTGGCCGGGGTGGAGGCCATCTTCCTGGCGCGCCATGGCGAAGGCCACAAGTTGCCGCCGCACGCGATCAACTACCGGGCCAATCTGTGGGCGTTGAAGCAGGCCGGTGTCGAGCAGGTGATCGCGATCGGCGCCGTCGGTGCCATTGCCGGCTGGTTTCCGCCGGGTGCGCTGGCGATTCCCCACGATCTGATCGACTACACCTGGGGCCGCGAGCACACCTATTTCGACGGCAAGCCCGGCAGCACCCTGAAGCACATCGAGTTCAATCACCCCTACGCGGCGGCGGTACGCAAGGCGCTGGTCGAGGCGGCGAAGGCAGCCAATGTCGAGGCCCGCGACGGTGGCGTGATGGCGGTCACCCAGGGGCCGCGGCTGGAATCGCCCGGCGAGATCCGTCGTCTCAAGCAGGATGGCTGCGACATGGTCGGCATGACCAGCATGCCGGAGGCCGCCCTGGCTGCCGAGCTGGATCTTCCTTATGCCTGCCTCGCCGTCAGCGTCAACTGGGCGCCCGGGATCGGCAGCGGTGATATCCATGGACAGATCGAGCACTGGCTGGCACTGAGCATGGCCAAGGTCCGGGACATCCTGGAACGCGTCTTGCCGGTCCTGGCAGCCGACTGACGACACGACACGAAACTTGCTGGAATTGCTAAAGCAATTCCGGTTTCTGCCGTAAATCTCCGATGACCGCGGCTTTCGCGTCTATTCAGCGCGAGAAGGTCGTGCGCGCGCGGCGTTTGGGCTGCCAAGGGGGTGGTCGAGCGGATGACGTGCGTCAGATTGGAGCGACACGGACTTGCGTCACATGAAGCATGGGGTTCCTTCAATTCCTACACCAATCGATTGTCGGAAAAACAGACCACATTGACCTTCTGTTGACATTAACGGTCCAACATTGACACAAGTGTCAGATACATCGCAGCCGGGCGACGGCCCGTCAGCCCATCTATCGCCAACGAGTGTCTCAATGAAGCGTTGCCAGTTCGTCGCCGTTCGCGGATTCCTTCAACTTGCCATTGCGGCTGTCGCACTGGCCGGGATCGTTTCGCCGCGCACGGTCCAGGCACAGGCTGCGCCTGCATTGAGCATCGCCGACGCCTCGACGCTCGAAGGGAACAGCGGAACGAAAGCGCTTCAGTTTGCCGTGAGCCTGAGTGCTGCCGCAGCGACGACGGTCAGCGTGCGAGTCACGACATCGAATGGCACCGCCATCAGCGGTTCCGATTACACCGGCGGCTCGCTGACCGTCACGTTCGCCCCCGGCGAGACCCTGAAGGTTGGCAATGTCGGCATCCGGGGCGACGTCGTCACGGAGCCGGACGAGACGTTCCTCGTGACGCTGAGCAGTCCGACCGGCGGAGCCAGCCTCGCACGCGCGCAGGCGACCGGCACGATCATCAACGACGACGGTGCATCGGACACGACGCCAGACGCATTCAGCTTCGCGCCGGTGACCAACGCGGCCCTGGGCAGCGTGCAGACGAGCGACGCGATCACGGTGAGCGGGATCAACGCGGCGAGCCCGATTTCGGTGGCCGGCGGCAGCTACAGCATCAATGGCGGCGCG
>JAPLSB010000009.1 GCA_026398875.1 Gammaproteobacteria bacterium | reverse complement strand
CAGGACCTGCTGAAGAAGGCGAACGAACTGTTAAAAAAAGATCTGGGCATCGACCAGCGGCTCCTGACAAACCGGGAGAAGACGGAGCTGGTTGATGCCCTGAGGTCGACCTACACGCTGAATGAGCTGCTGGCCGCAGTCAGCCTGCCGCGCAGTTCTTTCTTCTATCACCTCGCCCGGCTCGACACGTCCGACAAGTACGGGGAGATCCGTGGTGCCCTGGTCGACATCTTCGATCGCAACTACCGGTGCTACGGCTATCGCCGGCTGCATGCCTCGCTCAGCGACCGATCGCTGCGGATATCCGAGAAGGTCGTTCGTCGCCTGATGAAACAGGAGGCGCTGGTCGCCGTCGGCCGAAGGCGCCGTCGATACGGCTCTTACATGGGCGAGATTAGCCCTGCGCCCGACAACCTGCTGAATCGAGATTTCAGCGCGGAATCGCCGAACGAGAAGTGGCTGACCGACATTACGGAGTTCCAGATCCCGGCCGGCAAGGTGTACCTGTCCCCGATGATCGATTGCTATGACGGAAAGGTCGTCAGCTGGTCGATCGGAACCCGGCCCGACGCCGAGCTGGTCAACACGATGCTGGATGCCGCCATCGAGACCGTTGCAGCCAGCAGCCATCGGCCGGTTGTCCATTCCGACCGAGGCGGACACTATCGATGGCCCGGCTGGCTGTCGCGGATCGGAGACGCGAAGCTCGTCCGGTCCATGTCTCGAAAAGCATGCTCGCCAGACAACGCTGCATGCGAAGGCTTCTTCGGTCGACTGAAGAACGAACTGTTCTACCCGCGGGACTGGCTGTCCACGACCATCGAGGAATTCGTCGCAGCTCTGGATCGCTATATCCGCTGGTACAACGAGGAACGGATCAAGATGTCGCTTGGCTACCGCAGTCCGATGCAGTACCGCAGAAACCAGGCAATCGCGGCTTAACCCGTCCAAGTTTTTGTCCGCATCCCCAGATGGTCAACTTTCGGTCGGCAGCAACAGACGTAGGGTCTTCCGGGCTTTATCGATTCGTTCCGCCCAATTGACGCGAACAATGGCCTGCGCATAGCTGTCTAGGGCGTCGTAATCACCCTGGCCATCCAGTACCGCCTGGATCAAGGACATCGTAAGACACCGACTTCGTTCAAGTTCCCGGCCGATCTGCGCCCAGTGCGTGATCTGCTGAGACAGGGTACGGTTCGTGGACTCAGCGGTTGATCGCACTACCGAAGCCAATTCATGGTTAATGCATATCCGGTTGTTCGGAATAGCCATCGGCGCCTCGGTTTTATGTTTACGAAAACTACGTACCGTACCAATCGGGGACAATCCGCATCCCGGCCGCTTCGACCCAAACGACGTTGCAGGCCGTTAAGTAGCCGATCTCCGCTCGCAGTGCTGACCAGAACTGCCACTCAACAAATAGGGTTTGGCAGCTCATATTTCTTTCAACATCATGATCTTATGATAAATGAATCAATCACGTTAAACACCGATAGGACTCGTTGCCGGTCCCGACGGTATGAAAGCGGTGGGCCAGTGGATCGAGCAGCGCCGTAGTCATTTTGGCGTCGCCGAACTGGACCGGGCATCCGGCCTAGCGCGCAGCCGCGACGCGGTCTGCTGGCTGTTCTCGCCGTACCTGTAGCTGGGGCTGACGCGCGGCCTCAGCGCGGCACGGGGTCCGGCGACGGCAGCACGAAGCTCGGATCGGACAGCGTCGCCAGGCCGGCGCGCACCGAGGCCAGCCAGCGGCTCAGCTGCCGCTGCTCGGCGTCCAGCGATTCGGCAACGGTGCGCGCCAGCGCCCGCTGCTGCGCGTCCTGCCATGCGGCCAGCGCAGGATCATCATCGGACATCGCCTGCAGGCTGCGCGCCTCCAGCAACTCGGCGAGCAGCGACTGGCGCTGCGGCGACGGCGGCGCGGCGTCGACACCCAGCGCCGCCTCGAAGCCGATCAGCGCCGCCACCGGCAGCGGCGCGCCCGGCGCCAGACCGGCCGTCATCGCGCCGTCGGCCGACAGCGCCGCCCAGCCGGGCGCCAGACCTTCGGCTGCGAAACGGCTGGCGGCCGCACGGTTGTCGGCCAGTGCGGCTTCGAAGCGCCCGGCGGCCGCTTCGTAGCCGGCGATCGCGGCGGCGCGCAGGCCGGCGCGGGCTGCGGCGTGGCCGAGCGCACCCCAAGCTTCGCGCACCGCCGGATCACGCGGCTCGCGGGCGCTCAGTTCCTGCCAGACCGCAATCGCTTCCTCGGCCAGCGATTCGGCGCGCTCCGGCACCTGCGCGCGTTCGAAGCGCGGCTGGCGCTGGCACAGCTCGGTCGGCGCCAGCGCGCGCCGGTTGTAGTTCTCGCAATCGATCAGCCGCCGCCGCTGCATCACCCGCAGCACGAACTTCGGCGTTGCCCGGGTGCCGTCGCCATCGAGATTCAGCCCGCCCGACTGCGGATCGCCCTGCGGCCCCAGTGATGCCCAGCCCATGCCGAGCAGCGCCCGGTTCGAGTACGGCCCTTCCAGCGATACCCGCTCGAACAGCGCGCGCGCCGTGGCGCCCTGGCCGCCGGCCAGGAACTCCGCCGCCAGCCCGAGATTGGCGCGATCGCGCAAGGCCTGCGCCGGTGGCTCGTCGCCGATGCTGTCGCTGCGGCCCAGCCGTTCCAGCAGCGCATGGCCGCGGGCGGCGGCCCCGCTGCGGATCAGCGCGATGCCGAGGTCGTACTGCAGCACCGCCGCTTCCAGGCGGTCGTCGAGCGGCGCGCCGACCAGCCGTAGCGGATCAAACTCGGCCGCCTGCAAGGCCTGCGCGGCCTCGAGCGGCCGGTCGCGAGCGAAATGGGCGCGCGCCTTGAGCAGCGCCAGACGATGACGTTGCCGGCGCTCCAGCCGCACCGGCAGTGCGCGCAGCGTTGCCAGCGCAGCGTCCGGCTCGCCATCGGCGAGGCGCCGTTCGGCAACGGTCAGCACCGCTTCCGCCAGCGACAGACGTTCCACACCGGCGGCGCGCGCCAGCGCCGACACCGCGATGCCGGTGAGGCCGCAGCGGGCAGCGGCGGTCGCCAGCACGGTGGCCACCTCCGGCCGCTCGCCGAGGTCGGCTTCCAGCCGCGCCGCCTGCAGCGCCGCCCGCCACGGCTGACCGGCTGCAAGCTGCCGACGGATATCGGCCAGCGCCGCTTCGACCCGTTCGGCCGGTTCTGCCGATGCCGGCAAGGCCGACCACAGCTGGTGGAAGCGGCGTTCCCGCAGCGCAGCCAGCGTGACCGGCTCGGCCGGCGGCGGCGCGGCGGGATCAGCCGGCGGCGTCAGCACCGGTTCGGCCGGCGGCGAGGTTGCCGGCGCAGTCGTCTGCTGGAGCGGTTCCGGCTCCGGCAACGGCTGGCCGGAGGCCAGCAGGGGCAAGGTCATCAGCCAGGCGGCCAGGGCCGCAGCGGCTGCCGACAGGCGAGCTGCGTTCACGGCGCGCCGCTCACCCGAGGCGGGTGCGATCCGTCGCAGGCGCGCGCGGACGACGGTCAGAACTTCGCCGCATCCAGGCGCTGGACGCCGGCATCGCCGACCAGCAGCACCGACCCGTCGCGCGTCGGCAGCAGCCACGACAGCGTGTCGGTCTGCTTGTTGCCGTTCTTGTCGGTGATCGGCACCTGCTTCGAGCCGCCGCCGGCTTTGAAAACCAACAAAGTTGCATTCAGACCGACCATTGCAACCTTGTTGCCGGGGAGCGCAGCCATACCAAACAGGGACTGGTCAGTACCAGTGTCAATCTTCGACCAATTACCGCTGGTGACGTCGGCCGAGAAGAACACATTGCCACGCAACCCGCCGATGATTGCGCCTTTGTCTCCTGCGGGGAGGACGCAAAACAGTGAGCTTTCATACGGGCTGGCGATCTTGGTCCACGTCTCGCCCTGATCGGTGCTGAGCCCGATCAAGCCGGTTTCGCCAATGACCATCACGCTACCGTCCCCTAGCCGGGCCACAGCATTCATGTGGCGCTCTTCTCCGGCGATGACATTATCCGCGGCCGGAACCCAAGTGCTACCGGCGTCTCGAGTCTCAAGCATCAGCCCGTAGGCACCGACAGCAATCCCGTGCTGCGTGTCGAAGAACAACAGGTCGAACAACGGCTTGGCGAGATCGGGCTGGAAATGCTGCAACTTCCAAGATTCACCGCCATCGGTCGTGCCGAGAATCACCGCATCGTGCCCGACCGCCCATCCGTGCTGGCTGTCTGCGAAGGCGACGCTCGTCAACAGCGAATCCACTGGTACCGGTACCTGCCGCCACGCCTTGCCGTCAGCTGAAAGCAGAATGTGGCCGCGAGCACCGACCGCGACGAACCGCTTGCCAGTGTTGACGACCTTGACCAGCGAGTTGCTGGCCGCCTTGACGGCCATCTCAGCCGGCCGGGCCACTACCGGCTTGACCTCGGCCGCGGGCAGTGTCGCTCCCTCGGCACTGGCTTGCCCGCTGAATGATTCATCGCCGGCTACCGCATCGCCATCGTTATTAGCCGATTGCTCGGAATTCGACACGGCTGCCGGCTCGTTCTGCGCAGTCACCCTCGACGCGAGCGGGCCAGCGAGAAGAGCAAGCAGCAGGGCTGTTGCCCTGACAGGCGTCGCGCGCATCTGAGGCTCCCCTTTTAGAACTGGTACTTGAAGAAAATGCCGATGTTGTCGCGGTCGCGATAGACGTTGTTGCCGCCGCCACGGGTATAGGCGTTGTAGGCAATGCTCATCGACGCCGACTTCTCGTAGCGGAACTCGATAACCGAATTCAGCTGCATACGACCCTCGACATAGTTGGCGCCCGGCCCCGGCGAGTTGTTGTAGATGTCGTGCTGGAAAATCAGGATCGGCTGTACCGAAATGCCTGGAAGCACCGACTCGTAGCTGATGCGGCTGACTATGCGGTAACCACCGGCAAATGAATGCGCGAACTGGTTACGCTTGGCCTGGAACGGATTGAAGCGCAGGCCGTCCGCACCAACTGTACAGCTTGGGTTGGTCGAGCACGCCAGCCGTGAGCCATCTGCGCCCGAGCCATCGGCACCGGCGGAAGCGTGTGTGTAGGCCGTACCAGGTCCTTCGATCTGCAACTGGTCAAACTTCGGCAGGTTCAGTACATGGGTCGCTGCAACTTCATAAAGCAAGATGACCTGATCCGCTGCAATCCAGTTTTCGCTGGCACTGAGCACGCGAGTCGCACCAAACACGTAATTCAACACCTTGCCCGGAATCCAACCTCGGATGAAGGAGTTTGGGGCATTCTCGCCGATCGCGATCCCGCGATACGGCGTGATGAAGTTCGGGAAGCTGCGCGCGGAGCCGGGCGCGGATCCCACCACTAGGTTGATATTGTCACCGTACGGGCTGTTGCCATTCGCGTCGACGAAATTGTTGCTGTCATACACCGAATAGGTGTTGCCGCCGTTCTCTGTGAAGCCCAACGAGGCGGTCGAGCCGGCGCAACCAATTGCCTGATCGTGGCAGCGGGTAAGCGTCGGCCCGAAAGTCGCAAACACCACATCGACGAGGGCCACCTGCAGCGGCACGTTCGGGCGGTACGAAATCTCGCCCTGATAGCTGTATTCGCCATAAGTGGTGTTGAAGCTGAACCCGATCAGGCGGCGATTTTCCGGATATTCAAGCTGGAACTTTGCGGTCTGAAACGGCACTGCATCGGACTGCTGTAGGCCGGGCCGCGGCAGCAACAGATTCGCGAAACCGGTCAACGAGTTGAGGTCCGTCAGTCCGAGGTCAGCCAAGACACCAGGACGTTGCGTTGCAAGGCTCAGTACGTCCCCGGCAAGCTGGGTGGAGGCTGAAAGCGCCGTCAAAGGCAGGTTTGGACAGGACTGGAGGAACTCGGCAGTGTTCCGCGCGTCGATGCCGACCGCCGAGCCTTCTCGGCGTGCGCAGCTTGCGTTGGTCGCATAGCCGCTAAAGTACGGCAGCTGCGAGTGGTAGTTCATGAAGTAGGCGCTGAACTCGGTGCCGTTGTTCAGCTCTTCAGCAAAATAGGTCAGCTTGAAGCCGAATTGGCCTTGATCACTTGCACGGCGGTCAGCCGCGCGGCCAATCCGCAAGCAGGTCGGCGTGATCAGAGTCAGCGGATTGTCGAGACGGCCACCGGCCAAGCACTCCGGATCATCGGCCGCCCCACCGAACGCCGCGTTGACCGAATCGCGCTGGTTGGGCGTGCCGAGATCGACGAACGACTGCAGTGTTCCCGGAACCGGGATTTCCACCGAGCGGTATTCGAACTGGTAATACCCCTCGATCGACAGACCATCAGTGATGTTGGTCGACAAGCGCAACATGTTCACCGGGATGTACAGGTCCTCAAGCAAACCGTTGCCATAACGATAGAACGCGTTGGCGTTAATCGGCTGAGCTTGGTTGATCGAGTTCAGGATCGCCACCGTCGACTCGCCCCACTGCACGGTCTGGCGGCCGATGCGGAACTGAAGGTCGCGCTCGCCAGGCAACGAAATTGAGCCGAAGAAATTGGTGTCGAGGAACTGGTAGCGCAGACCGATCTGCTGCGCCTCAGCCTCTGCAAGCGACCCACCAGCCTGAGCACCGGGGCCAAAGGTCTGCGCGAAGTACCGATTCGACGGGCTACCTGGTGTCTGATTTCCGACACTAGCCAAATTATCCGACGTGATGACATTCGGACGATTTGTTTTCAGGTGGTACAGCGCGGGGTCATAGACCGCTCGGCCACGGTAGAAGAAACCGAAATTACCGGACTCAACCTTGAAATCGTGGGTCCAGACGATAGGCGACTGGGTGATGTCCCCGCGGTCGAAATTGAGGTTGCCGTCGTCGAAATTGATCGATGCGGCACCCGGTGAACGGCGCAGCTGCTGGGCAGGATAAATTTGTTCGCGATGCAGACCTTGGCAGGTCTGAAAAACGCCAGAGCAGACATTCGGATTGATATTGGATTTACCGACGAGCCGCGAGTCGCGCTCCTCGATACGAAAACCAACGCCTGCGGTCAGCGTCTGATTTACAACAGCATCAAAGTCTTGGTCGAGAAAGCGAGCGCTGAATTCACGCGCTTGCACGCCGTTCGCCGCAATGCCGAGCAGCCCCCCAATAACTCCCACTACCCATTTGTCCCTGAATTCCATGCGATCCCCATCGTTTGCTGTTTTGAGGCATAGACACGCCGCGTCGCGCGCGAGTCCCAACTGATTTCAAGACAAAGCGCCCCCAACCTCGCCGTCAACCTTGCTCACGAGGCCGACGAGGAGGAGGGCGTCTTTACTGATCCCGCCTGCCCCGCCTTTTAAGAGCGGAAACCTACTTCGAGGTACGCTTCTGGACGGTGTCGGCTTCGAAGTCCGAGTCCTTCAGCACGACCGCGTTGTCGTACGGCTTGTCTTCGTTCGACATTGCGGTGACGAAGTAGCGGCCGGAGTCAAAGTGGTAGATGACTTCCGGCTGCGTGGTCACTGCCAGCACGTCGCGGTACTGCACCGGATGACCTTCCTGGAACTGCAGCAGCTTGTCCTGCTGGTCGTAGTCGTCAATCGCGACGATGTTCCAGCTGTCTTCGTCGAAGTAGATGGTTCGCTTTTTGAAGGTGTGGCGCTGCTCCGGCTTGTTCTCCGCTTCAACGACCCAAACGCGATGCAGCTCATAACGCGGCAGATCGGCGTTGATGTGGTTCGGCTTGGCGATGTCGCCGTACTTCACCTTCGGACCGGCGATCTTGTAGGAGTTGTACGGAATGTACATTTCCTTCTTGCCGACCAGCTTCCAGGTGAAGCGCTCGAGCACTCCGTTGTACATGTCGACCTGGTCGTAGAACTGGTGACCGTCGGTGCCTTCGTACGGATTGTCGCAGCAGACCGCCGGAGCACGGCGGATGCGCTTCAGCGCCGGCGCATACAGCCAGGCCGAACGGCCTTCCGGACCGAAGCCAGCCTTCTCGTGCACCAAGATGAAAGTGCCGGCAACACGAGGCGGCGAGATCGTTTCCGACAGGTAACGCAGGAAGTCGGCACCCGGCTTAAGTTCAATCGGCTTCTGATTGTCGAGGCTTGCGTAGTAGAACTTCACGTCCTCGACGATCTTGGTCAGCGTGAACTTGCCGTTCTGCTGAACGATCATCTGGTTGTTGTAGCGCCGCACGGTGGTGCCGCGGAACTTCACGCGGTGATTCCAGATCGGCTCGGCACCACTCTTAGGGATCGGGAACGGGAAGCCGACGAACGCGCCCTTAGGATTGTCGACGCCATCAAGTTCGGCACGGGTCGCATTCTTCATCGTCTCCTCCATGTACTTCTCGGGGAAGTTGAAGTTCCGATGCGACGGATAAACGATCATCTTGTAGGTGGCCGGGTAGCGCTTGAAGAGCTCCTTGTGGCCTTCGGTCAGCTGCGCGGCGTACTTGCCGACGTCGGCTGCGGTGATCGTGAACAGCGGCTTCTCGGCTTCCAGCGCCGGGTCGCTCGGGTACTCGCCCTTCTTGTAGGCGATCTGGCTCTGCGGGGTCCAGGCCGGGATCGTGCCCGCCTTGTTGCCGGCCTTTTCGGCGCCTACCGGCGTCAGTTCCTTGCCGAGCTTGGCGGCTTCGTCGGCACTGACCTTCGCATGGGCCGGAATTCCGACCAAGGAAACCGCCGCGAACAGCGACGGAATCATATATTTCATTCTCATGATGTAACGCTCCTCTCCTAGACAAAATATTTTGACAAACAGGCACGCAAGTTCACGCGCGACTTGCCGTGCTAATGACTGCGCGTTCAACAGGTATTGCTTCCACTACCTCGTTGCCGCGGCGTCCGCTGCCTCCTTTGCCGCCTTCGCCACGAGCTTCGCAGGGTTCAGCAAGAAGTACGCGAACGCCGGCAGAAGTAGCACTGCGGCAACAGCGTTTGCGATGAACATGATGGTAAGCAGGATCCCCATATCGACTTGGAACTGAAGGCCCGAGAACAGCCAGGTGCAAACCGAGCCGGCCAGCGCCAGTGACGTGAACACCACGGCCTTGCCGGTTTGGTGGAGTGTCACCTTGTAGGCATCGCGCAAGCTCATGCCGTTCTTCACGCACTCCTCGAGTACGGAATAGATGTAGATGCCGTAATCCACCCCAATGCCGGCCGCAAACGCAGCCACCGGCAAGGTTGAAACCTTTAGACCGATCTCGAGATAAACCATCACCGCGTAACTGACCACCGAGACCAGCGCTAACGGGCAGAGGATGCAGATAACGCTGGCGATCGTGCGGAAGCTCGCCAGCACACACAGGCCGATCCCTACGTAGACCCATAGCAGCACGGTGAATTCGGTATCGCGTACAACGTCATTTGCCGCAGCCATCACACCAACGTTGCCGGTTGCAAGCTTATAGATCACAGGTGAATCCGTTGGCTGCTCGGCAATGAAGCTGTTTGCCGCTTCAATGATCCGATTGATCGTCGTCGCTTTATGATCCGCAGTGAAAACGAACACAGGAATCGCCGAGCAGTTCTCGTTGAGGAGGCCAGTCGACGAGGGGAACGGCTGAACCGTGATCACCAGCGCACCCGATTCTCGCGGCAGCACGTTCCACTTCGGGTTCGACTCGCCGTAGGCGTTGAACACTTTCTTCTGTACCTGCGGCAGCGACAGCGTCGACTGCACGCCCGGCGTGTTCTGCATGCGCCATACGAAGCGATCAATACCCTCGACGACGCTGTGGTCGATACAGCCGTCGGCCTTCGACTCGGCGATCACCTTGATAACGTCGACACCGATCGAAAAGTTGTCGACGATCGCCTTCGAGTCTTGGTTGTAGCGGCTCTGCGGACGCAGTTCCGGCACGCCTTCGTGAAGTTCGCCGATCGCCAAATGCTTGCTGACCTGCGACGACAGCCCGTACACGACCACCGACAGCACGATCGTCGCGATTGCATACGACTTCAGCGTCAGCTTCGACACCGCGTTCCACATCGGCTCGAAGTTGGCGTCGCGCTTCTTCTGGTGGGCGCGGAACTCGTCCGGGTTCTTGATGTAGGCGTAGCTCAGCAGGCAGGGCAGCAATGCCTTCTTGCAGAAGATGATGGCGACCAGGCCGAACATCGCATTGACGGCCATTTCCTGGACGATGCCAATCGGCACCAGCAGGATGGTGCCGAAGCCGACGACGTTGGTGATCACCGCCGAGATGCCCGGCACGACCAGACGGCGATAGGTGGCGCGCGAGGCCTCGAAACTCGGCAGCTTGTGTTCGGCGACCTCGTACAGCCAGAAGCTGGTGATCTGGATGCCGTGCGACACGCCGATCGACAACACCAGGAACGGCACCAAGATGCCGAACGGATCGAGCGCGTAGCCGAACAAGTTCAGCATACCCAGTTCCCAGATGACTGCGAGCACGGCGCACGACAGCGGGATCAGCGCGATCAGCGCCGAGCCGGTGTACATCGTCAGCAGCATCCAGGTCAGGAACAGCGTCAGCGCGAAGAACCCAACCACTTCGGTGATCGAGTCGGCGATGTCGCCGACCACCTTCGCGAAACCGATGACATGGATGTCGATGTCCGGGTTGTAGTCCGGGTTGTCGCTTTCGATGACGTCGAACGCGTCACCCTTGATCTCGAGCTTGCGGTTGGCGTCCGCCTCCGTAGCGGCGTCGACGTCGAAGGTCTTGAAGCGCAGGAACAGGCCGCGCGGATCACGGTAGACGGTGTGCAGGACCTCGCCGGCCTTCAGCGTGTCGAAATCGGCCTTGAGCTTCAGCTCGTAGCGCTTCGGGCTGAGATAGCGCTGGCGGATCTCCTCGATCAGGTTGGCGGTCTTGATGTAGTCGATCTGCTTGCCGGTGATCGGGTCGCGTTCCAGCAGTTCACTGAAGATCATCGCGCCGCGCTGGTCGTTGGCGACCAGACGGCCGACGATGCCGGCCTTGGAGACATTGGCCTTGACCTTGGCGAGGTTCTCCGGCGTCGGCGTGAAGTCGGCCGACACCACGTTGCCGCCGGCGAAGCCGTCCTCGACGACTTCCAGATAACGCACGTCCGGCGTGTAGATTGAGCTGACGCGGGCGCGGTCGGTGCCCGGCAGGAAGGTCACCGAATCAGTGGCCTTGCGCAGCGTGCCCATGAACTCGGCGTTGTAGATGTCCGGCGCCTTCTTCTCGGCGAGCGCGAACAGCACGAGGTTGGCGCCGCCAAACTCGGTCTCGTACTGCTTGAAGATCTTGACGTACGGGTGGCCGAGCGGCAACTGCTTGTCGAAGCCGGAATCGACCTTGAGCTGCAGGGCCTCGAAGATCATGAACAGCGTGACGATGGCCAGCACCGCCAGCGTGCGGCCGCGCTTGCCGAACACGATCGGTTCGGTGACGCGCACGAACAGCTTCGAGAATTTGCCCTGTGCTTCGGAATGCATCGGCCGCTCCCATGGTGACGAGTGATTACGGCTTGTCCAGACGGCAGCCGTATGTTTTTTTACGTCGGACACATCGGTCAAAGTCTTACTGCAGACGCGAAAGTTCATCCAAGCACCGCTTGGCGTGTTCACAAACACTTCACGCTGCCTGCCGGCTGTTGCGCTATCCCAGACGAAGCCCAGGGTCACTTCGCTTTCGCTGACGACGTAAGAACGAAATTCAGCCGGTCGAGCCCATTCGTTGTCGAGCTTTTCTGTTATCAACGGAAGGTATCCGGCATCTCCCCGGATTTCACCCATAGAAAGATAGGTTTTCGGTTAGTGCCACCGACCTTCTTGGCAAGCTTTGGTCAACGCTCAGAACCGCCTGATATTTCGCGACTTTCTTGCGCCTTTCTGATTGTTACACGCGATCCTCATCATGGCCGGCAATGACCGAGAGACCGGTAGACAGCAGCTGATTTCTTCGAGCGATCGGGCCTCCGCCGGTGGTCTGCAAACGGCAACGACTAAACGCTGTCGCGCGCTAAACAATCGTTTCGTACGCGACTTGGACGCAAGAATTGACGCCCTACGGCAAATCACCCGTCTTTGACAACCGATGCGTGAAACTTATGCGCTAGTGGATGTGGTGACGGCCCAACGCATGGGAAATGGCCTATCCGGTGTTCCGGTTGTCGGAGACGGGAAGCAAACCCGACCCTCGCAGAGCGCTATGGGTTCATTGCTTTCCCTGGGAGCAACGCTGCGAAGCATAGGCGCGGATAGGAACCCCACAAGATTTCTGGTGACCCGACGCTCCGTGCCTAGGGACCTCGCCCAGAGACGGCGAAATACCGACAGAATGCCGTGAGGAACCGTGCTCAAACGCATCCCGACGCACCGCGCATTACCGACCAAAGACGACGCATCGCTCTTTCAGCGAGCTTCGAGTCAACTACTTTTTGTTTCGGCATTACATCGAAAACGGACGTATCAGCGGCCGACTTCGAGACCCCGAGCAGTAAAAATATCTATCCATCGGCCAAAACATAATCTCAGCTCATCTCAATACCTATCCTTTTGTAGGTGATAGTTGAACGAAGAACCCAATAGCATTTTGTCAAATGATCGATCATTTGTACGACTCGAATATAAAATACTAAAGGTGCGATCAGCCATGTCGTCTGCTTCACAACAAAGTGTCAAACGACTAAAACCCCTCGATGCTGCGTTTCTCGCACTTGAAACTCGTGACACTCCGATGCATGTTGCTGCACTTCAGATTTTTAGTCTGCACGATCAAGTGCATGACGAATTCGTCAAGAATGTGGTGCAACGCTATCGCCAGCCGAGCGCAGTCGACGCACCGTGGAATCTACGGCTGGTACGCGTGCCCTTCGGGCGCGTCGTACCCGCGTTTAAAGTCACAACAAACATTGACTTCGAGTACCACGTCCGCCATTCATCGCTGCCGAGACCGGGCGGTGAGCGCGAGTTGGGGGAGTTGATTTCACATCTGCATGGGACGCCCCTCGACCGCTCGCGACCGTTATGGACATGCCACATCATTGAGGGTCTCAGCGGCGGGCGGTTCGCGATCTACCTGAAAATCCACCACGCAATTGCCGACGGGGTACAGGGGATGCGGATGATTGCGCGAGCGCTCGAATCGACCCCGGGTCACCATTTCCGGCCACCTTGGGAATCAGTCCCGAAATCCGACACCGGTGTTCTGCATCAAAAGAAATCTAGGGCAGCACTGACTCCCCCGCCGGTGGCCGTTCTTCACGAACTTGCCCGAGCCTTGCGGCCAGCATTGCTTAAGCGACGTGACGAAGCCGAACTCGTACTCCCATTCGAGTCTCCGAAATCAAAGCTCAACGGCTTGGTGACAAACGCACGTCGAGTCTCGACTCAGAGTCTGCCGATCGTCAGGATCAAGCGAATCGGGGACACGGCCGGTGTGTCGATCAACGATGTCTTCCTAAGCCTCTGTTCTACAGCGCTTCGTCGACACCTGCAATCGTTGGGCAGCTTGCCGAAGCAATCGTTGACCGCAGCAGTACCCGTCAGCCTTCGCGAGGACGGAGACAGCAAAAGCGCAAACGCTATTGGCTTCGTGTGGTCATCGCTGGCAACAGACAGAGATGATCCGTTATCCCGTCTTCAAGCGATCGCTCGCTCGATGCGCGCCTCCAAGGCGTATCTGAAAAGCATGCCGTCCTCCATGCGCCTACCGGTCACAAGCATGCTTGCGGTTCCCGGGACCGTGCTTGGCATGCTGGGGATTGCGCATCGAATGAAGCCCGCGATGAACGTCGTGATTTCCAATGTGCCTGGCCCAGGCAAGACACTCTACCTCGGCTCAGCGCGGCTCGACGCCATATACCCAGTATCGATTCCATCACAGGGACAAGCACTCAATATCACCTGTGTGAGCTATGCCGGCCGTCTCAATATTGGTTTCACCGGCAGCCGCGATGCCCTGCCAAGCCTGCAAAAGCTGTCGGTCTATACCGCAGACGCTTTATACGAGCTCGAGCAATCGCTAGAACTGCCGGACGACGCTATAACTACTGAATGACAGATATGAGTTGGAAACCGAAGTGCTGTCGCATTCGCTCGAATATTGACGCTCTTGTTCGATTGCGCCAACTGGGGTGAAATAAAAAAAACCTGGACCTGTCGAGAATCCAGGCAATGGAGGTGCTCATGATTTTCTAACCGATGATTGGGAGCCGGCGCTTGGCAGCGAGACGCTGCACGCCCGCCCTCACACTGTCCTCAACCTTTGAGAAGATGTGATTCACGTACTTGTCGTCGTTAGCCCGGTCTGGGTCGCCGCTCACCGCTATGGGATCAAGATACTCGTTAACAATCTTCGATGGCAGCGGAATGTGACTTGGCAGCAGTTCTGGCCAAATGCCAAATGGTAAGCCGGCTACAACCGGTATGGACTCGGCGCGAAGCAGCTTCTTGAGGTTGAGCGCCTTAGCCAGCCAACGGCCCTCGGACAGCACGAACACCGTATCCGCCCCGCCAACTGTTGCTATCGGCACGATCGGCACACCCGACAGAATTGCCTGTTTGACGAAGCCACGACGACCAGCAAAGTTGACTTCGTTACGGCGCTTCCAGCTACGCATCGCGTCGACCTCGCCACCGGGCCAAACGACTACGCTGTGATGACTCGCCAGCGCCGCTGTAACGGATTCGCGCGAGGCCGGCACGACGCCAACCTTCTTGAAAAAGGGGCCGAGCACCGGCATTGCCATCAACGCGTCGTGTGCAGTCCCGTGCAGCGTACGACGTGTCCCGAAGTGCCGCCACCACTCGAATACCAATGTCCACGCATCCATAGTCAACCATGTGCCCGAATGGATGCCGATCAGCAACGAAGGCTCATCGGGCAGGCGCTCCCAACCATTGGTCTCGACGCGGAAGTAACGGTCGAGCATGAAGTCCAGTATCGGTCGGATGCGGGCCATGTATTCGATGTCCGGTCCGCTAACATTCCAGCCTCGCCGGGCGCGCTCCTGAACCGACCGCTGTACCGATGCTGCTGGATCCGCAGGGTGGTCTTTATGAAAATCAGAGGCACGCTTAGTCGCAGCACGACGACGCATGAGTCTGTCTCGATTGACTGCCGGTGAACTCCCCGGCTGGAGGCTTGACGAAGTCACAATCGCATATTGGCTATCTATCATGATGAGTTTCGCGCGGCTTCAGTTCACCTATTGATCGATAGGATTTTGGCTGGTCTAGAGGAAATTCGTTAAGCCGCCCACACCACTGGTCGACCCACTTCGCTCCAAGCCATGAAACGTGGCTCATAGCGTGCCTCGATGGCGTTTCGTTTGATCTTCATTGTCGGCGTCAAGAAACCATTGGAAATGCTCCACCGGTCCGGGACCAAGACCATGTAGTCGAGGTGCTCGTGAGGATCCAGGCTGTCGTTGATCTGCTGCTTGAGCGCACTCAGTTCGTGTTCGATCATTTCGCGCTGCGCAACGTCCTGCGCAGCCATCCATCCGGCTTCGCTGAGCGTGATGATCGCAAATGGCTGCGGGAAGCCAGAACCAGTTACGCAAACTGCTTCCACCATCGGGTGCACCAGCTTGCTCTCGATCGGTGCCGGCGCCACGTACTTGCCCTTACTGGTCTTGAATAGTTCCTTAACCCTGCCGGTCAGACGCAGACGCCCCAGATCGTCAATCTCAGCACGATCTCCTGATTTGAAGTAACCGTCCGCTGTAAAGGCTTCAGCAGTCGTACCCGAGGCCTCGTAGTAGCCGATCATCCGCGATGGGCTCTTGATCAGCAGTTCACCGCTTTCTGAAATCCGCCGCTCTACACCCTGCAGGGGTTCTCCGACGTAGCCGACCCGAGCGCGGCCGCTCCGCGAGATGTGTGAATAGGCGAAGTCCTCACTCATTCCCAGACCCTCGAGCAACTCAAGGCCGAGCGCACCAAACCAGTCGATCAGGCTTGGAGGGAGCGGTGCCGACCCAGAGAACGCCAGCCGCACCTGGTCGAGACCGAGGCTGCCGAGCAACTGGCGACGGGTCGCCTCTGCGGTCTCCGGATCGGCCAGCAACGCGTCAAGCGTAGACTGCGGCAGCTTGGCCAGTACGCCAAGCTGAAACTTTAGCCATAGCCGAGGCACCGAATGGAAGATGGTCGGCCGTGCGCGCTGTATATCGGCACTGAAGGTCTTCAGGGACTCGTTGAAGAAGACCTGCGCACCGTAACGCAGCGCTGTCGCAAAGACGGCTGCAGCCTCGAACACGTGGGCGAGTGGCAGATAGGACAACAAGCGATCGCACTCGCCGATAGGCACGATTTGGGCAAGCATTGTCGAGCTGACGGCGTAACTTCGGAAGCTCAGCATCACCCCCTTGGGCGCACCTGTCGTACCTGAGGTGTAGACCAAGGTTGCGAGTGCCTCGGATGCGCGATCCGGATTGCCTGCGAGCGGCACGGTCTCGCCGATCACGCGCGTCCACGACTGGCATGGTTGATGGACCGAAACGCCGGGCGCACCGGACAGCCTCAGCACCGGCAACGATGGCCTCAGCACGGAGCGCATCGCCTCCCAGTCGTCGAGCGGCCCTAGCACCATCAGCTTAGCGTCGCTGTGCTCAAGGATGTAGGCAACCGTAACCTCGTTTAGCGAGGGATAGATCGGGACTGCCACATGTCCCGCCATCCAGATCGCCAGCTCGGCCAGCATCCATTGCGCACCGTTGCGTGACAGCAGGGCGATTCGGCTGCCCGGCTCCAATTCAAGCGAACGAAGGTATGAGGCGACCCGCCGTACTTCATCGGCAGCTCGACGCCAGGTGTATGTTTCGATCTGACCGTCGACAGGCTGCGTCAGCCAGATTGTCTCGGGGTTCTGCTGCTCGCGGAGGTACAGCGCCGACAGCGGCGTCCAGTACCCGGCGTCGGCGAGATAGTCGGTACTCATGATGTGCTCGTTTGATGATCGATGATCGGCTACACGTTCAAAGCCTTAAACCCAACTCGCGCACCGCGCGTAGCAATGCCGTGCGGTTTCCAACGCCAAGCTTTTCGTAGAGGTTGTGCAGGTACCACTTCACCGTTCCTTCGGAGATGCAGCATTGCTTAGCGAGCTGGGCGTTGCTCAGACCTTCGCTGAGAAGGCCAAGCAACTGGATCTCCCGCTTGTTGAAGGCGGCTGACGGCGATGTCGCCGCCGCTCGGGGCAGCGTCGAGGTCGCGGGGATTGTCGGCAATGCCGGCTGCGGATTTGGCCCTGCGCCACCGGCCCCGAGATCGAGGATGCGAAGCGCGAGGTGGATTGCCGGTTGCATGCTGCTGGCTCCGCGCTCCAGCCAATGCGTCAGTAGCGCAGCGACAGGCCGCCCCTCATCAAGAACGGTCCGCAGCAGGCCTTCGGTGCTTGCGATTTCCAATGCCTCGGACAGCGCCGAATGACACGCGGCATCGTCACGGCGCAAGTCTTCCGCCAGCGCAACGCAAAACAGCAACTCGCAGAGCCGCGATTGCCGGCCAAGCCGACGTGCCTTGTCGACCACCGGCCGCAGCAACTCGATTGCCCTCGGGCCATCGCCGTCAGCGATCGCCAGCCGCGCGCGAAGTCCTTGTACGGAGATGCGCTGTGGCGGTGGCTCGGCCATCGCATCGACCAGAACTCGACCCTGACCAACTGCGCCGTTTCGCAACAGCAACAGCGCCCGCTCAGCGCTCAGGATCCGCCCCAATCGCGCAAAGCTTCGTTTCAGGGCAACGGCCTCGCCTTCGGAAAGGATGTCGAGGGCGGTTCCGAAATCGCCATTCACCGAGCGGCTGCGTGCCGCAGCGATGTATCCGAAGGCAACCGCATCAACGATGCCCTGGTCGGCCAGCGCAGGCAGTGCCTCACCCAGAATGTCGCGAACCTGATCCAGCTCATTGCGCTCGTACCGCAGGAAGGCTTCGATGCCACGCAGCAAGGTGCGCAGGCTGGCGAAGCCCTGCGAACTGGGGCAACGCATCAAGCCCGCCTCGACCTGAGCCATCGCGCCTCGATATCGACCCGCCTGGACCAGATTCAGCGCACCGACGATGTGTACCCAGCCAGTGCCGTAAGCGGATTGCGCCACGACGAAGCTGTGCATCGCGTCGCGCAGCATGACGTTGGCGGCGTCGTAACGGCCTGCACACTTGAGGCCGAAGGCATGCACGGTCGAGGCGATCCCCATCTGGTACGACTCGGTGCCGGCATTCCCGTCGATCCATCGCTTGGCCAACTGCCCGCCGCCCGCGTAGTCGTCGCGCAGCGCAAGCAGTACCGCACGCTGTAACCCAACGATATCGATCAAATCCGCACGCGAAGCGGCTTCGATCCGCCGCAGACGGGGCTCTGCAATTTCAAATTGCTTCTTGAACACCAGCACCCACGTGACCAACGAATCGATTTCAAGGTCGCTGTTCCCGCTGATCCGCTCCCATCGTTCAGCGAGATCAAGCAGGGTCTGATGCTGGCCGGTACGAAAGATCGCTCCGAACCCAAGCTCCACGATCCAACGCCGAGCCGAATCGGCAAGCGCCGGGCCGGCGTCAAGTGCCATGCGCACAGCCCACGGCCCATGACCCTCCTGCCATAGCCATTCGGCCGCACGATTCAGCAATGGCATCCGCTCCGAGGCGCGTTCAGCGCCGAGCACGCGAGTCGCGCCCTCGCGCACAAGGGCATGCAGCGTGACCACCGAGGGATCCTCGGGATCTTGGTTCTGCACAATGCCGAGTGCTCTGAAGCGCAGAAGCGCGTCGCTAACGTTCGAGTCCGGCGCGAGCAGCGCAACGAGCAGACGCACCGGCGTGCTCCCCAGACAAGCCAGCACCCAAAGCACGTCCTGATCATCCTTCGAGAGACCGGCGATGAAGCGCTCCTGGATGTAATCGCGTAACGGCGCTGAGCCAATACCTGCATCAAGGTCGGTGATCGGACTGATTGCCACCGGTACCGCCAAAGCCAGATGCACCAACGCCGGCCATCCCTCCGTAGCCCTGTACAGCCAGTCAAGCTGCGCTTCAGCCAGCGGCTGTCCGCGCAGTGCTGCGAGTTGCGCAACTTCTGCACGGTCCAGCGCCAGCTTGCGCTCATCGATCCAGGTGACCCGGCCCCTCGCCGTGAGAACCCCAAGACCGAGTTCAAGATCGAAATGCTGCATCGCGACGCAGATGCTGAACCGCTCGCAGGCCAGGTTCAGCAGCTTTTCGAGGTAGCTCAGGCTGGCCGAGTTGGCGATCGCCTGCAGATCGTCGATTACCAGGCTGTAGGCCGCGTTGCCGGCGAGCAAGTGACTGCAGAGATCGGCAAACCGCGAAGCACGTTCCGGCTCGTCATCGACGCCAACCACATTTGTGGTCGGGCGGCTGACGCCGACTGCATCAAGTAACTGGTTGAGGAACACCAGCGGGTCGCACGAAGCAGCATCGAGAGCTGCCCAGCCGCAGTGGCTACCGCTTCGCCGGCGGCGAGATAGCCACATCTCCGCGACGACGGTCTTGCCGTAGCCTGAGGGCCCCTTGATCACGACGATCGGCAGCCCCGTGTCGAGGTCAAGCACCCGGTCGCGGTTGAGTAGCAGCCTGCGCGCCTGCAGTAACTCGCCCCTCAGCGAATCCTCAAGGTCCGACTCGCTTTTCATCGCCGCCGGCACAGCAATTCCGTCAACTCAACCCACCCACCCCGTGCGCGTCGCATGGCGGCATCGGGTTCGGCGATGGTCCGGGGCGGGCGAGGCAACTGGAAAGAAGAAGCACTGACTGCAAGCTGGTTCCCTTTGATCGAACCCATCGCGTTCCCTCGGATTTAGGGGACAGCACGGTGCGACATCGCCGTTTGTCGGGCGGGTCATCTTGCGCCAAGATGTGGTCATTACGCGCCAGACCGCAAACGGCGCGCCCCTGGACTTCGGAGGAGACGATGTCGAAATCGGGACTGCTGGTGCCAGCCCGTTATTACGCGCGGCTGGTGGATATCCTGGCCCAAGACCGCGTCGACCTCGCTGCGGTGCTGGGTTCGCTGCATCTCCCGCTCGCGATCCTGACCGAGCCCGAGGCGATGCTGAAAGTCTCGCAAGTCGATCGTCTGGTCGAAACCGCGTACGCATTGAGCGGCCGTAGCGATCTGGCCTTTGAACTCGGACGTATGCTGAGCGCCAGCGCCCACAGTTTCGTCGGCTTCGGCATGCTGAACTGCGAGACGCTGGATCAAGCGTTGCGCTTCGAGGCCCAGTATTTCCGGCTGGTCATGCCGAGCTTCCGGATGCGCTACACAAGCGGCCCCGACTACGGCGAAATGCACTTCACGCCAGCCGCAGCGCTCAGCCCACTGTCACTCGTATTCCACGTGGAAGCAATTGGTATGGCGGCGCTGCGCGAAGTTTCCGATCTGACCGGCGGCCATTGCCCGCCGTGCCGACTCGACCTGTCGATCGCGGAGCCGCGGCATCGGGAGCGCTATCGACGGGAATTGACCGACGTCCGGGTACGCTTCGCCGCCGAGCCGACGCCGAGCGTCCGGCTTCGCCTGGAGGGCAATCCCCGCGAACGACGCCTTGCGATGGCTGACAGTCATGCACGCAAGGTCGCCGAGGAACGCTGCCGGGCACTGGTGCAACGCGTCGCTCGGGGTGGCCAGTTCGCCGACTGGGTGGCAATGACTTTGCGCGAGGTTTCCGACGACACGCCAAGCCTCGCCGAGTTGGCACCGATGCTCAATATTTCGACGCGCACTCTGAATCGTTACCTGGAACGTGAGGGAACCAGTTTTCGCGAGCTTTCCAATCGCGTCCGTCACGAGCTGGCGTGCGAGCGGCTGGCGGGCGGGAACATGAGCGTCACGGATGTCGCCTACTCGCTGGGCTACAACGATCGCTCGAACTTCGGCCGCGCCTTCCGCGCTCGCGCCGGCTACAGCCCCAGCGAGCATCTGACCCGCTCGGTTTCCGGACGAACAGCACCGGAGCAAGCAGGACATGCTGAAAACATGGCCGAACCTACGAACGTACTCGGTCCATCACTGGACGATTTCCTGCCGAACGATAGGTGACGCGTCTCGATCACTCTGGAACGCTCACGTATTCATGCGACACACCGATTCTGCGCGGACGGACCGTGCGCTACCGGTGTTCACAGTACTTGCGGTCCAATCGGAGAGAGACATGGGATCTGCTGCTACGTTCGACGCCAGCGCCGAGCGCGATGAGGCGTACTCGATTCCGCTGAGCGAGATCGATGTCAGCCACCCGGAACTGTTCCGGACCAATCGCTTCTGGTCGTACTTCGCTCGGCTGCGGAAGGAAGATCCGGTTCATTACTGTGCCAATAGCCTGTTCGGGCCGTATTGGTCGGTAACCAAGTTCAAGGACATCATGTATGTCGAGACGCATCCCGAGATTTTCTCGTCGGAGTCGCGTTTCGGCGGAATCACCATTCTCGAAAGCAACAAGGCGGCCTACCTGCCGATGTTCATCGCGATGGACCCGCCCAAGCATGACGAGCAGCGCAAGGTGGTCAATCCGATCGTTGCGCCAAGCAATCTGGCGCGGCTGGAAGATCTGATCCGCACGCGTACTCAGAACGCGCTGAACGCGCTGCCGGTCGGCGAGCCCTTCGATTGGGTGTCGAAGGTATCGATCAACCTGACAACGCAGATGCTGGCGACCTTGTTCGGCTTCCCGTTCGAAGACCGCGACAAGCTTCCTTACTGGTCCGATGTCGCGACCACGCTGCCGGGCCAAGGCATCATCGATTCCGAGGAGCAGCGCATGCAGATCCTCGGAGAATGCGCGGCCTACATGACCAAGCTCTGGAACGAGCGGGTCAATGCCGAGCCGGGTAACGATCTGCTGTCGATGATGGCGCACGACGACCGCACCCGCTCGATGTCGCAGGAAGAGTTTCTTGGCAACATCATTCTGCTGATCGTGGGCGGTAACGACACGACCCGCAATTCGATGACCGGCAGCGTGCTGGCGCTGAACCAGAATCCGGCCGAGTACACGAAGCTCGCTGCCGACCCTGCACTGATTGCGCCTTCGTTCATTCCCGAGGTGATCCGCTGGCAGACCCCGCTCGCCCACATGCGCCGTACCGCGATGATCGACACCGAGCTCGGTGGCAAGCAGATCAAGAAGGGCGACAAGGTGGTGATGTGGTACGTCTCCGGCAATCGAGACGCCGACGCGATCGAGAACCCTGACGATTTCATCATCGACCGCGCCAAGGCGCGTCATCACCTGTCGTTCGGGTTCGGGATTCACCGCTGCGTCGGCAATCGTCTCGCTGAGCTGCAGCTGAAGATCCTCTGGGAGGAACTGCTGGCCCGCTGGCCGCGCGCCGGCCAGATCGAGGTGTTGTCGGAACCGACGCGGGTGCCTTCGCCGTTCGTGAAGGGCTACGAGTCGATGCAGGTCCGCATCAACCCCTGATCGAGCCAGAGTGATGTCAACCGGCACGGTGGTAATCGTCGGCGGTGGGCAGGCGGCGGCCCAGACCGCTGTCAGCCTGCGCCAGGAAGGCTATGCCGGCAGCATCGTGCTGATCAGCGACGAAGCGGTGCCGCCGTACCAGCGGCCACCGCTGTCGAAGGCCTATCTGGCCGGCCAGCTCGCTCCAGAGCGACTGTTCCTGCGGCCTTTGGCTTTTTATGAACAGCAGAAAATCGAGCTGCGGCTGGATCGGCGTGTGACCCGTATTGACGTGATCAACCATCAGGTCGAACTCGGCGATGGCGAATGTCTGGGTTTCGACCATCTGGTGCTCGCGACAGGGGGGCGGCCAAGAGCGCTGGTTTGCCCGGGCGCGGAGCACCCGCGCCTGCACTACCTGCGCAACGTCAAAGATGTCGCCGCCATTCAGTCACGGCTCAAGCCCGGTGCGCATGTCGCGCTGGTCGGCGGCGGGTACATCGGACTGGAAATCGCAGCAGTTACGCGAAAGCTTGAACTCGAGGTGACCGTTCTGGAAGCCGCACCGAGCCTGCTTGCTCGAGTCACGTGCCCGCAGGTTGCCGGCTTCTACCAGCGTGAGCACGAAGCGCATGGCGTGAACATCCGCTGTGGCGTGATGGTCACCGGCATCGACGGGGATGAGACACACCCAGCGCTGCTGACCGGCGACCACCAGCGTATCGAGGCGGATTTCATCGTTGCCGGTATCGGCCTGCTGCCCAACGTCGAACTGGCCATGACCGCGGGGATCATCTGCGACAACGGGATCGTCGTCGACGAGGAATGCCGCACCTCGGTGCCGCGCATCTACGCCGTTGGCGACTGCACGCAACACCCGAATTCGGTGTACCAAACCCGGGTACGGCTGGAGTCGGTTCCAAACGCGATCGAGCAAGGCAAGACAACAGCCGCTGCGATCTGCGGCAAATCCAAGCCCTATCGTGCCGTGCCGTGGTTCTGGTCCGATCAGTACGACATCAAGCTGCAGACCGCTGGCCTCAATCGCGGGTATGACGAGGTCGTGATCCGCGGCACGCCCGAAAGCCGCAGCTTCGCCGCCTACTACCTGCAGGCCGGTCGGCTACTCGCGGTCGATGCAATCAATCGTCCGGCCGAGTTCACCGTGGCCAAGAGCTGGATCGCCGAGGGCCTGCGCATTCCGGCTGCACGCCTGGCGGACGAGTCGATCACGGTCAAGAACCTCGCCGCTGCCGCCTGAGCTGCGGCGCCGAAGAATCAAGGCGCGACACCCAACCCATATCCGCTTACGAGAGGAGATCCCGCATGTCCAAAGCTACCTACATCGAACACAACGGCACCATCCGCACCATTGAAGTTGACGACGGACTGTCACTGATGGAGGCCGCGGTCGCGAACATGATTCCGGGTATTGATGGCGACTGCGGCGGTGCGGCGGCCTGCGCCACCTGCCATGTCCATGTCGCTGAAGAATGGATGGACAAGCTGCCTGCAATGGAGGCGCTGGAGCAGTCGATGCTCGACATGGCCGCCGACAGCGATCATTGCTCGCGTCTGGCCTGCCAGATCAAGATGAGCACGAAGCTCGACGGGATCATCGTCCGTACACCGGTTGGTCAGCACTGATCCCGCAATCGCTCTTTTTGCAACCATGAATCATGACTACGATTTTCTGATCGTCGGCTCTGGCTTCGGCGGCAGCGTTTCGGCGCTGCGCTTGTCGGAAAAGGGCTACAAGGTTGCGGTCATGGAGATGGGCCGGCGCTGGACACCGGAGACGCTGCCGAAGACCAACTGGAACCTCCGACGCTTCCTGTGGATGCCGGTCGCCGGTTTGCGCGGCTTCCTCAGCATGCGGCTGTTCAAGCACGTGATGATCATGCATGGCAATGCTGTCGGTGGCGGCTCAATCGCCTACGCGCAGACCTTGCTGGTGCCGCCCGATCGAGTCTGGAATGAGGGCTCTTGGAGCGGTCTCGATCGCTGGACCGAGGTAATGCCGCGCCACTATGAGACCGCCAAGCGAATGCTCGGCGTAACCACCAACCCGATCCTCGGACCCGGCGATCGAATGCTGCAGCGGATGGCAGCAGCAACCGGCGTCGAATCCACGTTTTACCCGACCAGTGTCGGTGTTTTCTTCGGGGAGCCGGGCCAGCCGCTCGGAAAGAGCTACCCCGATCCCTACTTTGGTGGAAAAGGTCCGGCGCGCAATGCCTGTCAGGGCTGCGGCGCGTGCATGGTCGGGTGCCGGCATAATGCCAAGAACACGCTGGACAAGAACTATCTCTACCTCGCTGAAAAGCTCGGCGCCAGAGTCCGGGCCGAGACCCGGGTGGTTGATGTTCGTCCGCTGGGTCACCATCGCGATGGCCGCGATGGTTATGAAGTCACAATCCAGCCAACGTTCGGTTCGGCCTCGGATCGCACCTGCGTCACCGCGAAGAATGTCGTGTTCGCCGCGTCATCCCTCGGCACGCAAGAACTGTTACTGCGACTTCGCGATGAGGGCTCGCTGCCGAACATCTCGGAACAGCTTGGCAAGCGCGTGCGCACCAATGCCGAATCGATTCTCACCGTGCGGTACCCGGGGCTTGAGACTGATCTGTCGAAGGGTATTGCGATCGGCTCCGGCATCCATATCGACGAGCATACGCATATCGAGGCGGTCCGCTATCCGAAAGGTTCGGACATGATGGGCAGCCTGTTCACTGCGCTGACCCACGGACAGCCCGGATGGTCGCGACCGCTCGCATGGCTTTGGGCAATGCTGTCGCTGCTGATCCGCCACCCAGTCAAGGCGATTCGCAGCTGGCTGCCGTTCGGCTTCGCGACACAGACCGTGATCCTGCTATGCATGCAGACCGTCGAGGGTCATATCAACATGCGTTTGAAGCGTGCCTGGTACTGGCCATTCAAGCGACGCATGGTCAGCGAGGGCGACCGCATTCCGACGTACATCCCATCGGCAAACCGCTTCGCCGAAGCGGCCGCAAAAGCAACCGGCGGCGTCGGTGGCAGCTCGATCTTCGAGATCTTCTTCAACGTTCCCATGACCGCCCATTGCATGGGCGGCTGCGCGATCGCTGCAAGCCCCGAACAAGGCGTGATCGATGCCGAAAACCGGGTGTTCAACTACCGAAACCTATATGTGGTCGACGGGTCGATGATCGGCGCGAATCTCGGTGTCAACCCGAGCCTTACGATCACCGCGCTCGCTGAACGCGCGATGTCTTTCATTCCGCCGAAGCCGGCTGCGCAGACGCACTGGACCGGCCAGCCTTCCGTAGACACTCAGTCGCCGCTTAGCACGTAACTCTTTTCGAACTCTACGGGTGATAGCCCGCCAACGGAACCATGCCGGCGGATCAGGTTATAGAACATCTCGATGTAGTCGAACACGTCCGAAGCCGTGTTAGCCCGCGTCGGGTAGATCTGTCGTTTGATCCGTTCCTTCTTCAAGGCGCTGAAGAAGCTTTCTGCCACCGCGTTGTCGTGGCAGTTTCCGAGACGGCTCATGCTCGGCTGCATCCTGTGCGCTTTCAGGAACGGGGCCCAGTCGCTGCCGGTGAACTGCCCATGTTCAATACGTCGTTGCAACACATGATTGCTGTGAAGACAATAGCAGCTCGTTGAAAGCTTCTGCCTGGGTCTTCCGGTTGAGCGTTTTCCGCGGTCTGGCGTTCAGTGCTTCGACGACGGCGTCGAGCTCTCGCTCCTGATAGCGGCTGACATCAGTCCCGTTCGGGAAATACTGTCGCAGCAATCCATTCGTGTTTTCATTTGTCCCTCGCTGCCAAGGGCTGCGCGGATTACAGAATTAGATGACGATTCCGGTCTGGATGCGCAACTTTCCGTGCTGAGCGATCTCGGCACCCTGGTCTCAGGTCAGCAATTGACGCAAATGCAGCGGAAGCTTTCCGATCTTCTTTGCGATCGCGTTTCGCACCGCTTCTGCCCCATGACCAGCCAAGGCAGGACCATTTCTCTCGCGAATGCCGAGACGGTGCTCAGGCATGGGCGGCAAGTGCAGCAGCATCGTGAATCGCGTCGTCCGCTCCACCAAAGTCCCGATCGCAGAACTCTTCAAGCCGAGAATGATGTCGCCTCCCCAATGCCCGGGCACGGCACGGTCTGCGACTTCGGCCGGCCGTTGGCTGATCATGGTTTCAGGAGTCAGTTAATGCTTCCCGCGCTGCTCTGTCCTCGCACGTGGGAGTCGAAGCGCGCGGCCAGTCCCCAAGCATGCGGTCAGTTCTCTCCGGAGTGCGCCGCAGCCTTGCACGTAGAGCGCCTGGTAGATTGATTCGTGGGAAATTCGCATCGATGGATCATGCGGGAAGTCAATCGAAAGTCTGCGACTGATCTACTCGGGACTCCAGGACCGTCCCCAGCGCCGATCCGATCGTCGGCCATGTCTCCGCCCCTTCCAGGGGACCTCCGGTCCCGCGAATGCCTTGCCGCCTGCGCTGGTGACGATTCCTCCGGGCCGGGCCTGAACATACGCCCGGAGCGGCTCATTCCCCGCGAGCCTCGAAACCTTGGGACGCTCGGCGGCCTTCTCGGCTTTCCATTGAGCGACGGTGGCACGGTATTCCAGCGTCCATCCGCGCGTTGCTGCATTGCGGCGAAGTTCGCGCGAGATCGTGGATGGCGATCTCGCTAATCGTCGCGCAATTTCTCGGACGCTCATGCCCTGCGCTCTCAGCAAGGCGATGTCCTCGCGTTCGGAAAACGATAGATATCGCCCCGAGTGCAGCTTCAGGCTGATCGGCGGCATACCGCCCGCCTCGCGGAACCAGCGCGGACCCAGCGGTTGTGACACCCCGCATTCCTGAGCCGCCGCATCACTCTCCAAGCCTTCGGCGATCCGCTTCCAGAATGCCACCTTGGTATCTCGCTGATTGACCCCCGGTCGCCCCGGCGAATACGTCGGCGCGCGCCCCGTCTGCTCAGCCCCCCGACCCTTCCCACGCCCCATCCAACATCTCCTTTTTCGAGATGTTGCGACGACCGATTGAATTCGCCGTCGCGCTCTTCGGTAACCCGCCTCAGCTCGGCCTTGAGCCGGCGCACCTCGGCAGAATCGCTGACCGCCACCGCGGCCACGACAACGCCTGCTCGGGAAGCTTTTCGTGCGCTCTGTACCCAGCCGTACAACGTGTGCTTCGGAACCCTGACCCGCGTCGCCACGTCCACCACCGTTAAGCCGCGCTCCACGACCTGCTTCACCGCCTCGCTCCTGAACTCATCCGTGTACTGCCGGTTGCTGCTCATAAACACCTCGGTGATTGCCATCAATTATGGCAACTGAGGTGTCTACGAAAAGCTGGCCGGTCCACAACCACCTATTGCAGATAGCCGAAGATGAGCTGGGGCGAGTGCCGGCGTCGACTGGTGCGCCCTGGCAGATCGTCAGCGAGCGCCTTAGGAGTCGGTTTCGATTGTGGGCAAGCGATTGATTTTGCTGGCGCGACCTTCGCAAACCAATTGGCTCATTGACGCAGGGATTTAGCGTTGTCTGACCTAATTAGCGGCTGACATGCAACCTTCTTGCGCGCGTAGGCGAGCAGGAACTCCATCTGGTCGGCCAGGATCCTGCGATTCGACAGGATCAGGTACTGCGCCAGATTCGGGATGTACGGCACCGCCAGCAGCTTCATGCCGGCTTCCTCGGGCGTGCGGTCGTCCTTGTACTGGTTGCAGGCGCGGCAGGCGGTGACGCAGTTTTCCCAGATCGAATCGCCGCCGCGCGACGCGGGGACGATGTGGTCGCGGGTCAGTTCGTTCGGCGAAAACTGCCGGCCGCAGTACAGGCAGAGATTCTTGTCGCGCTGGAACAGCGTGCGATTGGTCAGCAGCGGCGCGTTGCCACCGTTATGGCGTCGCGAGCGGTCGGCGACGGCGATGATCGAGCCAATCCGCAGTTCGGATGGTTGCCCGGTGCGGGCGTTGATGCCGCCGCGGACGATGAAGCGTTCGGCGCCAGTCTCCCAGCGCACGCAGTCTCGGGCGTAAAGCGTTGCAGCGGTCTGCCAACGAATCCAGCCAACCGGCATGCCACCGATATCAAGCTTGAGGATCGAATGCATCATGTCCTTGACTCTAGCCGACTTTTGCGAACCTGTGTGTCCAGCGCAAGAATGGTCCGGCGATGTTGCAGCGATGCGTTGATCGCGCGCGCGGCGACACCCTGGGCAAGCCTGCGCACGCGCCTGAGGCCTGCCCCGCGGTTGAACCGACGCCCGGCCGCCCCATCGTTTGTTGACCGGGCGAAGCGCCAGAGACGGTCGCCGGACCGCCGCGCAAGCCGCTTCGATCCTTTCCGTCTGGGACTCCGATCATGAAGATTCTTCACACCATGCTGCGCGTCGGCAATCTCGACCGCTCGATTGCCTTCTACCGCGATGTGCTGGGCCTGAAGCTGGTATCGCGCCGCGATTACCCGGAAGGGCGCTTCACGCTGGCTTTCATGGGGGCAGAGGAGCGCGTCGACGGCGTGCAGCGCGGCGCCGAACTGGAGCTGACCCACAACTGGGATACCACCCACTACGAGCTCGGCAATGGCTATGGCCATATCGCGCTGGAAGTCTCCGACGCCAGCAAGGCCTGTGCGGACGTCAAGGCCCGCGGCGGCAAGGTGAATCGCGAAGCCGGGCCGATGAAGCACGGCACCACGGTGATCGCCTTTGTCGAAGACCCGGACGGCTACAAGATCGAATTCATCGAGCGCAAGTCTGGCCACGACGCCGGCACCGCCTGAACCACCGGCGCTGCCGCATCGGTCATGAATCCGGAACGCGCCGGTACAGATCGCATCGGGCACCGGGCACGACGATTCGGCGCATGATCCGCCTGCTCGCCCGATGGCTTGCGCGCCCCGCTCCGGCGGCAACGGCTGCAGCCTCATCCACTTCGTTCAGCGAGAAAACCATGAACACCGTTTGCGAACTTCCCGCGGCCGCGCGCCGCGCCGACCACTCCGGCTTCCCCGATCCGGCTCGCGACCTGGCAGCGACGATCCCCGGCCCTCAGGAAGCCGTGTTCGCTGCCGGCTGCTTCTGGTGCGTCGAAGCCGTTTTCGAGCGGCTCGATGGCGTCTCGGATGTGATCTCCGGCTATGCCGGCGGCACTGCCGACACCGCCAACTACGATGCCGTCTGCACGGGCCGCACCAACCACGCCGAAGTCGTGAAGATCGTCTACGACCCGGCGGTGATTTCCTACGGCCAGCTGCTGAAGGTGCTGTTTGCGGTAGCGCACGACCCGACGCAGCTCGATCGCCAGGGCAATGACCGCGGCCGGCAGTACCGCTCGGCGATCTTCTTCCAGAGCGAAGCGGAGCGCGATGTCGCGGCCGCCTACATCGCCCAGCTGGACGCCGCACAGGTGTTCCGCAGCCCGATCGTGACGGTGCTGACCCCGCTGGAGCGCTTCTACATCGCCGAGACCTATCATCAGGACTACGCGATCCGGAACCCCGGCCAGCCGTACATCGCTGGCGTGGCGGCGCCGAAGGTCGACAAGCTGGAACACAAGTTCACCGAGTACCTCCGCAAATGAGTCTGTTCGACAAGAAGCCGGCTGCCGGCAAGCAGGACGCCAGCGATGCTGGCCCGACAATCACTGTCAGCCCCAGCGGCTACGATCTGCGACCGCTCAGCGACACGCTGAAGCAGACGCTGGCCCAGGGTCTGAACGCCGAGGAGCGCCGCGTGCTGCTGGAACACGGCACCGAACGCGCCTTCTGCGGGCACTTCAACGACAACAAGAAGGACGGCGTCTACGCCTGCCGCTTGTGCGGCCTGCCGCTGTTCCGGTCGATCGCCAAGTTCGATTCCGGCACCGGCTGGCCGAGCTTTTTCGAACCGTTCGATGCCAGCCACGTCCGCAATATCTCGGACTACAGCTACGGGATGATTCGTACCGAGATCCGCTGCCGGCGCTGCGACGGTCACCTCGGCCACGTGTTCAACGACGGCCCGAAGCCGAGCGGCCAGCGCTACTGCCTGAACTCGGTATCGATGGCGTTCTTCGACGACGGCCAGCCGATCCCGCAACACAGCGACGCCGCCTGAGACCGGGCCGGTCTGGCTCGCCCGCATGGGCGAGTGTTGCCGGCCCTGCTACGGTCCACGCAACGTACCAACCACGATAACGAGCCTGACCGAGGAGAGCGCCGCATGGCCGACCCCAAGACCCTGACCCAGATCGCCGGCGCGCCGCTGACGCCATCACCGCTGGGCAATTCCGCGCTGCTGGTGATCGACCTGCAGAACGAATACCAGAGCGGCGCACTGAAGCTCGACCAGCTCGATCGCGCGCTGACTGAAACGAAGAAGCTGCTGGCGCTGGCGCGCGCCAACGGCGTGCCGGTATTCCACTTCCAGCACAAGACCGGCCCAGGCGCGCCGATCTTCGATCCGACCGGCCCTTACTTCGGTCTGATCGATGCGGTGAAACCGTTGGCCTGCGAAACGGTGATCGAGAAGAACTATCCGAACTGCTTCACTGCAACCGGCCTGGCCGATGCGCTGAAAGCCACCGGCCGCAGCGAGGTGATCATTGCCGGCGCGATGACCCACATGTGCATTTCGGCAACCGCCCGCTCGGCCACCGATCACGGCTACCGGGCAACGGTGGTCGCCGATGCCTGCGCGACACGGCCGCTGCCGGGCGCCCTCGGCGGCACCATTCCGGCGTCGCAGGTGCACGACACGGCACTGGCCGAGATTGCCGATGGCTTCAATGTCGTCGTGAAGAACGCGGACGCCTGGGCCTGAGATCGGCGAGCACTGCTCGCGCATATCAGGCGCCCGGTCATGGATGACCGGGCCGGGGCCAGCTCAGGAAGGACGCGGCCTCGCCAGGGATGGCATGAGACATCCAGCCCGAGCAGGACAGCGCGCCCTCAGCGCCGCTTGAACGTCACCACCAGCACATCGCGCCAGGCCGGCTGCGTCGGGTCCTGCGCTTCGACCGGCGTCACGCCGTGGCGCACGCGGCTGTCGTCGACCAGGGCGGCATCGAACGGGTGGGTCAGCGTGAAGCTGCCGAGTTCGCTGTCGTCCGGGCCAATGATCGTGGTCGTGCCTTCGACGATGTTGTGGCGGCGGATCATCAGCACCAGCACATGATCGACACCGTCGCGATGCGCGCCTTCCGGGGTCGGCTGACCGGCCACACCGGGCCCGGCCTCGATGCGGAACTGGTGGACCTCGACGCGCCAGGCGGCGACCTCCGGCGACAGTCGCCCAAACAGGCCGGCACACCAGCGCAGGATCGTGTTGATGCTGTCGCCATTGCCGATGGCCGCCGTGACCGGCTCGAACCAGCGCGCGACGCCGCCATTCAACGGGTTGTACTCCAGCCCCTGCCAGTGCGGCTGATGCGCTTCGCGGACGATGGCAGCGCCCGCTTCGACGGCATAGACCGCATGGCGGCGACGGCGGTAGCGGCCGCCATCGGCCATGAAGGTATCGACCGCCAGATCGTTCCAGCTGGCGCTGAACGCCGGCCAGTCGACCATCGAGCCGGCGGCCAGCAACGCCCCCTGCATCGCCGCGCTGCTGACAAACGCGAAACCGTCGGCCTCGATCGTGGCACGCAGTTTCGGCAGTGACGGCAGGCCGATGACGGCGGGCTTGGGCGGAGGCAGATTCATGGGGAGCGGATTATCCGCGAACGCGCGGCAGCGCGAACGCGGATCTTCCGAACGGTCCTGAAGCTGGCCGCCTCAGGTCTTTTTCACCTTGATGAAGAACGCCAGCAGCGATGGCAGCAGGATCAGCGCGCCGAGCATGTTGACCAAGAACATGAAGCTCAGCAGCACGCCCATGTCGGCCTGGAACTTCAGCGCCGAGAACGCCCAGGTGGCGACACCGAGACTCATCGTCACCGCGGTGAACGCGGCTGCCGCGCCGCGTTCCTTCAGGGCGTTGAAGAACGCCTCGACCAGACTCATGCCGTGGTGCAGATGCACCTCGATGCGGTCGTACAGGTAGATGCCGTAGTCGACACCGACGCCGACACCGAGCGCGATCACCGGCAAGGTCGAGACCTTCAGGCCGATGCTCAAGCTGGCCATCAGCGCGTTGTTCAGCAGCGACACCAGTGCCAGCGGCAGGATGATGCACAGCGTGGCGCCGAACGAGCGGAAGGTCAGCAGGCACATCAGCGTGATGGCGCCGAAGATCGCCGCCAGCTCGTGCTTGTCGGCTTCCTCGACCGCTTCGTTGGTCGCCGCCATCACGCCGGCATTGCCGGACGCCAGCTTGAACTCGACCTTCGGCGCGATCTCGGCGAACTCGCTGTCCGGCGCATGGAACGCGGTGTTCCAGTCCTTCACGGACTGCACGATGTGAGCCAGTGTTTCGCCCTGGTGATCGCTAGTGAAGAACAGCATCTGCATCGCCGAGCAGTCGGAGTTCAGCAGACCGGTGCCGGTGTCGATCGGCGTCACCGCCTGCGCCAGCACATCGCGATTGCGCGCCAGCACGCGCCAGCGCAACGAGCCTTCGTTGAAGCCAGCGTTGACGATCTTGGCCATGCTGGGAAGAGAGATCGCGCTGGCGATGCCATCGACGTTCTTCATCTTCCACTCGAACGCGTCCATCGCGTCCATCACCCGGTGATCGGTACAGGCGCCGTCGATGTCCTTGGTCTGCACGACGATCGAGATGACGTCGACGCCGATCTTGAAGTTGCCGGTGATCGCCGCGTTGTCGCGGTTGTAGCGCGAGTCCTCGCGCAGTTCCGGCAAGCCGGAACCGAGATCGCCGACCTTCTGATCGCGCGCCAGCCAGACGCCGATCACCAGCAGCACCACCGAACCGGCAATGGCCCAGACCGCCGTGCGCTTCTCGGCGAAGTGCGAGCAGGCGCGCCAGAACGGATCGAAGCTGTTTTCGAGCTTGAGCTTGGCGTCCAGCGTCTTCTGGCTGATGTTCAGATAGGTCAGCAGGATCGGCAGCACCATCTTGTTGGTGACGATCATCAGGGACACGCCGAGCGTCGCCGTGATGCCGAGTTCGCGAACGATGTCGATCTCGATCAGCATGATCACCAGGAAGCCGAGCGCATTGGTGACCAGCGCCAGCGTGCCGGGAATGAACAGCTGGCTGAACGCGAAGCGCGACGCGTCGGTGGGATCGAAGCCGTCGGCGATCGCGTCCTTCCAGGCATTGGTCATCTGCACCGCGTGGCTGCAGCCGATCGAAAAGATCAGGAACGGCACCAGGATCGACAGCGGATCGATGCCGTAACCGACCAGCGGCAAGGTGCCGAGCAGCCACAGCACCGGCAGCAGCGCACAGACCAGCGCGACTCCGGTCAGCTTTGCCGACTTGGTGTACCAGAGCAGCAGCAGCGACGTGATCACGAACGCGATCAGGAAGAACGCGATGACACCCTTCGCGCCTTCGGTGATGTCGCCGACCGCCTTGGCGAAGCCGATGACGTGCACCTGCACGCCATCCTTCTGGTATTTCGCACGCAGCGCTTCGAGTTCCGCCGCGATACGCGGGTAGTTCAGCTTTTCGCCGGTTTCCGGATCGACATCGAGCAGGTCGGCGCGAATCAAGGCACCGCGCAGGTCGTTCGAAACCAGACGCCCCACGAGGCCCGCCTTCTGGACGTTGCGGCGCACCGTTTCCAGATCTTCCGGCTCGCCCTGGAAGGTCGCCGGAATGACGTTGCCGCCGGCGAAGCCGCCTTCGACGATCTCGATGAAGCGGACGTTCGGCGTGAACAGCGACTGCACCGTCGGCCGATCAACGCCCTTGATGTAGAACAGGTCGTCGGTCGCCGCCTTCAGGCTGGCCATGAAGGCCTTGTCGAAGATCGTCGTTGCCGGCGCGCCGTCGGCGGCCGGTTCGCGGATCAGCGCAACGATGATGCGGTTGGCGCCGCCGAAGGTCTGCTCGTAGTCCGTGAACGTCTTCATGTACGGATGTTCGAGCGGGATCATCTTCTTGAAGCCGGCATCGACCTTGAGCCCGCTGGCTGACCAGGCGAGGAACACGGTCAACGCGGCGAAGATGCCGAGCATCAGCGCCCGGTTGCTGAACAGCAGGTTCGACAGGCCCTGGATCAGGCCACCGAGCGGCCCTTCGATGCGCGGCAGATCGGCCGTCGTCTTGCGGGGCTTCAGACTCATTTCGCGGCTCCTGCGAGGTCGAGAACGCTGGTGCCGGCTTCGCCGAACAGCAGCGCGTGCGTGGCGTCGAGCGGCAGTGCCGTGGAAAACGCGGCGATCTTCGCCGGCGCCAGTGGCGCGAAAGTCTTGCCGGCGTCGCGGCTGATCCGCACACTGCCGGCCGAGCCGACCAGCGTCACGGCACCGTCGGCGCCAACACCACCGCCGAGCAGCGTCACCGGACCGGAGCCTTCGGCAGCGCTCCAGGTGGCGCCGGCATCGCGGCTGACGAAGGCCTGACCGCGCAGGCCGAAGACCATCAGTCCATCGGTTTCGATCGGCAGTGCGCCGAAGTACGAACCTTCATACGGCGCGGTGACTGCAGTCCAGGTCAGGCCGTTGTCGATCGAGATCTTCACCAGTCCGGACTCGCCGACAATGGCCAGCTTGCCGCCGCCGAACGCCGTGATCGCATTCAGATGGCGATCGTCTTCCTGCCCTTCCGGCGCCAGCACCCGGTCGGTCCAGGTCGCGCCACCATCGGCGGTTTCGAGATACAGGCCATAGGCGCCGACGGCGATGGCGTGCTCGGCGTCGCGCGCGTAGACACCGAGCAGCGGCTCCTCGTCGGCCGGCGCGAAGCGCTGTTCCTTCCAGGTCGCACCGCCATCCCGGGTCATCGCGATCAGGCCGTCGTGGCCGACGACCCAGCCGGTCTTGTCGTCGGCGAACGACAGCTTGTTCAGCATGGTCCGGCGCAAGCCGGCAGCGCGCTGCCAGGTCGCCGCGTCGTCGTCGGACGTGATCACGTAGCCGTGCTCGCCGATCGCGACGATGCGCTTGCCGGCGCGCGTGGCGTCATTCAGCAGCAGGCGTTCGACGGTCGACTTCGCGACCGGGCCGGCGACCGACAACGGCGCAGGCCGAGCCGGCGTGGCGGCCGCTGCGGCTTCTGCGGGCTCGGCGTCCGCTGCCGGGTTCTGTGCGTTCACTTGCACCGCTACGGCCAGTGCGGCGGCACCGAGCACCGGGGCCGCGATCCATCGTTGCGACGGGCGCATCGATATCCTCTTCATATTCGCTCCTCAAACAAACAGGGCCGGCGGGGAGACCCGTCGGCCCTGGTGACGATTGCAGCGCGGTTCAGACGTTGCCGATCAGCGAACGCCCGATTCGCGCAACGAGGCCGGCGTGAAATCGGCTTGGGTCAGCTTCGACGGGGCATACATCTTGTCTTCGCCGGTGCGCACGCCGAGCGCCAGGAAGCGGCCGGACTGCAGGTCGCTGTGCACTTCGACGGTACCGAAGGTCATCGGCACGTCCCAGAGCTGGATCGAGTGGTATTCGCCGGTGCGGAACAGCTCGCCGCGACCGTCGTACTTGTCGACCATCACCGGGGTCCAGGTGTCCTCGTCGAGATAGAAGGTGCGCCGCGCATACAGGTGCGAAGTGCCTTTCTTCAGCTTCGAGTCGACCACCCACACGCGGTGAAGTTCGTAGCGCGTGTAATCCGGGTTCAGGAAGCCCGGACGGACGATGTCTTCCAGCTTCACGCCGCTCGACACCTTGTAGCTGTTGTACGGAATGTAGATTTCCTTCTTGCCGACCAGTTCGAAGTCGTAGCGGTCGGTGGCACCGTTGAAGATGTTGAAATCATCGTTGGTGCGCAGGCCGTCGGCCGCCGTGCCCGGGTTGTCATAGGCCACGTTCGGTGCCTGGCGCACGCGGCGCTGGCCCGGGTTGTAGGTCCATGCCGAACGGAACACCTTGGTCTGGTCCAGCGGCTCGTGCACCAGCAGCACCGAGCCGGCCAGACGGGCCGGCGCGACGATCCGCTGCAGGAAGTAGAACAGCAGGTTGTCGGTGCGCTCGGCCGGCTTCTTGTTCAGCGAACCGAACTGGAAGTCGAGCTGGTACTGGAAACGAACCGGCGTGTACTCGCCACCACGAGTGACGGCCAGCTGGACGTTGTCGGTTTCGTAGGTTTCGCCGCGATAGCGGGTCAGCGCGTTCCAGATCGCTTCATTGCCGTTCTTCGGTGTCGGGAACGGCAGACCGCCGTTGACACCGAGGACGCCGTTGCCGGAGTCCGACAGCTTGGCCTTGCCGGCATTGGCCTTGGTTTCGTCGTAGTAGCCCTTCGGATAGACGCCGGTCCGATGCGTCGGATAGACGTTGATCTTGTAGTTCGGGTACTTCTTGAACATGGCCAGATGGCCCGCCGCCAGCTGCGCCTTGTGCTCCTCTGCGTTCGCGGCGGTGATCACCAGCGTGGGCTTTTCCGAGGCGTACGGATCCGGGTACAGGATGCCGGACTTGAAGCCGGCCGGCGCCTTGAGCACTTCACCGGTCCAGGCCGGGATCGTGCCGGCAGCGTTGGCGGCAGTGTCGCCGCCCATCGTGTTCAGCGGTTCGGCCTGCGCCGAGAACGCAGTCATCGCGCCGAATGCAGCGGCGACGATCGTGGTGGAGATTCGAATCAGTTTCATATCTGGGTTTCCTTGTCCATTCAGAATGCGTAGGTCATCGTCAGCGCGATGAAGTCGCGATCCTTCAGCGGGTTGGCAGCGGTGCAGTAGGCCTGCGACTGTCCGGATGCGAGGCCGTTGCTGCCCGCCAGTGCCGGGTTCGGATCATCGGATCCGCAGTACTCGCGACCGCCGAAGAACGACGTGTACGACAGGTCGATCGTGTACGTGGCCTGGTAGTTGAAGTTGACGCCGGCGGTCACCGCCTGCGCACCTTCGTTGAACGTCGGGCTGACCCCCTTGACGTCGTGGCTGAACACTGCGCGCGGCGACATGTTCCAGGAGCCGAGCAGGCTCAGGTAGTCCAGACGAGCGACGGCGCGATAGCCCCAGGAATGCTGGGTCGCGTAGCCGTCCCGCTGCACCGAGCCACCGGACACGTTGGACGCGGCCGCCAGCGCTGGCAGCGCCGTGCCCGGACCGTCGAACAGGATGCCGCTCGGCAGGTCGAGGAACGCGTAGCCGATTTCGCCGACCAGCGACAGCTGCTGGGCACCGAGAATCGTCGGAATCACCTGCGTTGCCGTGGTCTGGATCTGATGCGCCTTCACGCGCTGCCAGCCGCGAATCTCCGAACCGGCGGCGATATCAGCCGGCACCGGCGCGAAGTTCGATTCGATGTTCAGCGCCGCCAGCAGCAATTCGGTGGAGGCACGCTGCAGCGGCAGGTTCGGCCGGTAGCTGTACTCGCCCTGCAGCGCGATGCCGTTCGGAAGCTGCGTGTTGAACGACAGGCCGACCAGGTGGATGTTCTTCGGATATTCCAGGAAGTAGCCGGCGCTGCCGTTCTGCCCGGAAGCGACACCGATGCTGCCACCGGCCTGCGGCGGCAGCGGCACGTTCGATGCGGCCGAGGTGGTACCGCTGGCGCGTCGCGGATCGGTCGACTTCAGCGCCGACACCAGCGGCACGCGCGAGTGGTAGTACTGGTAGTACGCGCCGAATTCGGTCGAGCCCAGCCATTCCGCGAGGTAGCGGGTGGCGACACCGAACTGGCCGAAGCCGTTCGGACGATCGCGCACGCCGACGCGGTTGACCCAGACGCTGGCCGCGCCATCGAAGGCACCGAGGCCGGCGGCCTGCGCCGCGGCGGACAGCCCGGCGGTCGGGCCGGCACCCGGGAACGGGTTGCCCATGAAATCGTCATCGCGGCGGCCGAAGCTGATCACCGCGCGATTGCCGTCATCGCTGGCGATGTCGGTGGTCGAGAAGTACGAGCCACGCGGGTCGAGCAGGAAGTTGTCGAAGCGCGCCTGCACATAGCCTTCGGCGGTCAGCGAATCAGTCAGTTCCTGAGAGAACGACAGCATCGGCGTCGGCCGGAACGCTTCACGCAGCTCGGCACCTGGCGAGCGCAGACGCAGCACATCAAGCGGATTGGTGGCGTTGATGCCGTTCTGGATGAACGTCGACTCGCCCCAGTTGATCACCTGGTTGCCGATGCGGACGTTGGTGGTGCGGTCGCCGAACGGCTTGCCGCTGACGCTCAGGAACGCATCGAGCAGTTCCCAGTGCATTTGCAGGCGGTCACGGCCGCGGCCGCCGAACTTCTCGAGTTCATGGGCCACCTGCAGATCGAAGAACTCCGAGCCGCGAACGAAGATGCCGATGTTGTCGCCGTACTTCAGTTCCAGCTCGTGCGTGGCGCGGAAGATCTGGTTGACGAGGTCGCCGGCACCGTAGTTCAGGTTGCCGTCGTCGGCATTCACGGTGCGCGCCGAGCCGCCATTGGCAATACCGACCAGCTGGTCGGAGCGCCCCTGGGCACGCCACAGCGCGCCGTAGGACACGGTGTTGTCGAGGTTGCCCTCGATCGGGCCGAGTTCAAACTGGAAAGCGGCTGCCGGGCCAGCGACCATCATGGCGATGGCGGCGGTCAGCGCTGCCACCGGCGCGCGCCGCGCGAACGACGGGCGTGCCGTCGCAGTTCCCTGCACGGGATGTTTGGTCTGCATTGTCTCCTCCTCTCGCACACGCGGCCCGTTTGCAGGTCGGACCGCGTTCGGCAATTAGCCGTCGTTATGTAGTGATCGTGCGTGTCACCTGCTGCGTGTCACGTCACGTTGTACTGCTCCATGCCTACCCGTATGGGCGGCTGTTGCGTCAGGTATACGAGGCGCGACCGGGTTTTGCAATAGCGCAATCGGCGGGCCTGAAAAAGTTGATGGTGAATTGCAGAAGTTGCTGCAATGCAACGAAAGCTAAGGGATTTATCGGGATCAGTGATTTGCAGCCAGCGGTGCGGTCGGGGCCTGTTGCCAGCCCTCGGACGGCGGCTCGGCATCGGCGACAGCCCGGTTCAGCGGTAGGCGCGCAATCGAGGTTTCGTTCAAAGATCCGAAATACAGCCAGGGTCCGCGCTCCTCGACGCTGGTGATCGGTGCATAGGCGTCGGCCGCGTGGTGCTGCAGATCAGCGATCACCCGCCCCTGCAGATCGAAGCCGAGCACATGGCCGTGCTTGATCGGCGAGAACGCCAGCCGTTGCTGGATCGTAGCCGGCAGGCGAGCCAGCATCCGGCGCAGCTGCGGCCATTCGGCGAGCGCATCGAGCCCGGCATCGCGCGGCCCGGCCAGCGCCACCCAGACCCGATCGCGGCCATTGAAGCTGAGGTTGTCCGGAAACCCGGGCAGGTTGTCGGCAAACAGGTCCGTGGTACCGGCCTTGGCGCCCTTCAGCCAGATGCGCTTGATCCGGTAAGCCGAGGTTTCCGATACCAGCACATAGGCGTCATCGGGGCCCCAGGCGACGCCGTTCGCGAAGTAGAGATCGCGCGCCAGCTCGGTGGTGGCACCTGTGCCGCTGTCATGGATCAGCAGCCGGCCATGCGGCCGGTGTTCCAGCACGTCGAGCATGTACTGGTGATAGCCGAACTTGGTCGATGCGTCGGAAAACAGCAGCTGCGTGCTGGCGACATCGACATCGTCGGTAAAGCCGAGCGCCCGGCCAGCTGCTTCCGTAGCTAGCGGCACGGCCTGGCCGTCGGCAATCCGCAGCAGGCCCTTTCGGGCATCGGCAACCAGCGGCGCGCCGTCGGCTGCGAAGCCGATGCCGAGCGGACGTCCGCCGGTATTGGCCAGCACCTCGTAGTGGCCGGCGTCCGCTGAAAGGCGGATCACCCGGCCATCCTCGAAACCGGTGACGATGCTGCCATCAGCGTCTATGCCGATGCCTTCCGGCCCGATGCCGATGCCGGCGGCCAGTCGCTGCACGTCCTTCAGCCGCGCATTCGCGGCGTGGGCGCCAACCAGCCCAGGAGCAGCAGGCGCCTGCCAGGCGACCGGATCGACCGCAGTCGGTTTCAACAGCAGGTATGCGAGCACAAACAGCAGGCCCAGCACGGCAACAGCCAACAGCTTTCTCATGGATTCAGGGACGGTTCGTGGAGGCGCAACGCCGTGATCGTTTCATACCTCGACTGTCCGGCATACCGAGACGCCAGGCCGGGTTGCCCGCCTCCATACGCCAGCGCACGTTCACGCAACTGCTTTGCTAGCATTCCCGCGCTCATCTGTACCCAACGACCCGAGAATGTTCATGTCCAAGCTGCCGAACCCGGTGCAACAGCTGCTCAAGCGGGCTGCCGAAACCCCGAATGAGCCCTACCTGCACCAGCCGATCAAGGGAGTCTGGCGGACCTGGACCTGGGGCGAAGTGGCCGATCAGGCGCAGCGGATGGCGTCGGCGCTGATCGCGATGGGCCTGAAGCCGGGCGACGCGGTGGCGATGACCGGCATGAACAACGCGCACTGGTTCATGGCCGATTTCGCCTGCGGGATGGCCGGCCTGATCGGCGTCGGCCTGTATCCGAAGCAGAGCGAGGACGCCGTCCGCTTCATCGCCGGCCACGCCGGAATCAAGGCCGCCTTCATCGGGCCGATGCCGGACGCGGCGGGCTTCCTGGCTGCGCTGCCGGCCGATGTCATCCGCATCGCACTGCCGTATCCCGGCGTCGCCCCATGCGCGCAGGACTGGAACACGCTCACGGCGGCCCATGCGCCGCTGGCACAGCCGGTCGAACGGGCCGGCGATGCGGTCTGGAGCCTGATCTACACCTCGGGCACCACCGGCAACCCGAAGGGCGTGATGATCACGGCCGACAATCTCGCGTTCACCGTGGCCGGCATGCTGCGCGACCAGCCGGCGCGGGCCGGCGGCGAGCATTTCCTGTCCTACCTGCCGCTGGCGCACGCCTTCGAGCGCGGCGCCGTCGAAAGCGCCAGCCTGTACCTGCCGGCGCAGGTCCATTTTCTCGAGGAACTCGAAAAGCTGCCGGAGACGCTGGCGCTGGTGCGCCCGACGCGCTTCTACGGCGTGCCGCTGGTCTACAGCCGCGTGCAGGGCGGCATTCTGAAGAAGCTGCCGCAGGCCAAGATCGACCGGCTGATGAAGCTGCCGATCATTTCCGGCCTGATCAAGCGAAAGATCCGCAAGGGCTTGGGCTTGGACCGCGCCTGGCTGGTGGTGTCCGGAGCGGCCCCGCTGCCGAGGCCGATCATCGAGTGGTTCGCGCGCATCGGCATCGACATCATGCAGGGCTATGGCATGACCGAGAACTCGATCTACGCCAGCCTCAACCTGCCGGGCCAGAACAAGATCGGCTCGATCGGCAAGCCGTTCGTCGACTCCGGCCTGCGCATCGCTGAAGACGGCGAAATCCAGTGCAAGCATCCGGGCAACACGCCGGGCTACTACAAGGATCCGGAAAAGACCGCCGAACTGTTCACCGCCGATGGCTGGCTGCGTACCGGCGACAAGGGCCACATCGATTCCGATGGCTACCTGTTCATCACCGGCCGCGTGAAGGAAATCTTCAAGACGCTGAAGGGCAAGTACGTCAGCCCGGCGCCGATCGAGGGCAAGTTCGGCACCAACACCGCAGTCGAGCAGATGTGTCTGGTCGGTGCCGGCCTGTATCAGCCGATGCTGGTGCTGTCGCTGAACGCCGATGCCCGCAAGCTGCCGAAGGACCAGATCGAAGCTGGCCTGGTGGCGACCATGGCGGCGGTCAACCAGACGCTCGAACCGCATGAGGCCATCGCCAAGATCGTGGTCACTCAGGACACCTGGTCGATCGACAACGGCCTGATGACGCCGACGATGAAGGTGCGTCGCAACGAAATCGAGAAGCGCTACGGCGAATTGCTGAGCAAGCTCGAAGCCGATCGCAACATGAAGGTCTACTGGGAAGGCTGATCGTCAACCCGCGCTAAACAAGACGCCCCGCACTGCGGGGCTTCTTGTTGTTGGGCTCAGGCTGGGTCGCGCCGCTTCCGCTCCGGCTTGCGCCGCACGTACAGCTCTTTCTCGATCTTCGCGACCACTTCACCGCCGGCGTCGAGCACGTCGACGTGGAATACCGGCAGGTACTTGGCACCGGTGGCCGTGGCTTCGCGGGCGGCGGCGATGTCGGCCTCGCTGATCCGGAACTTTGCGCGCACCGTGCCCTTGCCCGGACGAACGAAGTCGATCTTCGCGGCCTTGTCCCAGACCACATAGCCGGGCCCCAGCGCAGCGAAGAACTGCAGGCAGTAGAACGGATCGACCATCGCGTACAGGCTGCCGCCAAAGTGCGTGCCGAAGGCGTTGGCATTGCCGGGCTGACGGCGCAGCTCGACGTCGATCTCGCGGAAATCGTCGCTGATCCGGGTGACCCGGATGCCGGCGCCGAGATACGGCGGGTACAGGTTCATGCGCAGCCGGAACAGCGCCGCATTCCGGTAGGCGATGCTCGACAGCAGATCGGACGCCTTCGCGCGCAGGCCGGCGACCAGCGTTGCCGCCATCAGTTGAACACCACGGTCTTGTTGCCGTCGACGATGATCCGGTCCTCGACATGCCAGCGCACGGCGCGTGCGAGCACCTGCCGCTCCAGATCGCGGCCGAGGCGGCGCAGCTCGTCGATGCCTTCGGAGTGCGAGACGCGCGCCACGTCCTGTTCGATGATCGGGCCCTGATCGAGATCGGCGGTCACGTAGTGCGCGGTGGCGCCGATGATCTTCACGCCGCGCTCGTAGGCCTGGCGGTAGGGATCGGCGCCGACGAAGGCCGGCAGGAACGAGTGGTGGATGTTGATGATCTTCGCGGGCCACAGTGCCGCAAAGTCGCCGCTCAGGATGCGCATGTAGCGCGCCAGCACGATGAACTCGGCCCGCGCCTCGACGAGGATCTTCTGCATCGCCGCCTCGGCCTCGGGCCGGGTCGCGGTCTCGAACGGCACGTGGTGGAACGGCACGCCGAAGGCTTCGACCGCCTTGCGCAGCGCCTCGTGGTTGGAGATCACGCAGGGAATGTCGACGCGCAGCTCGCCGCGCTGCCAGCGCCACAGCAGTTCCATCGCCGCGTGGTCGTGGGCCGATACCAGGATCGCCATGCGCGGCTTGTCGGCGGCGTAGCTCATCCGCCAGTTCATCCGGTGCTGGGCCGCAACGGTGTCGGCAAACGCGCGTTCGAGTGCAGCGCGCGGCAGATCGATGGCCGGGGTCTGGAACTCCAGACGCATGAACAGCTGACCGTCGGCCGGGCTCGTCGAATGCTGGTCCAGCTCGGTGATGTTGGCACCGTGGTGGTACAGGAAGGTCGTGGCGGCCGCGACGATGCCGGGTCGGTCGTCGCAACGGATCAGCAGGCGGGCAATCGTTTCGGGATTCATGATCGAGTCGGGAACCTCAGCAGTCGGCCCGCCCATTGTCGCATTCCGCAACGGCCTCGCCGCAGTGGCGGGAACCATCTGGCGCCGGTTCAGCGGCTGTCGAGCACTGCCGCCTGATAGCCGCGCTGGGTCAGCAGGTAGGCCGCCACGGCGCTGCGCCGGCCACTGTCGCAGGTGCAGATGTACAGCAGTTCGCGCGGCAGCTGCCGGGTCTTCGCACGCAGCAGCCGCAGCGGCAGATTCTGGCTGCCGGGCCGATGGCCTTCATCGAACTCGCTCGGCAAGCGGACATCGAGCCAGCGCGCCGCGCCGTCGGCCACCCGCTGTGCAGCAGTATCTGCATCCAAGCGCAGCAGCAGCGGCTCCTTCAGCAATTCGACGAAGTCGCGGCCCGCCAGCCGCATCAGGCGGCCATCGCTGAGCATCACCGCGCTGGCATTGCGTGGCAGGCCGGCGATCAGCGCTTCCTCGCCGAAACAGTCGCCCGGCCCGTACTCCGCCAGCTTCAGCGACCGTGGCTGCGGGCCGCGGTGTTCGATCTGGCAGCGGCCGTCGACGACGATGTAGAACCAGTCGCCGGGATCGCCTTCGCGAATCACCTGATCACCGCAACGGACATCGACCGGCTGCAGACGCTGGAACAGCGCGTGCAGATTGGTCGCCGGCAGGCGCTTGAACGCCGGGGACTGCAGCATGCGGGTCATCCAGTCGTCCGGCACTGCCTCGTCGATGCCCGCCACGACGTAGCCGCCGTCCTGCTCCCAGGTCAGCATCAGGTCCAGCAGGCTGGCGTCCAGACACAGCACCCGGGCCGCCGTCAGTGCGTGGATATTCGCCGTCGCCTTCGGCGGCCCGGCCAGCCGATGCGCGGCGCGCGGGTCTGAGGCGTGAACGATTCCCCTTGGGTTTCCACTGTCCTCGTCGAACTGCATGACGCCGTCGAGCAGCCAGCTCGACAGCGCCAGCGGCTGCCCGGAACGGGTCAGCGCTTCACCAACTGCCAGCGTTCGGATCGATGCGGCCTGGCTCAGGCGCTGCAGGGAATCCTCGGCCAGCGCGTCCATCGGAACAAGGCGACGCAGCAAGGCTGCGTCGACTGCGGGCTGTCGAATCGGGCTCATCGGACGCGCCCCCCCGTACCCGCCGCTGCCCGGCTTCGCGACCGGGCAGCGGGTCGCGATGAAGGCTACTTGCCGTCCTTCTTGTCGGCCGGCTTTGCTGCCGCCTTGCCTCCGAAGGTGATGTTGCTGCGGTTCTTCGACAGCGTCGCCTCACCGATGCCGGGGACTTTCCCGAGATCTTCGGCACTCTTGAACGGGCCGTTCTTGCTGCGGTACTCGACGATCGCGGCCGCCTTCGATGGACCAATGCCATCGAGCGTCTCCAGCGCCTTGGCGTCAGCGCTGTTGATATCGACCGATGCGGCCCAGGCCAGCGATGCGAATGCGAGCAGAAATCCAGCGGCGACTGATGAAAGAAGCTTCATTTCGCGTACCTCCTTGTGGAATCGAGAACAAGACATGCGCCGATGAAGGCCAAATCCCGATCGCATCCATGCGACGCCCGCCGATGCTGCTCCGATCACCTTCCCGTTGCTGTGAACCTGTTCACAGCAGTGGAGTCCATAAATATTTCCTGATGCCGGGTCCGCTCAACCGCGATCGCGCGCACTCGCCGCGTGCGCCTGCAGGCCTTCGGCGTCGGCGATGGTGCCGGCGATATCGGCCAGCCGCTTGGCGCCGTTCGGAGAGATCTCGATCAGGCTGGAGCGCTTCTGGAATTCGTAGACGCCGAGTGGATTGCTGAAGCGCGCGGCCCGCGACGTCGGCAACACATGGTTCGGCCCGGCGCAGTAATCGCCAAAGGCTTCGGGCGTGTAGCGGCCCAGAAACACCGCACCGGCGTGCTGGATGGACTCCAGCAAGTGGCGCGGATCCGCAACCGACAACTCCAGATGCTCCGGCGCAATGCGATTGGAGACTTCCGCCGCTTCGGCAAGACCGCGTACCAAGATCAGCGCACCGCGTCCGGCGATCGACTGGCGAACGATATCGGCGCGCGGCAGTTCGGCGAGCCGCGCGTTCATCGCCGCGAACACCGCGTCGAGATAGGCCGCATCCGGCGCGATCAGGATGCTCTGCGCCACTTCGTCATGCTCGGCCTGGCTGAACAGATCCATCGCGATCCAGCGTGGATCGGTCTGGCCATCGGCGATCACGACGATTTCACTCGGGCCGGCAATGGAGTCGATGCCGACCTTGCCGAATACCAGCCGCTTGGCTGCGGCGACATACGAGTTGCCGGGACCAACGATCTTGTCGACCGCCGGAATCGTCTGCGTACCGTAGGCCAGTGCAGCGACGGCCTGCGCACCACCGATCGTGAACACGCGATCGACACCGGCCAGATGCGCGGCACCCAGCACCACCGGATTGACCACACCATCACCGGCCGGGACCACCATCACCAGTTCGCCGACGCCGGCCACCTTGGCTGGAATCGCGTTCATCAGCACGCTCGATGGATATGCCGCCTTGCCGCCGGGCACATACAGGCCGGCGCGGTCCATCGGCGTCACCTTCTGGCCGAGGCGGTTGCCGTCGGCATCGGTGAATTCCCAGCCTTCGAGCTTCTGGCGCTGCGCGTAGGCGCGAATCCGCTCGGCGGCCGCTTCCAGCGCCGCCTTCAGCTTCGGGTCCAGCGACTGCCAGGCGGCTGCACGCGCGGCCTTGGGAATCTCCAGTTCGGCGGCGGAAGCGATGCTGCGGCGATCGAAGCGATTGGTGTATTCGACCAGTGCGTCGTCACCGCGGGCGCGGATCGCCGCGATGATGTCGGCGACCACGGCCGTGACCTTCGGGTCGGCTTCCGGCGCACGGTCGAGCAGCGCGCCAAGCTTCTGGTCGAAGTCGGCAGCGCAGGAATCAAGACGGGCAATCTCAAGCATCGGCAACGGCTCCGGCCAGACGATCAAGAAGCGAGCGGATCGCGCTGTGCTTCATCTTCATCGCGGCCTTGTTGACCACCAGTCGCGCGGTGGAGGTGTAGATGGTTTCGATCTCGACCAGACCGTTCGCGCGCAGCGTGCCGCCAGTGGCGACCAGATCGACGATCACGTCGGACAGTCCCACCAGTGGCCCGAGTTCCATCGAGCCATACAGCTTGATCACCTCGACCTGCTCGCCGCGCGAGGCATAGAAGCGGCGCGTGGTTTCCGGGTACTTCGTGCAGACCCGCAGACGGCGGCCGAAGCTGTGGCGCGGGTTGCTGACCAGCGGCGAATCATTGCGGGTGGCCACGCTGAGCCGGCAGGTTGCGAAGCCCAGATCCAGCGGCTCGTACAGCGCGCCACCCCCGTGCTCCAGCAGGATGTCCTTGCCGACGATGCCAAGATCGGCAGCGCCGTATTCGACATAGGTCGGCACGTCAGTCGGCCGCACTTCCAGCAGTTCGACGCCGGGGTCTTCGGTCGGAATCCGCAGCAGGCGACCGGCATCGACGGCGGGCGCGATGCCGGCAGCCTTCAGCAGCGGCAGGCAGTCGTCGAGGATGCGGCCCTTCGACAGGGCCAGCGTCAAGGCAGTCATGGTGGTGTCGCGGGCAGCAGGAAGGAACACGATTTTACGCGCCGCCGCCGGGGCTTGCGTCCCTATCGGTGACCCCGCAGGCTCGGGGTCGCGAACACCTTGGGAAATCGGCGGTGAAACTGGTCATTGGCAACAAGAATTACTCGTCGTGGTCGCTGCGGCCGTGGCTGGCGCTGCGGATGGCCGGCATTCCGTTCGAAGAGCAGCGCATCCCGCTCGACCAGCCGGATTCGAAGGCGCGGATGCTGGCCGCATCTCCTGCCGGCCGGGTGCCGGTGCTGATCGATGGCAGCCTGACGATCTGGGATTCGCTGGCGATCTGCGAATACCTGGCCGAGCGTTTTCCCGAAACCCGGCTGTGGCCCGCCGATGCCGCGCAGCGCGCCCGGGCCCGCGCCATCAGCGCCGAGATGCACAGCGGCTTTGCCGCCCTGCGCAGCGCGATGCCGATGAATTGCCGCAGTCGTCATCCGGGTCGCGGCCACACGGCCGATGCACTCGCCGATGTCGCCCGCATCAGCGCGCTGTGGGACGACGCGCTCGCCGCCAGCGGCGGCCCGTTCCTGTTCGGCCAGTTCACGATTGCCGACGCGATGTACGCGCCGGTGACGTCGCGCTTCGTCACCTATGCGATAGCGCTGCCGCCGGCCTGCGCGGCCTATGTCGCGCAGCTGCAATCGCTGCCGGCGATGATCGAGTGGAACGCCGCAGCCGCCGCCGAAACCGAATGGGTTGTGGCCGACGAGCCGTATTCCGATCCCCCATCCGCCCCCTGAGCGATGTACCGCGCCCGCATCGGCATTCACAGCCACGTCTTCGCCAGCCTTGGCGAGCTGCTGGCCAAGGCTTCGCCGTTCCGCTCCGGCGATGCGCTGGCCGGCGTCGCTGCGGTATCGGCGGAGGAGCGCATGGCCGCCCGGCTGGCGCTGGCCGACCTGCCGCTGCGCGCCTTTCTCGACCATGCGCTGATTGCCTACGAGCACGACGAAGTCACGCGGCTGATCGTCGATACGCATGACGCGGCAGCGTTCGCACCGATCGCCAGCCTGACGGTCGGCGGCTTCCGCGACTGGCTGCTGTCGCCGCAGGCGACCACCGCAGTGCTGGCGGCACTGGCACCCGGCGTGACGCCGGAAATGGCCGCTGCGGTGTCGAAGCTGATGCGCAACCAGGATCTGATCCTTGCGGCCCGCAAGATCCGCGTGGTCACCGCGTTCCGCTCGACGATCGGCCTGCCGGGCCGGCTGGCGATCCGGCTGCAGCCGAACCATCCGTCCGACGATCCGCGCGGCATCCTCGCGTCGACGCTCGATGGCCTGCTGTACGGCGCCGGCGATGCCTGCATCGGCATCAACCCGGCCAGCGACGATCCGGCCCGGCTGCGCGCGCTGTGGAACATGCTCGACCATCTGATCGACCGCCACGGCATTCCGACGCAGTCGTGCGTGCTGGCCCACGTCACCCGGCAGATCGAAGCGATTGAGGCCGGTGCGCCAGTGGATCTGGTATTCCAGTCGGTCGGCGGCAGCGAGGCGCTGAATCGCAGCTTCGGCGTGTCGCTGGCACTGCTGCGCGAAGCACATGAGGCCGGCCTGAGCCTGAAGCGCGGCAGCGCCGGCAGCAACGTCATGTACTTCGAGACCGGCCAGGGCGCGGCCCTGTCCGCCAATGCTCATCACGGTCTCGACCAGCAGACCTGCGAGACGCGCGCCTACGCGGTCTGCCGGGCCTTTGCGCCGCTGCTGGTCAACTCCGTGGTCGGCTTCATCGGCCCGGAGTATCTGTACGACGGCAAGCAGATCATTCGCGCCGGGCTCGAGGACCACTTCTGCGGCAAGCTGATCGGGCTGCCGATGGGTGTCGACGTCTGCTACACCAACCACGCCGAAGCCGATCAGGACGACATGGACACGCTGCTGACCCTGCTCGGCGCCGCCGGCGTCAATTTCGTGATGGGCGTGCCGGGCGCCGACGATGTGATGCTCGGCTACCAGAGCACCAGCTTTCACGATGGCCTGGCGCTGCGTGAAAGCTTGAACCTGCGCCATGCGCCGGAGTTCGAGGACTGGCTGCTGCACCACCAGCTGATCGATGCGCACGGCCGCCTTCGGGACAGCACCCAGCTGGCCTCGCTGCCGTTCGCCAAGCTGATCGCGGACCTGCGCCGATGAACCTGACGACCGACGAACAACAGCACGCGCCCGCGACGTCCGCCGATCCCTGGCATGCGCTGCGCGTGCACACGCCTGCGCGCATCGCGCTCGGGCGCAGCGGCGCATCGCTGCCGACCCGGGAACTGCTCGCCTTCGGGATCGCCCACGCGCAGGCGCGCGATGCCGTGCACGCCAGCCTCGACATCGCCGCGCTGCGCGCCGATCTGGCCACGTTCGGCCTGCCGATCGTCGAGGTGCGCAGCGCGGCCGCGAACCGCGCCGCCTATCTGGCTCGGCCCGATTGGGGTCGGCGGCTCGATGCCGCGTCAGCCGCTGCGCTGAAGCCGATGACGCCGCCGCCGGACCTGCTGTTGGTGATCGCCGATGGCTTGTCGGCAACGGCTGCGCAGCGCCACGCGCTACCGCTGCTGCGCGAGACGCTGCCCCGGCTGCAAGGCCTGCAGATCGGCCCGCTGGTGATCGCCACCCAGGCCCGCGTGGCGCTGGCCGATGCCGTGGCGATAGCACTCGGCGCCCGGCTGGTGGTCAGCCTGATCGGCGAGCGGCCGGGCTTGAGCGCACCCGACAGCCTCGGCGCCTACATCACCTGGGCGCCGCAGCCCGGCACCACCGATGCGCAACGCAACTGCCTGTCGAACATCCGGCCGGAAGGCTTGGGCTATGACACGGCTGCGACGCAGCTCGCGGCACTGATCCGCGCGTCTCTGACGGCAGGGATCAGCGGCGTGGCCTTGGGATTCGGCGAAGCGACACCGCCGCAGCTGCCGATCAGCTGATCGCCGCGAACGGCGCGCCCAGCCCGAGCACGGCTGCCGCCTTGTTGAGTCGATGGTCGAAGCAGGCGAACTGCACCGCCTCGCCACTGCCGATCAGGGTTTCGTGTGCTGCCGCCAGTTGCACGCTGTCGTAGGCGCGCAACGCAAACAGATCGGCGTAGTCGGCCGCACGGGCGACGACTGCCTGGGTGGCATCGACAACCAGAAAATGCGGCCAGTCCTCTGTCAGTTGCCGGCGGGCGAGATCGAGTGCCGCACGATCTTCCGGGCGCTCCCGGGCGCGTCGCGAGAACGCCGCATGCGCTTCGGCCCAGGCGATGCGGCAAACGGCAGCGATGCGGATTTCTGCGAGCAGGCGGCGCGTGGCCTCGCTGTGCGCCTCGTCGATGTACAGCTTGACCAGCGCGGAGGTATCGAAGAACGCGATCACCCGCGATTCAGCCGCGATCGTCGAGCACCTGCCCGGCGAGTTCGCCTGCACCTGCACTCAGGCGCTGCGCAACGCCGGCCGGCTTGCCGCCGGACCAGGTCGCAGCGCCGGACAGCAGCCAGTTCGACAGGCGATCCGGCGATTCCGCAGGAACACCGGTGACCTGCGCGATCACCGTGCTGTGCGCGCGAATGCGCAGTGGCTGGCCCTTGCCGGCCAGCGCCAGGTAATGCGACAGCCGCGCCTTGAACTCGCGAACCTGAATCGAAGTGGGCTGCATGTGGACGCTCCGGCGACTGAAGTCACCCGAGCGTGCCCTCATATTCGCTTCGACGCAAGAAATGTAGTCACCGATCTGACGTCACGATCGGAACATGCGAGATCAGCACGACCGGCGGGCCGACGATTCGGCGGCCCGCCGCAAGCTCACTCTGCGGCCGGCTTGGCTGCGCGGCTGCGCCGCTTTGGCGCTTCCCCTGCGGCTGATGCCGCGGGCTTGGCGGGCTTGGCGGGCTTGGCTGCCGGAGCAGCAGCGGGCTTCGGCGCGGCAGCGGCTTTCTTCGCCGCCGGCGCAGGCGTCGCTGCGGCCTTCTTCGCCTTGGCCACTGCGGGAACGTCGGCGGCTGCCGGCTTCGGCGTCGCCGCCTTCTTCACCGCGGGCTTGCGGGCCGCCGGCTTGCGCTCGGCCGCTTCGGCGACGACAGCGGCCGGGGCGACGTCTTCCGCCTTGGGCTCAGGCGCTGCAGCCACCGGCGACGGAGCGGGTGCCGGCACCACGGCCGCAACCGGTTCCGCCTGCGGCGGCGCCGTGACGACCGGCGCGGCGGCCGTCGGCAGGATCGGCACCGGGGTCACGGCCCAGGTCGGCCGGCGATCATCGCGACGCGGCGCCCAGCCGGCACCGGCCAGCGCCTTCAGCTCCTCGTCGGTCGGTTCGGCCGGCAGACCCTGCAGCGCCGGGCGCGCGGGACGCGGACCCTGCTGCTGCGGCTTCGGGCCCTGCGCGGGGCGCGGCTGATGCTGATGCTGCGGCGGGCGCGGCTCGTGACGCGGCTCGTGACGGGGCGGTGCCGGTCGCGGCGCGTTCGCCGGCGTAACCGATGCCGGCGCGGCAGCAGCGGCTTCCGGCCTGGCCTCGACGATGGCGTCCTGCTGATGCACCGCTGCGGCTTCGACGGCGATCTCGCCGCCATCACGATCCCGCTTCTCGCGCACGAACAGCGCCCGCGAACGGCCGGGTTCGCCGCGCTCGACGACTTCGAAGATCGCGATCGCCGCGAACAGGTCGCTGAGCTTCTTGCGGCCGTAGTTGCGCGGATCGAATTCCGGCATCCGCTTGCCGAGCAGGCTGCCGACCGCACCAAGACCGGCCCAGCCGTCTTCGTCACAGGCATCGGCGACTGCAGCACGCAGCGGATTCAGCAGCGCCGGATCATCGATCGGCGCGCCGCGCGGAACCGCCGCTGGACGTTCGCTGCCAACGGCACCGTTTTCGGAAGGCTTGTCGGCTGACGGCTGCGCCGGGCGCGGGGCGGCACCAGCGGCGGAACCGTTGCCATTGACCGGTGCGCCAGCGGCGGCCGGCGCCGGCTGCGGATTGCGACCGTTCTGCGGCGGACGGCCGCCACGATCGCCTGCGGCACGCGGCGGCGCGGCAGCCGGGCGGGCGGGCGCTTCGGCAGCGGCTTCGTCGTCGCCCTCGGTCTGGCCCAGCACTTCAACGAAGATGAAACGGTCGCAGGCACGCACGAACGGTTGCGGCGTCTTGCGCTCGCCGAAGCCGTAGACGGTCAGGCCGGCTTCGCGGATGCGCGACGCCAGGCGAGTGAAGTCGGAATCCGACGACACGATGCAGAAGCCGTCGAAGCGCTCGGTGTAGAGCAGATCCATCGCGTCGATGATCAGCGCCGAGTCGGTCGAGTTCTTGCCGCGCGTGTTGCTGAACTGCTGCATCGGCTGGATCGCGTGGCGGGCCAGCGTCTGCTTCCAGCTGCCGAGGTGGGTGTTGGTCCAGTCGCCATAGGCGCGCTTGGTGGTGGCGCGGCCGTACTTGGCGACTTCGGCCAGCAGGCCGTCGATGCGCTTGGCGTTGGCGTTGTCGGCGTCGATCAGCACGGCCAGCTGGGCCTGCGGGGTGGTTTCCATCGGGGTCTTGCTCCAGGGGCGCCGGGTCACGGCGTTGCGGTGGCGAAGCTTACGGCCAACGCCGCAGCACGGTCAGACAGGCCGCGTCGAACGGCCTGCGGGAAATGAAGAAGGGCGCTCAGCGCAGCGGCTTGAGCGCCAGCGGTTGCAGCTGGCTTTCTGCCAATGAGCGCCAAGTGCCGTCGATGCTGCCATCGGCCTTGGTGAACAGCGTGAACTCGCAGATCAGCTCATCGCTGCTGGCGCCGGTCTCGTAAAGCTTGGCCTTGCCGTCGCGCTGCGTGCGGCCCTCAAGCCGGTGATAGCGGCCATCCAGCACGTAGCTGCCGCTGATGCGATCGCCGTCGTAGCGGCGCTCGAACACGACGGTGACCGGCCGCTTGCCGATCGTGCCGGCATAGCTGCCGGGCTGCGGGCCCTCTTTCGCGGGGGCGGCGCAGGGCGCTGTGCCGGTGCCGAGCAGCAGGCAACGGCCATAGTCGTTGAGATCGGCAGCGAGATCGGCCAACGGAATCTCCACGCGCAGCGGCCGTAGCACGTCGTAGTCGAGGTCGTCACCCACGGCGCAGTCGCCGTGTTCGAGCGCCAAGTGATCGGCGCCGATGAACAGCTCGTCGTCGGTCAGCGTGTCGCCACGGATCGTGTCGAGGCAGTCGTCGTAGATCGCCAGCGTTTCGGCGGCGGCATTTTCATCGCCGCTGTCGCGCGCCAGCGTCTGTTGCAGCGTGCGGATGCGCTGCACACGCAGCATGGCCACGCGCTGACGCAAGCGTCCGTAGCCTTCGGCGCTGAACAGGTCGGCCTGGCTGATCGGCCGGCCGCTGCCGGCATCGAAGGTCCAGCCACGACCGCGCGGGTGGCGCACGCGGCTGGCTTCGATGCGCTCGATCCGCATCGACAGCAGGCGCGCCGTGTTGCCGGACACCTGGTAGTCGATGCCGAGCGTCGACGGCGGCAGTCCGGCGAACACGGCCTTGCCGTCCTTGCCGGGCTGCGTCTGCAGCTCGACCGAGTACAGGAACAGGTTGATCGCGCGGGCGGCCTTGCCGGCATCGGCGAGCTTCGGAAAGCGCTGCTCGCCGCCGCCACGGCGCGGTGCGCTGACCGTGTCGATCCTGAAGCCGGCAGCGGCTGGCGTGACCGGCTTCGCGGCTGCGGCAGCGGCGATGCCGCTGGCCATCGCGAGCAGCAGCGTCGCCGCGATCCGCAGCATCGACTGGCCGCGCTGCCCGCCGTTCACTACTGGGTCACGCGCTGGATGCGCGCGCCGAGTGCACCGAGCTTGGTTTCGATGTGCTCGTAGCCGCGATCGATGTGATAAACGCGATCGATCTTGGTCGTGCCTTCGGCAGCGATCGCCGCCAGCACCAGTGCCGCCGAGGCGCGCAGATCGGTGGCCATCACCGGTGCGCCTTTCAGCTTTTCGCGGCCGGTGACGATCGCCGTGTTGCCTTCGATGCGGATGTCGGCACCGAGCCGCAGCAGTTCCTGCGCGTGCATGAAACGGTTCTCGAAGATCGTTTCGCGGATCGTGCCGACGCCGTCGGCGTAGCAGTCCAGCGCCATGAACTGCGCCTGCATGTCGGTTGGAAAACCAGGGTGCGCCATGGTGTGCAGGTTGACCGCCGATGGCCGGCGGCCCTGCGAATCGACCTCGATCCAGTCCTCACCGGTCGCGACGCGGCAGCCGGCCTGCTGCAACTTGACCAGCACCGGATCGAGCGCGTTCGGATCGGTCTTGATCAGCCGCACCTTGCCGCGTGTGATCGCGGCAGCGACCAGGAACGTGCCGCCTTCGATACGGTCCGGAATCACGCGGTGATCGGCGCCATGCAGCCGATCGACACCCTGCACGACGATCGTGCCGGTGCCGGCGCCGCGGATCTTCGCGCCCATCGCGATCAGGCAGTTGGCGAGATCGACGATCTCCGGCTCGCGGGCGGCGTTTTCCAGCACCGTTTCGCCATCGGCCAGCGTCGCGGCCATCAGCAGGTTTTCGGTGCCGGTGACGGTGACCGTGTCGAAGTAGATGCGCGCACCATTCAGCCGCGACGCCCGCGCCTTGATGAAGCCGCCTTCCAGCTCGATCTCCGCACCCATCGCCTTCAGGCCCATCAGGTGCAGATCGACCGGCCGGGCGCCGATCGCGCAGCCACCGGGCAGCGACACTTCGGCATGGCCGCGCTTGGCCAGCAGCGGGCCGAGCACCAGGATCGACGCGCGCATCGTCTTGACCAGCTCGTACGGCGCGACACAAGTGGTGATGCCGGTGGCATTGGCCGTGAACAGCCCCGGCCCGGGCGACGACACGGCAACACCCATCTGCGCCAGCAGCTTCTTGGTGGTGATCACGTCGTGCAGCGCCGGCACGTTCGACAGGCGCAGCTCGTCGTCGATCAGCAGTGCAGCGCAGAGGATCGGCAGTGCCGCGTTCTTGGCACCGCTGGCTTCGACGACGCCTTCCAGCGGGCCGTTGCCTTCAATCAGAAACTTGTCCATTCAACTCTCTTGAATCAGCGAAACCGCGACTCACGCAAAGGCGCAAGGACGCGAAGGAACAACTCGGCGACCAGGACGTTCCAAAGCGCGTTTTGCTTTTGTTGGCGTCCTTGCGCTTTCGCGCGAGGTCGCTCGCGGAAGTGTTCAGCAAGCGCGCGTCTTCAGCGCCAGCGCGTGGATCTCGCGGCCCATCTTGCCGCCAAGCGCGGCGTAGACCGCCTGATGCTGCTTGACCATGCTCATGCCGGCGAAGCCGCTCCAGCTGACGTCGGCCTCGAAGTGCTGGCCGTCATCGCCGCGGACCTCGATGGTCGCGCCGGGCAGGCCGGCATCAAGCAGGGCCTTGATCTGTTCCTTGGTCATCATCGGTTGCGAATCCTTGTGCGTTTACTTGCGAAGCTTGTAGCCGGTGAACAGCATCCACAGGCAGATGACCGCCATCAGCACGAAGAAGCCGGCGGTCCAGCCGAGGCTGAGCCAGATCGACACGTCGGCGTGGCCGAAGAAGCCGTAGCGGAAGCCGTCGATCATGTAGAAGAACGGGTTCAGGTGCGAGGCGGTGAACCAGATCGGCGGCAGCGAATGCACCGAATAGAACACGCCGGACAGGAACGAAAGTGGCGTGATGATGAAGTTCGAGAACGCCGCCAGGTGGTCGAACTTGGTCGACACGATGCCGGCGATAATGCCAAGCACCGCAAGCGCCGAGCCGGCCAGCAGGAACATCGCCAGCAGCGCGAACGGGTTGGCGATCGGCAGGCCCACCAGCGGACCGGCCACCGCCAGCATCGCCAGCGCCACCAGCAGCGCCCGCACCAGCGCGGCTCCGACATAGGCGAGGAACATCTCCACCGGTCCGATCGGCGCCATCAGCAGGAACACGATGTTGCCGTTGACCTTCGACTGCGCCAGTGACGACGAGGTGTTGGCGAACGCGTTCTGCAGCACCGTCATCATCACCAGACCGGGCAGCAGGAACTGCGTGTAGCTGATGCCGTCGTAGCCGGTGACCACGCGGCCCTGCAGCGCCTGCGCGAACACCAGCAGGTACAGCAGTGCCGTCAGCACCGGGGCGGTGACGGTCTGCGCCAGCACCGACCAGAACCGCATCACTTCTTTTTTTAGAAGCGTGTAAAAGCCGAGCTGGTTGGGACTCATGACACGACTCCCGGCGCCGGCTTGGCAGTCAGCTCGACAAAGATGTCTTCCAGATCCGGCTCGCGGGTCGAGACATCGGCGATCTCGATTCCGGCAGCCTTCAACCCGGCGAACACCGAAGCGATCGGATGCCGCTCGCGGTCGAGTTTCAGTTCCAGTGCGTCACCCTTGACGCTGGTCACCAGTTCAGCGAGATGTGCGGGCATCGCCGCGCCATCGGCGAGCTTCAAGGTCAGGAACCGGAACGGGTGGCGATTGAGCAGGCCTTCGGTGGTTTCGACGATGCGCAGCCGGCCCTTGTCGACGATGGCGATGCGCTCGCACATCTCCTGCGCTTCTTCCAGATAGTGCGTGGTCAGCACCACGGTCGTGCCTTTGGCGTGCAGGTCGCGCATGAAGCGCCACAGCGTGCGCCGCAGTTCGACATCGACGCCGGCGGTCGGCTCGTCGAGGATCACCACCGGCGGCTTGTGGACCAGCGCCTGGGCGATCAGCACGCGGCGCTTCATGCCGCCCGACAGGCTGCGCATCATCGCCGTGCGCTTGTTGCCCAGTTCCAGCCGCTCCAGCATCTCGTCGATCCACGGCCAGACCTCGCGGCCGCAGCCGTAGTAGCCGGCCTGGATGCGCAGCAGGTCGACGACCTTGAAGAACGGATCGAACACCAGTTCCTGCGGCACCACGCCGAGCGTGCGGCGGGCCGCGCGCCAATCGGTCACGGTGTCGTGGCCGAGCACACGGACATGGCCTTCGTCGGCGCGGATCAGCCCGGAGATGATCGAGATCAGGGTCGACTTGCCAGCGCCGTTCGGGCCGAGCAGGCCGAAGAACTCGCCTTGCCGAATGTCGAAATCGAGACCGTTGAGCGCCTGTACCGAACCGTACGCCTTGCGCACGCCGGTAATTTCCAGCGCGGGAGGACCGGCGCGGAGGGTGGGGGTATTCATGAGGCCGCGATTATACGCGCGGTGCCTTGCGGGGCCGGGCTAGGATTCGCCACCTCCTTTTCCCCTTTTCCTGCCATGTCCACTGCTCTCGTCTGGTTCCGGCGCGACTTCCGCGTCGCCGACAACCCCGCGCTTCATCACGCGCTTGCACAGCACGCCCAGGTCATTCCGGTCTACCTGCACACGCCGGACGATGAAGGCAGCTGGCTGCCGGGTGCGGCCAGCCGCTGGTGGCTGCATCACACGCTGACGGCGCACGCGGCACGGCTGGCTGCGCTCGGTGCGCCGCTGGTGATTCGCAGCGGTGCCGACACGCTCACCGAACTGCAGAAGCTGATCGCCGAAACCGGTGCCACAGCCGTGCACTGGAACCGGCTGTACGAGCCGGCCATCGTTGCCCGCGACAAGCAGATCAAGGCCGCGTTGCGCGATGCCGGCATCACCGCCGAAAGCCACAACTCCGCACTGCTGGTCGAACCCTGGGAAATCAGGACCGGCGGCGGCGATCCGTACCGCGTGTTCACGCCGTTCTGGCGCAATGCCGTGGCCCGGCCGGTGCGCGACCCACTGCCGGCGCCGGCGCGGATTCCAGCGCCGGCAAAGCTGCCGGTCAGCCTGCCGGTTGACGCGCTGAAACTGCTGCCGGCGATCCGCTGGGATGGCGGCTTCTACAAGCACTGGACACCCGGCGAGACCGGCGCCTGGGCACAGACCGAAGCCTTCTGCGCCGATGGTGCCGCGCGCTACCACGACCAGCGCGATCTGCCGGCGGCGGCCAGCACGTCGAGCCTGTCGCCGCACCTGCATTTCGGCGAGATCGGCCCGGTGCAGCTGGTGCAGCGCACGCGGCGACTGATGGCCGAAAACCATGCGCAGGGACTGGTTGGCAATGTCGAGCACTTCGTTCGGGAACTGGGCTGGCGCGAGTTTTCGCATCACCTGCTGTTCCACTACCCGGCGACCACCGATCAGCCGATGTACGACAAGTTCGCGGCGTTCCCGTGGCGCGATCCGGCCGACTACGCCGACGACCTGCGCGCCTGGCAGCGCGGGCAGACCGGCGTGCCGATCGTCGATGCCGGCATGCGCCAGCTCTGGCACACCGGCTGGATGCACAACCGGGTGCGCATGATCGTGGCCAGCTTCCTGACCAAGAACCTGCTGATTCCGTGGCAGGAAGGCGCGCGCTGGTTCTGGGACACGCTGCTCGATGCTTCGCTGCCGCAGAACTCGCTGGGCTGGCAGTGGGCGGCCGGCTGCGGCGCCGATGCAGCACCGTACTTCCGGATCTTCAACCCGGTGCTGCAATCGGCGAAGTTCGATGCCGAAGGCGTCTACCTGCGGCGCTGGGTGCCGGAGATTGCCAAGCTGCCGGACGCCAGCCTGCACGCCCCGTGGGAAGCCAAGCCTGCGATCTGGCTGGCAGCGAAGTTCTCGCCGGGTCAGGACTACCCGAAGCCGGTGGTGTCTTTGAGCGAATCGCGCGATCGGGCGCTGGCCGCGTATGCGCGGATCAAGGGTGGCGCCGAGGGCTGATCTGCCTGTCTGTCATGCCGACGACGGTCGGCATCCAGTGCCGGGGAGGACCCGTGCTGAAGGCACTGGATTCCGGCTTTCGCCCGAATGACGGTTGCGGCGCTTCTGGCGGCGCGGCCTTCGCGACAGCGGCCTTGCATGGACGTGCTGACTGACAAGGCCATACCCGGTCATCCGGGACACAGCGCACGCCTGTCGACACAGGGTCGGTACAGGGCCGGCCCGCGTCGCACCGGATCGCGGAACTGCGCTAAGTTCGAGGCAGCAAAAAGGATCGTGGCCCCGGCATCGTGACGCCGGAGGACCGCGACACGCGAGCTGGAGGAGCAAGCCCGAAGGGTGCCTGTCGGCCGTTCGACCGTCGTCGATCGGGCGAGCACCAGTGCACCGTTATGGCGGGCGTCCGGCTCGTGGTTCCGACTGACCACGCCGCGCAGCGCGCATCGCTGCCGGCCTCGACATGAGCGCCGTTCGCCGCGATGACCACCGACACGCAATTGCAGGACTGGCGCGATCAGGCGCTGAAGATCGAAGCGGCCGTGAATCGTGCGGTGATCGGTGCGCCAGCCACCGTGCGGCTGATCAACATCGCGCTGTTCGCCCGCGGCCATGTGCTGCTTGAAGGCGATGTCGGCGTCGGCAAGACCACCGTGCTGCGTGCGTTCTCGCGCGCCATCGGTGGCGATTTCGAGCGCGTCGAAGGCACGGTCGACCTGATGCCGGGCGATCTGATCTACCACACGTATGTCGATGAAGCGGGTCGCCCGCGCATCGACCCCGGCCCGCTGCTGCGCCACGGCGAGCGGCTGGTGACGTTCTTCTTCAACGAGATCAACCGCGCCCGGCCGCAGGTGCAGAGCCTGCTGCTGCGCGCGATGGCCGAACGCACGGTCAGCGCCTTCAATCGCGAGTACCGCTTCCCGCACATGACGGTGTTCGCCGATCGCAACAAGATCGAGCGCGAGGAAACCTTTGAACTGGCCTCGGCCGCGCGCGACCGCTTCATGTTCGAGCTGCGCATGGCGACACCTTCCGAGCCGGAAATCCGCCGCCAGCTGGCCTTCAATCCGAACTTCCACGACACCGACCGGCTGATCGACACCGTACCCGCTGGCCTGCTGCCCTGGGAGAAGCTCAACGAGATCGGCGCCGGCATTCAGGCGTCGGTGCGCGCCAGCGACGCGCTCGAAAAGTACGTGCTCGATCTCTGGGAAGCGACGCGCAACCCGCTGGCCGCCGGCATCCAGCTCGACAACGTCGACATGCGCCGGCTGATTCTGGCGGGTGCCAGCCCGCGTGGTGTCTCGGCACTGGTGCGCGCGGCGCGAGTCGTCGCCTGGCTGGCCGGCCGCGACTACCTGACGCCGGATGACGTGCAGGCCGTGTTCCCGTCGACGATGGTCCATCGCGTGTTCTTCACGCCGGTCTACGAACTGCGCCGTGCGGAACTCGCCGATGCGCTGGTCGCGCAAATCCTCGAGCGCGTGCCGGCGCCCTGATCGCGATGGCCAGCCCAGCCCGCGACTTCTACTACCGCCTGCCGATGCGTGCGGGCAGCCAGCGGCCGGGCTCGCATCCGGGCACCAGCCACGGCAACGGCCAGGAGTTCGTCACCCACGCAACGCTGTTCAGCCGCCCCGATCCGCGTCGCCTCGATGTCCGCGCCAGTCTTCGCGATGTCCGGGGCGACTGGCTGGTGCGGGTGATGCGCCAGCGCGTCGGCATTCCGGTCTGGCTGGCAGCCGATGTCTCGGCGTCGATGGTGTTCGGGGAATCGCGGACCAAGCTCGCCGTGCTGTCCGATCTGGCGCGGGCCATCGGCGCCAGTGCTTCGAGAGTCGGCGATGCCGCCGGCATGGTCGCCTTCGACAGCCACGAGCGCGAAGACCTGCAGGTGCCGCCGAGCATGAGCCGCGGCATCGGCCATCTGATGGCGGCAGCACTCGATGATCCGCAGCTGGCCGCGCAGGCCGACGTCGGCGAGCGTCACGCGGGCAATCCGGTCGATGGCCTCGCGGCCGCGCTGCGCCAGCTGGCCGGTCGGCAGTGCCTGGTGTTTCTCGCTTCGGATTTCCACTTCCCGTTGGCCCGGCTCGATGAGGCGCTGGACCCGCTGTCGCGCGCCTACATCGTGCCGGTGATCATCTGGGACCCGGCGGAGATCGAGCCGCCACCGCTGAACGGGCTGGCCAGCTTGCGCGATGCCGAATCGGCAACGCGCAGCGCGATCTGGCTGCGGCCGAGCCTGCGTGCACAGTGGCGCGAAGCCGTTGCCGAACGGCGCGCGACACTGGCCGCGTTCTTCGCCAATCGCGGCCTGCGGCCGTTCTGGGTGCAGGGCGCGTTCGACGCCGATGCGATGTCCGAATACTTCTTCGAGGCCAACGCATGAGGCGCGCGATCGCTGCTCTTGCGGTGCTGCTCGCGTGCGGTGACCTGCAGGCGCAGGAGCCGCCGAATCGCGACTACAAGCCGCCGTTCAAGGGCGAAGCGGTGTTCGATCCACGTCCGGCCAAGCGTGCCGCGCGCGAAGCCGAAGCGGCACGGCTAAAGGCCGAGGAGGACGCGCGCGTCCAGGCGCTGACCGTCGACAATCCGCTGAACGGCCCGCCGCCGTCGCAGCAGGAGCCTGCCGCAGCAGCAGCGCCCGCGACGACGCCAACGCCGACCCCGGAAACCACCGATGCGATGCCGGTCGCCGAAGGCTATGTGCCCGATGCCGTCGCGGCGCAGGGCTATGTGCCGCCACCACCGCCGCCAGCGGTTGTCGTGCCGCTGCGCTCGCCGGTCGACAACCCGCGCCCTTATGGCTATCTGGTTGGCGACACGCTGGTGCAGCGCGTGCAGCTGACCGTCGACGGCAAGCCGGTCGAACTCAGCGAACTGCCGCGCAAGGATCGCTTCGGGGTCTGGATCAGCCGCCGCGCGTCGCGCATCGAGCGCGATCCGGACGGCAGCCGCTGGCTGGCGATGGAGTACCAGATCATCAATGCCTCGAAGGATGTCGATGTCATCAGCCTGCCGAAGCTGAAGCTGCGCACGACGACACCCGACGTGTTCATCGAGGTTGCCGACTGGCCGATTACCGTCGGCGCGATCACCGCGAGCCTGGTGCGCAATCAGGGTGGCTTGCTGCCGCTGCAGCCGGACCGGCCAGCGCCGACGATCGCCACAGCACCAATCCGCCATCAGCTGAAACTGGCGCTGTTCGGCCTCGCAGCGACCTTGACGCTGTGGCTCGGCTGGTGGCGCTGGCGCGAATGGCAGGCGGCCGAACGGCTGCCGTTCGGCCGCGCGCGGCGGCAACTGGCGTTTGTCGACGCGCAGTCGGACGAGGCCTGGCGGCTGCTGCATCAGGCCTTCGACGCCAGCGCCGGCCGCGCGATCCAGCCGGGCACCCTGGCGCAGTTGTTTCGCGCAAGGCCGGAGTTCGAAGCGGCACGCGGCGTGATCGAACGCTTCTATGCCGAATCGGCGGCTCGCTTCTTCGGTGGCCAGCCGGCGGCAGACGGCTTGTCGCTGCCCGCACTGTGCGCGGAGCTGCGCGCGATCGAGCGCGCCCACGAACGATGATCGCCGGGCTGAACCTGCCGCTGGATTTCGCAACACCCTGGGCACTGCTGCTGTTGCCGTTGGCGGTGCTGCCGCTGCTGCGCCGGCGCCGCGAGGAACTGACTTTCTCGTCGCTGGCCTGGCTGCCGAAGGACCGCCTCGGCATCTGGGTCGAGCGCATCGGCCGCGCGGCGGCGGTGATCGCGATCCTGGCCACGGTGCTGGCGCTGGCCAGTCCCGGGCGGCCGGAGTGGGAGGTCGATCGAATCGGCAGGGGTGCTGAGATCGTCGTGCTGTTCGACTCGTCCCTGAGCATGGATGACGAGATGCTGGCCCGCGGCGCGCACCCGAAGCGCCGCCGCGACAGCCCGCTGCGCAAGCGCAATGTCGCGCGCCAGGCGCTGTCGGCATTCGTCGAGCGGCGGCCGGCCGATCGCTTTTCGTTGCTGATGTTCGGCGCAGCACCATTTCGGGTGACGCCGTTCTCGCAGTCGCCGGATGTGATCCAGGCCGGCATCACCGCCGCCGGCATTTCCAATGGCCTGCCCGGCACCGATCTCGGCCGCGGCCTGATGGCGGCGATCGAGCAGTTCAACGGCCGCGCCTACACCGGCAGCCGGGTGATCCTGCTGGTGTCCGATGGCGCGGCGGAAATCGACGAGATCACGCGCCAGAACATCCGCAACGGCATGCGCCAGAACCGCATCGCGCTGAACTGGATCTATCTGCGCTCGGTGAACTGGCCGCGGCTCGATTCCGAGAAGGAACCGGAAGCGGTCGGCTTGATCACCGACGTGGCGATGCACCGCTTCTTCAAGACGCTGCCGACCACCTACAAGGTCTACGAGGCGGAAAGCCCGGATGCGGTATCGAAGGCGGTGGCCGAGATCGAGCGCGCCCAGAACCTGCCGCTGGAATACAAGGAACGGATTCCGCGCCGCGATTTCACGCCGTACTTCTACCTGACCGCGATCCTCGCCTGCCTGGGCCTGCTCGCCCATCGCGCCACCACCGTGCGGAGCTTCTCGCGATGAAACGCGCACCGATCCATCTTGCCTTCGGGCTGGCCACCCTTGGTCTTGCCGGCACCGCACTGGCGCTCGGGCTCAGGCTGCAGGCAGCCGAACGCGCCAATGCCGTGATTGCCGAAGCCACCGCGTTCGCAGCCGAAGCCGCGCGGGTGCAGGCCGCCGGCGCCGAAGCCGGACAGGTCGCCACCTTGAAGACGCCGATGCTCGATTCGCCGGAGGCCGCGCTGGCCTTCGCGCTGGCGCTGGCCCGCAACGATTCAGGCGGCGGCGACTACGAGCGGGCGCTGAAAGCGCTGGAAGCGCTGTCGCAATCGCCGCGCGACGACATCCGGAAGATTGCCCGCTACGACCTCGGCAACCTGCACATGCGGCAGGCCAAACTGATTGGCGACGAGCAGGTCGCGAAAGGCCGGACGCTGGTCGAACTCGGCAAGCAGGCCTACCGGCGCGTGCTTGACGAAGACCCGCAGCACTGGGAAGCGCGCTACAACCTGGAACGCGCACTTTGGCTGGAGCCGGAAGCCGACGATGGCAATGTCGAAGTGACACCGCCGCCGGCCGTTGAACGCCCGAACGGCGACAAGCCCGAACTGCCGTGACTGCCGTCCCGAAAGACGAAGGCCGCCGCAGCGGCGGCGGCTTCGCCTACGTGCGCAACGCGCTCGGTGGCGGCGGCTGGCTGCTGCTGCCGACGATCGCGCTGCTGGCCGCCGCCGTCTGGATGCCGAAGCTGCCGGTGACTCGCGACGCCTACGATCACATGGTGATCTTCGACGTGTCGCAAAGCATGAATGTCGAGGACTACCGGATCGGCGACCGTGTGGTCAGCCGCCTCGCGTTTGCCAAGCACGCCGTCGCCGAAGCGCTGAAGAACCCGAAGTGCGACACCCGCATCGGCTGGGCGGTATTCGCCGGCCGCAAGATCGTCACGCTGCTGGCGCCGGTCGAGGTCTGCCGCAATTACAGCGCGCTGCTCGAAGCGCTCGACAACATCGACAGCCGCATGGCCTTCGAGCGGTCGAGCGAAATCCAGGAAGGCCTGCTGTGGACGATGACCAATGTCCGCGACCTGAAGCCGCTGCCGACGGTGATCTTCATGACCGATGGCCACGAAGCGCCGCCGCTGCCGCCGGAGCGGATCCGCAGCTACGACGGCGCACTCGGCGAAGTGCGCGGCTGGGTGATCGGCGTTGGCGGCACGGAACCGCAGCCGATCCCGAAATCCGATCAGGACGGCCGCCGCATCGGCTTCTGGCGCGCCACCGAAGTGCTGCAATGGGGCGGTGCCGCGAACATCACCGGTGGCACCAGCCACGAGCACCTGTCCGAGCTGCGCGAAGCGCATCTGCAGCAGCTCGCGAAGAACGTCGGCTTCGGCTACGCGCGGCTCGCCGATGCGAAATCGCTGGACTCCGCCCTGCACGACCGCGCGCTGGCGCATCCGGCGATCGTCGAAACCGATCTGCGCTGGATTCCGGGTCTGCTGGCGCTGCTGCTGCTCGGCTGGTGGTTCCGGCCGGATCACCGGAAAGCAACTGTGGCTGGGGTCAGTCGGCAGCGATCGACTAGCTGACGACAGCAGCGACGCGCTCAATATGAGTGCGTGCGAAATGCAGCAGGTCCGGGAAAACCTCGACGCCATCCAAGTTGTGCTTTGTTTTGGTGCGCTCTCCGTTGCCGGAAAGCACCAAAACAGGGCGAGCACCGGCCGCACGCGCAGCGTCGAGGTCGGAGCCGGAATCGCCGACGAACGGAACGCCATCCAGGCTGACGTTCAGCCGCTTCGCGAGATCCTTGAGCATGCCGGGGGCTGGCTTGCGCATCTCGCTGGCCTGACTCGGGTGCTCCGGCGCGTAGAAGATGCCGTCGATGCGGCCGCCAAGCTCGGCCAACGCCCGCTGCATCTTGTCGTGGATCGCGAACAGCGCGTCGAAATCGAGCAGGCCACGGCCAATGCCGGACTGGTTTGACGCCACGAATACCCGGAAGCCGGCCTGACACAGCAGCGTGATCGCTTCGAGACTGCCCGGCACCGGCTGCCATTCGGCCACCGACTTGATGAAGTTCGGCGAGTCCTCGTTGATGACGCCGTCGCGGTCCAGGATCACCAGCTTCATGTGATTGCTCAGCCCGGCAGACAAGAAATATCCGCCACTTCGCGGCAGACCCGGTCCAGCTGCCGCAGCAGCGCCAGACGATTCGCCCGCACCGCCGCGTCGTCAGCCATCACCATCACGCCGGTGAAGAAGGCATCGACCGGCGCCTTCAGGCCAGCCAGCTGCTTCAGACGCTCGGCATAGTCGCTGGCCGGAGCGGCATTGACCGCGTTGAGCGCTGCGTGAAGCCCTGATTCGGCGTCGTTTTCAAACTTCGCGGCATCGACGTCCGACCCGCCGTCACCGGCCTGCTTCAGCACGTTGCGCACGCGCTTGTGGGCGGCGGCGAGGCTGGCCGCTTCCGGCAGCGCCCAGAAATTGTGGATCGCACGCAGACGCGCTTCGAAATCAAGCGGTTGGGTGATGCCGAGAGCGGCGACCGCTTCGAACATCTCGACGCTGATCGGCGCACCGAACGCGGTGCTGCCGACCCGCCAGGCGCGATGACGTTCCTGCACGAAGGTCAGCAGTTCCTTCAGCGTGGCCTCGTCGCGCTTGCCGGCGGGCTGTTCCTGCAAGGCGCCGTTGAGAATGTCGCGCAGATCCAGCGGCAGCGCGCCTTCGATCAGGATGCGCAGGATGCCGAGGGCCGAACGACGCAACGCGTAAGGGTCCTTGCTGGCGGTCGGCTTCTGGCCGATCGCGAAGATGCCGGTCAGCGTGTCGAGCTTGTCGGCCAGCGCGACGATCCGGCCTTCGGCGTTCGATGGAATCGCCGTGCCGGCCTGCGTCGGCAAGTAATGTTCGGCTACTGCCTTGGCCACAGCGGCCGACTCACCGGCCTTCGCGGCGTAGTAGCCGCCCATAAGCCCTTGAAGTTCCGGGAATTCGTAGACCATCTTGGTCACGAGGTCGAACTTCGCACGAGCGGCGGCGCGGGTCGCACCATCGAGTTCAGCGGCACCGATCGCACCCTTCTCGAGCAGCTTTTCAGCCAGCAGGAAGGTCGACAGCGTCTGGATGCGGGCGGCCTTGTGGGCAACCGTGCCGAGGTCTTTCTGGAACGTCGCCGACGCCAGCTTTTCGAGGTACGGCGCGGCGTTGGAGAACGGCAGCTTCAGGTCCTGCTGCCAGAAGAACAGCGCGTCGGTCAGACGCGGGCGCACGACGCGCTCGTTGCCCTGAACGATCTGCGCCGGGTCCTTCGATTCGATGTTGGCTATGGTGATGAACGCCGGCAGCAGCTGGCCGGCGGCGTCGAACACCGTGAAATAGCGCTGGTTGGTCTCGACGGTGACGACGATCACTTCCGGCGGCAGTTCGAGGAAACGTGCCTCGATGCGCCCGGAAATGACCACCGGCCACTCGACCAGCGCCGTCACCTCGTCCAGCAGGCCGGCGTCGATTCTTGCCGTGCCACCGATCTTCGCGGCTTCGGCCTTGATCTGCCGCTCGATTTCGGCCTTTCGGGTCGCGACCTCGGCCCAGACGCGGGCCTTGCGCAGATTTTCGACATAGGCGGACGGCTCGGCCAGCGTGATCGCGGCCGGCGCGTGGAAGCGATGACCATAGCTGACGCGGCCCGATTCCAGGCCGAAGCGACGCAGCGGCACGACGTCAGGCCCGAGCAGGGCCAGCAGCCACTGCACCGGGCGCACGAAGGTTTCTTCACCAGAACCCCAGCGCATGCGCTTGGGCACCAGTTCGTCCATCGATTCCAGGGTTTCCTCGAAGATCTCGGCCAGCAGGGCGGCTGTTGGCTTGCCTTTCTCGTGACGTGCGAAGTGCAGCTTGCCGTTCTTTTCGCCGATCTGGCTGAAGTCGACCCCGCACTTCTTGGCGAAGCCGAGCGCAGCCGGCGTCGGCTGGCCGTCCTTCAACGCAGCAGTGGTGGCCGGGCCGACCAGTTCGATCGCCTGATCCGGCTGCTGTACGGCGACACCATCAACGAGCACGGCGATGCGGCGCGGCGTCGCCAGCGTGCGGGCAGCGCCGAGCGCGATGCCGCGCTTGGCGAGGCCGCCGGTGACGCCGGCACTGAGCGCATCGGCCAGCGGCATGACGTAACGCGCCGGCAAGTCTTCGCAGCCGATCTCGATCAGCAGCGGGGCAGTTGGGTTCATGTTCAGGCAGCCTTTTCGCGGACCAGCGGGGAAAACCCGACGATTTTCGCGCGTGCGTTGTAGTACGCCTCGGCGCACAGGCGCGCGAGGGTGCGGACCCTGAGGATGTAGCCCTGGCGTTCGGTGACGCTGATCGCCGAACGGGCATCGAGCAGGTTGAAGCTGTGCGAGGCCTGCAGCACCCGTTCATAGGCCGGCAGCGGCAGCGGTTCCGGCAATGAAATCAGATGCTTGCACTCAGCTTCAGCGACATCGAAGCGGCGGAACAGCGCCGCCGTGTCGGCGTGCTCGAAGTTGTAGGCGCTCTGCTCGACCTCGTTCTGGTGGAACACGTCACCGTAGGTGACGATCTTTCCACCCTTGTCGGACCAGACCAGGTCGTAGACCGATTCGACTTTCTGGATGTACATCGCCAGCCGTTCGAGGCCGTAGGTGATCTCGCCGGCGACCGGCTTGCATTCAAGCCCGCCAACCTGTTGAAAGTACGTGAATTGCGTGACTTCCATGCCGTTCAGCCAGACTTCCCAGCCGAGGCCCCAGGCGCCTAGTGTGGGCGATTCCCAGTTGTCCTCGACAAAGCGGATATCGTGCGTCAGCAGGTCGAATCCGAGCGCCTTCAGCGATTCCAGATACAGATTCTGGATATCCGGCGGGCTCGGCTTCATCAGCACCTGGAACTGGTAGTAGTGCTGCAGGCGGTTCGGGTTCTCGCCGTAGCGGCCATCGGTCGGCCGGCGGCTGGGCTGCACGTAGGCCGCGTTCCACGGCTCCGGGCCGATCGCGCGCAGGAAGGTCGCGGGGTGGAAGGTGCCGGCACCGACTTCCATGTCCAGCGGCTGGACGATGACGCAGCCCTTGTCAGCCCAGAAGGTCTGCAAGGTGAAAATGAGGTCCTGGAACGTCATGATTTTCGGGTCTTTGCGGCGAATTTCGGTGCTGCGGCAGCAGTTTGCAGCAGCGGGCGGCGAGTATAGCCAATGGCGGCGCGGCCTCCGGAGCCCGTGCTAGGCTCCCGCCGCGTCGAAAATGGCGTGGCCCGGCACCGGCGGATTCGGCGCCGAAGGCCATGACGACAACCACCATCGTCGGGGAGGACTTCCGCATGAAGCCAATTGCAATCGCGGTCTCGCTGGCCCTGTGCGGGCCACTGGCCGCCGCCGCTGCTGGCGATCAACCGGAGCAGTGCTTCACGCAGGCGAAGTCGTTGCCGGCCGATCAGCAGGAAAGCTTCATCAAGGCCTGCCTTGGCAGCGCCGCGACACCGAAGCCATCCACGGTTGCCCCGGAACAGCGAGCGAAAGTCTGCGCGACGATCGCCGCCAACGAAGGCTTCAAGGGCGAGCAGCTGGAGGCGTTCCTCGCTGGCTGCAAGGGCGCCTGATCCGGCGCGCCGTGGACGACGCAGGCCGCCAGTTGCCGGGCACCACGCCCTCCGCTGGCATATTTGCTGCTTAACTTATGGCCGCTGCAAAGCGCCACATCACCCCAGGAGAGCCCCATGTCGGGTAAAGACGTACTGAAGATGATCACCGAGAAGTCCGTGAAGTATGTGGACTTCCGGTTTTGCGATACCAAGGGCAAGGAACAGCACGTCAGCGTGCCGGCCCACACCATCGATGAGCAGCTGTTCATCGACGGCAAGATGTTCGACGGTTCGTCGATCGCCGGCTGGAAGGGCATCAACGAGTCGGACATGATCCTGATGCCGGATCCGGGTACCGCGTTCATCGACCCGTTCTTCGAGGAAACCACGCTGGTGCTGAGCTGCGACGTGATCGAGCCGGCGACCATGCAGGGTTACGAGCGTGATCCGCGCTCGGTCGCCAAGCGCGGCATGGCCTACCTGCAGTCGACCGGCATCGCCGACACGGCGTACTTTGGTCCGGAAAACGAATTCTTCATCTTCGACTCGATCCGCTCGGACTCCGGCCCTTGGGGCTGCTACGTCTACATCGACGCGAAGAACGCGGCCTGGAACTCGGGCAAGGACTACGAGGACGGCAACACCGGTCACCGTCCGGCGATCAAGGGCGGCTACTTCCCGGTGCCGCCGGTCGACCAGCTGCAGGACATCCGTTCCGCCATGTGCGAAACGCTGGAAGCGGTCGGCATGGAAGTCGAAGTGCATCACCATGAAGTCGCCACCGCCGGCCAGTGCGAAATCGGCGTCAAGTTCGGCACGCTGGTGAAGAAGGCCGACGAAGTGCTGAAGCTGAAGTACGTCGTGCAGAACGTTGCCGACCAGTTCGGCAAGACGGCGACCTTCATGCCGAAGCCGATCGTCGGTGACAACGGCTCGGGCATGCACGTCCACCAGTCGTTGTCGCTGAACGGCAAGAACCTGTTTGCCGGCGACGGCTACGGCGGCCTGTCGGATACCGCGCTGTACTACATCGGCGGCATCCTCAAGCACGCCAAGGCGCTGAACGCGTTCACCAACCCGGGTACCAACAGCTACAAGCGCCTGGTGCCGGGCTTCGAAGCGCCGGTGATGCTCGCCTACTCGGCGCGCAACCGTTCGGCCTCGATCCGCATTCCGTACGTGCCGAATCCGAAGGGCCGCCGCATCGAAGTCCGCTTCCCGGACTCCTCGGCGAACCCGTACCTCGCGTTCACCGCGATGATGATGGCCGGCCTCGATGGCATCCAGAACAAGATCCATCCGGGTGAAGCGTCCGACAAGGACCTCTACCACCTGCCGCCGGAAGAGGACAAGCTGATCCCGCGCGTTTGCCACAGCCTCGACATGGCGCTCGAAGCACTCGACGCCGATCGGGAATTCCTGACCAAGGGCGGCGTGTTCACCAACGATCTGATCGATGCCTACATCGAGCTGAAGATGCAGGAAGTGACCCGCTTCCGCATGACCACGCACCCGATCGAGTTCGATATGTATTACTCGCTCTGAGCGAAGCTCAGTACGAGTAATACCCGGCTGGTTTGCTTCGGAATCCCGAGGGATTCCGAAGTAGCCCCGGTCGAAGTGGACAGGAAAATGCCCCCGGAAACGGGGGCATTTTCGTTTCCGCCGCCTCCGCCGCAAGCCGGTCACCTGAAGATGATCGGCGCATTGACGCCGCTCGACGCCGTTGGTTTGCGGCATTCCGCGGCCCGGCGCTATCTTCGGAAGATGCGCCTCCTGCTCGTGCTTGCCCTGTCGCTATCCCTGATCCCGGCCCGCGCCGAGATCTATCGCTGGGTCGACGACAAGGGCGTGACCCACTACGGCGACAAGCCGCCGAAGGACGGCGTCAAGCCGGTCGAGCTGCCACCGCTGCAGACCTACAATCCATCGGCGGCGGCGGTGCCGTCGCCGGCCACGAAACAGCTCGACGCCCCGGCGCCACCTGCCGGCAAGAGCGGCATCCGCATCGTCTCGCCGGCGCAGGACGACACCATTCGCGATGCCAGCGCCGGCATCAGCATGAGCGTCGACGTGGCGCTGCAACCCGGGCAGGGCCTGCTGTACTTCCTCGACGGCGTGCAGCAGAACAAGGTTGCGACTGCGTCCAGCGCCTGGCTGTTCGAACACGTCGAGCGCGGCGAGCATCAGCTGGGTGCCGCCATCGTCGCCGCCAACGGCCGTGAAGTGGTCCGCGCCACGCCGGTCACCGTGCATGTGAAACCGCCGATCGTGCTGCGTTGATTCCGCTTCGGCACCGTTATGGCTCGCATTTTGCTCGGGCAGGCGGATGAAACTTCCCGTGCTGAACCGCGTTCAGCCGGCCAGCATTCTCGATGGCCTGACCACGGCGATCATCACGCTGGATTCGGCGCTGCGCGTCACCTATCTGAACTCGGCGACCGAGACGCTGTTCAGTGTCAGTCGCCGCCACGTCCAGGGCCAGGCGCTCAGCGTGGCCGTGCCGCACCTGCTCGAACAGGTGCCGCGGCTGAAGCGTTCGATCGAGACCGGCACCGGCTTCATCGAACGCGAACTGAAACTGCGCCGCCCCGGTGATGACACCGGACACGACTTCCTGACCGTCGACTGCACCGCCACGCCGGCCCAGTTCTCAGGCCCCGGTCTGGTGCTGGAAATCCTGCCGCTCGATCGCCACCTGCGCATCTCGCGCGACGAGCAGCTGCTTGCCCAGCACCGCGCCAGCCGCGAGCTGATCCGCGGCCTGGCCCACGAGATCAAGAATCCGCTTGGCGGCATTCGCGGCGCCGCGCAGCTGCTGGAACGCGAGTTCCCGGATTCCGAGCACCTTGAATACACCCGGGTGATCATCCGCGAGGCCGATCGCCTGCAGAACCTCGTCAACCGCCTGCTCGGGCCGAATCGCCTGCCGCAGAAGGAGATGGTCAACATCCACGAGGTGCTGGAGCATGTGCGCCAGCTGATCGAGGCCGAAGGCCGGATGATGCTGGCCGTGCAGCGCGACTACGACCCTTCGATCCCCGAAGTGCGCGTCGATCGCGAACAGCTGATCCAGGCGGCACTGAATCTGGCTCGCAATGCCTTGCAGTCCTTGCTGGGCGCCACACCGCGCCCGGACCGGCCGTTGATCACCCTGCGCACCCGCATGCGCAGACAGTTCACCATCGGCGGCGTTCGCCACAAGCTGGCGGTGCAGATCGACATCGAGGACAACGGCGGTGGCATCGCGCCGGCCATGCTCGAGAAAATCTTCTATCCAATGGTGACCACGCGCGCGGAAGGCACCGGACTTGGCCTGCCGATTGCTCAGTACCTGATCAACAGCCATGGCGGATTGATCGAATGTCAGTCCCGCCCGGGCATCACCATCTTCTCGATCTTCCTGCCGCTGGAGCTGCCCGCGTGAGCATTGCGATCACCGATCTGCCCGCTGCACAGGACCCGAGGGCACCTGCTGAACCATGGGCACCATGAACGCGATGAAGCTGCATGACACCGCTGCGATCCGGGTCTGGATCGTTGACGACGACGAATCGATCCGCTGGGTGCTGGAGAAGTCGCTGAGCCGCGACGGCATGCTGGTCGACAGCTTTCCGGGCGCTGCCGAACTGCTCGATGCGCTGCAGGACGCGACCGCCGAAACGCTGCCGGACGTGATGATTTCCGACATCCGCATGCCCGGCCTCGATGGTCTGGAGCTGATGGATCGCGTGCACGCGGCCAAGCCCGAATTGCCGGTGATCATCATCACCGCGCATTCCGACCTCGACGCCGCTGTGGCCTCGTTCAAGGGCGGCGCGTTCGAATACCTGCCGAAGCCGTTCGATGTCGATGCCGTGGCCAGCCTGGTCCGTCGCGCTGCCCAGAAGCGGGTGGTCACGCCGGAGCTGAAGCCGATGGAACCGCGCGCCGCGATCATCGGTGAAGCGCCGGCGATGCAGGACGTGTTTCGCGCCATCGGCCGCCTGAGTCAGTCCCAGATCACCGTGCTGATCACCGGCGAGTCCGGCACCGGCAAGGAGCTGATCGCCCGGGCGCTGCACGTCAATTCGCCGCGTGCGAACAAGCCGTTCCTGGCGATCAATACCGCAGCAATCCCGAAGGATCTGCTGGAGTCCGAATTCTTCGGCCATGAACGCGGCGCGTTCACCGGCGCGGCAATGCAGCGCAAGGGCCGCTTCGAACAGGCTGACGGCGGCTCGCTGTTCCTCGACGAAATCGGCGACATGCCGGCCGATCTGCAGACCCGCCTGCTGCGCGTGCTGCAGGACGGCCAGTTCTACCGCGTCGGCGGCGTATCGCCGATCAGCGTCGACGTGCGCATCGTTGCCGCCACTCATCAGGACCTCGACCGCGCCGTGCAGGAAGGCCGGTTTCGCGAGGACCTCTATCACCGCCTGAACGTCATCCGCATCCGGATTCCGCCGCTCAGGGAGCGCAGCGAAGACATCCCGCTGCTGCTGCGGCACTTTCTTGATGCCGCCGCCCGCGAGCTGAAGACCGAGTCGAAGCAGCTGCTGCCGGAAGTGCTCGACGTGCTGAAGCGCTACGAGTGGCACGGCAATGTCCGCCAGCTCGAAAACACCTGCCGCTGGCTGACCGTGATGGCGCCGGGCCAGGACGTGCACCTGGCCGATCTGCCGCCGGAGCTGCGCGGCAAGCCGGCCGCCGCCGAACTGCCGCCGGCAGCGCTGGTCAGTCCGGTCGCCGCGCCTGCGGCTGCCGCAGCACCTGAAGCACCGGCGCTGCTGCCGGTGCCGGCTTCGATTCCGGTCAGCAGCGACTGGCACGAGGCGCTGCGCCACTGGGCGCAAGCCCGTTTCGCCGAAGGCCGCGACGACCTGCTGGGCGACGCTTCGCCAGTGTTCGAACGCACGCTGATCGAAGTCGCCCTCGATGCCTGCAAGGGCCAGCGTCAGGAAGCGGCCCGGCGGCTCGGCTGGGGCCGCAACACGCTGACGAGGAAGATCAAGGAACTCGGTATCGAAGACTGATTGCCGGCGTCCGGTGCGGTCGGCTTGAATCGCCTGACCCGGACCCAAACACTGCTCCATCGCGTAAACGCTCGCCGCAGGCGAGCCCGATGGAGAAGCCTCTTGGAACAGTTTGACGGTACGACGATCCTCGCCGTGCGCCGCGGCAGCCAGGTCTGCGTCTGCGGCGATGGCCAGGTGTCGATGGGCAACACGATGGTCAAGGGCAACGCGCGCAAGGTGCGCCGCCTTTACAACGACAAGGTGATCGCCGGTTTCGCCGGCGGCACCGCCGATGCGTTCACCTTGTTCGAACGTTTCGAAGGCAAGCTCGAAAAGCACGCCGGCCACCTGACCCGCGCAGCCGTGGAGATGGCCAAGGACTGGCGCTCCGATCGCTACCTGCGCCGGCTCGAAGCGCTGCTGCTGGTCGCCGATGCCGACACCACGCTGATGATTTCCGGCAACGGCGACGTGATGGAACCGGAAGCGCACGGCGTGCTGGCGATCGGCTCCGGCGGCAGCTTCGCCACCGCCGCCGCGCGGGCCCTGGTTGCCAACACAGAGCTGACGGCTCGCGAGATCGCCGAGCGCGCGCTGCACATCGCGGCCGACATCTGCATCTACACCAATCACAACCTGACGATCGAAACGATCGACAAGCTGCCGCCGGCACTGACTGCCGACGCCGGCCGCTGAGAGCCCGACTCCATGAACGACGCCCTGCCTCCCGAAGCCCTGCAGTCACCGCAAGCCGGTGCGGTTGCGATGACGCCCCGCGAAATCGTCTCCGAGCTTGATCGCCACATCGTCGGCCAGAGCGCCGCCAAGAAAGCCGTGGCGATCGCGCTGCGCAACCGCTGGCGCCGCCAGCAGACGCCGGAAGCGATCCGCAGCGAAATCACGCCGAAGAACATCCTGATGATCGGGCCGACCGGCGTCGGCAAGACCGAAATCGCTCGCCGCCTCGCGAAGCTGGCCAATGCGCCGTTCGTGAAGGTGGAAGCAACCAAGTTCACCGAAGTGGGTTACGTCGGCCGCGATGTCGATTCGATCATTCGCGAACTCGCCGATGTCGCCGTCAAGCTGACCCGCGAACAGGCGATCGCGAAGATGCGCAGCAAGGCCGAGGACGCCGCTGAAGAGCGCATCCTCGACGCGCTGCTGCCGCCGCCTTCGAACTTCGGCGAAGCGTCCACGCATCGCGAAAGCGAGAACGGCGCAGCCCGGCAGGTGTTCCGCAAGCGCCTGCGCGAAGGCAAGCTCGATGACACCGAGATCGAGCTGAAGATGGCGGTGGCGCCGCCGTCGATGTCGGTGATGGGCCCGCCCGGCATGGAGGAAATGACCAGCCAGCTGCAGGCGATGTTCAAGAACATCGGCAGCGGCCAGCAGAAGCCGCGCAAGCTCAAGGTGCGCGATGCCCGCAAGCTGCTGATCGACGAGGAAGCGGCGAAGCTGATCGATGAAGAGGCGATCAAGGTCGAGGCGCTGAAGAACGCCGAAGACAACGGCATCGTTTTCATCGACGAGATCGACAAGGTCTGCAAGCGCGGCGAGTACGGCGGCGCCGATGTGTCCCGCGAGGGCGTGCAGCGCGATCTGCTGCCGCTGGTCGAAGGCAGCACGGTGTCGACCAAGCACGGCTCGATCAAGACCGATCACATCCTGTTCATCGCCAGCGGCGCGTTCCACATGTCCAAGCCCAGCGACATGATTCCGGAACTGCAGGGCCGCCTGCCGATTCGCGTCGAGCTGGATGCGCTGAAGACCGAAGACTTCGTGCGCATCCTGTCCGAGCCGACCCATTCGCTGACCGAGCAGTACAAGGCGCTGCTGGCCACCGAAGGTGTGACACTGACGTTCACCGCGGAAGGGCTGAAGCGGCTCGCGGAATTCGCCTGGCAGGTCAACGAGCGCACCGAGAACATCGGCGCCCGCCGCCTGCACACGGTGCTGGAGCGGCTGATGGAAGAAGCCGCCTTCGATGCCCCGGACCGCGCCGGCACGACGTTGACGGTCGATGCCGCCTATGTCGACGCCAAGCTCGAAAAGCTGGCCGGCAACGAGGATCTGAGCCGCTTCATCCTCTGAGCTTCAGACCGGATTCGCGCCCGCCAGCCGGCGGGCGCGTACGCCGTCCAGTGCTGCGCGCAGGCGCAGGATTTCACCGGTCACCTCGCTGATGAAGGCCGCCGCGGCAGCGGGAATCGGCCGCTCGGCCAGTGTCGCCACCACCACCGGTGCCCGGACATGGTCGAGATCGACGATGTCGAGCATCACGAACTCCGACGGCGACAGCTCGGCCGGAAACGCGCGCACCACGCCGGCGGTGACGGCGTCGGTCTCGTGGACCACATGGCGGATCACGGTGAAATCCTCGGTCTGCAGGAACAGGTCGTGCAGACCTTCGGAGTGCACGCCACCGCCGTAGTGCTCGGCCAACCACGACAGGTACCAGCGCGGCAGCTTCGGAACCAGCAGCGGATACGGCAGCACATCCTTGATGCGGATCTCCGGCAGCCGGGTCAGCGGGTGATCGCGGCGGCACAGGATCACCGGCGACGACAGTTCGTAGGTGGTGGCGCGAATGCCCGGATCGAGCGAATCGAACGGCGAGCCGACATAAACGTCGACACGGCGCGCCAGCAGTTCGCCCTGCAGCTCGTCCCAGCCTTGGCTGCGCAGCCGGAAGCGCAGCTTCGAATGCTTGCGCAGCAGGTTCGACAGCGCCGGCGCCACGATGATGTCGGCCATCCACGGGTCGGAGCCGATGATCACCTTGCCGGAATCGAGATTGCGCAGCAGCTCGATCTCGCGCCGGCCTTCGGCGAGTGTCGAGCCGGTTTCGCGCGCCAGCCGCACGACGACCTCGCCGTACTCGGTCGGCCGCACGCCCGCCTGATCGCGAATGAACAGCGGCACGCCGTATTCATCCTCGATGCGGCGGATGCTGATCGACAGCGCCGACTGCGTCAGGTGCACGGCCTCGGCCGCACGCCGGTAATTGCGGTGCTCGTACAGCGCCAGCACGTGGCGCAGCTGCCGGAACGATTCGCTCATGACAAGAATTCACCAATTCGGCAATAACAATGAATTGGAATGCTGCGCCGCAGCTCAGGCAACGTCCAGTGGCCATCGTGGCAGTGCAGAGAGAGGAGACCAACAACATGAGCGTTCAGGCAACCAATGCCGAAGGGCAGATCGTCCGATACACCGACCGGCGCCGATGGCTGTGGTCGCTTTCGCTGATGTGGCCGCTGCTGCCGGTCATGTCCTGCGCGATCGTCGCCAAGACCGGTCAGCCGGTGTGGTACTGGGCGACCTGGATGATCTGGTATCTCGCGGTGCCGGTCCTCGATTACCTGCTGCCAGCCGACGCCAGCAATCCGCCGCCGGAAGTGGTGCCGCAGCTCGATGCCGACTGGTACTACCGGATCCTGCCGATGCTGACCGTGCCGATCCACTACATCACGCTGTTCTACTGCGCCTGGGTGATCGGCACCGGTGATCTGGCCTGGCATTCGATCCTCGGTCTCGCGCTCGGTGTCGGACTGGTCAACGGCCTCGCCATCAACACCGGCCACGAGCTGGGCCACAAGACGACGACGCTCGAACGCTGGTGCGCCAAGACCGTGCTCGCCGTGGTCGGCTACGGCCACTTCTTCATCGAGCACAACAAAGGTCACCACAAGGATGTCGCGACGCCTGAAGATCCAGCGTCGTCGCGGATGGGCGAGAACATCTACGGCTTCGCGTGCCGCGAGATTCCCGGCGCCATGCGTCGTGCCTGGGCTTCTGAAAAGACCCGCCTGGCACGCAGCGGCAAGAGCCCGTGGACACTGCAGAACGAAGTGCTGCAGCCGCTGCTGATCACCGTGCCGCTGTACGTCGGCCTGACGGTCGCCTTCGGCTGGGTGATGGTGCCGTTCCTCGCGCTGCAGACGATCTGGGGCTGGTTCGGCGTGCTGACCAGCGCCAACTACATCGAGCATTACGGCCTGCTGCGGCAGAAGCGCGACAACGGCCGCTACGAGGCCTGCCAGCCGTACCACTCGTGGAACTCCAACCACGTGATGTCGAACCTGATCCTGTTCAACCTGCAGCGTCATTCCGACCACCACGCCAACCCGACGCGCCGCTACCAGAGCCTGCGCAACTTCGAGGATCTTCCGGAGTACCCGAGCGGCTATCCGCTGATGTTCCTGATCGCGCTGTTCCCGCCAATCTTCTTCGCCGTGATGAATCCGCGCGTCGTCGCCTGGGCCGACGGGCACTTCGACCGCATCAACATCCGCCCTGGCTACCGCGCACGGCTTGAGGCCCGCTGGGGCCGGCGTGGCGGCAAGGCTGCCGCGAGCGCCTGAAGATGGCCGCGTTCCGTCGCTTCATCTGCCCCGGCTGCGGGTATCGCTACGACGAACAGCGCGGTGATCCGCACGAGGGATTCCCGGCGGGCACCCGCTGGGAACAGGTTCCGGACGACTGGCCATGCCCGTCCTGCGCAGTCCGCGAGAAGCCCGACTTCGTCGCCGAAGTCGGCAGCTGATCGGAGGTTCGGAACAGCGGCGATAATCGCCGCTGTTCCGTCTTTTGAGCATGCGCCGATGGCCGCTTCCGCTGCTGCCGTTCCCACCGATATCAAGCTGCACCGCAAGTCCCGCCTGCTGGAAGTGGTCTGGACCGATCGCACCGACTCGCTGCCACTGGAATACCTGCGGGTCTTCAGCCCGAGCGCCGAAGTACGTGGCCATGGCGGCGGCGAACCGATGCTGGTCGCCGGCAAGCGAGACGTGAATGTCACCGCAGTCGAACCGGTCGGCCGCTACGCCGTGCGGCTGAAGTTCGACGACGGCCACGACAGTGGCCTGTTCTCATGGCCGACCTTGCGTGAACTGGCCGACCAGCACGCCAGCTGGTGGGCACGCTACGAGCAGCGCCTGGCCGAACATGGCATGAGCCGCGACAACGCCACGGTGAAGCTGTCCGCACTCGGCGTCGGCAAGTTCAAGCCGGTTGCCCCCGGCGGCAGCACGCCGTGATCCGCGACGTGCTGCGGATGGGCGATGCCCGGCTGCTGCGCATCGCCGAACCTGTGCCGCAGACGCTGTTCGGCAGCGCCGAACTGCAGGCGCTGATTACCGACATGCAGGACACAATGGCGTCGCTGAATGGCGCCGGGCTGGCCGCGCCGCAGATCGGCGCGAACCTGCGCGTGGTGATCTTCGGTGTCGGCGCCAATCCACGCTATCCGGATGCCGAAACAGTACCGTTCACGATTCTCTGCAACCCGGTGCTGACACCGATCGGGCCGGAGATGGAAGACGGCTGGGAAGGCTGCCTGTCAGTGCCCGGCATGCGCGGGCTGGTGCCGCGTCACGCCCGGCTGCGCTACACCGGCACCGACGAGCGCGGCCAGCCGATCGATCGCGAGGTCAGCGGCTTCCATGCCCGCGTCGTCCAGCATGAATGCGACCACCTTGACGGCATCCTGTACCCGCGCCGCATTCGCGACCTGAGCCAGTTCGGCTTCACGCGGGAAATCTTCGGCGAAGACCTCGCCGACGACTGAGCGCAGTCCACATCGGCAGCGAGTGACGTGCTGAGATCGCGAAGTCTCCGAGCACAGCCACAGCGAGAAAAACTCCGGAGCACAAAGGCACGAAGAACGGCAACAGCAAGGACACGAAGAAAACAAAACGTCGCAGCCGTGCTTGTTGCCCTTGCTTTTCACCTTTGTGCCTTTGTGCCCCGGGGCTTTGGCTTTTCTCCACGTCCTGGCGTTCGTTGCATCAGGAGCGCGGTCCACCCGAGAACAGCCGAAGCGAGAAAAGCTCCGGGGCACAAAGGCACGAAGAACGGCAACGACAAGGACACGAAGGAAAGCGAAATCCTCCCAGCCGTGCCTGCTGTCCTTGCTTTTCACCTTTGTGCCTTTGTGCCCCGGGGCTTTGGCTTTTCTCCACGTCCTGGCGTTCTCGGCCTGAGGCTCGCTTTTCTTCGGCACCCGGCGCGCGAAGACAGCGAACTGCGATAATCCGGCGACTCCCGACTTCCCCCGCCGACCATGGCTCAGCAAGACTCCGACAACCCGCGTGGCAACCCGCGCGGCACCACGCACTTCGGCTTCGAGCAGGTGCCGGTCGGCGAGAAACAGAAGCGCGTGCGCGAGGTGTTCTCGTCGGTCGCCTCGAAGTACGACGTGATGAATGACCTGATGTCGTTCGGCATCCACCGGCTGTGGAAGCGCTTCGTCATCGATCTGGCCGGCGTGCGCTCGGGCGAAAAAGTGCTCGATCTGGCCGGCGGCACCGGCGACCTCGCTCGCGAATTCCGCAAGCTGGCCGGCACCCGTGGCCTGGTCACGCTGGCCGACATCAATGCCGCGATGCTGAATCAGGGTCGCGCCGCGCTTGCCGACAAGGGTGTCGTCGACGTGCCGCTGGTGCAGGCCAATGCCGAGTGTCTGCCGTTCGAGGACGGCACTTTCGACTGCATCACCATCGCCTTCGGCTTGCGCAACGTCACCGACAAGGACAAGGCACTGGCTTCGATGCGGCGCGTGCTGAAGCCCGGTGGCCGCCTGCTGGTGCTCGAATTCTCCAAGCCGCAGACCGAACTCCTCAGCAAGGTCTACGACCAGTACTCGTTCAAGCTGCTGCCGCTGATGGGCCGTCTGGTCGCCAACGACGCCGACAGCTACCGTTACCTCGCCGAGTCGATCCGCATGCACCCGGATCAGGAAACGCTCAAAGGCATGATGGAAAACGCCGGCCTGGCCCGCGTGCAGGTCTACAACCTGACCGGCGGCATCGTCGCCGTGCATCGCGGATATCGTCTGGACTGACATGGCCGCTCCCGCTCTTGTCTGCGCGGCCGTCGAAGTCGCGCTGAACCGCTACCTGCGTCTGGAACGCGGCGTGATCGCCGATTGCGCGGCAATGCAAGGCAAGTCGATCGCGCTCGAAGCGGCCGATCTCGGCTGGATGTTCGTGATCGAGCCGATCGCGACCGGCGTCCGGGTGTCGAACGTCGCCGAGGACGAGCCGGACGTGCTGGTGTCGGCGCCGAGCCTGCGGCTGGCGCGGCTTGGCCTGAACACACTGGCCCGCCGCGAAGGCCTGCCGACCGGCATCGACGTGGTCGGCGACACCGAACTGCTGACCCGCTTCAGCGGCCTGCTGACCCGAGTCGGCTTCGATCCCGAGGAACTGATCGCCAAGGTCATTGGTGATGGCGCGGCGCATCGGCTGGTCGGCGGTTTGCGCGGCCTGTTCGGTTTCGGCCGGTCCGCCGCAGACAAGCTCAGCCGCGATACCGCCGAATACCTGACCGAAGAAAGCGAAGACCTGGCCCGCGCGGCCGATGTCGAGGAATGGATGGACGCAGTGGACAGCGTGCGGGAAGGGGTCGATCGGCTTGAAGCGCGCCTCGCGCAGCTCGAACAGCGGAGCGCGCCATGATCCGCGCCACGCCGCGCCTGTGGGCGATCTGGCAGGTCACGCGCCGCTACGGCCTATCGGAATTCTGGAACGGCCGGCCTTCGAACGACCCGCGCTCGCGCGGCGAGCGGCTGCGGCTGGCGCTGCAGGAACTCGGTCCGGTGTTCATCAAGTTCGGGCAGGCGCTGTCGACCCGGCCGGACATCCTGCCGCACGACGTGGCTGCCGAGCTGGCGCAGCTGCAGGACAAGGTCGAGCCATTCTCGGGTGCCGAGGCGCGGGCGCTGATCGAGCGCTCGCTGGGCCGCCGCATCGAGGACATGTTCGATGCCTTCGATGAAGTGCCGCTGGCGGCAGCCTCCGTCGCGCAGGTCCACACGGCACGGCTGAAGCCACAGGACGAGGGCGATCCGGGCTTCGAAGTGGTGATCAAGGTGCTGCGGCCCGGCGTCCACGCCCGGGTCGAGAAGGATGTCGACCTGCTGCGCGCACTGGCCGAGTTCGCCGAGCGCTGGCATCCGCTGGGCAAGCGCCTGCGGCCACGCGAAGTGGTGGCCGAGTACGAGCGGGTCATTTTCGATGAGCTGGACCTGATGCGCGAAGGCGCGAACTGCTCGCTCTTGCGCCGCAACTGGCTGGGCTCGGAGCTGATCTATCACCCGATCGTGTTTTGGGACTACACCCGCGCCGACGTGCTGGTGATGGAGCGCATCCACGGCGTTTCCTTGCGCGAGATCGACCGCCTGCGCGAGATGGGCGTGAACTTCCAGGTGCTCGCCGAACGCGGCGTCGAGATCTTCTTCAAGCAGGTGTTCCGCGACAACTTCTTCCATGCCGACATGCACCCCGGCAACATCTTTGTCGATGTGTCGGATGTGCGGAAACCGAGCTATCTGGCGGTGGACTTCGGCATCGTCGGCCAGCTGACGCCGGCCGACCTGCGCTATCTGGCCGAGAACTTCCTGGCCTTCTTCAATCGCGACTACCGGCGCATCGCCGAGCTGCATCTGGAATCGGGCTGGATTCCCGCCGATGTCCGTGCCGAAGACTTCGAAAGCGCGATCCGCACTGTTTCCGAGCCGATCTTCGGAAAACCGATCAAGGACATTTCGTTCGGGGTCTTCCTGCTGCGCCTGTTCGAGATCGCCCGGCGCTTCAACTACCAGGTGCAGCCGCAGCTCGTACTTCTTCAGAAGACCCTGCTGACCACCGAAGGCCTCGGCCGCCAGCTGTATCCGGAACTGGATCTCTGGAAGACCGCCAAGCCGATCATGGAGCAGTGGATGTGGAACCGGATCAATCCGTCGGCCACCTTCGCGCGGCTGCGCAAGCAGGGCCCGCAGATTGCCGAAGCGCTGCCGGAACTGGCGCAGAACGCGATGAAGTTCCTCGCCAAGGGCGGTGCGCTGCCGAGCAATGCGATGGACAGCGCCGGTGTCGAAGCGCTTCGAGGCGAACTGCGCGGCGCCACCCGCAAGAGCCTGCATGCCGCCATCGGCGGCACCGCCTGGGTGGTCGGCGCGCTGCTCTACGGGCTGGCCTCGCTGAACGGCGCAGCGCCGTCGACCGCGGTGGTGGTGCTGTCATCGGCCTTCGTGCTGGTCGGCAGCTGGGGCTGGTTCAAGGCGTTTCGCTGACCCCGCAACATGGCCGATCGCCGTGACATGACGCAGCCCGGCCCTTCGGCCGAGAAGGTTCGCGAGCTCGTCGCCTTCGTCGACAAGACCGCCTGGTGGCTCGACGACTGCCTGAGCATTCCCGGCACCCGCTTCCGCTTCGGGCTCGATGCTATCGTCGGGCTGATCCCGTTCGCCGGTGACGCGCTGGCTTTCGGCGTGTCGGCCCTGACGATCACTCGCGCCGCCCGCGCCGGCGTGCCGCGCGGCGTGCTGTTGCGGATGGCGCGCAATGTCGCGATCGACTTCGCTGGCGGTCTGGTGCCCGGCTTGGGCGATGTCTTCGACGCGGTGTTCAAGTCGCACCGCCGCAACTTCGAACTGCTGCGCAAGGAATACGCGCCGCTGCTGGCGCCGCTGACACCACGCCGTCAGGCCCCGCTGTGGCTGCGCGTTGCCGGCGCACTGGGTGTCGCCGCAATCGGCTACGGCCTGTGGACGTGGATGCGGAGCTGAAGACGACGACGCCGGCACAAGGCCGGCGTCGTTCGCAGCCGCTTGACGCTCAGCGACCCTGGGTGATGCTCATGCCCTTCAGCAGGTTCAGCGCTTCGTACAGTTCGTAGTCGTTGACCGCCAGATCGGCAATGTTGATCGGCTCCTGCTTGCCATCCTTCTTGTCGTCCTTCTTCTCGTCCTTGGCGGCCTCCTTGGCCGCGTCGTCCGGCTTGGCGTTCGGGTTGTCGAGACGGCCCTTCAGGTCGGCCTCGTGCACGCCTTCGCCGACTTCCGACGGATCGAGCTTGGAAATCTTCAGCGGCTGGATGGTGACATCCGGCACGATGCCTTCGGCCTGGATCGAGCGGCCGCTCGGCGTGTAGTAGCGCGCCGTGGTGATTTTGATCGCCGAATCGTTGTTGAGCGGCAGGATGGTCTGCACCGAGCCCTTGCCGAAGGTCTTGGAACCGATCAGCACGCCGCGCTTCTGGTCCTGCAGTGCGCCGGCGACGATTTCCGCTGCCGAAGCCGAACCACCGTTGACCAGCACCACCAGCGGCTTGCCATCGAGCGCGTCGCCGACCGAGGCATCGAAGGCGCGCGTCGAATCGGCATCGCGTCCCTTGATGCTGACGATGCTGCCCTTGTTGAGGAATTCATCCGAGACATCGACTGCCGCGGTCAGCAGGCCACCCGGGTTGTTGCGCAGGTCGAGCACCAGCCCTTTGAGTTCGCCTTCCTTCTTCAGCTTGGCCAGCTCTTCCGACAGGTTCTTGCCGGTGGTGGCCGTGAACTGCGAGATGCGCACGTAACCGAAGCCCGGCTCGATCGAACGGCCGCGCACCGAGGCCACCTTGATGTAGTCGCGCTTCAGTTCCAGCACCAGCGGCGCCGGCTGGCTTTCGCGAACCAGGGTCAGCACGATCTTGGTGCCCGGGTCACCGCGCATCTTGGTGACGGCGTCCTGCAAGGTCAGGCCCTTCACCGGCGTGTCGTCGATCTTGACGATCAGGTCGCCGGCCTTGACGCCGGCCTTGGCCGCCGGCGTGTCATCGATCGGCGACACGACTTTCACCAGGCCATTCGACAACTGCACTTCGATGCCGAGGCCGCCGAACTTGCCGGTCGTCGAAGCGTTGAGATCCTTGTACTCGGACTTGTCGAGATACGAGGAGTGCGGATCCAGCCCGGCGAGCATGCCGCGCACCGCGTTCTCGAGCAGCGTTTCATCCTTGACCGGCTCGACGTAGTCGCTCTTCACCCGGTTCAGGATCTCGACGAAGGTCTGCAGATCCTTCAGCGGCAGCGCTTCGGTAGGCGCCTGCTTTTCGGCGAACACGCCGTGCGTCAGCGTGGCACTGACACCGAGGACGACACCGGCCAGCAGGGCCAGGGAAACGCGGGTCGAGGAGGACATGGTGAACAGGATCTGGAAAGGGAATTTGGCGTGCCAACTGGCGCGAATTCAGGTCGCGTGACAGGCACATTTCGAATGTATCACAGCACTGTCGGCAGACCCCGACCGCGCCGATTCGTTCGCCAGCCGTGGCTTTTCAGCTTCCGGACGGTCGCCGATCAGGGGCCGAGCCAGTCCTGGGGATCGACCGGTTCAGTGCCGCGCCGCACTTCGAAATACAGGCCGCTGCGCTCGTAGCCGCCGGTATTGCCAACCGCCGCGATCACCTCACCGGCATCGATCTGATCGCCGGCCGCGGCACTGACCGAGGCGTTGTGCCCGTACAGCGTGAAGAAGCCCTTGTCGTGCTCCAGCACCACGATCAGTCCGTAGCTCGACAGCCAGCCGACATAGGCGACGCGGCCCGCCGCGCTGGCCCGCACCGGCGCACCTTCGCTGGCGGCGATCCACAGCCCCTTCCACTGCAGGCGGGTGTCGAGCTTGGCATCGCCGTAGCGCGCGAGGATGTTGCCGCGCAGTGGCCAGGCCAGCACGCCGCGCATCTTCGGAAACGGCCGCTGCTTGTTCGGCGGGCTGCCGTCGCTGCGCGGCTTGCGGACCGGCGGCGGAATCGCCGCCAGCGCCTCCTTGAGCTGCCGCAGCAGCGCCTGGATGTCCTGCTCGCTGCTCTTCAGCGACTTGAGCTTTTCGCCTTCGCCGGCGATCTGCGCATCAAGTGCCGCGACCGCCGTGCGCCGCGACTGGCGATCCGCTTCCAGCCCGGCCAGCGCCTTTTCGCGGCCGGCCTGCAGCGCCGTTAGCGCTGTCAGTTCGCCGTCGAGCTTCTGCTGCTCGCTGTCGACGGCGGCAATCTCGGCGTGGATCGCGTCCAGCTGACGCGCGCTGGCGCGATTGAGATAGTCGAAGTACGTCAGCAGGCGCGGCACACGATCCGGCTCCTGCTGAGCCAGTACCAGCGCCGTGGCGCCGCCATGGCCGGCCACGTAGGCAGAACGCACCTGTCGCGCGAGCTGCGTGCGCGCCTCGTTCAGCCGGGTTTCGGCTGCGGCCCGGCTGGCCCGGGCGGCCCGCACTCGGCCTTCCTGCGCCTCGATATCGGCCGCCAGCTTCTTCAGCGCGCGCTGGGCATCGGCGATCTTGCGCTCGGCGGTCTCGACAGCCGCTCGCTGCGCGCCCTGATCGGCACGGGCGCGATCGATGCGCTGATTGGCTGCACCGATCCGGGCGCGCACCGATTCGAGATCGGCGGTGCCGGCCTTCAGGCGCGCGGCGGCATCGTTGGCCGCTTGCGTCGCACCTCCAGCGATTGCCATGCCGAGCAGGCAGCCGAGCGCGATCAGTCGCAGCGTCGCAGGTCGGGTCGCGACCTCGACGCGTGGTTTGCTTTCCGGGGGGGTCATCGGATGCGATAATCCCATCGCAACGCCCCCTTGTTCAATGTCCGGCTCCCCTTGATCGACCAACTGCTGCCTTTCGTACAGGCTCATCCGCTCCTGTTCATCGCTCTGGCCCTGGCCAGCACCGCGATGATCGCCAATGAAGTCCACGGCACGCTGACCGGCGGCAAGCGCCTTGGTGCGCTGGAAGCCGTTCGCCTGATCAATGACCGCGACGCGCTGATCGTCGATGTCCGGCCGAACACGGATTTCAAGAAGGGCCATCTGCTGAACGCCGTGAACATCCCGCTGGCCAAGTTCGGCGAGCGCGCTGCCGAAATCGGCAAGGACAAGTCGCGGCCGGTCATCGTCTACTGCGCACTCGGTTCCAGCCAGGTCGAGGCCGCTGCCAAGCTGCGCGCACTCGGCCACACCGAGGTCTACCAGCTCAAGGGCGGCATGAACGGCTGGCTGACTGCCAGCTTGCCGGTCACCGCCAAGTAAATTCTTTTCCCACCGTAGCTGCCGCCTGACGGCGCGAGGTTGTTCCGATGAAGCCGGTCACCGTCTATTCGACCCGCATTTGCCCGTACTGCATGATGGCCAAGCGTCTGCTGACCCAGAAGGGCGTGCCGTTCGAGGAAATCATGATCGACGGCAATGAACAGCTGCGCATCGACCTGATGACTCGTACCGGCCGGCGCACCGTGCCGCAGATCTATGTCGGCGATCATCACGTCGGCGGTTTCGATGATCTCGCGGCACTCGACCGCGCCGGCAAGCTCGACCCGCTGCTGCGCGACGCCTGAATTCCCGGCCGCGCTGTTTCCCAACGCCACTCCCTGTACCTGATCCGATCATGAGCACTCCGAATCCCGTTCCGCCGTCCGCCCCGACCGTCGAAGGCGCCCCCGCCCGCCAGGTCTTCCTGCAGCGCCTGTTTCTGAAGGACGCCTCGCTGGAAATGCCGAATGCACCGCGCATCCTGACCGTCGAAGCCACGCCAGCCATCGACGTGCAGGTCGGCACCGGCATCGACATGCTGGCCAGCGGCGTGTTCCAGGTGACCCTGCAGGTGACGGTCACCGCGAAGATCAACGACGAAGTCGCGTTCCTCGCCGAGGTGCACCAAGCCGGCATCTTCCAGATGGCCAACTTCGAGAACAACGCCGAACTGCAGCACGTACTGGCCGCGTACTGCCCGAGCGTGATCCTGCCGTTTGCCCGCGAAGCGATCGCCAACCTGATCGGCCGCACCGGCTATCCGCCAGTGATGCTGCAGCCGATCAACTTCGACGCGCTGTACGCCCAGCATCTGGCACAGCACGGCCAGCCGCAGGGCAACGACATCGCCCAGCCGGCACCGACCACGGTCCAGTAAGACGGTCGGTCGCGGACCGGATCGCACGCCGCGCGGACAGGGATGGTCATGACTGAACCGATGCCGATCACGGTCCTCGGCGCTGGCGCCTTCGGCACGGCGCTGGCAATCCAGCTGACCCGGCGCGGCGCGCCAGGCTTCCTCTGGGGCCGCGACGCGACGACGATGGCGACGATCGACGAAAGTCGCGAGAACGTCCGCTATCTCAAGGGCATCGCGCTGCCAGCCAAGCTGGTCGCGACCAGCGATCTCGCCCACGCCGTGCGTGAATCGGGCGACATCGTGATTTCCACGCCGAGCCCGACCTTGCGCGAAACCTGCGAACGGCTGGCGCCGCTGCTGCGCGCTGATCAGGGCATTGCCTGCGCAGCCAAGGGGCTGGAACCCGGCACCGGTCGCCTGGCCCATGAAGTGATCGGGGACGTCCTCGGCGCCGACCGGCTGATCGCGGTGATTTCCGGCCCGACCTTCGCGAAGGAACTGGGCCTGGGTCTGCCGACCTCGGTAACGGTGGCCGCCAACGATCCGGGTTTTGCCGAACGGATGGCGCTGCGCTTCCACGGCGACGGTTTCCGCGCCTACACGTCCAGCGATCTGGTCGGGGTCGAGATCGGCGGCGCGGCCAAGAACGTGCTGGCAATTGCCGTCGGCATCGCCGATGGCCTCGGCCTCGGTGCCAACACTCGCGCGGCGATGATCACCCGCGGCCTCAACGAGATCACCCGGCTGGCAACCGCACTGGGTGCGGAGCCCGGCACGCTGATGGGGCTCGCCGGCCTCGGCGATCTGGTGCTGACCTGCACCGACAACCAGTCGCGCAACCGCCGCTACGGACTGCAGCTCGGCGAGGGCGCCAGCCCCGAGCAGGCCAAGGCTGCGATCAACGGCGTGGTCGAAGGCGTTCGCGCAGCGCCGGAAGTGTTGCGCCTCGCGGCACGACTCGGGGTAGAAATGCCGTTGCACGAAATGGCCGGCGCGGTGATTGCCGGCACCATCTCGCCGATCGAAGCGGTGAAGCGGCTCGCCGAGCGGCCACAGCGCGCCGAGCTGGGTTGACGGCGCTCGTCGTTCGACGCCCCGCTACCCCCGAGCGTACGATCTTGATGGGCAACACCGGTAGACGACGATGAAATCGGCAATCTCCAGCGATCCGGAAATCATGGGTGGCGCGGCGGTATTCACAGGAACGCGTGTGCCTTTCAGGACGCTGCTCGAGCATCTCGGCAACGGTGCCAGCCTCGACGAGTTTCTCGAGGACTTTCCCAGCGTGACGCGGGAACTGGCAGTGTCGGCATTGCGCGAGGCCGGCGATCTGGCCGTCGCCCATGCGCGTGCTGCTTGATGAATGCGTACCGCGGCGGTTCGCCCGTGAACTAAGCGGCCATGACGTCCGCACCGTGCTCGAAATGGGCTGGAGTGGCGTCAAGAACGGGCGACTACTGGCACTTGCATCGCAACAGTTCGATGCCTTCGTCACCGTCGACAGAAACTTGCAGTTCCAGCAGCACACTGCCTCAGTCCCACTGATGATTCTGGTACTTGCCGCCGCTGGAAACGACCTCGCCAGCCTGAGACCTCTCGTGCCCGCCTTGTCAGCCGAACTCGACAAACTCAGGACAGCAACCGTGATCATGGTCGCTGCGGACGAAGGATCGGGATCGTCACGCTGATCCTAGGCGTTGCAGCAGCGCCTCCACCATCAGCGGCAAGCCATTGCGCAGCCCCAGCACCGCCAGCCGCTCGCGCATCTGCCGGCGCTGATCCGCGTCAGCGAGCAAGGCCTGCGCAGCGGGCGCGATGGCGGATGGCACGGGCGGCACTTCCAGCGTCCAGCCGCATTCGGCATAGCGATGGATGCGGGCAAGCTGATCGGAGCCGCCCAGCGGCAGCGTGACGGTCGGCACGCCGAGGCTCATTGCCTGGTGCAGCAGATGCCCGCCGCCGGTCACCAGCACGGTCGCGCGCTGCACCAGCCGCATCAGCACGGCCTGCGGCTGCGCCGACAGCACTTCCACGGGCGAATCCGCTGACGGCCGCTCGCCGCCGATGATCAGCACCCGCGTGCCGGACGCGCGTGCGACGGCGTCGGCCGCGTCGGCAAAGACCGCCGGCGCCGGTCGGCCGTCGATGGCGTAGCCGCCACCGCCGGGTACGAACAGCAGGTACGGCGTGGCCGTCGACGCCGCACTGTCCTCGGCGGCCGCTTCGGCGTGGCAGACATCGAACAGCAGATGCCGAGTGCTGCCGATCGCGGCCTTCAAGCGCTGGCCACTGCTGAACGCCGGGCGATCGAGCAGGTAGCGCTGGTGCCAGTGCTCCGGCAACTGCCAGAGCCAGTCGACGCGCAGCGCCTTGGCCAAGGTACCCGGCTCGTCGGAAATGCAGATCGCATGCACCCGATGCTGGCGGCAGTGGCGCAGCAGCGAGCCACGGCAGGTCTTGTCGAACACCACGATTGGCGGCTTGAGCCGCGCGATCTCGCGCGCATGGAAGCGGGCGCGCTCGCCATCAGGCAGATCGCTTTCAACGAATGCGAACGGCAGCCGCGCGCGTAGCGGACAGCCCTGTGGCATCAGGAACAGGATGCGCACCGTGGCATCGCGCGCCTGCAGCGCTTCGGCGACCGCCAGCAGCCGGTAGAACTCGCCGGTACCGCCGCCCTGATGCTGCGGCACGAACAGCACGAAGCGTTCGCGCATCACGTGCCTTCGAGCATCTCGGCCGCGGCAGCGACGAACACCTGCAGGTCGAAGCCGTGCAGACCGTCATCGCGCGATTCCGGCGCGACGAACGCGCGGTGCTGCTCGGGGTCGTCCGGGAACCAGTTTTTCAGATGATGGTTGGGCCGGAACCACGACACCGACGGCGTCGCCGCGACTCGCGCCACGTGCAGGCCACCGGAATCCGGGCCGACATGGAGGGCCGCACCCTGCACCACGGACATGAAGCCGTGCACGTCGAGCGTGCCGTCGAACACGTATTCCGGCGTGAAGCCGATGCCGGCAAGGATCGCCGCCAGCTTCGCTCGCCCGCGATCAGTGCCGTGACCGCTGGCCACGAACGGCCGGTCCGGAAAGCGTGCGCGAAGCTGGTTCCACAGCGCGATCATCTGGTCGATGGGCAGATCGCGGCGGTCATCGGTGGCGCTCGGGCTCAGGTGCAGATACCGGCCTTCGTCGGCCTCCCGAATGCCGGCCTTGCGGCGCAGGCTGGCGTCGATCGCGACATGAAACTCCGGCTGCTCGCCATCGAGCCCAAGCGCGCGGAACGCGTTCCAGCGCTGCCGGTACATCGGAATCTCGTGGAACGGGTGCTCGGCAACGACATCGAGCAGCCATGGCTGCCACGACCAGCGCTTGTTCTCGTCGGCCTTGCGGGCAATGCGCAGCGCCGCACCACTGAGGCCGCCGAACGACACCGCATGGTTGCTGCTGGTGATGACGATCGCGACATCGGCTTTAAGCCGGCGCAGCTGGCCGATGAACGCCAGATCGGCCTTGAGCCCGGCCTTGCGGTAGACGATCGGCCGGTCGATCCACGGCGTCAGAGCGCCGTAGAGTCCGGAATTGCCGACCACGCACAGTTCGGCTTGCGGCGCGTTGTGCCGGATCAGCCACAGGGCGGGCAGGCTGTGAATGTGATCGCCAAGGCCGCCGAGGTCGATCACCAATACGCGGCGGGCAGCGCCGAGCGCGGCCTTGATGTTGCGGTCGTGGCTCATCGGGAAGTGTCGCGGCAGCGCTTCAGGGCATTGATGTGGTCGGCCAGGCTCAGGCCATGGCGGCTGATGAAGCCGGCCGGCACGCGATGCGGGGCCGCGCACGCGGCCTTCAGCGCCGTCAGGATCGCGGCGGCGGTGATCTCGGGCAGCGTGATGGCATCGTCCGGCCCCATCAGTTCGGCAACGCCGGCGTCGGCACTGATGATCGCCGGCGTGCCGCAAGCCAGCGATTCGGCGATCACCAGCCCGAACGGCTCGTAGCGCGACGGCAGCACGGTCCAGTCGGCAGCGGCGTACAGCGCCGGCATGTCGTTGACGTAGCCGAGCGGCGCCACGCGCGGCGGCAGCAGCTTGCGAGCCGCGCGGCCGGCGACCAGCAGCCGGGCGCGCGGTTCATCAAGCTGCGCAAAGGCGTCGAGCAGCGGCGCCAGCCCCTTGCGATCGTGATCCATCGACGGGAACACGAACACGATGTCGGACGGCGCAAGGCCCAGCGCCTGCCGGGCAACGGCCCTCGCCCGGTCATCGCGCGGCGCGAAGCGCTGGCCATCGACCGGCGGATAGATCACCCGCGTTTTCGCGCTTGCCTCCGGGTAGTAGTGACCGATCTGCAGCGCCAGCGTCCGCGAATGCGCGACCACGGTCTCCGAACTGGCGAGCATCGCCCGCTCCAGCCGCGTCTCGATGCGGTCATGCGCGGAGTCCGGACGCTGCATCGCTGCGCAGAAGCCCGGGTGCGCGCCGCCATTGATCGCGATGTGCTGGCCGCGCGTCCGCGCCAGCGAGATCACCAGCGGATAGCGCTCGGTCAGCTCCAGCCGGGCAATGCGCGATGCGAACACGCGATTGCGCCAGCGGCGCGGCAATGGCAGCGGCAGCAGCCGGTAGGCATTGGCACCGAGCGTGCGCGCCCAGTCGGCATCGACCTCGCGCGCCCAGACGTCGACCGTGTCGCCGGCAGCACGGAAGCCGCGCACCAGATCGGCGAGGTAGGACTCCATGCCGCCGCCGCGCTTCAGGTTGTAGTGAATCAGCGCGACGTTCATGGCAGCGGCGTGCTCAACGGCCGCCCTTCAGCGCGATGCGCCGCGCCGCGCGGCGCGTGTTGCGCGTCCAGCGCGCATCCGGATCGGCACGAGCACCGCGCAGCAGCTCGGCCAGCCGCTGGAAGCGCGGCCGGGCGCGGTCGGCCAGCAGCGCATCGACCTGCTGCAGCCAGGCCACGGCGCGATGGCCGAGCGACAGATCGGCCGCGTAGTCGGCGAACGCCGGATCACGGGCCAGACGCGCCAGCACGTCGAGGTGTTCGTCGCGGAAGCGCGGCCCGGTGCTGACCGTTTTCGATTCGTTGTGGAAGCGGAAGTAGGCCAGCGTGTCATCGAGATAACGCACGCGCGGGAAGCGGTGCAGGTAGCGGATCAGCAGCTCGTAGTCGAAACGGAAATGGCTGCTGGTGTCGATGACGCTGGCGATCATCGCCTCGCGACGCATCCAGATCGCCGGCTGATGCCAGCGGCAGCCGGATGGCAGCTGCTCGAGGATCAGCGAACGGACATCAAGCTGCCGGCAGACCACGCTGCCGCGGTTGCCGTGTTCGTCGAACTGCCGGGTGACGCCGCCGATGAGGTCGACCTCACCAGACTGGATCGCGGCGGCGACCTTCCACAGCGCGCCGGGCGCCAGCACATCATCCGAGTTGATCCAGATGAACCAGTCGCCAGTCGCCCGATCGAGTCCTTTCAGGATGGCATCGACCTGGCCGCGATCGCGCTCCGACACCCAGCCGCTCAAGCGTGGCGCGTAGTGCTCGATGATGCTGCGGCTAGCGTCAGAACTGCCGCCATCGATCACGAAGTATTCGAGTGCCGGATAGCCCTGGCTGAGCACCGAACGGATCGTCGTTTCCAGATAGGCCGCCTGGTTGTACGACGGGGTCACGACGGTCAGCCGGGGCAGCGGATCGCGGACGCTGGCGGGCCGCGCAGGCGCGCACGCCGGCAGGCTCACGCCACGGGGCAGCAGCAGCGGCTTCAGGGCTTCGGGCAGCATCGATGACGGCGAACGGACAGCGCGGGCGCAAGCCCCGGAAGCGGTCGGTGATCGACATGGCCGTCGTCCCCGCGCACCCGAATTATCGTACGGTAATTGCCGAAGCCGCCGCGAACTGCCTCAAGACTGCATGCCCACCTCCGCACCCCGCAGCATCCTGGTCATCTGCATGCGCCGGCTTGGCGACGTGCTGCTGTGCACACCGCTGATCGCCAGCCTGCGCCGCGCCTATCCGCAGGCACGCATCGACGCGCTGGTGTTCAAGGGCACCGAGGGCATGCTCGAAGGCAATCCCGATCTCGATCACTGCCTGACCATGCCCGCCGGCAGCCGCAAGCTGCCGTTCCCGTGGCGCAGCTACGAGCTTGCCATCAGTACCCAAGCCAACGATCGGCCGCAGCTGATCGCGTTCCTGGCTGGCCGGGTCCGGGCCGGCATCGTGCCCGGCGCGCAGGATTGGGCCGAACGCTGGAAACGCTGGCAGTGCCGCTACTGGTTCGAGAACGATGCCGAGCATCGCCACACCGTCGAGCAGGCGCTGAAGCTGGCCGATGTGCTCGGCATCGCTCGCTATCCGGATGTGGTGCCACCGCGCGGCAAGGCCGCGCCGGTCGTCGATCCGGCAGCCGGCGCCTATGCCGTGCTGCATCTGGCGCCGATGTTCCGCTACAAGGCCTGGCCGATCACGCACTGGGCAGAGCTGGTGAGCACGCTGTGGCAACGCGGCCTGCGCGTGGTGATCAGCGGCGGGCCGGCGGCCAGCGAGCGTGCGCTGGCCGATGCGCTGCTGGCGCTGCTGCCGAAAGGCGGTGGCGCGCTGGTCGATGTGGTCGGCACGCTCAAGCTCGGCGACCTGGCCAACCTGATCAAGTCCGCTGCCGTGTTCGTCGGCCCGGACACCTCGATCACCCATCTCGCTGCCGCCTGCGGGGTCCCGGTGGTGACGCTGTTCGGACCGACCAATCCGGAAATCTGGGGGCCGTGGCCGAACGGCCGCACGGTCGCTGGCGAATCACCGTGGCAGCGTGTCGCGCCAGTGCAGCGCAGTGGCACGGTCAGCATCGTCCAGGGCATCCAGTCCTGCGTGCCCTGCGCGCGCGAAGGCTGCGACCGGCACAAGGAAAGCCGCGCCGCCTGCCTCGACGAACTGCCGGCTGCGCGCGTGATTGCCGCCGTCGATGAGGCGCTGTCGTGAGCGCGCCGAAGCTGCTGTTCGTCGGCCACAGCTTCCACCAGCAGACCGGCAGCAGCCGCTTCTTCATCGACCTGCTGCGCGAACACTTCGCGCTGACCACCGTCTGGGATGACAGCTGGCAGCCCGGCGGCACGGCGCCCAGCGCAGCACAGCTGAACAGCCACGGTGCGGATCTGATGCTGTTCTGGCAGTCGCTGCCGAAACGTGCGGTGCTGCGCCGCCTGCATTGCCGGCGTCTGTTCTGGGCGCCGATGCGCGACGGCATCAGCCTGCTGCCGGGCCCGTGGCGGCGGCTGAAGCCCAGCGGGCTGCGGCTGATCAGCTTCTGCCGCGAAGCGCACGACTACTGCTCGGCCGCGGGAATGGCATCGCATGCCGTGCAGTACTGGCCGGCGCCGCTCGACGACCCGCAGCCGATCGCCGACGAACCACTGTCGATCTTTTTCTGGATGCGCCGTGGCGCACCCGGCTGGCCGACGCTGAAAGCGCTGCTGGGCGACCATCGCCCCGCGCGGATCGTGCTGCGCACGGCGGCCGATCCCGGCGAAACGCTGGTGCTGCCGACCGACGCCGAGTGCGCCGAATACCGCATCGAGCGGGTGTCGGAATGGCTGGACCGGCCCGCCTATCTGCGCCTGCTGGCCAGCTGCAATGCCTTCATGGCGCCGCGCCTGCTCGAAGGCATCGGCTTGTCGGTGCTCGATGCGATGGCGCTCGGGCAGGCGGTGATCGCACCCGATCGCGCCACGATGAACGAGTACATCCGCCATGGCGACAACGGCTGGCTGTACGACCCGGACGCGCCGCGGCCGCTCGATTTCGCTGGCCTGCGCGCGATACGCGAGCGGGCGCGCCGCGATCTTGCCGACGGCCATGCACGCTGGCAGGCCAGCCTGCCGGGGCTGATCGGCTATCTGTCCGATCCGGCTGACAATCGCGCCTCGCTGCTGTGGCGCCTGCAGCGGCTGCTGCTGGCGCGCTGACTGCGGCGCACCGTGCCGTTTTAGTCCGGTGGCCGGGCGCCGGCATAACCGGACTGTCGCCAGGCCTCGTAGACGGCGACCGCCACCGCATTCGACAGGTTCAGGCTGCGCATGCCCGGTTGCTGCGGCAGATAGACACGGCGTTCCGGCGGCAGGCCGTCAATGACCTCGTCGGGCAGGCCGCAGGTCTCGCGGCCGAACAGCAGCAGATCGCCCGGCTGCCAGGCCACCTGATCGAAGCGCGTCGCGCCCTTGGTGGTGAACGCGAACATCCGGGCTTCGGGCAGCGCCGCGCGCAATGCATCGAGGTTGGAGTGCACCTGCATCCGCGCGTATTCGTGATAGTCGAGTCCGGCGCGGCGCAGCTTCTTGTCATCGAGATCGAAGCCGAGCGGCCGAATCAGGTGCAGCTGCGCGCCGCTGTTGGCGCACAGGCGAATCACGTTGCCGGTATTCGGTGGAATTTCCGGCTGGAACAGCGCGACATGGATCATCGGCCGCCGTGCTCCCGCGTCCGGTTGACGTCACCGGGACCCCCGCATAGGCTGCCGCCACTTCGTTTTTCCACTGTTTCGAGATCTCCCATGTCCCTGACTACACGCGGTTTGTCGTTGCTGGCCGGTGCCGTATTGTCGCTGGCTGCGGTCACCGCGAGTGCCCAGGACGGCACCGGCTACGAAGCCAGCAGCGGCGGTGCGCCGTCAGCCGGGGCGATGACCGTCGATCTGCTGGTGGCCCGGCCGCTTGGCCTGGTCGCAACCGTGCTCGGCACCGTGGTGTTCGTCGCTTCGCTGCCGTTCCAGGCGCTGGCCGGCAATGTCGCCGATCCGGCTCGCAAGCTGGTGGTCGAGCCGGCCGCCTTCACGTTCGTGCGGCCGCTGGGCGAAGGCGTCAACTAGTCGGTCGTCCCGGCGATGCCGGGATACGGCGCCCGCAGCATCAACCCCTGATCCCGAAGCCCGGAATCAGGGGTTCATCGTTTCAGCGCAGCAGCTTTCCGTCGGCATCGAGCACCTTGACCTCGCCGAGCTTCAGCTTGCGGACGCTGGCTTCGATCTTGGCCAGATCGCCGACCACGAACCAGCTCAGCGCTTCCGGCCGAAGCAGCGACTTCGCGGCTGCCGCCACGGCATCCGGCGTCTGCGCGGCAATCAGCTGCGGCAGGCGGTTGTAGTAGTCGTCCGGCTGTTCCAGCTCGATCAGGCTGGCGAATGCCGCGGCGACCTGTCCAGCCGTCTCGAAGCTGCCCGGCAGCGCCAGCAGGTCGGCACGCTTGGCGTCATCGACCTCGGCGGCTGACGGCGGCTTCTTCGCGACGATGTCGCGCAGTTCCTTCTGCATCTCGACGATCGAATCGGCCGTGCGGTCGCGCTCGACCTGCGCCTGCGCCAGGAACACCTGCGGACCGCGCGTGCGGGTGATGCTGGAACCGGCACCGTAGCTCCAGTGCTTGTCTTCGCGCAGGTTCAGGTTCAGGCGCGAAATGAACTGGCCGCCGAGCACGGTGTTGGCGGTCGACATCAGCTCCTGTGCAGCGCTCTTGCCGTCCGGGGCGATGTTGGCGGCGGCGACGATCGACTGCGTGGCGCCCGGCTTGTCGAGCAGGAACAGGCGCGGCACGGCGGCCGGCGCCACTGGCGGAATGGTCTTCACCGGCTTCGGCTCGGCCGGCGCTCGCCAGTCGCCGAAGCGGGCTTCGATCAGCGGCCGGATCTCGTCCAGCGTGGTGTCACCGACCACCAGCAAGGTGGCGTTGTCCGGGCGCAGCCAGCGGCGATGGAAGGCGACCAGATCGTCGCGCGTCGTGCCGGCCACCACGGCTTCCTCGCCGCTGCCGACATAGGCGTACGGATGACCAGCACCGTAGACCTGCGTCGACAGCACGCGCCGCAGCAGGCCGCCGGGCGAAGCCTTTTCCTGCACGATCGCCGACAGCAGGTTCTGCTTGCTGCGCTCGAGGTCAGCCTGCGGGAACGTCGGCTTGCGGATGATCGTCGCGTACAGATCCAGCGCCGGTCCCAGGCTCGGCTTGATTGCCGACAGCGTCACCATCGAGGCCTCACGGCCCGACGACGCGCCGATCTCGATGCCGAGATCAGCCTGCAGCCGCGCGATGGCCAGCGAATCGAGCGTGCCGGCGCCTTCGTCGAGCTGGCCGAAGGTCATTGCCGAAATGCCGGTCTTGCCCGGCGCATCGGCCGCACGGCCGGCGTCGACGATCAGCGCCATCTCGACCAGCGGCACGCCTCTGCGCTCGATCACCGCCAGCTTCAGCCCGTTGGCCAGCGTCGTACGCGCCAGCGGCGGCAGCTGCAGCGCGGCGGCGGCGGCCGGCACCGGCAGCTTCGAGCGGTCAACGGTTTCCGTTGCCGCTGTCAGCCCGTTTTCGGGCAGCACTTCGAGCACCAGCTTGCCGCTGCCGAGCCAGCGGCGAGCGGCGTCGCGAACCTCGGCAGCGGTGGCCGCCTGTTCCCACGTCAGCTCGCGCTTGTACTGCGCCGGATCGCCGTGGAACACCTCGTTGGCGGCCAGCAGCTGGCCCTTGGCACCGACACCGTCGAAGGCCGGCAGCAGTTCGGCATAACGCTGCGTCTTGATCCGGGCCAGTTCCGCATCGGTCGGCCCCTGATCGAGCAGGCGCGTCAGTTCCTCGCGCACGGCCGCTTCGATCGTCGCCAGGCTGGCCTTGGGATCGGCGCTCGGACGGGCGCTGGCGACGATGCTGAACTGGCCGGCGATCTCGTCGGCATCGACCGAGGCGCTGATCGCGCTGGCACTCTGGTCGCGATAGACCAGTCGCTCGTACAGGCGGCCGGTCTTGCCGTGGGTCAGCAGATCGGCGAACAGGCCGAGCAGCACGACATCGCGGTCGCCGTCGCCCGGCACGTTCCACACCGAGTACAGCCGTGGCAGCGGCACCTTGTCGTTGATTTCCAGGCGCTTCTCGCCATCCATCGGTGCAACCCAGGCCTTGGCGTGGGCGACCGGCTCACTGGCCGGAATCGCGCCGAAATACTTTTCGACCTTGGTGCGCGCTTCGGCAACGCTGATGTCGCCGGCCAGCACCAAGGTGGCGTTGTTCGGGCCGTAGTAGCGCTTGAACCAGGCCTTGACGTCGTCGAGCGTGGCGGCGTTCAGGTCTTCGTCGGAGCCGATCGTCGTCCACGAATACGGGTGCCCCGGCGGGTAGGCGTCCTTCGACAGCACTTCCCGCAACGATCCGTACGGCTGGTTCTCGCCCTGGCGCTTCTCGTTCAGCACCACGCCGCGCTGCTCGTCGAGCTTGCCCTGATCAATGGCGCCGAGCAGGTGACCCATGCGGTCCGATTCGAGGAACAGCGCCAGATCCAGTGCGGCCGTTGGCACGGTCTCGTAATAGTTGGTGCGGTCGCGGTTGGTGGTGCCGTTCATGCCGGTGGCGCCGACCGGTTCCAGCGCCCGGAAGAATTCGTCGTTGAAGTGTTCGGAGCCGTTGAACATCAGGTGCTCGAACAGGTGCGCGAAACCGTGCCGGCCCGGTGGCTCGTCCTTCGAGCCGATGTGGTACCAGACATTCACCGCGACCAGCGGCGCCTTGTGGTCCTCGTGGACGATCACGGTCAGGCCGTTGGCCAGCCGGAACTTCTCGTACGGGACATCGATCGGCGGCAGCTTCGCGACGGCGCCAGTACCGGTACCGGCTTTGCCCGGCTTCACCGATTCGGCAGCGGCAGCCGACCCGAGGCCGAGGCAGAACGCCGCAGCCAGTGTGACAATCACGCGCATGGAAATGCCCTTGTTGAAATGGTTCGAGATGGCCGATGCCCGCGCCGGTTCGCGTGTCTGACCGTCCCGTCGCTGCCGACGTTCCGTCAAGCTTCCGCGTCTGCGCGCACCGCCTGGTCGGCGCAGCCTATCGTGCCTCGCCGAACTGCGATGCACGGGCCGACCCGGATGACCTGAGCCTGATCGTGATCCACAACATCTCGCTGCCGCCGGACAGCTACGCCACCCATCCGGATGCACCGGATGGCAGCTACATCGACGATCTGTTCCTGAACCGGCTCGATGCAAAGTGCCATCCGTATTTCGAGGGCATCGCGGCACTGCGCGTGTCGGCGCACCTGTGCATTTTCCGCGACGGCCGGATCGTGCAGTACGTGCCGTTCGACCAGCGCGCCTGGCATGCCGGCGTCAGCGAATGGCAAGGGCGCAGCCGCTGCAACGATTTCTCGATCGGCATCGAGCTTGAAGGCAGCGATGTCCGGCCGTTCACCGAAAGCCAATACGCCGCGCTGACGGCGACCATCGACGCGCTGCTGGCGGCGTACCCGACACTGCGCGCAGATGCGATCACTGGCCACAGCGACATCGCACCGGGCCGCAAGACCGATCCCGGCCCGTACTTCGACTGGCCACGGCTGCGCGACGCACTCGGCGGTGCCGCATGAGCCTGCTGGCGATGCTGCTGGCGCTCGGGGCCGAGCGGCTGCTGTCGCAGTACCGGCGCCGCGGGGCTGCCGATCCGGTACTGACGCGCCTTTGGCCACGGCTGCCGGCCGCCCTGCGCCAGTTCGCCGGCACGCCGTGGCTGCTCGCAGTCGGCGGCGCGCTGCTGGTTGCGGCCATCGGCTGGCAGCTGCAGTTCGCGCCATTCGAACTCGCGTACTCGGCGGCGGTGCTGCTGGTCTGCTTCGGTCCGCGCGATCTCGCCGACGATGTGCAACGGCTGCGCGCCGCGCGCAGTGCCGGCGATGCCGCGACCGTGGCGCGTCTGAACCGGGCCCTGCAGCTCGGTCCGATGCCGGACACCGACCATCGCTCGCTGCTCGGCGCGCTGTTCATCCAGAGCCACGAGCGGCGCTTCGGCGCCTGCCTGTGGTTCATGCTGCTGGGGCCGGCGGGTGCTGTGCTGTACCGGACCGCCAGTCGTCTGTCGGTATTGACCGAGGCACCGGCGGTGCAGCGGCAGGAGGCGCTGCTGCACGGCCTGCTGGCCTGGCTGCCGGCGCGGATCACGGCGCTGCTCTACGGGCTGGCCGGCAGCATGGACGATGCACTCGACGCCTACAGCCGCGTGCAGCGCGAGCCGGTCAACGGGGCCGATGGCTGGCAGCGGCGCAGCTGGAGCCTGCTTGCGGAAACCGCCAATGCCGCGCTGGATTGGGAAGATGCGCCGGACAGCGGGCCGATGATCGCGTCATCGCTCGACGCGACGCTGGCCGAGGTGCTGCGCATGGAAACCCGCGCCACGCTGATCCTGCTGGCGCTGGTCGCGATGTTCAGCGTCGGCGCCTGGGTGTCCTGAGCCGATGGCGATGCGCTGGCTGATCACCGTGCTGAGCCTGATCGCCTGCGGCGCTGCGCAGGCCGAGGCCCGGCGCGTGGTGGCGCTGGCCCCGCATCTGGCCGAACTGGTCTGCGCGGCCGGTGGCTGCGCGCGGCTGGTCGCGGTATCGGCACACAGCGATTTCCCGCCGGACGTTGGCCGGCTGCCGCAGGTCGGTGACGGCTGGCAGGTCAATCTCGAGGCGGTGCTGGCGCAACGCCCGGATCTGATCGTCGCCTGGGATGGCGGCACGCCGGTCGACACCATCGCCCGGCTGCGCAAGCTCGGCCTGCGCGTCGAGGCCTTGCCGATCAGCTCGCTCGACGGTGTGGCCGAAGCGCTGACCACGGTCGGCGCATGGCTGGGGACCGAAGCCGCGGCAAAGGCTGCCGCCAGCGCCTATCGCCAGCGGCTTGCCGCGCTGCGTGCCGCTCATCGCGGTGCCGCACCACTGCGCGTCGTCTACCAGATCGAAACCGCACCGGCCTACACGGTCAACGGCAAGAGCCCGATCTCCGAAGCGATGGCGGTCTGCGGCGGCGTCAACGTGTTTGCCGCACTGCCGACGCTGGCCGCTGCCGTCAGCGCCGAAGCGATGCTGGTGGCCGCGCCCGACGTTGTGTTCTACGGCGGCGAGGAAAACAGCGCCGACCTGCGCGCCTACTGGGCGCGGCTCGGTTCTACGCCCGCCGCGAAGCGCGGCGCGTTGTACCCGATCGACGCCGATCGCCTGGCCCGGGCCGGGCCGCGGCTGCTCGATGGCATCGAGCAGGTCTGCACGCTGCTCGACCAGGCGCGCGCCGCAGCCGCAGCGAAACGCTAGAAGCGCAGCTCGGCGACCGCCCCACCGCTGGCGCGGTTGACGAGACGCAAGTCCCAGCCATGCCGACGCGCCAGTGTGCGCGCCACATACAGGCCGATACCGGTCCCGCCATCGCGACCTCGGAAATGCGGCTCGAAGACCAGCGGCAGCTCGCCCACCGGCACGCCGGGTCCGTTGTCGATCACCCGCAGCACAGGGCCGGCCAGCTCGATGATCACTTCGCCATTCGGCCCGGCCGCGCGCACCGCATTGCGCAGCAGGTTCGAAAAGATCACGTGGACGCTGCCCGGCGAGGCGATCAAGCGCGTCGGGGCCAGCCGCCAGGCCAGCCGCGTGGTCGTGGTGTTGTCGAGTTCCGCCCATTCCGGAAGCAGCGTGTCGAGCGCCAGCTCGCGGCTGGTCGGCGACTCGCGCAGCCGCGAAAGCGCCAGCAGCGCATCGAGATCGGCCTGCGCCTGAGCCACGGCGCGGCGGATCCGGGCCAGGGGCCGAGTCGGATCCGGTGCGCCGGCCTCCAGCAGTTCGACGGCGCCGCGGATGACCGAGAGCGGCGTGCGCAGTTCATGGCTGGCGGCTGACGAAAAGGCCCGTTCGCGCTCGACCACCGCTTCGAAGCGCGCCATGTAGGTATTCAGCGCATCGGAGATGACCGTGAGGTCGGGGTCGTCGACGGCGACCAGACTCCGGCCACGCTGCTCCGGGTCGAGCCTGCGGATCTGACCGACCAATCCAGCCAGCGGCTGCAGCGCGGCGCGAGTCAGGCGACGAGCCCCCCATAGCGCGATCACCAGCACCACCGCCAGCCCGATCACCAACGAGATGAGCTGACGCTGGCCACGGCCCTGCAGACGGCGACTGTCGTAGACGATGTAGGCCCGCCCGCGGTCCTCGGACAGTTCCTGCACCAGCACGAGGTAATGCACGCCGGCGATCAGCACATCGTCATGCAAGCCCGGCCCGAGCGCGGCAATGGCGGGATTCAGTTGCGCGGTCTGCCCGGTCCGGTAGTAGCGCTGACGCAGGTTGCCGACGCCCGGGGGCTCGGTGCTGGGCGCGGCCCCGGTCTCGACCATGTAGTCGAGTTCGCGATCGAGCATGCTGATCAGGCTGTCGCGCTCGATCCAGTATTCGAGCGCGAGAAAGCACAGACCCTGAATCGCAGCCGCCGTCAGCGTCAGGCCGAGCAAGGCCAGCGCCAGCCGGTGGCGCAGTCCGACGACGCGCGCACCGGGTGCCTTCGGGGCGTCGGCGGCCTCGTCGTCGTGATGCAGCGCCGGCGGGCTAGCCGTCGCCAAGATCGGCCAGCCGGTAGCCGCTGCCGTGGATGGTGTGCAGCAGCTTGCGCGGCCAGGGCTTGTCGATGGCCACGCGCAGGGCATACATGTGGGCCCGCAGCACATCGCCTTCCGGCGGCGTATCGCCCCACAGACGGCGCTCGAGTTCTTCGCGCGTGACCACGCGCTGGCTTTCGCGCATCAGCAGTTCGAGCAGCTTGCGCAGTGCCGGCGTCAGGCTGACCGGTTCGCTGCCGCGGCGCGCGATCAGCGTGTCGAGATCGAACTCGAGATCGGCCACGCGCAGCAGGCGTTCGGTGGATCCGGCTGCCGACCGGCGATGCAGCGCTTCGAGCCGCGCCAGCAGTTCGACCATCGCGAACGGCTTGACCAGGTAATCGTCGGCACCGGCGCGCAGCCCCTCGACCCGGTCGTTGACGGTATCGAGCGCGGTCAGCATCAGCAGCGGCACCTGCTGGCCACCCGAGGCGCGCAGGCGGCGGCAAACGCTGGCCCCGTCGAGGCCGGGCAGCACGCGATCGAGCACGATGGCATCGAAGGGTTGCGTCTGGGCAAGCCGGAGACCGCTGGGGCCATCGGCCGCGAAATCGACGCTGTGGCCGTGGCTGCCGAGGAAGTCACCGAGGTTGGCAGCGAGATCGGGATGATCTTCGACGAGCAGAACGTGCATGGAAGGCGACTCTCACCGGAATGCGGGCCGCCAATCTAGCAATCCCCGGCAATTGACGCATGGCGCCTTGTCGGATCTGCAGCGCGACGACGGACGGGACGCGACACGGGCGGTCGCGCCGGCCTCAGCTCGCCGGGTCTTCCGCTTCGGCGACCGGCTGGTTCCGGACCAGCCAGCGCGACGCCAGGATGCCGACCTCGTACAGCAGGTAGGCCGGCACCGCGAGCATCAGCTGCGACAGCACATCCGGCGGCGTCAGGATCGCCGCCGCCACGAACACGCCGACCAGCACGTAGTCGCGCCGCGCGGCCAGCTGGGCCGGCGTGACGAAGCCGGTCAGCACCATCAATACGATCGCCACCGGCATCTCGAACGCGAAGCCGAAGGCCATGAACAGCTTCAGCACGAAATCCAGGTACTTCGAGACATCGGTCATCACCGCCACACCGGCCGGTGTCGAACCGATGAAAAAACGGAACACCGTCGGCAGCACCAGGTAGTACGCGAATGCGACTCCTGCGTAAAACAGCAGCGTGCCGCTGGCCAGGATCGGCATCACCAGACGCCGCTCGTTGCGGTACAGACCCGGCGCCACGAAAGCCCAGATCTGGTACAGCACCCAAGGCAGCGCGATCGCGAAAGCGACGATCGCCGCGAGCTTGAACGGAGTCAGGAACGGCGCCGCGACTTCGGTGGCGATCATGCTGCTGCCGGTCGGCAACAGCTTGATCAGCGGCGTGGCCAGGAAGGTGTACAGATCGCCGGCAAAGAACAGCAGCGGAATCAGCACCACGAGGATGCCGATCATCGCCCGCACGACGCGCGTGCGCAGCTCGATCAGATGGGCCAGCAGCGGCTGCTCGGTGGCCTGCAGTTCCGGCTGGTCAGCCATTCGGGTCGGATTTGGCGGCGGGCTTCCACGACGGCGCATCGATCGATGGCGCGGCATGCGGCGTGTGGTCGATCACCGGTGCGGGTGGCGGCATCGCCGGTGCGGCGGCCGGCGGCGGCTCGGCAGCGGCCGGATGCGGATGGTCGGTCAGCAGCGACTGACCTTGTGTGGCGGCACCATCGAACTCGCGCTTCAGCGAGCTCGATTCCTCATGGAAGATCCGTCGGGCATCTTCCATCTGCTTGCGCAGATCGGACGCGTGCGACTCGCGGTCGAGCTCCGCGCTGAGGTTCCGCATGTAGGCCTTGGCCTGGCCGGTCCAGCGTCCGATGCCGCGCGCGACGCGCGGCAGCTTCTCCGGCCCGAGCACGACCAGGGCCACGAGAAAGCAGACCAGCAGCTCGGAAAAGCTGATGTCGAGCATGGGTGCGCCGCGCCTGGGTTCAGGTCCGGGTCAGTCGATCAGGCCTTTTCGTTGTGCTTGTCGCCGGCGGCCGCCTTGGCCGGATCGACGATCTCGGCGCGCAGCGCCTCGGCGTTCTTGTTGGCTTCTGCTTCGCCGTCCTTGACCGCCGACTTGAAGTTCTTGACGGCTGCGCCGAGGTCGCCGCCGGCGCCGCGCAGCTTCTTGGTGCCGAACACGAGGACGACGATGCCCAGCACAACCAGCCAGTGCCAAATGCTGAAACTGCCCATGGAATTCTCCTCAGATCGAACGCGATACCGCTTCAGGTGGCGCCGCGTGACGCCTTTTCGGCCAGGCCGGAACGCCCGGTGCGACGCGCAAGCTCATCGCTCAGCGAAGACAGCGGAACATCATACGCGGCCATCAAGACCATGACGTGAAAGCACAGGTCAGCGATCTCGCTGACCAGTCTTACGCGCTCAGGTGCCCCGCCGGACGCACAATCTTTTCCGGCGATGATGGTTTCTGCCGCTTCCTCGCCGATCTTCTTCAGGATCGTGTCGGCGCCCTTGGCGTACAGGCTGGCGACGTAGCTGGTCGAAGGATCGGCGCCACGACGAGCGAGCAGCGTCTGGTACAGCGCGTCGAGGACTTCGCCGGTCTCGGTGGCCATGTCAGACCGTGAACGCCAGCGGTGCCGGCATCCGCACGGTGACGCCGTGACGCGACAGATACTGCTTGGCTTCACCGACGCTGTGCTGGCCGCTGTGGAAGATGCTGGCCGCGAGCACGGCATCGGCACCGCCCTGACTCAGCCCCTGTTCCAGATGTTCAAGCGTGCCGACACCGCCGCTGGCAATGACTGGCACCGGCACGCTGTCGGCGATCGCGCGCAGCAGTTCGTTGTCATAGCCAGCCTTGGTGCCGTCGCGATCCATGCTGGTGACCAGCAGCTCGCCGGCGCCCTTCTGCACCATCAGCACCGACCATTCAATGGCGTCGAGACCGGTGGCCTTGCGGCCGCCGTGGGTGAAGATTTCCCAGCGCGGCGGCTGGCCCTTCTTCGATACCCGCTTGGCATCGATGGCAACGACGATGCACTGCACGCCGTAGCGATCGCTGGCTTCGGTGACGAAATCCGGCCGCAGCACCGCCGAGGTGTTGATCGACACCTTGTCGGCACCGGCCGACAGCAGCGCACGGACATCGGCGCAGGTACGCACACCGCCACCGACGGTCAGCGGAATGAAGATCGCCGAGGCGACCGCCTCGACGGTCTTGAACAAGGTCGGCCGGTCATCGCTGCTGGCGGTGATGTCGAGAAACACCAGCTCATCGGCGCCCTGAGCGTCGTAGCGGCGAGCGACTTCGACCGGATCGCCGGCGTCGCGCAGATCCTCGAACTTGACGCCCTTGACCACGCGGCCAGCGTTGATGTCGAGACAGGGGATGACGCGCTTCGCAAGCATGGGAGACCGCCGAACGGGAAAGGCTTACTGGACCGCCTTCAGGCAATCCTTGAACTGCAGGCCGCCCTCGTAGAGCGCGCGGCCGATGACGGCACCGATGACGCCGTCTTCCTCGATCGACTTCAGCAGATGCAGATCTTCGATCGTCGACACGCCGCCGGAGGCGATGATGTCGGTCTTGACCGAGCGGGCGAGGTTGCGGGTGGCCTCGACGTTGAAGCCGTTCATCATGCCGTCGCGGCCGATGTCGGTGTAGACGATCGCTTCGACACCGTCGTGCTCGCACTGCTTGGCCATCTCGACGACGCCGTGCGCAGACAGCTTCGACCAGCCGTCAACGGCGACGCGGCCGTCCTTGGCATCGATGCCGACGATGATGTGGCGCGGGTATTCCAGGCACAGGTCGCGCAGGAAGTGCGGCGCATTGACGGCCTTGGTGCCGATGATGATGTAGCTGACGCCGGCATTCAGATAGGCCTGCACGGTGTCTTCGTCGCGGACGCCGCCGCCGGCCTGTACCGGCACGCTGCCGCAGACCTTGGCGATCCGCTCGATCACCTTGAGGTTGACCGGCGAGCCCTTCAGCGCACCATCGAGATCGACGACATGGATACGGCTGGCCCCTTCGTCGACCCAGCGCTGGGCGACTTCGGCCGGATCGTTGGAAAACACCGTGACGTCGTCCATCCGGCCCTGGCGCAGGCGGACACACTGGCCATTCTTCAGGTCAATCGCGGGGATCAGCAGCATGGGGACGGTCGTGAAGGCGCGAGAGCGCGGTTTCGATGGATAGCGTGGGCCGGGAACGGCCCAGCAACGCCAGAGTTCAGGGGGATGTCGAAACTGTGCCGCAAAGGCACAGGCGAGGCAAGAACGCGGGTTTCTGGGGCTTCTGGGCCATCATCGGCTGTCGCCGTCCCAGGCCGCGAAGTTGGCCAGCAGCCGAAGGCCGACCGACTGGCTCTTCTCCGGGTGAAACTGGAAACCGACGATGTTGTCGCGGGCGACAGCCGACGCGAACGTCCGCGTGTAGTCGCTTTCGCCGAGCGCGTGCTCCGGATTGACCGGGTTGGCGTGGTAGCTGTGCACGAAGTAGAACCAGCTGTCGTCCGGCACGCCGGCCCACACCGCATGCGGCCGGCTCTGGCGCACGCGGTTCCAGCCCATGTGCGGCACCTTGAGGCGCTCGACCGCATCCATCGGCGGATCGATGAAGCGGATCACTTCGCCGGGAATCAGGCCAAGCGCGGCGACACCGCCGTTTTCCTCGCTGCGTTCGAGCAGCACCTGCATGCCCAGGCAGATGCCGAGCAGCGGCCGCTTGCGCGCTGCCTCGATCACCATCTCGTTCAGTTCCAGACGGCGCAACTCGTTCATCGCCGCCTTGACGCCGCCGACCCCGGGCAGCACGAGGCGATCGCAGGCGATCAGCTCCTCCGGGTCGTAGCTGATGACGATGCGCTGATTGCCGGCGACCCGCTCCAGCGCCTTGCCGAGCGAGTGCAGGTTGCCCATGCCGTAATCGATGACGCCGATCTTTTCCATCACAGGGCGTAGCGAACAGTAGCCGGGGAATTCACAGGGAAGGGGGACGCGGTCGACAGGCTGGCGGCTTACAGCACGCCCTTGGTCGACGGCATCGCGCCATCGGCGCGCGGATCGAACTCCACGGCCATGCGCAGCGCCCGGCCGAAGGCCTTGAACACGGTTTCGGCAACGTGGTGCGCATTGCGGGCGCGCAGGCAGTCGACGTGCAGCGTCACCGTTGCGTGGTTGACGAAGCCCTGGAAGAACTCGCGGAACAGGTCGACGTCGAAGTCGCCGATGCGCGCACGCGGAAACTCGACGAACCATTCGAGGCCCGGACGGCCGGAGCAGTCGAGCACGACGCGCGACAGCGCTTCGTCGAGCGGCACATACGAATGGCCGTAGCGGACGATGCCGCGCTTGGTGCCGATCGCCTTGTCGAAGGCCTGCCCGAGGCAGATGCCGATGTCCTCGACCGTGTGGTGATGGTCGATGTGGACATCGCCCTTGGCTTCGACGACCAGATCGACCAGACCGTGGCGCGCGACCTGCTCGAGCATGTGCTCGAGGAAGTGGATGCCGGTGTCGAACTTGATCTGGCCGGTGCCGTCGAGATTGATCTCGACACCGATCTGGGTCTCGCGAGTATCGCGGCGAACGCTGGCAACGCGGGCGGACATCTGAAAACCGTCAGGGAGAAAAGGCGCGAAAGAATACACCCCGGCGGCAAATGCGTGCCATGGATCACAAAAGCGGCCGTTTCAGTCGATCCGGCTCAAGGCACCAACCGTCGCAACGCATCGGCAGTCAGACCGACAATCTGCACCCGCTTGAGCTTGCTGCTGTGCCCGGCGACAACGGTCACCGCCGATCTCGGCAGACCCAGCGCATCGGCCAGCAGCTGCTCGACGGCGTCGTTGGCCTTGCCGCGCTCCGGCACCGCCGTCACCGATATCTTCAGCACCTCGCCCATCCAGCCGGTGACGGCATTGCGCGATGCCTTGGGGCTGACTTTGACATCAAGGCGTGTTGTCATCCGCTGCCGTTTCCAGACTTGCTCATCAAGATCTGCCCACTTCGGAGTTGCCACATGATCATGTCGAAACCCGGCCTCGGCTGCGCCGCGCTGCTCGTCGCACTTGCCGGCTGCACCCAGGAAACGCAGAACCAGATCAGCCGCAGCATCCAGAACTGGACCGGCACCAACGGCGTGCTGGAAATCTACGCCGGCAACACGCTGGTACGGCGCTTCATCGGCATCGACAAGCTGACCACCGCCAGCGGCACTGACGATGGCCGCCCGCGCGCCTATCGCTACGGCTACGGCGTGCTCGACGAGAACCAGAACTTCGTCAAGGACGCCGACGAGAAGAAGGTCTACTTCGAGATCAGCGACTACGCCACGAACTACGTGTTCTTCGAGAATCCGCGCTGAGCATGGGCCAACACGCACTGATCATCGGTGGCACCCGCGGCATCGGCCTGGGCCTGGTCGAAGCGCTGCTGGCCGATCCGGCCAACGACACGGTGACGGCCGCCGGCCGGCAGGTCGCCGGGAATGCCGCGCTCGATGCGCTGGACGCGGCGCATGGCGCGCGCCTGCGGCGGCTCGCCATCGATCTCGCTGACGAGGCGAGCATCGAAGCAGCGGCAACCGCGCTGAAGGCGGCCACACCGGCACTGCACCTGCTGATCAACACCGTCGGCTTGCTGCATGGCGATGGCCTGAGCCCGGAACGACGGCTCGCCGATGTCCGGCCGGAAAGTCTTGCCGCCAGCTACGCGGTCAATGCAATCGGCCCGATCCTGGTCGCCAAGCACTTCCAGAACCTGCTGACGCATGGCGAACGCGCGGTGCTGGCGACCCTGTCGGCGCGGGTCGGCTCGATCGGCGACAACCGGCTCGGCGGCTGGTACGCCTACCGCGCCGCAAAGGCCGCGCAGAACCAGCTGATGCATACCGCCGCGATCGAACTGGCGCGCCGCGCCCGCGAGCTGATCGTGGTGTCGCTGCATCCGGGCACGGTCGAAACCGGCTTGTCGGCGCCGTTTCGCGGCAATGTCGCCGCCGAAAAGCTGTTCACGCCGGCGTTTGCAGCCGAACGGCTGCTGGCGGTGATCGCCGGGCTGGGCCGCGAGGCCAGCGGCCGCTTCTACGCCTGGGATGGCAGCGAGATTCCCTGGTAGCCAGCGCCCCGCTCAGGCCATCAGGCCATCAGGCCATCAGGCCGCCGATGATCGCGCCGAGCAGGCGCGCGCCGGCATCGAGGAAGGCGATCAGCAGCCCGCCGAGTCCGGCAATGAAGCCGACCACGATCATGCCGGTCAGCATCGTGCCGAACAGGCCGAACAGCACGCCGAACAGGATCGACGACACCAGCCATGCGGCGAGCGCTGAACCGACGCCACCGGCCGTCTTGCCGCCAACCAGTCCGCCGATGAAGCCGCCGACGCCCGGCAGCCAGAACAGCAGCACCGAAATCACGATCATCCAGATGCTGCCGGACAGCACGCTGCCCTGACGCCCGCTCGAATTGACGTTGCTCATCGGTTTTTGTCGGTCTTCTGCCTGCGGTCGCCATTTGCGGCCACAACAGAGCATGCCGCCGGCGGCCGGCAATTCAAGGCGCGGCGGCGCATCACGACCGGCCCGCATGATTCCGATACCATTCGCGCTCAATTTTCTCCCACCGGTACTCGTCATGCAGATCGCCGACCGCTGTGTCGCCTACTTCCACTACACGCTGACCAACAACGCCGGCGAAGTTCTCGACAGCTCCGAAGGCCGCGATGCGCTGCCGTACCTGCACGGCAAGGGCAACATCGTGCCGGGCCTCGAAAAGGCGCTAGCCGGCAAGTCGGTCGGCGACAAGCTGAATGTCGTCGTGGCGCCGGAAGAAGGCTATGGCACGCACAACCCGCAGCTGGTGCAGAAAGTGCCGCGTGCCGCGTTCCAGGGCGTCGACAACCTGGAGCCGGGCATGCAGTTCCAGGCCGAAAGCAACATGGGCCCGGTCAGCGTCGTAGTCACCGCGGTCGACGGCGACACCGTGACCGTTGATGGCAACCATCCGCTGGCCGGCGAAACCCTGAACTTCGCGGTCGAAATCACCGAAGTCCGCGAAGCCTCGGTCGAAGAAGTGCTGCACGGCCACGTGCACGGCGCCGGTGGTCATCACCACTAAGCGGCCGCGGTACTGAAAAAGCCCGCGTCACCGATCGGTGACGCGGGCTTTTTCGTGTCTGACGGTCCCGAGGACGCTGCGTCGACCCGGCGCATCCCGGCACATCCCGGCGACGGTCAATCCGCAGACGGCGATGCGGGCGGGCCGAGGTGCTTGCCGAGAAAGTCGACCATCGCCCGGTTGCGGGCTTGCAGGTTCTCCTCCCGGTAGAAGCCGTGGCCTTCGCCGGGCCGGACCAGCCACTGGTACGGGTGCTCCTTCGCATCGAGCGCCTTGCGCAAGGCCTTCGCCTGGGTTAGCGGTGTTCGGCGGTCGTTCTCGCCGTGAATGATCAGCACCGGCGCGACGAGTTGGTCGATGTAGGTCAACGGCGACTGCGCCTGCATTTCCTCGTCGTTGGCAGCAACACCGGTGTCGAAGTAGCGCTTGCCTCGTTCGGTGTCGATGAAATCGACGTCGCGCTTCCACAGCTTCAGGTCGTAGACGCCGGCCTCGGCGATCACGCAGCGGTACAGCGCCGGCTCGCGAACGGCGCTCATCAGTGCGGCGTAACCGCCATAGCTGGCGCCAGCAATGCACAGGCGGCCTTCTTCGGCGTGACCCTGCTTGACCGCCCAGCGCGCGGCATCGCTGAGGTCATCGATCATCCGCGTGCCCCAGGCGCGGCGCCCCTGCTGCTCGAAAAGCGCGCCGTATCCGTCCGAACCGCGGAAGTTCACCTGCAGCACGCCGTAGCCTTGCGTCGCGAGCATCTGTGCATCGGCATCGAAAGCCCAGCCATCGCGCGTGCCGAAAGGTCCGCCGTGCGGCATCACCACCAGCGGCAGCTTGCGGCCGTCGCTGCCCGGCGGAATGGTCAGCCAGCCGTGCAGCGCCGCACCGTCGCGGGCCGCGACACGAATCGGCCGGCGCTCGCCCATCCAGTCCGGGTCCAGCCAGTCGCCGACGGCAACCAGATAGTCCGCCGCACGGGTCCGGGTATCGAACAGGTAGTAGTCGCCGGGGGTGCGATCGTCCTTGACGAAAACCAGCACGCGATGGCCGTCGCGAGTTTGCGACGCGATCGCCAGCGCCTTGCCGGCAAACGCTTCGCGCAGCATCGCCAGCAGTTCGAGGTCGCGGTGACCGGTGGCCAGCGGCACGATCTGCGGGCGGTCTGCCTCGAACACGGCCGCGATCGGCTCGCCGCCGTGTGCAAAGCCGGTGATCACGCCGTCCAGGTCGACCTGATCGTGGCAGGCGAGCTTCTCGGCACTGCCGCCGGCCAGCGGCTGCCGGACCAGGCAGGAGCGCGGGCCGAACTCGCGCGACTCCAGGAACACCGCCTGGCCGTCTTCGGACAGCGCGAGCGGCACCGCGCGGGCATTGCTGCCCGGCGCCTCGATCGCGATCCAGTCCTTGCCATCCTCGTCGCGGCGCCAGGTGCGCACGATGAACGCGTCGACCTGCACGGCGACGAAGCGCGGACGGCCCTGCCGATCGACGACGAAGTGCGCGGCACCGGCGATCGGCGCAACGGCAAGCTCGTCTAGTCGCGAATTGCGCAGGTCGAGCTTCGCCAGCACGGCACGCGCATGCTCGCCGGCCCCGATCGACTCGGTCGCGACGATCACGTGGTTCGGCTGGTCGATCAGCGGATCAACAACATGAGCGAAGACCTCGCCATGCGTGCGTCGACCCAGCCGGGAGCCGAGGCGGATATCGCTGCCCGACTGGCCGAGCAGGTAACGCAGGTTTGATCCATTGCCATCGATCACCGCCAGTTCACCGGTCGACTGGATCGCGGCCAGCGGTCCCTCCCGGAAACCGAGCTCGGTGACGATCCGCTCGTCGCTGGCCCACTGGAAATCGACGAACTGCCGGTCGCCATCCAGCGTCACGCCGCCCAGCCGCTGCAGCCCCGGTACCGACAGCACGACGATGGTGCCGCTGCGCCCGTTCTCGACCAGCGCCGCCAGCTTGCCGCCATCCGGCGACAGTGCCAGCGAGCGCAGCATGCCGTGCCTCGCGAAAGCCTCCAGCGGCGCTGTCCCGGCCAGAGCAGGATGCACAGCCGGCAGCAGCGCCAACAGCAGAAGTGCAACGGCGTGGACGGCGGCGCGGACAGCGGCTGGACGACGAGGCGACATCGAGACACTCCGATCACTGTGGGCGGAACCAGCCTGCAGAATTGAACGCGATCAGCGCGGCGTTTGCATCCGCTTGATACCGCGCCGCCGCAGACCGGGTGATCCGGTTCACACTGCTGGAACTTGCCCGGCACTGCAGCCCGCCGCGCGCCCCGCTCCATCCGATTCGAGGAACCGAACGATGTCCGCACGCTTTCGTCATTCCCTGGTCGCGTCCACGACCGCTGCTGTTGCGCTGATCGCGGGTCTCGCGACCTCGACGCTGGCGGCGGCAGCCGAGTCGCCGACGCTGGCCGAAGTCATCGCCGCGCCGCACCGCACGCCGGCATTCGTCGCCCGCGATGTCTGGCGGCACCCGCTGGAAACGCTGGGCTTTTTCGGCGTCAAGCCGACCGACACGGTGGTCGAGATCTGGCCCGGCGGGGGCGGCTGGTACACGGAGATTCTCGCGCCGTACCTGCGTGACCAGGGCCGCTACGTGGCAGCGATCCAGCCGTACACGCTGCCGCAGACCGACGACTACGCCCGCCGCGGTGCCGAGCGCTTCAAGGCCAAGCTGGCCGCCAATCCGGCCGTCTACGATCGCACCGAAGTCAGCGAATTCCGTCCACCGGAGCGCGCCGACACCGTTCCCGCCGGCACGGCCGACGTGGTGCTGACTTTCCGCAACGTCCACAACTGGATCGAAGGCGGCTTCGAGGCTGCGGCGTTCGAGTCGTTCTACAAGATGCTCAAGCCGGGCGGCACGCTCGGTGTCGTCGAGCATCGCGCCAAGCCCGGCACCAGCCGCGAGCAGTCGATCGACAGCGGCTACGTCACCGAGGCCTATATCCGGGCGCTGGCCTATTCAGCCGGTTTCGAGCTGGCTGGCAGCTCGCCAGTCAACAACAACCCGAACGACAGCAAGGACTATCCGGAAGGCGTCTGGACCTTGCCGCCGGTGCTGCGGCTGAAGGACGTCGATCGCGAGAAATACCTCGCGATCGGCGAATCCGACCGCATGACCTTCCGCTTCGTGAAACCGAAGCGCTGACGCCGCGCGGGCCCGGGGACGCTCAGTCCTCGGGCTCGTAGGCCAGGTTCGGCGCCAGCCACTTCTCGGCGTCCTGCAGGCTCCAGCCCTTGCGCCGGGCGTAGTCGTGGACCTGGTCCTTCTGGATGCGGCCGACGATGAAGTACTGCGACTCCGGATGCGCGAAGTACCAGCCGGACACGGCCGCTGCGGGCCACATCGCGAAGCTTTCGGTCAGGCGAATGCCGGTGTTGGCTTCGGCATCGAGCAGCTGCCACAAGGTGCCTTTCTCGCTGTGCTCCGGGCAGGCCGGATAGCCCGGCGCCGGGCGAATGCCCTGGTACTTCTCGTCGATCAGCGCCTCGTTCGGCAGATGCTCGTCCGGCACATAGCCCCAGAACTCCTTGCGGACACGCTGGTGCAGCCGCTCGGCAAAGGCTTCGGCGAGCCGGTCAGCCAGTGACTCCAGCAGGATCGCGTTGTAGTCGTCGTTCTCGGCCTTGAACGCAGCGACGCGCTCGTGGCAGCCGAGGCCGGTGGTCACCGCGAAGCCGCCGATCCAGTCGTGCAGGCCAGTCGACTTGGGCGCGATGTAGTCGCCGAGCGAGCGATTCGGCACGCCGGCGCGGTGCTCGCTTTGCTGGCGCAGGTTGCGCAGCGTGTGCAGCACCGTGGTCCGGGTTTCGTCGGCGTAGACCTCGATGTCGTCGCCGATGCTGGCTGCCGGGAACAGGCCGAGCACCGCATTCGCGGTCAGCCACTTTTCCGCGATGATCCGGTCGAGCATCGCATTGGCATCGGCGTACAGCTTGCGCGCCGTTTCGCCGGAGGCCGGGTTGTTCAGCAGGTCCGGGAAGCGGCCCTTGAGTTCCCAGGCGATGAAGAACGGCTGCCAGTCGATGAACTCGCGCAGTTCGGCGATCGGGTAATCGCGCAGCACCTTCACATGCTGCGCGGTCGGCGCGCGGCCCGCTTCGCTGGCACTGATGTGCTGCTCCTGCTGGGCCAGCAGATGCGGCTTGATCGGCCGGAACGTCGACCAGTCGAGCGGGCTGGCGTTGGCGCGGGCCTTGTCGAGGCTCAGGTACTTCTGGTCGCGATCCTTGCTGGCGTGGCGCTCGCGGATTGCCGCGTACTCGGCGTTGGTCTCCAGCATCAGCGCGGCACGCTGGGTTGCATCGAGCAGCGCCGAGGCCACCGGCACCGAGCGCGAGGCATCCTTGACCCAGACGATCGGCCCCGAATAGACCGGCTGGATCTTCACCGCCGTGTGCGCACGTGAGGTCGTCGCGCCGCCGATCAGCAGCGGCACGGTGAAACCCTGGCGCTGCATTTCCTTGCCCAGATGGACCATCTCGTCGAGGCTCGGCGTGATCAGGCCCGACAGGCCGATGATGTCGACGTTGTGCTCGCGGGCGGCATCGAGAATCTTCTGCGCCGGCACCATCACGCCAAGGTCGATGACCTCGTAGTTGTTGCACTGGAGCACCACACCGACGATGTTCTTGCCGATGTCGTGGACATCGCCCTTGACCGTCGCCATCAGGATCTTGCCCTTCGCCTGCACTGCATCGCCGGGCTTCTTTTCGGCCTCGATGTACGGGATCAGGTAGGCCACCGCCTTCTTCATCACGCGTGCCGACTTCACGACCTGCGGCAGGAACATCTTGCCGGCGCCGAACAGGTCGCCGACCACGTTCATGCCGTTCATCAGCGGGCCTTCGATCACTTCGATCGGCCGGCCGCCACGGGCGGAAATCTCGGCACGCAGTTCCTCGGTGTCGGCTTCGACAAAGGCATCGATGCCCTTGACCAGCGCGTGGGTGATGCGCTCGCCTACGGCCAAGCCGCGCCAGGCTTCATCGGCCACTTCGGCCTTGCTGCCGTCGCCCTTGAAGCGCGGCGCGATCTCGACCAGCGCTTCGGTGGCTTCGGTGCCCGGCTTGCGGTTGAGGATCACGTCCTCGATGCGCTCGCGCAGTTCCGGGTCGATCTCCGAATAGATCACCAGAGAACCGGCATTGACGATGCCCATGTCCATGCCGGCCTTGATGGCGTGGTACAGGAACACCGCGTGGATCGCTTCGCGCACCGGGTTGTTGCCGCGGAAGCTGAAGCTGACATTCGAGACGCCGCCGGAGACATGCGCACCGGGCAGGTTCTGGCGAATCCAGCGCGCCGCTTCGATGAAGTCCACGCCGTAGTTGTTGTGCGCCTCGATGCCGGTGGCGACGGCGAAGACGTTCGGGTCGAAGATGATGTCTTCGGGCGGAAAGCCGACCTGCTCGGTCAGGATCCTGTAGGCCTTGCTGCAGATCTCGATGCGCCGCTCCAGCGTGTCGGCCTGGCCCTGCTCATCGAACGCCATCACCACCACCGCTGCACCGTAGCGCCGGCACAGCCGAGCCTGCTCGATGAACTTGTCGGTGCCTTCCTTCATCGAGATCGAATTGACGATCGGCTTGCCCTGCACGCACTGCAGGCCGGCCTCGATCACTTCCCACTTCGACGAGTCGATCATCACCGGCACGCGCGAGATGTCCGGCTCGCTGGCGATCAGGTTCAGGTAGCGCACCATCGCGGCCTTGCCGTCGAGCATGCCCTCGTCCATGTTGACGTCGATCACCTGCGCGCCGGCTTCGACCTGCTGGCGGGCGACAGCCACCGCAGCGGTGTAGTCGCCGGCCTTGATCAGGTCGCGGAACTTGGCGGAGCCGGTGACATTGGTGCGCTCGCCGACGTTGACGAAGCCGAGCGTGGTGTCGATCGTCAGCGGCTCCAGCCCGGCAAGCCGGCAAGCCATCGGCAGCTTGCCCGGCACGCGCGGCGGCTTGCCGGCGACGAACCTGGCGATGCTGGCGATGTGCGGCGGGCTGGTACCGCAGCAGCCGCCGACAATGTTCACCAGCCCTGACGCGGCGAACTCGGCGACGATCTCGGCAGTTTCATCCGGCGTTTCGTCGTACTCGCCGAAGGCGTTCGGCAGACCGGCGTTCGGATAGGCGCTGACATAGCAATCCGCGATCCGCGCCAGATCAGCGATGTACGGGCGCATGTCTCGGCCGCCGAGCGCGCAGTTCAGGCCGATCGCGAACGGCCGCGCGTGGCTCAACGAATTCCAGAACGCTTCGGTGACCTGACCGCTCAAGGTGCGGCCAGAGGCATCGGTGATCGTGCCGCTGATGATCACCGGCAGCTTGTAGCCGCGCTCCTCGAACACCTGCTCGACCGCGAACACCGCCGCCTTGGCATTCAGCGTGTCGAAGATCGTCTCGATCATGATGATGTGCGCGCCACCATCGATCAGCCCGCGGGTGCATTCGGCGTAAGCCGTCACCAGCTGCGCGTAGCTGACGTTGCGGGCACCCGGATCATTGACGTCCGGGCTGATGCTCGCGGTGCGGTTGGTCGGCCCAAGCGTGCCGGCGACGAAGCGTGGCTTGTCCGCTGTGGAGATCGAATCGACTTCGATGCGCGCCAGACGGGCAGCCTCGACATTCAGCTCGTAGGCCAGCGACTCCATCTTGTAGTCGGCCAGCGAGATCGTCTGCGAGTTGAAGGTGTTGGTCTCGATGATGTCGGCACCGGCTTCCAGATACTGCCGGTGGATCTCGCGGACGATGTGCGGCTGAGTCAGCACCAGCAGGTCGTTGTTGCCCTTCAGGTCGTGCGGCCAGGCCTTGAAACGCTCGCCGCGGTAGTCGGATTCCGACAGCTTGTAGCGCTGGATCATCGTGCCCATCGCGCCGTCGATGATCAGGATCCGCTCGCGCGCGATCGCATCGAGTCGGGCTGCGAGGGCGGTGGGGTCGAAGGACAGCGGGGCATCGAGCATGGCGGGCATCCGGTTGAGCGGCCGGATTGTATCCTTCCATGCGGATAGGCGGATGGCCGGCCCGACCGGCGTTGCCGTTGGCCGTCTGGCGCCGCACATCGGACCAGTGTCGCCCCGCATCCGCCGCGCCCGGCATCGCTCAGCCGGCCGTTCAGGATCACCGTCGAGCCACTCTCTCCGGTGCATCGCCGATGGCCGCCACGGTCCACAGCCTGTTTGCTCCTGCCGCGCCGGCGGCCGCTCTGGAGGCCGCCCCCGCCCACGCCACCACCCCCGCTTCGACCACTGTGCCCGCAGACGACGAACTGAGCCGCGCCCTGTGCGCCGACTGTGTCGAGATCCTCGATGATCTGGCTCGGCAGATGCTCGACAGCGCCGACGACGCGCTGTTCAAGATGAGCGAAACCGCCGCCAGCGATCTCGAACGGCGGCAGTTCATCGACACCATGCGCGTACTGCGGCTTGACCGCGCCGGTTTCAGCGAACAGTTTTCCGCCGCGATCGCCGTCCAGTTCTCGCCAGCGGCGCCGACCACCGGCAGCAGCGCCGATCCGCCCGAGCTGCGCATCCAGCCGACCGAGGAACTCGAGGAGCGCATTGCCATCGGCAACCTCGTGTCGCGCATCGAGGGGCAGTTTGGCGCGCCGTTGCAGGACCTGCGCCGCCGTCTCGACGCCGCGCGCGCACGCGGCGTCCGTCTTCCGGATACCGCGCTGACACCCGGCGGCATCTGCGCCGCATTCGCCGCCGCGATGGCCGCACTGCGAGCGGGCTTCGAGATCAAGCTGATCGTCTACAAGCTGTTCGAGCGTGTGCTGTGCCGCGATTTCGACCGCCTGCTGCAGCGGGCAATCGAGACGCTCGAACAGCATGGCTACAGCGCTCGCGCCGCCGCACTGGCCGTGCCGCGCATGGGCGCGCCAGGCAGACCGGCGTTTGCTGCCACTGCTGCTGCAGGCACGGCAACGATCGCCGGCGGCAGCTTGCCGTGGGCGGCGGCGGCTGCACTGCCGGACCGCACGCAAGAACTGCTGGCGGCGCTGCTGGGGCGATGGGCCGCCGGCACGACGCCAGCCATCGCGCCGCTCGCCGCGCCGCCATCGAGCAGCCCGCCGCTGCCATCGGCGATCGCGGAACTGATCGCACTCAGCGGGGAATTCGGCGGCGACCGGCAGGCGGTCGGTCATCTCGATGCCGCGCTGCAATCGGTGCTGGCCTCGAGCCACCCCAATGTCGACGCGCTGCACGAGGTGGTCGCGTCGCTGCGCGCCCAGTTGCGCGAACAGCGCCGGCTGCTGCTGCGCCAGGTGCGGGGCGAAGTGGCCCGCGAACTGGAATTGCGCATCGTCGCCCGCGATCTGCCGGCGCCGCTGCTGAGCGTGCTGCGCTCCGGCTTCGGCCCGCTGCTGGCGCTGCGACTGCTGAACGGCGGCCGCGACAGCGACGGCTTTCGCGCAGCCGATCGCCTGCTCGATCGCGTGCTCGACAGCCTCGACATCGCGCAGCCACCGCGCGAGGAGGACCAGCAGGCACGCGCGGCGCTGCTGGTCGATCTGCGCCTGGCACTGCTGGGCGTCGGCATGAGTAGCGCGCGCGCCGGGCTTCTGATCGATGGCCTGCTGGCCAGCTGGGCACAGCGCGATGCGCCGCCGCCGTCGGCGCCAGGACCCGGCGCAAACGCTGCGGTGCCCCCGGTTGTGCCGCCGCCAGCGGCCAGCGATGGCCCGCTGCACGCTGCGCCGCCGGCGCTGCTGGCGCGCGTGCTGCTGCCAGACACCTGGTTCCGGGTCTTCGACGCCGCACGCAACCAGACCCGCTGGCTCAAGGTTGGCAGCTACTACCCGGCGGAAGACCTGGTGCGTTTCACCGGCATCGACGACAGCACCCAGCTGTCGCTGCGTGCGAGTCGCCTTGGCCACGATCTGGTCGATGGCCGCTCGGAACCGATCAATCCCTCGCCCGACACGCGCAGCGCACTCGACGCGCTCCGCGCCCGCAGTGACGGCAGCCCGCCTGCGAGCTGACCACGGCGATGACGGATCGCCGGCCAGCGGCACCCGCGGTTGGCAGAAGTTCACGGCGCGACCGCATAATCGCGACGCCGCGCGATGCACGCGCGCGCAACGGTGGCCAAGCGGTGCAGCGACGGGTCGGCACGACCGGTCCCGCATGCACCGCTTTCATTTATCCAATCGACGGGGTTTGCAATGAAGAAGTGGCGTTGTCTGGTCTGTGATTTCGTCTACGACGAGGCCAAGGGCGTTCCCGAGGAAGGGATCAAGCCGGGCACCCGCTGGGAGGACGTGCCGGACGACTGGACCTGCCCGGACTGCGGCGCCGGCAAGGCCGACTTCCAGATGGTCGAAGCCGACTGATCGGCTGCGACGGCGACGCCCGCCGGGCGTCGCCGTCGCGAACTTTTCCGTACCCGGGTCAGTCCACCGGACGGCGCAACGCCGAACCCCGGATTCGCGATGACCCGACTGACTCGCTCACGTCTTGCTGCCCTGCTGCCGGCGCTGTTGCTGGCGTTGCTGCTGTTGAGCGGCTGCAGCACCGGCCTGAAGCTGGGTTACGACAACCTCGAAAGCCTGGCGCTGTGGGAAGTCGACAGCGAGATCGACCTCGACGACGCGCAGAAGGCAGCGTTCCGCACCGAATTCCGGGCGCTGCATCGCTGGCATCGCCAGAGCCAGCTGCCGCTGTATGCCGCCGATCTGCGCGCGCTTGCCGCCGCCATCGCCGGCAATGCCGAGCTTGGTGCCGCCGCCACTGCAGCGATCGCACGCGCCGAACAGCACGGCGAGCAGCTCTGGGCGCAGGCACGGCCTGGCGTCGAACGGCTGCTGGACACCTTGAGCGACGCCCAGATCGCCGACTACGACCGGCGTCAGCGCAAGCGCATCGACAAGGAAGCGCGCAAGCACGCCGATGACACGCTTTCCGAGCGCCGTGCGGACTGGCTGAAGGACTGGCGCAACAGCCTCGACCGCTGGATCGGCACGCTCAATGACCGGCAGCGCGCGCTGCTCGATGCCGCCTGGGAAAGCGAGCACCCGCTGCTGCGCACGCCGGCCGAGCGCGCGGCCATCGATCGAGCCCGCCACCAGCGCCTGATCGCAGCACTCGCCACGCGCCACGAACCCGGATTTGCCGCGCGGCTGATCGCCGGCGCCGATCCCGCCGAAAAGACCCGCAGCGACGCCGCGCAAGCACGCGGGCAGCAGTTGCTGGCGCGCCTGCTGAATGTGGCCGACGACCGGCAACGGCTGAAACTGAAGACGCGCCTGCTCGAACTGGCCGAGGACTTCGACACGCTGGCCCAGCGTGGCGCGTCCGTCGCCGTTGCTGCGCCGTAACAGCAGCATGTTCCGCGTCCCGCCCTTTGCTGCTGTTGCGCTGATCCTGCACGCCCCGCTGTCGTGGGCGGCGGCTGAGCCGTTCACGCCGACGAGCGATGACACCGTGCTCGAACAGGTCGCGCCGCGGGCCGCCGAAGCGGCTGCCGTACGTGCGCTGGACGCGCAGCGACGAGCACTGGCGGCCCATCCGGATGCGCTGCCTCAGGCGCTGGCCTATGCCCGAAAGGCGATCGAACTCGGGCGCGCCGAAGCCGATCCGCGCTATCACGGGCGCGCCGAATCGGCGCTGGCCCCATGGCTGGCACTGGCCGATCCGCCACCGGCCGTGCGGCTGCTGCGCTCCACGCTGCGCCAGCAACGGCATGACTTCACCGGCGCGCTGGCCGATCTCGATGTGCTGATCGGCCGGCAGCCGGACGATCTGCAGGCCCGGCTGACCCGTGCCACGGTGCTGATGGTGCAGGGCCGTCCGGCCGATGCGCTGGTCGACTGCAACGCGCTGCTCGCCGCGCGCGGCAACCTGCTGGCGGCGGCCGTCTGCGTCACCAGCGTGCGCAGCCTCGATGGTCATGCCGCGGCCGCGGCATCGGCACTGGCAGCGGCAATCGACGAATCGCCAGCCGCAACACCCGGCGAACGCATATGGGCACTGACGGCGCTGGCCGAGATCGAGGCACGTCGCGGCGAGCGCGGTACGGCCGAGGCGCGCTTCCGCGATGCGCTGGCCGTGCTTGCCGCCAGCGGCACGCAGGATCCCTACCTGCTGACCGCCTGGGCCGATTTCCTGCTGGCCAACGGCCGTGCGGCCGAGGCGATCACGATCACCCGCGACCAGACGCGCATCGACAACCTGCTGCTGCGCCACGCGCTGGCGCAGGCTGCCATCGGCGATCCGGCACTGGCCGACAGCATCGCCCAGCTCGATGCCCGCTTCACCGAAGCCGGGCTGCGCGGCGACGCCGGCGTGCACCTGCGCGAGGAAGCGCTGTTTGCGCTGAAGCTGCAGCGCGAGCCGCAGCGCGCGCTGCAACTGGCGGAACGCAACTGGCACAGCCAGCGCGAGCCGGCGGACGCCCGCCTGCTGCTGGAAGCCGCACAGGCTGCGAAACAGCCCGCCGCCGGGCAGCCGGTGCTGGACTGGATGACGCGCACCGGGATCGAAGACGCCGATCTGCGCGCACTGGCGGCCGCACTGAAGGCAGCCGGTCGATGACGCGCCTGCTGCTGTTCGTCGCGCTGCTGATCGGCAGCCTCGGAAGTGCGCAAGCCCACAAGGCCAGCGACAGCTTCCTGCGCATCGGCCTCGACCAGTCTGCGATCGAGGTCCGCTGGGACATCGCGCTGCGCGACCTCGATTTTGCAATCGGCCTCGACAGCGATGCCGATGGCGCAATCACCTGGGGCGAAGTGCGCCGCGCCGAAGCCGCGATCAGCGCCCATGCACTGAGCCGGCTCGCGATCCGCGGCGACGCCGTCGACTGCCCGCTGCTGGCCGTGCCGGGGCTGCAGATCGCCGAGCACAGCGATGGCCGCTACGCCGTGCTGAGCCTTAGCGGACGCTGCGCCGCCGCCCCGGCGCAGATCGAGATCGACTACCGCCTGCTGTTCGACATCGACGCCCAGCATCGCGGCCTGCTGAACCTGCGTCACGGCGGCGACAGCCAGACCGCCGTGTTCGCGCCCGACCGCCAACGGCAGACCTTCACCTCCGGCAGCCCGGCGCGCGTGTTCCAGACCTACTTCTCCGAAGGCATCTGGCATGTCTGGAAAGGGGCCGATCACATGCTGTTCCTTGCCGGCCTGTTTCTGCCGGCGGTGCTGCGCCGGAAGAAAGGCGGCTGGGAACCGGCCGTGTCGCTGCCGGCAGCGCTGCGCGAGACCGCAGCGCTGATCACCGCGTTCACGCTGGCCCATGCGCTGACGCTGGCATTGGCCGCCAGCGGCGTGTTCAGCCCGCCGTCGCGGCTGATCGAATCGCTGGTCGCGGCCTCGGTGCTGTTTGCCGGCCTGAACAACCTGCTGCCGATGGTGCAGCGGCGGCTGTGGCTGCTGGCGGGCTTCTTCGGGCTGATCCACGGCGCGGCGATCGCCGGTGCGCTGCTGGAACTCGGCCTGCCGGTGCAGGGCCGGGTCACGGCGCTGCTGGCATTCAATGTCGGCGTCGAGCTGGCGCAGCTGGTGCTGGTCGCCGTGGTCGTGCCGCTGTGCTTCGCTGGCCGCAATTCGGCCGGCTTCCGCAATGCGGTGCTGGTGCCGGCTTCGCTGATCGTCGCGATTGCCGGACTGGCCTGGCTGCTGCAGCGGGCGCTGGATCTGCCGATTCCGATGCCGTTCTGATTCGAGCGGCTGGCTGAAAAATCAGCCGTTCAACGCAAAGGCGCAAAGGGAACAGAAAGGACGCAAAGAAAGAAAAGCGATCTGAAGTACGTCGACAATCCTTTGCCGACATGCGCGCTTGACCGGGCGGGTCGGCGGCAATGGGTTGCCGCCACACGACTTCAGACGCATCAAGCCTTGATCATTTCCTTAGGCTTTTGACGGTCTCCTCCTTGCCGCTCTTTGCGCCTTTGCGTTGAACCTTTGACGTTCGCCTTCGCGCCGTGACGCCCGTCACTTCGTCGCGAACACCTGCTTCATCAGCGCCGTGGTCCGCGCAGCCGGGTTTTCGCGGATCGCCCGCTCTTCGTCGGCCATGCGGACGAACAGGCCGTCCAGCGCCTTGCGCGCCACGTAATCGTCGAGATCCGGCGCGCCGAGGGTGACCGCCAGCGGCCCGGCGCTGGTCAGCAGCGCCTTGTACTGCTGGGCAAGGCCGGCCTGCGCAGTGATCCCGGCAACGATCGGCCGAAAGCGCGCCAGCAGCACCTCGCTGCTGCTGCGGCGGAAATACTGCGTGGCAGCGTCCGGCGCGCCGTCGAGCATCGCGCGGACGTCGGTCAGCGTCATCTGGCGGATGGCGCCCGACAAGACCTCGGCGGCGACCGGCACGGCCGATTCGGCCGCGCGATTCATCGACAGATGCAGTTCGTCCAGCCGTGGCCCGGCGCCGAAGCTGCGCAGGAAGACATCGGCCTTGACCAGCTTTTTCGGCAGCGGAATCCGGAACTGCGGGTTCTGCCAGTAACCGCCCGGCTGACCCAGCTGCTGCACGGCGCGCGTCGCACCAACCGCCAGCGCCTCACGCAGCGCCGTGCCGATGTCGGCGTCGCTGAAGGCACCGGCCGACTGGGCGCGCCGGGTGGCCTCGTAGGCCTTCTGAGCGAAATCGCCAAGTGGGCCGGCACTGGCCGGGATGCCCGACGCCAGCACAGCCACTGCCGCGGCCACGACTACGGAACCACGCATCACACACTCCGGGTCGACAGGATTTGTTGGCCAGCCTAGTGGATCGGACTGCGTCTTTGCGCCGTCCGTCGAAAATCCGGCACGATTTTCGCGAAGCGCGCATGCCTTTTCACGCCGGGATGCGTACAATCTGCGATCTTTTTCTTGCTGCGCCGCAGCAAGCAGTCGCAACAGTCCTTTACTGGGCGCAAACCGGAAGCAAGATCGTGAGCCTCGAGAATCTCCGCAACATCGCCATCATCGCGCACGTCGATCATGGCAAGACCACCCTCGTCGACAAGCTGCTGCGTCAGTCGCAGACGCTCGACGCCCGCGAAAACCTCGGCGAGCGAGTCATGGACTCGAACGACCTCGAGCGCGAGCGCGGCATCACCATCCTGTCGAAGAACACGGCGATCCGCTGGCTCGACAAGCGCACCAACGTCGAATACCGCATCAACATCGTCGACACCCCGGGACACGCCGACTTCGGCGGCGAAGTGGAGCGCGTGCTGTCGATGGTCGACTGCGTCTGCCTGCTCGTCGACGCCGCTGACGGCCCGATGCCGCAGACCCGCTTCGTGACCCAGAAGGCGTTCGGCATGGGTCTGAACCCGATCGTTGTGGTCAACAAGATCGACCGTCCGGGCGCCCGTGCCCACTGGGTGATCGACCAGGTGTTCGACCTGTTCGACCGTCTTGGCGCCACCGACAAGCAGCTCGACTTCCCGATCGTCTACGCCTCGGCCCTCAATGGCTACGCCGGCGACAACCCGGACATCCGCGAAGGCAACATGGATCCGCTGTTCCAGGCCATCGTCGACAACGTGTCGCCGCCGAAGGTCAACTCGGAAGGCCCGTTCCAGATGCAGGTCACCTCGCTGGCCTATTCGTCGTACGTCGGCGTCATCGGCACCGGCCGCATCACGCGCGGCAAGGTCAAGCCGAACCAGGCCGTGTCCGTCGTCGGCCGTGATGGCGAAGTGCGCACCGGCAAGGTGCTGCAGGTGCTCGGCTTCATGGGCCTCGACAAGATCGAAGTGCCGGAAGCGGAAGCCGGCGACATCGTCGCGATCACCGGCATCGCCGACCTCGGCATTTCCGAGACCATCTGCGACCTGAAGAACCCGGAACAGATGGCCACGCTGCAGGTCGACGAGCCGACCATGAGCATGATGTTCGAGGTCAACAAGTCGCCGTTCGCGGGCAAGGAAGGCAAGTTCGTCACCAGCCGCCAGATCGGCGACCGCCTGCAGCGCGAGCTGAAGACCAACGTCGCGCTGCGCGTCGAACAGGGTGCGGCCGGCGACCAGTTCAAGGTCTCGGGCCGCGGCCTGCTGCATCTCGGCATCCTGCTCGAGAACATGCGCCGCGAAGGCTACGAAATCGCCGTTGCCCGTCCGGAAGTGATCCAGAAGGAAATCGACGGCGTGATGTGCGAGCCGTACGAAACGCTGGTCGCCGACGTCGAGGAAGCCAACCAGGGCGGCGTCATCCAGGGCCTCGCCGAGCGCGGCGGCAAGATGACCAACATGGTTCCGGACGGCAAGGGTCGCGTGCGTCTTGAGTACACGATTCCGTCGCGTGGCCTCATTGGTTTTCAGACCGAATTCATGTCGATGACCTCGGGCACCGGCCTGCTGTTCCACAACTTCGACCACTTCGGTCCGAAGGCCGAGAACGCCAGCATCGGCAACCGCCACAACGGCGTGCTGATCTCCAACGAACAGGGCAAGACCGCGCCGTACGCGCTGTTCAACCTGCAGGAGCGCGGCCGCATGATGGTCGACCCGGCGGTCGACGTTTACGAAGGCCAGATCGTCGGCATCCACTCGCGCGACAACGACCTCGTCGTCAACGTGCTGAAGGGCAAGAAGCTCACCAACATGCGCGCCTCGGGCTCGGATGAAAACGTGCTGCTGACGCCGCCGGTCAAGCATTCGCTGGAGCAGGCGCTGGAGTTCATCAACGAGGACGAACTCGTCGAACTGACGCCGACCTCGATCCGCATCCGCAAGAAGTTCCTCAAGGAACACGAGCGCAAGCGTGGCCGCAGCGAATCGGCTGCTGCCTGAGCCTGATTGCTGAAGCTGCATCCCAGAACGCCGACGAAAGTCGGCGTTCTGGTTTCCGGCATCGCGCATCCGCCGGAGCCGTTCTTGCGTTCACTTCACGTTCCCCGCTCGCGTTCATCCCATGCTTCGAAGACTCCGCCTGATCGCGCCCGTCGGCGCGCTTGCCACCGTTGCCGCCTGCAGCAGCCCGGCGCCGCAGCCGTCAACCGGCACCACGCTGGCCACCACACCGGCCATCGAAGCGCGTTCGGCGCTGCCGGCGCTGGAAGACGCCAGCCTCGCCACCTTGCAGGGCTGGCTGGCCGAAGGCCGGATCAGCTCGCGTGATCTGGTCGCCTTCCATCTGGCGCGGATCGCCGCGCTCGATCGCGGCGAGCACGGCCTGCATGCGGTGATCGAGGCTAATCCCGGCGCGATGGCGATTGCCGAACTGCGCGACGCCGAGCGCAAGGCTGGCCAGCTGCGCGGTCCGCTGCACGGCATCCCGGTGCTGGTGAAGGACAACATCGCGACCATCGGCACCGGCCTTGAAGCGATGGAGACCACGGCCGGCTCGCTTGCGCTGGTCGGCCATCGGCCGAGCGCCGATGCCTTCGTCGTCGAACGGCTGCGCGCCGCCGGCGCGATCATCCTCGGCAAGACCAACCTCAGCGAATGGGCCAACTGGCGCTCGACGCACGCGGTCAGCGGCTGGAGCGCACGCGGCGGCCAGACGCGCAATCCGTATGCGCTGGATCGCAACCCTTGCGGCTCCAGCTCCGGTTCCGGTGTCGCGGTTGCGGCCAGTCTGGCACCGGTGGCGATCGGCACCGAAACCGATGGCTCGATCGTCTGCCCGAGTGCCGTCAACGGCATCGTTGGCCTGAAGCCGACGCGCGGCCGCGTGTCGCGCAGCGGCATCATCCCGATCGCCGACAGTCAGGACACTGCCGGGCCGATGGCGCGCAGCGTCGCCGATGCCGCGCTGCTGCTCGACGTGCTCGCCGGTCGCGACGCAACCGATGCCGCGACCGCCGCGCTCACTGCCAAACGCGCGGCCGAATGCTTCCACTGCGCACTCGACGGCGCCTCGCTGAAAGGGGTGCGGATCGGCGTGCTGCGCTCGATGTCGCGATTCCTGCCCGCCGTTGAAAAGCGTTTCGACGAGGCGATTGCCGCGCTCAAGGCGGCGGGTGCGGTGATCGTCGATGACGTCGTGCTGCCGCATGCCGATGACTACACGCAGGACGAGTTCGATGTGCTGGCGGCCGAATTCAAGGACGGCGTCGAACGCTACCTGGCCGGTCTCGATGCCAGCGCGCCGAAGCGGCTGGCCGACCTGATCGCCTTCAACGCGGATGACGCCGATCGCGAGCTGCCGAGCTTCGGGCAGGAGCTGTTCAAGCTGTCGGCCGCCAGCCCGCCAGTCACCGATCCGAAGGTCCGCAAGGCCCGCGCGCGGGCGCTGAAGCTGGCCGGTGTCGACGGCATCGATGCCGCGCTGAAGAAGGACCGGCTCGATGTGCTGATCGCGCCGACCGGCAGCCCGGCCTGGCTGACCGACCACACGCTCGGCGATCACTTTGTCGGCGGCAATGTATCGACGGCGCCGGCCGTCGCCGGCTATCCACACCTGACGGTACCGATGGGCTTCGTCGATGGCCTGCCGGTCGGGCTGTCGTTCGTCGGCCCGGCCTGGAGCGAGGCGCGCCTGCTGCGCTACGGCCATGCCTACGAGCGCTACACCGCACATCGCCGCGCGCCGACGATGGCCGCGCATGCGAAGCCGGATCGCCCCGCCACGCTGGACCCGGACGCCCCTGCGGCCACCGATAGCGAACGATAAACTCCGGCCGCGCTCAAAGAAGCGTCTTGACCACATTGGAGGAGTTGCCGTGCTGAAGTTCTCATCGCTGCTGGCTGCCGTGTCGCTTGCTGCGCTGCCAGGTCTGGTCGCCGCCCATGGCCCGTCCCGACTGAAGGTCACCGAGTCGATCGAAATCGCCGCCCCGGTCGACAAGGTCTGGGCGCGGCTGTCGAAGTTCGACGATGCCTCGTGGATTCCCGCAGTCGCGAAGACCGAAGGCAAGGGCGGCAATGCCATCGGCGCAACGCGCGTGCTGACCTTGAAGGGCGATGGCGCACCGACCGTCGAGGAAGAACTGACCAGGTTCGATGCCGACACGAAGACGCTGGGCTACAAGATCACCAAGGTCGATCCGAAGGTGCTGCCGGTCACCAACTACGCGTCGACGATCAAGCTCAGCGGCGATGCCGGCAAGACCACCGTCGAATGGAAGGCCGGCTTCTACCGCGGCTATCCGAACAACGATCCGCCGCCGGAACTGAATGACGACGCCTCCGAAGCGGCCGTGAAGGCGCTGTACAGCGCAACACTTGCCGACCTGAAGAAATCGCTCGAAGCGAAGTGATCGGCTGGCGTCACACCGCGCCGCGGCCGGCCTTGCTGGTCGCGGCGCTGCTGTTTCCGGGCTTCGCGATGGCGGGTGATATCGCCTTCGTGCCGGCGCAGGTCGCCAATCGGGTGTCGGTGATCGACATCGCGACCATGCAGCGACTGGCCGACATCCCGGTCGACGGCAAGCCGGCTGGTGTCGCGATTGCGCAAGCCGCCGGCCGCGCCTACGTCACCAGCCCGGAAGGCAAGTTCGTCACCATCATCGACACTGCGACGCGCAGCACGGTCGGCCGCATCGCGGTCGGCGGCGGGCCGCTCGGCATCGCGGTGCATCCGTCCGGTGCGCCGGTCTACGTGGCCGACTGGTACCAGCACCGCATCCATGCGCTTGATCCGCTGAAGCGTGTGGTCACCGGCCATGTTGCCGTCGGCGAGTCGCCGTCCGGGCTGGCGATCAGCGCCGACGGCCGCACGCTGCTCACTGCCGATCGCGACGCCGACCAAGTGTCGATCATCGACACCGCAAGCTTCGCGCTGCGCGCCACCGTCAAGGTCGGCACCCGGCCGTTCGGCGTCACCGTGTCAGCCGACGGCCACCGTGCCTACACCGCCAATGTCGGCAGCAACGATGTGTCGGTGATCGACGTCGCGAAGGCAGCGGTCGTCGGCACCGTCAAGGTCGGCGAGCGACCGTATGCGGTGGCGCTGACCGCGAACGGCCGCGCCTTCGTCAGCAATCAGTACGCCGCCACCGTCAGCGTGTTCGACACGACAAGCCTCGCGCCGCTGGCGACGATCGCCGTCGACGATTACCCCGAAGGCATCGAAGCCACGTCCGACGGCCGCGCGGTGCTGGTCGTGAACTGGGAAAGCAACACGGTGCAGCGGATCGATGCCGAAACGCTGAAGGTGACCGGCAGCGCCGAAGCAGCCGATGGGCCGCGCGGCTTCGGCAGCTTCATCTGGCGGCAGCCGTGAACAGCGTCGCTGCACTAGACTGATCGCACTGCCGAGGAGTGCCGCCATGCTCAGCCCATCGCTCAGATCTGCCATCGACGCCCTGTCCGTGCAGGACAAGCTTGATGTGTTCGAAGCGATTCGCGACAGCGTGATGCCGGCGTCCGACAGCGGCTTCCCGGAACTGACCGAACGTCAGCGCACAGAACTGCTGCGCCGGGCCGTGCAGGCGGCCGATGATCCGGAAGCCGGACGCAGCTGGTCCGAGGTCAAGGCCCGGCTGGTGCGCTGATTCGCGATGCGCTTCCAACTCGTCATCACCGGCGAGGCGGAGGCAGATATCGCGGACGCAATTCGCTGGTACGACCAGCAGGCGGGGATCGGTGCGGACTTTATCGCGGCCCTGGACCAGCGATTGACATTCATCGAGCAGCAGCCGCTGGCCGTAGCGGAGGTCGATCACGGCATCCGACGCGCCGTGATCGCCCGCTTTCCGTACAACATCTATTTCATCGTCAACGGTCGCTTCATCAATGTGCTTGCGGTCTGGCACGGCGGTCGAGACGCACGGAAGCTGAGTGCAGCCGGCTGACCTCAGCGCACCGCCTTGGCATCGAAATGCGGGTTCTCGATGATCGAAAAGCGGTTGCCGAACGGGTCGAGCACATCGGCCACCCGGATGCCGCCGCCAACGTCCTTGACCGGTACCAGCGGTGTGGCACCGATCGCAAGCAGCTGCGCATAGGCCGCGTCGGCGTCAGCGACACCCCACAGCGCTTCGCAGCCATCGGCGTGCGGCGTTTCGTCCGGGATCAGACCGAGTTCGAAGCCGCCGACGCTGTAGCCCACGTAATAGGGCTCGTCGAAGTACGGCGCGACACCAAGCATGGCGCTGTAGAAGGCCTTGCCGGCGGCGAGGTCGTTGACCGGGTAGATGGCGGTGCGGAGTCCCAGAATCATGGCGCGAACCTCGTGAGCAGCGGGGTGGATGACCCATCTTCAGGGGCAGCCCCGCGTTTCGCCAGACGGTGATGCGCAGCAACGATGCAGCGTGGGTCGCGTGCTAGCATTTTCGCCGCGCGGGAAAGCCTAGCCCGCCTCCGCCCGCCAGACCCACGAATGCCCGATCCGCACGCTGTCGACGCTGCCGATTCCTTCGGCGACACCGCCGAAGACCCTCCGCAATTCAGCCTCGTTCCGGGATCGTTCGCATGAGCGGGCTGGTGGTGGTCGACCAGCTGACCGACTGGCCGGTGGAGATACCGGGTGTCGAGGTGGTCACGGCCTGGAAGTACCTGACCCACGACGAGTTCACGCGGATCCGCGGCGCACGCGTCTACAACCTGTGCCGCACCTTCAGCTACCAGACCACCGGCTACTACGTGTCGCTGCTGGCCGGCGCGCGAGGCCACCGCATCCTGCCGGACATCACCACGGTGCAGGATCTGAAGCTCGCCGAATCGCCGTCCGTGCTGAACGACGAGATCGAGGAGCTGATGCAGAAGAGCCTGGCCCGGCTCGGCTCCAGCGAATACGTGCTGAACGTCTATTTCGGCGACAGCCCCTACGTGCGCCACGAAAAGCTGGCGCGGGCGCTGTTCAACCTGTTCCCGGCGCCGCTGCTACAGGCGAAGTTCGTCTGGCGCGGTGACGAGTGGCGCGTCGACACTCTGGGCCCGATCGCGCTGGGCGAAGTGCCGGCCAGCCACCATGAATTCCTGTACCAGACCGCGCGCGACTACTTCACGCGCCGCCGCGCGCCGCCGAAGCGCCGCGATTCGACCCGCTACGACCTGGCGATTCTGGTCAACGAGGACGAAAAGGAACCGCCGTCGAACGCGCGCGCCTTGAAGGCTTTCGAGAAGGCCGCCGAGGATCTCGGCTTCTCGGTCGATTTCCTCGACAAGGGCGACTACGGCCACGTGGCCGAGTACGACGCGCTGTTCATCCGCGAAACCACGGCCGTCAACCATCACACCTATCGATTTGCCCGCCGCGCAGCGCGCGAGGGGCTGGTGGTGGTCGACCATCCCGAATCGATCCTGCGCGCCGCCAACAAGGTGTTCCTGGCCCAGCTGATGGAGCGGCACCGGATTCCGCAGCCGAAGACGCTGCTGGTCCACCGCGCGAATCTCGATGAGGTGGTGCGCCAGCTCGGCTTTCCGATGGTGCTGAAGCAGCCGGATTCGCAGTTCTCGAAAGGCGTGATCAAGGTCGACAACGCAGCCGCATTCAAGCGCGAGACCCGCGAGTTCTTGGAGCGCTCCGACCTGATCGTCGCCCAGGCTTTCGAGCCGACCGACTACGACTGGCGCGTCGGCGTGCTTGATGGCCAGCCGCTGTACGCCTGCCGCTACTTCATGGCCAAGGCGCACTGGCAGGTGGTCAAGCGCGATGCCAAGGGCGCGAAAAGCGAGGGCGACCACGAAACGGTCGACATCGCGGCAGTGCCGAAATCGGTGCTGAGCGTCGCGGTACAAGCGGCGCGGGCGGTCGGCGACGGCCTGTACGGGGTCGACCTCAAGCAGTTCGGCAATGTCGTCAAGGTGATCGAAGTCAACGACAACCCGAACATCGACTGGGGTGTCGAAGATCTGGTGCTGAAGGAGGCGATCTACCGCCGGATCATGGAGTACTTCGTCAAGAAGCTCGACGCCCAGACGCGGATGCGCGAGCCGGATCGATGCCTGCTGCGGCCGACGTGCTGATCCGCTGCGGCAACCGCGGCGATGTCGACGCGATGCTGGCGCTGGAAGCGCTGTTCCCGTCCGACCGCATGTCCCGGCGCAGCGTGCAGCGCTTCCTCACCGTGCCGACAGCGCGCGTGCTGGTTGCCGAACAGCGCGACGGCGCGATGCTTGGCAATGTCATCGGCCTGCGCCGTGCTGGTAGCCGCGCGATCCGCATTTATTCGGTCGTCGTCGCACCGGAAGCGCGCGGGCTCGGCATCGGCCAGCGGCTGGTCGACGCGCTGCACGCGATTGCAAGGACGGAAGGCTGCGATCGGGTGACGCTGGAAGTGCGCGCCGACAACTCGGCGGCGCGGGCGCTGTACGCGAAGCTGGGCTATCGCGAGCTTGCGCAGTTACCCGGCTACTACGAGGACGGATCGGACGGCTTGCGGCTGGCCTGCACGATCTGCTGAGCGACCGGCGGCGGCAGCGCATCCGGCACCACGGCGGCATCGATCAGGACGGGCCCGTAACGCCGCCGCAGCCATCGCAGCTGGAACGCCGCACGCGCGGCATAGGCGACCTCGTTCAGATACCAGGCGTTGACCGCTGCGCCGACAAACGCGCCCATCAGCGGCAGCGAGCCGCCGGCCTTGGCGAGCCCGAGGCGGCGCGCGATGGCCGACGACAGGTTGCTGATGCTGAACACCGTCGCTTCCTTGGCCAGCTCGCGCTCGGCGGCGCGTTCGATGCCATCGCGAATCGCGGCATTGCTGGCCGTTGCGTCGTGCTCGATGGCCGCCAGCGCGGCCTGCTTCTCGTCCAGCGTGTTGGCCGAAGCCAGCGCGAAGATCGCCACCGGCAGCCGCTTCAGCGCGTCTTCCGCGCAGTCCTCGCCGTAACAGAGCCCGGTGCGATGAATCACCCGGAATGCCTGCACCAGCAGGCTCGGCACGTCGGCCACCAGACCCGCAGCGCCGACGATGCCGAACAGCGCCCCGCTGCCGCCCGCCAGTGCGGCACCGCGGCGGCCGACGCTGCCGGCCACCTTGTCGCAGGCTTCCAGCGGCCCGGCGCGCAGCGCAGTCAGGTCATCGACCTGCGCAGCACGCAGGATCGAACGTTGATCAGCGATCCGCGCGGACGTGCGCTGAACGCCGGTCAGCGCCGCGCGCAGCCAGTCGACCGGAATTGCCCGCTGCGCAGCCTTGGCGGCCGGCGACAGCGCACGGCCAACCGCCTGGCTGAAGAAATCCGGGGACTCGTGTCGCCAGGCCGTGATGCGCGCCAGCTGCTCGCGCTCGTAGACGGTCGGCGTTTCGGGAATGCGGCGCGATGTCGGCATCTCGAAAGGGGTGGGAAATGGCCACCGGAGTGTGCCCTGCCATCGACTTCCCTGCGCGAGCCCGGGGCGATCGGGCATCATTTCGCGCATGTGCCTGATCGCCTTCGCCTACAACGTCCATCCCGCCTGCCCGCTCGTCCTGATCGCCAATCGCGACGAGTTCCACGCCCGGCCAGCAGCACCGCTCGGGCCCTGGGATGAGCACCCTGACATCCTCGGCGGCCGCGACCTGCAAGCCGGTGGCGGCTGGCTGGCGATCGACCGTCGCCGGCCTCGGCTGGCTGCCGTCACCAATGTTCGCGAGGCGCTGCCGCCCCCGCCGGCGCGCTCGCGCGGCGATCTGGTTCGCGGCTTCCTCGCTGGCGATGACCTTGCCGTGGCGTTCGCCGAACTGCGCCGCGTCGACGGCAACGACTACGGCCCGTTCAACCTGCTGCTGTGGGACGGCGAAGACCTGATCGTCGCCACCAACCGCCTGAAGCCGCGCTGGGAAACCGTGGAACCGGGCGTGCACGGCCTGTCGAACGGCAGCTTCGATCAGCCGTGGCCGAAGACCCGGCGGCTGACCGCTGCACTCGGCAACTGGCTGGACAGCGCAGTCGGCCGCGCGTCATCGCCCGACGACGCGGTGGACCTTGAACCGCTTTACGCGGCGCTGGCCGATGAGCACCAGCCGGCCGACAGCGAACTGCCGGACACCGGCATGGGCATCGAACGTGAACGGATGCTGTCGTCCGCGTTCATCAAGCTGCACGGCTACGGCACCCGCGCCAGCCAGATCGTCATGCTCGGCCGCGACGGCCGCACGCTGTTCGCCGAGCGGCGCTTTGGAGCCGATGGCGACCTGATTGGTGAGGCGCGGGTGGTGGTGGATCGCAGTTGAGGTGGGGAGACCTCGGTCTAGGCACGAAGCGGCCGTAAATTTACCCTGGCCCCCTTAGCTCCCGAGAAACATGCTGCTTAGCCGTTAACTGCGTGTCCGGGAAAGCAGGGGAAGCTCATATAGCTGGCCCTGCCCCCAGCTCTACGGGATCGGGCCGGGTGAGTCCATCACGGACACTTCGCGAAGCCCTCAACGGTTGCCAACAGCTCAAGCTCTTGTGCAGCTTTTCTTCGAAGTGCTAGCGCCCAGGGCGTCTTTACAGCATCTAAAGACTCGGCCTGCGCCAAGCTCTCGGAGAGAAGCGCCTTCGCGCTGCACAACGCAACGGCACGGGGCGGCGTTCCCACAAGTTGAGGCCGGCCTCGAACACCGACCACCTTGATACTGAAAGTGGACTGCTTCCCGACCGGCAATAGCGCGCGTGCTTGGTTGTCACCGGCGGGCATCTGAAACTGAGCCAGAACGCGGTACTCAATAGAGACCTTGTCGCCTGACCAAGCTTGTCGAACGCTGTCGTCTGCAACAACAAGCACGTTCTCGTGAGCGGGGGACGAGCCGCAATAGCACGCTGAGTCGATGGTCTCGCACCCTTTGAAGATGCCGACGCGAGCCGCCTCATCACCGGAAAGTTCTTTGACAATCCACTGTCGAACCGTCTCATGTGAATCGGCAGGGGCTACAGGTGCAGCGTGCGCGCAGCTGCTCGAAAGCGCTGCCGTGAAAGCGAGAAGGAGTGATTTCACTTTAAGGTTTGTCGTAGCGATACCAAGTCGGACGGTGCCCCGTCGGCTGCGTCCACCAGGACGTCGAGCCTGGACCGTAAGGCACACCTGGGCGCCGAGCTGTCCACGCGTCAAGTCCTTTGCCCGCGTTCTTGTCGTAGATAAGCAAGCGTAGCCCGGATAGAGCGCAGCGAAATCCGGGATACCCCATTTCCGGCGCTCACATCGCCCCGGATTTTGCGTCCCTCTATCCGGGCCACATGAACCAGCCGGAACCATCAGCCTTTGCTTGGTCGTTCGCGCGCATCGCTCACGCCCTCAACCGCAACGCCCCATCCACCGGCAGGATCACGCCGTTGAGGTAGCCATTGGCCGGCGACAGCAGGAACGCCACGGCGCGGGCGATTTCGTCGGGTTCGCCGAGGCGGGCCATCGGGATACGAGCGAGTTCGGCGGCCTGCTGTTCGGCGTTCAGCGCAGTGGATTCGGCCCACAGGATGTGGCCCGGGGCGACGCCATTGACGCGCACGCGTGGCGCCAGCTCCACGGCCAGCGTTTCGGTCAATGACCACAAGGCGCTTTTGGCGGCGTTGTACGGCGCGAAGCCGGGCCGGGCGTGGCGAGCCAGCGTGTCGAGGATGTTGACCACGGCGGCCTGCGCGCCGAATAGCGGCAGGCAGGCCTGGGTCAGCAGCAGCGGCGCCTTGAAGTTCGAGGCAATCAGTTCATCGAAGATCGCCGGCGTGATCGTGCCCATCGGCGTGCGCCGGTAGCCGGACGCGTTGTTGACCAGCGCATCGAGCCGGCCCCAGCGGGCATGGGCGTCGACCGCCAGCCGGGCGACGGCGACATCGTCAGCCAGATCGGCGCTGAGCACGATTGCCGAATCGACGCGCAGCGCGTTCAGCCGGGCAGCCAGTGCAGCCCCTTCGGCGACCGAGCTGCGGCAGTGGATGGCCACGTTCATGCCGCTGCCGTGCAGGCGTTCGACAATCGCTGCACCCACGCGTCGCGCACCGCCGGTGACCAGCACCACGCCCGACAGCCTGTCCTGCGTCTCGTTGCTCATCACCGGTCCTTTATCCTTTGGCGGTCCGCATTATCGGCCAACGCCGCCGCCGCCCCCTGCCACCGCCCGAATCCCCGTGAACGATCTGCTGCAAGTCATCCTGCTCGGCATCATCGAAGGCATCACCGAATTCCTGCCGATTTCCTCGACCGGCCATTTGCTGCTGGCCGAGCAGTTCGGTCTCGGCCAGCGCTCGGAGCTGTTCAACATCGTGATCCAGGCCGGCGCGATCCTCGCGGTGACGGTGATCTACTGGGACCGGCTGTGGAAGCTGGCGACGGGCCTCGGCAATGCCGACAACCGCGTCTACATCGCCAAGCTGGCGCTGGCGTTCCTGATCACCGCCGTGCTCGGCCTGGTAGTCAAGAAGCGGGGCTTCGAGCTGCCGGATACGATTGGCCCGATTGCCTGGGCGCTGGTGATCGGCGGCGTCTGGATGCTGGCTGCCGAGTGGCTGGCCGGACGCCGGCCGGCGCAGACCGAGATCCTGTGGACGGTGGCGATCGCGGTCGGCATCGGCCAGGTGGTGGCTGGCGTGTTTCCGGGTACTTCGCGATCAGCCACGACGATCTTCGCGGCGATGCTGGTCGGCGGCGCGAACCGCGCAGCGGCCACCGAATTCGCGTTCCTGGTCGGCATCCCGACGATGTACGCGGCCAGCGCCTATTCGCTGTACGGCGAGCTGAAGGCGGGTGGCGGCAGCGAGAACTGGACCGACGTCGCGGTCGGCTTCGTGGTGTCGGCGGTGGTGGCGTTCATCGCCGTGAAGTGGCTGCTGCGCTACATCCAGAGCCACCGCTTCACGGCGTTCGCCTGGTACCGCATCGCGCTCGGTGCGGGCTTGCTGGCTTGGGCCGCGCTGGCCTGAGGCTTACCCAAACCCCCGGCCCCTCTCCCGGACGGAGAGGGAAGAACGGCTCGACGACTCAGGGCTTCAGCGGTACCTGCAGCAGCGGCGCGCCGACACCTTCGCTGCTGACGAACATCGACTGGCCGTCAGCCGCCACGGCCAATGCTTCGGCCTGACGCAGGAACGGCAGCGCGATCACCTCCGGCGCGCTGGCCAGTGCCTCGACCCACGGCTGGTGCTCGTGACGCTGCCAGCGCAGCGCGTTCTTGTAGGTCAGCACCAGCAGGCTGCGGCCGTCCGGGCTTAGGTCCATCGCCGTCGGCTGGCCGAAGTAACGGCCTTGCACCGGGTTCTCCAGCTGATCGAGTGCGGTGGGCTGCGGCACGGTGGCAACGGTGCCGAGCAGCGCTGCCGTCGCGACACCGACCGGCGGCCGTCCTCCGGGCAGCGGCAGCCGGTACAGCCGCTTCGGGTTCTCCCGCTTGGTCAGCAGCAGCACGCTGTGATCGGCTTCGTCGACGGTCACCGCCTCGCAGTCGCGCGGGCCGCCGTCGTAGCGGAAATCGAGCTGCCAGAGCAGCCGGACCTGATCACCATCGCGCCCGGGATCGCTGACCGCATACAGCGTCACCGACTTGCGCTGGGACTTGTTGTCGCCGACATCGGCGATCAGCAGCGCCGGCTTGCCCTGCCATTCGAAGGCGCTGATGTCTTCCCAGTCCTCCGCCCGCGCCCCGGTCACCCGGACGCGACCGAGGTCGGCACCATCGCGGCCGATACGGAACAGTTCGGCCTTGCCACCGCTGTCGTTATGGCCCCAGAGCACGGTCGGATCGGCTTTCGACACGGCCAGGCCGCTGAGCTCGTCGAGCGCCGGGTTGGCCAGCGGTGGCGCGTCCGGCTGCGACAGCAGCACGCAGGAGTTCAGAAGCAGCACGGTGCCGAGCACGATGCGGCTGAGGCGGAGACGCGAATGCAGGGCGGCGGTGGTCATGGTTCCGAGCATAGCGAGGCCGTGCAGCGCCGCCGATGACAGCGTGACGGCGGAAACAAAAAGCCCGGCGCTGGGCCGGGCAAAAATTCGAGAAGAGACGACATGGACAAAGCAAGAGGCTTGCCAACCAGCCGAGCACCGCCGCAATCTGCCGGCCCCGCAATCGATTCCGGCTGCCACCATGCGCGTCCACTGGCTGCAACACGCTGATTTCGAAGACCTTGGCTGCATCGGCCCATGGCTGGCCGAGCAAGGCCACACGGTATCGGGCACCCGCTTGTACGCGGGCGAAACAGCGCCGCCGGCTGCTGCCTTTGACGCACTGATCGTCATGGGCGGGCCGATGAACATCTACGAATACGCTGAACACCCGTGGCTGCGCACCGAAAAGGCGCTGATTCGCGAAGCGATCGCCCAAGGCCGGCGCGTGCTCGGCATCTGCCTTGGCGCGCAGCTGATTGCCGATGTGCTCGGCGGCCCGGTGACGCGCAATGCCGCGCCGGAGATCGGCTGGTTTCCGGTTGAACTGAACGCGGCGGGGCGCGTCGCGCTGGCGTTCGCCGATCTGCCGCCGCGCTTCACGGCCTTCCACTGGCATGGCGACACCTATGCGCTGCCGCCCGGTGCAGTCTGCCTGGCCCACAGCGCGGCCTGCGCGCAGCAGGCGTTCAGCTGGGATGGCGGCCGCGTGCTCGGCCTGCAGTTCCATCTGGAAGTGACGCACGACAACGCGATCGAATGGTTCCGCCACGAAGCGATCACGCCGTCCCGCTATGTGCAGACGCCGGACGCGATCCTGGCCGATGTCGACGCCTTCAGCGCCAACAACGCGGCGATGCTGGCGATCCTCGCGCGCTTCCTGCCGGCCGGCTGAGGCCTTCCGCGACTCACTCGGCTCCGGCGTCAATCCACGCCCCGATCAGCGCCACGCCGTCCTCGTCGACCACATGGCTGCCGAGGTTCGGCATCCGGAACGCATCGAGCCGCCGCATCCGTTCCCACAGCAGGCTGCGCGCCTTGTCGCCGGGCACCACCCGCCGCGCATCGGCAATGCCGAGATCGCCGGCCTGCGCAGGCACGCCGACCAGTTGCGTGCTGCCGATGGCGGTGGCGGCGCGCAGATCCATGTTCACTGGCGCCGGGCCGCCGGGCTGATGGCACTGCGCGCAGTTGACGTCGAGATAAGCGCGCGCCCGCGCTGCCAAAGGCTGGCTGGCATCGCGCGGATCGATACGCACCGGATAGCCCGCCGGCGCACCGATGTCGGCGCCGAACAGGCCGATGACGTTCAGCGTGGTCAGCTGGTTGGCGGTCCGGGTCGGATACGGATAGTCGCCGTTGAGCTGCGCGGTGCCGATGCCAAGTACATGGCCGCTGGCCGCCGTGTGGCAGCCGGCGCAGGCGGCGCGGCTCGGGTATTCGTAGGTCTGCGCGCTGTCGGCACCGAACGCGGTCAAGGTTTCGGTCTGCGCATTGGCGAGCAGCACCGCGTCGGTACCCGCCTCGTTCCAGCGATAGGTATAGCCCTGCCAGCCGCTGGCGCGGTTGACGAAGATCCGCGTTTCCAGCCGGCGTGTGCGACCGTCGGCAAGGCGGATGTCGAACTGCTTGACGGTCACCGCGCCGACCGGCCAGGTCCACGCGCCGCTGGCGCTGAAGCCGATGCGGCTGCCGTTCGGAATCGCGAACCAGCGCTGCTTCGACGTGCCATCGGACCAGAACGCGGCGTTCGGCGCATACGGAATCAGCCCGGGATTCGGCGTCAACGCTGCGGTGTCGCCGAACAGGCCGGTGGCCGACAGCGTCTGCGGGAATACCTCGGCGCCGGCGCCACTGCCCGGCACCAGCTTGTACAGCGCGCCGGAGGAAATGCCGGTGGCGATCAGTTCGCCATCGGGGTCTTCGGTGATCGAACTGGGGTTGCCGGGAATCGTGCCGATCACCGTCGCCGTGGCCGGCCGGCCATCGACCGGCGTCGCGGCCCAGACGGTGCCCGAGCAGTAGTCGGTATAGACGTAAGCGCCACTCAAGCTGGGAATCGCGCCGCCGCGATAGACCGTGCCGCCGGTGACGCTGCAGCCGTCGCGATGGCTGTACTCAACCACCGGATCGATGAAGTTGTTGCCGGCCGGTTTCGGCGTGCTGGCCGTCGGATAGCCGTGCAGGCCTTCGCGGCTATTCCAGCCGAAGTTGCCGCCGCGGCTGATGACGTCGATTTCCTCGTAGTTGTTCTGGCCGACATCGCCGACCCACAGGTTGCCCGTGGCCCGATCGAAGCCGGCCCGGAACGGGTTGCGCAGGCCGTAGGCCCAGATCTCGTCGGCGCCCGGGATGGCATCGGGAATGGCGCCGGCAAACGGGTTGTCGGCCGGGGCGGTGCCGTCCGCGTTCAGCCGCAGCATCTTGCCGAGCAGGGTGTTCAAATCCTGCCCGCTGCCGAGCGGGTCGCCACCGCCGCCGCCATCGCCGGACGCGACGTACAGCTTGCGATCCGGTCCGAAGCCGAGCCAGCCGCCGTTGTGGTTGCTGAACGGCTGATCGAACTCCAGCAGCACGCGCTCGGATGCCGGGTCGGCGACGCTGCGGTCGGCACTGACCGTGAAGCGCGCGATCCGCGTGCGCCGGTTGCCGTTGCCGGCGCCGTCGAACGTCGAGTTCGGGTTGTAGTTCAGATAGAAGTGGCCGTTGCGGGCGTAGTCCGGATCGAACGCGAGGCCAAGCAGGCCCAGCTCGCCGCCTTCGTTGGTGACCCGGCTGTCGAGGTCGAGGAACACCGTGCTGCGGCTGGCCGAAGGGTCATCGAGCGCGAACACCCGGATCACGCCGGACTGCGACACGACGAAGCCGCGGCTGCGGTCTTCCGGCACCACCGCGAACAGCAGCGGCGCCGGAAAGCTCAACGCCGGAAACACCCGCTGCACGCTGACCGATCCGCCTTGCACGGCCGCCGTCGGGATGTTCAGCGGCAGCAGGTTCGGCCGCGTGTCGATGCCGCTGATGCCGCCCGGTGTCGGCGGGGGCGCTGGTGCCGGGCCGGGCGGCGGCGCGGCACCACCGCCGCCACAACCGCAGAGGACAGCACCGAGCAGCGTCGGGATCAGCAGGCAGCGGATGGAGCGGAAGTGCATCGGGCGTCCTCGGGCGGGGTTCGCGAAAGGCGCGCCGTTGCTGCGCGCCGCTCAGCTGGCCGGCTTGGCCTTGGCAGCCGGAATCACCGACACGGTCAGCCGCGAAATGCAGACCAGCCGATCCTGCGCGTCGGTCAGCCGAATCTCCCAGACATGGGAGGTTCGTCCGACATGAATCGGACGAGCGGTGCCGGTGACCAGGCCGCTGCCGATCGGCCGGACGTGGTTGGCGTTGATGTCGAGACCGACCGGCATGCCGTCTTCCGGCGCCGTGGCCAGGAACGCGGCGATGCTGCCGAGTTCCTCGGCCAGCACGCAGGACGCGCCGCCGTGCAGGCGGCCGTACGGCTGCACGGTGCGGTGATCGACCGGCATCGTGCCGCGCAGGAAATCCGCGCCGATCTCGGTGATCTGGATGCCGAGGTAATGGCCCATCGTGTTCGGGGGCGTCGGCATGCCGGCGCCGATGGTGACAGGTCGCTTCCAGAGACTCATGGCAGGGAACCGGAGGTGAAAAAGGGGCTGCCACTGTAACGCCTGTGCGTCCGCTGCTCCGATAGACTCGCGGTCCTTTCATCACCGTGTGGATCGTCGATGGCTCGAACTGCCCTGCTGGTCGGCGCCACCGGACTGGTCGGCACCGCATTGCTGGACCGCCTGCTGGCGGCGGCCGATTACAGCGCCGTGATCGTGCTCGGCCGTCGCGCGCCGGCCATCGCGAACCTGAAGCTGCGCTTCGTTGCGTCGACGCTCGAAGACCTCGACACGCTGGCCACGCCACTGACGGCTGACGATCTGTTCTGCTGCCTCGGCACCACCACGCGCGCCGCTGGCGGCAAGGCCGGGCTGGAGCGGGTTGATTACCACATGGTGCTGGCCGTGGCCCGTGCTGCGCAGGCCAGTGGCGTGCAGCGCTTCTACGGCGTGTCGGCAGCGGGTGCCAGCGCGACCTCGCCGGCGTTCTACTCGCGGGTCAAGGCACGGATGGAAAAGGCGGTCAGCGAAGTCGGCTTTGCGGCCGTGCACCTGTTCCGGCCGTCGCTGCTGCTCGGCGCGCGCAGCGAATCCCGGCCCGGCGAAGCGTTTGCACAGAAGCTCGCCCCGGCGCTGGCGCCGCTGTGCATCGGCCCGCTGCGCAAGTACCGGCCGATCAGCGCCGAAGACGTCGCCGACGCCATGCTGAAGATCGCCCGCAGCAGCGCCGCCGGCACCGTGATCCACGACCTGCCGCTGTAACGCCGCGCCCCGCTATTCGGCTTCGAGCTTCTTGCGCAGTGCTGCGAACTGGGCCTTGTCGGCCTCGCTGGGTTCGGGGTAGCAGAGGTCCAGCTGCTGCAGGCGACGGACGACGATGTCGGCCACGGTGGCCCGCATGAACGGCTTGGAATCAGCCGGAATCGCGTACCACGGCGCGTCCTCGCGAGAGGTTTCGTTCAGCGCGTCCTGATAGGCCGCCATGTAGTCGTCCCAGTGACCGCGCTCGTCGACATCGCCGGCCTCGAACTTCCAGTTCTTTTCCGGCTCGTTCAGACGTGCGAGGAAACGGCTGCGCTGTTCTTCCCTGGACACGTTGAGCCAGAACTTGAGAATCACCGTGCCGTTGCGCGCCAGATGGCGCTCGTGGTCGCGGATCGACTGGTAGCGCTGCTTCCAGAACTTCTTCGGATGGCGGTCCGGATGCAGCCGCTGGCTGCCGAGCAACTCCGGATGCACCTTCACGACCAGCACTTCCTCGTAGTAGCTGCGGTTGAACACGCCGATCCGGCCGCGTTCCGGCAGCAGGCGGCTGCTGCGCCAGAGGAAATCGTGGTCCAGCTCCTGCTCGGTCGGCCGCTTGAAGGCATGCACCTCGCAGCCGGCCGGATTGACACCGGTCAGCACGGCGCGAATCGTCGAATCCTTGCCGGCCGCATCCATCGCCTGAAAGATCAGCAGCAGCGAATGGCGATCATGGGCGTAAAGGATCTTCTGCAGGCCGTCGAGCGTTTCGACGTGATCACGCAGCTGCGCCTTCAGCGCATCGTCATCGGCGGCATGCTTCGGCGGCGCGGTGTGCGCCTTGTGCACGCGGAAGCTGCCGTCGCCCGGCACCAGGTACGGACTGTCGACCACGGCCACGTCCTTGCGCCGGCTCACGGGGTCACCGGATTGGCCGGGCCGGGCAGCACGTAGAACAGCACGCAGAAGAAGTGGAACACGCTGCCGGCCAGCACGAACACGTGCCAGATCGCGTGGTGGTAACGCAGCTTGGTCGACGCGTAGAACACCGTGCCGAAGGTGTACGACAAGCCGCCAGCCAGCAGCAGCCACAGACCCGCATTCGGCACCGCCGCGATGATCTCGCTGCCGGCGACCACGCCGCACCAGCCCATCGCCAGATAGACGCCGAGCGACAGCCATTCGAAGCGCCCGGTGGTGAAGATCTTGAACAGGATGCCGACCGCTGCCAGCCCCCAGGTAAACGCGAACAGGCGCATGCCCCAGGGGCTGTCGGCCAGCGCGATCAGCGTGAACGGCGTGTAGGTGCCGGCGATCAGCACATAGATCAGGCAGTGATCGATGACCCGGAAGATGTGCTTCGGGCGCGGCAGCGGAATCGAGTGGAACAGCGTCGATGCCGCATACATCAGGATCAGCGCAGCCCCGAAGATGCTGCTGGCGACCAGTTCGCGCGAGCCGCCGTACAGCACGCTGCGGGCCACCATCACGCACAGGCCGATGATCGCCAGCACCGCACCCAGACCGTGGGTCAGGCTGTGCGCCAGCTCCTCGCCGAAGCTGTACAGGTTGTGGGTCGCTTCGCGTACCACCGCGCGCACGCGGGCCTCGCCGGGCGACGCAGCTTCGGCGGCTTCATGGATCTGGTCTTCGGATGATCTGTTAATGCGCATGCCCTGCAGTGCCGTGATGATTGACTGGCTTGACCTGCAAGGTCGCGCCATCGGTGCCGACGACGCGCACCTGCGTGCCGCTCGGCAGCTCCGGACCGGTGACGCGCCAGACCGAATCGTCGAGCCGGGCCTGGCCAACGCCGTTCTCGATGTTCGACACCAGGGTCAGCTCCCGGCCAATGACCTGGCGGCCGCGCTGGTTCAGGCCGTTGTCGGCGTCATCGCTGCGCCGCATCGGCCGGAACTTGAACCAGGCGCCGACCGCCGTCAGCGACAGCAGCGCGAACAGCACGATCTCGCCGGCCCAGCTCAGGCCCGGCAGCAGCCAGGCGGCGATGCCGGTGACGAAGGCCGCGGCACCAATCCACATGAAGAAGGTGCCCGGCGTCAGCACTTCGGCGATCAGCAGCAGGAAGCCAAGCACCCACCAGTGCCAGAAGATGAAGCCGTCATTGATCAGGCTGTCCATCGTCGTTCTCCTCGGGACGCCTTACGGTGACGCACTCTGGCCGGAGGCCTTTTTCGCCAGTTCGGCGATGCCGCCGATCGCGCCGATCACGCTCGACGCTTCCAGCGGCATGAACACCAGCTTCTCGTTCGGGCTGGTGGCGATCATCCGCAGCGCGTCGATGTACTTGGTGGCGACGAAGTAGTTGATTGCCTGCACATCGCCCTGAGCGATCGCCGCCGACACGCTGGCGGTGGCGTTCGCTTCCGCCTGCGCCTGGCGCTCGCGCGCCTCGGCATCGCGGAACGCGGCCTCCTTGCGGCCTTCGGCATCGAGGATCGCCTGCTGCTTCTCGCCTTCGGCCAGCAGGATCTGCGACTGCCGCTGGCCTTCGGCCTTGAGGATCGCCGAGGCGCGCGAGCCTTCGGCTTCGAGAATCTGCGCGCGCTTGTCACGCTCGGCCTTCATCTGCCGGCCCATGCTTTCGACCAGATCGCGCGGCGGCCGGATGTCCTTGATCTCGATGCGGGTGACCTTGATGCCCCAGGGGCTGGTCGCCTGATCGACGACGGCAAGCAGCCGCACGTTGATGTGGTCGCGCTGGCTGAGCAGCGCGTCGAGATCCATCGAGCCCATTACCGTGCGCAGATTGGTCTGCGTCAGGTTCAGGATCGCGTACTGCAGGTTCTGCACTTCATAGGCGGCGCGGGCAGCGTCGAGCACCTGATAGAAGACGACACCATCGACGCCGACCATCGCGTTGTCCTTGGTGATCACTTCCTGGCTCGGCACGTCGAGCACCTGTTCCATCATCGACAGCTTGCGGCCGACGCGATCGACATACGGCACCAGCCAATGCAGGCCGGGCGTGAACGTGGCGCGGTATTTCCCGAAGCGCTCGATGGTGTACTCCATGCCTTGCGGCACGGTGACCACGCCCTTGTAGACCGTGACCAGAACGAAGACCAGCAGCGCCAGCGCGAAGTAGGACATGGACAACACCCGGGAGGAACCGACCGGCCCGAGTCTACGCGAGCCGGGTGGCCGAACGACCCGTCATCCGCCGATGCGCCACCTCAGCTGCGCGGCGCCTTTGCTACCAGCCAGCGGTCGACCACCGCTTCGAGCACCGGCAGCGGTAGCGAGCCCGGCGTCAGCACCACGCGGTGGAATTCCTTGAGGTCGAACTGGTCACCGAGCTGGGACTTCGCACGCTCGCGCAACTCCAGAATCTTCAGCATGCCGAGCTTGTAGCCGAGCGCCTGACCAGGCCAGACCAGATAGCGTTCGATCTCCGCCGTCGCTTCGACCTCGGCCATGCCGGTCTTGTCGATCAGATAAGCCAGCGCCTGCTCGCGGCTCCAGCGCTTCTGGTGCATGCCGGTATCGACGACCAGCCGCACCGCGCGGAACATCTCCGCCTGCAGCCGGCCCAGGTTGTCGAACGGGTCCTTCTCGTAGCCCAGCTCCCAGGCCAGCCGCTCGGCATACAGCGCCCAGCCTTCGGCATAGGCATTGAACGGCAGCACGTTGCGGAACACCGGCACGTCCTTCAGTTCCTGGGCGATGGCGATCTGAAAGTGGTGACCCGGAATCGCTTCGTGATAGGCCAGCGTGCGCATGCCATAGCGGCTGATCTCGTCGATCTTGCGCAGGTTCGCGAAGAACACGCCGGGCCGCGAGCCATCGAGCGCGCCCGGCTCGTAATAGGCGCCGGGTGCGGAGGCTTCCTTGAACGCCGGAATCGCCTTGACCTCGACACCGAGCTTCGGCCGCACATCGAAGTACGGACCGAGGCCGGCATCGATCTCGTCAATGATCTTCTGGTAGTCGGCCAGCACCTGCTCGCGCACGCCGGGACCGTCGACGTAACGGAAGCGCGCTTCCTTGCCCAGTGCCGCCACGCGGGCACCGACGCTGCCTTCCGCATAGCCCTGCGCGACCAGCAGCGTGTTCATCTCGGCTTCGATGCGCGCCACTTCAGCCAGGCCGATGTCGTGGATCGCATCGGGTGACAGCGTCGACGTGGTCTGCTGGCGCACGCACCAGGCGTAGTAGGCCGCACCGTCAGGCAGTGACCAGACGCCGTTGTTCTCGGTGACCTTCGCGGCCAATGCCTCGAAGTTCTCGATCAGCCGCCCATAGGCCGGATAGACGACGTTGTTCAGGCTGACGGCTGTGCGCTCCAGGAAAGCCTTGCGCGCTGCGTCGTCGAGCGCATCGAGCTTGGCGAGCTTTTCCGACAGCCCCACGTACAGCACGTTTTCTTCCGGCTTTTTCGCGATGAACTCGCGCATCTGCTTCAGCGTCTTGTCGACCACGAACTTCGGCGGCCGGATGCCGCGCGCTTCGCGCAAGTTCAGTCCTTCGAGGATCTGGTCGAAGCGGGTGCCGAACTGGTTCAGCCGAGCCAGAAAGCTTTCGACATCGGCAGCGGAGTCGATCGGATGCTGGCCGAGCAGGAAGCTCGGCAGCTCGCTCTGCTCGCCAGCGGTCGGGTTCAGCGGATAGCTGTGGAACAGCCACGGCTCGCCGGCGACGGTGGTGGCGAGGAAGTCTTCGAGGATGTCGTACGACAGCTGCCGGCCTGCATCGAGCTTCGCACGGTCATACGCATGCAGCGTGTCGAGCTCGCTCTTCACGAATGCCGCCTGCTTCTGCTGCTGGGCGACCGAGGCATCGCTCAGCCGCCGGTCGAAATAGCGGATGCCGAGCGGATGTGGCGCCAGGCTGGTCACCAGTTCCGGACTGTCGAGCAGGAAGCGCACGAACACCCGGTTGTAGAACAGATCGATCGAGTACGGCTTGTAGAAGCCGACATTGGCGATCCACAGGCCAGCGCCGAGCAGCACGACGAGAAACAGACCACCAACGGCTTTGAAAAAGATTTTCATGTTCGTGCTCCAAGCCAACAGGCAAACCGACCGGGGCACAACGGCACAAAGAAAAACGGCAAGGACACAAGGAACTTCCTTGCGTCCTTGCCGTGGTGGTTCTTCGTACCTTTGTGGCCCGGATTCTTGTCCTTTACTGCCCCGCAGCCGCCAGCGGATCGGCCGGCAGCGTCCAGCCGCAGCTCTGGCCCCGGTTCTGTTCTTCCAGATAGGTCTTCAGCGGCGCGAAGTATTCGAGGATCGCCGAGGCATCCATCTGCTTGGTGCCGGTCAGCTTCTCCAGCGTTTCCGGCCACGGCTTGCTCTGGCCGGCCGCCAGCATCGCCATGAACTTCTCGCCGGCCGCCTTGTTGCCGTAGATGTCGCACTCATGCAGCGGCCCGGTGAAGCCGGCGGCTTCGCACAGCGCCTTGTGAAACTGGAACTGCATGACGAAGCTCAGGAAGTAGCGCGTGTACGGCGTGTTGCCGGGGATGTGGTACTTGGCACCCGGATCGAAGTCTTCTTCGCTGCGCGCCAGCGGTGGTGCCACGCCCTGGTATTCCTCGCGCAGCTTCCACCAGGCCTTGTTGTAGTCGGCCGGCTGCACCTCGCCGGCGAACACCTTCCAGCGCCACTGGTCGACCAGCTTGCCCCACGGCAGGAAGGTGATCTTGTCCAGCGCCAGCTTCATCTGCGAATTGACCACCGCCTTCGGATCGGCCTTGGCATCCTTGACCAGACCGAGCTTCTGCAGATGGCTCGGCGTCAGCGACAGCGTCACGGTGTCGCCGATCGCTTCGTGGAAGCCGTCATGCGCGCCGCCCTGGAATACCGTCGGCTGATCCTTGTAGAGCAGGTAGTAGTAAACGTGGCCCAGCTCGTGATGGATCGTGGTCAGCGACTCCTCGTCCGGCTGGATGCACTGCTTGATGCGCACATCGTCCTGCCCATCCATCGGCCAGGCCGAGGCATGGCAGACCACATCGCGGTCGCGCGGCTTGACCAGCATCGACTTGGTCCAGAACGAATCCGGCAGCTTCGGCATGCCCAGCGAGGTGTAGAAGTCCTCGGCGGTGCGGGTCATCTTCTCGGCGAACACGGTATCGGCCTTGTGCTCCAGTTCCGCCACTTCGACCGCCGACGGCTTGCCCTTGTAGGCGGCCAGCAGCGTCTTCAGCTCGGCATCACGCTGGCGCTTCAGCACGGCACTGACATCGAGATCGGACACGCCCTTGTACGGCTCGACCAGCGGGTACAGGTTGGCCCACTGCTGCGCCCACATGTTGCCAAGCAGGTGCGCCGGAATCGGGCCGGTCTTCGACACCACGGCATCGCCGTAGCGAGCATTCAGCTTGGTCCGCACGTGGCAGTGCAGCGCGTCGTACAGCGGCTTCATCTGGCCCCACAGCCGCTCGGTCTCGGCCGAGAACTCGGCCGGGCTCATGTCGTAGCCGCCACGCCACCACTCGCCGGCATCGGCATAGCCGGATTCCTGAGCCGCGCCGTTGTAGAGCGTCACGAAGTTCTGATAGTCATCGCGAATCGGCTTGGCCGAGGCATGCCAGCCGGCCCAGGCGGCGGCGATCTCGTCGGGCGTGCGCTTGCCGTCGACGTTGTTGACGATCTCCTCGATCTGCGGAAGCGACAGGCATTCATCGTTGCCGGCTGCATTCTTGCGACACCACTGGCCCTTGCCGTAGTTCGCTTCCATGTCCGACAGCACGGTCGCCAGCTTGGTGCGGTTGGCCGGGTCGCTGGGTGCGACGGTGCCGAGCTTGATCAGGCTCAGCGCCCGTGCGGTATCCGGCTTCAGATCCTTCAGCGCGTAGAACGGCTTCGCCGCCTGCCCCTGATTGAAGTTGAATTCGAGGAACTGTTCGCCGTACTTCGAGGCGATCAGCTGCGAGTCGTCGGTGATGTAGGTCGACTGCAGCCACTGCGCGGAAGCGGCGTACTTGCCGAGTTCTTTGGCCTGGCTGTTGAACTCGGCGACGAAGGCATCGGCACCGGCAGCCGTGGCCGTGGCGGTCGGTTGTGCAGTCGCTGCAGGCAGCGTGGTTTCGGCCTGCTTGCCGCAGGCCGACAGCCCGAGCGCTACGCCTGCGACGATGCCGGCGCGGATCAGATGGTGGTGCATGACAGGACTCCCTGATGTTCTGTGGGCGGGCGCCGCCCGATGCGGTCGGACGTCAGCCGTGACGAAAAGGTTGCATCGAAAGCCAGCGCGCCGCGTCAGCGCACGCTGCCCATCAGCCGCTTGATCGGCTTGGCCATGATCGCCATCAGCAGGCCCAGGGTCAGTGCCAGCGCGAAGATCATCAGATAGCGGTGCGGGGCGCTGGCGATGTCATCGGCACCGAGATGCCCGGCGATCAGGCCGGACAGCAGGTTGCCCAGTGCCGTGCCGGCAAACCAGGTCCCCATCATCTGGCTGACGAAGCGCGGCGGCGCCAGCTTGGTCACGGCCGACAGGCCGATCGGCGACAGGCACAGCTCGCCGAAGGTGTGCAGCAGATAGGTCAAGAGCAGCCAGACCGGCAGCACCTTGGTGCCGTCGCCGCCGGTCACCACGATGTGCGCCGCCCAGGCGATCACCACGAAGCCGAGGCCCATCTGGATCAGGCCCAAGGCGAACTTGGCGGGAATCGACGGTTCGAGATTGCGCTTGCCGAGCTGCACCCAGAGTGCGGCAAACACCGGCGAGAACGCGACGACGAACAGCGGGTTCAGCGACTGATACCAGCTGGCTGGATGCTGGCCGTCGCTGAAGAAGCTGCCGAAGGCGCTGCGATCGGTGAAGTCGCGCGCGAACAGGTTGAACGTCGAGCCGGCCAGCTCGAAGCCCATGAAGAAGGTCGCGGCACCGAAGAACAGCACCAGGATCACCGAGACCCGCTTGGCTTCATCCGAACTCAGCTTGCCGAACAGGAACACGTAGCCGAAGAAGAACGCCGCGATGATGACGATGGCGACACCGACCTTCTCGGCAATCGCGACCGGCTCCAGATCGAAGGCGCCAAGTGCTGCCGATGCGATCAGCGCCGCAAACAGGCCCAGGCCGGTGAACAGCGCGGTCCAGGCCTTGCGGCGTTCGTCGGGCGTCTTGGCGCTGGAATCGTCGGCCGTCGGCGGCAGCGTGCTGCGCATGACGTTGAACTGGATCAGGCCGAGCAGCATCAGCACGCCGGCGCCGGCAAAACCGACCTGCCAGGAAATCTTTTCGCCGATCGTGCCGACCAGCAGCGGCGCCATCACCGCGCCGACATTGATGCCCATGTAGAAGATCGAGAAGCCGGCGTCGCGCTTCGCGGACGGCAGGTTGTCGTAGAGCTTGCCGACCATCGCGCTGATGTTCGGCTTCAGCAGGCCAACGCCGAGCACGATCACCACCAGGCCGAGGAAGAACAGCGTGCGCTCGCCGACCGCGAGCATGAAGTTGCCGAGCGCGATGATCACGCCGCCGGCGATCACCGCCGTACGCTGGCCGGTCAGGCGATCGGCAACCCAGCCGCCGGGCAGCGAGAACAGGTAGACGCAGGACAGGTACAGGCCATAGATCGCATTGGCCTCACCTTCAGTCAGGCCCAGCCCAGGATTGCCGCCGACCACCGAGGCGGTCATGAACAGCACCAGCAGGCTGCGCATGCCGTAGAACGTGAAGCGCTCCCACATTTCAGTGAAGAACAGCGTGGCAAGGCCGCGCGGATGGCCAAAAAAAGTCGGGCTGGACATGAAGTTGGAGAAGATCGGAGATAGCGCCGACTATGGCGGCGGCTTGGCGGAAGGGTCAATGATGCACCGCAAAAACCGGGCCTCGCGCTTGGGCTGTCGTCGACAGGCAACGGCGGGCGCACGCAAAGGCGCAAAGACGCAAAGAACGAAAAGCCATTGGCGCGAATACCTTCGATACGTACTCGAACGGCGATTCAGCCTTTCATCTTTTCCTTGGCGTCTTCGCGCCTTTGCGTGAGCCCCGACGTTGCGCTCGACGGACGCCAAACGGCACTCCCCCGGCACGCTTCTATAATCCGCTGACAGAACAGGCGGTCGGATTCACGATCGCGTCCGCTTCCAGCCCAGGTCCTACACCATCGTGATCCACATCCGCCTGCCGTCCTTCGCCGCTTTCGGGGCGCGCACGTGAAGGCGCTGATCGAGTTCACGTTCCTGCTGGCGCGCTGGCTGACCAAGCCACTGATCCACTGGATGAAGTACCGCGTGGCACCGGATGCCGCGGTCGGCACGCTGGCGCTCGATCCGCTGAAGCCGGTGGTCTACGTGCTGCCGCAGCGTTCGTGGATCGATCGCTTCGCACTCGAGCGCATCTGCCGCGACCTTGGCTTGCCGAATCCCGGCCGCTCCGCTGCCGCGCTGCCGACGCCGGATCGCCCCGGTCTGGTCTATCTGCCGGCGCTGCTGGAAACCTTCGCGCCGAAGCATCGCGGCAATACCGACCTGTCGCGGCTGATGGCGACGGCGGCCGCCACACCGGCGTTCGATGTGCAGATCGTGCCGGTGTCGATCTTCTGGGGCCGCGATCCCGGCAAGGAAACCTCGCTGTTCAAGCTGATCTTTGCCGACAGCGTACAGGCCGGCCGGGTCCGCAAGTATCTGATCGGTGTCGCCAACGGCCGCAACGTGCTGGCCAACTTCGGCAAGCCGCTCGGCTATCGCGACTATCTGGTCAGCGTCACCGAAACCATTGGCGGCAGCACCGAGCAGGCCTCGCAGAAGCTGGCGCGGGCACTGCCGCGCGCGCTGCACTTCCACTTCCTGCGCGCCCGCACGGCGGCCCTCGGTCCGACCCTGCTGCGCCGCGGCGTGGTGATGAAGGGCGTGCTCGATTCCGCCGGCGTGCGGGCGGCGATCGAATCGGAAGCGAAGCGCCAGAACCTGTCGACCGAGAAAGCCGAAGCGCGTGCGCGCAAGTGCATCGACGAGATCGCCGCCGATTACTCGTCGACCACCGTGCGCGTGCTGGAACGCGTGCTCGAAGCGATCTGGAACCGCGTGTTCAAGGGTGTCGAGGTCAAGGGCCTGGAGCGCGTGCGGGCGCTGGCGCAGTCGCACGAAATCGTCTTCATGCCGTCGCACCGCAGCCATGCCGACTACCTGCTACTCAGCTACGTGCTGTACACCAATGGCCTGGTGCCGCCGCATATCGCGGCCGGCATCAACCTGAATTTCTGGCCGGTCGGCAGCCTGCTGCGCAAGGGTGGCGCGTTCTACATGCGCCGCAAGTTCAGCGGCGATCCGATCTACACCGCGGTGTTCCGCAGCTATGTCGATTCGCTGATCCGACGCGGCTATTCGATCGAGTTCTTCCCGGAAGGCACGCGTTCGCGTACCGGCCGCCTGCTGCCGCCGAAGACCGGCCTGCTGGCGATGGTCGCCGAATCCGGGCTGCGCTCGAAGGCGCGCAAGGTCGCGCTGGTGCCGGTGTTCTTGGGCTACGACAAGGTGTTCGAGGTCGGCAGCTACTTCAAGGAACTGAAAGGTGCGAAGAAGCAGAGCGAATCGGCCGAAGGCCTGCTGAAGGCGACCAAGATTCTCGGCAAGAGCTACGGCCGCGCCTATGTGAACTTCGGCGAGCCGGTGATCCTGCAGGACCACGCCGACGCCCACCTGCCGGGCTGGCGCGCGGCGCTGGCCGAGAATCCCGACACCCGTCCGGAAGGCTTCACCAAGTGGGTGCGGACGCTGGCCTTCGAGCACATGCGCCGCATCAACGCGGCGGCCATCGCCAGCCCGGTCGGCCTGGCGGCCTGCGCACTGCTGGCGGCACCGCGCCGTGCGGCGACCGAGGACGAGCTTGTCGAGCAGATCAGCCACTTCATCGGCCTGCTGCAGCCGTGGCCGGGCAGCGAGGAACTGATGCTGCCGACCGCCGATGCCAAGGCGGTGCTCGACTGGGCCGCACCGGTCGCGCGCATCCAGCGCATCGCCCATCCTTGGGGGGACCTGCTGGCGGCCAATGGCCGTGATGGCGTGCTGATGACCTACAACCGCAACAACATCCAGCACCTGTTCGCGGTGCCGGCGTTGATCGCGGCGTTCTTCCGCACTCGCGGCGTGCTGTCCGACGAACTGGTGCTGACCGGCTGCCGCGCGGTGTATCCGTTCCTGCGCAACGAATTCTTCCTGCCGTGGCCGGTTGCCGACTGCGAAAAGGTCGCCCGCGGCTATCTCGACAAGATGCTGGCCACTGGACTGCTGACCCGCGATGGCGATTCGCGCCTGCGCCGGCCGGAAGTCGGCAGCGACGCCTATTCCGGCTTCGCCGCGCTCGGCCGCGTGCTCGGCGAAACCCTCGAGCGACAGGCAATGGCGGTGCTGCTGCTGACCGAGGAAAGGAAGCGCAGCGGCACGGTCAAGCGCGAGCAGTTCGAATCCGACTGCCGCCTGCTGGCCGAGCGCATGGCCGTGCTGACCGGCCGTGAAGCACCGGAGTTCTTCGACAAGGCGCTGTTCTCGGCCTATCTCGACACGCTGATCGAAGTCGGCGTGGTGACGGCGGGCGCCGGCGGCGTGCTGACTGTCGACGCGCGCTGCGAGCGCATTGCCGAACGCTCGGTCGAACTGCTCAGCGACGAGACCCGGCAGACCCTGCAGCAGCTGCTGGCCCGGCGCCGGACGCCGAAGGAACCCGTTACCGAAGGCGTCCCAACCCCGCCAGCGGCTGCGGAATCCACCCCGGAAGACGCTGATTCGAGCGCTTCCGACCGACAAATGTCCGAAAGAAACGCTGGGCTATAATCGGCCCAGCTGTGCGGCGCCCCCTCCGCCGAATCTCCGCTGAACCGCTCACGACCCCCTTTCAACAGGTATTGAATCCATGCTCAAGCATTCCCGCGCGCTGATGCTGATGGCCGGCGCCGTGTTTCTCGTCGCCTGCTCGAAGCCGGCCACCGACTCGGCTGCCGCTCCGGCCACCGGAAACGCCGATCTCGCCACCGACGCCCAGAAGTTCGGCTATGCCATCGGCGTCGACCTCGGTCGCTCGCTGGCAACGGTCAAGGACGAAGTCGATCTCGCCGCGCTGAAGAAGGGTCTCGACGAAGTCGCCGGCGGCAAGGAGCCGCGCCTCGACGACGCCGCTCGCGAAGAGATCAAGAACGCCGTCTCCAAGAAGATCCAGGAAAAGCAGCTCGCCGAGCGCAGCAAGGCCGCTGACGAAGCCAAGGGCAAGGGCGAAGCCTTCCTCGCCGAGAACGGCAAGAAGCCGAACATCAAGACCACCGCTTCGGGCCTGCAGTACGAGACGATCACCGAAGGCACCGGCGCTGCGCCGACCGCGTCGGACAAGGTCGAAGTCAACTACAAGGGCACGCTGCTGAACGGCGAAGTGTTCGACAGCTCCTACGACCGTAACCAGTCGGTGACCTTCCCGCTGGCCAACGTGATCCCGGGCTGGACCGAAGGCCTGCAGCTGATGAAGGTCGGCGGCAAGACCAAGTTCTACATTCCGGCAGCGCTGGCCTACGGCGAGCGTGGCGCCGGCGGCAAGATCGGCCCGAACGAGACGCTGATCTTCGAAGTCGAGCTGATCAAGGTCGAAAAGGGCGACGCCCCGGCCGAAAAGAAGTAAGCAGCAGGCATTCGCTGCAACAGAAAGCCCGGCATTGCCGGGCTTTTTGCTGGGCGCTTGAAAATCGCGGCGCGCAGCCGAATGTTGTACCCAAGGCATGGCGACCGATCAGGAGCAGGGCATGGACAACGGCAAGCGCCTGTGGCGCTCGGACGAGCACAAGATGATTGCCGGTGTCTGCGGCGGCATTGCCGAGTTCCTCGGCTGGACACCGTTGTCGGTGCGGGTGCTCTACGTGCTGATCTCGATCTGCTCGGCAGCGTTCCCGGGCTTCATCGCCTATCTGGTGTTGTGGTTCGTGATGCCACGCCATCTGCTGCCGCCCACCGACCGCGTCCGCAGCGATCAGGCTGCCTGACGGACCGGCGCCCGCGCCGGCATCAGATGCAGTTCGCAGCCTCGACCTCGCGTGCGGCCTTCATCTCGGCGTTGAACTCCTCGTCGGTGTAGCGCGACGGTTCACCGCCATCGAGCCCCGGCTTGAACAGCCGTCGTGCGGTTTTCTCTTCGAGAAAGGCAATCCGCTCGCGCGCCTTGGCGCAACGCTCCAGCGTTTCGGCACGCAGCCGCAGGCCGGCTTCGCGGGTCTTCGGGCCGCCGCCCATCACGCTGTCCTTCCTAGTTTCCGTGCTGCCGGAAGCCGGACGCGATGACGGTGCTGATGATGGGGACGGGGACGTCGATTCGACCGGGATGCGTTTGAACGGCACGCCCTTCGGCGGTGCTTCCTGCGTGAAATGGCGAACGCCATTGCCATCGGACCAGCTGTAGACCTCCGCAGCGGACCCGGCCAGCGGCAGGCAGACGAGCAGGCACAGCAGCGGTCGACGAGTCATGAACGGCAGTCTAGGCAGGCCCATCGCAGCCGGCCGCAGATGGCGCTGAACGGCTCGAACGAGGCGCTTGCCCGGCCGCGCCAAATCGGGTCGCGCACGCATCAGCGCGGTGACGGGACCGCACCGATCGATTTCGCCCAGTCCACGGCCGGCCCAGGCTGGAAGTCCTCGGCGGCCGGCGCCTCCAGCACCGTGTCGCCGGATCGGGTCTCCAGTCCGCTGACCAGGTAGCGCCGACTCGGCAGGTCGTAGATCACCTCGACCGCCGGCAGCAGCACGTCGCCAAATTGCCGAACGTGTACTTCCTGAACCCGCTGCAGACGATCGTCGCGGCCATAGAACTCGACCAGCAGCACCTGCCAGCTGGCCTCGTCGATGTAGTAGCTGCGCTTCGGCCACGGTCCGCTGCGATCCGCATCAAGCAGGGCATCGACCTGCAGCACGCGGCGCGGCTCGTAGCGCAGCACGCCGGCATCGGGATGGCGCGCCGTCAGCACCGCTTCCAGCGTGCGGTCGCGAGCGTGGAAGCGCTCCGCTGCCCAAGGCACCAGCAGTTCGTGGCGGGCGGCGAGCTTCCAGCGCCAGCGTTCCGGGCTGCCGCTGAAGCCTTCGCGCTGGTCTTCGCCGTACAGGCCGTCGCTGCCGATCACGGGCGTGTCGTCACCTGCTTCGGTCGTCGTCCGGAGCTTCGACAGCAGCGCGTCGGGGCTGCGCTGCCAGGCCTTGACGACGCCGTACAGCGATTCGTGGACCAGCTTCAAGTTGCCCGCCAGACGCGGCGGTGCGGCGATCCCGAACATCTGTTGCGTCAGCAGCGGCATCCGCTGCGGCGCATCGGCATCGATCCCGCGCAGGAAACGGCTGCGCTCGTGCACGTTGACCAGCGACAGCGTGCCGTCTTCGCTGACCACCGCCTGCACCGTGCTGCGGCTACGGCCGGTCCCGCGCCAGCGCAGCAGATGGTTCCAGATCGCTTTCAGCCCGCCTTGCGGATCGTTGCTCAGGATCTCCGGGAACGGCAGGCCGCGGCCGAGTCCATAGATCGCGCCGTTGTCATCGAGGCGCGCCTTGCCGTCGTCGGCGGCGGACAAGGCGGCAAACGCCGACGGCGGCGCGTACGGCGCCGTTCGGGCGTGCACCGGCAGGCGGAAGCTGTCCGGCATCGCCGCCAGCAAGGCCCGTTGTCCGGGGCTCAGCATCGCCGCGTGGACCGCGCTATTGCTTTTCTGGATCAGGTAGCGCGGCACATCGTTCGCCGGTGCCGGCTCGGCTTCCGCTTCGGCATCGGCTTCAGGATCCGTCTCCGGCGCAACGCCTTGCTTCGACACGGCCTGCGGCACGGTTTCGGATGGCACTTCTACCGGGCCTTCGGGTGCGGCAACAGGCTGGATCGTTACTGCCGATTCGGCCGCCGGAACGGCGTTGTCGGCATCGACAGGCAAGGCTGGGGCTGCGAGCAGCGCGGTGGTCAGCAGGCTCAGCAGCGTCGGAACAGGTCGCATATCGGGTGCATCGAGGCGGATGGGGCGGCCACCATAGCGCGAGGCCCGACGATCAGCACCTGCAGGCGATAGACGTGATCTTCCGGCTTGCCGCTGGGAAACACGCACCGTACATTCGCCGACATACCCTGACGTATGGATGCCGTTGCCGATGTCGATCGACGTACCCCCGCAGTCCCGCAACGCCCGCGGCGGCGATGCCGCTGCGAAAGCCAGCCTCAGTCGCGAAGCCTGGGGCGAAGCCGCACTCGAGGCGCTGGCGGTCGGCGGGCTGGAAGCGGTGGCGGTCGAGCCGCTGGCGCGACGGCTCGGCGTCACCAAGGGCAGCTTCTACTGGCACTTTCCGAGCCGCGAGGCCTTGCTGCGCGAAGCGCTGGCATTGTGGGAAAAGCGCGAGACCGTCGATGTGCGCGCCGGTGTCGACGAACTGGCCGACCCCTACGAGCGCATCGTCCGCCTGTTCAAGCAGGGCAACGCCAGCTACAAGGCCGGCCGCCTGTATCTGGCGCTGGCCGCGTCGACGGACGACCCGGTGGTCGGCGAAGTGGTGCGCCGCGTGTCGTCGAACCGTCTCGCCTTCCTGCACCGCTGCTATCTCGACCTTGGCCTGTCGGCCAGCGAGGCGCACCTGTGGTCGACGTTCGCTTACGCCACGTTCATCGGCAACCAGCAGGTTCATCGCGACACGCCGGAGCAATTCCCGGCCGGCGAGGATTTCCGCGCCTACTTCAAGCTGATGCTGAAGACGCTGATTCCGCGTCCGGCGGAACCCGTAGAGACCCGCGACGGCGACAGCTGACCCGCGGCCATCAGCCCGGCGGCGGCGCAGCGGTGCGCCTGCAAACCAGCGAACATGACGAAATAGCCGTTTTTTCCTGATCCATCGATATTCGCTTTATTTCGTCATCTTTCCTTAGAACTTGGCGCTCGCCGGCCTTTGAACATGCAGTGCTGAGCAAAGACGGTGATTGCATGACGGCGGCTCACGGAAACAGCATTCCGCATTAAATATCTCTACTTATCAATGTTTTGAAGGGTATTTCTACTTGGCGCAGTGATCGCGAAAGCGGCCAAACCTCCGCCTGAGCGGTCGGCAAGGGCCTGAAGAATCGTCCAGTACCGATGCTGCGAAATAAGCATATTGATTAATCTTCGCAGCGCCGAATCGCCCGGGAAGTATGGTGATCGCGAGCCTTTTCACGAACACCACCATGTTTTCCTCGAAATCTGCAGCTGGACGGATTGCCGGCGTCCTTTTCGTCACCCTGCTGGCGGCACTGCCGGGTCGCGCTTACGCCCAGATCCTGTCGCCGGATCCGCAGCGGCGCGGCTGCGACTGGACCGAACCGAACAGCAACACCGCCTACCCCGAAACCAACGCTCGCTACTTCCGGCTGCCGATTCCGCGCGCCCGCGCGCGAGGGCTGCGACTGCGTATCGAAGGCGACTATCTGGCCAGCCGTTATTTCTCGTACCAGTTGTACGGCGCACTGTTCAACGCGCTCGACGTGATCGCCGACCACCAGATCGAACCCGATGCCGGCAGCCAGTCGCCATTCGTGGGCCCGACGCGGATCGATCCCGGCGTGAAGGCCGGTGGCCGCTACACGGTGTTCGTGGTCTTCGGCGACAAGCCGTCGCGACCGGCGCCGAACACGCTGTACGCCGGCACGAATGCCTTGCCACGGCTCCGCAACTACCTGTTCCTGCGCGCCTACCTGCCCGACGGCCCGATTCCGCTGCCGACCTTTCGCTACGAGGACGAGAACGGCCGGCCGGCTGCAGATGGCCTGATCGACACGGCCGCCTGCGCCGACACGGCGGATGACGGGTCTCAACGTTCGGCGGCGCCGGGAACGGTCGCCGCCGGCAACGCCGGTACGGAAGCGCCTGCAACGGCCGCGCTGGCGCGCGACTCGCGCGATGTGTCGTTCGAGGTCTACCGCGGGCTGGGCCCGGCCGGCTCCGGCGTGGTCTACAACCAGGACGCCGGCTTCATGTCGGCCCGGATCGAGGACCGCGACACGCTGGTGCTGGTCCGCTTCCGCGCGCCGAGCTACCCGCGGCTGCGCGGACCGGTGGTCGCCGATGTCCGCTACTGGTCGCTGTGCCAGAACCGTCAGGCACTGCAGACCGTCATCGCCTGCGTCGCCGACCGCGATGCGGCGGTCGACCGCAGCGGCTTCTTCCACGCCGTGGTCGGCGATCTCGCCGGCCGACCGGTTGGCGCCACGGCCAGACGCGGCTTTTCGTATCTGCCGAACGCCGGACTGCTCGACAACGGCTTCCTGATCTATCGCCAGTTGCTTGCACGGACCGATTTCCCCGGTGCCATCCGCCGCGTGCCGGAAGGCAGTGCGCCGGAAGCCGTGCTTGGCGATTACGCGCCGCAGGCCACGACCTGCCCGCGACGCGTGTTCTCGGCACGAAGCGCCGCTGGCGACAGCGCTGCACAGGTGTTCGCCGCCTGCCGCGCGGCCCGCTGAGGGGCCGACAGCACGGCGGCTGCGGCTGTCCCCGCGGGTCGTATTTACCATTGGGCGGATCGGCGTCGCGCGCGACGATCCGTTCACATACGACAAATGCCATCCGACCGAGATGGCCGCTCCGGGGAGATACGCATGATCCGCAGATCCTTTGGCCGATGCTGCATCGGCCTGTACGCCGTGCTGGCCGCCGTCACCATCTGGCTCATGCCGGCCGAGGTCCATGCCGCAGCGCCGGCCCCGGTCACCCGCACCTACACGATCTGTCCGGGTCCGAACGCGACCGCGCAGGCGCTGACCGCGTTCTTCGACGCCCGCGAGGGCGACACGATCCGCTTCTGCGCTGGCCGGTTCAATCTGTCGACCGGCCTGATCATGAACAACAAGCGCGGCATCACGATCCGGGGTGCCGGTCGTGACCGGACGATCCTGAACTTCGCGAATTCCGATGCCGCCGAAGGCCTGAATGTCAGCCATGCCGACGGCATCGTGATGCAGGGCTTCACGGTGGAGGACACGCCGGGCAACTCGATCCGCGTGTTCCGCAGCCGCTACGTGACGTTCCGCGACATCCGCGCCCAGTGGTCGGACTACAAGACCTGCTCGACGCGGCTCAATGCACCGAACTCCTGCACCCGCCACGGTGCCTACGGCTTGTATCCGGTGCTGTGCCAGCACGTGCTGATCGAGGATTCCGAAGCCTTCGGCGCGTCCGACGCCGGCATCTACGTCGGCCAGACGTCCGATGTCATCGTTCGCCGCACGCGGGCGGAATACAACGTCGCCGGCTTCGAGTTCGAGAACACCTACCGCGCCGAATTCGTCGACAACGTCGCCACCAACAACACCGGCGGCTTCCTGATCTTCGATCTGCCGGGGCTGGCGCAGTACGGCGAAAAGAACCTTGTCCACCGCAACCGCGCGTACAACAACAATCTCGCGAACTTCGCACCGGCCGGCAACATCGTCGGCAGCGTGCCGAAAGGCACCGGCATGCTGGTGCTGGCCTCCGATCAGCTGGAGATTCGTGACAACGAGATCAGCGATCACGACACGATGGGTATCGGCATCGTCAATTACGGGCTGATCGATCCGAATGAGGCCGACCTGCGCTACGACTTCTACCCGGAAGGCATCGAGATCCACGGCAACCGCTTCCGCGACAACGGCGGCACGATTCAGCTGCCGACACCGCAGCGCGGCGAGGCTTCGCTGCTGCCGCTGCTGATCAAGCTGAAGAACTTCGGCCGTTCGGCGCACATCGTCTGGGACGGCGGCGTCGACGCGCCGAACGGCTGCAGCGAATACCCGAAAGATGCCGACGGCGTGCCGCTGAACCAGCCGAATCCGAACGAGACCGGCCGTACCGAGGCCCGCGCCGACGAGCGCGGCCGACCGAACTACGGCCCGAGCGATCCCGGCCCGAACTGCAGCGGCGCGCGCTACAACGCCTGGAAGTTCGACCGTGCAGGCCAGCTCAAGCTGCCCGAAAACGGTCTGTGCATCGCGGACGACAACCAGTTCTCGAACACCCGGCTGCTGACCGCGTTCGCCACGCCGTTCGTCAACGCCCAGCTGACGACCAGCGAACCGGGCCAGCTGGCGCTGGACCTGCTGAAGCCGGCGTCGACGAATCTCGCTCCGCATCGCTGCCAGCTGCCGGCGCGGCCGGCACCGCGGCTGCAACTGCCGTTCGTGCCGGACCCGGCGAATGGCGATCGTCGTCCATCGGATGCCGAAGTGACGGCCGCCTGCAACGGCGGCCGGCGCGGGCAGATCAACCGCGCCGCACTGGCCTACAACTGCCCGCGTCTCGACCAGTACGGCCTGTTCACCAATCCGGCCGATCCGCGCGCCAACCCGGTGCAGGGCATCGAGTACGACCTGAACACCGCGCTGTTCAGTGATTACTCGACCAAGTACCGCTTCCTGTTCATCCCCGACGGCCAGCCGGCGCAGTTCCGCGACCAGGCTAGCCACGGCGTCGTCGCCACGCTCGATTTTCCGGTCGGCACGGTGATCGCCAAGACCTTCTCGTTCAAGTCGCGCAACACCGAGAACATCGTCGAAACCCGGTTGCTGATTCGCCGCCAGTCCGCCACCGGTCCGACCTGGGTCGGCCTGCCGTACATCTGGCGCACGCAGGCCGACGGCAAGCGGGTCGCGGAACTGCATGTCGAAGGCGGCTCGGCGAGCGTCAGCTACGACTACGTCGATCCGGACCCGGCAGTGGTCGGCGTCAACGGCCAGCGTGTTCGCTACACCGGCGCGGTGCCGCGCTACACGATTCCGGCGGCACTGAGCTGCGTGACCTGCCACGGCAACGACGACCGCGAAGCCGGTGCCGCGCCGATCGGCCCGAAGGCGCGCAACCTGAACAAGCTGCACCGCTACGCCGACGGCAGCACGCAGAACCAGCTCCAGCGCCTGAGCCAGCGCGGTCTGCTGACCGGCCTGCCGGCCGATCTCGCCGGCATCGAAAAGCTGCCACGCTTCAACGTGCCGGGTGATTCGGGCGAGTTGCCGGGTTCCGATCAGGATGTTCACAAGCGCGTGCGCGCCTATCTGGAAGTGAACTGCGTGCACTGCCATTCCGGCGGCGGCTCGGCGGCCAACTCCGGGCTGTTCCTCGATACCTTCCGGCCAGTCGATGTCCGCCACGGCATCTGCAAGCGGCCGATCGCGGCCGGACGCGGCTCCGGCGAAGGCCGCCGCTACGACATCGTGCCGCGCGATGCCGGCAGCTCGATCCTGCCGTTCCGCGTCGGCTCGACCGAAGCCGGCGTGCGGATGCCGCCGGTCGCTCGCAGCGTGACGCACGGCGAAGCGGCCGCGCTGATCACGCAGTGGATCGACGACGTGCTGCCGACCGCCGACACCGAAGACAACACCTGCTCCGGCCCGCTGCGACGCTGAGAGGCGGGACCGCGGACTGGATCCCGGCGTCCGCCGGGATGACGCCGGAAGTAGGCGGGAAGAGGGCCGCGGCCTTCCAGGATCCGTCATCCCGGCGCAGGCCGGGATCCAGTACGCCGCAGCCCATCGTCCAAGCAGGGTTGTCATCGCGCCGCGCGCCGCCGAAGCTAGCGCCCCCGCTCCCGCAGGATCCGCGACCGCATGGAATCGAATGTCCTCATCGGCAAAGGTGCCGCCGCCGACAGCCCGCAGCAGTGGTTGTTCGCCAAGTACGGCAACCGCCACGGCCTGATTGCCGGAGCCACCGGCACCGGCAAGACGGTGACCTTGCAAAGCCTGTGCGAAGGCTTCAGCGATCTCGGCGTGCCGGTGTTCGCGGCCGACATCAAGGGCGATCTGTCCGGGCTGTCGATGGCCGGCGAAGTGAAGCCGAAGCTGGTCGAGCGCGCCGCCCATGTCGGCCTCGCGAACTACGCGCCGACCATCTACCCGGTGGTGTTCTGGGATGTCTTCGGTGCGCAGGGCCATCCGCTGCGCGGCACGGTGTCGGACCTCGGGCCGCTGCTGCTGGCGCGGCTGCTGAACCTGTCGGACGTCCAGGAAGCCGTGCTGCAGCTGGTGTTCAAGTTCTGCGATGACCAGGGCCTGCTGCTGCTCGATCTGAAGGACCTGAAAGCGGCGCTGAACCATGTCGCGGAAAACGCCAAGTCGCTCGGGCCTGACTACGGGCTGATCTCGAAGGCCTCGATCGGCGCGATCCAGCGCGGCCTGATCGCGCTTGAAGCCGACGGTGCCGAAAGCTTCTTCGGCGAGCCGGCACTCGATCTCGACGACCTGATGCGCCAGGACATGACCGGCCGCGGCGTCATCAACATCCTCGCTGCCGACGTGCTGTACCAGAAGCCGGCGCTGTACTCGACGTTCCTGCTGTGGCTGCTGTCGGAGCTGTTCGAGCGGCTGCCGGAAGCCGGCGATCTCGACAAGCCGAAGCTGGTGTTCTTCTTCGACGAGGCCCATCTGCTGTTCACCGATGCGCCGAAGGCGCTGATCACCAAGGTCGAGCAGGTCGTGCGGCTGATCCGCTCGAAGGGCGTCGGCGTCTACTTCGTCACCCAGAACCCGCTGGATCTGCCGGAAACCGTGCTCGGCCAGCTCGGCAACCGCGTGCAGCACGCGCTGCGCGCGTTCACGCCGCGCGACCAGAAGGCAGTGAAGGCCGCGGCCGAAACCTTCCGCCCGAACCCGAAGCTCGATGTCACCGAAACGATCCAGCAGCTCGGCGTCGGCGAGGCGCTGGTGTCCTGTCTCGGCGATGGTGGTGTGCCGAGTGTCGTCGAACGGACGCTGATCCGGCCGCCGCGCTCGCGAATCGGCGCGATCACGCCGGACGAGCGAAAAGTGGTGCGTGGCCGCAGCCCGGTCGGCGCCAAGTACGACACGCCGGTCGACCGCGAATCCGCCTACGAAAAGCTCAACGCCCGCGCCACCGCTGCCGCTGAAGCCGCCGAAGCGCCACCGGCAGCCACGCCGCCAAGCGGCAACGGCTGGTGGGATCAGGGCAGCGCCCAGCCAGCGGCCCCGGCTACGGCCGAAAAGCGCGCCGCCGCGCGGCCATCGAACCGCGAAACGGTGTTCGAAGCAGCCGCCAAGAGTGTGGTTCGCAGTGTGGGTTCGCAGGTCGGCCGGGAAGTCGGCCGGCAACTGCTGCGCGGCCTGCTCGGTTCGCTGACCGGCGGCAGCAAGCGCCGCTGATTGCCACATTCGTTCCCCACTCGGACCTGTCTTGCGCTTGAAGATCCATCGTCTGCCGCAGATCGCTGCGGCGCTGTCGCTGTGCCTCTTGGTTCCTCAGAGCGTGCGTGCCGCCGATCCCGCACCGCGCCTGCAGCTCGAAAAGTCCGTGCTGCTGATGCGCCACGGCATCCGCTCGCCGAACCAGACGCCGGAGCAGCTGGCGAAATCGGCCAGTCGTCCATGGCCGGCGTGGCCGGTCGGGCCGGGCCTGCTGACCGAGCGTGGCGAGTCGCTGCTGCGTTCGCTCGGCAGCTGGTACCGCCTGCATTACGCCGATGCCGGCCTGCTGCCCGAGACCGGCTGTCCGGCATCCGGCACGGTCACCAACTGGTCGGACAACGCTGCGGCGCGAATTCCGCTGAGCGGGCAGGCGCTGCTCGACGGCCTGGCACCGGGCTGCGGGCTGAAGGTCGCGTTCGCGCCGCAGACCGCGCCGGATGCGCTGTTCAACCCGGTCGGCGCGGGGACCTGCCCAATCAAGGCCGGGCTGGCGCTGAAAGCGGTCAGCAAGGCCGCCGGCGGCGATCTCGAGCGCGCCTCGGCGAAGGTGCGTCCAGCGCTGCGACAACTGCAGGCGCTGCTTCGGGTGCGCAGCGTGGCCGGTTGCGCGAACGGCGAATCGTCCTGCGGCATCGACGGGCTGGCGAATGTCCTCGGCGAATCGCCGGACGGCCCGAAGCTGGAAGGCGGCATCGCCCGCGCGGCCACGATCAGCGAGAACTTCCTGCTCGCCTATGCCGACGGCCGGCCGGAAGCCGACATCGCCTGGGGCGAAGCGACGACGCCGGAAGCACTGGCCGAACTGGCCCCGCCGCGCAATCTGTTCCTGACGCTGACCCGCAAGCCGGCCTATCTCGCGGCGCGGCACATGGCCTCGCTCGGTCGCGCGGTGCTGGCCGAACTCGATGGCAGCGCCGGCGCCGGCAATGCGGCGCGGCTCGTGCTGTTCATGGGCCGCGACCAGCATCTGGCCGGCATGTCCGGGCTGCTCGGCATCGACTGGACCTTGCCGGGACAGCCGGACGACGCCGCACCCGGCACGACGCTGGCGTTCGAGCGCATGCGCAATCCGGCCAACGGCGAGGTCTACGTCCGGCTGAAGCTCTGGTACCAGACGCTGGCGCAGATGCGCGGCAACGTGAAGCACGATCGCGCCACGCCGCCGGGCGAACTGCTGCTGCACGTACCGAGCTGCGCTGCGCAGGAGATCGACGGCGCCTGCCCGCTGCCGGTGCTGCGCGCACGGCTCGAACAGGCGTTCGCAGCGCAGTGCCCGATCCGCACGCCGTAACGGCGGCGATTCCGGTCGCCGCAACGAAAAAGGCCCGCCGATCGGCGGGCCTTTTTCGATGCCGCAACTGCAGTCGATCAGCGCGTCGCGATCGGCGCGTAGTCGCGAACCGGCGAGCCGGTGTAGACCTGACGCGGACGGCCGATCTTCACGCCGCCCGGCTCGGCGGTCATCTCGCTCCAGTGGGCCACCCAGCCAACCGTGCGGGCGATCGCGAACATCGGGGTGAACATGTTCACCGGGATGCCGAGCGCCTTGTAGATGATGCCCGAGTAGAAATCGACGTTCGGGTACAGCTTGCGCTCGCGGAAGTAGTCGTCGTTCAGCGCGATTTCCTCGAGCTTCATCGCCAGTTCCAGCTGCGGATCGTTGATCTTCAGCTCGCGCAGCACCTTGTGGCACTGCTCGCGGATGATCGTCGCGCGCGGGTCGAAGTTCTTGTAGACGCGGTGACCGAAGCCCATCAGGCGCACGCCCGAGTTCTTGTCCTTCACCTTGGCCATGAAGTCCGGCACCTTCTTCACGTCGCCGATCTCTTCCAGCATCTTCAGCACGGCTTCGTTGGCGCCGCCGTGCGCCGGGCCCCAGAGTGCGGCGATGCCCGAGGCGATCGCGGCATACGGGTTGGTGCCGGTCGAACCGGCCAGGCGCACCGTCGAGGTCGAAGCGTTCTGCTCGTGGTCGGCGTGCAGGATGAACAGCACGTCGAGCGCCTTGGCGGCGACCGGGTTCACTTCGTACTCCTCGGCCGGCACGGCGAACATCATCCGCAGCAGGTTCGAGCAGTAGTCGAGGTTGTTCTTCGGATACATGAACGGCTGGCCGAAGTACTTCTTGTAGGCCGCGGCCGCGATCGTCGGGATCTTCGCGATCATCCGGTGGGCAAAGATCTCGCGGTGCTTCGGATCCTTGTTGTTCGTGGTGTCGTGATAGAACGCCGACAGGCTGCCGACGATGCCGGTCAGCATCGCCATCGGGTGGGCGTCGTAGTTGAAGCCGTCAAAGAAGCCGCGCAGCGACTCGTTGATCATCGTGTGGCGACGGATCGACGCTTCGAAGGTGTCGAGTTCGGTCTTGGTCGGCAGTTCGCCGCGCAGGATCAGGTAGGCCACCTCGATGAACGTCGAGTGCTGGGCCAGCTGGTCGACCGGGTAGCCGCGGTACAGCAGCACGCCCTTGTCGCCGTCGATGTAGGTGATCGCGCTCTTGGTCGAGCAGGTCGACGTGAAACCCGGATCGTAGGTGAACAGATCCATCTTGTCGTAGACCTTGCCGACATCAAGGCCAACCGGACCCAGCGTGCCCTTGACGGCCGGCAGATCGACCTTTTCGCCGGTCTCGTTGTTGATCAGGCTGTAGCTAGGCGTCGTCATCTCATCGTCTCCGTGTGGCCGTTGGAACACTGGACGCTGTGTCCCGCAAAAAATGTGCAGTGCCGCAATCAATCCGCGCGATCTCACGTCTGCGCGCCACGAGGGGCGGCGAAGAGGTCTTGGGGGATTTCCCGGCGAGTGCGCGAAGCATAACGATTTTCCGGGTGCTTCGGCGAGCGAGGACCGGCTGCATGACGCTGCTGTCCAGCCACCCGGATACGAAAAAGCCGCCCGAAGGCGGCTTTTCAGCAAACAACGACGGTGCGCGCCAGAGTGATCAGGCGGCGGCGCCGGCGTAGCGCTTGCGGAACTTGTCGATACGACCACCGACGTCGGCGACCTTCTGCTTGCCCGTGTAGAACGGGTGGCACTTCGAGCAGACTTCGATCTGCAGGTCACGGCCGACCGTCGAGCGCGTTGCGAACGTGTTGCCGCAGCTGCAGTTGACGTTGATGGCGACGTAGTTCGGGTGGATGTCGGGCTTCATTGCGATCTCTCGAAAATCATGGCCCGGACAGTTCGGCTCGGGCGAAGGGACGCGGAGTGTAAAGAAGCCGATCGCGAACGGCAAGCCTCGATGCAGCCGTCCGTCAGTCGCTCTCGGCCTCGACATCAACGGTGTGCTCGTCGCCTTCCTCGGACACCCAGACCCGCACCGTCATCGGTCGGCAGCACACCGAGCAGTCCTCGGAATAGGTCTGCGAACCGGCCGACAGATCGATCACCAGCGGGATTTCCTCCCAGCATTTCGGGCAGGTGACCCGGGTTTCCTCGAGACCGTCGGCATCCCTCGCTTCCGGTTCTTCCTCGCTGACCTCCTCGACCTCGACGGTGTATTCGTCATCCTCGTCGACGATCAGGCGCACGACGATCGGGGTGTCGCAGACACAGCATTCCTCTTCCCAGGTCTTCGAGCCTTTGGCCGGATTGACGGTCAGCGGAATTGATTCGTGGCAGGCCGGGCAGATGACTTCGACGTCTTCGCGCATGGTCGAGTGGGCAAGGGGCTAGAGAAATTCGGCGACCAGTGTATTCAGATGCGCGCGTCCGAGGGAGGTCGGGCGATGGTGGCCATCGACGTGCTCGATCAGACCCTTGGCAGTCAGCGCCGCAAGTCGCGCCGCGACGGCCGCCATCGGGATTCCGGTTCGCGATTCGAACAGCGCCGGCGTGAAGCCCTCATTGAGCCGCAGCGCGTTCATGACGAACTCGAACGGCAGTTCGGCAGCGTCCAGCGCCCGCTGCTCCTGAACCGCGGCAGCTGCACCGGCGCCGGCCTGATAGATGCGCGGCAGCTTGTGCCGCGCTCGGCGCTCGATGCGATCGGCAAAGGTGCGCTTGCCGTGCGCGCCGGCGCCGATCCCAAGGTAATCGCCGAACTGCCAGTAATTGCGGTTGTGGCGGCACTGCCGACCGGCCTGCGCGTACGCCGACACTTCGTACTGCCGATAGCCGGCATCAGCCAGCAGCGCTTGCCCGGCCAGCTGCATCGTCCAGGCACTGTCATCGTCGGGCAGCGGCGGCGGCCGGGCAGCGAATTCGGTATTCGGTTCCAAGGTCAGCTGGTAATAGCTCAGATGCTCGGGCGCAAGCCGGATCGCAGCACGCAGATCGGCCTCGGCCTCGGCTTCGGTCTGCTGCGGCAGCGCGTACATCAGGTCCAGATTCAGGTTGTCGAAGCCGGCGCTGCGCGCGATGTCGACGGTCCTCACGACATCGCCGTGGCCGTGGATACGGCCCAGGCGCTTGAGCATCGCGTCGTTCAGGCTTTGCACGCCGATCGACAGGCGATTGACGCCGGCGGCGCGGTAGTCGCGAAAGTTCGCGGCATCGACCGTGCCGGGATTGGCTTCCAGCGTGATCTCGATGTCCGGCGCGAAATTCAGCCGGCTCGAGAAGACTTCCAGCACTCGGCCGATCGCGCGGCCGGAAAACAGGCTCGGCGTGCCGCCGCCCATGAAGATCGAGGTGATCGGGCGCGGTTCGGGCTGCGCCAGTTCGAACGCCAGATCACGGATCAATGCCTCGACATAGGTGTCTTCCGGTACTTCGCCACGCAGGCCGTGCGAGTTGAAATCGCAGTACGGGCACTTGGCGACGCACCACGGAAAGTGCAGGTACAGCGCCAGTGGAATCGTCGCGGGATCGAGACTCACGACGGCCGCAGCTGCGCGAGCAGTGCGGCGAACGCACGAGCCCGGTGGCTGACGGCGTTCTTTGCGTCGGCCGTCATTTCAGCCGCCGTCAGACCCGATTCCGGATCGAGGAACAGCGGGTCGTAGCCGAAGCCCTGCGTGCCGCGTGGCGCATGCAGGATCTGGCCGGGCCAGGCGCCGAAGGCGATCAGCGGCACCGGATCGTCGGCATGGCGCAGCATCGCCAGCACCGAGATAAAGCGGGCGCTGCGCAGGTCGTCCTTCACCTCGGCCAGCGCATCGAGAAGCTTGGCGTTGTTGGCGGCGTCGTCGCCATGCACGCCCGAGTAGCGCGCCGAATGCACGCCCGGCGCGCCGCCGAGCGCTGCCACTTCAAGGCCCGAGTCATCGGCAATCGCCGGCAACCCCGAGACGCGGGCCGCGTGACGGGCCTTGATCAGCGCGTTCTCGACAAACGTCGGCGCGCTTTCGTCCGGCTCGACATCGCTGAATTCGGACACCAGCCGCAGCCGGTAGCCGAGCGGCGCAAGCAGTGCTTCGAGTTCCAGCAGCTTCTTGCGGTTGCGGCTGGCAAGGACGAGATCAGCCATGTCGCGGGTTCCGCGTCAGCCGCCGAGTGCCGCCCGCTGCGCGATGCACAGTTCGGCGATGCCCTTCTGCGCCAGCGCCAGCATCGCGTCGAGTTCCTCGCGGCGGAACGCATGGCCTTCGGCGGTGCCCTGCACTTCGATGAAGCCGCCGGCTTCGTTCATCACCACGTTCATGTCGGTCTCGCAGCCGGAGTCTTCCGGGTAGTCGAGATCGAGCACCGGCACGCCGTTGACGATGCCGACCGACACCGCCGCCACCTGGCCGTGCAGCGGATCGCGCTTCAGCTTGCCGATCTTGCGCAGGTGGGCAACGGCATCGACCAGCGCCACATAGCCGCCGGTGATGCTGGCAGTGCGGGTGCCACCGTCGGCCTGCAGCACGTCGCAGTCGATGGTGATGGTGATGCCGGCCATTGCGTCGAGATCGAGCACCGAACGCAAGGATCGGCCGATCAGGCGCTGGATTTCCTGGGTGCGGCCGTTCTGCTTGCCCTGCGCGGCTTCGCGCTTGGAGCGGGTGTGGGTCGAGCGCGGCAGCATGCCGTACTCGGCAGTCAGCCAGCCGCCGTCCTTCTTCCAGGCCGGACCGCGCTCCTCGATGCTCGCCGTGCACAGCACCCGGGTGTCGCCGAACGCCACCAATACCGAGCCTTCGGCATGGCGCGTGAACTGGCGCTCGATGCTGACGGCGCGCAGCTGATCGGGGGCTCTACCGGAGGGTCTGGTCACTAGCGGGGGCGGTCGGCGTGGGGCGGGCGCGGAGTATAGCGCCGCGCACTTTCGGCCAAGGCCAGCGCCAGAGCAGCAGCACGGCGAGGATCGCGGCGTACAAGAGCGGCTCGCGCAAGTCCTTCTTGACCAGCCAGACGTAGTGCAGCACGCCGAGCACGGCAGCCGGGTAGATCAGCCGATGCAGCGTTTTCCACTTGCGCTTGAGCCGCCGCTGCCAGCCGTCGGTCGAGGTGATCGCCAGCGGCAGCAGGAACAGCCAGGCGGCGAAACCGACGGTGATGTACAGCCGCTTGACCAGATCCTCGGCCAGCTGCGCCAGCGCTCGCGCCGGTTCGAGGATGTTCAGGTCGAACACGATGTAGACCGCGAAATGCAGGCAGATGTAGGCGTAGGCCCACAGGCCGACGGTCCGGCGCAGCTTCAGCGGCCACGTCCAGCCGCTCAAGCTGCGCAGCGGCGTCAGCGCCAAGCTCAGCAGCAGGAAGCGCAGCGACCAGTCGCCAAGATCACGTTCCAGGAACTCGATCGGATTGGCGCCGAGCCGGCCATTCAGCGTGCGCTCGATCAGCAGCGCCAGCGGCGTCGCAGCACCAATCCAGACCAGCGCCCGCGCCAGCCACAGCCTTGCCGCAGGCGACATCAGTAGTACCGGCGCAGGTCCATGCCGGCGTACAGCGGCGCGACCTCGGGGTAGCCGTTGAACGGGAGCGTCGGCTTGCGGAACAGTTCGCCGAGCCGCCGCTCGCTGGCCTGGCTCCAGCGCGGATGATCGACTTCCGGATTGACGTTGCCGTAGAAGCCGTATTCGGCAGCGCCGATGGCATTCCAGGTGGTTTCCGGCTGCGTTTCGGTGAAGCGGATGCGGACGATCGACTTGGCCGACTTGAAGCCGTACTTCCACGGCGTCATCAGCCGGATCGGCGCGCCGTTCTGGTTCGGCAGCACCTTCCCGTAGAGGCCGACGACCATGAACGCCAGCGGGTGCATCGCTTCATCGATCCGCAGGCCTTCACGATACGGATACGGCAGCACGCCGCGCTTGATCATCGGCATCTGCGCGGCGTCGGCCAGCGAATAGAACTGCACGAACTTGGCGCGCGAGTTCGGCTTGAAGCGCTTCAGCAGATCGGCCAGCGGAAAGCCGACCCAGGGAATCACCATGCTCCAGGCTTCAACGCAGCGCAGCCGGTAGATCCGTTCCTCCAGCGCATGCGGCTTGATCAGCGTGTCGAGATCGAACTGACCGGGCGCTTCGCATTCGCCATCGATCGCAACCGTCCACGGCCGCGTGCGCAGCGTGCCGGCGTTGCGGGCGGGATCGGCCTTGTCGGTGCCGAACTCGTAGTAGTTGTTGTAGTGGGTGACGTCGTCGTACGGCGTCAGCTTTTCGTTGCCGGCCATCTCGGTCTTCTTCTTCACGTCCAGTGCCGGCAACGCGGCTTCTGGCCCCGCGGCGGCACTGACCGACGGCTGCGGCGGCTTGGCTTCGCTGCAGCCGGCCAGTGCCAGCCCGGCACCGGCCAGCCCCATTCGGGCCAGAAACTGACGGCGATCGGCATGGACCGATTCCGGCGTGATCTCGGACGGCTTGATCGGATGCTGCGGGGAAACACGAATCAACATGGCAAACACTCCTGCGGACCTGCCGGATGGACATCAGCTTTGCCGGGCAGTTGCCCGTACCATAGGGACAGAACGCCTGAACACGAAATCCGGACGCTTGGACACGCACGACAACACCGCACTGCAGGATCTGATCGACACCTTCGACATGCTCGGCGACTGGGAGGAGCGGTATCGCTACCTGATCGAACTCGGTCGCAAGCTGCCGCCGATGCCGGACGCCGAACACGACGAAGCGCATCTGGTACGCGGCTGCATGAGCCAGGTCTGGCTGGCGGGCGATGTCGGTGCCGATACGCGGCTGCACCTGCGCGGCGATTCCGATGCCCACATCGTCAAGGGCCTGATCGCGCTGATCCTGACGCTGACCGATGGCCGCACGGCGCAGGAAGTGCTCGATACCGACATCAAGGCGGCTTTCGCGCAGCTGGGGCTGGAAAGCCATCTGTCGATGAACCGCCGCAACGGCTTCTACGCGATGGTCGAGCGGATTCGCCAGATGGCCGCGTCGACGGCCGGATCGGCCTGATCCGGGTACGGCATCGCGCCGTTCAGAGCGGATAGATCATCGAGTTCGGGATCATCTCGCTGTCGTAGATGAATTCGCGGCGCGCGAACCTGAGCCCTTCCGCCGTCCGCACCACGACATCGAGACTGCGGCCGACGTTGTAGACAGTGGTGATCTGGCTCAGCTTGGTGCGGAACACCGCGTAGTTCGCTTCGACTTCGAAGCGGCCCTCGTCCGCCCGCAGCAGGCGCGGCAGGCCAACGACGTGGCGCTGGTAGTACGGATCGTGGAACAGCGTTTCCCGAATCCCGTAGGCGCGGTCCTTCAGCATGCCCTTGCTTTCGAAGCTCAGGGTCGCCAGCGGAAAGCCGCGCTCGAAGTTTTCGCGCGGCTGCACGCGATAGATGCAGTCGTCGGTGAAGAACTCCGGCCACTGCTCCCACAGCCCGGCATCGACCACGTGCGCATAGTCGGCATACAACTGCGTCAGCGCCTGCCAGTCCTCGAAGCCGATTGCCGCGGTCATCGCGCCATGACCTCGCGCCAGTAGCGGTACATGCCGCGGATCAGGGTCTCGGTGACCATGTGATCGGTGTTGGCGACCTCGTCGCCGCCGAGTTCGACCAGGGTGCGATGGGCCGGCTTGGCATCGAAAGTCTGCTGCGAGAACTCGATCACTTCGCCGTCGTCGGCCGACACGAAACCGGCCGGGCCGAACAGATTGGCCTGACGCAGGCGGCGCTGGGTCATTTCCGGCGTGTCGTCCTCGAAGCCGAAATGGGTCCAGACGAAATCGAAGTGGCCGTGACCATCGGGCACGATCTGCCGCGTCGATACGCTGTTGACCTGCTGCTGCAGGATCACGCTCGGGAACAGCGTGGTCATCACTGCCGTCGGGCCGTTCCACCAGGCTTCCGGGACGATGTCGAGAAAGCGCGGGTCGTGCAGGTTCATCGTCTGCTTGAAGCTCGATACCCGTGACACTTCGGACACTGCACCGGCATTGCCACGGGTAGAGATCATCGCTGCATGGCGATGGTGGCGGTCCATGACCATCTGCGCGCGGTTGTCGGCGCGCCACAGGCCGAAGGTCACGAACCAGGTGTGCAGCAGGCCCGGGTGGTATGGGTCCTTGATGTTTTCCTGCATCAGCTTCCAGTTGCCGGGAATCCGCTGACGGTTGTAGCCGAGGATCGTCAGCTTGCGGCCATCGAACAGGCGATCGAAGTAGCGCAGCACGTCCGGCCCGACGAAATCTTCGAACGACTCCACATCGTGATCGAAGCTGGCGAACACCACTCCACCACGCACGGCCACTTTCAGCCGGGTCAGGCCGTGATCGGCGAAGTTGAAATCGGCCGGCATGCCGCCCTGCACGACACCCTCGCGCTTCACGCCATGGCGCATCGGCACGCCGCGCAGGCGGCCATCGAGCGCGTAGTTCCATTGGTGATAAGGACAGACGAACGCCTGCACGTTGCCGTGCCGGGCGCGACAGAACGCGACCCCGCGATGCGCGCAGGCGTTCTCGACGACGTGGATCACACCATCAAGCGCCCGGACGAGGATCACCGAACGTTCGCCGATCTCGGTGCGCTTGTAGTCGCCCGGATTCGGGATTTCGGCTTCCAGACCGACATAGCACCAGTGCTTCTCGTAGAAGAAGCGCTGCAATTCGAGCTTGTGCAGGGCTGGATCGTTGTAGACCGCGAACGGGATGCGGCTGGTGCCGCGCTCCCAGTTCATCGAGCCGGCCGTCAGTTCGGCGAGTGGAATCGGCGCGTTCATCGCGGCTGCGCTCAGGCCAGCTTCGCAAGCACGGCAGACAGCGCCGCTGGGCTGTCCATCATCAGGCAGTGGCCGCCGGGCAGGCGGTCGAGCGTCCAGCCGGCCGCGCCGTCGTAGCGCGTGGCCTCGGCCTGAAACGGGCTCGGCTGCCAGTCGTTGGCGACGATGTAGCTGCGCGGAATCGCGTCCGCCACACCGGTCAGCAGCACCGGCCACTGGAACGTCGCCAGCGACTGCGGATTGCACTGCCGCTCCATCCATTCGGTGGTGCTCGGCGTCTGGCCGAACAGCGCGCCGGGGATCGGCGGAATCAGGCCGTCGTTGTGCCGGGCCTGATGGAAGTGGCCGATGAAGATCGCTGCCGCTTCGGCCGGCAGATTGCGGCGAATGCAGTCGACCAGGTTCTCGCCATGCGTCGGCACGAAGGCATCGAGATAGACCAGCCGCCTGATCTGCGACGCGACGCGGTCGGCTGCCGAGGTGATCACCATGCCGCCGTAGCTGTGGCCGACCAGGATGACGTCGTCGAGTTCCTCGGCCGCAATCAGCCCGAGCACATCGCGGGTATGCGTTTCCAGCGTGATGCGCTCACCCCCGAGGTGGCGCGATTCGCCGTTGCCGGTCAGGGTCGGCGTGAACACCGTGTGGCCTTGCGCGCGCAGCATCCTTGCGACGTCGCGCCAGCACCAGCCGCCGTGCCAGGCACCGTGGATCAGGACGTAGTGGGCCATGCTCCGACTCCTCGTTCGTCGTTGTTGTCAGTGGGCGACGCGCACTTCGATCTCGCCGAGCCCGGCGATCGTCCCGCGCATCACGTCGCCCGCTACCACCGCGTTCACGCCTTCCGGCGTGCCGGTCATGATCAGATCGCCGGGCTCCAGTGCCTCGTACATCGACAGCTGGGCAATCGACTCGGCGACCGACCAGATCAGCTTGTCGATGTCCGAGGCCTGCCGCGGCTGGCCGTTGACGGTCAGCGCGATCTGCGCGTGCTCCGGATGACCGATGTCGGCCGCGCGATGGATCGCGCCGATCGGCGCCGATTGCGCGAAGGCCTTGCCGAACTCCCACGGCCGGCCCTTGTCGCGAGCGTCGAGCTGCAGGTCACGGCGAGTCATGTCGAGGCCGATCGCGTAGCCGTAGACATGGGCCAGCGCCGATTCGACGCGGATGTCGGCACCGCCCTTGCCGATCGCCACCACCAGTTCGATCTCGTGATGGAAGTTCTTCGTTCGCGGCGGATACGGAATCGTCGCGGGGGCGCTGGCATCGACAGCCGCCTGCGCCGGTTTCATGAAGAAGAACGGCGCTTCGCGATCCGGATCGCGGCCCATCTCGCGGGCGTGGGCGGCGTAGTTGCGGCCGACGCAGAAGATGCGGTTGACCGGGAAGCGCTCGGCGCTGCCGGCGATGCTCAGGCTGCGCTGCGCGGGGGCGGGAATGGCGTAGGTCATGGGTTCAATCGGGCGGAAGGATCAAAGCCGCTCTTCGCGCCACAGGCCCAGCGCCTGCTGCACGGGGCGGTCGGAAAAACTGAACAGCATCGTGTCGCGGCTGGCGCGCAGCTGAAGCCGATGCCAGGACGGCACGACGAAGACATCGTTCTCGGCGAAGCGATAGGTCGTGCCGGCGATTTCGGCCTCACCGCTGCCTTCAAGGCAGACGTGGATGGTGCCATCGGTCGAACGCAGTGCACGCGTCTCGAAGCCGGCCGGAATCGCTTGCGTGAACGCGGCGATCGTCGGCATCGGCGAGGTACCGGTCGCCGGATTGACGTAGCGCTGCTTGTGCGCGAGGTGTGGATCAGGCGCGCTCGCAGCGGCGATCGCCTGCATCGCGGCGCGGGTCTTCTCGTGCGGGTAGACGAACACCCTGGTCGGATCGGCCGGCTTCGGGGCGTAGTCCAGCGGCAACAGGTTCGCACCGTAGCGGGCCAGCGCGTCGCCTTCGGGGCGAGCAACCGACTGCACCTGCGTAACGGCTTTCTCGGCAAAGCCGGCGTCGAGGAAACGCACGGTCGGGATATCGAGCCCGTCGAGCCAGACCACCGGCTGATCGCCAAGGTTGCCGTGATCGTGAAAGGTCCAGGCCGGCGTGATGATGAAATCGCCGCGCCGCATCGTCGTGCGTTCGCCGTCGACCGCCGTGTAGGCGCCTTCGCCATCCAGTACCAACCGCAGTGCGGACTGCGTGTGGCGATGCGCCGGGGCGACCTCGCCCGGCAGGATCAGCTGCAGGCCGGCGTACAGCGACTGGGTGATGCAGGACTGGCCGCGCAGGCCCGGATTTTCGAGGATCAGCACGCGGCGCTCGGCCTCCTCCGCCGTGATCACCCGGCCGGCTTCCATCACGTGCTCGCGCAGTTCGGCATAGCGCCACAGTGCCGGCACCGCCGGCGAGCGCGGCTCCGGCGGCACCAGCGCGCCAAGCACTTCCCACAGCGGCGTCAAGCCGTGAGCGGCAATGCGGTCGTAGTAGGCGCGGCGGGCGTCGGTCATCAGGCTTCGGCGAATGCGTAGGGGCGAGAAGCAAAAGCGGTCTCACGCCAAGCCGCGGAGACCGCAGAGAAAAGCGACGACAGGAAAAGCACGGGGCCTCGTCTTTCCCTGCGTTCTCCGCGTTCTCTGCGTGCGATCGCTTCTGACGTGGCACCGCCGAATCATCACCGTCCCAGCGCCATCAACCAATAGAATGTTCTGAATACGCAACATCACGTCTGTGATTGATAGGCCACCGATGGACCTGCGCGAAATCGATCTGAACCTGCTGGTGGTCTTCCATCAGCTGATGGCGGAGCGGCGGGTATCGCGTGCCGCCGATGCGCTGGGCCTGACCCAGCCGGCCGTCAGCAATGCACTGGGGCGGCTGCGCCGCCTGTTTGGCGACGAGCTGTTCCGTCGCACCTCGCGCGGCATGGAGCCGACGCCGTTCGCCGAGGCGCTGGCCGGACCGGTCGCCACCGCACTCGGCCTGTTGCACCAGGCGGTCAACCAGCGCACCGCCTTCGACCCGGCGACCTCCGAGCGCGCCTTCACGATCGGCATGACCGACATCGGCGAGATCTATTTCCTGCCGACCCTGATGGACGCGCTGCGTCGCGACGCGCCGCAGCTGAGCATCAGCACGGTGCGCAATACCGCGATCAACCTGCGCGATGCGATGGAAGCCGGGCAGGTCGATCTGGCGATCGGCCTGCTGCCGCAATTGAAGGCCGGCTTTTTCCAGCGGCCGCTGTTCTCGCAACGCTATGTCTGCCTGATGCGCCGCGGCCACCCGCTGAGCGTCGCGCCGCTGACGCTGGACGCGTTCTCGGCCGCCGAGCATGTCGTGGTGATGTCGGCCGGCACCGGTCACGGCCGGGTCGACGCGCTGCTCGATCGGCAGAAGATCGTGCGCCGCGTGCGGCTGCGGCTGCCGCATTTCGTTGCGGTGGGTCACATCCTGGCCGCCAGCGACATGATCGCGACGGTGCCGGCGCGCTTCGCGGAGAAAGTGGCCGAACCGTTCGGACTGGCCATCGTCGAGCACCCGGCGAACCTGCCGGAAATCGCCATCAACCTGTTCTGGCATGCCCGCCAGCACCAGGATCCAGCCAACCGCTGGCTCCGCGAGCGGCTGCTGCAGCGCTACGCGGTCAAGCCCTGAACTGCGCGAGCCACGCCCGCGTGTCATAGCCGAAGGCCACCTGGCCATCATGCTGGTGCTGGTCGAACAGGCTGCGCAGCGCCTCCAGCAACGGCTCGCGAGCCGGATCGCCGGCCTTCGGCGTGTATGACGACGACAGCAGCCGGCCTTTCAGGCCGTCGAAATCGAAGTGCTGCAGGTAGTCGAAGCTGACATGCCGGGTCGCGGCCGGGCCGAAGTAGCGACCGATGTCCTCGGCCGAGGCCTGATGCGGCTGGCCCGCCGCGTAGTCCGGGCAGCGCGCCATCAGCAGCGATTCGTAGGCTTCGGCGAAGCGGCTGTCGATGCGCCGGACATTCCAGATCAGCGCGGCATGACCACCGGGCTGCAGGATGCGCAGGCTTTCGGCACGGGCGGCCTCGGGATCGAACCAGTGGTAGGCCTGCGCAGCGGTGACCAGGCGCACGGACGCATCCGGCAGCGTGGTCGCCTCGGCTGTGCCGTCGACACTGGTGAACCCGGGATGGCGTCCGAGATCGGCTTCGGCGGCCGCGCGCATCGCCGCGTTCGGCTCGACCGCGCGTACCGCAAGGCCGGCTGCCAGCAGGTCGCGCGTCAGCAGGCCGGTGCCGGCGCCGATGTCGGCCACCGGGTCACTTGGCGCCAAGGCCGCCTCGCTGAGCAGCCAGCGCGTCAGCGCGCCCGGATACCCAGGCCGGTAGCGGCGGTAATCGTCGACCCGGTCGCCGAAGCGTTCGGTCGGGCGGTAACGGTCGGGAGCGTGCATGTCGCAATCTGGGTCACGGGGCCGGCATTGTGCCGCGCCGGACCGCTGATCCGGCGTTGCCGCCCGACGAATCCACTGATCGGCGCGATGGAGGCTCATCCGCTCCCGAAGGCTTCCGTCAGGCGGTAGGCTTGCCGTGCACCTTCTGCTCACTCGCCAATGGACGTCGCCGAGATCCTGTCGCAATGCGGGCTGTTCGCCAGTCTCGATGCGGCAGCGATCGCACAGCTCGGCAGCGTCTGCAGCGTCGTGCCGGTGGCCGGTGGCGAGCGCCTGTTCACGGCCGGTGGTGCTGCCGATTGCCTGTACATCGTCGCCAGCGGCCGGCTGCGCGCCTTGCGCGCCGATGGCTCGGTGGCCGGCGACATCTCGCGACTGGAGCCGATCGGCGAGATCAGCGTGATGACCGACGAGCCGCGCAGCGGCGAGGTCTATGCCCTGCGCGACAGCCTGCTGCTGCGCATCGAGCGCAACGCGCTGCTGGCCTTCGTCGAACGTCATCCGTCGGCGCTGCTGGCGATCACCCGCGTGCTGATCCAGCGCCTGCGCCGCAACCTGAACGCCAATGTCCGGCGTCAGCCACCGTCGCGACCAGCACTGGCGATCATGCCGGCCGGCCCGTCGGTGCCGATCGACGGCTTCCTCGAACGCGTCGACGCCGCACTGCGCCGGCACGGCGAAACCCCGGAACGGCTCGACGCGCGCCGCGTCGATGCCGCGCTGGGTCCGGGTGTCGCGCAGTCGCCGCTCAGTGGCGGTGCAGGCAACGAGCGGCTGATCCAGTGGCTGGCCGAGCGCGAGCATGGCGGCCAACGCCTGCTGTACGTCGGCAATCCGGCCGGCGATGCCTGGAGCGAGCGCTGCCTGCGCCAGGCCGACCGGGTCTTGATCGTTGCCGATCCGACGATCCGCCCGGTGCACAGCCCGCTGCCGCAGATCCTGCGCCGCATGCTGCTGCGCACGCCGGTGGAACTGGTGATGCTGCGCGAAGGCCCGACGCCGCTGTCGACGCTGCGCGACTGGTCGGCGAACTGCGATCTCGACAGCCACCATCACCTGCATCCGCTGCGCGCCGGCGATCACGATCGGCTGGCGCGGCTGCTCAGCGGTCGGGCACTCGGCCTGGTGCTGGGCGGTGGCGGCGCCCGCGGCTTCGCGCATATCGGTCTGATCCGGGCGCTGGAGGAAATGGGGCGGCCGGTCGACCTGATCGGCGGCACCAGCATGGGCGCTTTCTTCGGCGGCCTGCTGGCCTGCGGTGCGGACAGCCGCGAACTGCGCCGGATCGCCGACGAAACCTTCGTGCGCCAGAACTACCTGAACGACTTCGTGCTGCCGCGGGTGTCGCTGATCCGTGGCCGACGCTTCGGCTCGCGGCTGCGCGCGATCTTCGGCGAACAGATGATCGAGGAGCTGCCGCTCAGCTATTTCTGCGTCAGCAGCAATCTGACGCGGGGCGTCACGATGACCCACCGTCAGGGCCCGCTGTCGCTGTGGGTCGGCGCCAGCATGGCGGTCCCCGGCGTGGCGCCGCCGGTGGTCTGGAACGGCGACCTGCTGGCCGATGGCGCGATCATCAACAGCCTGCCGACCGACATCATGCGGGCCGAGGGCCGCGGCCCGATCATCGCGTCGGACGTGTCCACCGATGGTGCGCTGAGTCTGCCCGGCGTCGAAGGCCCGGACCCTGAAGCCCTGCTCAAGCAGGCCCGCAGCGGTCCGGGGCTGCGGCTGGCCGACATCCTGTTTCGCAGCGCCACGCTGACCAGCGAAGGCGGCACCAAGGCACGCGCCGCAATGGCCGACCTGTATCTGCGGATGCCGGTCTCGGGAATCGGCCTGTTCGACTGGAAGCGACTCGACGAACTGATCGAACGCGGCTACCGCCAGGCGCAGCGCGCGCTCGAAGGGTTTGCCAGCCGGATCGATCGCCACGACGACGAGGACGGCTGAGCCGGGGCGTTCGCTACACGCGCGCCGCTGCGCAGTCGGCGTTCCTCGCAGGCACAAAAAAACCGCCGGACTTGCGTCCGGCGGTTCTTCAACCGCGCTGGCGAGGTCTTACTTCTTGATGACCTTCACCGTCAGCGGCTTGTTCAGCACCTGGAACTCGACGCGGCGGTTCTCGCTGCGGCCGGCTTCCAGCTTGTTGTCGGCGACCGGCTTCGACTCGCCGTAACCCACGGCGGCCAGACGCTCCGGTGCCACGCCCTTGCCGGCGAGGTAAGCCTTCACCGAGTTGGCGCGGCGCTGCGAGAGGGCCTTGTTGTAGGCGTCGGTACCGCGCGAGTCGGTGTGGCCACCGATTTCGAGCGTCAGCTTCGGCTGCGCTGCCAGACCCGGGACGACGGCATCGAGGATCGTCTTCGCTTCCGCAGTCAGCTGGTCCTTGTCGTACTCGAAGTTCACGCCGCGCAGAACGATGGTCTGCTCGATGATGCAGCCCTCGGCGTCGACCTTGAAGCCCTTCGGCGTGCCCGGGCACTTGTCGAGGTAGTCGGCCACGCCATCACCATCGCTATCGAGCGGGCAACCGACGGCATCGACCTTCACGCCAGCCGGCGTGTTCGGGCACTTGTCGTTCGCGTCGATCACGCCATCGCGATCGCTGTCAGCCGGCGGCGGTGGCGGCGGCGGTGCAACGACGACCGGTGCCGGCGGCGGCGGCGCCACGTACGGCTTGCCGAAGATGTACTGCACGCCAAGGCCGAAGCGGCCGTCGGCAAGCTGGTCCTTGTTCGGGTAGGAGCTGTTGTTGAAGTCCATCAGGTAACGGGCTTCGGCGCGCAGCGCGAACCGCTCGCTGAGCGCGATCAGAAGACCACCACCGGCGTTCAGGTACGGGTTGATGCTGTCGGTGTCGTTGGTGGTGTCGAGCTGGTCGCGGACGCCGCCGGCGCCGAGCAGCAGGAACGGCCGGATCGGACCCTTGACCAGCGGGAACACGAAGTCCAGGCCAAGGCCGAACTGCGAGTCGTCACCATTGTCCGAGCCGCGGCGCAGCGTGTTGCCGAAGCCACTGAACTCGAGGTTCACATGGTCGGTCAGCGGCTTGCCGAAGAAGATGACCGTGCCGCCGATGCCGTAATCGGCATCACGATCCTTGTCGGGCGCCACGTAGCTGCCGAGCACGGCACCGTACGGATTCCTCGACAGATCGCCCGCGGCCATGGTGGGCAGCGCCGTGGTCACACCGAGACCAAGCATGAGCGCAAGAGCGGTATTCCTCATTGCGGAAACTCCTTAATTAGGTTGTACGAAAAAGGCAACGTGGGTTGTGATGATAGCGTCACGACGTGGAATTCTTGCGGTTCGCCGACCCGCGTCATTGCCAAGCTGTCACGATCTTGCACGAACCCGGTGCACGAAGCTCGGATTATCCATGAATCTCCGGCGCCCGCCCGAGCCCGAGGCGGCCGGCGTCAGCCGCGCAACTCCTTGCGCAGGATCTTGCCGACCGCTGATTTCGGCAGCGTGTCGCGAAACTCGTAGACCTTCGGAACCTTGTAGCCGGTCAGATGCAGCTGGCAATGCGCGCGCAGCGCGTCCTGGGTCAGCGCCGGGTCGCGGCGCACGACGAACACTTTCACCGCTTCGCCGCTCTTGTGATCGGGCACGCCGACACAGGCGCATTCGAGCACGCCCGGATGCAGGGCCACGACGTTCTCGATCTCGTTCGGATAGACGTTGAAGCCGGACACCAGAATCATGTCCTTCTTGCGATCAACGATCCGGAACCAGCCGTCGGCATCGACCGTGGCGATATCGCCAGTCTTGAACCAGCCGTCCGCCGTGAACGTCTGGCGATTCTCGTCCGGCTTGTTCCAGTAACCGCGCATCACCTGCGGTCCCTTGACGCACAGTTCGCCCGGCGTGCCGGTCGGCACTTCACGCCCGTCGTCATCGCGAATGCTGACCCGGGTCGATGGCAGCGGCAGGCCGATCGTGCCGTTCCAGTCGGGACGATCGAGCGGCGTGAAGCAGACACCCGGCGAGGTTTCCGACAGTCCGTAACCTTCCGTCAGCGCCACACCGGTGACCGCTTTCCATCGTTCGGCGACCACCTGCTGCACGGCGGCCCCGCCGCCCACGGTGAACTTCAGCGCCGAGAAATCGACCTTCGCGAATGCGGGATGGTTGAGCAGGCTGTTGAACAGCGTGTTGACGCCGGTGAACGCGGTGAACGGTCGGCGACCGAGTTCGGCGACAAAGGCATCGAGATCACGCGGATTGGTGATCAGCACGTTGTTCGCCCCGATGTGGGTGAACAGCAGCACGTTCACCGTCAGCGCGAACACGTGGTACAGCGGCAGCGCCGTGATCACCACGTCGCGTCCTTCATCAAGCTTCGGTCCGATCCAGGCCTGCATCTGCAGCAGGTTGGCCACCATGTTGCCGTGGCTCAGCGTGGCGCCCTTCGAAAGGCCGGTGGTTCCGCCGGTGTACTGCAGGAAAGCCACGTCGTCATGGCCCAGTTGCACGCGGTGATACGGCTCGGCGCGGCCACGCGCCAGCACGGTGCGGAACGGCAGGCAGTTCGGCAGCCGCCACGGCGGGACGAGCTTCTTCACCCGCTTGACCACGAAATTGGTCAGTGCGCTCTTCGGAAACGGCAGCAGGTCACCGATCTGCGTCGTGATCACCGCCTCGAGCGCGGTGTGCTGGATGACCTGCGCCAGCGTCGCCGCACAATTCTCGACCACCACGATGACGCGCGCGCCGGAATCCTTGAGCTGATGCTGAAGCTCGCGCGCCGTGTACAGCGGGTTGACATTGACCACGACCAGCCCGGCACGAAGGATTCCGTACACGGCGACCGGGTACTGCAGCAGGTTCGGCATCATCACCGCGACGCGGTCGCCGGGGTGCAGGCCGGCAATGTTCTGCAACCACGATGCGAAGTCCTGCGACAGCCGGTCGACATCGTCGTAGCTGAGGCGCGCACCGAGATTCTCGAACGCGGTCAGATCGCGGTAGCGCTCGCAGGCACGGTCGATGATGGCGGCGAGCGACGGAAACACCGTGCTGTCGATATCGGCCGGAACGCCGCTCGCGTACTGCCGCAGCCAGACCCGGCCCGCGTGCGCTGCGTCGTCCGCTGCTGCTCCACCGTTCGCCATGCACGTTCCTTTGTTCTTCATGGGCCGCATCGTTCGTCGGCCCTGTCAGCTGCCGGCGCGCGCCGACGCGGAGGATTATAGGGAAGGCGGCTTGTCGCGCAGCCACTCGGCGAAGCTCGGCTCACCGGCAGCCACGGCGGCGACTTCGGCGCGCGACAGCCAGTCGACGAGGCGACGATGGTCGACCTCGTCACCGACGACGGCAGGTGCCGAACCGCGGCACCACAGCCACAGCTCACTCAGTCGATAGGTCGCAGGATCACGGGCCGGCAGCAGGCGCCGCTCGACGCCACTTTCGCCAAGCACCCCCGTGCCGACCAGCAGCTGCACCGCGCGCGCCAGCCGTTCGCCATCCACGGCCAGCAGCCGCTCGATTTCGGCCATCGGCAGCGGCGCCTGCCCGGCAGCGAAACGCTCTGCTACCAGCATCATCAGCCGCATCGGAAGGTATTCGGCCTCGCGGCTGCCCGGGGGCCGCATTTCGACCGTGCCGACCAGATGCCGCGGATTCTGCAGATAGAACGCGAGGCGGCAGCCGAACAGCACGATCAGCCAGCTGACGTACAGCCAGATCAGCAGAATGATGACGATCGCGAAGCTGGAGTAGATGGCGCTGTAACTCGACGCACCGGCCACGAACCGGGCGAAGCCGATGCTGGCGCTTTCCCAGGCCACACCGGCGAACAGCCCGCCGCCGGCCGCGGCCGACAGCTTGACCGGGGTGTTCGGAATGAAGCCGTAGACGAAGGTCAGCGCGGCGACGATCAGCACGTACGGCGCCAGCTGGGTGACCAGCAGGATCGTGGTGCCGAACGGCTCGTACAGCGCGAGAGTCGTGACCACGGCGCTGGAGCGCACCGAGGCGGTCAGGGCCAGCGCGGTGAACACCAGCACAGGGCCGATCAGCAGCACGGACAGATACTCGCCGAAGCGCTGCGTGAAACCGCGCTCCTGCTTGATCTTCCAGATGAAGTTGAAGCTGGCCTCGATCTTCGAAATCATCGACACCGAGGTGTACAGCAGCAGCGCGATGCCGATCGAGCCGAGCACGCCGACCTTGATGTTGTCGACGAAGGTGATGATGCTGCCGCTGATCACCACCGCCTGATCGCCCAGCGGTTCAAGCGCGCGATTGAGGATCGGCTCCAGCTGGTTGTGCACGCCGAATGCCTTCAGCACCGAGAACGCCAGCGCCAGCAGCGGCACCAGCGACAGCAGCGTGGTGTAGACCAGGCTCATCGCCCGCAGGCTGATCTCGCCTTCCAGCAGATCACGCAGCAAGGCCAGCGCATAGCGGCCCGGCGTCAGCAGTCGGCGGCCCCAGATGGAGGTCGGCTCGCGCAGCCACAGCAATTCGTGGGCGCGTTGGTAGGGCGGCGGAAGCATGGTGACTCGATTGTCGGGGCCGAGCGCAGCGCTGTCCATGCGCTGGGACCTTGAAAACCCGGCATCACGCCAAGACGCCAAGACGCAGAGAAAAGCTTTTCAAGAAAATGCTGTCTTGCTGTTGCTGTTCATTGCGTCTTTGCGCGAAGCCCGCTTCTGCGCTCACGCCAGCCGAGCGGAGGCTGTCGAAGAGCGGAGCTCGGGAAGCCTGAATCACGCAAGGACGCCAAGACGCAGATAAAAGCTTTTCAAGAAAAATGTTTTCTTGCTGTCGCTGTTCTTTGCGTCTTGGCGTCTTTGCGTGAGGCCCGCTTCTGTCTTCCCGCCAGCAGTGATAATGCCGGCCCGTCTCGCCCCGTCCGTTTCCCGACATGGAAAGTCCCCGCACGCTGGATGCGCTGAAGCGCTGGTTCGGCTTCGACAGCTTCCGGCCCGGACAACGGGAAGTTGTCGAGGACGCGCTGTCCGGACGTGACCTGCTGGCGATCATGCCCACCGGTGGCGGCAAGTCGCTGTGCTTCCAGCTGCCGGCACTGCTGCGTCCCGGCGTGATGGTGGTGGTGTCGCCGCTGATCGCGCTGATGCAGGATCAGGTGCGGTTGCTGCGCGACAACGGCATCGCCGCCGCCTTCCTGAACTCGTCGTTGAGCGCGCGCGAGTCCTCTGAAACGCTGTCGGCGCTGCTGCGTGGCGACATCCGGCTGGTCTATCTGGCGCCGGAACGGCTGCTGATGCCGGATTTCCTGACCGGCTTCCTGCCACGGCTGATCGAGGCACAGGGTCTGTCGGGCTTCACCATCGACGAAGCGCACTGCGTGTCCGAGTGGGGCCATGACTTCCGGCCCGAATACCGGCAGATGCATCAGCTGCGCGAGCATTTTCCGGATGTGCCGGTGTTCGCCTTCACGGCCACCGCCACTGGCCGCGTCCGTCAGGACATCGTCCATCAGCTCGGCCTGCACGAGCCGGCGATCCATGTATCGAGCTTCAACCGACCGAACCTGCATTACGCGGTCGCGGCCAAGGACGGGCGCAGCTACAACGCGCTGCTCGATCGGGCGCGCAAGCGTCCAAAGGATTCCGGCATCGTCTACTGCCTGTCGCGCAAGCGCGTCGATGAACTGGCATCGAGCCTGAAGGACGACGGCATTCGCGCGCTGCCGTACCACGCAGGCCTCAATGCCGATACGCGGCGTGCCAATCAGGACGCCTTCATTCGCGATGACGTGCAGGTGATCGTCGCGACGATTGCCTTCGGCATGGGCATCAACAAGCCGGACGTGCGCTGGGTCGTGCACTACGACTTGCCGAAGACCATGGAGGGCTATTACCAGGAGGCCGGCCGCGCCGGCCGCGACGGCGAGCGCGCCGACTGCTGGCTGTACTTCGGCATCGGCGACCTGAAGACCGCCGAGTTCCTGATTGCCCAGAAGGTCGATCCGCAAACCGGCGCGCCGCTGGAAGCCGAGCAGCGGCTGGCCAAGCAGCAGCTGCGCAAGGTGCTCGACTACGCCGAATCGACCGAATGCCGGCGCGCGATCCAGCTGCGCTACTTCGGCGAGAACTTCGACCCGCCGTGCGGCGCCTGCGACAACTGCAACGAGCCGAAACCGGTCGAGGACTGGACGCTCGAGGCGCGGCAGTTCCTGTCGGCGATCGCCCGCCTCGCGCAGCGCAACGAGCGCTTCGGTGCGGCCTATGTGATCGACATCCTGCGTGGCGCCGAAACGCAGAAGCTCATCGACCGTGGCCATCAGTCGCTGACGGTCTATGGCATCGGCAAGCAGCGCTCGCAGGATGAATGGCGGCTGCTGGTCCGGGCGCTGACCCACCAGGGCCTGATCGACGAAGTCGGCAGCGAATTCCCGGTGTTGCAGCTCAACGAGGCCAGCCGCGCCGTGCTGAAAGGCGAGCGCACGGTGCAATTCGCGGTGGCACCGAAGGCTGAGAAGAAGAAGCGCACGCGCGGTGCCGCGACCGGCGAAACCGCGACACCGGAAGGCGATGCCCTGTTCGATGTGCTGCGCAATCTGCGCAAGACACTGGCCGACCAGCAGGGCGTACCGCCCTATGTGGTGTTCAGCGATGCCTCGATCCGTCAAATGGCCGAGCGCCAGCCATTGACCAGCGCAGCGTTCCTCGACATCTCCGGTGTCGGCAGCCGCAAGCTCGCGCAGTACGGCGCAGCGTTCACGGCCGCGATCCGGTCGTTTCTCGTCGACAAGGGTCTCGCTTCGCCCGAGGCGCCGGCCGAGGAAGCCAGCGCTTTCGTTGTCGACGACCGGAACATCGTCGACGAGGATCTGCCGGATACCGTGGTCGCCACACAGGGGCTGTTTGATCGCGGGCTCGATGTCGAAGCCATTGCCGCCAAGCGCGGTCTCGATGCGGCGACCATCGCGGGCCATCTCGAGGCGCTGCTGGCCCATGGCGCGGCCGTCGATCTGTCGCGGTTGATCGCGCATGACCGGGCGCAGGTGATCGTCGCCGCGCTGCACAAGCATGGCGACCTGCGTCTGAAGCCCGCTTACGAAGCGCTGGGCGGCGACTATCGCTACGAGGAACTGCGACTGGTGCGCGCCTGGCTGCACGGTCGGCGCACGGCTGGCTGAGCGGGAATCGCAGCTTCCAGCACGCGGGTGACGCCCCCGCCGCTTGACATCAGCCGCGGCTTGACACCTTCGAAACCACTGTTATGATGCAGTGCGTCAATTGTTGCGTCGCACCATTGATGCCCGCCCGCCTCATCAGGAGTACTGCACATGAATTTCCAGAGCGTTGTTGAAGATGTCAAAGGCCGCGTCGAAACCATCTCCGGCCACGGTCAGAAGGTTGCGGAAATCTCGATCGACAGCCTGAAGCAGGTCGGCGATGTCGTCGTCGGTGGCTACAAGTCGCTGGTGACCGAGAACACCACGGCTGCCAAGGAAATCTATTCGGCTGCCGTGTCGAGCTTCGAGAAGGCGAAGACCGACGGTCTGAAGGCCATCGCTGCCGATCCGATCAGCTACCTGCCGGCCACCGACACGCTGGTCGCGCCGTTCAACCAGACGGTGACCGTTGTCTCGCGCACCGGCGAGGAGCTGTACAAGGTCGTCAAGACCGGCGTCGAAACCATTCAGGCCCAGCTGACCGGCAAGTCGCCGGTCGCCAAGGTCGCGAAGGCCGCCAAGTCGACGACCAAGAAGGCCGCCGCAACCGTGAAGAAGGCAGTCAAGGCCGCGCAGTAATGCCAGCCTGGGCATCCACTTCCGGATGACCCCGAGCCGCGCCGCTTCATCGAAGCGGCGCGGCTCATTTGTTGATGCCCGTTGTCACCCACCGATGAACACCCCGGATCTTCAAGCGCTGATGTCCGATCTGATCGCCGATGCCAGCGCGCTGGCACGGCATGAAGCAGAGGCACTGGCCCGCCATCGGGATGCCGTGCAAGCTCGCTGGCGCGTCGCGCGGCGCACCCGGACACTGCCCGAATTGCTGCGCCACCAGCTCGATCTGCTGCCGTTGACGCGCCGCCGCCTCGCGGACGATCACCAGCGCCGGTTGCAACTGCTGCGTCGGCTGCTCGACCGGTTTGCCGATAGCGGCCAGGTTTCGCCCGGCTACTGAGCCGATCCTTCGGACTTCGGCGCCGCCTTGCGCGCCGCCGGCTTCCTGCGTTTCGCAGCCGGCTTGGCGGCCACCGTCTCGCCAACAGCCGTTACCGCCTTGCGAACCCGTCGAGCGCCGGTCTTGACCACCGGCTTCACGGAGCGCGTGCCGGATCTGACGCCGGACTTGGTGGCCGACACGATCAGCTGCCAGGGCGCACTGGCCTTCAGCGACTGCAGGTTTTCCTTGACGAAGCTCGACGGATCGAAGGTTTCGGCGGCCGAGCCCAGCTTGTCGCGCAGGAAATTGATCAGATCCTCCTGCAAGCCAGCGACATCGGGCAGGCCGAGGAAACGACGCAGCTCTTCCGGCTTGACGTCGATCTCGATCTTGATCTGCATCGCGACGCTCCTTGATTCGTGACGTGAACGCTTCAGGCCGCCGACATGAACAAGCCGACGACACAGCCCACCGATGCGATCCAGACGATCGAACGCAGCGTGGCCAGGTTGGCGATGTACAGCGCGCCGTAGAGGACGCGCAGGCCGATGAAGCTGATCGCCAGCAGATCGATCCGCGCCTGCGGCACGGCGGTCAGATGGGCAATGATCACCGCCGCGGCGAACGGCGGAAACGCTTCGAAGCCATTGGCCTGCGCCCAGTTGGCGCGGGCGCGCCAGCCGTCGAGCTTGGCCAGCATCGCGCGCGGCGCGTTGTTGTCGAAGTCGCGACCGCCGGCGCCGAACTTGGCAAGGCCGGTGAAGGCGATCGGCAGGTAGGCGGCGATCAGCACGCACCAGTAGGCAGTGGTCATTCGTTTCAGTGTCCGGTCAGCAGGCGCTGCGCTTCGCGATAGGTGGCGGCAGTGCGGGCGATGACGTTGTCCGGCAGTGCCGGGCCGGGCGCGGTCTTGTTCCAGTCCAGGGTTTCCAGATAGTCGCGGACGTACTGCTTGTCGAAGCTCGGCGGGCTGATGCCGGGCCGGTACTGATCGGCTGGCCAGAAGCGCGAGGAATCCGGAGTCAGCACTTCATCGATCAGGTGCAGCGTGCCGGCTTCATCGACGCCGAACTCGAACTTGGTGTCGGCAATGATGATGCCGCGCGTGGCCGCGAACTCGGACGCCTCGCGGTAGAGCCGCAGCGTGATGTCACGCACCTGATGGGCGAGCTTTTCGCCGACCAGCTTGACGGTGTCGTCGAACGAGATGTTGGCGTCGTGCTCGCCTTTCGGTGCCTTGAACGCCGGTGTGAAGATCGGCTCGGCCAGCTTGCCGGCCAGCGCCATGCCGCTGGCGATCGGAATGCCGCAGACCGCGCCGGTCGCCTGATAGTCCTTCCAGCCGGAGCCGATCAGGTAGCCGCGCGCCACCGCTTCGACCGGCAGCGCCTTCAGCTTCTTGGCGACCACGGCCCGGCCGGCGCACTGCGCCAATTCCGCTGGCGTCAGCCATTGGGCGAGGTCGACTGCAGTATCGAAATGGTTCGGGATCAGCGCCGAAAAGCGCGCCATCCAGAACGCGGTCAGCGCATTCAGCACCGCACCCTTGCCGGGAATCGGGTCCGGCAGGATCACGTCGAAGGCCGACAGGCGATCGCTGGTGACGATCAGCAGGTGGTGATCGCCGAGGGCGTACAGGTCGCGAACCTTGCCGCTGTGCAACTTCGGCAGGCTGGTGATCGTGGCTTCGTGCAGAGGCGTGGTCATGGCGATCAGGCTCCGGCGAAAAAGTACCGACCGCCGCTGGCGATCGCGATGACGAGCAGGCCGAGCAGCAGGTTGATGCCGACGAAGATGCGGATCTGACCGACCCGGCGCCCCGCTTCCGGCACGTCGCCGGCCTGCACGGCGAGTTTCAGCCGCTTCAGCGGTGCGAAATAGACATGCAGCGCCAGCGCCATCATCACCAGACCCAGGCTCAGCATGATGTGGACATGCGGACCGACGGCGGCCATGCCGCCGAGCTTGCGGATCAGATGCAGGCCGGTACCGAGCAACAGTGCTGCCGACAGGAACACGTAGCCGAAGAAGCGATGCAGCACCTGCGCCCACAGTGCGGTGCGGGTCTTGGCGTCAATGCCGGCCAGCGTGGGCCGCAGGCAGACGTAGGCGAAGAACATGCCGCCAACCCAAATGGCGGCGAACAGCGTGTGTACAGCGGTGGCAAGACCCATGGAACCTGCAATGCGGATGGCGAACGGTGCGTCACTGTATTGAAGTGACTCCCGCCGCGCCACGAAAAAAGCCGCCGGACGAATCCGGCGGCTCTGTCAGTTCCGCAACGCCGATTCAGCGGAGGTCGAAGCGGTCCAGATTCATCACCTTGCTCCAGGCCGCCACGAAGTCGTTGACGAACTTGGCCTTGGCATCCTTCGCCGCATAGACCTCGGCCAGCGCCCGCAGCTGCGAGTTCGAGCCGAACACCAGATCAACGACGGTGCCGGTCCACTTCAGCGCACCGGTCGCTCGATCACGTCCTTCGAGCACGGCGGCGTCATCCGCCGACTTCTTCCAGACCGTGCTCCTGTCGAGCTGGTTGCCGAAGAAATCGTTGCTGAGCGTTTCCGGCCGCTGCGTGAACACGCCGTGGCAGGCATTGCCGACGGTGACGCCGAGTACCCGCAGGCCACCGACCAGCACGGTCATTTCCGGCGCGCTCAAGGTCAGCAGCTGGGCCTTGTCGATCAGCAGCTCCGCTGGCGACACCGAGACGCCCGGACGGACATAGTTGCGGAAGCCGTCAGCCACCGGCTCCAGCGGCGCGAACGAGGCGGCATCGGTCTGCGACTGCTTGGCGTCGGTACGGCCCGGCGAGAACGGCACCGATACCTTGACGCCGCCCTTGGCGGCCGCCGCTTCGATCGCCGCCGCGCCGCCGAGCACGATCAGATCGGCCAGCGACACCGGCTTCTTGCTCTTCGTGTTGAAGTCCTTGCGGATCTTTTCCAGCGTCTTCAGCACCCGGGCCAGCTCGGCCGGCTGATTGACGGCCCAGTCCTTCTGTGGCGCCAGGCGAATGCGCGCGCCATTGGCACCGCCGCGCTTGTCGCTGCCGCGGAATGTCGACGCCGAAGCCCAGGCCGTGGTCACCAGCTGCGCGGTGCTCAGGCCCGAGGCCAGCACGGCCTTCTTCAGCGACTCGATCTCGCGAGCGCCGACCAGCGGGCCTTCGTGCGCGGGCACCGGGTCCTGCCAGATCAGCGTCTTCTTCGGGACCAGCGGGCCTAGGTAGCGCGCAACCGGGCCGAGATCGCGGTGGGTCAGCTTGAACCAGGCGCGCGCGAAGGCATCGGCAAGCTGTTTCGGATTCTGGTGGAAGCGGCGCGAGATCGGCTCGTAGATCGGATCGAAACGCAGCGCCAGATCGGCCGTCGTCATTGTTGGCGCGTGGAACTTGCTCGGATCATGAGCGTCGACGACCGCATTCGCGCCGGCACCGCCCTTCGGCTTCCACTGATGGGCGCCGGCCGGGCTCTTGCTCAATTCCCATTCGTAGCCGAACAGGGTGTCGAAGTAGCCGTTGTCCCAGGTCGTCGGATTCGGCTTCCATGCGCCTTCGATGCCGCTGGTGATCGTGTCGGCGCCCTTGCCCGAACCGTGCGTGCTGAGCCAGCCGAAGCCCTGCGCCTCGATCGGTGCGGCTTCCGGCTCCGGCCCGACATGCGCGGCATCGCCGGCGCCATGCGACTTGCCGAACGTGTGGCCGCCGGCAACCAGCGCCACGGTTTCCTCGTCGTCCATCGCCATGCGCGCGAAGGTTTCGCGAATGTCGCGGCCGGAGGCGACCGGGTCCGGCTTGCCGTCCGGTCCTTCCGGATTGACGTAGATCAGGCCCATCTGCACCGCGCCGAGCGGATTGGCCAGTTCGCGATCACCGGAGTAGCGGCTGTTGGGCTGGTCGCTGCTGGCCAGCCATTCGGCTTCCGGACCCCAGTTGATGTCTTCGCTCGGCTCCCAGACATCGGCGCGGCCACCGGCGAAGCCGAAGGTCTTGAAGCCCATGGTTTCGAGCGCGACGTTGCCGGCCAGAATCATCAGATCAGCCCAGGACAGTGCGCGGCCGTACTTCTGCTTGATCGGCCACAGCAGGCGGCGGGCCTTGTCGAGGTTGCCGTTGTCCGGCCAGCTGTTCAGCGGCGCAAAGCGCTGCTCGCCGGAACCGGCCCCGCCACGGCCATCGGCAATGCGGTAGGTGCCGGCGCTGTGCCAGGCCATGCGGACGAAGAACGGACCGTAGTGGCCATAGTCGGCCGGCCACCAGTCCTGGGAATCGGTCATCAGCGCAGTCAGGTCCTTGACCACGGCGTGCAGGTCCAGCTTCTTGAACGCGGCGGCGTAGTCGAACGACTCGCCGAGCGGATTCGCGCGCGGGGAATGCTGGTGCAGGATCTTCAGGTTCAGCTGGTTCGGCCACCAGTCGGCATTGCCGCGCACGCTGGCGACGGCAGCAGTCGGGGCAACCCCGCTGGCAAAGGGGCATTTCTGTTCGGTCGTCACGGTTTTCTCCTGTTGCGGCTTGCTGTGTTCGGTTCGATCACGCGTGGAACCGGGCCCTGTTTCAAAAACGTCCATCCGCACCTTCAGCCGCGTCCGTTGATATCCGGCGCGGCTCGGTTGTCGGTACTGGCCGGCATTCTGGTCGGCGCAGCTTTATTGGTAAAGGCAATCGTTTTTATCTTTTGAATGCTGCAAAACTATTTCTATCGACACCCTTCAACGGCTCTCGACAGCCGATGCCGGATTCCGGTCAGCGAGCAGGAATCTGATAGATTTCGCGCACTTCGTCACCTGCCAACGGGATCTTCCATGACTGCCTTGACCCTGCCGCCTGTCATTGCTCCGAGCATCCTGTCGGCCGATTTCGCGCGTCTGGGCGACGATACCGCGAAGGTCCTCGCTGCCGGTGCCGACTGGGTCCACTTCGACGTGATGGACAACCATTACGTGCCCAACCTGACCATCGGGCCGATGGTCTGCGAAGCGCTGCGCAAGTACGGCGTCACGGCACCGATCGACGTGCATCTGATGGTCGAGCCGGTCGATGCGCTGGCGCAACTGTTTGCCAAGGCCGGCGCGACCTCGATCACCTTCCACCCCGAAGCGACCAGGCACATCGACCGCAGCCTGCAGGCGATCCGCGATGCCGGCTGCAAGCCGGGCCTGGTGTTCAATCCGGCGACTCCGCTGGACCATCTGCGCTACGTGATGGACAAGGTCGACATCATCCTGCTGATGTCGGTCAACCCGGGTTTCGGCGGCCAGAGTTTCCTGCCGAGCGCGCTGGACAAGCTGCGCGAGGCGCGCCGCCTGATCGACCAGCACCGCGCCGAAACCGGCCACGAGATCCGGCTGGAAATCGACGGCGGCGTGAAGGTCGACAACATCCGCTCGATCGCCGCCGCCGGCGCCGACGCCTTCGTTGCCGGCTCGGCGATTTTCAGCACCAAGGACTATGCGGCTACCATTGCCGCGATGCGGGCAGAAATCGCAAAAGCCTGAGACCGAATCTCCAGTGACGACCCAGCGGATCAAGATCGAAGGCCAGCCCGGTTGGCGATGGTGAATCGTCGCTGCAAGGCCGGCTGTGCCCGCCGCAAGGCCATCATCCTTCGATCCCCTCCGCTTCCATGTCCGACTACACCCACGTCGCGCTGACGCGCGAACTCGCCGGCGACCTCGATACGCCGGTCGGCACCTTCCTGAAGCTGGCCAACCGCCCGTACACCTACCTGCTCGAATCGATGCATGGCGGGGCGCAGTGGGGCCGCTACTCGTTCATCGGCCTCGGCGCCCGCGAGGTGATCCGGATCAAGGGCCACTCGGTCACCGTGACCGTCGATGGCGCCGTGACGCAGCAGCTGGAAGCAGCCGATCCGATCGCCTGGCTGCGCGGCCACGCCGCGACGATTCGGGTGGCGCCGAACGACACGCTGCCGCGTTTCTCCGGCGGCTTCGTCGGCTACTTCGGCTACGAATGCGTGCGCCTGTTCGAGCCGCGCCTGAAGGCCGCCAAGCCGGATCCGCTGGGCACACCCGATGTGCTGCTGATGCGCTCCGACGAGCTGGTGGCCTTCGATTCGCTGCGCGCCACGCTGACCTTGATCGTCCACGCCGATCTGTCGCTGCCGGACGGTCGCGCGCGCGCCGAAGCGCGACTCGACGAGATCGAGGCGCAGCTGCTGCAGCCGGCTCCGGCGCAGCCGGCCGCGCCGCCCGGCACACCGCCGGCGTTCGTGTCCGGCTTTGGCGAAGACGCCTTCAAGGCCGGCATTGCCCGGATCAAGGACTACATCGCAGCCGGCGACGTCATGCAGGTGGTGCCGTCGCAGCGGATGAGCGCACCGTTCAACGAGCCGCCGGTATCGCTGTACCGGGCGCTGCGCCGGCTCAATCCATCGCCGTATCTGTACTGCCTGAATCTCGACGATCACCACATCGTCGGTTCCAGCCCGGAGATCCTGGTTCGCGTCGACAGCAACGAAGTCACCGTGCGGCCGATCGCCGGCACCCGGGTGCGCGGCAAGACGCCGGACGAGGATCGGCGGCTCGAAGCCGACCTGCTGGCGGACCCGAAGGAAATCGCCGAGCACCTGATGCTGATCGACCTCGGCCGCAACGATGTCGGCCGGGTCTCGAAGACCGGCTCGGTGAAGCTCACCGAAAAGATGATCGTCGAGCGCTACAGCCACGTGATGCACATCGTTTCCAACGTCACCGGGCAGCTGAAGCCGGGCCTCGATGCGCTCGATGCGCTGGCCGCGACGTTCCCGGCCGGCACGCTGTCCGGCGCGCCGAAAGTGCGAGCGATGGAAATCATCGACGAACTGGAACCAGTCGCCCGTGGCATCTACGGCGGCGCGGTCGGCTATCTGGGCTGGGATGGAAATATGGATGTGGCCATCGCCATCCGCACTGCGGTCATCAAGGACGGGATGGTCCACGCCCAGGCCGGTGCCGGCGTGGTCGCCGATTCGGTGCCGCAGTCGGAATGGGACGAAACCGTCAACAAGGCTCGCGCCGTGATGCGCGCCGCCGCTGATGCCGCCGGCGTGAAGCCGGGCAGGTGAGCACGCTCAGCACGGCTCTGCGACGGTTCGTTGCCGACGACGGGGTCGTGCTGGCTGCCGATGTAGGCGGCGATCCGGCCGCCCCGGCCGTCATCCTGAGCCACGGCGGCGGACAGACCCGGCATTCCTGGGGCACGGCGATGCAGCGGCTGCTGGCCGACGGCTATCACGTGATCAATGTCGATGCGCGCGGCCACGGCGACAGTGACTGGTCGCCGCGCGGCGACTACAGCATCGACCGCCTGTGTGCCGACCTGTGCGGCATTGCCGCGACGCTGGCCACACCGCCGGCGCTGGTCGGCGCATCGATGGGTGGCGCGGCCTCGCTGCTGGCGGCCGCGAATGCCGGCAGCGCCCGCGCGCTGGTGCTGGTCGACGTCGTGCCGCGCCTCAACCGCGAAGGTGCGGAGCGGATCATCGCGTTCATGCGGGCGCGGCCGGATGGTTTCGCATCGCTGGACGAAGCCGCCGACATGGTCGCCACGTACTACCCGCAGCGCCGCCGGCCGCGCGACCCGACCGGCCTGCTGAAGAACCTGCGGCGGCGCGGTGACGGCCGTCTGCACTGGCACTGGGACCCGGCGCTGGTCGCCGATCCGGATGCCTTGTCGGAGCCGCCCCGTTTCACCGAAAAGCTCTATGCCGCGGCGCGACGCATCCGCATTCCGACCTTGCTGGTGCGTGGCCTGGAAAGCGACGTGGTCAGCGACGAGGGCGTCGACGAGTTCCGCGCCTGCCTGCCAACGCTGGAGGTCTGCGATATCGCCGCAGCCGGCCACATGGTGGCAGGCGATCGCAATGACGCCTTCAACGACGGCGTCGCCGCCTTCCTGCGTCGGCAGCGGCCGCCGACGGACTGATGCGCATCGGCGACCGACGCAGCACGCGCATCGGGGACAGCGGCCAAGGTCTTGGCCGGTTAAACTTCGCGCTCATTTTTGTTTCGATCCGATCGTCATGACTCGCTGGCGTCGTTCTCCCTGATTCAAGCCGGCCCGCGCCTCGCGCGGCCCGGGATGGGACCCGCAGCAGGCACGCTGCGGACTGTGAATACGACCTAGCAGGTACCGTCATGATCGTGATGATCGACAACTACGACTCCTTCACCTACAACCTCGTCCAGTACTTTGGCGAGCTCGGGGCGGAGGTCGCCGTGCACCGCAACGACCAGATCACGGTCGAGGACGTGGCGGCACTGAAGCCGAGCCACATCGTGCTGTCGCCCGGCCCGTGCACGCCGAACGAGGCCGGCATCTGTCTGGAGCTGATCGAGAAGCTCGGCAAGACCGGGCGCTTCCCGATCCTGGGCGTCTGTCTTGGCCATCAGTCGATCGGTCAGGCGTTCGGTGGCACCGTGCGCCGCGCCGCACAGGTCATGCACGGCAAGACCAGCCCGATCCACCATCACGCGAACAGCGTGTTCCGCGCGCTGCCAACACCGTTCACGGCGACGCGCTACCACTCGCTGATCGTCGATCGCGACGGCTTTCCGGATGCACTCGAAGCGACCGCGTGGACGGTAAAGGCCGACGGCACGCCGGACGAGATCATGGGCCTGCGCCACCGAACCCTGCCGATCGAGGGCGTGCAGTTCCATCCGGAATCGATCCTGACCGAGCACGGCCACGCGATGCTGAAGAACTTCCTGGACAACTGGTCGTGACGCCGCAAGCCGCGCTGGCGCGCACCATCGAGCATCGCGAGATCTTCCACGACGAGATGATCGCGCTGATGCGCCAGATCATGCGTGGCGACGTGTCGCCGGTGATGCTGGCAGCCATCCTGACCGGCCTCCGCGTCAAGAAGGAAACCGTCGGCGAGATCGCCGCGGCCGCGACCGTGATGCGCGAGTTCTCGATCAAGGTGCCGACGCCGGGTGGCGCGGCCGATGCCCATCTCGTCGATATCGTCGGCACCGGCGGTGACGGATCGAACACCTTCAACATCTCCACCGCGTCGATGTTCGTCGCGGCTGCTGCCGGGGCCAAGGTCGCCAAGCACGGCAACCGCAGCGTGTCATCGAAGTCCGGCAGTGCCGATGTGCTCGAAGCGCTCGGCGCCAATATCGAACTGGCACCGGAAGCCGTTGCACAGTGCCTGGCGGCCACCGGCATCGGCTTCATGTTCGCGCCGAAGCATCATCCGGCGATGAAGAACGTCGCCGCCGTGCGCCGCGAAATGGGCGTGCGGACGATCTTCAACATCCTCGGCCCGCTGACCAACCCGGCCAGCGCGCCGAACATCCTGATGGGCGTGTTCCATCCCGATCTGGTTGGCATCCTGGTTCGCGTGCTCGACAAGCTCGGTGTGCAGCGCGCGCTGGTGGTCTGGGGCCGAGACGGCATGGACGAGATCTCGCTCGGTGCAGCAACGCTGGTCGGCGAACTGCGCGATGGCGTGATCCGGGAGTACGACATCCACCCCGAAGACTTCGGCCTGCGCATGGCCGCCAGCCGCAATCTGGCGGTCACCGATGCCAGCGATTCGAAGCGCGTGCTGCTGCAGGCGCTCGACAACACCGAAGGCCAGGCGCGCGACATCGTCTGCCTGAACGCGGGTGCTGCGCTGTACGCCGCCGGCGTTGCCGATTCAATTGCCGACGGCATTGGCCGCGCACGCGAGGCGATCGCCAGCGGTGCTGCCCGCGCCAAGGTCGACGCCTACATCGCGGCCTCGCACGCCCCCGTTTCCGGAACCTGAGCCCGCCGCACATGAGCGACATCCTTGAAACCATCCTGGCGCGCAAGCGCGAGGAAATCGCGGCACTCGAAGCGCGTATCGACATCGGCACGCTGGAACGCATCGCGCTGGCCCAGCCGTCGCCGCGCGGCTTCGCTGCGGCACTGACCGCCAAGGCGGCAACCGGCGCGGCGGTGATTGCCGAGATCAAGAAGGCCAGCCCGTCGAAGGGGCTGATCCGCGAGGACTTCAATCCCGGCTGGCTGGCTGAGGACTATGCGCGCGGCGGCGCCGCAACCTTGAGCGTGCTGACCGACCGCGACTTCTTCCAGGGCCACGACGATTACCTAGTCGAAGCCCGCCAGCACACGGCACTGCCGGCGATCCGCAAGGATTTCCTGATCGACGAGATCCAGATCGTCGAAGCGCGCGCGATCGGCGCCGACTGCGTGCTGCTGATTGCTGCCGCGCTGGCGCCGGCGCGACTCGGCGAACTGGCGCGGCTGGCGCAGGATCTGGAGATGGACGTGCTGATCGAAGTCCACGACCGCGCCGAACGCGACGCGATGATCGGGCTTGATCTCAGGCAGCCGGTGTTGCTGGGCATCAACAACCGCAACCTGCGGACCTTCGAGACGCGGCTGGAGACCACGATCGAACTGCTGGACGGAATTCCGGCCGGTTACGACGTGATCACCGAAAGCGGCATCGGCACGCCGGCCGACATGCAGACGATGATGGCAGCGGGCGTGCGGCGCTTTTTGATCGGCGAGTCGCTGATGCGGCAGCCGAGCCCCGGGGCGGCGCTGGCGCAGCTGATTGCCAGCTAGACCTGCCGAGGTCCAGCGCGGCCCGGCGGGGTGCCGGGCCGCAACGACTTACGGTGCCTTGACCTTGGCCAGCCGGCCACTGGACAGCACGACGATGCTGCGGCCCTGCGACTGGACCACGCCGTCTTCCTCGAGCTTCTTCAGCACGCGCCCGGCCATTTCCCGGGAGCAGCCGACGATGCGCGAGATTTCCTGGCGGCTGACCTTGACCAGCGTGCCGCGCGGGTGGACCTTGGCATCCGGCTGGGCGGCGAGATCCATCAAGGTGCGGGCCAGACGGCCGGCAACGTCGACGAAGGTCAGATCGCGCAGCCGGCCGGACGTGTCGCGCAAACGCGCAGCCAGCTGGCCGGCGACCTCGAACATGATGTCCGGCTGCTCGCGGGCGAAGCTGCGGAACGCCGCGTAGCTGACTTCGGCCAGCAAGGCTGCAGTCCGCGTACGGACCACGGCGGTTCGCACCTGCTGGTCGGGGAACAGGCCCATCTCGCCGAAGAACTCGCCGGCGTTCAGGTAGGCGAGGACCATTTCGCGCCCGTCCTCGTCTTCGACCAGCACGCTGACCGAGCCGGTCAGGATCAAAAACAGTGACTGCGGCTGGGTGCCGGCATTGACCACCACCTGTTTCAGCGCGTACGAGCGCTTGTGGGCAATGTTGATGAACGCCTGCACGGCTGGTTTTTCAAGCACGCCGACTCCCCTGTCCTGTCCCAGTACACGCCGGGATGACAGCCTCCGGCGTAAAATTATGGTTGAAAAATATCACAGCTCTGGAAACGGCCGAGAAATCAGATGGAAGCACGGGTGAAGTGGCACGAGAACGCTGTTTTCATTGCCGAAAGCGGCAGCGGCCACGCGATCGTCGTTGACGGTCCGGCCGAAATCGGCGGTCGCAATCTGGGGCCGCGGCCGATGGAACTGATGCTGATGTCGGTCGGCAGCTGTTCCGCCGTCGACATCGTCCAGATTCTCAAGAAGGCCCGTCAGCCGGTCAGCGGCTGCGAAGTGAAGGTGTCCGGCGAACGCGCCGACACCGATCCCAAGGTATTCCTGAAGATTCACCTGCATTTCATGGTCTCCGGTGCCGGCCTGTCGGAAAGCCACGTCAAGCGTGCGGTGCAGCTGTCGGCGGAGAAGTACTGCTCGGCCTCGATCATGCTCGGCAAGGCTGCCGAGATCACTCACAGCCACGAGATCGTCGCTGCCAACTGATCACCGCGCCGGACCTGTCTCCCGGCCGTCACAATGATCCGGGAAATTTGATGGATAATGCTGCCCCTTCGCTGGCGTGCCCAGGCGAACGAAGGTGCTCGTTTTTCCGTTTGCCCCCTTTGGGAGATGCACGTTGGCAAAGCCCACGAACAATCCGAAGCTCAAGCTGCTTGGTTTCAACAACCTGACCAAGAGCCTGAGCTTCAACATTTACGACATCTGCTACGCCCGCAACTCGGCGCAGCAGCAGGAATACATCGAGTACATCGATGAGGCGTACAACGCCGAACGCCTGACGGCGATCCTGACCGAGGTGGCGCACATCATCGGCGCCAACATCCTCAACGTCGCGCGGCAGGACTACGACCCGCAGGGCGCATCGGTGACGATGCTGATTTCGGAAGGCCATCTCGACGGCCTGCCGACGCCGGTGCCGGGCCCGAGCGGTGCGCCGTCGAAAGCCAAGTCCTCGAAAGGCAAGGACAAGGAATCGGTAGTCGCGCACCTCGACAAGAGCCACATCACCGTCCACACCTATCCGGAGAACCATCCGGACGCCGGCATCTCGACGTTCCGTGCCGACATCGACGTGTCGACCTGCGGCAAGATTTCGCCACTGAAGGCCTTGAACTACCTGATCAAGAGCTTCGAGAGCGACATCGTGGTGATGGACTACCGCGTGCGCGGCTTCACTCGCAACGTGCGCGGCATGAAGCACTTCATCGACCATCAGATCGACTCGATCCAGAACTTCCTGTCGCGCGAAGCGAAGGAGAAGTACGACATGGTCGACGTCAACGTCTATCAGGAGAACATCTTCCACACGAAGATGCGCCTGAAGCAGCTCGATCTCGACACCTACCTGTTCGGTGAGGGCGTTTCCGAACTGCCGCCGCGCGAAGCCAAGCGCATTCGCGAGCGAGTCGACCACGAGATCATGGAAATTTTCTACGGTCGGAACATTCAGCGCTGAGCGCCGAGGTTCGCCCCGAAGCCCGCCTCTGGCGGGCTTTTTTGTGGCCAAACGCCGCGCCGGCGTCAGCTCGCGATCCAAGCGAGCCGCAAGGCCCCCGCTAGGCAAGGCGGACAGCCATGGTGAACAATCGTGATGACACCAACCTCGCTCATCGTCATTCACCCGGACTGACTGCGGAACCGACGTGAAATCCAAGTTCGGGCCGATTGCTGGCGTTTTCACCTTGCGCAGATCCGACGCGCAGGCCATCCGCGACGAGTGGAAGGCCGAGTTTGCCGAGGACTGCAACCGGGCGGCTCTGGCCAATATCCGTCATCTGTTCTGGGCGGCGACGCTGCTGAATCTGGTCGCACTGATCAGCTACGACCTGCCGCTGTATCTCCACGGCCTGTTCGAGCATCACCGGATGTACGGCGATCTGGTGATCTGGCGGCTGGCCAACATCGGCGCGCTGTCGGCGTGGCTGCTGGTGGCGCGCGCGCTTGGCGATACGCCGCCTGCCGCGGTCGCACGCCGGATGACCGGCATCGCGATCCCGATCGCACTCGCGCTATGCGTCTGGCATGCGGTGCTGAGTCAGTCGCTGGCCACCGACGTGTCGATCTACGCGCTGGTCCTGTTCGTGGTTGCCGGCATGATCGTGACGCCCGGCAGCGGCAAGCTGGCAGCGTATCCGCTCAGCTTCGCGGTGCTGATCGTCGGCATCGTGCTGATGAACCCGAACCCGCTGGTGTCGTTCGCGATCGGCGTCAACGCGTTCTGCCTGACGGCCTGCGCGATGCTGGCCGATGAAGTCTGGTACCGGGCCGCGGTCCGCAACTTCGTGCTGCGCAAGACGCTGACCGAAGAGCGTGGCCGCGCCAACGACCTGCTGCGCAACATCCTGCCCGGGCCGGTCGCCGACCGGCTTAAGCGCGGCGAGCAGCATGTCGTCGAGTTCCACGACCACGTATCGGTGATGTTTGCCGACGTCGTCGGCTTCACGAGGATGGCCACGGAACTGCCGCCGGCCCAGCTGATCCAGATGCTGGAAACGCTGTTCAAGGCATTCGACGAGATCGCCGAGCGCTGCGGCGTCGAAAAGATCAAGACCGTCGGCGATGCCTACATGGCTGCAGCCGGCGTTCCCGAGGAAGCGCCGGATCACGCCGACCGGATCGCCCGCATGGCGCTGGAGATGCTGGCCGTCTGCGAGGGCATCGGACGCGACGCCGGCATGGCGCTGGATCTGCGCATCGGCATCGACACCGGCCCTGCGATCAGCGGCGTGATTTCCCAGAAGAAGTTCGCGTACGACCTCTGGGGTGACACGGTCAACACGGCAAGCCGCATGGAAAGCAGCGGCGTGATCGGGCGCGTGCACGTGACCGAGGCATTCCGGCAACGGCTTGGCGACCGTTTCGTGTTCGAGGCGCGCGGTCCACTGGAACTGAAGGGCAAGGGCCTGGTGCCGAGCCACTTCCTGATCGGCACGGCCTCCGCCCAGGCGGCTTGAGCGGCCTGAGCGGCCCCGGGGCGGCCTGAGCGGAAGCAGGCCTGACCCCGGCGCCGGGCTGCCTACCAGTGCTCGCCCTTGAAAACGTTGGCGAACACCACCTGCTCCAGCGTCGGCTTGTCGGACTTGCGATCCTTGTCCTTCGAACCCTTGGCAGCGGTCGATGACGGGAACAGCTGGAAACCCTTGGACAGGATGTAGTCGTTGAGCTTCGGCCACACCGCATACGACAGCGCGGCAGCCGTGCCGAGCGGCGTGGCAACCGATTTCGGCTCGTCGATGATCGCCTTGATCACCGTTTCGGCCGCATCGTCCGGTGACCAGGTCGGGATGTACGAATAGATCTTGGTCGGCGCGATCATCGGCGTGCGCACCAGCGGCATGTAGATCGCCGTCGTCCGGATGTTGCTGCTCTTCACTTCGGCGGACAGGCAGCGCGTGAACGCATCAAGTGCTGCCTTCGACGCGACGTAGGCCGAAAAGCGGGCCGCGTTGGCCAGCACGCCGATCGAGCTGATGTTGATGATGTGGCCTTCGCGGCGCTGGGTCATCGTCGGCAGCAGCGCCATGATCAGGCGCACGGCGCCGAAGTAGTTCAGCTCCATCGTCCGTTCGAAGTCATGGAAGCGGTCGAAGCTTTCCATCACCGCGCGACGGATCGAGCGACCGGCGTTGTTGATCAGGATGTCGACATGGCCGAAGTCGCGCAGCACCTTGGCGGCCATGTCGTCGATCGCCTTCATGTCGATCAGGTCGCAGGGGTAGACGTAACTTTCGCCACCGGCCTTGGCGATGATGTTCTGCGTCTCGATCAGCGTCGATTCGGTGCGCGCCACCAGGATCACCCTGGCGCCGGCGATGGCGAGATTCTTCGCCGTGGTGAAACCGATGCCGCTGGAAGCACCGGTGACCAGGATCACCTTGCCGGACACCTTGGCGATCAGTTCCGGGCTTGGCTGGTAGTGGATGTCGAGGAACTGCTCCCAGTAGCCCCAGATCGCCTTCACGTAGTCGCGGAACTCGGGGCACTTGATACCGGTGCCCTTGAGCGCGGCGCGGGCGTTCTTGTCATCGAACACCGCACGATTGGTGATGTAGCCGAGCACCGAGATCGGCGCCCCGATCGCCTTGGCAATCTGGTTCTTGACCGAGTTCGGCAGCGCGCCGCCCATCTGGCCGCCGAGCTTGCGGACGGCACTCGGCATCGTCGGCAGCTCGTACTTCTTCGCGAAGCGCGGCCCGTGCGCGGCCTTGAGAATCGACTGGATCAAGTCGCCGACGCTGGGAGAATTCGACTGCACCAGATGGAAGGTCTGGCCGTTCAGGCCGTCCTTGTGGGCGATCGCATCGATGGCATCGGCCACGTAATCGACCGGCGCGATCGGCACCTTGCCGCCTTCGATACCGAGCAGCGGCAGCCACTTCGGAATGCGGTGGCTCAACTTCTGGATGGTCTTGAAGAAGTAGTAAGGGCCGTCGATCTTGTCCATCTCGCCGGTCTTGGAATGACCGACGACGGCGCCCGGACGGTAGATCCGGAACGGCAGCTTCGCTTCGTCGCGAACGATCTTTTCGCTCTGGAACTTGGTGCGGAAGTACGGATGCTTGACCGGCTGGCCTTCGTCGAACATGTCCTCGGTGAAGCGGCCGTTGAAATCGCCGCCGGCGACCGCGACGCTCGACACGTGATGCAGCACCACGTCTCCGCCCAGGCTGTTCGCGAAAGCCACGGTGTTGCGCGTGCCTTCGTTGTTGATCCGGTCACCCTGCTCGTCGCTCATGTTCATGTCGTACACGGCGGCGAGATGGAAGACGTGAGCAACCCGGCCCTTGAGCTTCTTCAGGTCCGCCGCCGACACCAGGCCCGGCGTGGTGATGTCGCCGGCCACCATGTGCAGGCGGTCGGCATCGTCACCGTAACGCTCCTGCAGCGCCGAGAACTTGTCCTCCGACGCCGCCCGTACCAGCACGTGGACGGTGGCGTCGGGGCGCGCCAGCAGGCGCTCGATCAGATGCTTGCCGATGAAGCCGGTCGCGCCGGTGACGAAGTAATCCATCTCTGCTCCTCGGCCCCTGAGGGCCCGTTCGCCGGCCTGGGACGGCCGATCATGGTTGCTACCGAATCATCGTAAGCCCTGAGGCGCGCCGCCACTATCGGCCAGCGCGCTTTTCGGCCTGCCGCCGCGCCAGTCTCTCGGCGCGATCCTTGTCGCTGCCCCAAATCACTTCCGGGAACAGCAGCACGCGCAGCAGGCCGATCAGCATCCACAGATAGCTGACCGTGAACAGCAGGCCGCAGAACAGGCTGATCCATTCGAAATTCGCCGACACGTACTTGATGCCCCACCACGACATCACATCGGTCAGCGACGCGGCGAGGCCGACCGGAAATACCCATTGGTAGACGCGCAGCTGATTGAACTGCAGCGAAAACGGAATGCCGACGATGAAAAAGCTGGTGGTGAAGCCGAACAGATGGGCATGGCTGAACGCAATCAGCTTGCCGAGCGACATCTGCTCGAAGTACGCACTGGCCGAGCCGTGCAGGTTCAGCTGATAGCTGATTTCGGACGCGCCGAACACGAAGGCGATGCCGAAGATCACCACCGCCATCGCGATGCCGCGCTTTGCCGCAGGCGGGAAGTTGCGCAGGTTGATGTCGATCGAATGCGACGAGAACGGCACCAGCCGCCAGATCGTCAGATTCAGCGCGAAGAAAAACGCCAGCAGCGCGATCGGGCCGCCAGTGGTTTGCCAGGCGGGCTTCGCCGGCGGCAGCTGGACGATCTGGCTTGCTTCGACCGGCTGATCGCTGAAGAAGTCGAAGCCGTCCTTTGCCGGGTAAGCGCTCGTCGCCGCCGGTGCTTCGGTGCTGGCTGCCGGTTCGTCGGCGCTGGCGTACGGCGGCGTCGTGATCGCGAACGTCAACAGCAGCGCGAACAGCCAGCCCAGGCCACTCGACGGCACGCGCATCAGGCGCTCTTCAGCCGCACGTACAGCAGGGTGCCGGCCTTCTTGACCGCTGAGGTGATCACCGCGTCCAGATCGCTGCCGCGAGCCGCCGGCAGCTTGTCGACTGCCAGCCCCTTGAAGCTTGCGTAGATCGCCGACTTCGCAGCCTCCGGGACTTGCCGCGTGTTCATCGGTTCAACGCTGGTCACGTTGAGCTGGCGGTCGGTGATCAGCAGCAGATAGAACGGCTTGCCGCGATGTTCGGCCGCGAAGATCAGCGCCGTGCCCGACGGGCGCTGGTCGGCCAGCGGGATGTAGATCGTGTTGTCGTCGGCCTTGCTCAACGAGGCGCCGAGCGCCTGCGCGCGAGCGACATCGGCATCGGTCAGCAGCGCGTCCTTTGGCAGCCAGGTCTTCACGCCGGGGAAGCGCGCCTGCACTTCCTTGGGGATGAGACTCAAGGCGTCGAGCCAGTCGCCGGGCGCTTTCGGCGTGGAGCCCTTGAAGCCCGGATTGGCCTTGGCGACCGCTTCGTCGCCATTGGCGATGCCGTCGCCGTCGGCATCCTGCCTGGCGATCGCCGCGAATGCCGCAAGGCTTTTGCCGGCGCTCTTGAATGCGTCGCCGTAGGCGTTCATCGCCGTGCCGCCGCCATCCTTGTGGCAGGCGTTGCAGCTCGGCGCGTAACCGAATTGCTGCTTGTACATCAACGCGAATACCGGCTGGGCCTGAGCTGCGGCGCAGACCATCGACAACGTCATCCCGGCGAAAGCCGGGATCCAGGGACGGCTCACGACAGCAGTGGATTCCAGCCTGCGCCGGAACGACGATGAATGGGGACGCGTCATGGAATCAGGAGCCTCTAGAAATCGAACAAACCGGGCACCACGGCCCGCATCTGGTCCAGCAGTTCCGGATTCTGCGCGAGTGCGGCCTGCAGTCGCGCGTGCTGCACCGAATCGGCGGGCGGCATCAGCTTGTTGGCGCGGTCGGTGCCCCGGTAGCGCGGCCAGTCCAGCGCTTCGCGGATCGTGTCCTTGGCCTTCACATTGGCCAGCACCGCCGCTTCGTCGACACCGCTCATGAAGTTCAGCTTCTTCGACGGATTGCCGCGATGGCAGGCGAAGCAGTACGTCTCGTAATGCTTCAGCGGCGAGTTCGCCGCCAGCACCACTGGCGGCTCGCCGCTGGGAACGGGCGGAGACAGCTCGGCGGTATCGAGGCAGCAGTAGTTCAGCGGCGCGCTGCCCAGCGCGGCGAGCAGTGCGTTCATCGTCTTCACGCGCGAATAGACGGCCGGTTCGAAGAAGCCCCCGTCGATGCGGTCGACCGCGGCCAGCAGCTTCGTGGCATCGAAGCCGGCAGCGGTTTCCAGCAGCTGGCGGTCGGCATCCGAGAACAGCGCGGCCAGCCCATAGACACCATCGAGATCGGCGGCCGCCAGCAGCCGCTTCGGCGGCCGCGAACTCAGCGGATCGAATGCGGCTTTCAGCTTCGGCAGCCGGTCGAAGGCTTCGAGGTCTTCGTTGGTCTTGGCACCGTCGCCGGGCTTCGGCTGCTTCGTTGTCAGACGATGCCACCAGCCCCTGATGCCGCGACCTTCCTCGACCGGATCGCGGTTGGCGAGATCGCTTTCGGCAACCGGGATGCCGCCCTCCGGCCAGCGGGCCTGCTGAAGTTCGCGCAGGTGCTGGGCAGCGGTCGACTGCGCATCGAAGCCGGCGGGGTTCTGCAGCCAGCTCAGCGCCAGCTTCAGCATCGTCCGGCGGCAATCGGCGGACGGGCCGCAGGCATCGATCCACAGCCGTTGCGTGGCCGGAATGAAGCCGCCGACGTCGGTCAGCTGATCGAAGCGTTCCGGCACGCCCAGCGGATTGGCCAGCGGCACGTCGAGGTAGGGCTGGTCATTGCCACGCGCCGTCCGGATCGCCGCTGCCGTCGCCGGTGCGCCATTGGTTTCGTTCCACGGCCGCTGCGGAAAGATCGGCACTGCGCCCTGATGGCAGGTCGTGCAGATCGCGCGCTTGGCATAGACCAGCTTCGGGATGCAGCCGGCGCAGTAGTTTTGCACCAATTGGAACTCGTAGCGACCGGCGGCTTCGTTGTAGCTCAGCACCTCGATCTCGGCGGCGTTCTCGACGAAGCCGAGAAACAGCTGGCCGCGCGGCGCGAGCCCCAGCGAGGCGGATGTCGCCGGGGCTTCGAAATCCGCGGCAGCGAGCACGCGCGGATGCTGGTCATCGGCCAGCCCCTTCAGCAGCGAGCGGCCATGCGGCACCAGCACCGTCAACGGCGCTGCTGCGGCCGGATCGTTGTTGCGGATCAGTTCGACCAGCTTCGGAAACGGATACGGAATCTGGCCGTTGGCGGCGATCAGATGATCGAACAGCGAGCGCGTGCCGGCTGGTGGCAGATCGTCCGACGGAATCAGCTTCGCACTCAATGAATCGGCGGCCGGCGTACCTGGCTGCTTCGCCAACTGGGTGATCGCTGCACCGTTGTCGCCACCACAAGCCGCCAGCAGGCCGGCCACGAGCGCAGCAGCGACAAGGGCTCGCATCGCTGCGATCACATCAGCTTCAGGAATTCGCGCAGTGCCAGCTTGTCGGCCGGCGACAGGCTGACGCCGAACTGATGACCCTTGTTCTCTACCGGGTCATCGCACTTCATGAACAGCGGATGATGCGGATCGGCGCTGGCGAAGTTGGCGATCGGCGTGCCTTTCGACACCGGCAGCTTGATCGGGCCCTGACCATCCTCGCGCGGCGCCAGCCAGAAGTCGCGATCAACCGTGGTGATCTTCTGCGGCCGATGCGGCGTCACGCCGGGATCGTCGGAGGTCATCAGCTCGGCGAACGCCTGCTCGAACTGGGTGATGCGGCCCTTGACCGTGTAGTCGATCGTCTTGCCATCGGCAAGCTTCGTCTGCTCGCCGATGGCGTTGTTGTGCAGGAACGGCGCGGTCGCCCAGACCGACAGCAGCGAAATGTTGCGGTAGTAGCCGGGGCCACCTTCGATCTTGCGCTCGCCGGCCTGGGTGCCGCCAAGGCCGGGAACCATGCGGTTCAGCACGTTGGCCACGCTGCCCGGCGATGGCCGCTGCTTGTAGTCCTCGCTGGAGAACTCTTCCCAGATGTGGCCCTGGTTGTGGTTGTCGTGCAGCGCGCGGCACTTGTTGGTGCCGATGATGTTGAACGGGGTGGGCTCGTCGTTGCCGAGCCAGTCCTGGCCGAACACCTCGTTCTTCGCGAACTGCGCCGGGCGCAGCACGCCGTTCGCGTCCTTGGCCATGTGCTTGGCGATGAACGCCGCGCTGGTCCGTTCGGCTTCGCTGAACTCGTATTGCCAGTGGGCCTCCGAGCCGAACACGTGGCCGTCGTAGTAGCGCTCGAGTGCGGCCTTGTCGGCACGCACGTTCTCCGGCGCGACCTTGGTGCTGTGGCAGCTGGCGCATTCGCGAGCGAACACCTTGCGGCCCTGCGGAACCTTGGCGAGGTCGATGTAGTCGAGGCCGCTCTTGCCATCGACATCCTTCGCGGCCGGCAGGTAGGTCGGGCCGCCGGTGATCAGGAACGCGGCGAGGTCATCCATCTTGGCGTCGGCGTAGTTCCACGGCTCGCAGTCCTTCGCGCACTGGGCGATGCGGAACGGCTTCTGCACAGCCTTCTCGCCGAAGAAGCTGCCGGGCGACGGGAAGTTCGGCGTCCAGCATTCCTCGGTGCACATGCCGATGTTGACGTAGACGCGGATCAGCGCGAGGTGGTCACCGACCGAATCCTCGCCGCCCTTCAGCACATGCTGGGTGCGGCCCTTGGCGAGCTTGCCGGTGATCGGATCCTTGATCGTGTTCGTGAAGACACGCCGATTCTGGAAATCCATGATGTTGTTCTGCGTGCCCGGATTGTTCTGGAAATCGTTGGCGACGAGACTGGTATCGATGGTGCCGTTGCGGCCCGCCTGCAGTGCGATGCGGGCCAGCGAATCCTCCGGCGCGCCCTGGAAGAACAGGGTTGGCTGGTTGATGTGCTGGTTGCCGATGGTGGCCGACAGGTTTTCCCATTTCGGCAGGTTCGGGTTGGCCGGCGGCCGGGTCGGATCGAAGCCGACATGGCACTGCACGCACGGGTGGCCGATCACGTAGCGCAGGTTCTTTTTCAGCTCGTCCGGCTGGTACGGCGACTTCAACGGATCGAACACGACCTTGCCCGACGCATCCTTGGTCGGATCGGCCGTGTACTTGCGATAGCCGAGCACGCCGCTGGAGTGCTCGTCCGGGCACTTGTCCCACCAGTAGGTGCTGGCGTCGCCTTCGGTGCAGTCCGGATCGTTGATCAGGCCGTACTTCTCGAAGCGCTTCGAGCGCTCGCGCGTGTCGAGCCACGGGTACCAGATGTCGGCCATGCCGTTCGGCACGGTGCGGGCGAAGTGCAGGTAGATCTCGTCCTGATTGCCGAAGGTGCCCTTGAACCAGACATCGCGGCCGCGCCGGGCCTGATCGCGCAGCGCGCGGGCCTTGGCTGGATCGGTCGCTTCGACATCCTTGAACAGCTGGTTCACGTAGCGGCAGGACTCGGCGTCATAGCCGGTCGGCTGCGGCTGATCGCAGGGCGGCGGTGCGGCCTGCGGGATCGGCGCGAATTTCCAGGTGATCGGACCCTGCCAGTCGTGCGTGTAGTGCTGGGCGCCGTCGGGCCAGACCTTGCGGGCCGCCAGGGTCGCGTAGAAGTTGGCGTCGTACCAGGCGCGCTTCGCGTTGAGCTGGGGCGTGCCCTTGTAGGTACCGAGCGGCAGCAGATCGCGCTTGGCGAGATCGTCCAGCGACACCGAGCGCACCGTCATTCCGTACGGCGCATCGCTGACCGGATAGAGCCCCGCCTGACCCGGCGCCGGTGTCGGCGCCGCCGCATGGCTTGCCCACGGCAGCAGAAGAAGGGCCGCCAGCGCGGACGAAAGTCGCAGTGTCTGCTTCATCAAGATCCCCGAGCAACGCACTCTTGCGGTGCATTTCGGCATCGAGTGTACAGCCTCACCCGGCATTTCCGTACCGGTGCGTATTGATGCATCTTGCCTCTGGCAAGCCGCAGCAAATCTGAAATGCCCGGATGTCACTGCCGGCTTTTCAGACGCCGCCACCGCATGACCGGCGGCCCGCTCAGCCCTCGATCGTCAGCGCCGAAGCCAGTTCCCCCCGCAGTCGATCAAGCCGTTCCTGACGTGCCGCGGCTGCGTAGTCCGCCGCCGGCAACTTGCCCCAGACCGGTGCTGGCCAGGCCGGATCATGGTCGTAGCGGGCGATGTGGTGGACGTGCAACTGCGGCACGACGTTGCCCAGCGCTGCGATGTTCAGCTTGGTCGGCGCGAAGATGGCCGTCATCGCCTTCGACAGCAGCGTCGACTCGCGCAGCAGCTGCAGCTGCTCGGCCTCGCCGAGTTCATGGATCTCGCGGATCCCGGCACGGCGCGGCACCAGGATCGTCCACGGGTAGTTCGCATCGTTCGACAGCAGCAGTCGCGACAACGCGAAATCGCCAACGCTGACCGTGTCAGCGGCGAGGCGTGGATGCAGGGTCCAGTCGGGATCAGCCATTGGCGGCATGCGCGTGGTGGAGGAAGCGGGCGGCAGCAGCCGCAGGGATCACTTGGTCAGCAGCAGCTTGCCAGCGCGCGTGAGCTGCAGGCAGTAACGCTCGCCCTGGTGGACGATGGTCCGGCGCCGACTGGCTGCGAACAGCGTGCGGCTGTCGAGCTCGTCGGCGGTTGCGCGGTCGATCGCCGACGCGGTTGGCGGCAGCTCCGCGCGGACGCAATCGGCGTCGGCGCGGTCACGCTCGGATGCGGGCATGGGGGTCAGGCTCCGGAGGGCTTACTTGAGAATGATTATCATTAGTTGACTGCATTCCCGCAAGCGACCGGCCGCACCGCAGCGCGTGTCAGCCGCCGATACCTGCCAACGCGGCGATGCCGAGTGCGGCGAACAGCGCAGCCGCGACATAGCGAATCGCTGCGAATGACAGCTTGCGCGTCAGCTGTGCCGCGAAGATCACCGCCGGCGCGTCGGCAATCATCATCCCCAGCGTCGTGCCGCAGACCACCGCGACCAGCGCGTCGTAGCGCGCGGCCAGGGTAATCGTCGCCAGCTGGGTCTTGTCGCCGATCTCGGCAAGGAAGAAGGTCACCACGGTCAGCGCAAACACGCCGTAGCGGCCGACCGGCTTCGGTTCCTCATCGTCGAGCGTGTCCGGCACCAGCGCCCAGGCCGCGATGCCGAGGAAGGTCAGGCCGACGATCCAGCGCAGCGTTTCCGGTGCGAACTGATCCCGCACCCAGGCGCCGAACAGACCGGCCAGACCGTGGTTGGCGATCGTGGCGACGAGGATGCCGGCCAGGATCGGCCAGCGCGCATTGCGGAACCGGCAGGCCAGCAGCAGCGCCAGCAACTGGGTCTTGTCGCCGATCTCGCCAAGCGCGACGACGGCAGTGGAAACACCGAAAGCTTCAAGCATGGGAATCTCGATGGGTCAGGCGGAACGTGGACGATTGACACGCGGCACTGCCCGACCCGGGTAGCGCTGCGCGTCAATGGTCTCGCCTGATGCGGGAAAGGGCTTCCCGATCTGGATGCGCCACGGCCCGGAGGCCGATTGTGTTGACGCATCCCCCGATCAACAGCCGTCGATACTGCTGACGGTGCGCCGGGTGACTACTCCCCAATGAGTGGGCGAAGTCTAGCGGATCGACCGCTGCTGCCGGGCGATCAACGCGTCCTTGTCCGCCCACAGGCCGTTGACCCAATCCTGGAAGCGCTCGCGGAATGCGGCATCGTCCTGATAGTCACCGCCCAGCAGCTCGACCGGCAGCGGCTTCACGTCGACCTGCACGAACACGGCGTTCTGCTCGCCGCACAGCCAGCTCCACAGCTTGGAGCGGCCGTTGCCGGTCGGCTGGTAGACCAGCGTCACGTCGATGAGCCCCGCGAACTGCTCACCCATCGCATTCAGCGTGAAGCTGAAACCACCGGACTTCGGCCGCAGCAGATGCCGGTACGGCGAGCCCTTGGCCCGCGCTTTCTCCGGCGTGTAGCGGGTGCCTTCGAGGAAGTTCACGACGGCGATCGGGCGGCGCTTGAACTTGTCGCAGAACTGCCGCGTGGTTTCCAGATCGGAATTGCGCAGGCCCGGGTTCTTCGCGATCGCTTCCGCCGAATTACGCTTCATGAACGGCATGTCCAGCGCCCAGCAGACGAAGCCGACCAGCGGAATCCAGATCAGTTCGCGCTTCATGAAGAAACGCGGGAACGGCGTGCGGCCGTACAGCACATCGAACAGGATCAGGATGTCGGCCCAGCTCTGATGATTGGCAACCACCATCCAGCTGCGCGCCGGATCGAGCTGGCCATTGATCGAGCAGTTCTCGCGCTTGCCGTGCAGCACGCGAAACACGCGCTGGTTCCAGCCGACCCAGCCGTGGTTCGCGCACCAGGCGATCCAGCGGTCCAGCGCGCGCGTCAGCGGCGGAATCGGCACCAGCAGTTTCACGATCCCCGCCGGCAGGATCAGCGTCCCGGCCCAGATCATCAGCACGACGAACATCGTCGCGAACGTCAGAACCCCGATGGCCTGGGGCGGCAGCCAGCGCTTCATCAGTTTCAGGGCGCCTCGGCTTCGGCCGTCTCGTGGTACTGCGGGCTCAGCTCGCGCACCGCTTCGACCAGGGCGGCGACGTTCTCCGGCGGCGTGCCGGGGACGATGCCGTGACCGAGATTGAAGATGTGGCCGTTGTGCGGGCCGTAGTCGTCAAGGATCTTGCCGACCAGTTCGCGGATCGTTTCCGGTGGCGCAAACAGCGCGGCCGGATCGAAGTTGCCCTGCAGCGCGACGCTGCCGCTGACCATGTGGCGGGCATCGCCGATGTTGGTGGTCCAGTCGACACCCAGACCAGCGCAACCGGTCGCCGACATTTCCAGCAGGAACTGGCCACAACCTTTGGAGAACAGGATCACCGGCACGCCGGGCGCCAGTACCTTCAGGCGATCGACGAGCTTGGCCATCGACGCCAGCGAGAAGAACTTGTAACCCTCGCGGTCGAGCACGCCGCCCCAGGTGTCGAAGATCATCAGCGCATTGGCACCGGCATCGGCCTGCGCAGCCAGATACAGCGCAACCGATTCGGTCAGCTTGTCGAGCAGCGCCTTCAGCACATGCGGCGCGCCGTAGCGCATCGCCTTGGCATGACGGAAGTCCTTCGAGCCGCTGCCTTCGATCATGTAGGTCGCCAAGGTCCACGGGCTGCCTGCAAAGCCGATCAGCGGCACGCGGCCGGCCAGGCCTTTCTTGCAGGCGCGGACGCCGTCGATGACATAGCGCAGCTCGGTTTCCGGATCCGGAATCGGCAGGGCTGCGACATCAGCGGCAGTGCGCACGGTCTTTTCGAACGCCGGGCCTTCGCCTTCGGTGAAGTGCAGGCCGAGGCCCATCGCGTCCGGCACGGTGAGGATGTCGGAGAACAGGATCGCGGCATCGAAGCCGTAGCGGTCGATCGGCTGCAAGGTCACTTCGCAGGCCATGTCCGGCGACTTGCACAGGTTCATGAAGTTGCCGGCGCGGGCGCGGGTGGCGCGGTACTCGGCCAGATAACGGCCGGCCTGGCGCATCAGCCAGACCGGCGTGCGGTCAACCGGCTGGCGCTTCAGGGCCCGCAGGAAGCGATCGTTCTGCAGAACTTCGGGTTTGATGGAGGTCATGGTGCGAGCGCGCCTGCGATTTCGGTTTGGATGGCCAGCGCCGCGGCGCGGGGGTCTTGTGCATCTCGGATCGGACGGCCGACGACGAGGTAATCGGCACCGGCCTGCAAGGCCAATGTCGGCGTCATCACCCGCTTCTGGTCGCCCACGCCGGCAGCGACATCGTTGTCCACCGGGCGGATGCCCGGCGTGACACAAATCAGTTCCTGCGGCGCTTCCAGCCGCAGCTTGGCGACTTCGAGGCCGGACGACACCACGCCGTCGCAGCCCGCCGCCAGCGCCCGGCGGGCACGCGACAGCACCAGCGCCTCGACATCGCAGGCAAAGCCCAGATCATCGAGGTCGCCACGATCAAGGCTGGTCAGCGCGGTGACGGCCAGCACCTTCATGCCGTTGGACTTGGCCTTGGCCGCCGCCTGCATGATCGACTGGTTGCCGTGGATGGTGCAGAACTGCGCGCCCTGCTCACTGAGCCGCGACACGGCGCGCGCCACGGTTTCCGGAATGTCGAAGAACTTCAGGTCGACGAACACCTTCTTGTCTTGCGCGCGCAGCCAGCCGAGCAGTTCGAAGAAGCCCGGCGCCATGCACAGCTCCATGCCGATCTTGTAGAAGATGGCGCCATCGTCGATGCGCTCGACAAGCGCGCGGGCGTCGTCGGCTTCGGGCACGTCGAGGGCGACGATCAGGCGGTCGCGGGGTTCAATCAGCTTCATCGGTCGCCAGTGAGCAGAAAATCGAGGGCCGACATGATGTCGGCGTGACGGTCGGACAGGTCATCCACCGGCCCGCCCAGATCGCGGGTTGCCAGGGCGGCAAGGTCGGCGGTCGAAGCGATGAGCGCTTGCCCCTGTATGGTGAATTCCGGATTCAGCCGGGTATAGGTCTTGCCGTAACGCTCCTTGCGGATCAGCGGAACGACGACGCGGGAGTTGGTATCGACAAGATCGGACTGAACGTCCAGCAGGAACGGAATATCCGTTCGACTGGGACGCGGGTTGCGGAAGACCTGGAAGCGCGCCATGTCGATCAGAACGAAAGCAGATCCTTGTTCCACATGCCTTCGCGCGCGATCCGCTCGTTATGGAATGCGATCGCTTCGCGGTTCTCTTCCTGCCATTGCAGCGCCCGCTGCTCGCGCAGCTTCGCTTCCAGCGCTTCTTCCAGCACCCGCGACAGGTTCAGCTTCAGCAAGCGCGCTTCGTCGATCAGCTTGCCGCTGATCGACAGGTTCACGGCGCGACGTTCCGGCTTGGCGGCTTGAGTCTTGGCGGGCATCGCAGAGTGTCCAGTTCGGCTGACATGCGCATTCTATCTGCGCACCGGCTGAATGTCCCCTGCGGCCGGTCGCGCCCGGGGTCGCCCTCGCTTGCCGACGACCGGGCGCCACGTCATCAATGGCGCGCCCTTTCGCCATGCTGCCGTCGAGCCGAGCCCCGCCATGCCTGATCCGCGTCCGCAGCATCGATCGCCCGCCCGCAAGATGATCGCCGCCTTGCTGGCCGTTGCCGCCCTGAGTACCGCGCATGCGGCGCCACCCCGCGCTGCGCAGGTGCCGACGCTGCCGGTGCCGCTGGACCCATCGATGTTCGTCGGCATGCTCAAGGGCTACAAGGACTGCCGCGCGAAGTACGCGGAGATGGACGCTCGCGTAGACACCGCTGGTGTCCGCGATGGCAGTTACTACCGGGTGCCGGGCTTCCCTTACTTCCGTACCGATCGCTACGTGGCGTCGTTCAAGGACGACGTCAGCGATCTGAACGCCGTCGCCGGCTGGACACGCCGGATGCGCGAATTCGACCAGGAAGCGCGCGAGTTCGAATACCGCAATCTCGGCATGTCCGAACAGGAAATCGGCGCCTGGCGCTACGACCTGCTGACCTGCGGTGGCGGCCTGGCCAATCTCGAACTGTTCGAGGACGCCAATCTCGCGTTCCTGCGCAAGCAGGTCACGCCGGGCAGCGAATACCAGGCGAAAGCGACATTGCGCGATGCCCAGCAGAAGGCCCAGCAGAAGGTACTGGCTGCCCACGAAGCCGAGATCCGTGCCCGCTTCAGCCGGCCGCTGGCCGATGCCGGCCGCGATGGCGCGCTGAAACTGTGGTCAGTGAAGCCGGTCGAGGACTTGAGCCTGATCGCCAAGGGCTATGGCAAGGCGATCCCGGATGAACTCGGCGTGCCGGCGCTGATCGATTCGCAGTGGCGCGCGTTCGCCGAAGCGCAGGCGCCGGCGCTGTGGATCGAAACGGCCGGGCCGCGCGATCAGCCCGGGGTACCGGTGGTCGGCAAGGACCAGGCGTTCACTGTCGATCCGGCCCAGCCGCGCTTGCATTACCAGATCACCTTCACTCGCCATGCGGGCCAGCCGCTGACCCAGATCAACTACTTCATCTGGTTCGCCGGCCGCGACGGCAACAGCGGCGCGCTCGACAACCTGATCTGGCGCGTCACGCTCGATGCCGAGGCTCGGCCGCTGGTCTACGAAAGCGTCAACGCCAGCGGTCGCGACCATCTGTGGTTCGCCGCCCAGCCCCTGCTAGCGCGTACCGCAGCCGGCAAGCCGACCGACAACCCGGCGCTGTTCCCGCAGGCCGAGCCGATCGCAGGACCAGTGGCGCTGCGCATCGCCGCCGGCAGCCACGATCTGCTGCGCGTCGTGCCGCTGGCGACCGCCGCAGCAAGCGCCGGCAGCGCGGCCTACGAACTGCGCCGCTACGAGGACGTATTCACGCTGGCCACGCCCGATGGCAAAACCCGCAGCCTGTACGACAGCAGCGGCGTGATCCGCGGCGTTCGCGACGAGCAGCAGGCGCAACTGGCCGCCAACCGACTGACCGCCGCCGGTGCATTGCACGTGCTCGGGCGCGTGCCGGTATCGGTGGCCGGCAGTGCGCACTTCGACGACGCCGAGCGGCTCGACCAGCTACTGCCGCCGCCGACGACGCAGCAGGCGGCCGCCAGCGGTGATGACGCCACGGCGTCCGACCGACATTCGCGCTGAACCCCTGCTCAGGCGGCCAGCGCCGCCTGAATCTTCTGCGCGCTTGGCGAACCCGTGGCCTTCAGTTCCTGCGCGAACAGCGCGATGCGCCACTCCTCGATCAGCCAGCGGGCCGGATGGAACGGCCCCTTCAGATGCTGGGCCACGGCGCGAATCTGCTTGAGCATCTCCAGATCGCGCTGCGGCTTGTGCGGCAGGCGGTCGGCGCGCACGGTCGCCGCCTTCAGGTAGATGCCGATGCGTGGCCAGACGTCGTCCGGAATCTGGTCGATGAAGCCGGGCGCAAACATCGTCTGCAGCTGATTGCGCAGATCGGTGTTGGCGTCTGGCCAGGGCTTGGCGATCGCATCGAGCTTCTTGCGCAGCTCCATGCCGGTGATCAGCCAGCCACAGACCTCCTCCAGCCGCTTGACTGCTTCTCGGCCGAACTCGCCGCGCTTGGACAGGGCTGCGTGAAACGCCGCTTCGTCGCGGATCGCGGCCGGATTCCAGTAGCTGCGGGCGGCACGCTCGGCAACCTGCAAGGCCAGCTGTTCGGCGGACAGGCCGGTCTGCGCCAGCGAAATGCCCAGCCGGGCGCGCGCCGTCTTCGCCAAGTCCTTCAAGCGATCGGCGACGCGCGCCAGCAGCAGCGCCTGGGTGCCGACGGCATGCGCTTCGGCGGCCGCTTCGGCTGATTCGAACAACTTCAGACCGATCCGCTCGTTGGCGCTGACCAGCGCCGGATAGGCGCGGGCGCCACTCACTTCGATGAACGCCGGCATCGCGCCGAAATCCCAGTCGAGCACGACATCGCGAGTCCAGCGCTTGGCTTCGGCGCTGGTTTCGGCGCGCTTGGTGATTTCCGTACGCGCCGCGCCGCCGAAGCGCTGCTGCAGCGCGAGCAGCGATTCGGCTTCGCCGAGCGCCTTGCCGTCGGCGCCGACCAGCACCAGCCGCGGCTTCAAATGCGCTTCCAGCTTGGCTGGCGCGAAGTCGTCCGGTTTCAGCTGCACGCCGTTCATGTCGCGGAACTTCATGCAGATCGCGTCGAGCAGTTCGCCGGAATTCGGATTCGCGGCATTGGCGATCGCGTTGGCGTACTCGGCAGCCGGCGTGCACAGGCGGCGCAGCTGCATCGGCAGGCTGCGGATCAGTGCCTCGATCTTGGCCGGCAGCAGGCCCGGCACCAGCCAGTCGAAACGCGCTGCCGGCAGCGTGAACAGATGGGCGATCGGGATCTCGAAGGTCACGCCATCGGCATCGGCACCCGGATCGTGCGAGTAGCTCAACTCGATGCGGCTACCGGCCAGATCGAGATGGTCCGGGAACAGGCTGGCGACATCGGCATTGGCGCCGGGCTTCAGCGCATCGGCCTCGGCCATCGTCAATTGGCGCTGCGCGGCCGGCTCCTTGCGCAGCCAGTTCTTCAGGCCAACCGTCGTGCAGATATCGGCCGGCAGCAAGGTGTCGTAGAAATCGAAGAACTGGCTTTCGTCAGCCAGCAGATCGGGCCGGCGCAGCCGCGCTTCCTTGTCGCGAACCTCGTCGAGCAGCGCGAGGTTCTTGTCGAGAAAGGCCGGCTTGTTCGGCATGTCGCCTCTGACCAGTGCTTCGCGAATGAAGATCTCGCGCGCCTTGGCCGGTTCGTCGCGGCCGTAGTGGCGAGCGCGCTTGAGCACCTGCATGCCGAACAGCGTCACCACTTCCATCGCCGTGACTTCGCCGCGTTCGGCATGCCAGACCGGGTCCTGCAGCACGCGCTTGACCAGATGCGGCGCGACATCAGCCAGCCATTCCGGCTGGATTTCGGCATTGATGCGGCCGAACAGCTGGCTGGTCTGCGCCAGTTGCGCGCTCATCATCCACGGCGGCGGCTTCTTCGACAGGGTTGAGCCCGGGAACACCTTGAAGCGGCGGCCACGCGGGCCGTTGAAGTCCGGCTTTTCGCGATCCTTCTGGCCGATGTGGTCGATCAGCCCGGCCAAGAGGCACTTGTGAATGTCGGTGTAGAGCTTGTCGAGCGGCTGATCGGTCTTCGGCTTGTCGGCGTCCTGCTTAGCCAAAATGTCGACGATCTGCTTGTGGACCGACTCCCATTCCTCCATTCGCAGATAGCTGACGAAATGCTCCTTGCACAGCTTGCGCAGCTGGCGATTGGAGCTGGCGGCACTCCACTGCTGGTAGCGCCCCCACAGGTTCAGCAGGGTCAGGAAATCGGACTTCGGATGCCGCCACTCGGCGTGTTTGAGGCGCGCAGCGTTCTGCTGATCCGGCGGTACGTCGTGCGGGTCCTGCACCGACAGCGCAGCGGCCAGTACCCAGACATGCTCGCGATACGCCGTGCCACGCCCGGCCTGAGCAATGCGGGCAATGCGCGGATCGAGCGGCAAGCGGCCCAGTTCGCGGCCCAGCGGGGTGATGCGCTTGTCGTCATCGAGCGCGCCGAGGGTTTGCAGCAGCCGGTAGCCATCGGCGATGTGCCGGCCTTCGGGTGCATCAAGCCACGGGAAATCCTCGACATCGCCAAGGTTCAGGCTGGCCATCTGCAGGATCACGCCGGCCAGATTCGAGCGCAGGATTTCCGGATCGGTGAAGGCCGGACGCGTCTCGAAGTTCTGCTGGTCGTAGAGCCGCAGGCAGACGCCAGGACCCACACGGCCACAGCGGCCGGCGCGCTGGTTGGCGGCGGCCTGCGATACCGCTTCGATCTGCAGCTGCTGCACGCCCAGACGCGGCGAAAAGCGGTTGATGCGTGCCGTACCGGTATCGACGACGTAACGGATGCCGGGCACGGTCACCGAGGTTTCGGCGACGTTGGTCGCCAGCACGATGCGCGGCGCGCCGCCGCTGGCGAACACCTTGTCCTGCTTCTCCGCTGGCAGCCGCGAGTACAGCGGCAGCACTTCGGCACGCGGAAAGCGGCCAGGCAGGCTGCGGGCCAGATCGTTGATCTCGCGCTCGCCCGGTAAAAAAACAAGCGTGTCGCCGACTTTTCCCGACTGCCAAAGCGATTCGATGCCGTTCGCGACCTGGCCTTCGAGATCGTCGTCCTGATCCGGCGCGCGGTAGCGCATCTCCACTGGATAGGTGCGGCCTTCGACGAGCAGGATCGGTGCTGGCTCGCCACGGCTGTTGGCGAAGTGCTTCGCCAGCTTTTCCGGGTCGAGCGTCGCCGAGGTGATGATGACTTTCAGCTCCGGCCGGCGCGGCAGCAGGCGCTTCAGCCAGCCGAGCAGGAAATCGATGTTCAGGCTGCGCTCGTGGGCCTCGTCGATGATGATCGTGTCGTAGGCCAGCAGCTCGCGGTCGCGCGATAGCTCGGCGAGCAGGATGCCGTCGGTCATCAGCTTGATCAGGCTGCGCTCGGACATCCGGCGATCGAAACGCGTCTCGAAACCGACGAGTTCGCCGACCTTGCCGTCGAGTTCCGATGCGATGCGGTTGGCGACGCTGCGGGCCGCGAGCCGTCGCGGCTGGGTATGGCCAATCAGGCCGCGTGTGCCGCGGCCGAGTTCGAGGCACAGCTTCGGCAGCTGCGTCGTCTTGCCAGAGCCGGTCTCGCCGCAGACGACGACGACCTGGTGCTCGGCAATCGCCTTCAGCAGCTCATCCTTGGCCTGGACGACCGGCAGCTCGGCCGGGTAGTGGATCGTTTCCGGTCTGAGCCGCAGGCGGTTTTCCGCCGCCAGCAAGGCTGCTTCGACGTCCTTTTCGAAGCGTGCGACATCGAACTTCGGATTGTTCCGCGCGCCGGCGATCGAGCGGCCGAGCCGGGCGGCATCGCGCAGCAGCAGGCGGTCGCGGATCAGGTCGAAGCGGGCTTGCAGCGCAGGCGTGGCGGTCACGAAAGCAGACGAAAAAGGGGCTGCCGTCATGATACGGCAGCCCCTCGAGGGCGCTCGATGAGCGCGCCGATTACTCGGCGCTGGCGGTGCCGCTGCGCTCGACGACCTTCAGCGCAACACGCCGGTTCAGCTCGCGGCCTTCGTCGGTCGCGTTGTCGGCGACCGGCTGGGTTTCGCCGAAGCCGGCCGACGTGATCCGGCTGGCGTCGACACCGGCCTTGACGAGGTAATCGCCAACCGCCTTGGCACGGCGATCGGAGAGCTTCAGGTTGTAGGCATCCGCGCCGCGGCTGTCGGTATGGCCCTGAACCGAAACCTTGATGTCCGGATACTTGTTCAGCGCCACGACGACGCCGTCGAGCAGCGCGCGCGCATTCGGCTCGAGCGTGGCCTGGTCGAACGCGAAGTTGACGCCGCGAAGCACGATCACGTCACCGGGCTTGCAGCCACCGAGTTCGGCGGCATTGCCGTTTTCGGGCGCCACGCAGCGCGGTTCGGGGATCGCCTCGGCTGCCGGTTCCTCGATCGGCGCGGCAACAACCGGCACCACGGCCACCGGTTCTTCCGGTGCCTGCGGTGCTGCCGACGGGGCCGCACCGAAGTGGTAGCGGATCGACAGCAGGGCCGACTGCGACCAGTAGCGCGCCTTGACGAAACTGTTCGGGTTGTTGTCCAGCAGATCGAACCGACCGGTGTTGGCGCGCAGGTAGCGATAGTCCAGCGAGGCGGTCCAGCGGCGCGTGAGGTCGTAGCGCAGACCGGCGCCGGCCTGCCAAGCGAACACGGCATCGAAATCGCTGCGCAGGTTGGAGCCGTCCTGGAAGAACCCGACGCTGTCGACCGACGGATCGCGCACCGCGACGCGGGCAATGCCGGCACCGCCGCCGACGTAAGGACGCAACCGCGAGGACGGGAAGAAGTCGTACCAGAGGTTGCCGAAAGCGGTGTCGGCGAACTCCCGGCCACCGACCCGCTGCGACGGCTGACCGTCTTCCAGCAGGACTTCGTCGAAGTCGTTGTCGCGGTGCGCCAGTTCCAGCTCCACCTGCAGGCCGAAGCCGGCGGCATAGCCGGCGACCAGCCCGGCAACGTAACCCTCGTCGAAGCTCACATCGCTGACCTGGGTGCCGTCAGCCACCGGAAACAGCGGCCGGTCAGCGCTGAAAATCCTGAACTTCTGGCCGCCAACATCGTTCACGCCGCCTTCAAGGCCCAGGTACCAGCCCTCGTTGGCGGAGACTCCGCCTGACAATGAACCGGCCAGCAACAGCCCGATGGTGGCCAATTTGAGGTGCTGCTGCGTCCCTGCTGACTTCATGTCCAAGCACTCCTGAGCGGTTTTCGCGGTTTCATACTGCAGTGCAACAAAGTGTACTGCATCGTCAACTAAAGGTGAAAACCTCCGAAATTGGCCAAAGACTTCAAAACTTGTCGGTCCGCATCGCGGCTGCGGGCCCTGCCGGTCGCCGCGATCGAGAGCCGCCGCAGCCCGCAGCGATGCGCTGCCGTCGCGATCGATGTCAGCATCAGCAATCGATGAACGCCGGTCCGGCAGCCGGCCCGCAAACAACATTCTGGAAAGCCATGACGATTCTGGTGACCGGCAGCTCAGGGCATCTCGGCGAAGCGCTGATGCGCACACTGCGTGCGCAGGGACGCGCGGCGATCGGCATCGACATCAAGCCATCGCCGTTCACCGACCGCGTCGGCTCGATCAGCGATGCGGCATTCGTCGTCTCGTGCATCGCCGGCGTGACGGCTGTGCTGCATACGGCCACCTTGCACAAGCCGCATGTCGAAACCCATACGCGACAGCAGTTCGTCGATACCAATGTGAGCGGCACGCTGACCTTGCTGGAAGCCGCCAGCCAGTCCGGCGTTCGTGCCTTCATCTACACCAGCACGACCAGCGCCTTTGGCGCGGCGCTGACGCCGCCACCGACAGCGCCGGCGGCGTGGATCACCGAGGACGTCGTGCCGGTGTCGAAGAACATCTACGGCGCGACCAAGCTGGCCGCCGAGGACCTGTGCCAGCTGTTCCATCGCCTGCAGCGGCTGCCGTGCCTGGTGCTGCGCACCTCGCGCTTCTTCCCGGAAGACGATGACGCCGCCGACGCACGGGCGGCGTATTCCGACGCCAACCTCAAGCTCAATGAGTTCCTGCATCGCCGGGTCGAGATCGAGGATGTGGTCGGCGCGCATCTGCTGGCGATCGAGCGGGCGCCGGCAATCGGCTTCGGCCGCTACATCATCAGCGCGACGACCCCGTTCACGCCGGACGATGCCGCAGCCCTGCGCCGCGACCCGGCGGCCGTGCTGCGCGAACGAGTGCCGCAGTACGCGGCCGAGTACGCACGGCGCGGCTGGCGAATGGCCAGCAGTCTCGATCGGGTCTACGACAACAGCCGCGCGCGCCGTGAACTCGGCTGGCAACCGCGCTGGGACTTCGCCACGCTGATCGCCCGGCTGGCCCGTGACGAGGACGACCGCAGCGCGCTGGCGCGGGCAGTCGGCCGCAAGCCGTATCACGACCAGCCACCGAGCGGCGACGGCCCGTATCCGGTTGGCATCGGCCATGCTTCAACTCCTTCCTGATTCCACTCCCGCTCACACCATGTCGACCTTGTTCGCTGCTTCCCGTCGCTGCGCCGCATGGCTGCTCGCGTGCGCCGTGCTCGCGGGTATTCCTGCTCATGCCAAGGAAGCGCCGAAAGCCGCTGCCACGATGCAGGGCGATGCCGCTCGCCCGGCCGATGCCGCGAACTGGCAGCGCGCCGAGCTGTACTTCGGCCTCGGTCGCGTCGGCGGCGATGACACGGCGGCCTACGCCCAGCGCTGGCAGCGCTTTCTGGACGAGGAAGTGACGCCGCGCTTCCCGGACGGCTTTTCGGTGCTCGATGTCTACGGCCAGTGGCAGCGGCGGGAAACGAAGACCATCGAGCGCCTGAATTCCAAGCTGCTGGTGATCCTGTTTCAGGGCCCGCAGCGCCGCAGCGATCTCGATGCGCTGCGCGCCGCCTGGAAACAGCGCACCGGCGATCAGTCGGTGCTGCTGACGATCAGCGCTGCCGAGGTGTCGTTCTGATGAAGGGCTTCGTTCGCGGCGATCTCGACGGCTTCATTGGCCTGGCGCTCGACAATCTGGTGCTGCTGCTGCTGATTTCCGGGCTCGGCCATTTCGTGCTCGGCTTCGATGATGCGCTGCTGCTTGGCACCGTGCTCCCCGGTGCGGCGGTGTCGCTGCTGGTCGGCAATCTGTTCTTCGCCTGGCAGGCGCGGAAGCTGGCCGCGCGCGAAGGCCGTGATGACGTCTGTGCGCTGCCGTTCGGGCTGAACACGATCACCGTGTTCTCGTTCGTGTTCCTGGTGATGCTGCCAGCGAAGCTGGCGGCGATCGCTGCCGGCAGTGCCGATCCGGCGCGCGCCGCGTGGCAGGCCGGGTTGCTGGCCTGCTTCGGCACCGGGGTCATCGAGTTTGCTGGCGCCTTCGTCGCCGGCTGGGTGCGTCGCCACACGCCACGCGCAGCGCTGTTATCGACCTTGGCGGGGCTGGCGCTGGCGTTCATCGCGCTGGGCTTTCTGATGCGCGCCTATGCCCATCCGCTGATCGGCATCGTCACGCTGGTCGTGGTGCTGATCGGCTACTTCGGCCGCGTGAAATTGCGCGGCGGCCTGCCGGTCGGTGTGGTCGTGGTACTGCTCGGCATCGCGCTCGGCTGGACGCTGGGCCTGGCGCCGACCGGCCCGCTGCCGCCGCCACCGCGGCTGTCGCTGCCGGCGCCGGTGCTCGGTGCGCTGTGGGACAGCCTGCGCTTCGACCAGTTCATGGCCTACGCGGCAGTGATCGTGCCGATGGGGCTGATCTCGGTCGTCGGCTCAATGCAGAACCTGGAATCGGCCGAAGCCGCCGGCGATCGCTACGACACCCGCTCGTCGCTGGCGGTCAACGGCATCGCGACACTCATTGCCAGCGCCTTCGGCTCGTGCTTCCCGACCACGCTGTACATCGGCCATCCCGGCTGGAAAGCGATGGGCGCGCGCGCCGGCTACTCGACCTTGTCCGGCGTGTTCATTGCCGGCCTGTGCTTCAGCGGCACGATCGCCCATGTGGCCTGGGCGGTGCCGATCGACGCCGGCATCGCGATCCTGCTGTGGATCGGCATCGTCATGAGCGTGCAGGCCTTCGATGCCACACCGAAGGCGCACTTCCCGGCCGTGGTCGTCGGCCTGCTGCCGGGGCTGGCGATGTGGGGCTCGCTGATGCTGAAGGCCGGCTTGCGCGCGGCTGGCGCTGGCAGCGACGGCGGCCCGGGCATTACCGAAGCACTGCTGCCGGCCTTCCATGCCGCAGACGTCTGGGCCGAAGGCGCCTTCGCGCTGGAACAGGGTGTGGTGTTCAGCGCGATGATCCTGTCGGCGGCGACGGTCGCGATCATCGAGCGCAAGTTCGTGACCGCCGCGATCTGGATGCTGGTGGCGGCCGCCTTGTCCGCTGCAGGCCTGATGCATTCGTTCCGCTACACCGGTGCCGATACCGCGCTGAACCTGCAGCCGGCCTGGACTTTCGTCAGCGCCTACCTGGTCGCGGCCGCAGTGCTGCTGGCGGCGCGCTCGTTGACCGTGCCGGACGACAGCCCGGCTGCCCACTGAGGCTCAGCTGCGGCCGGCGGGCCGCAGCCATTCCGGCGGCATCAGCAGCACCTTGATCCGGTCGACGAGGCGACCCGGGCGCAGCACATCGCGCCACATGTCGGCGAACTCGTGGAAGTTCAGGGTGAGCGCGTTGTGGCTGGTCGGCTGGCGCACGGCGATACCGTAATCGACCTTTTCGACCTCCGGCTCGAAGCTGCCGAACCAGCGGTCGAACAGGATCAGCACGCCGCCGAAGTTCCTGTCGATGTACTGCGGGTTGCGGCCGTGGTGCACGCGGTGGTGCGACGGCGTGTTGAACACGTACTCGATCCACGGGTGCAGCTTGTCGACCACTTCGGTATGCACGAAGTACTGGTACGCGAGATTGACGCCGTACAGGAAGAACACCACCGACGGGTGCACGCCGAGCAGCACCATCGGCATCCAGAACAGCCACCAGCCGGTGATCGAGTACAGCAGGCTCTGGCGCATCGCCGTGGTCATGTTCATCACCCGGCCGGTGTGATGGACGACGTGCGCGCTCCAGAACCAGCGGATCCGGTGGCTGCCGCGGTGGAACCAGTAGTAGCAGAACTCCACTGCGACAAAGATCGGCAGGATCGTCCAGCCATTGACTGGCAGCTCATCGATCAGCCGGTGCTGCCAGAACCAGGCGACAGCGCCGGCCGTGATCAGCGTATGGGCGATCAACTCGAAGATCTGGTACGCGCCGCCGAGCATCAGGTTGGCGACGATCTCCTTGCCCTGGAACGGCTCGCGGCGACCGCGGCCGCGCATCACCTGCCATTCGATCGCGAAGGCGATCAGGAACAGCGGCGTCATCGCAGTCAGCACCACCTGCTTCCAGTCGATGTGCGGGCCGAACATCGTGTCGATCAGTTCCATCAGCACGGCGCTTCTCCTCGTTGTCGTGGCGATGATTCTCGGCGGATTCCGCTTGCGCGACTTGATCCTCGGCCGTCATTCTTTTGATCTTTCACGCCAACCTCGGACGCGCCCGCCGCCATGCAGGGACAGGTTTCCACCACCTATGTCCGGCTGCTTCACGAATACCTGGCCGCGCGCGGCCTCGATGCCGTGGCCGTGCTTGGCGAAGCGGCGCCGGCCGACGACGGCAGCGGTCTGGCGCGCGTACCGGTAACGCATTGGGCAGCGCTGCTGGCGCGTGCCGATGCGGTGCTGCAGGAACCGGCGCTGGGCTTGAGCGTCGGCGCCCGCATCCAGCCATCGCACTTCGGGCTGCTGGGTTACCTGACGCTGTGCTGCGCAACGCTGGCCGACGCGCTGGCCCGGCTCGCCGATTACGAACGGCTGGTCTACGACGTCAACCGCGTGCAGGTGACGATGCACGCCGATGGCGTGCAGCTTGAATGGGGCGACGAGCGGGGGCGGCCCGGACAGCGGGTCGACGAATGCGCGATCGCCGCACTGGTGGCCTATGCCCGCAACATCACGGCCCGACCCGACGCGGCACCGGTCGAGGTGCGCTTCATCAATCCACCGCCGGCTGATGCCGGGCGCTATCGCGCCTTCTTCGGTTGCCCGGTCGGCTTCGGCGCGCCGACGACCATCGTGCGATTGCCGCTGGCGCTGATCGCTGCACCGCTGCGTCAGCCCGATCCGGCGTTGCACGCGCTACTCGACGCCCAGGCGCGCGTACTGCTGGCGCGGTTGCCGCCGGTCGATGACTTCGAGCGGCGCCTGCGGGAAACCATCGCCGCAGCCCTGCGCGCCGGTGATGCCGGCCTCGCCGCCTGCGCGAAGCGGCTGAATTGCTCGCCGCGCACGCTGCAGCGGCGTCTGGAAACGGCGGGGTCAAGCTTTCAGCAGGCGCTCGACGACACGCGGCGGCAGCTTGCCGAGTCCTGGCTTGGCGACCCGCGCCTGAAGCTGATCGAGGTTGCGCAACTGCTCGGCTATATCGATCAGGCGGCGTTCACGCGCGCCTTCCAGCGCTGGACGGGGCTGGCGCCCGGGCAATGGCGCAAGCAGCGGCCGGGGGCGGCAAACCCGGCGCGTTGAAGCCATGGCCGGCATTGCTTAATATCACTTATAGAATAACGATATGTTTTTTCGGCATATCAAGCCGACAGCCTCGGGAACATCATGATCTTCCGCCAGTTTTTCGATTCCGCTTCAAGCACTTATACCTATCTGCTGGCCAGCGCGGCGGGACGCGAAGCGCTGATCATCGACCCGGTGAAGGAACAGACGCAGCACTACCTCGCCGCGATCAACGACCTGGATCTGAAGCTGGTGCGGGCCATCGACACCCACACCCACGCCGATCACATCACCGCACTCGGCGACCTGCGCTCCGCCACCGGTTGCGTGACGATCATGGGCGAGTTCACCAAGGCCAGCTGCGTGTCCGAGCAGATTCGCGAAGGCGAGTCCGTGACCATCGACGGCATCGTCCTGCAGGCGCTGTACACGCCCGGCCACACCGATGAATCGTTCAGCTTCGTGCTCGACCCGAAGCAGCCGAAGGCGGTGTTCACCGGCGACGTGCTGCTGATCCGCGGCAGCGGCCGCACCGATTTCCAGGGCGGCAACGCGCACAAGAGCTGGGATTCGATCGTCAACAAGCTGTTCCGGCTGCCCGACGACGTCACCGTCTACCCGGGTCACGACTACAAGGGCTGGAATGCCTCGTCGATCGGCGAGGAGCGGCGCCACAACCCGAGGCTGGCCGGCAAGACCGAAGCCGAGTACGTGGCGATCATGAATGGCCTGAACCTGCCGAATCCGAAGCTGATGGATATCGCGGTGCCGGCCAATCTCGCCTGCGGGAACGCCTGACCCCGTGACCGGTGACAACCCCGGCCCCGGCTGGCTGAAGCACTTTCCGCTGCTCGCCGACCTGCGCCGCAGCTCCGGCAGGGCGCTGGCGCAGGACGGCGTCGCCGGCACCATCACCGCGATCCTGCTGATCCCGCAGGCACTGGCCTATGCGCTGCTGGCCGGCCTGCCGCCGGAAGTGGGCCTTTATGCCAGCGTGCTGCCGGTGATCGTCTACGCGCTGCTCGGCTCCAGCCGCGTGCTGGCGGTCGGCCCGGTGGCGGTGGCGGCGGTGATGGTGTCGGCGGCGCTGATTCCGTATGCCGGCGACGATCCGGCGCGCTACCTGACTGGCGCCCTGATCCTGTCCGGCTTGAGCGGCGTGATCCTGCTGGCGATGGCCGCGCTGAAGCTCGGCTGGCTGACCCATTTCATCAGCCATCCGGTGCTGTCCGGCTTCACCACGGGCGCGGCGCTGTACATCGTCGCCACCCAGCTGTCGGGGCTGACCGGCATTCCGGTGCCACGCGATGCCGGCACCGACGGCATCGTCGCGGCGCTGTTCGGCGGCCGTGATCGGCTGAACAGCGAGACGCTGGTCTTCGGCATCGGCGCGATGGTGCTGCTGTTCGCCGCACGCGCGCCGCTGCTGAAGCTGCTGACCAGGCTCGGCATGCAGCGCGAAACCGCCGGCAGCATCGGCCGCACCGCACCGCTGCTGCTGGTGATCGCCTGCACCGTGCTGTCGTCAGTCTTCGATGCCCACGGCCGCTGGGGTGTGGCGGTGGTCGGCGAGATCCCGCACGGCCTGCCTGGCCTGTCGCTGCATTTCCTTGCCGAAGACGGCTGGCTGCAGCTGCTGGCGCCGGCCGCGATGATCGCGATCATCGGTTATGTCGAAAGCATCTCGGTGGCCAAGGCGCTGGCCTTCCGGCGCCAGGAAAAGATCGACCCCGATCGCGAACTGCTGGCACTGGGCAGTACCAATGTCATCGCCGCAATCGCCGGCGCGATGCCGGTGGCCGGCGGCTTCGCGCGCTCGATGGTCAATTACGAAGCCGGTGCCCGCACCCAGCTTGCAGCGGTGGTCACCGCGCTGTGGGTGGCACTGGCCGCACTGCTGTTCACCGGCCTGCTCGCGCCGCTGCCGAAGGCCGTGCTGGCGGCGATCATCGTCGTCGCGGTCTGGCAGCTGGTCGATTTCGCCAGCCTGCGGCACAGCTGGCGCTACGACCGTGGCGACGGCGCAGCGCAGGCGGCGACCACCGTCGGCGTACTGGTGTTCGGTGTCGAGACCGGCCTGATGATCGGCGCCGGGCTGTCGCTGCTGCTGTTCCTGTATCGCACCAGCCGGCCGCATATCGCCGTCATCGGTCAGGTGGGCGACAGCGAGCACTTCCGCAACGTGTTGCGCCACGACGTTCGCACCTGGCCCGAGCTGCTGCTGCTGCGGATCGACGAGACGCTGTACTTCGCCAACGCGCCGCGTGTGGAATCCGAGTTGCAGGCTCACATCGTCGAAGCGAAGCAGCCGAATGACGTGGTGCTGGTGATGTCCGGTGTCGCCTACATCGACACCAGCGGTCTGGACGTGCTGGAAGCGCTGGAAATGGCGCTGCGTCAGAACGGCAGCCGTCTGCACCTGGCCGAGGTCAAGGGACCGGTGATGGATCGGCTGGCCGGCACCGATCTGCTTGCTGCCCTTGGTCGCGGCCACGTGCATCTGTCGGTGCACGAAGCGGTGGCGGCGATCCGCGGCTAGCCGCGCTTGCGCCTGGCTGGCTTGGCGGCCGCCGCGCCGAGCGAGCGCGCCACCTCGACGAAGGCGCACGGAATCGCAGCCTCTTCATGGCGGCGCTGGATGATGCACAGCGCCACCGTCGCCTGATCGCCCTTGGCCAGCGGCACATGGACGATGCCGGGAATGCTCAGATTGCGGCCGGATTCGGTGACCAGGCTCAGGCCCATGTTCGAAGCGACCAGCGCGGTGGCGGTCAGCACGTCGTCGACTTCCTGCACGCGCTGCGGCGTCAGGCCACGATCGTGGAACAAGCGCATCAGATGGTCGATGAAGCCGGGCCGTGGCGCGCGCGGATAAAGCACCAGCGGCTCGCGTGACAGCTCGGCCAGCGACAGGCTGGCGCGGCTGGCCAGCGCATGGCTTTCCGGCACGACGACCGACATCGGCTCGGTCTGGATCACTTCCCAGACCAGATCAGGCTCCTCGGCGAAAAAGCGGTTGAAGCCGACATCGATGCGCCGCTCGCGCAGCGCCTTCAGCTGCGCGGCGCGATCGAGGCTGTGCAGCACGACCTCGACGTTCGGCAGCCGTTCACGGAACTCGCGGACGATCTTCGGAATCGCGCCGAGGATTGCCGAGCCGAACACGCCGACATCGATCCGGCCGAGCCGCCCCTGACCGGCCAGCTTGACGCGCTCACCTGCCTGCTGCGCCAGCGCCAGCAGGTTGCGGGCCTCGTCGAAGAACAGCTGGCCGGCAGCCGTCGGCTCGACCCCGGCGGCGCTGCGCACCAGCAGCTGCACGCCGAGCGACTCCTCGAGCATCTGCACGTGGCGCGTCAGCGGCGGCTGCGAGATATGCAGCTTGAGCGCGGCAGCGCGGAAGCTCTTCTGCTCGACCACGGCGACGAAGCAGTTCAGCCGGCGGAAATCCATGAAGCTCGAAGCCATATCGAATTCGCTCCAATTCAACGGTGGGCGATGCCGATCTTGTATCACCCGATCGGGCCAAAGGTATTAGACGGATGCAGCCGTCGCCACTAGCTTCGGCAGCACCTGCAAGGCGCAGCACCGCCCGGAGGCGCGCAACACCGATGCCGATCATCCAGGTCAACATGCTTGAGGGCCGCAGCGTCGCCCAGAAGCGCGCGCTGCATGCCGCGCTCAGCGAGGCGGCAGTGGCCGCGCTCGGCGTGCCGAAGGATTCGGTACGCGTGCTGATCCACGAACTTGCGCAGGAACACTTCGCGCTGGCCGGCATCACGGCGGGCGAACTGCCGCTGTCGCAACGGCGCCGCGAAGCCGTGCGGGTCGCCAGCCCGGAGATCGATGCCGTCCTGAAGTAGACCTGCAGTGCCCGGCCGATCCGCCACCAGAAGCGGACGAGCCAACGTGAAACAACCGTGCGATGAGGAGAACGCCGCATGACCGTAGCAAGCCCAAGCCTGCCGCCGGGCTTCGAGGAACTCGAAGCCTTCGTGCCGTACTGGGTGCTGGACAGCAATGACCAGCGCCGCGCTGCCCGTTCCACCGCCGAGATGGACGATATCCAGCGCTTCTACGACGCCATCGTCGCGCGCGCAGAGCAGGCGATCGTCCACTGCGAGCAGTTCAAGCTGGGCCAGATGCCGCCGGCCAGCGAACGCCTGTTCAAGCTGCTGCTGGCAATGAACCACGCGGCGATCGCCGTCGAGATGCACGGCGCGCCGCGCGCCCATGAATCGACCTGGCCGAGTGCCGTGCGGATCACCCAGGGTCCGTGGCCGCACGGCGGCCGCATCTGAACCGGAGCGAAGACCCATGAGTGCAGTGATCGAAAAGCCAGCCGCGCGCAAGCACGTCATCGACGAGCGCAGCTTCACCCACGCCGCCGGTCTTGCGACCGGGCCGGTGTCGGTCGAGCCGTATCGCTCGCCGGCATTCTTCGAACTGGAACGCGAGCGCGTCTTCAAGCGCGCCTGGCTGTGCATCGGCCGGATCGAGCAGTTGCCGCAAATCAACAGCTACTTCACCAAGGACATCGAGATCTGGAAGGCCTCGGTGCTGGTGACGCGCGACAAGCACGACCGGATCCGCGCGTTCCACAACGTCTGCAGCCACCGCGGCAATCTGGTGGTCAACCAGACCTGCGGTGTGGCCGAGCGGCTGGTCTGCCGGTATCACAATTGGCAGTACCGGAATGACGGCGAGCTGATCGGCGTGCCGGATCAGAAGCACTTCTTCGATCTCGACAAGAAGACCTGCGGGCTGACGCCGATCAGCTGTGACATCTGGGAAGGCTTCATCTTCCTGAATCACCAAAGCAAGCCGGAAGTGTCGCTGGCCGAGTTTCTCGGCCCGTTCGGCACACGCTACGCCGGCGTGCCGTATTTCAATCTCGACGAGACGATCGTCATCCAGGCCGACTTCAAGGCCAACTGGAAGCTGATCGCCGACGCGTTCGCCGAGCCCTACCACGTGCCGAGCCTGCATCCGGCCACCTTGGCACCGGGCTTCGCGCATCCGGAGGAAAACCGCTACGCCCGGCCACTGAGCGCGATGGCGCATGGCATTCATCGCCACTTCTCGGCCTATGGCAATCCGGACTACGTGCCGGCGCCGACATCGAAGGTGGAAGCGCTGGTTTACGTGCAGGACACCGGCGGCGTGCTCGGCGGCGATGCCAGCGACAACGCCGCCGCACTGACCGCGCATCCGGCGATCAACCCGACCAAGGACCCGTGCTGGTCGGCTGATGTCACCTGGATCTTCCCGAACTTCAACATCGACTATTCCACCGGCGGCTTCTGGACGCACGAGTTCTGGCCGGTCGCCCATGACCGCACGCACTGGACCTTGAAGATCTACATCCCGAAAACGATGTCGATCCGCCACCGCCTGCAACTGGAGCACTACGCCTGCCGCTGGGCCGAAGTGGTGCTGGAGGACGTCACCAACTGCGAGCGCATCCAGCGCGGACTGGAGTCGGGTGCGAAGGACACGATGATCCTGCAGGACGCGGAAATGCTGATCCGGCATTCGCTGCATGTGCTCGACAAGTGGGTCAAGGCCGATCGCGTCGCCGACGCGCTGCGCTGAGGCGAAGCAGGACCATTACAACGACTGCGGCCGGAACTCGGCCACGGCAGAGGGGAGTATCGGATGACCCAGCATGAGCGCCGCGATGCGGCCGCAGTTCCCGTTGCCGCCGATGAAGCGGTGCATTCGCGACGTGCCGTGCTCAAGGGCCTTGCCGCCGGCTCGTTCGCGGCCTCCGCTTCGCTGCTGCCGGCGCAGGCGGAGGCTGCCGGCGCTCCGGACTGGGTGGCCGAAGCCGACGTGCTGATCGTCGGCAGCGGTGTTGCCGGCACGGCGGCAGCTCTGGCGGCGACCAGCCGTGGCGCCAGCGTGATCATTCTGGAGAAACTGCCGTTCAAGGGCGGCACCACCGCCAAGTCCGGCGGCGTGTTCTGGATTCCCGACAACGCCTGGCTGAAAAGCCAGGGTGTCGCAGACACCCGTATCGACGCGCTGCGCTACATGGTGCGGCTGGCGCATCCGCAGCTTTACGTCGCCAACGATCAGCTGCTCGGCATCAGCCAGCCTGAGTTCGACCTGCTGGCCGCGTTCTACGACAACGCGAGCCGCGTGGTCGACACCCTGGTTGCGACCACTGGCCTGAAACTGGTGCCGTGGACCACCTGGGAGGGCAAGGCGTATCCCGACTACTACTCGGACATCAAGGAGAACACCGTGCATCGCGGCCGCTCGCTGGTACCCGATGTCAGCGGCCATCCCGACCGGGTGATCTGGCCGAACAATGGCGGCTCCGGCGAATCGCTGCTCTGGGCCTTGCAGCAAGGCTTCGACAGGCTGCCGATCCAGCTGCTGCTCGACCATGCCGTACTCGACGTCACCCGCGACGCCGGCGGCGTGATCAATGGCCTGATGGTCGATCGCGGCGATGCCGCGCCGGTTGCCTTCAAGGCGAAGCGCGCCGTCGTCTTCGCCAGTGGCGGCTTCACCCACAACCCGGAACTGACGCGCAGCCATCTGAAGGGCCACATCTGGGGCGGCTGCGCAGCACCCGGCAGCACCGGTGATTTCGTCGCCATCGCGCAGCGCGCCGGAGCCGTGCTCGGCAACATGAGCAACGCCTGGTGGGGGCAGGTGCCGGTCGAAGTGGCGCTGAAGACGCGCAGCGTGCCGGTCGATGTCTGGTCAACGCCGGGCGACAGCATGATCCAGGTCAACCGCCATGGCCGCCGCTTCGTCAACGAGAAGATCCAGTACAACGAGCGCACCCAGGCCCACTTCACCTGGGACCCGGTGAAGGGCGAATACCCGAACCTGCTCGGCTTCATGATCTGGGACGCGCGCACCGCCAAGCACTACGCTGGCTACGACCCGATTCCTGCCGCCAACGCGAAGCTCGATCAGATCATCGAAGGCGCAACACTCGAACAGCTCGCCGCGAACATCGATGCGCGGCTGGCCGGCATCGCCACACGCACCGGTGGACTCACGCTCGCCCCGGATTTCGTCGCGACTCTGCGCAGCACGATCAGGCGCTACAACACGGCAGCGAAGAAAGGTATCGATGAGGACTACTCGCGCGGTCAGGCGAGCATCGAGATCGCGTTCCAGTTCATGAATGCCGCCAAGGCGCCGAACCCGTACTCGAACATCACGATGCACCCGATTGCCGATAGCGGCCCGTACTACGCGGTGATCCTCGGCGCCGGCACGCTCGACACCAAGGGCGGTCCGGTGATCAACGCCAAGGGGCAGGTGCTCGATGCGAAGTCGCAACCGATCCCGCGGCTGTATGCGGCTGGCAACTGCATCGCCAGCCCGGCAGGAGCTGCTTACTGGGCCGGTGGCGGCACGATCGGCCCGGCAATGACCTTCGGCTATCTGGCCGGTGCAGCGGCCGCGGACGAGGCCGTTCGCGCATGAGGCCGTACCTCGCAGCTGCGCTGTTCGTCGCAACGACAGTCGCGATGGCCGACGAGGCGGCCGTCAGCTTCAAGACGCAGATCCAGCCGATCCTCGATGGCCAGTGCGTGTTCTGTCATGTCACCGGTGCCGAGAACGGCGGCCTGAATCTGGGGCGCAGAGTCGCCCGGGCGTCGCTGCTGGCGGTCAGCACCGAAGCGCCGATGCCGCGCGTGACGCCAGGTGCGCCTGAGCAGAGCTATCTGATCCACAAGCTGCGCGGCACCCAGCTGGCCGCAGGCGGCAGCGGCAACCGCATGCCGATGAACGATCCGCCACGGCCGCTCGATGACGGTCAGCTTGATCTGATCCTGCGCTGGATCAACGCTGGCGCAGTGGATAACTGAGCACGGCGGCACTGCGCTGCCGCTACTGCATCGATGCGTTCGGGGACATTTCAGTCCAATCCCGCGCCCAATGACGTTCCGTCGTTTCGGATGCCTGTACCAGCAATCCATGCGCTGAGAATCGGCGTGCAGCGGACGGGGCAGCACTCGGGAACAAGCGTGCGCTACGTCACAGTTCCGTGAAAAACATGCGCTGCTCATCAACTACGATTCCAGCGGTGCGTCGAGTAAGAGCGACTTGAATAGTTGCGATTGATGAGTACCTCGATTCCTCAGGGTCGGACATCATGATCTACGGTGTTGCGCTCGGTTCAGAGGCCTAAAGACCGATGCCAAAGGCTTCGATAAGTTACGGATTGAGCCGGGGATTGATTCAATCAATCGGGCGCCCCGCAGCCATCCGAGTGGTGCGGATACAAGACGCCTTCGGGTACGGTTTGCTGCTGACAAAGGCAGGCGCGGCGGCGAGGATTTCGCGGTCCGACACCCTCGGATCACGCTTTTTTGAGTGACACCACAAAAGCTGTTTCTCGAACATGGCGTCGCCAGCCAGCTTGACGGCTGAATCAGCAAAGAAATTTTTGGCTTGTCGATCATCGGGTGCAGTCATGACATCCATCACATCGTTCATCCCCAGGTTTGCGCTTTCGGTCTGCTTTTGCGCGGCGATCGCGTCACCAGCCTCCGGCGCAGGTTCAGAGCCGGATGGGTTCAGCATTGCGCCGAAGCGTGATGCCGTGCCGGGCACGGAACAGGTGAGCGATGCGTTCACGATTTACGGCCTCGACCTCGAATCCACGATCAGCGTGTCGGCCGGCACCTACAGCATCAACGGTGCCGCTTTCACGTCGAGCCTCGGTACGGTGCGCAATGGCGACAGCGTGCGCGTGAAGCTCACAGCGCCGAACGAGTTCGGTATAAGCGCGGGGTCAACCATCACGGTCGGCAGCGTCAGCAGCCCATTTGTGGTGAGCAGCGTTGCACGCCGCGCGATGCCCGACATCTTCCGGTTCCCGCCGGTGATCGGAGCCAATGCCGATACCGAATACGTCAGCGCTGCGGTCACGGTGTCCGGTGTGAATGCAGCAGTGCCAGTGTCGGTTACCGGCGGGCGCTACAGCATCAATGGCGGCACGTGGAGCACAGCGGATGGACTGGCCGTGAACAGCGACACCATCCGTGTCGCTGTCACCGCCGCGTCCGGGCTCGGCGGCAGCGCCAGTGCAAACCTCACGGTCGGCAATCGCAGTGCGCCGTTTTCGGTCATCAACAAAGGCGCCGACACCGTTCCGGATGCCATCCGGTTCTCCGGGCCGGTTCGCGCGCTGCCGGCACTCGGGCAAACCAGTTCGACCATCACCGTCAAAGGCATTTCCGCGCCGACCTCGATCGTCAGCACCGACGGGACGGCCTTCCAGATCAATGGCGGCGTCTTTTCCGCAGCGCCCGGTGTCGTCAATTCCGGAGATCGGGTGGCGCTGTATGTCGTTGCCGGCCCGATGCTGAATGACATCCGGACCGGCTCGATCACGATCGGCGGTGTCAGCGCCTCGTTCGAAGTGCAGAGCACCGCTGCAGTCGATCAGGTCCCCGACGCCTTTGCATTCCGGGCGCTGTCAGTGCCGCCGGCGACCGAGGCCATCAGCTCCCCGGTCGCGGTCACCAACATCAATACCCTGACGGACATCAAGATCAGCGGGGCCGAATACAACGTCAATGGCGGGCCGTACACGGCGCAGAACGGTCAAGTGAAAGCCGGCGATATCGTGACGCTGAAAATGCTCTCGCCGTCGAGTTCAGGTCAGGCCAAGTCGGCCACGCTGACGATCGGCAACGGCCTTGGCAAGTCCCGGCAAGCGACCTGGAAAGTCACTGCGAAGACACTCACGGTGCCTGCGTCGTTCAAGCTGGCCAACGCCAACCTGTATCCCGGTGCAGAGGTTCCGCCGGGCAGCATCGTGACCACCGTGCCGGTCGTAGTCCGCAATACAACCAAACCGGCAGCGGTGAAGATCACCGGCGGCTTCTACAGCATCAATGGCGGGCGTTACGTGTCGACACCCGGAACGGCCGTCGCGGGCGACGCCATCACGGTCCAGATGAAAGCGCCATCGGGGTTCTCCGAGACCGCGTCAGTGAAGCTCAGCGTCGGATCGCAGTCGTCGACGCTTTCGGTAACGACGTCGATCGATTCAGTCTCGGCCACCAAGTCGGCCTTTGATGGCGTGACGGCGTTTGTCTATCGCGACCATTCACCAGTTCCGCTGCGCGTATTCGTGGCCTACCCCAAGAACTGGCAGCCACAGGATCGCCGCGCTGCCCGAGTGCAGTTCTTCGGCGGCGGCTACAACCACGGCGATCCGGAGTCCGCCGTGGGCTCTGCGAAGTCCTGGGCCAACAAGGCGGGTTACGTCGGCTTTGCACCGGACTATCGCGTCAACGATCGCTTCGGCAGCTCGCCAGTCGCGATTGCCGATGACAATCGACGCGTCATCAAATGGATCATGGAGAACGCGGCGACACTGGGCGTTGATCCGATGCGCGTCGTCGTGGCCGGTGGATCATCCGCTGGCGGAAGCGCCTTCTTCGCCGGACTGCCGTTCCCGCCCGCGACAACGGACCCGGGCAGCTCGCCGCCGTTCCCGGTCGCCGCGATTTCCATCCGCAGTGGCGCCGTGGACGTCGCGGAAGGTGATGGCACCTATGCATCACCGAGCACGAACTATTTCTTCCCGGTTTCGAACGAGATTTCGCCGTCCCGCAACCTGAGACCCGGCATGCCGCCGGTGATCATGATCCACGGGAACGCGGACGAGCAGGTCCCGCAATCATCCGTCATCGCGGCCTGCAACCAGATCCGCCAGTTCGGTACCCGCTGCCAGTTCCGGAGCGTGTCCGGAGGACGTCATCTGCTGTCGAGCAGCGTGCTTGAGCAGGCGAATAGCGACGAAGAGGCGTTCATGCTGTCGATCGGCGTGCTGCCGTCGCTCCGCTGAATACCATCGCGCAACGCGCAACGCGCATCGCGACAGCTCCCGGTCATTTCGATGGCGTCCCGCGGCGACGGCCCGAGGATGTGCCAGTTATCGAGATCTGCAATCGCGCCTGATGCCAGCATGAGCGCTCAGCTGTACTTCGCAAGCAGCCGCGTTTTTTCGGCCAGCCGCTTGGCGAGCTGCGCGCTGTCGCTGCTGCGAATGATCTCCCGCTCGAAATCGCAGGCCATCATCTCGTAGAACGCGCGGTCCAGCGCCTTGCGTGCCGCAGCGAGTTGCTGGGCCACCGCATCGCACGGAACCTCGGTCTCGATCATCGCCATCACGCCGCGAATCTGCCCCTCGACTCGCTTGAGTCGCATGACGAGGTCGCGCCGATGCTGATCCTCGCCGGGCGCCACAACCGTCGTGCCCGGCGCTGGCTTCGCAGCGCGCTTCCGACCACCTTCTGCATACCCCATACCGTATACTCCATGTGTGAATGCCGGGGACTGTACTGGCCGGCAGCGTTGCTGTCAGCCGCAATGAATGCAAGGAGATTGTGTTGCCATGAATGTGTTGATCGATGTCGACAGCTGGCTGCGTGCCGCCGCCGGCGGCTTGCTGATCGGCCTGGCCGCCGCCGTGATGATCGTCTTCAACGGCCGCATCGCTGGTGTCAGCGGCGTACTGGGCGGGCTGATGCTCGACGGCAACGGCGGTGATCGCCGCTGGCGTTCGATGTTCCTCGGCGGCATGGTGCTCGGCGCCGTGTTGCTGACGACGCTGGTCACTGCGCTGCCAGCGGGCCGCCTGCAAACGGATTGGCTCGGCATGGCGATCGCTGGATTGATCGTCGGCTACGGCACGCGAATGGGCTCGGGATGTACCTCGGGTCACGGCGTCTGCGGCATCGCCCGCCTGTCGACACGCTCGATCACCGCCACGATCACCTTCATGGCCTTCGGCACGTTGACCGTTTTCGTGATCCGGCATCTTCTGGGTGCCGCGTCATGAGGACGGCGTTGATGTCGCTTGTCTCGGGGCTGCTGTTCGGCGCCGGCCTCGCCCTTGGCGGCATGACCGATCCCGGCAAGGTGGTGGCGTTTCTCGATGTCACCGGCGCATGGGATCCGTCACTGGCCTTCGTCATGGGCTCAGCGCTGCTGGTGACCTTTCCGGTGTTTGCCTGGGTGCGCCGCAGCGCGCGACCGCTGTTTGCAGAGCGCTTCCAGTTGCCGACGCGGCGCGATCTGGACCCGCAGCTGCTGCTTGGCGCTGCACTGTTCGGCATCGGCTGGGGGATCGCCGGTCTCTGTCCGGGCCCGGCAATCGCCAATCTTGGAGCCGGTTCGCCGGAAATCCTGTTGTTCGTCGCCACGATGGTCGCCGGCATGTGGCTGCGCGACCGTACCGCAGCCATCACCGGTTGATGGCCACAAAAAAGGCGACACCGCGCGGTCAGGCGCGGCGTCGCCTTGGTGATCCCGCGGTCGGCGCTTAGCCGGCCTTCGGAATGACGAAGCGGCCGTCGTAGCAGAACTCGTGGATGCGCACGGCATCACCGACGTTCACCGACAGCAGGCCCGGCACCAGCGAAATCGTCAGCTTGTCGTACGGCCGGGTTGCCTTGAAACCCACCCAGGCGGACGGCACGGTGCTGCCGTTGATCCCAAGCAGCGAGATCGCGGACTGGTCGAGCGTTGCCACTTCCTGCGGCAGGTCGAGCAGCGACGTGCGCACGGTGATCGAATTGAACAGCGACAGGTTGGCAATGCCGCCCGGGAAGCTCAGACCGGCCACCGCGTAAAAGCCTGCCGGCACGGTGCCGCCTTCGCGAACCACGGCGGTGAGATCGACCGAGCTCAGCGTGCCACCGAGCAGCCCGGCGGTCAGCGTGACGCCGGCTGCGGTGTCGAGATTGGCGTCGACCGCCGCTTCTGGCGTCGAGACACTGTTCAGCAGGTTGCCGACCACATCGAGCCCCAGCGAGCCCAGCAGGTCGGTCAGCAGCCCACCGACCAGACCGTTGGTGCCGACGACCAGATCCGGCTTGGTCGCCGAGATGCTGTTCGAGCAGATGAAGTTGCCGGCAATCGGATTCCCGCTGCCGGTGATGGCGGTGGTGGTCAGACCGTCATTAAGCAGGCCGGTCGCAGATTCCGGCTCGCCGCCGACGACATCGCCGTTGAGGTTGTCACAGCCGCTCAGGCCCAGCGCGAGAGCGCCAGCGCCGATGACCGCAGTCGTGATGTTGAAAATTCGCATTGCAATGAAGCTCCTGATTTCGAGGGGCGAATTATCTGCGTCGATGATCGTCGCGCAGAGCCGGAACGGCGGCCATTCGCTTGTTTGTATCCCTGTGCAAATCCGGCCATTCCCGGCCGCGTCCTTGTTGTGGAATCCGACAAAAAACCCACATTTATAAGCAGTTGCTCTGCGTTTCGCCGCCGAAGATCATGGCGCGATATGTCATCGGCTTGTGCATTCTCAGCGAATTCTTGATGAATCGCTCGTCAGTATACAAGTGAACGGTTATTCACTGATTAAGAAAACTTTCCTGAATATTCGGCGGTGACGTTCAGCGCTTGAACGTCAAACAAAAAAACGGCCCGAAGGCCGTTTTTCATTACCGCTTCCTGCTGTGCCCTGCGCACCCCGGATCGCGACCGGGCGCTTGCAGTCCGCGCGAGACGTACGCGACTTGGCGCGACGCCGGGATCAGGCGGCCTTGCGCGCCGCTTCCGGGACCGCCATTCGGATCAGGTGATCGAACGCGCTCAGCGCCGCCTTCGAGCCTTCGCCCATCGCGATGATGATCTGCTTGTACGGCGCGGTGGTGACGTCGCCGGCAGCGAAAACGCCCGCCATCGAGGTCGCGCCCTTGGCATCGACGATCACTTCTCCGCGCGGGCTCAGATCGACCGAACCCTTGAGGAAGTCACTGTTCGGCAGCAGGCCGATCTGGACGAAGATGCCTTCCAGCTCGATCGTGTGCAGGTCACCCGAAGCGCGGTCCTTGTAGACCAGGCCATTGACCTTGGCACCGTCACCGCTCACTTCGGTGGTCTGCGCCGAGGTGATCACGCGGACGTTCGGAAGGCTGTGCAGCTTGCGCTGCAGGACCGCGTCAGCGCGCAGCTGGCTGTCGAATTCGATCAAGGTCACCTGCGCGACGATGCCGGCCAGATCGATCGCCGCTTCGACACCGGAGTTGCCACCGCCGATCACCGCTACCCGCTTGCCCTTGAACAGCGGGCCGTCGCAGTGCGGGCAGTAGGCCACGCCCTTGTTGCGGTAGGTGTCTTCGCCCGGGACATTCATCTGCCGCCAGCGCGCGCCAGTCGCGACGATCACGGTCTTCGACTTCAGCGTAGCGCCACTGGCCAGCGCCACGCTGACCATCTCGCCGTCGCTGGAAATGCCGTCAGCACGCTGCAGCTTCATCACGTCGACGTCGTAGTGGCCGACGTGGTTTTCCATCGCTGCAACCAGTTTCGGGCCTTCGGTCTCGGGGATCGAGATCAGGTTCTCGATGCCCATCGTGTCCATCACCTGACCGCCGAAGCGTTCGGCAACGACACCGGTGCGGATGCCCTTGCGGGCGGCGTAGATCGCCGCGGCTGCTCCGGCCGGACCGCCACCGACGATCAGCACGTCATAAGGCGCCTTGTCCTTGAGCTTCTCGGCTTCACGCGCGGCCGCGCCGGTATCGAGCTTGGCCAGGATTTCGTCGACGCCCATGCGGCCGGCAGCGAACGGCTCGCCATTCAGATAGATGCTCGGCACCGACATCACGTGGCGCGCCTCGACCTCGGCCTGGAACGCGCTGCCTTCGATCGCGGTGTGCTCGATGTTCGGATTCAGCACCGCCATCAGGTTCAGCGCCTGCACGACATCCGGGCAGTTCTGGCACGACAGCGAGAAGTAGCTTTCGAACTTCAGCGGGCCGGGAATCGCCTTGATCGCAGCGATCACGTCATCGCTGACCTTCGGCGGGTAACCGCCAGCCTGCAGCAGCGCCAGCACCAGCGACGTGAACTCGTGGCCGAGCGGAATGCCGGCGAAGCGCAACTTGATGTCGTGGCCAGGGCTGCCGATCGCGAACGACGGCGCGCGCAAGCTTGCGTCCGAGGTTTCGCGCACGGTGATCTGGCCACAGACATCGGTGATGTCGGCAAGCAGCGCCATCATTTCCTTCGAGGCGTCCGAGCCATTGGTGTTGGCAACGATTTCGAGCGGGCGGGTCAGGCGCTCGAGGTAGCCCTTCAATGTTTCCTTCAGGTCCTGGTCAAGCATGGGAGTTCTCCGTTTCGAAACCGTGCTGCTGCAAATACTGAATTTCGGGGACTGCGGGATGCAAAACGCCCTGCCGCCACGTGTGGCAGCGGCAGGGCGCTGGTGTTGCGTCAGTGTCGGGCCAGCGTTGCCGACGGCCCGAAGCAGGATCGTTTAGATCTTGCCGACCAGGTCGAGCGACGGCTTCAGCGTCTTCTCGCCTTCCTTCCACTTCGCCGGGCAGACCTGGCCCGGGTTGGCGGCGGTGAACTGCGCGGCCTTCAGCTTGCGCAGGGTCTCCGAGACGTCGCGGGCGATCTCGTTCGAGTGGATTTCGAGCGTCTTGATCACGCCTTCCGGGTTGATGATGAAGGTGCCGCGCAGCGCCAGACCTTCTTCCTCGATGTGCACGCCGAAAGCGCGGGTCAGCTGGTGGGTCGGGTCGCCAACCAGCGGGAACTTGGCCTTGCCGACGGCCGGCGAAGTTTCGTGCCAGACCTTGTGCGAGAACTGGGTGTCGGTGGTGACGATGTAGACCTCGGCGTTCGCCTTCTGGAACTCGGCGTAGCTGTTGGCGGCGTCCTCGACTTCAGTCGGGCAGTTAAACGTGAAGGCAGCCGGCATGAAGATCAGCACCGACCACTTGCCCTTGAGGCTGGCATCGGAAACTTCGATGAACTGGCCGTTATGAAAGGCCTGGGCCTTGAACGGCTTGACCGCGGTGTTGATCAGCGACATGGATGCGTCCTGTATGTGGGGTGGGTTGATTTGATAGCGAGATACTACTTACACGCACCCAGAGATTGAAATGATTTATCAAAATCCGGGCCATTGACGAAATCTATCGCGACGCTGGTTCGATTCGCGTCCACCACGTCGATGGCGGTCCTGCCCACGGATTTCAAGCCAGCGCACTGAATCCGGGCCCTTGCGACCAGCCCTTCGCGCCCGATGGTGCCGGAAACGAAGAAGCCACGACAGCGATGATGATCGCCGTCGTGGCTTGGGAACCGCGCTGGTAGAGGTTCAGGCAGCGCTGCGCAGCGCCATTGCTGCCGCCGGCGAGGCGTCGAGATAGGCGAGCGCCTCTTCCGTCGAGCCTTCCTTGACCGGGTCGTACCAGGGGCTGAAGAAAGGCAGCTGCTTGCGCAGCAGCGAAGGCAACGACGGCAGCATCCCGGTCTTCGACTGGCGCTGCCATTCGAGCCAGATCCACGGCCGGAACACACTCGGCCGCTTGGCCTCGAAACGCGGATCCTGCTTCATCAGATGGGCTGCACCATGCGCCCACAAGCCGAAGATCGCCGGCATCGCGATCAGGCTCAGGTAGTAGCGTGACGTGTAGGTCCCGCCCAGATGGCGATACAGGTCGAACGCCACACTGCGATGCTCGATTTCCTCGGCGCCGTGCCAGCGCAGCAGATCGAGCAGTACCGGGTCGGCGCCGACCTGATCCCAGCCCTTGTTGTCGAGCGCGTACTGGCCGAGCACGCAGGTCATGTGTTCGATCGCGGCGATCACGCCAAGACGGAACACCAGCCACTGCTTCTTTGCCCAGTCACTCCGCAATTCGCGGCCGGCGAACGTGTCACCGAGCAGGTGCTCGAACAGCCAGTCTTCCTGACGGGTATTCGATTCGGTCTCGAACCCGCGCCGGTTCAGGTACTCAGCGATCGCGCTGCTGTGGGCGCGCGCGTGCATGGCCTCCTGACGAATGAACATCTGCACGTCGTCGCGCAGCTTGTCGTCAGTGACCAACGGCAGCGCCTCGTTGTAGAGGCGACAGAACCAGAACTCGCCAGCTGGCAGCAGCAGGTTGATCTCATTGATGAAGTGACTGGCAAACGGGTGGCCGGGAATCCAGTCGACCGGCGTGTCCGTCCAGTCGAATCTGACCTTGCGCGGAATCAGACGCCCCGAAGTGCCGGAAGCACGCTTCGGCGCGCCAGAGATGACCTTGCCAAGCAATGCAGTGATGGGTGTAACGGCCATGGGAATGCTCCGTGGTCAGGTTGGATCGGGGTTCAGGGAACAAGGTCGAGGCGGGCGAGCCCTTGCGACAGCGACGGCAACAACCGCGAGATCAGCCGCGCACCGCGAGCCTCGGCGCCAACCGGCACTTCGTTGCGTCGATGCTCGACGGCGTCGAGGATGGCCTCGGCGATCCGGTCCGGCGTCAGGTTGCGGCGCTGGTAGAGCCGCGTCACTCGCGCCTGCTTGTCTGCCTGCTGCTCCGGGCTCAGGCCGACAAAGCGCGTGCTCTGCGTGATGTTGGTGATCGACAGGCCCGGGCAGATGGTCGCAACGTGGATGCCCTTGTCGGCCAGTTCAGCACGCAGGCAGTCGCCGAGCATCAGTACCGCCGCCTTGCTGGTGTTGTAGGCCGACATGAACTTCGATGGCGTGAAGCCGCCCATCGACGCCACATTGACGATGTGGCCACGCCGACCGGCCTTGATCATCTGCCGTCCGAACAGCTTCGAGCCGTGGATCACGCCCCAGAGATTGACCTGCAGTACCCGCTCCCAGTCGGCATCGCTGGTGTCGAAGAACGAGCCGGCAATGCCGATACCGGCGTTGTTGACGACGATGTCTGGCGCGCCGAAATCGGCCTCGACGCCGTCGGCGAGTGCGGTCATCTGCTCGACGCTGCCGACATCGACCACCCGCGCCCAGGCCTGCGCGCCGAGTTGGCGAATCTGTTCGACGGTGTGTTCGGCGGCCTCGCGGTTGATGTCGACACACACGATGTCGGCGCCGTGCCGCGCGAACAGCAGCGCGGTTTCCCGGCCGAATCCCGATCCGGCGCCGGTGACCACGACCAGCCGACCGCGTTGGCGATCGGATTGCTGGCTGCTGCGTGATGTGCGCGCGTGGCTGCGCGCACGCGCCAGTGCCGGCGTTTCCCGAGCACCTTCGACGTGATCAATGAATTCGGATGTCCAGTCGATCACCCGTTGCGGATGGCTCGACTGGATCCAGTGACCGGCATCGGTCTCGCGCCGCCACAGGTTCGGCACCCACTGCGGCAGGTCGTCCCAGATCTCGCCGACCATGAAGCGGTCCTGGCGCGGCACGATCAACTGCACCGGAATCTCGGTGCGCCGCTCGGCCGGTTTCAGCAGGCGCTTGCCGAAGTTGGCCCGATACAGGTTGACGCCATTCATGCCGTCCTTGCGCTGGCTGTCGCTGGCGTCCGGTCGCACGCCGTCAAGCTGTTCGAGCAGACCGGGCCACAGCCGATCCAGCCCGACTTTCCACAGCGTTGGCGCAAGCCCCGGCAGATGGAACATGCCGACGTACCAGGAGTGGGCCAGCTGCCGGCCAACCTGCCGATACTGGTCGAGCGAGCCGCTTTTCAGGCGCCGTCGGATCCAGTGCGCGGCGTGGTCCAGACTCGGGCCGGAAATCGTCGTGTACGAGGCAATGCGGCCGACGAGTCTTTCGGTGGTCACAGCCTCCCAGGCCTGGATCGAGCCCCAGTCGTGGGCGATCAGGTGTACCGGCTGATCGGGACTCACCGCGTCGATGACGGCGGCGAGATCGGCAACGAGGCAGTCCAGGTCGTAGTCGCGCAATCGGGCCGGGACCGACGAGCGTCCGGCGCCTCGCACGTCATAGGCGATCACGCGATAGCGCTCGGCCAGACCCTCGGCGACCGTGGTCCATACCGTGGCCGCATCGGGGTAGCCGTGAACCAGTAAGACCGTCGGCTTGCGCACCAGCTTGCGGCCGCGTGCCGGCGGACGTTTGGTGTCCGCACGATCCGCCGGCGCATCCCAGACGTACACGGCGAGATCGACATCGCCGTTACGCACCACCTGTGCGGGTTCGAGGGCCATGATTCAGGCCGTCCGCCGAGTGAAACGGACGCCATCAGGACAGCTTGGGTTGGTCACCGCGTATCGGGTCATGTACATTGCGCCGTTGCTGGTCGATGTTGCCATCACTGAATGGTACTGTGCCATCAATTCGGCACGCCAGCACCAGCGGTCAAGTCGCTCAGGCCGACACTTCCATTTCAACAGCCCGATCAGCACACGGAATGAGCTGCGCCGAGATACGCGGCCGCATTTCGCGAAGGCTGCAGGGCGCAGGCCGACAACGGGACATTTCGCCGTTCCGTGACTGCTGGCGACAGCGCTGGTTCGCGGTCGCCGGAAAACCGCTCACGACCCGCGCAAGTCCTTGATTTGGCAGCGGAGATCAGCAGGCAAGGAGGCGCCAGCACTTACAGTCGCCGGCCGATGGCCGCTGATGTTTGCCGACGAATCGCAGGAGCAGGCCGGGACGTGGTGACGAAGTCGACGCCCAAAAAAAACCCCCTGTTGCAGGGGGCAAGGTGCGAGAAAGGCCGAAGCCTTTCTGGAGGAGACATCCACAACGCGTTCGAATTCTTGTTCGCGTTGTGGTGAGTGACTGTTGTTGCGGTGCAGTATAAGCAGGTGTTGGTGGGTCGTCAAGAAATCTTCGATTTACGATATTCAAGTAAATCAAGGACTTGTCGCAAACGCACAAAATATTTGACGTTAGCGTCAAAACTTCTGCGACAAAAGTCACCGTCTCGGCGCGGTGACGGCGTAGCACGGCCTCCAAGCCGAAAGCCGGCGTCAGCGGCCAGACCCAAAACTGAAAAACCCCGGATCGACTATCGATCCGGGGTTTTTCAGTTTTGGCGGCCGGTTGACGACCCGCCCAGCCACCGGTGCATGTATCCCGCGACGCACATCGCCGCGCGGGATACATGCGGATGAACTACATGTTGCGGCGGTACTCGCCACCGACGTCGTACAGCGCGTGGCTGATCTGGCCCAGCGAGTTGTACTTCACCGCCTCCAGCAGCGCCTCGAAGATGTTGCGGCGGTCACGCGCGGTCTGCTGCAGCACCTTCAGGCTGTCGGCCTGGAGATCATTGCGGATGGCCCGGAACGCGCCGACGTTCTCGATCTGCTGGCCCTTCTCTTCCTCGGTCGAGCGAATCAGCTCGATCGTGGTGGCGATCTCGCCGCCATGGTCCTTCGGCAGGAACGTATTGACGCCGATCAGCGGCAGGCTGCCGTCGTACTTCTTGTGCTCGTAGTACAGGCTTTCTTCCTGGATCTTGCCGCGCTGGTACATGGTGTCCATGGCACCCAGCACACCACCGCGCTCGGAGATCGATTCGAATTCCTTGTACACCGCGTCTTCGACCAGGTCGGTCAGCTGATCGATGATGAAGCTGCCCTGCCACGGGTTCTCGCAGTAGTTCAGACCCAGCTCGCGGTTGATGATCAGCTGGATTGCCACTGCGCGACGCACGCTTTCTTCCGTCGGCGTGGTGATCGCTTCGTCGTAGGCGTTGGTGTGCAGGCTGTTGCAGTTGTCGAACAGCGCGTACAGCGCCTGCAACGTCGTGCGGATGTCGTTGAACTGGATTTCCTGCGCGTGCAGCGAACGACCGGACGTCTGGATGTGGTACTTCAGCATCTGGCTGCGTTCGTTGGCGCTGTAGCGCTCCTTCATCGCCCGCGCCCAGATGCGCCGGGCGACGCGACCGATCACCGAGTACTCCGGATCCATGCCGTTCGAGAAGAAGAACGACAGGTTCGGCGCGAAGTCGTCGATCTTCATGCCGCGTGCGAGGTAGTACTCGACGAACGTGAAGCCGTTGGCCAGCGTGAACGCCAGCTGGCTGATCGGGTTCGCACCGGCTTCGGCGATGTGGTACCCGGAGATCGACACCGAGTAGAAGTTGCGCACGCCGCGCTCGACGAACGACTGCTGGATGTCGCCCATCATCCGCAGCGCGAATTCGGTCGAGAAGATGCAGGTGTTCTGCGCCTGGTCTTCCTTGAGGATGTCGGCCTGCACGGTGCCGCGCACCACCGCCATCGTTTCGCGCTTGATCTTGTCGTAGGTCTCCGCATCAACCAGCTGATCGCCGGTGACGCCGAGCAGCGCCAGACCCAGACCGTTGTTGTTCGACGGCAACTCGCCGGAATAGACAGGGCGGGTCTTGTCCTTGAACAGCTCGGCGATCTTCTTCTCGGCGGCCGCCCAACGGGCCGGATCGGCCTTCAGGTACTTCTCGACCTGCTGATCGATCGCGCAGTTCATGAACATCGCCAGGATCATCGGCGCCGGGCCGTTGATCGTCATCGACACCGAGGTGCTCGGCAGGCACAGGTCGAAGCCCGAGTAGAGCTTCTTCATGTCGTCCAGCGTGGCGATGTTGACGCCGGAGTTGCCGATCTTGCCGTAGATGTCCGGGCGCGTTTCCGGGTCTTCGCCGTACAGCGTCACCGAGTCGAATGCCGTCGACAGACGCGTCGGCGCACCCGGCTGGCTCAGGTAGTGGAAGCGGCGGTTGGTGCGCTCCGGCGTGCCTTCGCCAGCGAACATGCGGATCGGATCTTCACCGACACGGCGGTACGGATACAGGCCGGCCGTATACGGATAGCCGCCGGGCAGGTTTTCCTTCAGCAGGAAGCGCAGCAGTTCGCCCCAGCCTTCGAACTTGGGTGCAGCGACCTTCGGAATCTTCGAGTGCGACAGGCTTTCGCTGTAGTTGTCACCGGTCACCGGCTTGCCGCGCACGTGGTAGACGTACTGATCGTCGGTGACGCCCTTCAGCCGCGCCGGCCATTCGCGCAGCAGGCTGATCGATTCGGACTTCAGGCCCTTGATCGCTTCGTTGTAGCGGCTGCGCAGGATCAGCAGGCTGTTGTCGCCGCCAGTGGTGAGGTCTTCACCGGCGTAGACATCGAGCGGCTTCGGCAGCTTCGGATCGTCGAGTTCCTTCAGCGCGTCCCACAACGACTGCGCGCGGTCGGCGATGTCGTGCTGCTGCTCCACATCGCGGTTGATGCCACGGCCGTTCTCGGCGATCTCGGCAAGGTAGCGGGTGCGGTTTCCCGGGATCAGCACCGTGGCGCGCGGCTCCTTCAGCGTGGTGTCCAGACCCGGCGTCCACTTGTCCGCCGGCAGGCCGAGCTTGTCGCGCAGCAGGCGGCACAGGTTGGTGAACATCCAGGTGACGCCCGGATCGTTGAACTGGCTGGCGATCGTCGGGTAGACCGGAACGTCTTCATCCTTCAGGTCGAAGCGCACGCGATTGCGCTTCCACTGCTTGCGGACGTCGCGCAGCGCGTCTTCAGCACCACGACGGTCGAACTTGTTCAGCACCACCAGCTCGGCGTAATCGATCATGTCGATCTTTTCGAGCTGGCTGGCCGCGCCGTAGTCAGAGGTCATCACATAGATCGGGAAGTCGACGAGATCGACGATTTCCGAGTCGCTCTGACCGATGCCGGCGGTTTCGACGATGACCAGGTCGTAGGTCAGGCTCTTCAGGAAGGCGATGCAATCCTTGAGCACCGTATTCGTCGAGGCATGCTGACGGCGAGTCGCCATCGAACGCATGAAGGCGCGCGGGTTGCGCAGGGAATTCATGCGGATGCGGTCGCCGAGCAAGGCACCGCCGGAGCGGCGGCGCGTCGGATCGACGGCCAGCACGGCAATGCGCATCGTCGGGAATGCCTGCAGGAAGCGCAGCAGCAGTTCATCGACGGCCGATGACTTGCCGGCACCACCGGTGCCGGTGAAACCAATGACCGGGGTCTTGGCGCCGGCGACTTTCCACTCGGCACGCAGCTGGCTCAGTTCGGCCTCGCTGAACATGTCGTCTTCGAGCGCCGACAGCCAGCGGCCGACACTGATCTCGTCGTCGATCGAAGCTGGGCCGGGCTTGCTGCTGCCCTTGCGGTGCGTTTCGGCGCGCTTGATCAGGTCCTCGATCATGCCGACCAGACCGAGCTTGCTGCCATCGTTCGGGTGGTAGATGCGCTCCACACCCTGCTCGTGAAGTGCGGCGATTTCTTCCGGGGTGATGGTGCCGCCACCGCCGCCGAACACGCGAATGTGCGACGCGCCGCGCTCGGCCAGCATGTCGACCATGTACTTGAAGAATTCGTTGTGGCCGCCCTGGTAGGACGACAGCGCGATGCCGTCGGCGTCTTCCTGCAGCGCGGCGCGCACCACGTCCTCGACCGAACGGTTGTGGCCCAGGTGCACCACTTCCGCACCCTGCGCCTGGATCAGCCGCCGCATCACGTTGATCGCGGCGTCATGGCCGTCGAACAGGCTCGCCGCCGTGACGAAGCGCAGCGGATTGCGGGTCTGGGAAGCTTCGGAGTCCAGCAGCTGGGGCGACGGGGAATCAGGCATGGCGACGGTCTTCGTTGATCAAAACGGGTAACGGGAATGCCGCCAAGCCTGAACCGAGCAGGACTGGCGGACGAACATCATGCAACAGCCCGAAAAATCGGGCCGGTCATCGAAATTACGGCCTGCGCCTCACGCGCTGCGCCACCCGATCGGGCAGAAATCAGGATTTCCCGGTCGCCGCGCGCGCCAGTTCGTCGCGCACCACGCGCTTCAGGACCTTGCCGGTCGCGGTCATCGGAAAGGCATCGACCAGCCGCACTTCCTTCGGAACCTTGTAGCCGGCGATGTGCTGACGGCAATGGCTGATGATCTCGTCCTGCGTCGGCTTGTGGCCATCGCTCGGCGTGATCAGCGCCACCACGCGCTCGCCCCACTTCTCGTCCGGCAGGCCGATCACGGCGCACATGCGCACGCCGGGATGCTTGGCCAGCACCTGTTCGACTTCCGCCGAATAGACGTTCTCGCCACCGGTGACGATCATGTCCTTGACCCGGTCGACCAGGTACAGCAGCCCTTCGGCATCGCGACGACCGGCATCACCGGTCTTGTACCAGCCATCCTTCAACACGGCGGCGGTGGTGTCCGGCTGCTTCCAGTAGCCGCCGAAGATCGATGGCGATCGCACCATCAGCTCGCCAACTTCGCCATCCGGCACTTCGACACCGTTCGGATCGACGAACTTGACGTCGATCAGCGGCAGCGGCGTGCCGCAGGACTTCAGCTTGGCCTCGTCGTCGATGACGTGCTGTTCCGGACGCAGCAGCGAGATTGCCCCCGAACTTTCGGTGGCGCCGTAGAACTGCATGAACTTGCACTTCATCTCGCGCAGCGCGCGCGCCAGCAGATGCGCGCTGATCGGCGACCCTGCATACATCACCAGACGCAGGGACGAGAAATCGGCCGTCTTCGAATCCGGATGATCGAGCAGCATCTGGATCGCCGTCGGCACCAGCGCCACGATCGATGGCCGATCGCGCTGGATGACCTGGATCAGCTGACCCGGATCAAGCTGCGGCAGGATCGACAGCGTGCCGCCGTTGTACAGCGACTGGATGCTCAGGCCACTGCCGACCAGATGGAAGTTCGGCATCACCATCATCATCACGTCATCGTCCTGCCACCGCAGCGCCGGCTCCAGGTGTTCGCAGAGGCGCATGTAGTGGAAGCCGCGATGCGTCAGCTCGACACCCTTCGGCTTGCCGGTGGTGCCGGACGTGTAGATCAGCAGCGCGGCCTGCTCCGGTTCGAGCGGTGCGTGCGGATCGACATTCGAAGCACCGGCAACCGCCGCATCGAAACTGCTGGCCGTGTTTGCTGGGTCGATTTCGATGACCTGGAACTTTTGCGGGCAGATCGCCTGCACCGCCTGCACCAGCGGCATCAGCTCGCGATCGGCGAACAGCAGCGGCGCCTCGGCATCGGCGATCACCGATGCCAATTCCGGGGCGGCCAGTCGCCAATTCATCGGCGACATCGTGCTGCCGGACTTGTTGATGCCGAACAGCAGCTGGAAGTACAGCGATGAATTCTTGCCGAGGAAACCGATGTTCGACTTGGCCGGAATCCCGAGCCCGATGATCAGATTGGCGATGCGGCTGGAGCGGTCATCGAGTGCAGCGAAGCTCAGCGCGCCACTGCCGTCGACCAGTGCCACCTTGCTCGGCCGGGTACGTGCGTAAAGGCGCGGGATGTCGGCAATCGTCTTGATGTCGGCGTACAACCACATGATCTCGTCCTCTCTTGGCTATCGCGTTACGGCGCTGCTTGCTCACCGGCCCGCTGTCGCCAGCGGGCCTGCGGTTCAGCGTCCGGTGAAACGGGGTGCCCGCTTCTCGACAAAGGCACTGATGCCTTCACGGGCATCGGCGCTGCCGGCGCAGCCGGACAGCGCTTGCGCCTCGTCCTCCAGCTGCGATTCCAGCGGCGTGCGCAGCGCCTTGTCGATCAGCCGGCGAATCTCGCCGAAGGCGCGGGTCGGGCCCTGCGCGAGCTGACGAGCCGCCTGCTCGGCCGTGTCGGCAAGCAGCGCGTCGTCGACGACAAAGTCTGCAAGCCCTGCCGCCAGCGCCTGGTCTGCAGTGAGCGTTTCATTGAACAGCAGGAAGCGGCGAGCGCGGGCAACGCCCATCCGCGAGGCCAGCGCAAACGAAGCACCGGCATCGCAGGAATAGCCGATCTGCGGGTAGGCCGCGCCAAAGCGTGCGCTCTTGCTGGCGTACACGGCATCGCAGGCGCCGACCAGGGCCACGCCGCCGCCCATGCAGACGCCGTGCACCGACGCGATCAGCGGCGCATTGAGCCGCTTCAGCCGGGCCAGCCCCATGTGCAGGGTCGAAGTCCATTCGAGGATCTGCGCCGGCAGCGTATCGAGCTGGTCGGCAAACATGCGGATATCGCCACCGACAGTGAAAAACTTGCCGTTCGCCGTCAGCAGCACGGCGCGGACATCACCGCGACCGAGCAGATCGGAACCGACGCGGCCCATGTCCGCGCACATTTGCGCATTGAACGGATTGCCGAGCGCGGGCTGATTCAGCACAAGTCGCGCAAGCCCGTCCTCAACCGTCAGCTGCAATGTCTCGTAATGCATCCCCGACTCCGCATTTTGCTGGTGGTCGGACCGAGGGCACTGCCCTGGCCCCGAATGGCCCTCGCACGGTCGGCGATCAGGCCTGTTCAAACAAAAGCCCGCCCCCTGTGACGGACGGCGGGCTCGTGAGCCGCAGGCTGATCGATCAGCTTGCGAGGCGTTTCTTGTCAGCCCCGGCGTCGATCGCCTTGACCCGCTCCTGACCCTGCACGCGGCCGAACAGCGAGCGGCCGATGATCAGCTTCATCACTTCGATCGAGCCGCCGGCGATCTTGACGATGCGGCAATCGGCGAAGGCGCGCGAGATCGGGTATTCCCACATGTAGCCCCAGCCGCCGAACAGCTGCAGACATTCGTCGGCGCACTTGCAGTGCAGGTTCGACAGCCACATTTTCGCCATCGCGGCGTCGACTTCATCGAGCTCGCCATTCATGAACTTGGTGATGCAGTGATCGGTGAAGATGCGGCCGATCGTCGCTTCGGTATGCAGTTCGGCAAGCTTGAACTGGGTGTTCTGGAACGCGCCGATCGTGGTGCCGAAGGCCTTGCGGTTGGCGGTGTAGTCGACCGTCATCTCGATCAGCGTTTCGGCCACCGTGGCCGAGCGGATGGCCTGGGCAAGGCGTTCCTGCGCCAGCTTGGTCATCATCAGCTTGAAGCCTTCGCCTTCCTTGCCGAGCATGCAGCTGGCCGGAATGCGCATGTCCTCGAAGAACAGCTCCGAGGTGTCCTGCGCCTTCATGCCCAGCTTTTCGAGATTCTTGCCCCGCTTGAAGCCCGGCGTCTTGGTGTCGACCAGGAACAGCGTCACGCCCTTCGAGCCGGCATCGCTGTCGGTCTTGGTCGCCAGCACCAGCACGTCGCACAGCTGGCCGTTGGAGATGAACACCTTCTGGCCATTGATCACGTAATCGTCACCGTCGCGCACGGCGCGGGTGCGGATCGCCTTCAGATCCGAGCCGGCATGCGGCTCGGTCATGCCCAGGCTTCCGATCGCTTCGCCGGACACCATCTTCGGCAGCCACTGCCGCTTCTGCTCTTCGGTGCCGAACGACTTGACGTAGGTGGCGACCAGATCGCAATGAATCAGGAAGCCGGGGCCGGTGAAGCCGCTGCGCGCCATCTCCTCGAACACCACGACATCGAACAGGTAGTCGAGCCCGAGGCCGCCGTACTCTTCCGGAACGGTGCAGCACAGCATTCCCGCTTCGCCGGCCTTGGTCCACAGATCACGCGGGACAATGCCGTCGTGTTCCCACTGAGCGTGGTACGGCGCGATCTCGCGCTCGATGAACTTGCGAACCGTGTCGCGGAACAGCTCGTGCTCGTGGGTGAACAGCGTGCGCTTGAACATGGAAACGTCTCGGCAAAAGTTTGAGCGTGATCGTAGGGTACCGTACGACTGTTGTAAAGCCGATTACCGCCGCGCCGCCAGCCTGAAGACCACGCGGCGAACGGCGGCCATCAGTACGACTTCGGCTGGTCCAGCACCTTTTCGGCGATGAACGACAGGATCAGCTGCTCGGTGATCGGAGCAATGCGGGTGACCGTCACTTCACGCAGCAGGCGTTCGACGTGGTACTCCTTCGCGTAACCGAAGCCGCCGAAGGTCAGCACTGCCTGCAGGCAGGCGTCGAAGCCGGCACGGGCGCCGAGGAACTTGGCCGAATTCGCCTCCGCTCCGCACGGCAGATCCTGGTCGTACAGCCATGCCGCCTTTTCGCAGACGCGCTGTGCGGCCTCCAGATACATCCACTTCTCGGCCAGCGGGTGCTGGATGCCCTGGTTCTTGCCGATCGGCCGACCGAAGACGACGCGCTCGCGCGCGTACTTCGACGCGCGGCGCAGCGCGTCCTGACCGATGCCGATCGCTTCGATGGCGATCAGCACGCGTTCCGGATTCAGGCTGTGCAGGATGTAGCCGAAGCCCTTGCCTTCCTCGCCGATGCGATCGGATTCGGGAATGAACAGGTCGTCGATGAAGATGGCGTTCGAATCGACCGCCTTGCGGCCCATCTTCGGAATCTTCTTGACCTCGATCTTCGAACGATCGAGATCGGTGTAGAAGATGGTGATGCCATCGGTCGGGCGCTTGCAGTCTTCAAGCTTCGTGGTGCGGGTCAGCAGCATGATCTTGTTGGCGACCTGCGCGGTCGACGTCCAGACCTTCTGGCCGCGCACCACGTAGCCGCCGTCGACCTTGGTCGCGAAAGTCTTGATCGCCGTGGTGTTCAGGCCGGCATCCGGCTCGGTGAAACCGAAGCAGCACTGGTCTTCGCCGGCGATCAGGCGCGGCACCCAGCGCGACTTCTGCTCGTGCGTGCCGTAGACCACGATCGGGTGCGGCCCGAACAGGTTGATGTGCACGCTCGACGTCGCCGCCATGCCGCCGCCGTGGCTGGCGACCTCGTGCATCATGATCATCGCTTCGGTAACGCCAAGCCCCGAGCCGCCGTATTCCTCCGGCATGGTCAGGCCCAGCCAGCCGCCATCGGCCATCGCGCGATGGAATTCGCGCGGGAACTGGCCGTCTTCGTCACGCGCCAGCCAGTAGTCGTCGCCGAACGAGCGGACCACGGCACCGACGCCGTCGCGAATCGCCTGATGATCGGGGTTGATCGAGAAATCCATCGGGAAGGCTCCAGATTTTTAAGGAAATTCGGTGTCGGTCGGCGGCGCGGGACGCGCTCAGGCCACCGGCTTGCGCAGCATCAGCGCCTGGCGCTGCGTGGTGCAGATGAGCTCACCGCGCTGATTCAGGCCTTCATGCAGGAAGGTGACGATGCCGGCGTTCGGCCGCGACTTCGATTCGCGAATCTCGAGCACCGTGGTGCGTGAGCGGATCGTGTCGCCAGCGAATACCGGCTTCGGGAAGCGGGTGTCGGTCATGCCCAGATTGGCGACCGTGGTGCCCAGCGTGGTGTCCTGAATCGACAGGCCGATGACCAGACCCAGCGTGAAGATCGAGTTCACCAGCGGCTGGCCAAACTCGGTGTTCTTGCAGTACTCGGCGTCGATGTGAATCTGCGCCGGGTTGTACGTCGCGCCGCAGAACCAGACGTTGTCGGATTCGGTGACGGTGCGGCGGATCTCGTGCTCGAAGATCCGACCGACCACGAACTGCTCGAAATACAGACCCGCCATTGCCGACTCCCGAAAATTGGCCGGCATGCCGCCGGTGTTTAGTATGGTGCCATACTATCATGCCGATGCGGTACGGCAACAGGCGGGGGCATCCCCATCAGAGCGATCGCGAAATCAGCTCGCGCATGATCTCCGAGGTACCGCCGTAGATGCGCTGCACGCGCGCATCGGCGTACAGCTTGCAGATCTCGTATTCGCGCATGAAACCGTAGCCGCCGAAGAACTGCAGGCAGGTATCGACCAGCCGGCCGTGCATTTCGGTGCACCACAGCTTGGCGATCGACGCGTCAGCCGATGTCAGTGCATGGCGGTCGTGCTTTTCCAGGCACTGATCGACGAATGCCCAGCCGACCGCCAGTTCGGCCTTCAGATCGGCCAGCTTGTAGCGGGTGTTCTGGAAATCCATGACCGTCTTGCCGAAAGCCTTGCGGTTGCTGACGTAGTCGCGAGTGATGTCGAACGCCTTCTGCGCGGCAGCAATCGACGACACCGCCAAGGTCAGGCGCTCTTGCGGCAGTTCGCTCATCAGGCTTGCGAAGCCAGTGCCTTCCGCGCCCAGCAGGTTGCCGACCGGCACCACGACATCGTCGAAGAACAGCTCCGAAGTGTCCGACGACAGATGACCAAGCTTGTCGAGATTGCGGCCGCGGCGGAAACCGGGGCGGTCGGCTTCGACGACGATCAGGCTCATGCCTTTCGAGCCCGGCGCATCGGAAGTGCGGGCCACGACGATGACGATGTCCGAATGCTGACCGTTGGAAATGAAGGTCTTCGAGCCGCTGATCCGGTAGTGGTCGCCGTCGCGCACCGCACGGGTCTTGATGCCCTGCAGGTCGCTGCCAGTACCCGGTTCAGTCATCGCGATGGCACAGACGGTCTTGCCGCTGACCATGCCGGTCAGCCATTTCTGCTTCTGTTCCTCGGTGCCGAGGCTGATCAGATAACCGGCGCAGACATCGTTGTGCACCGACAGGTCCGTCTGCGGCCCGGCCATGCCGGCATAGGCCAGCTCTTCGACAACGATGGCGTTGTGACGGAACGTGCCGCCGACACCGCCGTAGGTTTCATCGACTTGCGGACAGAGCAGTCCGGCTTCACCGGCCTTGTCCCACATCGAGCGGTCGACGATCCCCTGTTCCTCCCAGCGCGCGAAATGCGGCAGCAGCTCGGTCTTGATGAAGCCGCGAACGGCATCGCGAAACATCTCGTGTTCTTCGCTGTAGACAGCGCGGGCAGGCAGCATCGGAATCTCCGGGAATGGGCAAGGCGGGAAGGGAATTCGGTGACAGCGTCAGGCGCGGAAGCGGGCGGCGAACTCGGCGGCGACCGCCTGGTATTCGCCGATCAGCTGCGCAGCCACATCCGCCGTGGTCGCCGCGCGGTCGACCTGGCCGACACCTTGTCCGGCGCCATAGATGTTCTTCCAGGGCTTCAGCTCGCCGTGCACATCGCTGAAGTCGATCTTGGCCGTGGATGCGATCTTGGTGTCGTCGAAACCGGCCGCCACCAGACTTTCCTTGAGCCAGCTGCACTGCACACCGGTCACCGACTTGGTGGCGACCACACCGTCCATGCGGGCGTCGATCATCATCCGTCGGTAGTCGTCGTTGATCATCGTCTCCGGGCAGGCGATGAAGCGTGTGCCCATGTAGACCAGATCGGCACCGAGCATTTCCGCTGCCAGCACGCCGCGACCATCTGAAATCGCCCCGCCGACGACGATCGTGCCTTTGAAGAAGCGGCGCACTTCGGCAATGAATGCGAACGGGCTGTTGGCGCCGGTATGGCCGCCGGCACCGTGGCAGACCAGCACCAGACCGTCGGCGCCGGCATCGGCCGCCTTGCGCGCGTGTTCCAGCGACATGACATCGGCGAACACCGCGCCGCCGTAGCCATGGACTTCGTTCAGCACCCGCTTCGGGCTGCCCAGTGCCGTGACGACGATGTCCGGCCGGTACTCCTGCAGCATCTCCAGCTCTTCGGGAAAGCGGTCGTAGCTGTTGTGCACCAGCACGCTCGCTGCCCAGCCACCGGGTGTGTGGCCGGCTGCTCGAAACGCCGCCAGTTCGTCGCGGATTTCGTTGAACCAGTCGCGCAGCTGGGCGGTGGTCCGCGCGTTCTGCGTCGGCAACGAACCAATCAGTCCCGCCTTGCAGGATTCCAGCAGCAGCTTCGGCGTCGAAACCAGAAACATCGGCGCAACGATCACCGGCAGTTTCAGATCCTGGCGCAGGCGTGTCGCGATACTCGGAGTCACGTGGGTCATCGGGAATGGTGGGGTCGGTGGGCCGTACGGGAGTTGCACGGTAAGTCGCCGACATGCCGATCGAAAAGGTCGCCACCGTAACTAAAGGCCGCTGCGGCCCGCGACCGACGCGGGCCTGCAGCGGGTGTCGAAACGATCTGCGCCGTTCGTCGCCCACCATACGATCGGCGTTGACAGCGTCGCTGGACGCTCTGCTAGTATCGGAAAATGAACACGGTGTGCAATTTTATTACGCACCGGGTTTGAAAACAGTGGCTTGACCGACCAGGCGATGTTCCGATCGGCGAGTTTCACCATCACATACAACAGCAGCCTGAGGAGGCGATCACGATGGATTACTTGAAATACTGGATTCCGGTGCTGGTAGTCGCGCTGGCCTATTTCGGCTTCTACGCCGGTGGCGATCTGGTCTGGATCGGCATCATCTCGTTCCCGGTGCTCGCTGTGCTCGACACGGTCGTTGGCCGCGACTACAGCGTGCGCAAGATGAGCAACGCGACGCTGGCCAACATTCCGATCTGGCTGTGCGCCCTCGGGCCGGTCTGCCTGTACTTCATGATGGCCTGGCGCGTTGGCCAGGGCGGCCTCAGCACGGCTCAGCTCGTCGGCTCGGTCCTCAGCCTCGCGTGGATGGGCGTCATCCCGCTGGTGCCTGCGGCGCACGAGCTTTATCACATGCGTGGCGCACTGCCGCGCACCGTCGGTCGCTACTCGCACCTGTGCATCCTCGATTGCACGCGCGACATCGGCCATGTCGTCGGCCACCACATCGATGTGGCGACCCCGGATGACGGCGACACCGCGGCCCGCGGCACCAATCTGTATTCGTTTACCTGGAACGCCTTCCTGGAAAGCACCGCCTATGCAATGAAGATGGAAGCGAATGCGCTGAAGAAGAAGGGCAAGTCGCCATTCCACATCAGCCACCGCGTCTACCGCGCACTGCTGGCGCTGCTGGCGTTCCACGCGATCATCTTCCTGATTGGCGGCCCGCTGGCCAACGGCATTGCGCTGACCGGGCAGATCGTCGCCCGCTTCTGGGTCGAGTCGTTCAACTACTTCCAGCACTATGGTGTGGTTCGCCTGCCGGGCGCACCGATCGGCCGCCGCCACTTGTGGAATCACCTCGGCTGGTTCTCGCGGACGATGGCGTTCGAGATCACCAACCACGCTGATCACCACCTGAACTCGTACCAGGTCTACTACAAGCTGGTGCCGCACAAGGAAGCGATCACCATGCCGAGCGTGTTCATCTGCTTCCTGTCGGCGCTGGTTCCGCCGCTGTGGCACGAGATGATCATCAAGCCGGCGCTGAAGCGCTGGGATCTGGAATTCGCGACGCGTGAAGAGCGCGCACTGGCCGCCGAGCAGAACCGCAAGGCCGGCTGGCCGGACTGGCAGAACGAGCCGGGTGCGGAAGTCGGCCGGGCAGCAACGGTCGGCGTCTGAGCCACACCTGAAACGATAGAGGCGACGTCCGCGAGGACGCCGCCTTTTTTGTTGGCGTCGCCGCCGGCCCGGATCAGCCAGGGATTACGTCCCGATCCAGCAAGCAATCGATGAACGCGCGCAGCGCCGGGCGCGGATGGCGCCGGTTGGCGTAGTACAGATGCAGGCCCGGCTGGGTCACCGACCAGCCTGGCAGTACACGCCGCAGCTGGCCGGCGGCGACTGCCGCTTCTACATCGCCGTCGTCGAAGGTGTAAAGGATGCCCAGCCCCTGCAGCGCCGCCGCCATCATCAGATCCGGGTGATTCGCGATCAGCGGGCCGGAAACCGCCAGCTCCAGCTGCTCGTCGGCGGACTGCATCTGCCAGCGGTACAGCCGGCCGCTGCCGGGAAAGCGCCAGTTGATGCAGGCGTGGTGCTGCAGCTCGGCCGGCGTGGTCGGCTCGCCGCAACGGCTGAGGTAATCCGGCGCCGCCACGGCGGAAAGCCGCAGGTCCGGCGTCAGCCGCACCGCGATCATGTCCTGCTCCAGACGCGCGCCGAAGCGGATGCCGGCGTCGAAACGGCCGGCGACGATGTCGCTCAGGCTATCGTCGATGACGATGTCGAGCACCACCTCGGGATGCATGCGGTGAAAGCGGCCGAGCCGTGGTGCGATGAGCGTGCGCGCTGCGAGTCCCGGGGTATTGATGCGCAGGGTGCCGGCTGTGCGGCGGTTGCTGGACACCGCTTCGGCGACCGCCGCGTGCATTTCCTCGAACAGCGGCGCGATCCGTTCGTACAGACGCACACCGGCTTCAGTCGGCGCCACGCTGCGGGTGGTGCGGTTCAGCAGCCGCACCCCGAGTCGCGTTTCGAGCTGGCGAATGGTCTGACTGAGCGCCGATGGCGTCAGCCCCAGCTGGTCGGCAGCCCGCGCGAAGCTCGCCCGCTCGACCACGGCGGCGAAGGCTTTCAGTTCGGAAAATTCAGCGCCGCGCATTAGGTGGTCTGGCTAATGAACCCATTCAGACCATAGCGGATTCCCTACGTAATGCGTGCGCTTCACCATGGCGGCTTCGCCAATCGAGAAACGCCGATGACCCCGCTCGCCTTGCCCGCTGAACTGGCCGCCTACTTCGCGGCCGACCAACAGAACGACAGCTCAGCCGTGGCGAACTGCTTCGTGCCGGACGGCGTGGTCGTCGACGAAGCGCGTCGCCATGTTGGCCGTGCCGCGATTGCCGCCTGGAAGGCCGACGCTTCTGCGCGCTATCGCTACCAGTGCGTGCCGCTGCGTCTGGAGTCGGCGGGCGATCGTCACGTCGTCACCGGCCGACTGACCGGCAACTTCCCGGGCAGCCCGATCGACATGCGCTACAGCTTTGTCCTGTACGGCGCGGCGATCGTGCGACTGGAGATCACTGCCTGAGCCGCGAGCCGGTATTGGCACGCTGGCCTATGCCGCTGGCCGCTCAGGACTTCTCGTCGGCAAAGATCGCGCTGGCGCAGATGTCGGCCACGGCCTTGATCAGCCGCTCCAGTTCCTCGCCCTCGCGCAGCGGGCTGAAGCGGCCGAGGTAGGTCACGACGAACCATGACAAGGCATCGGCGACATCATCGCCGGTGCCCGGCCGGCAGCCGCCGCTGCGATTGACCGCCGCGATCGCGGCGCGGCAACGGCCGCAGATGGTGTCCATCATCTTCTGGAACTGCAGGCTGAGCGCGTCGTCCTGACGGGCGCTGTCGGCAAACGCCGACAGGATGGCCCGGTGCTTCCGGAACGTGCCGCTGACGCCGACCATCGTCGCCTGCATTTCCTCGCGCCGCGGCCGCTGGCCCCCCGGATCAGGACCGAGCCAGTTGCCGGCGCTGTCGACGATCTCGTCGGTGATCAGCGCCATCAAGCGGGCGATCAGCTCGTTCTTGTCGCGGAAGTGCGAATAGAAGGTGCCGCGCGACATGCCGGCTTCCGCAGCCAGTTCCTCGACCGACAGCGACACGTAGCGCTGGCCCTGCTCGAGCATCCGCTGCATCGCCGCCAGCAGGCGTTCCTCGATGGTCAGCTTCTTGCCACCGTGCTTGACGCGGGTGCGGCGGGTCGGACGAGGAGCAATCGGCAGCATTCGGGTTCCGTCGATCAGGCGAACAGGTGCGGCGAGTGTAGCGTCCGCCGCTTGCCTCAGGCCTGCGGGCGCCAGGCCCGCGTGAACAGCGTGACCAGTGATTCCACCGAGCGCCGGCGACTGACCGGGTGGCGGCCGGGTGTCAGCAGCACGTAGCGGCCGGCGCCGCTGGCCAGCCCGGAAATCTGCAAGGCCGCGTCGTACGGCGAATCGATGTCGATCTGGCCGGCATCCTTCAGCGCCTGCAGGTAGTCGACCAGCGGCGCGGAAATGTGCGCGGAATCATCGAGCATTGCTCGGCCCAGCTTCGGGAAACGGCCCGCCTCGGCAATCACCATGCGCATCACCGCCAGATAATCCGGATGCGTGTAGCCGTCGTAAAGCTTGGTGATGATCTGATGCAGCGCGGCTTCCAGCGGCATGCCGGGCTCCGCGACCGTGCCGAGCCGCTCGCGCACGCTGAGCTGCGCACGCCGCGCCACTTCGACGAACAGCTGGTCCTTGGTCTCGTAATGGCGGTACAGCGTGATCTTGGCGACCTTCGCGGCCCGGGCAATGCCTTCCATGCTGGCCGCCTCGAAGCCGCGAGCGATGAACACCGCCAGCGCGGCATCGAGAATGCTCTTGCGCAGTGCTTCGCCTTCCTCGCGGGTCGGCCGGCCGCGCGCGCGGCGCGGCGGCTTCGCAATAGCGTTGGCGTTGGCGTTGGCGGCAGTGGGCGGCGGTGAGGCAGTCATGGCGACGTGATCATGCGGCATCGCCCGTGCCTGTGGCGCGCGGCGCGACAGCCCGCCGATGGATTGAAGCATGGCCACAGATATCGTATGGTCCCATATTAAATTTCCACCCCCAGAGATTGAACATGGCGCTTTACTCATCGGACGCACTGGCTGGCAAACGCATCCTCGTCACCGGCGGCGGCACCGGCCTTGGCAAGGGCATGGCCAAGCATTTCGCAGGTCTTGGCGCCCACGTTCACATCTGGGGTCGCCGCATCGACGTGCTGGAAGCCGCTGCCGCCGAGATCAATGCCGACTTCGCAGCCCCCCGCGTGTTCGTGCAGACCGTCGACATCCGCAAGGCCGACCTGGTCGATGCCGCCGTCGGCGAAATCTTCGACAAGTTCGGCCCGCTGACCGGCCTCGTCAACAACGCCGCCGCCAACTTCATCGCGCCGACCAAGGATCTGTCGCCGCGCGGCTTCGAGGCGATCACCTCCACCGTGATGAACGGCGGCTTCTTCACCACCCATGCCGTCTGCAAGCGCTGGATCGCGCTTGGTCTGCCGGGCTCGGTGGTGTCGACGCTGGTGACCTGGATCTGGACCGGCTCGGCGTATGTCGTGCCGAGCGCGATGGCCAAGGCGGCGATCAATGCCATGACCATGTCGCTGGCGGTCGAATGGGCCAAGTACGGCATTCGCCTGAACGCCGTGGCACCGGGCCCGTTCCCGACCGAATACGCCTGGCAGATGCTCAGCCCGACCGGCGACGCCGCCGTCGGCGCGACACAGGCCGATGAAGTGCCGGCCGGCCGCTACGGGAAGATCGAGGAACTCGGCAACCTGATGACCTTGCTGATGAGCGACGGCGCCGACTACATCACGGGCGAAACCATCTGCATCGACGGCGGCCATCATCTGGCGGCGCCATCGACCTTCGCCGGCCTGAACAAGCTCGACGACGCGGCCTGGGCGCGGATCAAGGAAGCCGGTGTCGCCGCAACCAACGCCAGCAAGGCGCAGCGGACGGTCTGATCGCTGACGCACGCAACATCCGAAGCCGCCTCGCACCCACGTGCCGGGCGGCTTCTTCGCTTGTAGAGTCCTGATTGCGGCAACAGCCGCGAATCGCCACGACCCGAGGCAGTAACGACGATAACGGGCGGGCACCATCATCGAGGAGCGCGCGCATGAACGAACACGGCAGCGGCACGGCCGGCACGGTCGAACGGAAAACCTTCTGCGGCATCTGCGAAGCGGCCTGCGGCGTCGTGGTCACCGTGCAAGGTGACGAAGTGCTGAAGATCCGTGGCGATGTCGACCATCCGAACTCGAAAGGCTTCCTGTGCCCGAAGGGCGCGGCCTTCGGCGCGGTGCGCGACGATCCCGACCGCGTGCTGCAGCCGCTGCAGCGCCAGCCCGATGGCCGCTTCGAGCCAGTCAGCTGGGACAGCGCGCTCGACGACATCGGCGCCCGCCTGCGCGATCTGATCCGGCGCCATGGCCGCGAGTCGATCGGCGTCCACCTTGGCAACCCGAACGGCTGGAATTACGGTGCCTTCATGTGGCTGCTCGGCATGGCCGCAGCGCTAAAGACCCGGCACCTGTACACGGCATCGTCGGTCGACATCAACAACTACTGGGTGGTCGGCGAACTGCTGTACGGCCACAACCTGGTGACGCCGTTTCCGGACATCGCCCACACGCAGTTCCTGATCGTGCTCGGCGCCAACCCGGTGGTGACCCACGGCAGCATGATGACCGCCGGCCGGGTCAAGGAGCAGATGGCAGCGATCGTCGAGCGCGGCGGGCGCGTCGTGGTGATCGACCCGCGCCGCTCCGAGACGGCGGCCCAGTTCGAATGGCAGCCGATGCGCCCGGACGGCGACCCGTGGCTGCTGGCCGGCATGCTGAAAACCATCGTCGACGAAGGCCTGACCGATGGCGATGCGCTGGCCCGGCAGACGCGTGGCGCGGAAGGCCTGCCGGCGCTGCTGGCGGCCGTGACCGGCGAGCGGGTGGCCGCCGAAACCGGGATCGCCTGGGCCGACGTGCAGGCGCTGGCGCGCGCGTTCGCGCAGTCACCGGCCGCCGCGCTGTATGGCCGCTGCGGCGCGTCGCTGGGGCCGTTCTCGACCTTGACCAACTACCTGATCAACGTCCTGAACATCGCAACCGGCAATCTCGACCGGCGTGGCGGCATGGTCTTCGGCCAGCCGATGCTCGATACCGAAGGCTTCACGCGGCTGTTCAAGATCAACGGCTACGACCGCTGGCGCACGCGCGTCGACGGCATCCCCGAAGTGATGGGCACCTCGCCACTCGCAACGCTGCCGCGCGAAATCCGTACGCCGGGCAAGGGCCAGCTGCGGGCGTTGCTGATCGCCTCCGGCAACATCGCGACAACGTCCTGCGCGTCCGGCGAGGTCGGTGCCGCGCTGGACGAACTGGAACTGCTGATCTCGCTCGATCCGTACATCACCGAAACCAGCCAGCACGCGCACTACATCCTGCCGCCAACCTTGTGGCTGGAGCGCGACGGCATGCCGGTATTCAGCCAGATGCACGCCAGCGTGCCGTATGCGCAGTGGACGCCAGCCAGCGTGGCAGCGCGCGGCGACGCGCGCGACGACTGGTGGATCATCGATGCGATCTGCAAGCGGATCGGCCTGGTGCCGTCACCGTCGAAGGCCGCGCAGTGGCTCGGCAAGCTCGGCATCCGTCTGTCACCGGCAACGGCCGTCGACCTGTTCATGCGCCTCGGCCCGGCCGGCGACTGGTTCGGGCTGAAGCCCGGCATCAGTCGTCGGAAGCTGTTCCAGCAGACCAGTGGCGTCACGCTATCCGCCGAGCCGCCGGTCGGCGTCAGCCGCAAGCGCGTGCATCACCCGGGCGGCCTGATTCCATTGGCGCAGCCGCTGATGGCCAGCGAGATGGCGCGGCTGATCGCCCGACCATCGGCCGACGACCCGGCCCAGGCAAAACTCTGGCCGTTGCGGTTGATCTCGATGCGCGAACTGCGCTCGCAGAACAGCTGGCTGCACAACGTGCCGAAGCTGACCACTGGTGATCGCCGGCCGCATCTGCGCATTCATCCGGACGATGCCCGGCCGCTGGCGCTGCACGATGGCGACGATGCCGCGATCACTTCGCCGTGGGGCGAGATCACGGTGCCGGTCACCATCAGCGACGAAGTCATGCGCGGCACCGTGGCACTGCCGCACAACTGGGGCCATGGCGGCGGCTGGCGCCGCGCGGTGGCAATCGGCGGCGGCCGCTACAACGATCTGACCGCCAATACCGCAGCCGAGATCGACGTGCCGTCCGGCAACGCCGTGCTCAATGGCCTGCGGGTCCGCGTGACCCGGCGCAGCGTGGCACTGGCGGCGGCGAGCTGAGGCTTACGGCTCAGACTGCACTTCAGGCGGCGGTCACCGGCGGTGTCGACAGATAGATGCCGACGATCGCCGCCGTCGCCAGCAGCACCCAGGCTTCGAAGACCAGCCGCCACGGCAGCGGCGCGGACCTCAGTTCCATGAAGTGCAGCAGCACCAGCCGCACCTTGAGTGCGGCAATCGCGAAGATCGCCACGGTGCCGACCTGCGGCGCGAAGCCGTCCTTCGACAGCCACCAGGTGGTGGCGATCGTCGCGAGCATCAGGAACATCCAGACCATCGTCGTGGCGTGACGCAGCATGTCGGCGCTCAGCGCAGCAGGTACAGCAGCGGGAACAACAGGATCCACAGCAGATCGACCATGTGCCAGTAGGTCGCACCGCATTCCAGCACCACGCAGTGGTCCTTGCTGAACTGCCGCGCCCGCGCCTTGTTCCACAGCACGATCAGCAGGATGTTGCCGGCGAACACGTGCAGCAGGTGGATGCCGGTCAGCGTGAAGTAGTACATGTAGAAATCATTGCTCAGCATCGTGATGCCGGCCTTGATCTTGGCGCCGTACTCCAGCGCCTTCGACACCATGAACGCTACGCCAAGCACGAACGCACCAGCAATGAACTGCGGCACGCGGTCCAGCGCGTTGCGCTTGACCGCTTCCACCGCCAGCACCACGCACCACGAACTGGTCAGCAGGATCAGCGTGTTGATGCCGCCGAAGTTCACATCCAGCGTCTGGCGCGATGCCTCGAACACGGCAGCGGCATCCTGCCGTCCGAGCATGAACGACACGAACAGCAGCGCGAAAAAAACCATGTCGGCCGCGACGAAAACCCAGACGCCTTCCACTCCGGGAAGGCGTCGGGCTGCATCGTTGCCGCCGCGAACGGCAGCCATCATCGAGCGCTCAGCAGATCAGTGCGTAGCGACCGGTCGCGGGCCGCGCACGGCGACTTCCTTCGGCTGAGCAGCGCCATCTTCGATCTCGATCCGGCTGACGGCCTTGATGATGAAGATCGACATCGAAACAATCCAGACGTACCAGGTCGGGAACGCGATCCAGAAGTTGAACATGCCGTGGAACGCGAACGGGCCGGTCTTGAAGAACGGAATCAGGCTGACCGGGAAGAACGAGGCCACGGTGACGAAGCCCCACCAGCTGACCCAGGCCGGCACCAGCTTCTTCTCGCGCTTGTCGCGCAGGAACACCACCGCCGCCGCGATGATCTGCCAGCTGGTGACCATGTACGCGAGGTCGATGATCATCCACGCGAGGTAGTACATGGTCTGCACCATGTCCGGCGACAGCCGGTCGATCTGCATCGCACAGGTCAGCCAGATGCCGCAGGCGACGACGATCGGGCAGTAGGTGATCGTTGCGCCCATCATCTCGACATTGGCCAGCATCCCTTCCTGGCCTTCGATGCGGCGCATCACGCGCGACACTGCAGCACCGAAGGTCATGTAGCAGGAGCCAAGCACCATGCACACCGACATGCCGACCATGATTTCGGTCTGCAGATCCTTGTAGTGCTGCCACATGTCCTGCGCGGTGGTCGATGCCGCCATCGGCGGGAAGTTGTCGGCCATCAGACCCCACATCACGAAGAAGCCGATGAAGAACACCGGGCCGGTCCAGGCCAGCAGTTTCCAGGTGCTGTAATCGGTCGGGTTGGGACTCGTTGACATTGCCTCGCTCCTCCACAGGTCGGCTGCTCACGATGGCAGCGGTTTTCGTCCCGTGATTGTTCCCGTATGCCGGTGGCGATCTACCAGAATCGGCTGCACCGCATGTCAGAATCGGCTGGTGTCAGACGGATGGAGCGCGGGCCGATGACAGACGAATTCAGATTGCGATCGGCAGCGGCGTTCTCGTCGGCGTTTCGCGTGCCGCCGGAAATCGTCGAGGAAACCGCACCGGCCACCGAGCACGCGGCCGGCAATGTCGGTCTTTATGGCTGGAAGACGCCGCGCATGGACGGCTTCGAACTGCCCGAATCCGATGAACTGATCATTGCGCTGCATCTTGGCGGCTCGCGCCGCGTGCGTGCCGTCACCGATCAGGGCCTGAGCCGCAGCTGCTCGATGCCGGGTCTGGTCACCGTGCTGCCACCCGGCCGCAGCGCTGCTTTCCGCACCGAAGGCAGCATCAGCCTGGTGTCGTTGCATGTGCCGCTTGCGCTGGCGGCGCAGCTGTCGATGCCGCTGCACGCGTCAGCGAACGTGCCGTGGCTGCCGCGCTTCGCATTCCGCGATCCGTACGTCAGCGCCAGCATGGAAGCGCTGCTGCGCACCGCCCGCTCGGGCCAGCGGGTGCGCTCGGACTATGTCGTGAAAGTGGTCGACGCGATGCTTTGCCATCTCGCGCAGTGGCGGCAGTCGCCCGATGACGGCGGTGGCGGCGTGCTGTCGACGGCGACACCGGAGGCGCGCATCGGTCGGATCAGCCTGCGCGAGCTGTTCGCGCTGATCGACGCGCAGCTCGGCCGCGCCCTGAATCTTGACGAGCTGGCGCGCTGCACCGGCCTCGGCCGCGCCACGTTCACGCGCAGCTTCCGGCAGGCCACCGGCATGTCGGCGCATCAGGCCATCAACCTGCGGCGGATCGAAGTGGCCAGAAAGCTGCTCGCCGAGACCGATCTCGATCTCGCCTTCGTGGCGCAGGAAACCGGCTGGTGCAGCCAGTCGCACTTCACGGCCAGCTTCCGCAAGGTCGTCGGCTGCACGCCGGCGCGGTATCGGGCGCTGCGCTGAACAGCAGCCGCGAACGTCGGCCGCACGCAAAGACGCCAGAGGCCTGTCCGAAGACGCGAGACGCGCGGCCGCGGTCAATCGGACTTTTCAGTGCGGCTGTGCCGTCGCCGGCGTCTTTTGCGTTTACGCGTCTTTGCGTGAGGCAGCGTCTGCTCAGGCCGCCAGACGCGGCTGCAACCAGTCGGTCAGGTCCTTGAACACCCGCGCCCGGTCGGCCGGCAGTTCGTTGAAGATCTCGTGGTAAAGCCCGTCATAGACCTTCAGCGTCTTGTCGCTCGACGAGATGCGCTCGTGGATCATCCGGCTGCCGGCGACGCCGGCCAGCTTGTCGTCGCTGCCGTGCAGCACCAAGGTCGGCACGCGGATCGCCGGCAGCAGCGCCGGCACGATCTCGACGAAGCGGATGATCTCGGCCAGCGTCCGCACCGGAATCTTGCCGTGGGCATTGAGCGGGTCGCCGGCGTACTTGGCGACCTCGGCAGGATCGCGGCTGACCAGGCGAGGCTCGACCTGGAACATGCCGAGCTTCGGCACGAACGACGCCAGCAGCTTGGCGATCACGGCGAGCAGCGGCGGCGCGCCATCGAGCGCCACCGCCGGGCCGGACAGGATCAGGCCGTCGAGCTTCTTGCCGTGCTTGATCGCATAGCTCAGCGACAGCGCGCCGCCCATGCTGTGGCCGAGCAGGAATAGCGGCCGCATCGGCTGCTGGCGCTTGGCGCGGTCGATCAGCGTGTCCATATCGGCGACGGCATTGGCGAACTTGTCGACCAGGACTCGCGCACCGCCGGAGCGGCCGTGGCCGCGGTGATCGATGGCATGCACCACGCAGCCCAGCCCGACCAGCTGTGCCGCCACCTCGGCGTAGCGTCCGCCGTGCTCGCCAAGGCCGTGGGCGATCACCACGGTGGCCTTCGGCGCACCACTCGGTACCCAGGTCTGGAAGTAGATGCGGGTCTTGCTGATGCCGTCGAAACTGCCATCGCTATGCTTCATCGGAACTCGGGTCTCGTCTGCTGTCACGGGTCTTGAGTCATCGCTGGAATCTTGCCGCGCGCCGATGATGCCTGCGTGGCGGCGGCCGGCGGCCGGCCCAGCGCCAGCACTTCATCGAGCCCCTCCCGAAACGCTTCCAGCAGCAGTTCGGGCTCGGTGACGGCGGCGCGGTCGCTGTTGATGCCGACGCAGCAACGACCGTTGTGCGACAGCATCGCGATCATCATTCCGCAGCCCGGCACCGGCGCATACGGCCAGTACTGCTGCACCTCGGCACCGGCGAAATAGACCGGATACGGAATGCCCGGCACGTTGCTGATCTGCGCGTCCTGCGCGGTGGTGAAATCGGCCGTGAGCTTGGTGACCACGCCGATCGGCAGCCGCGTGACCACCGGCATCATCCGGATCATCACGTCCAGCGCCGGCTCGGCTCGCGTCTCGCGAACAAACTGCTGGATGTGGCGGATGCGGGCGATCGGATCACGCTCGGCGACTGGTGCCGCGTACTGCGAGCCGGCGAACTTGTTGCCGCCCATCGCGTCGTCGGCGGTGCGCAGGCTGATCGGAAAGCCGATCGGCATCTGCTTGATCGAGACGCCGAGGCGCTCGTGATACAGGCGGAAGCCGCCGATCAGCCCGGCCAGGAACAGGTCGTTGATCGACGCGTCGGCCGCCTTCGACGCGGCCTTGAAGGCCGCCAGCGGCAGTTCGATGCCATCGAGGCGCCACGACAGGCTGCGCCGCCGGAACATGCCGGAACCGGGCACCGGCTTGATGCCGAGCATGCGCTTGGCAGACGTCAGGTAAGCCAGCGCCTGTCGCGTGTCCTCCGGATACTTCAGCAACGAAGATGCCGTGCTGCCCAGCGCCCCTGCCAGGTCACGCGCGGCCGCCGGCAGCGCGATCAGCCGGCTCCGCAGCGTCTTCAGGCCAAGGCTGCGCGCGCTCGCGGCCTTGCGGCTGCGCGACACCGCCGGCACCGGCCGCGGCTGGCCGTCCCGGTCGCGATGGAAGATGCGCTGCAGTAGCTGGACAATGCCGAGGCCATCGGTCGCCGCGTGGTGCATCTTCAGCACCAGCGCGGCACGGCCACCATCAAGGCCTTCGAGCAAGGTCGCTTCCCACGGCGGACGCGCCCGGTCGAACGGCTGCATCGCGATGATGCCGGCGGCATCGAACATCTGCCGCTCGCTGCCTGGCACCGGCAACTGCTGACGCCGGACGTGGTAGTCGAAGTCGAACGCCGGGTCTTCGACCCAGGTCGGATTGCCGGCACCTTTCGGCACCACGACCTTCTGCCGGAAGCGCCGCACCGCGGCGACCAGCCAGCGAAACTCCGCCTGCAGCCGGCCCCATTCCGGGGCCGTGTCGAAGACCATGATCGAGACGATCGTCGAGCGCAGCCGTGGGTCGACCTCGGCCAGCCACATCACCGATTCGAAGGCGCTCATCTCGTCCGGGCCGCCCCAGTGGCGCAGCTCGTCGAGCAGCGCGCTGTCCTTCGGTTCCGCCTTGCTCATGTCGGTTCTGTCCTTCGTGATTCGGTGTGAACATCAAGTCAAAAGCAACATCAGAAGTTCAACGCAAAGGCGCAAAGAACGGCAAAGAGGAGAAAGGCAGAAGAAAGGCAAGCAAAGCCATTTTTGAAAACAAGCTTGTCCGCGATTTTCTTGCCTTGTGTGCCGCCAAAGGCTTTCTGATCGCTTCTGTTGTTTCCTTAGCTTCCGCTTTTCTTTGCGTCGTTTCGGTTCCCCTTGCATGTTTGCGCTGAACTTCTGAAGTCCGGCTCAGCAGCTTTTCAATTCAACCGGCGCTGCCCTCGGCCCCGGCAGCCAGCTTGCGCAGGCCACGGAACGCTTCCACTGCGCCGTGCTTGCCGTTGACCACCGCCGCGACCTCAGCAGCGATCGGCATCACCACCCCGTGCTGGGCAGCGAGTTCCATCACCACGCTGGAGGTCTTGATACCTTCGGCGACCATGTTCATCGACGCGACGATCTCGGCCGTGGTCCGGCCCTGCGCGAACTGCACGCCGACCTGACGGTTGCGCGACAGCGGACTCATGCAGGTGGTCAGCAGATCGCCCAGCCCGGTCAGGCCGGAAAAGGTTTCTGCGCAGCCGCCAAGCGCCACGCCGAGCCTGGTGATTTCCGACAGCCCGCGCGTGATCACCATCGCTCGCGTGTTCTCGCCGACCGACAGGCCTTCGGCCATGCCGGCGGAAATGGCGATCACGTTCTTCAGCGGTCCGCCGAGCTCGCAGCCGATCACGTCGCGGTTGGTGTAGACACGAAACACCGCGCTGCTGAACAGCGGCTGCAGCGCCTTGGCGACGTTGTCGTCGCTCATCGCCAGCACTGCCGCTGCGGCATAGCCCTGCAGCACTTCGCGAGCGATGTTCGGGCCGGCCAACAGGCCGGCCGGATGGCCCGGCAGCTCCTGCTGGATGATCTCGGTCATCCGGTTGTGGCTGCCCTGCTCCAGACCCTTGGCAAGGCTGATCACCGGCACCCACGGCCGCAGCAGCGGCGACACCGCGCGCAGCGTGTCGCGGAAGCTGTGCGACGGCACGCCGACGACCAGCACGTCGCAGTCGCGCACCGCGTCAGCCAGCGAGGCGGTCGCGATCAGGCGCGTGCACAGCGGCAGATCCTGCAGGTAGCGTGTGTTGCGATGCTCGCGGTTGATCTCGTCGGCGGTCGCGCTGTCGCGTGCCCACAGCTTGGTCTGCGTGTTGCGCGACGCCAGCGAAGCCACCGTGGTGCCCCAGGAACCGGCGCCGAGCACGGCAACGCGAATCCGGCGGCTCATGCCACGGCCTCCGGCCAGTGGTCGAGGGTATCGATGTAGCGCTGCCGGACCTCGGCGATGCGGGCATCAAGCTGGTCATGCGTCCACGCCGAGACATCGATGCCCGGCAGCACGGCAACCTGCACGGTGCCGGCGCGCATCGTCTGGTCGTTGCGGCCCATGATCTCGCCGGCATTGCGGATCACCACCGGCACGATCGGCACGCCGGCCTGCATCGCCATGTGAAACGCGCCCTTCTTGAACCGGCCGACTTTCGGCGTCCACGAGCGCGTGCCTTCCGGGGCGATGCACATGCTCAGGCCGGACTTGATGCGATCGACCGCCGGCTTCAGCGCATCGATCGATTTCTGCGAATCGGCGCGGTCGAGGAAAGCCACGCCAGCCATCTTCATGTAGCGGCCGAAGCCAGGCACATTCGCCGCTTCGGCCTTGGCCACGCCGCTGAAGCTGCGACGGACGATGTTCATCATCACGAACATGTCGAACTTCGACTGGTGATTGATGATGAACACGCAGGGCCGGTGGGTCTGCAGGTGCTCCTCGCCGATCACCTCGATCTTGACGCCGAGCACTGCCATTGCCGCGTCGCTGGCGGTGGTGGTGATGAAATCGGCGGCACTCCGGCTGTCGCCGGTCAGCCGCTCCAGACCCAGCCCGGCGATGAAGCTCGCACCCATGGCCGCATAGGCGCCGACGGTACGCGCCATCGCCTTGGCCGGGCCGCGCGCGCGGCGCGGGAAGCGCAGGATCGGCCAGCCAGACTCGCTGGCGACCTGCTCCAGCTGCGGCTTCGGCTGGATCGCACTGGGCTTGCCGACCGACTTGAGAAACGCGATGTCCTCGTTGCCGTTGGCGTAGCCGTAGCTGGCCTTCAGGTTCACGCCGTGCGCCTTGGCAAACGCCTTGACGCCAGCCGCCTTGCCTTCGCCCCAGGCCGGCAGGCCGTCGAGGCCACCGGTGAGCTTGCCGTTGCGGATCATGGCCCGCGTGCAGACGATGTGCTCGATGCCGTATTCCTGCGCCAGCGGCTCGATCTGGTACAGCGTCGCCGATGAGGCGATGGCCACCGTGTGACCCTTCTTCTGGTGCGCGTCGATCAGCTTCCAGGACTCCGGGAACAGCGTGGTCGCGGTCTTCTCCAGCCACAGGCGTCGCCACAGCGCGCGCATGTCGGCCTCGGTCTCGCCAGCCCAGTCGAGGATGCCGTTGGCGATCACCTCGAAGAACTCCTCGTTGGCGAGATCGGCCTTGCGGCTGAGCTTCAGCGTGTCGAGGATTTCCTTCGTACCCATCTCGCCGCGCTTGATGCGGTCGATGAAATAGGCCGCTGCCGAGTAGCCGTCGATCAGCGTGCCGTCGTAATCGAAGAACGCGCCGATCGTAGGTCCCGACGGGCCGTCAGCGATACGGCGCAGCTGCTGCGCCAGCACGGGATTGGAGGTGGTCATGCGTTGAGGGTGTCCGAAGCAACAGCGTGAGCAGCGGCGTGGCGTGCCTGGTCCAGCCGGTCGATCGCCGCGAGCCGCTCGACGACCGATGCCAGTTCATCGGCGAAGGAACGCCGGCGTGCCGCGAGGTCCAGCGCGCCGACCTTCAGCAGATCGCGGTTCGCCGCCAGCGACAGCGCGTTGGCGAACACTTCGCGCGACACGCACTCCGGGCTGCTGAGGCGCTTCTGCAGCACGTACTGGCGACCGACGCGGACGCATTCCTCGGTCAGCTTCTTCTTGTCGATGGCGACGTCCACCGGCTGCGCCGCCAGCCGATCGGCCACGATGTAGTAGGCCTCGACGAACGGCGTCAGCACCCGGTGCGCGATCAGGAACGGCGAGCCGAGCAGCAGCGCCCGGCGGCCTTCGGCAGTGACCGCCTTCTGCCGGAACTTAGGGTCGAACAGCCGCGATTCGGCCTTCTGTTCCTCGCGGAAGCTGGCCTTGTCGCTGAAGAAGAAATCGAACTTCAGCAAGTCGCGCAGCGCGAACGCCGACTGCCAGGCGCGCTCCAGCGGGCCGGTCAGCTCCTCGTGCGAGGTGTCGAGCAGCGCCAGCTCGAAGATTGCCCGGTTGATGAACCAGTGCACGGCGCTATTGCGATAGAACGCCGCCACCGCATGCTGGCCTGGCTCGATGGCATAGACGACGTCGGTGCCGCCGTCGTAGCGGCTCAGCACGCCGCCGTCGTTCAGACTGCCGAGCGTGACCGCCAGCCCTTCGCGCGTGCGCAGGTCTTCGAGATGCGAACTCGGCAGGCCGCGCGCCTCGGCATAGTCGAGCAGCGGCAGCACCAGTTCATGGACTTCGGCCAGGGTCAGCGCGCGATCCTTGACGCCGAGCAGTGCCAGCGTGACCAGCGCGTTGGCGGTGACCGGCGTCGCCCGGTTGATGCGCTGGAACACCTCGAAAGCGATCTTGGCGACTGTCCACTTGCCGCCGCCTTCGGCGTCGGCGCGCGCCAGCGCGTCCTTGAGGCTCAGCGGCTCGCCAAAGCGCACATAGGCGTTGCCGATGCGCTGCTGCTGCGTCCGTGCGTAGCCGGCCAGCCACAGCAGATTTTCCTTGGCCTTGGCAGCGCCGGCTTCCTCGGCCGCCATCACGCCGACCTCGTGCATCTGGTCGTAGGTGGTCGACACCGGCACCAGCAGCATGTCGTCGGCACCGCCGCTTTCGATCGCCGACACCAGATAGCTCAGCAAGCCGTACTTTGGCGGCCGCAGCTTGCCGGTGCGGCTGCGGCCGCCTTCCATGTACCACTCCAGGTTCTTGCGCTGCGACGCCAGCCAGGCCAGATATTCGCGGACCACCAGCTTGTAGATCTCGTCGTCCTGGAAACTGCGCCGGATCAGGATGCCGCCGGCGCGGCGAATGATCGTGCCGAGCGGCCAGAAGCCGAGGTTGTTGCCGCCCAGGATGTGGTTGCGCTTCAGGCCGTGGTCGCGCAGCAGCCGCGACAGGATGAAGGCGTCGGCATAACTTCGATGCGTTGGCAGGTAGACCAGCGCATGGCTTTCGTTGAGCGTCTTCAGCTTCGCCAGCGCATCAAGATCGGCGTCGACAGTCCAGGCCCGCGTATGCAGCGGGCCGAGGCCGTAGTCGAACATCGCCGCGAATGCCGGGCTCTGCACGGTGACGATTTCTTCGAGGCCTTTCAGCGCCTCGGCAGCCACTTTGTCGACCGGCAGCTGCAGCTGTCGCGCCAGCGTGTCGATCTGCTCGACAAAGCGCGGCGACTTCGAGACCTGACGGGCGACTTGCCGGCGCTGGATCAGCGTCGCGGCCAGCACCGGATTGAGATCGAGCAGGTTCATCGCAGAGCGCCGTCGGTCCAGGCTGCCATGTGCTGTTCCGCGCGGGTCGTGGTGGCCGTGATCACGTCGGCCACCTGTTGCGGATCGTCGTACATCGGCACATGGCCGCAGCCAGTCACCTTCACGGCTTCGGCGCCGCGCACGACGGTGGTCAGTGCTGCGCCGTAGCGGCTGTACGGAATCACCTTGTCGCGCTCGCACCAGGCGATCCGCACCAGCGGCGGGTCGACCTTGAACGGCTGGATGCCGCCGGCGTTCTTCATGCTGTCGAGCAGCGAAGGCAGCATCGTCGTGTCGCGCATCGAACGCATGGCGCGCTGGCTTTCGCTGGCCGGAACGCGGTCGCCGTGTTCCATCGCCTGCTTGTTGAGCGCCCGGCGGATAAAGCCGAAGGCCATGAACAGCGAGAACACGAAGATCAGCAGCGGCAGCAGCGCGTAGACGATCCGGAACGAGCGCGCGATCGCATCGTAGTCCTGCTGCGTCTGCCAGCCGCCGGCCGGCGACAGCGCCGTCACCGAGTCCGCCACACCACGCCGCGCCAGTTCCAGCGCCAGCCAGCCGCCCAGCGAGTTGCCGGCGACATGCGCACCGGTGATGCCGCGTGCCTTCAGGTCGGCGATCAGCAGATCGGCGAGCACATCGACGGTTGGCGTCACACCGTCGGGGATCGGTGGCCCGCCGGGATGGCCGGGCAAGGTCGGTGCGATCACCCGATGACGCCGTTCCAGCAGCGCCAGCACCGGCTTCCAGACATGCCAGGTGCCACCGAGGCCGTGCAGCAGCACCAGCGTCGGGCCGCTGCCGCCTTCGTATGCGTCTCCAACCGGGCTGCTGCTGCTGTCCATCGGGCCCCTCGTGTCGTCACAGTTGTGTCAGGCGGCGAGCGAGCCTGCCGTTGACCGCGCTCGATTCTGCTGGCGACCGAGCACGGGATTCCCGAACTTCAGTCGTGCATCGGTCGGAGCGCGGCGCGGACTGTTCGACTTGTTAGTATGGTGCCATACTATGTGCCACGGGCCCGTTGGACAAGCGTTGCAGGTGCACAGATGTGAACCTGGACCGAGCACGAGCCGGGCCCCGATCAACGAGCAGCACCCTTACCCGGAGAAGAATCTTGCGTGGACTGAAAGACAAGGTGGCCCTGGTCACCGGCGCGGCAAGCGGCATCGGCCTGGCGATCGCCAAGCGGCTGGCCGAGGAAGGCATGATCGTCGGCGTGCTCGACATGAATGCGGAAGCAGCGGCCAAGGCCGTTGCCGAGATCGAAGCCGCCGGTGGCAAGGCTGCCGCCGGCATCTGCGACATCACCGACTACGAAGCGGTCAAAAAGACCGTCGCCGAAGTCGAAGCGAAGATCGGCCCGACCTGGGCGCTGGTCAACAACGCTGGCTGGGACAAGCCGATCCCGTTCCTGAAGACCACGCCGGACTTCTGGAAGAAGGTTGTCGACATCAACTACATGGGCCCGCTGCACATGACCCATGCCGTGGTGCAGGGCATGGTGAGCCGTGGCGGCGGCCGAGTGATCTTCATCGCTTCCGACGCCGGCCGTGTCGGCTCCTCGGGCGAAGTCGTCTATTCGGGCACCAAGGGCGCGACGATCGCCTTCGCCAAGGCGCTGGCCCGTGAAGTGGCGCGCAAGAACGTGACGCTGAACTGCGTCGCCCCCGGTCCGACCAACACGCCGGCGATGGATGCGTTCGTTGGCACTGGCGAGGAAGGCCAGAAGATCCGTGACGCAATGGTCCGCGGCGTGCCGCTGGGCCGCATCGGCGAGCCGAGCGACTACCCGGGCCTGGTTGCATTCCTGGCCAGCGACGACGCCGCATTCATGACCGGCCAGACGATTTCCGTCTCGGGCGGCCTGACGATGCACGGCTGAACGACGAAAGTCGGGTCTCACGCAAAGACGCGAAGACGCAAAGAAAACCTTGTTCCCGGCAACTGCTATTCCCGCCGTTGCCGTTCTCCGCGTCTTTAGCGCCTTTGCGTGAGCTGTTGTTGTCCGTTTCTCCTCGGCATCTCTCGCCATGAACAACCGCCAGATCATCCTCAAGTCCCGCCCGGTCGGCATTCCGCAGCCTGCGCACTTCGAGCTGAAGACCGTCGCGGTGCCGGACTTGAACGACGGCGAGTTCCTGGTCGAGAACCACTATCTGTCGGTCGACCCGGCCCAGCGCGGCTACGTCAACGACGAGAACAACTACGCGCCACCGGTGCCGATCGGCGCGGTGATGCGGGCGATGGCGGTCGGCAAGGTGATTGCCTCGAAGCACGCGGACTACGCCATCGGCCAGCACCTGTACGGCTGGTTCGGCTGGCAGGACTACTGCGTCGCCACACCCGCCTCGGTGCTGCGCCGGGTCGACCCCGCCCAGGCACCGCTGTCGACCGGCGCCGGTCTGCTGGGCATCAACGGGCTCACCGCCTACCTGGCACTGCATGACATCGGCCAGCCTAAGCCCGGCGAAACGGTGCTGGTGACGGCGGCAGCAGGCGCGGTCGGCAGCATCGTCGGCCAGCTGGCCAAGCAGGCCGGCGCGCGCGCCGTTGCCGTGGTCGGCTCGGATGCGAAAGGTCGGCAGGCGATCGCCGACTACGGCTATGCAGCGTTCATCAACTACAAGCAGGCACTGGAACCGCAGCTGAAGGAAACCTGCCCGAACGGCGTCAACGTGTTCTTCGACAACACCGCCGGGCCGATCGCCGACACAGTGATCCGCCACATGGCCTGGTTCGGCCGAGTGATCCAGTGCGGCACGATGTCGATCGCCAGCTGGGTCCCGAATCCGACCGGCCCGCGCATCGAACGCGAAATCCTGACGCGCCGCCTGCGCATCGAAGGCTTCGTGATCTTCGATCACCTGCAGCGCTTCGACGACACCGCTGCCGCATTGGCCGCGATGCTGCGCGTCGGCGCGCTGCGTTATGCCGAGGACATCAGCGACGACATCGCCACTGCGCCGCAGGCACTGGTCGATGTCTACGAAGGCCGCAACACCGGCAAGAAGCTGATCAAGCTGCGCTGACACACCCGTTGCTCCACACGCTGGTCTGCACACAAGGTGGAACGTCGCCATGAAAGTTCGCGAAATCGACATCGACTTCACGCAGGGCAAATTGCACTGGACGCCCGATGATCCGGAGTTTGCGCAGTTCTGGAATGCCGCCTCGACCTTTCTGCCGTACCTGGAGCCGTTCCTGAACCGAACGGTGCGGGCTGGCATCGACAAGCTGCCGGAAGACTCCACCGAACTGCGCGAGCACTGCCGCATCTTCATCGCCCAGGAAGGCCGGCACTACAAGAACCACGAAAAGCTCAATGCGTTTCTGCGCGCCAACGGCTATCCAGGGCTGGCCGAACGCGAAGCGAAGATGAAGGCCGACTACCAGCGCTTCTGGGAAAAGAAAGGCCACAAGTACTGCATGGGCTATGCGGAAGGTTTCGAGACGCTTGGGCCGATCATTGCCTGCTTCTTTCTGGAAGCCGCGCGCGAACTCGACAACACCAGCGTCGATGACCCGACCGCCGATCTGTGGCGCTGGCATCTGGCCGAAGAATACGAGCACCGCCATGTTGCGAACTACCAGTTCCACGCAATCTACAACAGCTACTGGTACCGGCTGTGGGGCATCTGCTACTCCGCGCCGCACATGCTTGGCTACATGATCAGCACCGGCTGGTACATGGTGAAGGAGGACTGGAAATCGGGCCGGATCAAGGACCCGTGGAAGAGCCGCCTGCGCTTCGCCGGCATGCTCGCCCGGATGTTCGCGTACGTCGTTCCACGCACGATTGCCAGCCTGCACCCGAAGTACGACCCGATGAATCTGCCGCCGCCGAAACGGGCGATGGCCGTGCTTGAACAAGCAGAAACCCGCTGGGCGCGCAAAAGCGTGACGCAGCCGCAAGCGGTCTGAACCTCGCTCCCTTTCGACTCGGAACTCAAGATGACCCAGAACATCAAGCACGGCCTGTTCGTCGTCCTCGGCATTGCCGCGATGGTGCTGACCTGGCCGCATGCCTTCGACTGGATGCGCAACGGCGGCAACATCCTCAATCCGCTGCAGTTCTTCGGTGATGCGATCGGTGCCGGTGGCACGGCCGCGTTCCTGAGCATCGACATGGCCATCGCCTGGCTGGTGTTCATGATCTGGGTCGTCTACGACACTCAGCGCATCGGCATGGGCGCAAAGTGGGGCTGGTTCTTCGTGGCCCTGTCGTACATCGGCGTCTCGTTCACGTTCCCCGTCTATCTGGTGACGCGCGAACGGTTTCTCGACCGCCGCAAGACCGCCGGCTGACACGGGGCGGTCCTCGATGACCGACTTCATTCGTGCTGGCAGACTGCGGTCACACGGGCGAACGCCCGGCCCCATGACGAATGGTCCGAAGCGTCATCGATGTCACAGCCGATCAGCAGCCACTTCCCGTTCAAGCCGCATTTCATCGAGGTCCTCGGCAGTCGCCTGCATTACGTCGACACCGGTCCTGTCGACGGCAGCGACGACGTCGTGCTGTTCCTGCACGGCAATCCGACCTCGTCGTACCTGTGGCGCAACATCATTCCCCATGTCGCGTCCGGCGCCCGCTGCATCGCGCCGGATCTGATCGGCTTCGGCAAGTCCGACAAGCCGGACATCGCGTATCGCTTCGAAGATCACGTCCGCTACATCGACGGCTTCATCGAGGCGCTGGGCCTGGCGCGCGTCACGCTGGTGATCCATGACTGGGGGTCGGCGATTGGCCTGAATTGGGCGCGCCGCCACAGCGAGCGCGTCAATGGCATCGCGATGATGGAATTCATCGCGCCGGTGCCGGCCTGGTCGGACTGGCCCGAGCCGCTGCAGCCGGTGTTCAAGGCGTTCCGCACGGCGGGCAGTGGCGAGGACCTGGTGATCGGCCAGAACATCTTCATCGAGAAGGTGCTGCCGGGCGCCGTGGTGCGCGGCCTGACCGAGGCCGAGATGGCGCACTACCGCGCGCCGTTCATCGAACCCGCGACCCGCAAGCCGATGCTGGCGTTCCCGCGCCAGTTGCCGATTGCCGGCGAGCCGGCTGACGTGGTCGCCGCTGCCGAGGCCTACATGGCCTGGCTGGCCCGCAGCGAAGTCCCGAAGCTGCTGTTCTGGGGCTCGCCGGGTGTGCTGGTCACGCCTGCGCTGGCCGCCCGCCATGCGCAGGACTTTCCGAATCTGCACAGCGTCGACATCGGCCCGGCGCTGCATTACCTGCAGGAAGACTGCCCGGATCTGATCGGCACCACGATCGCCAGCTGGCTGCGCGAACGCCGGCTATCGGCGCACTGAGCAGGCGCCGGATTCAGCAGCCGCGAAACTGCGCCGGCCGCCGTTCGATGAACGCGCTGATGCCTTCGCGGGCATCGGCCGTCGACGCCGCCCGGATCAGGCCCTGGACCTCGTCCTCCATCTGCCGCTCGAAGCCGGCACCGAGTGCGGTGGTCATCAGCCGGCGCAGTTCGCCATAGGCGCGTGTCGGCCCTTGCGCCAGCCGGATCGCGGCGGCTTCGGCTTCCTTCACCACCACGTCATCGTCGACCAGATAGTCGACCAAGCCGGCGCGCTCGCCTTCGGCAGCGGTCAGCACCTCGCCGAGCAGCAGGAAGCGCCGCGCTCGCGCCAGCCCCATCCGCGACGCCAGCGTGAAGGTGGCGCCCATGTCGCAGGTGTAGCCGATCGTGGTGTAGGCGCCGCCCAGCGTCACCGAGCGGCCGCAGTAGACCAGATCGCAGCCAGCGAACAGGCCGACCGCCCCACCCATCGCCGTGCCGTGGATCGCGGCGACGATCGGCGCATCGAGCCGTGCCAGCCGCGCCACGCCCAGATGCAGGCCGCCGGTCCAGGTGCGGATCTGCTCGGGCAGGGTGTCGAGCGTTTGCGCGAACATCTTGATGTCGCCGCCGACGCTGAAATACGGCCCGTTGGCGCGCAGCAGCACGGCGCGCACATCGCGGCGGCTGGCCAGTTCGCCGGCCGCGTCGGCGATCTCGCGGCAGAACGCGGCGTTGAACGGATTGCCGAGCGCCGGCTGGTTCAGCACCAGATGGGCCACACCGTTGTCACGGATGTCCAGCAGCAGCGATTGGTAAGCCATGTCGATTCCGGTCGTTTTGGGGTGGCGAATGCCGCGCGTTAACAGGCTGCGGGCGCACCCGCGGGCTTCACAACGCACGCCGCTTTGATACTATTGTATGGTTCCATACGATATACCGGCAGCCCGGATTGCAGCGTTTGCCTCGCGCGATGCTGAGCTACCTGGCCCGACCCATTCATCCCGCTCGAGAAACGCCATGTCGAACTACAAGGACATCACCTACGAAGTCGGCGAGAACGCCGTCCGCATCACCATCAACCGTCCGGAAGTGTTCAACGCGTTCCGCAACCAGACGGTCGAGGAGCTGATCGACGCTTTCCGCCGCGCCGACGAGGAAAAGTCGGTCAACACGGTGATCTTCGGTGGCGCCGGCGACAAGGCGTTCTGCACCGGCGGCGACCAGAAGGTGCATTACTCGGAAGACGGCCTGTACGGCCCGCGCGGCATGGTCGGCTTCCCGATCGAAGAACTGCAGACCGCGATCCGCGACTGCCGCAAGGTGGTCATCGCGCGCGTGCAGGGCTTCGCGATCGGCGGTGGCAACGTGTTCTGCACGATCTGCGATCTGACCATCGCTTCCGAGAAGGCGCAGTTCGGCCAGGTCGGCCCGAAGGTCGGATCGGTCGATCCGGGCTTCGGCACCGCCTATCTCGCCCGCTGCGTCGGCGAGAAGAAGGCGCGCGAAATCTGGTTCCTGTGCCGCCGCTATAAGGCGCAGGAAGCGCTGGAAATGGGCCTGGTCAACAAGGTCGTCCCGCATGACCAGCTCGATGCCGAATGCGAAGCCTGGGCCGCCGAGATCAACGTGCTGAGCCCGACCGCGATCGCCATCGCCAAGCGTTCGTTCAACGCCGACAGCGAAAACATCCGCGGCATCAGCTTCATGGGCGTGGCCGCAGTGAAGGGCTACTACCAGAGCGAGGAGTCGAAGGAAGGCGTCAAGGCCTTCAACGAGAAGCGCAAGCCGGACTTCAAGAAGTTTGTTTGATTCCTGATTCTGGACAGAACGTCAGAAGCGCCGGAACACGAGGGCACAAAGGGGGCATGCAAGGACACAAAGAACGGCAAAGCGGGTAAATCTGCTTGGCTCCTTCGTGTCCTTGCTTGGCTTTTCTTCGTGCCTTTGTGCTCCGGACTTTGACTTTCAACTGACCCAACAAACAGCAGCACACCGAGCCCAACCATGTTCAACGACGCCAACATCCAGACCGAACTCGACGCCGACGGCATTCTCGTTGCCCGTATCGACATGCAGGGCCGCACGATGAATGTCTTTTCGCGCGCCATGATGGATTCGCTGGACGCGCTGATGTCGGCCGTCGCCAGCGATGCGACGGTCAAGGGCGTGGTGCTGACCTCGGGCAAGTCGGCCTTCCTCGCCGGCGCTGATCTGGACATGATCCGGGTCTTCACCGAGCGCGCCAAGGTCGATGCCGTTCCCGAACTGAATGCGCTGTTCGGCCATCTTGGCCGATTGTTCCGCCGTCTCGAACTGTCCGCCAAGCCGTATGTCGCCGCCATCAATGGTCTGGCGCTCGGCGGTGGTCTGGAAGTCGCGATGGCCTGCCACGCCCGCGTGGTGCTGGACGACGAAAAGGCCGTGCAGCTCGGCCTGCCGGAAATCAAGCTCGGCCTGTTGCCAGGTGCCGGCGGCACCCAGCGCCTGCCGCGCCTGATCGGCACCGAGAAAGGCCTGCAGATGCTGCTCAGCGGTGATCCGGTCGGCCCGGCTGAAGCGCTGAAGCTGAAGCTGGTCGATGCCGTGGTGCCGGCCGATCAGCTGATCGCCAAGGCGAAGGACATCGCTCGCGCGATGCCGCAGCCGCGTGCGCTGTGGGATCGCCATGGCGCGAGCTTCAGCGCCGCGCCTTACGACTTCAGCAGCCCGACGGTGCTCGCGACGATCGCCCAGGCGGTCGGCATCAGCGACTACCAGCTGCAGTACTACCCGGCCTACACGGCCATCATCCATTGCGTGGTCGGCGGCTGGAACCTGCCGCTGACCGCCGCCTGCGACCACGAGATGGAGATCTTCGTCGAGCTGATGCGCGATCCGGTCGCCGGCAACATGGTGCGCACGCTGTTCCTCAATCGCCTGAAGGCCGCGAAGCTAGGCCTGCTGGCCCCGGATTCGCCGCTGACCCGTGGCGAGCACGCGCTGATTCCGGCGCTGAAGGCCGCCAACGATCAAGCCAAGGCCAGCGGCGCGGACGAAGCCACCCGGCTGGCGCTGGTCTCGGTCGCGGCACTGCGTTGTGCTGCGGCCGGCAGCGTCGAACACCCGGAGCTGGCCGATGTCGCTGCAGTGATCGGCGGACTGTTCCCGTCGTACGCCGGCGGGCCGTTCACGCACGCGCGCCAGATCGGCGCAGCGGCACTGGCGAAGCGCGCTGGCCATGACGCCGCGATCAGCGCGTTCTTCGCCGAAACGGCAACGGCCGCCGCGTAATGGCCATCGATCGCGCCCATCTCGGCTATGCACTGCCGCCGTTCACCGTCGAAGTGACGGCCGCACGCATCGCACTGTTCCTGAAAGCGATCGGTGCCGACGACGGCCCGCAGGACGTCGCCCCGCCGACCTTCATGAAGGCCGTCGAAGGCGAGCAGAACAGCTCGCGGCGGATTCTCGATGCGCTCGGTGTCGACCTGCGCCGCGTGCTGCACGCCGAGCAGCAGTTCGACTATCTCGGCCCGATCCGGGCCGGCGATCACTTGCAAGTGCAGCGCACGGTCAGCGATCTCTACGACAAGAAGAATGGCGCGATAGACTTCATCGTCATCGAATCAACTGTGAGCCACGCCGAGCGCGGCCTGCTCGGCCGTTCGCGGCAGGTGGTGCTGGTGCGCAATGCCCAGCCTGCAGCGGGATCGACGTCATGACCCTGGCAAGCGCACAACCCGGCGATCTCGTCGCCGAATATCAGACCGGCCCGATTCCGCGCGAACAGCTGGCGCTGTACGCCGAAGCCTCCGGCGACAGCAACCCGCTGCATCTCGACCCGGCGTTCGCTCAGAAGGCCGGCTTCGGCGACGTGATCGTTCACGGCATGCTCGGCATGGCGCTGCTGGGCCGACTGCTGAGCACGCAGTTCGCCGCGTTCACGCTGACTCGCTTCGATGCCCGCTTCATTGCCGTGCTGCCGGTCGGCGCGTCGCTGCGCTGCACGGCGACCCTCGCTGCCGCCACGGCCGACGGCTGGACACTGGCGCTCGAAGCCTTCGACAGCAGCGGCAAGCCGATCATCGTCGGCACGGCCGCAGTGAAGAATCCGTCGTGACGATGAGCCGCAAGCTCGATGTCACCGAGGTCGTCGCCAGCCTCAAGCCCGGCATGACCGTGTTCGTGCCCGGCCTCGCCGGTGAAAGTCTGGCGCTGTACGAGGCGCTGAAGGCCGCGCCCGACCATGCTGCCGGCGTCACCTTCACTGGCGTGCATTTCCCGGGCATCAACCGCAGCGACTACCTCGGCCTGCACCCGCAGGCACGGCAGCGCGCCTACGTGATGACGCCGGGTCTGCGCCCGGGCCTGATCGACGGCCGTGCCGAACTGGCGATGCTCGACTACGCCGGCATCTACCGCGATCTCGCGGCGCGCGCCGCCAGCGTCGATCTGGTAGTTGCTCAGGTCAGCCCGCCGGACTCCGATGGCCGCTGCAGCTTCGGGCCGGGCGCGGACTTTCATCCAGCCGTCTGGTCGCTGGCGCGACGCCGCATCCTGCATGTGAATCCGAACGTGCCGCGCACACGCGGCGCGTTCTCGGTGCGGCTGAGCAGCGCCGATGGCTACTTCGAAGCCGCAACCCCGCTGGTGCATTACGACGCGGGTGCGCCCAGCGCGGCGATCGAGCAGCACGCAGCGCTCGTGGCAAGCCTGGTTCGTGACGGCGACACGCTGGAGTTCGGCGTCGGCAAGCTGCCCGGCGCCATCCTCGCGGCGCTGTCGAACCATCGCGGCCTGCGGATCTGGTCCGGCCTGGTCACCGATGCCGTGTCGAAGCTGGTCGATGCCGGCGCCGTCGCGCCCCGTGGCGCGATCGATGCCGGGGTCGCGCTGGGCGATGCGGCGTACTACGCACGGCTGGACGGCGACGACAGCTACTACTTCCGGCCGGTGTCGCAGACCCACGACGTGCGCCGGATCGCCGCGATCGACAACTTCTGCGCGATCAATTCCGCCGTCGAAGTCGACCTGTTCGGACAGGTCAACGCCGACAGCCTCAACGGCAAGCTGCTGGCCGGCGTCGGTGGCTTGCCAGCCTTCGTGGCCGGTGCGCAGCTGGCCAACGGCGGCCGCTCGATCGTGGCGCTGCCGGCAGCAACCGACGACGGCCGCCATACCCGCATCGTGTCGCGCTTCAACAACGGGCTGGTCGCGCTGCCGCGCCATACCGCTGATTACGTGGTTACCGAACACGGCATCGCCGAACTGCGTGGCCGCGACCTGCGTGGTCGCGCCGAGGCGCTGATCGCGGTCGCGGCGCCGGCATTCCGCGACACGCTGGCCGCCGAGTGGGACGAGATACTGCGCCGGCTTTGACGCAGACAACACCATCAACGGAGAAGCAAATTTCGATTCGCGGTGCGATCACTGAATCAGCGCGATCCTGCGCTGGCTTTGACGCAGACAACACCATCAATGGACAAGCAAATCCGGAGCACGAAGGCACAAAGGACCGCCAAGCAAGGACACGAAGAGAAGTAACCAGACAGTCATTGCTGCGTTCTTCGTGTCCTTGATTTTCACCTTTGTGCCTTTGTGCTCCGGCGTTTCTCAATTCGCGGTGCGATCACTCAACCACAAGGAATCCAGGCATGTCAGCAACCCCCACTTCCGGCCTGCTCGCCGGCAAAGTCGCCCTCGTCACCGGCGCCGGTCGCGGCATCGGTCGCGGTATCGCGCTGGAGCTGGCCAAGGCCGGCGCCAGGGTCGTCGTCAATGATCTCGGCGTATCGCTGACCGGCGACGCCAGCGGCGAATCGCCGGCCGACAGCGTGGTTCGCGAAATCAAGGCGCTGGGCAGCGACGCGATCGCCGATACCCATTCGGTGGCCAGCTTCGAAGGCGCGCAGGCAATGATCGAGGCCGCCCGCAGCGCGTTCGGTCGCATCGACTGCGTGGTCAACAACGCCGGCAATCTGCGCGACGTGATCTTCCACAAGATGAGCGAGGAAGAGTTCGACGCGGTGATCGCCGTGCATCTGAAGGGCTCGTGGAATACCAGCCGCGCCGCCGCGCCATACTTCAAGGAACAGGGCTCGGGCAGCTTCATCCACATGACCTCGACCTCCGGTCTGGTCGGCAACTTTGGCCAAGCCAACTACTGCGCAGCCAAGCTCGGCATCGTCGGCCTGAGCAAGGCCATCGCGCTCGACATGCAGCGCTTCGGCGTGCGCTCGAACGCCATCGCACCGTTCGCCTGGACGCGCATGGTCAGCTCGATTCCCGACGAGACGCCGGAGCAGAAGAAGCGCGTCGAAGGCCTGAAGAAGCTGATTCCGGAAAAGATCGCGCCGTTTGTCGCCGCGCTCGCCAGCGATCAGGCCAAGCATGTCACCGGCCAGATCTTCGGTGTGCGCAACAACGAGATCTACCTGTTCAGCCAGCCGCGCCCGATCCGTACTGCGCACACGGCGGAAGGCTGGACGCCGGAAGCGATCGTCGACCGCGTGTTTCCGCAGTTCCAGAACGATTTCTATCCGCTGCACCGCTCCGGTGACGTGTTCACCTGGGATCCGGTCTGATCCCGGTCACATCAACGACCGTCGCACGCCGAGGCGCAAAGGCGCGAAGAACTGCAAGCAAGGAACATCGATAATGATGTTCGCAGTCTGGTCTTTGCGTCTTTGCGCCTTGGCGTGCGATTGCTTTTTCAAGCCTCAGGAATTCAGGAGAACATGATGTCCAAGCGGGAAGTGGTGGTGGTGGGCGCGATGCGCACGGCAATCGGCAGCTTCGGCGGCACGCTGAAGGATGTCCCGCTGACGACCCTGGCGACGACGGCGGTCAAGGCGGCGCTGGCCCATGCCGGCGTCAAGCCGGAAGACGTCGGCCACATGGTGATGGGCAATGTCATTCCGACCGAGCCGCGCGATGCCTATCTTGGCCGCGTGGCTGCAGTGGAAGCCGGCATCCCGAAGGAAACGCCGGCGTTCAACGTCAACCGTCTCTGCGGCTCCGGCGTTCAGGCGATCATTTCGGCGGCGCAGGCGATCCTGCTCGGTGACTGCGACATCGCCATCGGCGCCGGTGCCGAAGCGATGAGCCGCGGTCCGTACCTGCTGCCGGCCGGCCGCTGGGGTGCGCGCATGGGCGACGCCAAGATGCTCGACTACATGACCGGCATCCTCCACGACCCGTTCCACGCGATTCACATGGGCATCACCGCCGAGAACGTGGCCGCCCGTTACGGCATCACGCGCGAGATGCAGGATGCACTCGCCGTGACCAGCCAGCAGCGCGCCGCCAAGGCGATTGCCGAAGGCCGCTTCAAGGGCCAGATCGTCCCGGTCGAGATCCAGACCCGCAAGGGTGTCGTGAACTTCGATACCGACGAGAACGTCCGCGGCGATTCGAGCGTCGAGACGCTGGCCAAGATGAAGGCCGTGTTCAAGAAGGATGGCCTGGTCACCGCCGGCAATGCCTCGGGCATCAATGACGGCGCCGCCGCCGTGGTACTGGCCGAAGCCGGCCGTGCCGCCGCGCTTGGTCTGAAGCCGCTGGCTCGCCTGGTGGCCTACGGCCATGCCGGTGTCGAGCCGGAATACATGGGCATCGGCCCGGTGCCGGCGTCGAAGATCGCGCTGGCCAAGGCCGGCCTGACGGTGGCCGACATGGACGTCATCGAAGCCAATGAAGCGTTCGCGGCACAGGCCTGCGCGGTGAGCCAGGAACTCGGCCTCGATCCGGCCAAGGTCAACCCGAACGGCTCGGGCATCTCGCTCGGCCATCCGGTCGGTGCGACCGGCGCCATCATCACCACCAAGGCGATCCACGAACTGCACCGCACCGGTGGCCGCTATGCGCTGGTGACGATGTGCATCGGCGGCGGTCAAGGCATCGCGGCGATCTTCGAGCGCGTCTGACGCCACGGCTGCAAGGAAAAAGCCCGGGACGTTGATCACGTCCCGGGCTTTTTTGTTGAGCCACGGCGGGGATGCTGCGTCGGCCGTCAGGGGCAGGTGTTGCCGCTGCAGCTTGGCGCATCCGGCGCCGGCTCGGCCGCCCGGCTGCCGTAATCCGGCGTGTCCTCGAGGCGAGCCAGCGACAGCAGCGCCGTCTTCAAGTACTCGCGCGTCGTGTCGCGGCGCGTCGTCAGCCGCGCCTTGATGTTCGATTCGGCATCGTTGGCGATCGTCGTGCGCTGCCGGGTCAGCCAGGTTTCGAAGCCGGCCAGCCGGGCCAGCAGCTCCGGTGACGCGGCCGGCCCGGATTCGCTCGGCTGTTCAAGCTGCTGGCGGGCATCGACCAGTGCCTGCTGCAGGCGGTTGCGCTGCTGCAGGCGATCAAGCTGGGCGTACAGCGGGAACGTCGAGGTTTCCGGCGGCAGGTGCACCTTGTCGAGCATCTCGAACAGCGTCGTCTGATCGCGCATCGTCATCATCGTGCTGCGCAAGTCGCCGCTGCTGGCGAATGCGACTTCGCCCTCGATCGCCGTATCGATCTTGCGCAGCGACTCGACCGCGACGCCGTACGCTGCGCGCGCTGCGCCACCATCACGGAGCTGGTCGTAGGCGTAAGCCACGGCAAGCTTGGCTTCCTGCACGGCCGGGTCACGCTCGTCGCGGTCGGTCAGCAAGGTCCAGATCTGCAGCGCACGCAGCAGGCCTTCGCGGCGGTCCTTCGGCGGGTCTTCGCGTTCGAAGCTGCTGGGGCCAATCGAGCTGCCGCTGACCTCGGGCTCCAGTACCCGCAGTCGCTCCAGCGAATTGCGCACCGGCGCCGGCAGGTCGTTGATCTGATCCGGCGCCCGCGCGCTGTTGTCGCCGAGCGGCGTGCGCTTGAGCCGCTCACCCGCCGGTGCCAGCTGCGCCCAGCCGACGCCGAGCAGCGCACGGTTCGACGCGAGGCCCTCGCTGCGCACACGGCCAAGCGCGCCAAGCGCGGTGCGCCCCTGCTTGCGCTCGAGGAAATGCCAGCCCAGCGCCAGATTGGCCTTGTCGCGCAGCGCCAGCATTTCCGGATCCTTGCTGTCGGTGCGGCCGAGAAGATCGAGCCAGCTCAGCGCGGTGTTCTCGTCACCGCTGCGCAGCGTCGCGATCGCGAGGTTGTAGCGGCTGTAGGCAGTGGCGCGGACCGCCTCGATCGACGACGACATGTAGCGGAACGCCTCGACCGAATCCGGCGTGCGGGCATTCAGCGTCTTGCGCGCCTCACGATCGCGCTGCTGCGCCAGCTGCAGCATGCCGGTGGCCGAGCGCAGATCGGGCAGCCGGTACTCGGGAAGATGCGGCTTCGACAACGCGAGCTGCCGTTCAGCGCCTGCGAGGTCGCCAGTAGCCAGTCGCGCCTCGCCGATGGCCAGCCGCTCGATGGCGATCTCGGTACGGATCGCGCGGCGCGACGACAGGTCATCGCAGATCTGTTGCGCCCGGTCGAGCAGCCCTTGCTGACGCAGCAGTCGGGCCGTCTCCAGCCAGTACGGCGCTTCGAATGGCGGCAGGCTGCCATTGGGCAGGCGCCGGCGTTCGGCGATCGACAGCAGTTCGACCAGCGCGCCGCTGACGTCGTCGAGCTTCAGCAGCTGGCGCGCATGACCGAGCGCGGGATCATTGTCGTCACCGGGCAGATAGCGACCGGCACCGGCCAGCAGGCTGTCCAGATCGAGTCCGAGCAGTTGTCCGCCGGGCTGATCGCGGACCCGCCACGGCTGCAGGCGCAGGCTCTGGCCGCCGATCGTGCCGACTTCGAGCTGCGCCACCAGTTCGATCGGGCCGGCCTTGCCGACCAGCGACAGCTCGGCCGTCAGCTCCTTCACGGCACTGTCCGTGCCCCGGTTAAGGCGCAGCACCACGCGCAGCCGCTGCGCGCCGTCGGTCAACGGAATGCGCGCCAGCCGGTAGACATTGCCGCTGGCCGCCAATGCCTGCGCGTGGACGGCATCGAGGCTGACCGTCTGCAGCGGGGCATCGTCGAAGGCGTACTGCAACGCTTCGATCAGGCCGCGACCGAGGCCGGTCTGGCGCACGTAGAAGTCGAGCCGGCTGCGTGACGGGATGCGGCGCTCGTCGGCCAGCACGCTGGCCACCGCCAGCAGCCGATGGGCTTCGTACTCCAGCCCCTGCGGGTCGCGGCTGGGCACCGCAGTACCGAGCTGCACCGCCGTCTGGGCATCGACTTCGGCCGTCGGTGCCGGTGCCGCGATGACCTCGTCCGGCAGCGCCTGCACTTCGCTGGTCACCGGCGCAGCGATATCGACCGCAGGCGGCGCTGCCGATTCCGGCGCCTCAGACGACGCAGCCGCTGCAACGCCCTCCTGGGCGTGCAGCGGCTGCGATGTCAGCAACAGGACCGAAAGCAGCAGTGAAAACGGATACCGCGACTTCTTGCTCGAATTCACTGCTTCTCCTTCATCAGGAGACCGGCATCAGGCTTTCGCGTGCGCCGACTCCTTGGTCATGAACTGCGACAGGTCGATGTTTTCGCCGACCGCCAGATCTTCGTTGTCCGCGAACTTCGGCTTGACCAGCCAGATGATCAGCGGCAGCACCACCAGCGACAGAACCATGTTGATCAGCATGATCGCCACCAGCAGCATGCCCATGTCCGCCATGAACTTGAACTCGGACAGGAAGTACCACGGCAGGATACCCGACAGCATGATCGTCGCCGTGAACATGATCGCCTTGCCGGTGGTGGTCAATGCCACCGTGATCGCCTTTTCCCAGTTCTTGTTGTGCGCCTGGTACTCCTCGATGATTCGCGACAGCAGGTAGATGCCGTAGTCGATACCGACACCGACCCCCATCACCGCCACGATCACCGCGTTGATGTCCAGACCGATGCCAAGCGAGTACATCGCGGCATTGAGCAGGAAGTTAGACATGTTCACTGGTATCAGCAGCAGCATCGCCGCGACCACCGAACGGTAGGCGTAGCCGGCAATGATCGCGATCGCGATGTTGACCATGCCAAGGATGAACCAGTGGTAGCGGTGCACCACGTTGTTCATCGCCTGCTGCAGCGCGATGAAGCCGGTACCGAGACGCACGGTGAATGCCTCGTGATCCTTGCCGACGATGTCGACCGCACGCTGCGCGCTGGCCAGTGCCGCGTCGACCGTTTCCTGCTTGTTGTCGGCATACCACAGCGACACCGTCGAGTGCTGCGCCTCGAAGTCCATCACGTGGCCGAAGTTCAGCGGGCTTGAACCGAACATCACCGCCTGACCGGCTGCGAATGCAGCGCGCTTGTTCGGATCAACCGGCAGCCACTGCGGGTTGCCGCCGGAGAACAGGCGGTTGCCTTCGTACATGTAGTCGCTGAACGACAGCGTGGCGCGCGGCTTCAGGATCGGATCGGACTCGACGATCGCCTGGATCTGCGAGCGGATCTTCATCGCTTCAGCCGACAGCGCGACGCGGTTGGTGCCGTCCTTGTCGTTCTTCGCCTCGATGACGATTTCCAGCGTGTTGGTGCCGGGGAACTGCGAGTTGATCGCACGAATCGCGGTGTTGAACTCGGAGTCGTAGTGCAGCAGGTTCGAGCCTTCGACCGGGTTGCCGATCTTGATCTCGAACGAGGCCCAGACACCCCAGATCAGCAGGAACACCGAGAAGATGCTGGTGTACACCGCCGGCTTGCCGTAAGTGATGCTGGCGATCTTGCGCAGCAGGTCACCCTGGATCTTGTGGATGCCGGTTTCCTTGCCGCCACCGCCGGTGATGCGATCGATGTTCTTCGGCAGCGGCAGGTACGACAGCAGGATCGAGATCAGGAACACGCCGGTCGGGATGATCCACAGTGCCCAGGCGCCGCAAAAGATCGCGTGGCCGTACATCGTGCGGATCGGCGCGATGGCGATGAAGATGATGCCGAACACGTCGGTCATGATGCCGAGGATCGACGGCGCCATCATCACGCCCATCGTCACTTCAGCCGCCTTGCGCTTGTCACCGAGGTGCTTGAGCACTTCGTAGTAGCGCTCGGTGAACTGGATGCAATGCGAGAACGTTCGGGCCACCAGCAGCAGCGGCACGATCATCAGCAGGGGTTCGACCGGGAAGCCGACCCAGCCGATGAAGCCGAAGCCCCAGACGCCGGCCATCGCGGCGCAGACCACCGGCACGACGACACCCGCGACGTTGCGCATGTACAGCACCAGCGCAATGAACAGCAGCGCGCAGGTGACGCCGAAGATCTGGTAGGTCTGCTTCTGGAAGCGGTAGACCCAGCCGGTCAGCGCTGGCTGGCCAGCAAGAAACACTTCGTGATTTTCGTCGGCGGCAGACTTGACCAGGCCGTCGACATAGTTGAACGCCACGCCGTACTGCACCGAGGTCTGGAAGGTCGCGCTGATCAAGGTCGACGAACCATCGGCGGACACGTAGAAGTTGCGCGCATTCGGCGACTGGGCGACACGACGGCGGAAGTCTTCCACTTCGGCCGGGTCCTTCGGCACGGCATCACCCATCAGCGGACGCACGTCCACACCCTGCGGTGTGGCTTCGACGTAGCGCAGCTTTTCGGTGGAGATCGAGATGATCTGGTCGTGGTCAACGCCTTCGGTCAAGTCGACCGCGCGAGTCAGATCCCAGACCTTCTGCAAGGTTTCGGCGTGATAGATATCGCCGTTCTTGCGCTTGATCATCACGAACATCGTCAGCGGATTGCCGAAGTTCGGATGGGCATTGTAGATCTTCACGAACTCGTCGTCCTGCGGTAGCAGGTCGGCAAAGATCGTCTTGATCTCGACGCGCGGAATGCCGGCCGCGAAGGCCAAGGTGACAAGCACGAACCACACCGAGACCATGGCGCGGCGGTCCATCACCCACTTGGCGATCCGGAAGCGTAGGGGCATTGCGTTGGGGGCAGAGGACATGGCGTTCTTCAGGTCTGAGGCTCAACAGAAATGGCGCAGTCAATCCTTGATCGGCAATGACTGAACGGCGGCGAAACAAGGCAGATGCGAGGCTCTACTTGTAAACGAACCGGATGCCGTTGGGCATCCGGTTCGTCCCTTGCAGCGACAACAATTGACAATCAGAACTGATAGCCCAGGCGCAGCGTCAGTTCATTGGTCTGGCTGATCAGATGCACGATGTTCTTGTTGGGATTGTTGCCCCACGCGTTGTCGTGCACGAAGTTGTAGAACATGTTCAGCGTGATGTTGCCGCGCGGCTTCCAGACCACGCCGGGCTGGAACAGCACGCCACCCTGCACATCGACCAGCGTCGCGAAGCTCGCTTCCCAGATGTAGTTCGGGAACGGCTGCAGCATCGCGAACACCGCGTAGTTCGCGCCAGCCTTGATTCCCGGCGTGATCTTCGGGTTGGCGCTGGTCGGCACGGCTGCATCCAGCTGCACGCCACGGCTCGAATAGTTTTCGCTGCCGTAGCCATCCAGCAACAGGCCGACGAGGTCGCTTTCCTTCTGCCAGAGGTACTGGAACACCATGTAGGTGGCCGGGAACTCGGTGGAGAAGCGCTGATACTTTTCGGCGACGAAGCCGACCTGGATCTCGCTGCGCTTGTCGAAGCCCTGACGCAGGTCGACGGCCGTGAACACGCGCTTCGGCGTGTAGGTCGCTTCCAGATTCATGATGATCTGGTCGAAGATCGAGCCCGGCTCCGCTTCGGTCACATAGCCGCCGCCAAGACCGAACACGTTTTCCTGGAAGTACTTGCGCTCGATGTGGCCATGCAGGCCTTCGGCTGCAACGAAGAAGGCGCTCAGCTGACCTTCGGCAGCAGCGAAATCACCGTTGACCGGACGCGCCAGCAGCTGCTGCGACGAGTCGAATTCGTCGATCGCGCGATCCAGACCTTCCAGACCGTCGAGCTTGATGTAGCCGGCGTAGTTGAACCATTCCTCGGCAGTGAACACGCCGGCCGGTGCGACTTCGAACGGGGTGCCCGCGAGGATCGGACCGCAGCCATCGCCACCGGTGCCAAGCACCAGATTGCAGTACTGGTTGAAGGCCAGACCCAGCACGTTCGAGTTCGGCAGCGACTTGCTGACGCCCGACTGCGTCCAGCGGATCGCACCCAGCGGGTTGTAGCGGCGGGTGTACATCGCCTGCAGGTTGTAGTTGCCGAACTCGCCCTTGAAACGGATGCCGAGGTTGGCCTTGCGGTAGTCGCCATCCTGCCAGTAGCGATCGTGCAGGTAGAACTGCGACGGCACCACGTTGTACGAGGTGTTGACGCTGTTGAGGATGGTCGGAATGAACTGCTGGGCGAAGAAGTCACCGGAAATCTGGTCGGTGATCTGCGTGGTGATGCGGATGCCCGGCGCCGAAGAACGAGAGTCGGCGTATTCCTCGACCGCACGATTCAGAATCAGGTGGCGGCGAAGGTCGAGGCCGTTCGCGGTATCCATGATGCGGAAGAACAGCAGCTGGCCCCAAGCCACCGTCTGGTTGCCGATGCGGACCGTGGTGTTGCCGCTGTTCCACTGCAGGAAGAACGCCGGCAAGTCGACCATCCAGTTACGGCCGGAGCGCTCGAACAGCAGTGGGTTCTTCTGGTCGTCGACCGCATAGCCGAGCTTGTCGGGACGGCCCTGGAACTGGCGGTCCGGCGTGGTGCCACCGTCAAAGCCGCCGTTTATGTTGGCGTAGTCGCCGGCAGCGAATTCTTCCATCCCGAGATGATCCGGATGGTAGGCCGCGCGCAGGCGCGTGATCAGCGACCAGTCGCCCCAGGCGAGCGTCGGCGTGATCTCGAAGCGCAGCAGGTTGTAATTGATCAGCTGGTTCTTCTTCGGCACGTAGCGGGTGAACGTGTCGTTGGTGCCCTGCAGATCGGACACGCCTTCGGTCGGCGGCAGCACGGCCAGTCCGCCGAGCGGGATGATGCCGGCCGGGCCGATCAGTGCGTCAGTCGGCAGCAGCGGCTGCGCGAAGTTCAGCGCCGGGTTGCCGACCACACGGCGAATCGGCACGCCGTTGGCAAGGTCACCAAACTGGTTGGCCTGCTGCACGCGATCGTCGGTGCTGAATGCGACGTCCCAGCGAACGAAGCCGTTATAGGAAAAGTCACCACCCAGGAACTTGGAACCTGCGCCACCCGCGGCCTCGGTGACCAGCGGCGACAGTGCCGTCAGGCCTACCGCCAAAGCACCGAATTGCTTTGCCGTATTCAGTTTCATGTTTCCCCTCCCGCGTTCTAGTAATGAAATGCCGTCTCGGCGCGCACCGTCATCAATGCGGTGCTACGCAAGACGCCCCTGCCTTGAATGCCGTGTTCTAGCCGCCGATCTCGATGATCCGGCCCGCGTGTCCAACGGCGATGACCTTGCCCGAGTTCGATTCGGTTCTGACCGCCTGATACCAGTCGGTGGTCACGTCGCCTTCGGTCACCTGATTCCACGTGATGCCGCCGTCCTTGCTGGTGGCCATCACGCGCATGCCGGTGATCACCACGCGGCCACCCGGTGCCGAAGCAACACCAAGGAAGTTCGACTCGGTCTTGACGCGATTCTGGACCCAGGTTTCACCGCCATCGGTCGAGATCAGCACCTGCCCGCGCTGACCGACGGCGTAGCTGTTGCGCAAGGCGCTGTCGGAAAGATGAGTCGCGAAGATCGTCGGCGTGCCGGCGACCAGCGGGTTCAGCACGCGCCACTGCGCGCTGTTGGCGTCGAGCCTGAAGATCAGTCCGAATTCGCCTGCAATGGTGATGTCGCCGGATTCGGCGACATGCACGCTGTAGATCGTCGGCTCGCCAGTGCCGGGGGCACTTTCGTCCGCGTACTGGCTCCAGTCCGGCGCTGCCGAAGTCCAGGTCTTGCCGCCATCGTCCGAGCGGATCAGCGTGCCGAACTCGCCGCCGGCAATTGCCAGGCCGGCCGAATTGACGCTGACCGACAGCAAGCGGTTTTCGATGCCGCTCTGTCCCTTGACCCACTGGCCCGGGCTTTCCTCGATCAGCACCAGCCCCGCCTGACCGACGGCGATGCTGTGGCTGCCACGGCGCTCGACGGCCAGCAGCGCTGCATCGGTGACGTCCTGCTTGACGGGCGTCCAGGTCTTCCCGCCATCGGCGCTGCCGGCGATCGCGCCACCCATGCCGACTGCGACACCCTGACCGGCGTCAAAGCTGACACCGAAGTACGCCGAATGCGGGATGCCTTGCGCCAGCGTGCGAATGACGCCGCCTGCCGTGTCTGCGGCAGAGGCCACTGACGCCACGCCGAGAACCGCTGCACCAATGACGCTGAAGATTGCTGAACGCACATGATTCTCCTGAAAGCCTCTCCGCCCGGCTTGAGGCCGGACGGAGAGGAAGGTTCTGGGCCGGAGGTTGGCCTCAGACAGTGCCAAGTCGCGCGATGGCGGATTGGGTGCAGAACTTCTCGTAGACGGCGTTCTCGTCCGGCGAGTAGTAGGCGCTGGAGTAACCACCGGAGATCTGCTTCACGTGGTTCAGCAGCGACATGCGGTTCGACTGGATGTCGTGGATGTGCACCGAGGTCCACGACCAGTTCGGATGGCCGGTTTCGTCCTTGTTGACGAACTTGCCCTGAATCTGCGGACCGAACGCCGGATCCACCTGCTTCCAGATCGCGCCGCGACGGTCGTAGGTGATGTAGGCGATGACCATCGCGTTGCGAACGTCGACCCAGATCTTCTTCTTGCCGACCGGTGCACGCGGATAGCCCGTCGGCTCCGATTCGATCACCACGCACTCGGGCACCAGTTCCATCGTGTAGTCCATGAAGGTCTGACCCTTCGGACCGCCATGACGGTTGTGGTTTTCCCAGTTCGGATGCTCTTCACCGCGGAAGTTGCCGCCGAGTGCTGCGAGATGCGGTTCGCGGCCAACGATCTTGGTGTTGCCCCAGGTGCGCATCGGATCGCCGGCTGCCCAGGCGTCGGACAGGAACAGCGTGATGCCCGGAACCAGCGGTTCGAAGCGCTGGTTCGCCGGGAACTGGCGAACGCGGCGGAACTGCGGCAGGTAGCCGTAGATTTCCGGGAACTTGCGCTGGTCGTAGTACCACGGCACCAGGAACGAGGCGCCAGCCTGTTCCTGCGGGCTGGTGAAGAACACCGACTGGAAGCGCAGCATGTCGGTCTTGTTCTTGAAGTACTTGTCCTTGCCGGTACGAGCGGTGGTATTCAGCTCGGTCCAGAAGAAGTCGTACGTGTAGGCCGGCGAGCCATCCGGGTTGATGTCGAAGTCGCGCACGGCGTACTGCGACATGTCGTGACGGCCCCAGCTAAGCGTCAGGTTGGCGATGCCTTCGTCGCCGGTCTTGATGTCCGGGAACGGGTTGCCGCCGATCCACGGACCGCCGGTCGCCGCTTCGATCACGTTGCCGGTGTCGTCGAACTTGGCCTTGCCATAGTTCTTCAGCGTGGCTTCCATGTACTGGTACGGGAACATCTCGGAGATGTTCTTCGTGGGGGCGCGGATCTTGAACTTGCGGCCGTGCTTGGAGACCTGCTCGTAGAAGATCGGGTCGAGCAGGTGCTTGACGTGTTCGACGTTCTTGGCGGTGATCTCGTCACCAACCTTGATCTTGCCCTTGGTGTTGACTTCGATCGACGTCACTTCATCCGGGTAGGCCTTGGTGACTTCGCCGGTGGCGGCGATCGTCGGCCAGACTGGCGCGAGCACGCCACCGCCAACACCGGCGGCAACGTTGGCCATCATCTTTCTGCGGGAGTAATCGAAATCGTACTTTCTGATACGCATGGTGTAGTTCCTCCAGATGGATACGGCTGCTAGACAGGCGAAGGACTCCAGCCGCCCGACTGCGTGGCAAACGATTGTTGGCTAGGCGGGGAGAGTCCCCAGACTTAGGTACGGCTGCCGAAAAACATTCGGATGCCGATGCACGGCACTTTCATCCAGGGCTGCGACGCGCTGACCGACAGCGGATGTGGAGTGGCAAACAGCCGGGAGCGCGACGCGATCGGTCGCAGTAGCTGCGTCGTTCATGGTCTGTTTCCTCCCCCGAATCCGTGGCTCCGATGCACCTGCCCGAGCGATGACCCGCAAGACTTGCCCATCCGTCTCGCAGTGCTACCGCCACGGTGCCGACTACTCCCTCAGGCTCTTCTAATGCGTTCCGCTTTCAGCGACGACGGCATACAGCCGGGTGTGAACGCGTGCTTCGCAACGGCCTGATCAGGGACTGATCGTATGGTGCCATATTGTTTTCTAATTGCAAGCACCGCAGCTTGTTTGATTGCTGCGGGCGGCGACTATCGTTCGACCGCAACGCAACATGCAACAACAAAAAAGGGCGGCACCCCAACTTCCGGTGGGGGCCGCCCTCGGTACCGCTGTACGGTCGCCGCTACAGGGCAACCGTGAACGCAGCACCGGTGCAGGCACGCAGTTCGTCCAGCGTCACGCCATCGGCCAGCTCCGTGAGCTTGACGCCGCCACCACGGCGGTCGATCTCGAACACGGCGAGGTCTGTGATCAAAAGGTCAACGACACCCTTGCCGGTCAGCGGCAGCGTGCAGGCCTTCAGGAACTTCGGGTCACCGCCTTTCTCGCGATGGTCCATGACCACGACCACGCGCGGCACGCCGGCGACCAGATCCATCGCCCCACCCATGCCCTTGATCATCTTGCCGGGCACCATCCAGTTGGCGAGGTCGCCCTTTTCGTCGACCTGCATGCCGCCGAGGATCGACAGCTGGATATGGCCGCCGCGGATCATGCCGAACGAGTCGGCACTGCTGAAATAGCTGGTCTGCGGCAGTTCGGTGATGGTCTGCTTGCCGGCGTTGATCAGGTCGGCGTCCTGCTCGCCTTCATACGGAAACGGCCCCATGCCAAGCATGCCGTTCTCGCTTTGCAGCGTGACCGTCATGCCGTCCGGAATCATGTTGGCAACCAGCGTCGGGATGCCGATGCCGAGGTTCACGTAGTAGCCATCGCGCAGTTCCTTCGCGGCGCGGGCGGCCATCTGTTCACGGGTCCAGGCCATCAGTTGCTCTCCTGCGAAGTCGGACGCGGCCGCGTGGTGACGCGCTCGATGTGCTTGACGTAGTTCGTGCCCTTGATCAGACGCTGGACGAAGATGCCCGGCGTGTGGATCTGGTTCGGATCGAGTTCGCCGACTTCGACGATCTCCTCGACTTCGGCAATCGTGATGCGGCCAGCGGTGGCAATCATCGGATTGAAGTTGCGTGCGGTCTTGCGATAGACGAGGTTGCCTTCGGTATCGGCCTTCCAGGCCTTGACCAGCGCGATGTCGGCCGTGAGGCCGGTTTCCATCACATACCAGTCCAGCGTGCCGTCCGGATTCGGGAACTGCCGCGTCTCCTTGCCTTCGGCGACCTTGGTGCCGTAGCCGGTGCGCGTGTAGAACGCCGGGATGCCCGCACCGCCGGCGCGAATGCGCTCGGCCAGCGTGCCCTGCGGATTGAATTCGATCTCGATCTCGCCGGTCATGTAGCGCTGTTCGAGAATCTTGTTCTCGCCGACGTAACTGGCCAGCACCTTCCGGATCTGGTTGTTGGCCAGCACCAGCCACATGCCGTGGCCATCGCAGCCGACGTTGTTGCCGATCACGGTCAGGTCCTTCGCACCCGAGTCGCGCAGCGCAACGATCAGGTTCTCGGGAATGCCGCTGAGGCCGAAGCCGCCGGACATGACGGTCATGCCGTCGAAGGTGATGCCGGCCAGCGCGCTGGCAGCATCGGGGTAGATCTTGCGGGACATCGGTCGCGGCTCCTCGTCGATGGGACGGCGTGTCGTTGTTGTCGTGATGATCAGTGGGCAGCCGCAGCGGCAAGCAGGCGACGGGCCGCCTTCAGATGCGGAATGTCGAGCATCTTGCCGTCCAGCGACACGGCACCTGCACCGGACTCGAAAGCCGCAATAACGCGCCGCGCAAACGCCAGTTCATCGTCGCTGGGGCTGAACGCGGCGTTGATGATCGGCACCTGATCCGGGTGGATCGCGATCTTGCCGGTGAAGCCGTCGTAGCGCGCAGCCAGACTGTTGGCGCGGCAGCCATCCGGGTTCTTGAAGTCGACATAGACGGTGTCGAGTGCTTCGACCCCGAGTGCATGGCAGGCCAGCAGGCACTGCGTGCGCGCGTGCTCGTAGACCGGCCGCCAGCGACCGTCCGGCGCGCGCGGATCACCGGCGCCGAGTGCGGCACTGAGATCCTCGCCACCCCACAGCATCCCGCGCAGCCGCGGGAACGGCTTGTTCAGCAGCTCGCCCATGCGCAGCACGGCCGACGGCGTTTCGGTGCATACCGCGAAGATCGCGGTCGAACCGAGCGGCAGGCCGGCGGCGGTTTCGGCCATGTCGAGGTAATGGCTGACCTTCTGCAGACATTCCGGCCCGAGGATCTTCGGCAGCACGATGCCGACCGGCTTACTGGCGATCACCGCCGCCAGATCGGCCAGCGTTTCGCCGGAAGCCAGATCGTTGACGCGAATCCAGACCTCGCTGGTGCAGCTGTAGGTCTTCAGGTACTCGACCAGCAGCTTGCGGGCGAGCGGCTTGCGCTCCGGCAGCACCGAATCCTCGAGATCGAAGGCCAGCGCATCGGCGCCGCAGCTGACCGCCTTGGCAAGCTTGCGCTCGTTGTCGGCCGGGACAAACAGAAGGGATTTCATGGTCGTTTCGAGCAGATGTTTCGAGTGGTCGCGGCATCGCCGCAAGCGCGTGATCGCCGGTGATTCACGACGATCTTGAAGCTTCGACAGAATCGTATGGTACCGTATCAGTCATGGAAAACAATCGCGCTGCCGAGGTGTCGGCGCAGCGCTGATTCCCCAGTACCGCACCGTCCGGAGACAAGGTCTTGAGTCAGCACAGGAAAGGTATCGCATCGTACGGTGCCTGGATTCCCCGGTTGAGAATGAGCCGCGCGGCCATTGCCGATGCGCATGCCTGGGCGATGCCCGGCCTGAAGGCGCAGGGCAAGGGCGAACGCGCGCTGTGCAACTGGGACGAGGACGCGATCACGCTGGCGGTCGCCGCCGCCCGCGACTGCCTGCATGGCAATGGTCGCGCTCGGCCGGCATCGCTGACCCTGGCTTCGACCACGGCCCCGTTCGCCGATCTGCTCAATGCCGCGATCGTCGCCAGTGCCCTCGACCTGCCGGCCGCCACCGCCTGCAACGATGCCGGCGGCTCGCTGCGTTCGGGGCTGTCGGCCTTGGCGCAGGCGCTGGAATCAAGCGCTGAAGGCGATGCGCTGGTGGTTGCCGCCGATCGCCGTTCGGCAAAGCCGGCCAGCGTTCAGGAATTCCAGTTCGGTGCCGGCGCGGCAGCGCTGCAGGTCGGCAGCGATGCCGCGATCGCGACCTACCTCGGCCGCGAATCGATCACCAATCTGTTCGTCGATCACTTCCGCGCCAGCGGCGAAAAGCACGACTACTTCTGGGAAGAGCGCTGGATTCGCGACGAAGGCGTGTCGCGTGCCGTCCCCGCTGCCACCAGGAAGCTGCTGGCCAAGCTTGGCAAGGCGGCAGCCGACGTGCAGTGGTTCGGCCTGGCCGGCGCACCGGGCGGCAGCGACAAGCTGGTAGCCAAGGCGCTGGGCATTGCACCCGAACGTCTGCTTCCGGACTTCGCCGGCACGGTCGGCGACTGCGGCACGGCGCACGCGCCGCTGCAGCTGATCCATGCACTGGAACTGGCCAAGCCGGGGGATCTGATCATCGTCGCGGCGTTCGGGCAGGGCTGCGAAGTGCTGGCGTTCGAGATGGGCGAAGGCACGCACAAGCCGGCGATGGGTCTGGCCAAGGCGATCGCCGCGCGGATACCGGAAACCGCGTATCTGAAGATGGCCTCGTTCGAAGGCGAGATCGACCTCGACTGGGGCATGCGCGCCGAGACCGACGTCAAGGCCGCGCTGACCCAGCATTACCGCTCTTCCGATCAGATCAATGCCTTCGTTGGCGGCCGTTGCACGGCCTGCAACACGGTGCAGTTCCCGCGTCTGCCGAACTGCGTGTCCTGCGGTGCCTCGGATTCGCAGACGCCGTTCAGCCTCGCCGATCAGGGCGGCCAGATCGCGACCTGGAGTGCCGACTGGCTGCAGTTCTATCTGGCACCGCCGCTGTATGTCGGCCTGGTGCAGTTCGATGTCGGCGCGCGGCTGTTGATGGAAATCGTCGAGGTCGGCTCCGGCGGGCTCGATGTCGGCACGCGGCTGTCAATGCAGTTCCGGGTCAAGGCCCGCGATCGCAAGCGCCATTACAGCCGCTACTTCTGGAAAGCGGCACCGGTGCGCTGAGCGCCCAACCGCACGACTCACGAGAACAAGACATGGCAACGGGCATCAAGGACAAGGTCGCAATCCTCGGCATGGGCTGCTCGCGCTTTGGCGAGCGCTGGGATGTCGGCAGCGAACAGCTGATCAACGAAGCGTTCCTCGAAGCGCTGAAGGACGCCGGTATCGAGCGCAAGCAGATCGAAGCCGCGTGGTTCGGTTCGGCGCTCGATTCGGTCAACGTCGGCAATTCGGCGATTCCGCTGGCCACCGCGCTGCGCCTGCAGGGCATCCCGGTGACCCGGGTCGAGAACATGTGCGCCACCGGCACTGAAGCACTGCGCGGCGCGACCTATGCCGTGGCCAGCGGCGCCGTCGACATCGCGCTCGCCGTCGGTGTCGAAAAGCTCAAGGACACCGGCTACGGCGGTCTGCCGGTGCCCGGCAAGGGCACCCTGAACGATCTGTGGATGCCGTACTGCTCGGCCCCGGCCGGCTTCGCCCAGCTAGCGGCCGGCTACCGCGCCAAGTACGGCATTGACCGGGATCTGTTCAAGCGCGCGCTGGCGACGGTGTCGTGGAAGAGCCACCAGAACGGCACCAAGAGCCCGAAGGCGCATCTGCGCAAGGCGGTGGAGATGGACACCATCCTCAAGGCGCCGATGATCGCCGAGCCGCTGGGCGTGTTCGACTGCTGCGGTGTCAGCGATGGCGCGGCGGTGGCGATCGTCACCACGCCGGAGATCGCGCGCGCGCTCGGCAAGCACGATCTGGTATCGATCAAGGCGCTGCAGCTGTCGTCGTCATCGGGCCGCGAATCGGGCATGAGCGACTGGGACGGCGCCAGCGTGCCGAACACCCGGATGGCCGCCGCTGCCGCCTATCGCGAGGCCGGCATCACGGACCCGCGCAAGCAGCTCAGCCAGATCGAAGTGCACGACTGCTTCTCGGTCACCGAGCTGGTGACGATGGAAGACCTCGGGCTGTCCGACGACGGTCAGGCCTGGAAGGACGTGCTCGATGGTGTGTACAACGCCGACGGCGCGATTCCCTGCCAGATCGACGGCGGCCTGAAGTGCTTCGGCCACCCGATCGGCGCCACCGGACTGCGCATGGTCTACGAGCATTACCTGCAGCTGCTCGGCCGCGCTGGCGAGCGCCAGCTGAACAAGCCGACCCTGGGGCTGTCGCACAACCTCGGCGGCGTGCCGTACAACGGCGTTGCCGCGATCAGCATCGTCGGACTGCTGTAAATCCGACGAGGGTCGTCGGGACGCCGACGATCGGCGTTCCACAGTCGTAACGTCAACGGACGCGCGTTCGGAAGGAACGCTGGCCTGATTCGTGCGGAAACATACGACTAGCGCAGGACAGAGCCTTGTTCCTACACTGCGTATCAAATTCCAATTGAAGCCCTCTTCACATGTGTGCAGTCAAAACCAAGTCCGAGCGCGTCGCGAAAGTCACCAAGGCGATCGCCCAGGCCCGCGGCACCGCTGATGTCTCGCTGGCCGGCAGCCCGCGCAGCGGTGCCGGATCTGATCTGATGCCGGCCGAGCTCGACGACCACGCCCGCGACGGCATCCGGCTGAGCTTCCTGATACACGATGTGTCGCGGATGCGGCGCAGCGCCTACGACCACTACATGAAGCCGCTCGGCATCACTCGCGCGCAGTGGTGGGTGCTGGCGCACCTGTCGCGCCACGACGGCATGATGCAGACGCAGCTGGCCGACGTGCTGGAAGTCGGCAAGGCCAGTCTCGGTGACGTCATCGAAAGCCTTGAAGGCGGCGGCTGGGTATCGCGCCGTCCAGACCCGACCGACAAGCGTGCGAAGCGGGTTTACCTGTCGAAATCGGCACAGGGCCTGATCAAGCGGATGACCCAGCTGGAAGTCGAATTCAACGAGCGCGTGCTCGCCGACCTGTCGCCGGACGAGCAGGCCACGCTGTTCAAGCTGCTACTGAAGGTCAAGCAGTCGATCTCGCGGATCTCGTCGAACTGACGGTCAGCAAGCACGAAAAAAGCCCGATGCCGGCAATCCCGGCATCGGGCTTTTTCGTGCCCCCTCAGGCAGTGCTCAGTGCGGCATGGCCGCCGCGATGCCGCGGACCGGCGCAGTACCTTGTTCGGCCGCCGCTTCGCGCGACAGCTCGCGGTACATGAACAGGGTCGTGCCGATCAGGTACGTGCCCCACACGACCATCGGCAGGTAGAAGCCGAACAGCCCGTGGTAGGCGAACGGGCCGCTCTTGAAGAACGCCGGGCCGGCGGCGGTGATCAGGCTGGCCGCACCGGCAAACGTCAGCCAGGTGAACCAGCGCGGGATCATCGGCTCTTCGCGGGTATCCATCAGTTCGACGACGGCGGTCGCGATCATCTCGATCGCCAGATAGATCCAGCCAAGCAGGAACGCGAACCACGACCAGTCGTACCAGGACTGGATCACGTCGGCGCCGGTCTCGACCCGGTAGGCGCAGACGATCCACGCGCAGGCGTTGAAAAAGATGATCAGCGAAATGAAGATGCCGCAGACACCGGCGGTGATCGACCACAGCGGATAACGGCCTTCGATCTTCGACAGCATGATTCCGAACTGGATCGAGCCGGGTGTCAGCAGGCCGGCAGCGATGTAGAAGATCGTGCAGCCGATGATCGTGCCCATCCGGTGTTCTTCGGTGAACCAGGCCTTGGTCGCATCAATGCCGGCATCGGCCGGAAACGGCGCATAGAAATGTGCGATGCCGAGCCAGCCGATCACCGTCAAGGCCGCGAACACCCAGGTGCACCACAGCCCCAACTTCTGCGAGGCGATGCTCGATTGCTTCTGCATGACTGCTCCTCCCGTGTGATCGGCGGGGCACGGCGTGCATGGCCGTGCCCCTGCCGGAAAGCCGCTTCAGAACACCATCACCGGCTTGATCGCGCCGCCCTTCTCGGACGAATGCGCCGCCTCGTTGATCTCGCTGAACTTGAACTTGGTGATCAGCCGGTCGAACGGGAACTTGCCGGCCTTGTACCAGGCCGCCATCTGCGGAATGAACTGCTTCGGATCGGCGTCGCCTTCGGTGATGAACTTCACGCCGACACCACGGATCAGCATGCTCATCATGTTGGCCGGCAGGCTGGCATCCGGCGGCGGCACGGCCACGAGGCCGAGCATGCCGTTCGGCAGCATGGTTTCCACCGCCACGCCGATCACCGCCGGAATGCCGGTGGTGTCGAACGCATGGGTCACGCCGCCACCGCCGAGTTCCTTGACCTTGGCCAGCACGTCAGCTTCGGCCTTCGGGTCGATCACGTGGGTGGCACCGAGTTCCAGCGCCAGCTTGCGGCGGCCTTCGTTCGGCTCGATGACGATCACCGTGCCGGCGCCGATCGCCCGCGCGCCGAGCAGGCCTGACAAGCCAACGGCGCCGCCACCGAAGATCGCCAGCGACTGACCGGGCTTCAGCGCCAGCGAGTTGACGACAGCACCGGCACCGGTCTGGATGCCGCAGCCGAGCGGACCCATGATTTCCAGCGGCAGGTCCTTGTCGATCACCACGGCATTGCGCTCGTGCGCCACGGCGTAGGTGCCGAACGACGACTGGCCGAAGAAGTTGCCGGCAACCTGCACGCCGTCCTGGCTCAGGCTGGTCGTGCCATCACCGGGCCGCACGCCGGACATGTTGTTGGCCAGGAAGTTGTAGCAGTAGGCCGGCTTGGCATCGTCGCAGCTCGGGCAGGCGGCGCAGGAGTTGAAGCTGAGCACCACGTGATCGCCCGGCTTGATGCCGGTGACATGGCTGCCGACCGCTTCGACGATGCCCGCACCTTCATGGCCGAGCACGACCGGCATCGGCACCGGAAAGCCGTCGCGGAACACCAGATCGGTGTGGCACATGCCGACGCCGACCATCTTCACGCGCACTTCATGCGCGCGCGGCGCCGCGACGGTGATCGATTCGATGGTGAACGGACCGCCGACCTGACGAACGAGCGCGGCACTGGCGTTGATGGGCTGGGTGGACATGGCGTGCTGGATTCCTGGATGGGTGAAGCGGAAAGGGACCGCGGTCAATACGCGCCGGTACGGCGGCTTCGCGCCCGGTATGGGATGCCTGCGGGCGGTTGGCAGCGCCCACCAAAAGACTGGCTGCGGCAGGCGGCCGGCGCACGAGCCAGCGCATGAGCCGGGGCAGCAGCGGCCGACCTCGAATCCTGGCGAATGTCCATCGCAAGCTCCCCCCGCGGGTCCGCGATCCCGGTGCGGGTCGCAGTTCTGGTGCCGGCCGTGATCGACGTAGAAGTAGCGTCGACGGTGTCAGACCGATCTTGTTGTCAGTATTAGTATTGTACCGTACTATTTACGTCAAGCTCCGCGTGACCCATCCGGTCTCAGCAGGAAGCAGCCCGCGATGGAGTGAGAGATGGGATTTCTGAAGAACCTGTTCGGCGCCAAGGAAGCGAAGTTCGTCGAGGTCGCACCGTTCGGCTCGCGTTATGAAGTGCCGTCCGGCGAAACGATGCTGGAAGCCGCGCTGAAGAACGGCGTGCCGTTCCCGCACAACTGCACCGTCGGCACCTGCGGCTCGTGCAAGTGCAAGCTCAAGGCCGGCCGCGTCTCGGCGCTGACCGACTTCGGCTACACGCTGTCGCAGCAGGAAATCGCTGCCGGCTTCATCCTGGCCTGCCAGGCGATCCCGAAGGACGCGCTGACCCAGGTCGAAGTCGAAAGCCAGGCGCTCGATGCGCCGAAGGCGGAAGCGTTCAAGGGCCGGATCGCCGCCACCGAAGCGCTGACTCACGACATCGTCCGCATCACCGTCGAACTCGATCGGCCGATGCATTTCGTGGCCGGCCAGTACGCCAACCTGAAGTACGCCGGGCTCGAACGCGCCCGCAATTACTCGTATGCCGACGCCCCCGACCGCGACGGCCGCAAGCAGGTCAGCTTCTTCGTTCGCAAGGTGCCGAACGGCGCGTTCACCGAAGCGCTGTTCAACGGCCAGCTGAACGAGCTGCCGCTCGACGTCGAAGGTCCGCACGGCAACTTCCACCTGCATCCGGGCACCGCGCCGATGCTCTGCATCGCCGGCGGCTCGGGGCTGGCGCCGCTGCTGTCGGTGCTCGAAACCGCGCGCAAGGACCGCGTCAAGCGGCCCTGCGCCTTCCTGTTCGGCGCCCGCACCCAGGCCGACCTGTACGGCCTCGAACAGATCCAGCAGATCGCCAACAACTGGTCCGACACCTTCGTGTTCATTCCAGTGCTTTCGCACGAACCGGCCGACAGCAACTGGACCGGCGCGCGCGGCCTGGTCACCGAGTTCATCAGCAAGGCGCTGCCCGGCGTGTCGCTGAACGATGCCGAAGGCTACATGTGCGGCCCGCCGGGCATGATCGATGCCGGCATCGCCGCGATGACCGGCTTCGGCGTGAAGCTGGACGCGATCTACTACGACAAGTTCACCGACCAGAGTCACGCCGCCAAGACGGCGTGATCGTCGCGCGCTGCCGGGTTTCCCGTGCGGCGCACAACTTCGGTATGGCGTCCCGGCCATCGGTCTGGGTTAGCCTCGACAATCAGGCGCTGGCGTCCCTGCCCGGCAGGGGGCCCGTGACCGATGACGACAGAAAACGAACCATCCGCCATTCCGGCGGCTCGGTGGACGTGCGGAGGAGACCGCGATGACGCAGAACGTGAAACACGGCTTGTTCCTGGTGCTGGGCATCGTGGCGCTGCTGACCACCTGGCCACATGCCTTCGACTGGATGGCGAACGGCGGCAACATCCTCAATCCGGTCGCGTTCTTCGGTGATGCGATCAAGGCCGGCGGCACCGCCGCATTTCTGAGCATCGACATGGCGATCGCCTGGGTCGTGTTCATGATCTGGGTCGTCTATGACACGCAGCGCATCGGCATGGGTGCGAAGTGGGGCTGGGCCTTCGTCGGCCTGTCGTACATCGGCGTGTCGTTCGCGTTTCCGCTGTACCTGATCGCCCGCGAACGCTTCGCGGATGGTCGTCGCAAGGCCGGCGCCGCAGCACCTGTGCTGGGCTGAAGCTGCAACTGCCGGATCGTCATCCGGCCTTGTCTGATCAGTATGGAAACCCCTACTCGATGAATCTTTCTCGTTCGGCGGCCCTGTTCGCCGGCGGCTGTCTGGCCACGTTCAATGCCCACGCCACGCTCGGCATCTTCGAGCACGGCTCCGGCATCAAGTCGCTGGGCTTCGGCGGCATCAGCTATGTCGGCAGCAGCGAAAGCACGGCGCTCGGTGCCAACCCGGCGCAGGCGATTGCCGTTGGCAACCGCTTCGATGCGGGCGTCGACGTGCTGCGCGTCAGCGGCGGTGCCGAAATCATCGGCAACGCGGCCGGGCCGGACGAATCGTTCCAGTTCAAGAGCAACCAGTACCCGATTCCGCAGGCCGGCGTGAACGTCAAGGTCGGCGAGCGCTGGGCGTTCGGCGTCACCGCGTTCGCTGCCGGGCTCGGGCCGATCTACCCGCAGAATCCGTATGCCCGCTTCGCCGGGCCGGACGACAACGGCGTGTCCGATTCCGGCCAGACCTCGCTGAAGATCGGCGGCCTGTCGCTGGTCGCAGCCCATGCGCTTGACGACCACAACAGCATCGGGATGTCGCTGAACCTGCAGCACCAGTGGCTGTCGGTCGAAGGCCTGCTGCCGTTCGCGGCAGTGTCGGAATCGCCGGATGCGGTGTCGAACCAGGGACCGCATGTCAGCTACGGCATGAGCGTCACGTTCGGCTGGACCGGCAAGATCACGCCGTGGCTCGATGCCGGGCTGTCGTACCGCTCGCAGGCGATGCAGCTGCGCATCGAGGAATACCGGGGCCTGCTGCCCGATCAGGGCAAGCTCGAAACCCCGGCGATCTTCGGCGGCGCACTGCTGGCACGGCCGGCCGAAGGCTGGCGCGTCGGCTTCGAGTACCAGCACTACGCCTATCAGCGCAGCAACGGCTTCGGCAACGGCATTGATCGTCTTGCCGCCGGCCAGCCGCTGGGTTCGACCAACGGCCCGGGCTTCGGCTTCAACAACCAGAACGTCTACAAGCTCGGGGTCGAGCATCAGCTGCTGCCGTCGCTGGTGATGCGCAGCGGCTTCATCTATTCGACCCAGGTGCTGTCGCGGCACAACATCCTGCTGAACCAGCAGTCGCCGGGCACACCGAAGTTCCATCTGACGCTGGGTGGCACCTGGACCGTCGCCGACGTCCACGAGCTGTCGGCGTTCTTCGCGATCACCGAACGGCGCCGCGTGCGCGGCCTGAACTCGATTCCCGATGCCTTCGGCGGCGGCGAAGCGACGATCTCCAACCGGCCGATGAACCTCGGCATTTCCTACGGCCGCCGCTTCGGCGGCGACTGAACGGACACCCGGACCGACATGCGCCTGCCTCGTCCGGAATTGCTTCGCAACTCGCTGCAGGCGGCGCTGGTCGGCAGCGCCTGCCTGCTGGCCGCCGGCGCGCAGGCCGCAGCGCTGGATCGCGTGCTGACTGTCGTCGCGACCGTCGACGCCACGCAAAGCTGGGAAAAGAACGATCCGAAGTACCCGGCCCGGCAGTGGTCGAAAGGCAACACCCGGCAGCGCTACGAGCTGCGCGTGCCGATGCGCAGTGACGGTGTACCGCAGGTGCGCAATCTGCTTGATCCGAATCTCGAAGCGCGACTCGAAGCCAAGACCGTGCATCTGGCGCGGCTGGCGAAGAAAGCGATCGAGGCCAGCGGCGGCAAGCTGAAACTGCCGACCACGCCGGCCGAGGAAGCCGAGCTGGGCAAGCGCATGCAGTACGACCAGATGAAGTGCCGTGGCGATGCCGCCTGCAACCAGGAGATGCAGCTGTTCTACGCCGCGATCCTCGCCGCCACGCAGTATCCGGACGCGATGGAAGACGAGGACGAGCCCGGCCGTTATCCTCACTACCTGCCGTACAAGGGCTGCGCCGGTTCGTCACGCGTGACGCTGACGATGGAGATCGCCGGCGAACGCTGGAACAAGACCGTCGACCGTCTGGTGCCGTTCCGCGAAGTGCGCAACGCCGACAGCCGCGATGCCAGCGACGGCCTGTCGCTGTGCAGCCACTTCACGATGGTCTTCGATCCGCAAGACACGACGAGGCCGCTGTGGGTCGAGAACGTGCACATCCCGTCGCCGGTCGGCGTCACCGAGTTCACCGAATCCCAGCACACCTCGCGGGCCACCGAGCCGCAGCCGATGCCGACCGCGGCGCTCGAATGGATCACCGAAACGCTGCGCCACGCGCCGGCCAGCGGCAAGGCATCCACAACGCTGCGTCTGCCGTTATCCCTGAACGGCAATTCGACGTGGCTGGGGCTGTGGAGCGGGACTGCGAAGGTCAACGTCGAATGGTCGTTCACGCCGGTGTCGACACCGGTCACATCCCCGTCGGCGCCTCACTAGCGGCGCCGCCACGACAGGCAACGCCATGCGCATCCGTCATCTGCTGCTGTTCACCGCCGCCGCCAGCCTGGTCATCGGCTGCGCTCGCGCGCCGAAGCTCGCCGAGCCGAGCGGCTTCTTCATCGCGCTGAAGACCTGCCGCGCCCGCTATGCGGAAATCGATGCCCGCATCGACGCCGCCGGCGTCCGCGACGGCGTCTTCTACCGCGTGCCCGGTTTCCCGTACCTGCGCAGCGACCGCCTGCTTGCCTCGTTCCGCGACGAGGTCAAGACCGTTGATGAAGTCGGTGCCTGGCTGCGCCGGATGCGCGAGTTCGATCAGGAAGCGCGCGAATTCGAGTACGAGAACCTCGGCCTCAGTTCGCAGGAGCGGGCGATCCTGCGCGGCGAGTTCCTGAACTGCGGGCGTGGCCTTGCCGCGCTGGAATTCGATGACCCGGACAACTTCAAACTGGTCCACGACACGATGGTGCCGCCGGATGCCTATTCGGCCGGCACCCGCGCGCTGGGCCTGTATCCGCTGCTGCTGCCGCTGCAGCGCGCCAGCCTGCGCGCCCACGAGGACGAGGTGCGCCGCGAATTCGCCAGCCCGCGTGCCGAACGGCTCGGCCCGGGCACGCCGCTGCGCTGGCAGGTGCAGCCGGTCGAGGACGTGTCGCTGATTCCGGCCAAGGCCAGCGACGCCTATCCGGACGAACTGGGCTTTCCGGGGCTGGTCGATTCGGCGTGGCGAGCGATTGCCGAAGTCAATGCGCCGGAGCTGCTGATGGCGCAGGGCGATGGCGTGCGCCAGCTCGGCACGCCGGTCTGGCAGGCGAACGGCAGCGGCGCGCCACGGCTGGACATCGACACCCGCCAGCACACCGTCCACTACCAGATCGGCTTCACCCGCTTCGGTACTCAGCGCCTGATCCAGGTCAACTACTTCCTGTGGTTCCGCACCGCCGACGCCTTGCCCGGCGATGCCCCGGTCGACAGCCTGATCTGGCGCGTGACGCTCGACAACGAACTGCGGCCGATCGCCTACGACAGCGTGCGCGGCTCCGGCCGCGAGCACTTCTGGTTCGCGATCCGCGACGACCTGCGCCGCCGCGAAGCCGCCGACGGCCTGATGCCGTTCTTCCCGCAGCAGCCGCTGGCGCCGGCCGAGCCAAGCCTGATCCTGGACCGCGTCAGCGGTGGCCTGCGCGGCGTGACCACGGCCGACGCCAGCCTGCAGGCGCAGCGCTACACGCTGGCCCGTTTCGAGGACCTGTACCGGCTGCCGCTGCCGGGCGGCGGCACCCGCAACCTGTTCGGCGCCGATGGCACGATCGCCGGCACCCGCACGCCGGCGCCGGAGTGGCACGCCGTCAGCGGCGTGCCGAAGCCGGGCGTGCTGCGTCACTTCATGCGCCTGCCGGTCAGCTATGTCGGCGAGCAGCATTTCGACGATGCCTACGTGCTCGAACAGGCGTTCGCAGCGCAGGCGCCTGCGGTCATCGGCAGCCGCTGAGCCTACGTGGCCACCGCCGTGAAATCGGGTCGTGGCGAAATCGACAACGAAGCCGAGTCGCTGGCGGACTTCGTGCCGGGCCACGACATCGACTGCGCCGCGATCGCCGGGCTCGAAGCGCGGCTGCGCGCCGTGCAGCCGCGCACGCCGTTGCGGATGCCGCTCGACGAGGGCCGCATCCGCCAGCTGCTGGCGCGAATCGGCAACGGCGATGCCGACGCGTTCACTGCGCTGTATGACGAAACCAGCCCGTACCTGAATGCCGTGCTGCTGCGCCTGCTGCGTGATCGCGAGCAGGCCAGCGAAGCGCTGCAGGACTGCTACATCCGCATCTGGCGACGCAGCTGCACCTATTCGCCCGAGCGTGGCGATGCGGCCGCCTGGCTGATCGGCATCGCGCGTTACCGGGCCATCGATCTGGTGCGCGGCCGGCAGACCCATGCGGCACGGCTGGAAACCCATGCGTCCGATCTGCGCGACGCCGCCGTACCTCCACGATAGCCCGAGCTCGATGCCATCGTGCTCACCGATATCGACCGCCTGTCGCGCTGCCTCGATGCCCTGGACGACGCCCAGCGCAGCTGCCTGCTGCTGAGCTTCTACGAGGGCTATTCGAACCAGGAACTGGCCGACCATCTGGGATTGCCGCTGGGCACCGTCAAGGCGAGGATACGGCGCGGGCTGGTACGCCTGCGGCAATGCCTGGAGGCAGGCCGATGAACTACGACCATCCCGAGCTGATCGACCGGCTGGCCGCACAGTACGTGCTCGGCTCGCTGCGTGGCGCGGCGCGCGATCGTTTCGAACGGCTGATCGCGCGGCGTCCGGATATCGCGCAGCGCGTCGGCCTGTGGGAACGCCGTCTGGCGCCGGTCGCCTACGGCCTGGCCCCGGTCGCCGCACCGGCCGCGGTGCGGGCGGCGCTGCTTGCCGAAGTCCGCCAGCCGCCATTGCCGGCAGCCATGCCGACACCGATGCCGTTGCGACTCGTGCGGCGCACGCGGCCGCTGCCGATGCTGCAGCCATCGCCAGCTTCGCGGCGCAGCGTCTATCTGCACCGCGCCCGCTTCCTGGCGGCGGCCTGTGTCTGCGGGCTGCTGATCGTCGGTGGTCTGATCAAGGTCGCCGGGGCGCGGCTCAGCTTCCCGGACAGCCCGCATGGCCAGGTGCTGGCGCTGGCCCAGATTGCGGGTCTGGCCGGGCGGGCCAGCCTGGCCGAGCCGGAACTGCGCGGCGACGAACTGCGGCCGCTGCCGGTGATGCTGGCCAAGCTCGGCATGCCGGGTTCGAGCATGGGCTGGATGATCAGCCTGACTCCGGACCACCGGAAGCTGACGATCACCGCCAGCGACGATTACCTGACCGCCGGCCGCGCCAGTGTTCAGCTGTGGTGGCTCGGCAGCGACGGCGCCCCGAAGCCGCTGGCGATCCTCGGCACCGAACGCGACTCCACCGTGGTGGTGGACGTGCCGCAGGGGCTCGACGAAAGCCGGACGCTGGTCTTCGCGATCACGCTGGAACCGCCGGGCGGCTCGCCGACCGGCAAACCGACACGGCCGGTGCTCGACCGTGTCGACAAGGCTGCACCGGCGATCTGATCCAAACCACACCTCGTCGCATCGCCAACCGTCTTTGTTGTTGTCTCCACTTCGCTTTTCAGGATTCCCCGAAAATGAAACTGCTCCGTTACGACGCCGGCTACAGCCGCCGTAAGTTTCTTGCCGATGCCTCCAAGGGCGTGCTGTCGACCGGCGTGCTGATGCCGCTGCACGAAGCAATCGCCAAGACCGGCGAAGTCAGCAAGGCCTACCCGGACGAACTGCTGTCGATCGAGGGCTACACCAAGGGCCGGATCAAGACCGGTGACTTCATCGACGCGTCGAATGTCGAACTGGTCAAGGACCTGATCGAGCCGGTGCGCTACGAGCAGATCCTCAAGCAGGGCCGGCGGCTGAAGATCGTCAAGACCACGACCGACATCATGCGGCTGTCGCCGTGGGAGTACATCGAAGCCACGCTCAGCAACAGTGGCAAGGGCGTGTTCGATGCCAAGGGCAATGTCGTCGATAAGACCACCGGCGGCCCTTGGATCGGCGGCAATCCGTTCCCGAATCCCACCAACGGCATCGAACTGTTCGCGGCGCAAACGCTGAGCTGGGGCCGCCACGACGCCTCGTTCTACGCACTGAAGCTGACCACCATCGAGCAGAACGGCCAGGAGCGCTTCAAGTACTCCGGCGGCTGGGCCGAGATGTCGCCGATCGGCCGCGTCAGCATGGACCCGAAGCCGTACTGGGACGAGCAGAAGAGCAAGCTGCGCTTCCAGAGCGTGTTCTTCCTGGAGCCGCAGGCGTATCGCGGCACCAGCTTCCTGAACGTCTGGGACTACGACGCCTCGACGTTCCCGCAGCTGTACGGCTACGTGCCGGAGTTCCGCCGCATCCGCCAGTTCCCGACCAACCAGCGCTTCGAACCGCTGATCCCGGGCCTGACACTGTTCCTGTCCGACGCCTGGGCCGCCGGTGATCCGCTGCACACCTGGGGCAACTACAAGATCGTCGGCCGCGGCCCGTTCCTGGCCGGCCTGTCAGACAGCTGGAACCACGCCAACGACAACTGGGAACACGGCACCCACGGCGGCCCGAAGGGCAAGACGTTTTGGGATGCCACCGTGGAACTGATCCCGGAAGCGATCATGGTCGAAGCCGAACCGCTCAAGTTCCCGCGCGCCCCGATCGGCAAGAAGCGCGTGTGGTTCGATGCCCGCAACCAGGTCGTCGTCGGCATGGTCACCTATGACCGCAACATGAAGCCGTATCGCTCGTTCGACGGCGCTTACACGCTGTACGAAGGTGGCGGCAAGAAGGTGCTCGACGGCAAGCATCCGTACTGGAGCTGGGCGCATGTCACCTCCAGCGATATCCAGACCAACAGCGTCACGCGCATCGAGCAGGTGCGGGCGGTGGAGGGGCAGCATCAGTCGGGGGCGAATGATCCGAAGATGTATGACCGGTATTTGACGCAGGCGGCGTTGCAGAGGTTGGGGGCGGTTTGAGGAGGAGGTTGCGCAGCGCCAGCGTTGCAATGTGATACGGCAGGAATGCAAATAGCGTGGCTATGGAAAGTTATCTCGCGTTCTCGTACGCTGAATCGAGTTAGGCCTCACAAACCAGAACTTATGTACGCCGAGATTTCAGCTGCTATCCAAAGCGTTAAGACTGTCAGCGAGCTCGCTAAGGCTGCGAGTTCACTGTCCAACTACAACGAGTTGATCGCCGCAGTCTCAGACGTCAACGCTAAGCTCATGGAAGCGACCGCGATGGCGCTAGCAAGCCAAGAGCGGCACTCACAGTTGTTGAACCGAGTGGCGCAACTTGAGGCGGAGCTCAAACTTGTTCACGAGCGTCGGAAGCTGGCCGAGCGCTATGAACTTCACAAGTTTCCGACAGGCGCACTTGCCTACCGTCTCCGCGAGGAGTACGAGTCCCCCGAACCATCCCACTTCCTGTGCGCAAAGTGCGTCGACGATGGCGGGCACACGAAACTGCAAGTTCTCGGAAATCGCCGACTCAAGTGCCATACCTGCGACGTCCTGATCCAAACGGACTTCGATCCTAAGGTCCAAGTTCCGCAAAGAAGCACACCGTGGAATCGCTTCTGAGGCAATGAGGCCTAACCCCTCGGTCGAGGCGAGAGCCAACGGCAAGCGAACCCGCCGGCTTCCAGGTTGTGTTTATCATCCTTCCAGCGGGCGAGTCGCCTTGCCATCGGTCCGGTATCACCTCGAACGTTAGGCCTCATGAGTACCCCCTTCGACTCAGACATTGCTGCAATGAACCTATCTGACGCGGAGAAGAATGGTCTGCAGGTCTATCGCAACTACTCAAAGGCATTTGAGGAGCACAGGCTTAAGCGCTTCGCCGAGCAGGCTCCGCCTCACCCGGACGCGATTGACGCACTGCGCGACGTTCTTCAGCTTGTTGCGACCGAAGAGGTTCGTACCCTCACCGTTATCGCATGTGCATTTACGGATGACCAATTGAAGTTCATGTTCAAGACCGAAATCGCGGATGACGTGCCGGGCGGCCGGAACGCCCTTCTGTCTGGCTTTGGTCCACTGTCGCGCCTTTCGCAGCGCATCCAGATGGCTCATGCATTTGGTTGGATGAGCAAAGATGTATTGATCGAAGCAGACCACCTTCGAAAAGTAAGAAATGACATCTCTCACCGATGGGACATATCGCTCCTCCAGGCCAAGCTAGATAACCTGATCGCTCAAGTCCAGCACCCGGTCGAGCAGTACTTGGGCGACGGAATACGACTTCCAGAAGGGCTTCACCTGTCTTGCAGCGCAGAACAAAAGTTCCGGATTCGTTTGGTTTGGTTGCTCGGCCGTGTCGCCTACGAGTCACGACTATGGGTGGCAGCCATCAAGGCAGGATTGCAACCACAGCGAGCGCTTTACGGCACGAATCAGCCCTTACTGCTTCGCGAAGTTTCCGCGCTCTGCTTGGAGGTCACACGAACGCGCGTACTGCACGCATGAAGCCTAACCCATCGCTCGAGACGAGCGCCGTAGCTCTTAGGCGGGTCTCGACTCGCCGCGTTCTGTGAAGCAATTTTCGCTACTTGCAATTCTTGTTGGCGGGCACTGTCTCCTAAACTAGCTCCGCTTTATTCACTCAGCTTCGCCGCACTATTTCGCGCTATCGCGCGAGTTACTTTCTTTGGCGCGCAAAGAAAGTAACCAAAGAAAGCGCGCCCGGCATGACGTCGGAGGACGAACAGCCGTCCTCCGATGCCCTGTGCTTCTCGCGCTCTCCGGGGTACCGCGCTGACGGGCCATCCATGGCCCGGCATCGCTCGACCGGCATCCATGCCGGTCGCCCCCTCCGATCGCTGCGATGCTCGGCGCCATGCAATGGTAGATAGCGGCAGAAGCAACAGCCACAGCCCAAGCAACGGCAACGGCAACGGCAACGGCAACGGCAACGGCAACGGCAACGGCAACGGCAACGGCAAAAAGCGTAGTTCCGCTTTGGCTGTTGATGTTGCAGTTGCCTTTGAAGTTCGGCCCTCTGCGTGGCGCCGAGCATCGCAGCGGGCGGAGGGGGTGAGGGTTCGCGCTTAGCGAGCACTGCTCGCTGCGAACCCGAACGGCATGGATGCCGCCCAAGCGATGCCGGGCCATGGATGGCCCGTCAGCGCGTGCCCCGTAGCACGCGAGAAGCGCAGGGCATTGGATCGCGCCTCTGCTTCACGCGATCCAACGACACGCCGAGGGCCTGTTTTCTTTGCTTACTTTCTTTTGCGCCAAAAGAAAGTAAGTCGCGCGATAGCGCGAAAGTGCCGCACAGCCGCCTGCCGCAAAAGGCGTGATACCCGCTTTTCGACAGACCAAGCGCACGCAGCTCTGGATTCCGGCTTTCGCCGGAATGACGGAGTAGCAAAGTCGAACCGAGGCCTGACCAACGAAAGCTCAGGCCGCAAACCGCGCCCTCACCGCCCCCAACCCCGCAATCTGCGCCTCGAACCGATCCCCTGCCTTCACCGCCACCATCGGCCCAAGCGCACCGGACAGGATCGTGTCGCCGGCTTTCAGCGGCCGGCCGACTTCGACCATCTTGCGCGCCAGCCACAGCACCGCGTTCAGCGGATGACCGAGGCAGGCGTGGCCTACACCGGTTGAAACCACGTCGGCGCCATCACCGCGCGTCATCTGCATCGCGCAATCGCGCAGGTCCAGTCCGGCCAGCAGCATCGGGGTGTTGCCGAGCACGTAGAGCCCGCTCGATGCGTTGTCGGCCACGGTATCGACCAGCCGGATGTCCCAGTTGGCAACGCGGCTGCCGACGATCTCGATCGCGGCGACGGCGTAGCCGATGGCGCGCAGCACGTCGGCCATCGTTGCCTGCTCGATGGTGATGTCGCGCTCCAGCACGAAGGCGACTTCGGCTTCGACCTTCGGCTGCAGCACGCGCTCGAGGCGGATCGGTTCGTCGTCGGCCACCGCCATGTCGGCGAACAGCATGCCGAAATCCGGCTGGTCGACGCCGAGCTGCTGCTGCACGGCCACCGAGGTCAGGCCGATCTTGCGGCCGGCCAGTCGGCGGCCGGACTTCAGCCAATACCGGGTGTTGATCTCCTGCACCGCATAGGCCGCCGCCAGATCACCCGGCGCCAGGCGATCGCGGATCGGGGCAACCGGCACGCCGCTGCCATAGGCCTCGCGCAGCGGCTTCGCCAGTGCTGCCGGTGTTGCCAGCGCCGGCTTCCTCGGCGCTGCAAGGCTTGAACGCGACGCCATCAGGCAGCTCCACCGAAGAACGCGCGGGCGACGCGGTTGAACTCGTCCGGTGCTTCGTACTGCGGCCAGTGGGCGCCGTCGGCTGCCATGACGTACAGCTGCACCTTCGGGATGCGGGCAGCGGCGGCCTGCGCGCATTCCAGATCGTGGATCGGGTTGTTGCGGGTCCACAGCATCATCGTGTCGCTGCTGATCTGTTCCAGCGGCAGCAGGAATTCGTCGTGGCGCGGCAGCATGCGGTTGACCATCGGCGTTACCTCGCGGCCTTCCGGCATCAGGTAGAAGTGCAGCCGCAGGTTGACCAGTTCGTCGGTCACCAGATGGTGGTTGTTCGGGTGGATCAGCCAGGCGATGCGATGCTTGACCATCTCGAAGCTGGGCGCGATACCGGCCGCCTTCTTCGAGCGTTCCATCAGGTCGAGCATGTCGGCACGGCCTTTCTCGGACACGATCGGGACGCCGGCGCCGGTGTTCAGCATCAGCTTCAGCACCCGCTGCGGATACTTCACCGCAAAGAAGCCGGACACCCAGCCGCCGAGCGATTCGCCGGACAGATGCGCGCGTTCGATGCCCATCGCATCCATCAGTTCGCGCAGCTGCTCGGCCAGCACCGGTGGCGTGTACTCCATCGCGATGCGGCTCGACAGCGCATGGCCGACATAGTCGAAGGCGATGCAGCGGAACTGATCCGACAGCGCGACCAGGTTCTTCGAGTACGCCTCCAGATGGCCGCCGATGCCGTGCTGGAAGATGATCGCCGGGGCGTCCTTCGGCCCGGCTTCGACGACGCGGATGCGGCCGAAGCTGGCGGTGTCGACGTAATGCGTGGTGCTGCCGAGAAAGTCCTGCCACAAGCTCATCATGCGTCTCCGATCACATCGATTCCCGCGGATTTGAGATGCCCGGCGAGAATCAGCTTCCACTCGTCGAGCAGCGATTTGAACAGCGCTTCGTCCTTCTGCCAGAGCGCGCGCACGGCGAGGCCGCGGATGATGCTGATGGTCAGCCAGAGGATCTTTTCGGCCTTGGCCTTCGGCACGCCACGGGCGACCAGCAGATCCAGCCAGGCGTCTTCGACATTCAGGCGGCTGACGCGGGCATGGCCGTAGATCTGGTCGCGCAGGCTGCGGTCCTTGCTGCCGGCCAGCACCAGATCGAGCACCACGCCGAAGTCCGGGCCAAGGAAGAACTCCACACCATCGGCAATGATCGCGGCGACCGGATCGCGTGCTGCCGCAGCGGTCGCGGCGCGCTGCTGGCCGCGTACCAGGCTGGCTTCCAGCAGATGTTGTGCGGTGGCCACCACCAGGCTGTCCTTGCTCGGGAAGTGGTGCTGCAAGGCCCCACGCGAAACCTTGGCGACTCTCGCCACTTCATCGGTACGCAGGCCGGCATAGCCTTTCCGGCGCAGCACGGTGGCTGCCGCTTCGACCAGCCGCGTCTGCATCTCGTCCGAGCGTTCGGCCTGCGTGCGGCGCTTGCGCGGCGCCGCTGGCCTTGCCCGTGCGGCCGGCTCAGTACTCGACATGGAGCATGCCGTCGACCCGCTTGACCGGGTAGGTCTGCAGCGGCGCGCTGCACGGCGAATTCAGCGCCGTGCCTTCGATGATCGAGAACTCGCAGTAGTGCCAGGTGCAGACAATGCGGTCGCCATCGATCTGACCTTCGTCGGTCAGCGAGGCGTTCTCGTGCGTGCAGGTGTCCTGCGTGGCGTAGTAGCCGCCATTGACGTGGTACAGCGCGATGCGCGTGCCATCGGGCAGGAACCAGGTCTTCATTTCGCCGTCGAGCAGTTCGGACTCGGCGATCGTGGCAATGGACTGAGGCATGGGCGTGGCGGGAGAAGGGAAAAGGGATTCTGCGCGGCTCAAAGCATCGTCGTGCCGCCGTTGACGCTGATCACCTGGCCGGTGACGAACGCGGCTTCACGGCTGCCGAGGTAGGCGACCATCGAGGCGACTTCGTCCATCGTGCCCGGCCGGCCCATCGGCACCACGTCGATGACCTTGCGGACCAGTTCCGGATCGCGCGCCGCCACTTCATCAAGCTGCGGGGTCTGCACGACGCAGGGCGCAACGGTATTCACGGTGATGCCGTCGCGAGCGTATTCGCGGGCCAGGCCGGTGGTCATGCCGTGCATGCCGCCCTTGGCGGCGTTGTAGGCCGCGTGGTCGAACAGGCCGTTGCGCACCGAGTCGGCCCCCAGATTGACGATGCGGCCATAGCCCTGCGCGCGCATGGTGGGAAGTGCGTACCAGCAGCACCAGATGCAGGTCCACAGATTGCGGTCGATCGTCGCTTTCAGCGTTTCCGGCGTGTGCGCCAGAAACGGCCGCAGGATGCCGCCGCCGGCATTGTTGACCAGCACGTCGATGCGGCCGAAATGATCGAGCGCGGCCTTGATCGTTGCTTCGGCAACCGCCTGCTGCGACAGATCACCAGCAACGCCGACGACCTTCACGCCGTAGTCGGCGATCAGCTTGTGAACGGCCGCATCGACCTGCGCCTGATCGAGATCGCCGATGACCAGGCTCGCGCCTTCGGATGCAAACCGCTCGGCGCAGGCATAGCCGATGCCGCGACCGGCACCGGTGACGATCGCCACCTGTCCTTCGAAACGTGGGCCGCTCATGACTGTTCGATCGCCCCGATCTTGCCGAACGCCGGCGTGGCGACACTGCCCCAGGTATCCAGCGTGGCCGGCACCGGTTCCAGCAGCCGCGCTTCGCGGGCACCGGCTTCTGGGAAGGTTTCCATGCCGAAGCTGTACTCGACGGTCATGCCGTCCGGATCGAGGAAGTACAGGAAGATGCTTTCCGATGGCAGATGGCGGCCCGGCCCGAACACGATCTCGACACCGGCGGCCTTCATGCGGTTCATCGCCCGGCCGATGTCGTCGATGTCGCTGACCATGAAGTTGACGTGGTTCAGGTGATTGTCGGCACCGGCGAGCACCGCCATCGAGTGATGCAGCGGGTTCGGGAAGCAGCGCAGGAACGCCGCGAAGCCCGGCACGAAATCCGACGTGCGGAAGCCGAGCTGCTCGTTCAGCACGCTGACCGTGCCGTTGAAGTCCGCGACATTGACCACGACATGGCCCAGCCGCTCGATCTTGGTCAGCCGCGCTTCGAACGGGTTGGCCATGAACATCATCTGCACGAACAGCTCGATGCACAGGCCGCTGCCGGGAATCCGGAAGCGCAGCGCGTCGACCAGCCGCAGCGTCTTCTTCTCGTCGGCCGGGACCGGCTCCACGGTCAGGCCGATGCTGTTCAGATAGTCGCGCGCGGCAGCGAGATCGGCCGCCGATTCCAGTTCGAAAGCGATGCGCTTCAGGCCCGGCTGCGCCGCCGGAACCAGCAGCAGCGCGTGGTGATCGCGCGAGCAGCGCAGCGCGCTGTGCTGCTCGCTGGCATCGCTGACATCAAGGCCAACCAGATCGCGGTAGAACGCCGTGCTGCGCGCCAGATCGGTGACGTTCAGCGCGACGTAGCCGAGGCGCTTGTAGCGGAAGGGAATCGTCATCGGGTCAGGCTCGTTCACGAAAGGACAAAGGCCGCAGCACCGTCATTCCGGCGCATGCCGGAATCCAGACGGCGCCTCCGCTGAAGGCTGGGCGTACTGGATACCGGCCTGCGCCGGTATGACGCTGGGGCGTGCGCACGGCATCCATGTCACAGAATGATGCTGATGCGGCCATTGGGTTTGAGCCCATCCATGTCCAGGATGCAGCGCTTCTCGCGGATCAGCAGGCGGCCATCGTCGATCACCAGCCGGTAGCGATAGCTGCCGATATAGGTTTCGGTCAGGCCCATCTTGGTGCGGAAGGTCAGCACCGCAGCACCCACATCCAGCTCGGTTTCCGAGCGTCCGCGGATGCGCACGTTCGACACCAGATGCCGGGTCTTGGAACGCGGGAACTCGGCGTGCGCGGTGCGCTTCAGCAGCCGTTCGACGCGCTGCTCCAGACGGAAGCGATCATCGGCGACATAGAACAGCGCGCTGTCCGGCGAGGCGTTCGGCGCCACATCGGTGGCCGGCACGTTGTAGGTGGCATCCACCGTGAACAAGGCCAGCCATTCCTTCAGCCGCCATTCGTCGAGCATCTCCGCTTCAAGGAACATGAAGTCCTCGACCTGTTCGCGCGTGATGGTGGCAAGCGTCAGCGTGCTCATCAGCGGTCTCCGTTGCGCGGTGCGGCGGTGGCGCCGGTCACAGCCTGCCACTGCGTCCAGAACGCACGCATCTGCAGTTCGTCGTCGTAGTTCACGCGCTCCTTCTTCATGCCCTTGGAGATGTCGCTCCACGGCGCTTCGAGCATCGACTCGAAACCGCGCTGGCACTGCTCCAGCGCTTCGACGTCGTCAGGCGTTGCAAAGCCGCCGGGCCCGAGGAATTCGAGGAAGTTCGACAGCCGATACTTGCGCGCCCAGGCGCTTTCCTCGTTCGGCGCCAGCGCCCAGCCGAACACGTTCATCGCATCCGGCGCGGTCGGGTAGTAGGTGCGCACGGTGATCGCCATGATGTCGTTGATCACCAGGTTCGGAAAAATGAACATGTTGCGATTGGAGAACGCGATGCGGTCGGCGCGTTCCTTTCCGAAGCGCTCGACCAGCCGAGCGTGGACCTTGTCCAGTTCGACCTTGCCTTCGTCGCCCCACAGTGGAATCCACTGCGCCACCGGCCGGCCCCACGGCGCGCGGTATTCGATCACGGCGTGGCCGTTGCCGAGGTCGTAGCCGGTGCCGTCGAACGGCACCGGGCTCATCGAGCCCTGCGAGTTCTTCAGGTAGTCGACATAGGTCGCATGGGTGTTGATCGCGTGGTAGCCGTCGATCGAGTTCTCGGTGAGCAGCTTCCAGTTCGCGCGGATCTGGTACTCCTGCGTGCCACCGACCAGGGTCATCATCGTTTCCGACTGGTCGGCAACGATGTCGATCCATTCCTTGGCGCCGGCCAGATAGTCCGGCAGCGACTGCACGCCGGCATCGAAACAGATGAACCAGAAGCCGCGATACGAATCGATGCGCGGCACGGCCACCAGATTGGCTTGGCCATCGGCGTTGAAGTCATCCGGATAGCAGTCGCTGCCCGGCTGGCTTTTCAGCTTGCCGTCCGAGCCGAACACCCAGCCGTGATAGAAGCACTGGAACGACTTGGCGTTGCCGCGGCGCTCGCGGCAGACCTGCGCACCGCGATGCGGGCAGGCGTTGAAAAACGCGTTGATCGTGCCGCCGGCATCGCGGGTGAACAGGATGCTGCGCTTGGCGACGATGCGGGTCACGAAGTCGCCGGGCTTGATCAGCTCCGACTCGTGGCCGATGTACAGCCAGCACTTGTTGAAGATCGTCTCGTACTCGGTCTTGAGGATTTCCGGATCGACGAAGCTGCGCCGCGCCACCTTGAAGCGGTGCCGTTCCTTGTCGGTCCAGACCACCGGAAGTTCGGACAGCGGGATGGGCTTTGAATCGGCGGGTGCGTTCATGGGTGCGTCCTGTTCAGACAATGACGAGACTGGCCGCAGCGGGAATGTCGAATTCCTCGCCGCAGGCATCGCAGATGATGTCCACGCAACCGCGTGGGTCGCTGAGGAAGCCTTCCAGCGGCTCCTCGCAGCGGGGACAGTGGAACCAGATCTGGGCGGCTTCGACCTTGACCTGCATGACCCGCAGCCGCGCGCGGCTCGATGGTCCGGTGATTGCGGCGGTCGACTTCATGCGCGCCTCGCGCCGTCGAGCAGCTCGGGGAAATCGGCTTCCAGATATTCGTGTTCGCCGCGGGCTCCGGCCGCGCGACGCGTGGCCTCGGTCGCACGCAATTCATTGCGCCTGACCTTGCCGGACACTGTCTTCGGCAGCTCGCAGAACTCCAGCACGCGGATCTTCTGGTACGGCGCCAGCCGCGAACGCGCGAACAGCAGGATCGCTTTTGCAGTCTCGGCCGTCGGCGCGTGTCCCGGCGCCAGCACCACACAGGCCTTCGGCACCGCCAGCCGCTTCGGGTCCGGGCTGTCGAACACGGCTGCTTCGGCAACCGCCGGATGTTCGAGCAAGGCGCTTTCCAGCTCGAACGGCGAGATGCGGTAGTCGGAACTCTTGAACACGTCATCGGTGCGGCCGACGTACCAGTACCAGCCATCGGCGTCGATCGATGCGACATCGGAGGTGCCGTAATGCGTACCACCGAGGGCCTTCTCGGTCTTCGCCGCATCGCCGGCATAGCCGGCCATGATCGCGACCGGCCGCGGGTCCAGACGCACCGAAAGCTCGCCTTCGCGTGCCGGCTTGCCGTCGATGTCGAGCAGCTCGATCGCATAGCCCGGTAGCGGCCGGCCCATCGAACCCGGCCGCACCGGCTGGCCTGGCGAATTACCGAGCATCGCCGTCGATTCGGTCTGGCCATAGCCTTCACGAATGGTGATGCCCCAGGCGGCTTTCACCTGCTCGATCACTTCCGGGTTCAGCGGTTCGCCTGCGCTGGTCAGCTCGCGCAGCTTCACCGGATGCGCCTTGAGGTCTTCGAGGATCAGGCTGCGCCAGGCGGTCGGCGGCGCACACAGGCTGGTGACGCCGCAGCGGCTGATCGTCGCCAGCGTCTTCAGAGCATCGAAGCGGCCCTGGTTGTAGATGAACACCGTTGCCCCGACCTGCCACGGCGCGAAGAAGCAGCTCCACGCATGCTTGGCCCAGCCGGGCGAGCTGATGTTCAGGTGCACGTCGCCGGCTTGCAGGCCGAGCCAGTACAGCGTGCTCAGATGGCCGACCGGATAGCTGGTCTGCGTATGCAGCACCATCTTCGGCTTCGACGTGGTGCCGGAAGTGAAATACAGCACGCAGGGATCGCTGCCCTGCGTCACGCCGTCCGGCGTGAAGCTGTCCGATGCGTTCGCGACATCCGCATACGGCGTCCAGCCATCAGCCGTGCCGCCGACGACGATCTTCAGCCGGCCATCGGCGATGCCGTCGAACTTGGCAACGCTGGCGGCATCGGCGATCACCGCGCACATTTCGCCGCGCTCGATGCGGTCCTGCAGATCGGCCACCGACAGGATCTGCGTCGCCGGCGCCAGCACCGCGCCGAGCTTGATCGCGGCGAGCATGGTTTCCCACAGCTCGACGCGGTTCGGCAGCATCACCAGCACACGGTCGCCGCGCTGCACGCCCAGGCGGCGCAGCCCGTTCGCCGTGCGGTCGGACGCGATGCGCAGTTCATCGAACGTGCGCTTCACCTCGACGCCATGCTCGTCGACGATCCACAGCGCAGTGCTGCTGTTGCCGCGCGCAAGCGCGTCGAAGTGATCGAGCGCCCAGTTGAACGTCGGCAGCGTCGGCCATGAGAACGCCCGCACGGCTGAGTCGTAGTCGCTGCGGTGGCGCAGCAGCAGATCGCGCGCTGCGCGGAAGGTGGTGGTGGCCTGGTTCACGCGTTCAGGCCGCCAGCAGCCCGCGCTCGCGCGCCATGTTGATGGCGGTGTCTTCGATCATGTCTTCTTGGCCGCCGACCATCTTCAGCCGGCCCAGCTCGATCAGGATTTCTCTGGCTGGCACGCCGTACTTGGCCTCGGCGCGGCGCGCGAACAGCAGGAAACTC
>JAPLSB010000005.1 GCA_026398875.1 Gammaproteobacteria bacterium | reverse complement strand
CAGTAGGGCTGATGTATTGTAAAAATACATACGAAACCCCCGATATATCGTCTCTCGCATCGACTTCCACTGTCAGCGTTGCTGCTCCAGTCGTCGCGTCTATTACCGGCGTCAAAACTCGAACCGCACTGACGGTCGGGGCTGTGATGTCCTCGGTCGATTGCGCCCACAGGCTCGTTGTGAATGTTGTAGCCACGCACATCAACACAACGCGTATCAGCACCCTGAATAACTTCATTATTGTTTTCTCCGAAAAATGGTATCCGCTGGCTGACGCCGCTGAAGCGGACATCGGCGTACCTATAGACGCATATAACTATCGACGCTTGACTTACGACGGGCCTCATTCTCGCGGATCGAGGCTGGTACGGGAAAGTGGCGTTTTCGATTCGGGAAGAACTCACCTACGACGAACGTCACACTAGGAAATGAGAAGTCGAATGACCCGGCCCGGTATGTCCGCCCGTCGCGGAGGCGGGCAGTACGCCCAGAGCGGGCTAGAGGTGGTCATGGACGCCGGCAAGATCGTCGAGATCGGCACGCCGGCCGAGCTGATCGCCAATGGCGGCCTGTACGCGCGGCTGGCCAGCCTGCAGTTGATGGCCTGAGGCCAGGCCGGCGGCGCCTGCGCCCAGGCTTGCGAAGCCACGACATTTGTCGCACGATCAGTTTTCAAGCCGACAATCGTCGCAATTCAGGAGCCCATCCCATGGTGCTTCAAGTGAGGGAACCCGCCGCCCGCTGGCCGAAGCCGGCCGTACCGCCGGCGGCTGATGCGGAGCGAAGCGCCCGGCGCAATGCGCTGGGGCTGCGCGAAGCCTTGGCCATCGCCGCCCACTGGCAGATCAATCAGGAACAGCTGGCGCGCCTGCTCGGCAGCGTGCCGCGCAGCCTGCAGCGCTGGCGCAAGCAGGCGGACGAGACCGGCCTGCTGCCGCTGTCGGCCGACACCGTCGAGCGCATCAGCTATCTGCTGGGCATCCACAAGGCGCTGCAGATCCTGCTGCCGACGCCGGACAACCAGCGGCTGTGGCTGCGCAATGCCAACAGCGGCCCGGCGTTCAACGGCCAGCCACCGCTGGATCGGCTGCTCGGCGGTCAGGTCGCCGATCTCTACGTGGTGCGCGGCGTGCTCGACGGCGCCCGTGGCTGAGCCGGCCGGTGCCGAGCTCACGATCGCCGGCCCGGTGCATCGTCTGGTGCCGAGCCGCTACCCGACCGTCACCCTGTTCGATACGGCGCGCGACGCCGACGAACTGGAACTGCTCGCCGAACTCGAAGGCCTGACCAACCCGAGGCTGCGCAACGAACTCGGCAGCATCGCGATGGTGGCGCGCGAAGATGCCGTTTTCGGCCCCGGCTGCACGCCGATCATGGCGGCGTTCTGCCATCCGTCACCGTCGCGTTTCACCGACGGCAGCTTTGGCGTCTATTACGCCGCCTGCGACGTCGATACCGCGATTGCCGAAACCTGCCATCACCGCGAGCGTTTCCTGCGCGACGCGGGCATCCCGCGCGAAACGCTGGAAATGCGCTGCTACACGACCACGCTCGCGCAGCCGATGTCGGCGCTGCCGGCCGACGCCGACGCCCTGCTCGATCCCGACCGCTACGCCGCCAGCCAGGCTTTCGGCGCCCGCGCCCGTGCCGCGCGGCTGTGGGGCATCGCCTATCCCAGCGTCCGCGATCCGCAGCACCGGACCTGTGTCGCCGTGCTGCGGCCACGCGCGCTGAATCCGGTCATCCAGGGGCCGCACTTCCGCTACTACTGGAACGGTCAGCGGATCGACGCGGTGGAGCACTACGTGCGCCTGCCGATGCGCTGAGTGCGTGGCCGCCGGGTCGCCAGCGGCGTACTAGCGCGGCAGCGGCTCGCCCAGCAGGCGCGCGACTTCGCGCTTGACCACGGCGTAGCACTCGCAGCTGCGGCTTTCCAGCGCCGCGCGGTCAAGCACCGAGATATGGCCTCGGCGATAGAAGATCAGGTTGGCGCGCTGCAACCGGCCGGCGGCTTCGGAAATGCTTTCGCGACGCACGCCGAGCGCGCCGGCAACCAGTTCCTGGGTCATCACCAGTTCGCCGGATGCACCGCGGTCGAGCGTGGCCAGCAACCAGCCGCACAGCTGCTGCTCGGTGTTGTGGCTGCGATTGCAGACCGCCGCCTGCGTGATCTGCGTCATCAGCGCCTGCGTGTAACGCAGCAGCAGGCGCCGCAGATGGGGCGACTGGCCAAACGCTTGCCGGAGGATGCCGGCATCGATGCGGTAGCCGACACCGGAAGCCCGTACCGTCGCGAACCCCGGCATCGACTGCCCGCCAAGCAGCTGCGACACGCCGACCATGCCTTCATTGCCGATTGCGGCGACTTCGGCGCCGGCACCCGACGCCAGCCCGAACATCATCGACACGATGGCCGTTGCCGGGAAGCAGACCGAATCGGGCTTTTCCCCGGACTCGTACAAGGTCGCGCCCAGCCGCAGCGGAACCTCGGTCAGATGCGGCAACAGCCGCTCCAGATCGACGGCCTGCAGCTTGGCCAGCAAGCGGTTGCGTGCTGCGGCTGATCCGATGACGGTCATGGGCCGGTGATCCTCCGAACTACCGCTTGCCGGTCAACTCGACACCGATGCCCCGGTAGCCGATCAGGCGGCAGTCGTGGCTGAACATCGGCTCGCCGCTGACCTGGAAGCGGCGGAACGTGCCATCGGCATTCCGGCGGCTGAAGACGAAATCCAGAAACGGCTCGCGGGCCTCGATCTTGGCGCGGAAGATCGCGCGTTCGGCTTCGTCCCAGCCGGAATCGCTGCCGCTGTCGGCAGCCGGCTCGTCGGCAAACGGTTCGACGCGGATGCCGAGCATTTCCAGCACCGGACCGGACACCTTGGTGAACGCGCCGGCCTCGTCCTGCTCCCAGTACCAGTCGGACGCCAGCTCCGTCAGGCTGCGGAAGCGCGCTTCGCTTTCGCGCAACTGCGCGGTGCGCTGCTCGACCAGCCGTTCCAGCGACTGGTTGTAGACCTCCAGCTTCCGGTACAGCAGCCGCACCTCCAGCATATTGCGGATCCGGGTCCGCACTTCGACCAGATCAAAGGGCTTGGCGATGAAATCCTTGGCGCCGGCCAACAGCGCACGCAGCTTGTGGCCAGGCTGCGCGGTCAGCACGATCACCGGCAGATAGCTGTCGGCACTGTTGGTCTTGAGCGCTTCGATGACCTGGAAACCGTCCATTTCCGGCATCTGCAGATCAAGCAGGATCAGGTCGTAACCATTGTCCCGGTGCAGCTCGCAGACCTGCTGTGGCTCGGTGGTCGCCGTCACGCCAGTGAAGCCGGCGTCGTCGAGCAACTGCTGGAGCAGCAGAATGTTCGCGTGCTGATCGTCAACGATCAGGATTTTTGCGGCCAGTATTTCGTTCTCGGCAATCATATCTGCGGCCCCCCCGGGCTTGCGGCTATCGGCATGTCTGCCTTGTTGTTGCGAATCGCCAAGTCCAGTACCGCCATGAACACGTCGATCCTGATCGGCTTCGTCAGGTACTGCTGAAAGCCCTCGGCAAGCGCGTTGCGGATGTCGATCGGCGACGCATGGGCGCTCAGCGCGATCACCGGAATGCCTCGGGTGATCGGATCGTCGGCCAGCGTGTCGAGAAACTGCCGACTGCTGATCGCCGGCTGCTTGATGTTCAGCAGGATCAGATCCGGGCGATAGGACCTGGCCATCTCGATGCCCCACGCCCGGTCGGTGGCCGTCAGCAGCTTGAAGTCGGTACGCCGCGCGATCAGATCACGCACCAGCATCAGGTCGGCGGCCGAATCCTCGATGTACAGCAGCGAATGACGCTGTGGCTCGATCTGCAGATACGGCAGTTGGCTCAGCGCGTCATCGGCAGTGGCCGTCAGGTCGGGCGCTTCCACCAGATCCAGTTCGATCGAAAACCGGCTGCCGACGCCCACCGTGCTTTCGACGCTGATCACGCCGTTCATCATTTCGACGAGCTTCCTGCACAGCACCAGTCCGATCCCGGTGCCTTCCTCGGTGCCGGTTTCCTGACCCAGCCGGTTGAATGGCTGGAACAGCTGGGCAAGCTTTTCGGCGCTGAGTCCGTCACCGGTATCCAGAACCGAGATGCGCACTCGTCCGGGCTCGATCGCGGAACAGCTCAGCGTCACATCGCCGCCATGCCGGTTGTACTTGATGGCATTGGACAGCAGGTTGATCAGCACCTGCTTGAGCCGCATGCGATCGGCCTTCACCGCAAAGGCGGTGACGAACTTCGGATAGAACACCCGCACCGCGCGCTTGCGGGCGTGCTGCTCGACGATCGCATGGCATTCGTAGAGCACTTCGAACAGCGACACCGGCTCCATCAGCAGCGTCAGCGTGCCGGACTCGATCACCGCCAAGTCGAGCACTTCGTTGATTAGCTCCAGCAGGTACCAGCCGGCCTTGAGGATCTGATCGATGCTGCGCACCTGGGATGCGGTCGGCGGTGGCTGGCCGGACTCCAGCAGTTGTGCAAAGCCCAGGATCGCGCCCAGCGGCGAGCGCAGCTCGTGGCTCATGCTCGACAGGAATTCGGCCTTCGCCAGATTGGCGCGCTCGGCCAGTGACCGCGCCGCCTCCAGTTCTTCGGCGACCCGCTTGCGCGCCGAGTTGTCGGTGCAGATCAGCAGGTAGCCGATGATCCGATCCTGTTCATCGCGCAGCGCCGTGGTCGACACGATGGCTGGCAAACGCTCGCCGTTCCTGCAGATGCAGGTCAGCTCGTAGATGTCCTCGATGCCGCGCGAAGCCTTGTAGACCAGCGCCTGGAAGCCGGGCGCGATCTCGGTTTCGTACTCTCGGCTCAGCTCGGCAGCGCGTACCGTGGCCTCGGCGATGTCGCAGAAGTCGCCAGGACTGATCTGGTTGACCACCTCGCTGGCCGGATAGCCAAGCAGTCGCTCGGCGCCGACATTGAACAGCTGGATGATGCCGTGCTCGTTGGTCGCAATGATCGGGAAGCGGGCGCTGGACAGCATCGCCTTCTGCAGCGCTTCCGACTTCAGCATGGCCGCGCTGTCATCTGGCAATACACGCGGATTCGACCTCCGTTTCCGGATCGCTCATTGCCACGTGCGTTGCGTTTCTGGTCATTGCTCATGCATGGAATCCGGCTGCGGCTGTTTGCGGCCCTTGCGGGTCCGCTGTCGCTGCGCGGTGGAAAGAAGTGGCGTTGCGACCGCAGCGCGCCGGCAGCGTCACGCACACGACTTAGAAGACTGATCGCTATCGATGCGCCTGTATGTTCGTTAGCGAACACAAGTCCAGCCGCGTTCGTCCGCGCGCGAATGCTGTTCTACTGGTGTCCCAGCGTCGCGCCGGCCAACCGGGTTCGACCGCTGCGATGAAACGTCAGTACGCCATCAGGAGCGGCCATGCTTTCCAAACTGATCTACGCCAGCCAGGCCGTGCGGCCGTGTTCCGAAAGCGATCTGGAATCCTTGCTGGTCGCCGCACGCCGCCATAACGCAAGCCACGGACTGTCAGGCCTGCTGCTGTACGCCAACCAGAGCTTCCTGCAGATCCTCGAAGGCGAACTCGACGAACTGACCGCGCTGTACGCCCGCATCGTCAGCGATGCGCGGCATACGCGTCTTCGGCTGCTGGTCAGCGCGCCGATCAGCACGCGCAAGTTCGCGTGCTGGTCGATGGGCTTCGAGCAGATCGACGAGCGCCAGATGAGCGCGTCTCTGCCGGGCTTCATGCCGGCCTGCGAATACCCGCTGGTCAATCCGGCGCTGATCCGCGACGGCGTCGTCGCCGAAACCCTGCTCGATCTGTACCAGCGCAACGCGCAGCAGCCGGCCTGAGCAAGGCCGCGCCGACCAGCCGCGCGGCCGCCGGCTGAGTCGCTGAATCCAGCCGTCGACGCTCCGTGCTTCGTCAGAGGCCGGTGACGATCTGCGCTTCCAATCTGTGCATCACGCCCTGATTCCGACCTCAGATCGGCAATAATCCGCGTCCGGCGCACCACGGTGACGCCGATTTCGGACAAAAACACGTCGGGAGACCAATTTCAGTGCACGACATCAAGACGCCAGCGGACGTCCTGTTCATCCTGCTGGGCGCGATCATGATCCTGGCGATGCACGCCGGCTTCGCGTTCCTCGAACTCGGCACCGTGCGGCGCAAGAACCAGGTCAATGCCCTCGTCAAGATCCTCTGCGACTTCGCGGTGTCGACGATCGCCTATTTCGGCATCGGCTACGCGATCGCCTACGGCCGCAGCTTCTTCGGTCCGGCCACCGAACTGGCCGCCGACAACGGCTATGAACTGACCAAGTTCTTTTTCCTGCTGACCTTCGCGGCCGCCGTGCCGGCGATCGTCTCCGGCGGCATTGCCGAGCGGGCGCGCTTCTATCCGCAGCTGATCGCCACCTTCCTGCTGGTGGCCTTCGTCTACCCGCTGTTCGAAGGCATCGCCTGGAACGGCCTGTTCGGCGTGCAGGACTGGTTGCTGGCGACTTTCGGCGCCAACTTCCATGACTTCGCCGGGTCGGTCGTGGTGCACGCGGTCGGTGGCTGGATCGCACTCGGCGCGGTGCTGATGCTCGGCGCCCGCCACGGCCGCTACGGCAAGTCCGGCGAGATCTCGGCGCATCCGCCGTCGTCGATTCCGTTTCTGGCGCTCGGCGCCTGGATCCTGATCGTCGGCTGGTTCGGCTTCAATGTGATGAGCGCGCAGACGCTCGACAAGATCAGTGGCCTGGTGGCGATGAATTCGCTGATGGCGATGGTCGGCGGCACGCTGGTGGCACTGGCTGCCGGCCGCAATGACCCCGGCTTCGTCCACAACGGCCCGCTGGCCGGGCTGGTCGCGGTCTGCGCCGGTTCCGATGTCATGCATCCGGTCGGCGCCCTGCTCACCGGCGCCGTTGCCGGCGGCCTGTTCGTCTACCTGTTCACGCTGACCCAGAACCGCTGGAAGATCGACGACGTGCTCGGCGTCTGGCCGCTGCACGGCCTGTGCGGCGCCTGGGGCGGGCTGGCCGCCGGCATCTTCGGCAGCGCGACGCTAGGCGGGCTCGGTGGTGTGTCATTCGCAGCGCAGGCGGTCGGCACTGGCCTCGGCATCGGCATCGCGTTCAGCGGCGGCCTGCTGGTCTACGGCGTGCTGAAGGCGCTGCTCGGGCTGCGGCTGTCGACCGAGGAAGAGTTCAACGGTGCCGACCTGAGCATCCACAAGATCGCCGCGACGGCCGACCGCGACACCTGGTGGTAAGCCGGCCGCGCTGAATCGGGCCCGCCCCGGCATCCGCCGCGGCGGGCCTTTTTGCTTGCCCGTCGGCTGCACATTCGTCGCCCGGCAACGTCCGTCGATCACCGGGCGATCACCGGACGATCGACGCGGAAGCGACCGCCGGAACCGTCGCAAAGGCGATTTGCGACGGCTATGCGTCACCGTTTCCGGCGATCCGCGATTGACGGTAGCGGCTGCCGGGACAGCCGGTCGGCCGCGCGTTTCAGACCCCTGTGGTCGCGCCGATACAGGTCGTACACCCTGAATAGCGGACCCGGCCATGCGCCTTTCGAACTGCACGCTGAAGCTCGTCACCGGATTGGCTGCGCTGCTCAACGCGCTGACCGTTGCAGCGGCCGGTCCGGATACGCCGTCGGCCCGTCTGATCGTCAAGTTCAATACGCGGCCCGACACGGCCGTCGCTGCCGGGCAAGACCCAGCCGATGCCGCGCAAGCGCGGGTCGACGCGCTGGCCGTACAAGCCGGCCGGCCGCTGCGCTATCTGCGGCAGCTGGCCACCGGTGCCACGTTGATCGATGCCGGAAGCGATCTCGATGAGCGGGCACTCGAGCGCTTTGCCGCCCGCCTGAACGCGGCACGCCCGAACGGGATCGCCTACATCGAACCGGATCGCTTGATGCACCCGGTGCTGACGCCGAACGACCCGATGCTGTCCAGCCTCTGGGGGCTTGCCGGTCCGGCGCAAAGCAACGGTATTGCCGGCGTGAATGCCTATACCGCCTGGGATCGTGTCGACGGCAGCGGCGTCACCGTGGCGGTGATCGACACCGGCTACCGCGCCCACACCGATCTGTCCGGGCAGGTGGTCGCGCAGTACGACTTCATCAGCGACACCACCAGCGCCAACGACGGCGGCGGCCGCGATGCCGATGCGCTCGATCCCGGCGATTTCCGCGTCTCCGGCAGTTGCGGCGGCAGCGGCACCTCGAATTCGAGCTGGCACGGCACCCATGTCGCCGGCACGATCGCGGCGCGCGGCAACAACGGCACCGGCGTGGTCGGTGTCGCCTATGGCGCGAAGCTGGTGATCGCCCGCGTGCTCGGCCGCTGCGGCGGCAGCACCTCGGATATCGCCGATGCCATCGTCTGGGCGGCCGGCGGTTCCGTGGCCGGCGTGCCGGTCAATCCGCAGCCGGCGCAGGTGCTGAACATGAGCTTGGGCGGCCAGTATCCGTGCTCGGCCTCGCCGACCACGCAGGCCGCCATCGACAGCGCCCGCGCCCGCGGTGCCAGTGTTGTGGTCGCGGCCGGCAACGCGAACATGGATGCCGCGAACTTTTCGCCGGCCAGCTGCAATGGCGTGATCAGCGTGGCGTCGATCGGCGATGGCGGTTCACGGGCGCCGTACTCGAACTACGGCACCGGCGTCGATGTCGCGGCGCCGGGCGGCGACATGAGCCGCGGCAGCACGGTCGGCATCCTGTCGACCTACAACGCTGGCAGCACGACGCCGGGCAGCGACAGCTACGCCTACCTGCAGGGCACCAGCATGGCCGCGCCGCATGTCGCCGGTGTCGCCGCGCTGCTCTATGCCGCCAAGCCGACGATCACGCCGACCGAAGTCGAATCGGTGCTGAAGACCAATGTCCGGCCGTTTCCCGGCAGCTGCAGCGGCTGCGGCACTGGGCTCGTCGATGCCACGCTGGCCCTCGCCGCGATCACGCCCGGACCGGGCACGCTGAACTTCAGCGCCAGCGCCTACGCAATGCCGGAGAACGGCGGCGTCGGCACGATCAGCGTGCAGCGCAGCGGCGGCACGGCCGGTGCGATCTCGGTGAACTACGCGACCTCGAACGGCACGGCGGCGGCGGGCAGCGACTACACGGCCGCCAGCGGCACGCTGAACTGGGCCGACGGCGACAGCACCGCCAAAACCTTCACCGTCGCCGCAGTCGACGATGCGGCGGCCGAAGGCAACGAATCGATCAACCTGAGCCTGAGCGCCCCTGGCGGCAGTGCCACGCTCGGCACCACGCGCACGGCGGTGCTGAACATTCTCGACAACGACAACGCACCGGGCAGCGTCGCCTTCACGGCTGCCAATGCGTCGATCACCGAAACCGGCGGCGCGATCACGGTATCGGTGGCGCGCACCGGCGGCAGCTTCGGCGCCGCTTCCGTCAGCTATGCCACCGCCAACTCCAGCGCCACGGCCGGCGGCGACTACGTTGCCAGCAGCGGCACGCTGAGCTGGGCCAGCGGCGACAGCACGACCAAGACCATCCGCGTGACCGTGCTGAACGACTCGCTGGCCGAAGCCAGCGAAACCTTTCAGCTGCGGCTGACGGCGGCCAGCGGCGCCAGTCTTGGCGCGGTCAGCACCAGCACGGTGACGATTGCCGATGACGACAGCCCGAGCCCGAACGGCACGCTGCAGTTCACCGCCGCTTCGCTGTCGGTAGCCGAGAACGGCGGCAGCGCGACGATCACCGTCAGCCGCACGCTGGGCTCGGTCGGCGCAGTGTCGGTGAGTTATGCGACCGCCAACGGCACCGCGACCGCCGGCAGCGACTACACCGCCAGCAGCGGCACGCTGAACTGGGCCAATGGCGACAGCGCGTCGAAAAGCTTCACCGTGCCGATCCTCGATGACGCGACGGCCGAAGCCGGCGAGACGATCAGCCTGAGCCTGAGCGGCATCAGCGGCGGCGCCGTGCTCGGCAGCAACCGCGCACAGAGCCTGACGATCGCCGACAACGATGGCCTGCCGGGCACATTGGCGCTGAGCGCGGCGACGGCCAGCGTGCCGGAATCCGGCGGCAGCGTGAGCTTGACGGTCACCCGCACCGGCGGCTCGACCGGGGCGGCGTCAGTGCAGTACGCCACGTTCAACTCCAGCGCCGTGGCCGGCAGCGACTTCGCCGCCTCCAGCGGCAGCTTGACCTGGGCCAATGGCGACAGCGCTGCCAAGACCATCCGCATCACCATCTTCAACGACACCGTGGCCGACGCCAACGAAAGCTTCCAGGTCCGTCTCAGCAATGCCGCCGGCGGTACGCTCGGCAGCGTGACGCAGGCCGTGGTGTCGATCGCCGATGACGACACCGCGTCGGTCAACGGCAGCTTCGTGTTCACCGCCGGCAGCCAGAGCATCGCCGAGAACGGCGGCAGCGCAACGATCACCGTGCGCCGCACGCAGAGCTTCGTCGGCGCGGTGACGGTCGGCTACAGCAGCGCCAACGGCAGCGCGACGGCCGGCAGCGACTACAGCGCCGTCAGCGGCACGCTCAGCTGGGCCGACGGCGAAAGCGCCAACAAGACCTTCACCGTGCCGATCAACGATGACGCCAGCGCCGAAGCGGCCGAAACGATCAACCTGAGCCTCAGCAATGCCACTGGCGGCGCAGTGCTTGGCAGCGCCAGAACGATGAGCCTGTCGATCACCGACAACGATGGCCTGCCCGGCGCGCTGTCGCTGGCAGCGGCGAGCTACACGGTGTCGGAAGCCGGCGGCGCCATCAGCGTGGTGATCAATCGCAGCGGCGGCTCGACTGGCGCCGTGTCGGTTGCGTACACGACCGCCAACGGCTCGGCACAGGCGGGCTCCGATTACGGCGCCGCCGGCGGCACGCTGGTCTGGAGCAACGGCGATGCCGCACCGAAGACCATCCGCATCCCGATCCTCAACGACACCTTGCGGGAAAGCGCCGAGACGATTCTGGTACGGCTCGGCAACGTGCAGACGGCCACGCTTGGCGCGCAGGCCAGCGCTACGGTGACGATCACCGACAACGACTGAGCCAGCCGGCCGATCGCGGTGCAGCGCGCACCTCGGCGCCGTCCGCGCGGGTGAACGTCCCGTGCCGGACTGGCGCGGGTCTGGGTTACCCTCGGGTAGCCGCGCCAACTGCGGCCGCCGTACCTGCGGTCTCCCAGCCGTTGGAATCCCCATCTCTGCACAGGAAAACAACCATGGCCAGCCGTCGTCAGTTCATCCAGTACATCCCCGTTGCCGCCACCGCGCTGCTGGCAGCGTGCTCGAAGTCCGAAGCGCCAGCGCCCGCGGCAGCTCCGGAAGCAGCGCCAGCGCCGGCACCGGAACCGGCCGCCGCACCGGCTGCAGAGGCCGCACCGGCACCGACTGCGGCGCCGGAACCCGCTGCCGCCGAAGCGCTGAGCGAAAGCGATCCCCAGGCCGTGCAGCTTGGCTACGTCAGCGATGCCAGCAAGGCCGATGCCGCGAAGTTCCCGACCTACAAGGCCGGTTCGAAGTGCAGCGGCTGCGCGCTGTTCAGCGGCGCGGCCGGTGCTGCCAATGGCCCCTGCGGCCTGTTTGCCGGCAAGCTGGTCGCCAGCGGCGGCTGGTGCAGCGCCTTCGCGGCACGCCCGGCCTGACCCGCGCAGCGGTAATCGGCCCCGGCGTCGGATCGCATCCGCCGCCGGGGCTTTTCGTTGCGCCAGCGTTCGGGGTGTCGCGTGGCGGCACCGGACTTGCGAGACTCGCGGCTGACCTCGCCAGCTTCCGATCCGCCATGGACTTTCTTCGTCTGACCCCGCGGCGCACTGCCGCCGGCCTGCTGCTCGCCGTTGCCTGCACCAGCGGCCACGCGGCGGATCCCACCGAACCGGCGTTTCGCGCGCTGTACCGGGAACTGGTCGAAACCAACACGACCTTGTCGGCCGGCAGCTGCACGCTGGCATCGGAGCGCATGGCGGCACGGTTGAAGGCCGCCGGCCTGCCGGCAGCCGACATCCAGATCCTCGGCCCGGCCGATCGTCCGAAGGAAGCGGCGCTGGTCGCCACCTTGCGCGGGCGCGACCCGAAGGCAGGCACCGTGCTGCTGCTGGCGCACATCGATGTCGTCGAAGCCAAGCGCGCGGACTGGCAGCGCGATCCGTTCACGCTGGTCGAGGAAAACGGCTTTTTCTATGCGCGCGGCGCCAGCGACGACAAGGCGATGGCGGCCGTGCTGACCGACAGCCTGGTGCGCTATCTGAACGAGGGCTTCAAGCCGCGCCGGACGCTGAAGCTGGCGCTGACCTGTGGCGAGGAAACGCCGGACAGCTTCAACAGCGTGCGCTGGCTGCTGAAGAACCAGCCCGACGCGCTGAAGGCCAGCTTCGCGCTGAACGAGGGCGCTGGCGGCGAACTTGATGCCGACGGCCGGCCGACCGTGCTGCAGATCCAGGCCGGCGAAAAGGTCTATCAGGACTTCCAGCTGGAGATCACCAACAGCGGCGGCCACAGCTCGCAGCCGGTACCCGACAACGCCATCTACCGGCTCAGCGCGGCGCTGACCCGCATTGGCGCCCATCGCTTCCCGATCGCCTTCGTGCCGGCGACGCGTGGCTATTTCGAGTGGAAGGTGAAACACACCGACGATCCGGCACAGCAGAGCCTGCTCAAGGACCTGCTGGCCAACCCGCAGGACAGCGCCGCCGGCGAACGGCTGTGGCTGACCAGCAAGGCCTGGAACAGCGCGCTGCGCACCACCTGTGTGGCGACGATGCTCGACGCCGGACATGCGCCGAACGCGCTGCCGCAGCGCGCCCGCGCCAACATCAACTGCCGGATCCTGCCGGGCGTGCCACCGGCCGAGGTGCAGGCCGCCCTTGCCCAGGTGATCGGCGACGAAGGCATCGCGATCCAGCCGGTCGGCGAGCCCGCCACGGCCGCGCCGCTGCCGCCGCTGACCGACGCCATCCTCGACCCGGTACGCAAGGTCGCGAAGACGATCTGGCCGACCGCTGCCCTAGTGCCGACGATGACCACCGGCGCCACCGATGGCCGTTTCCTGAACGCCGCCGGCATCCCGACCTATGGCCTGTCCGGGATGTTCCACGATGCCGAAGGCAGCCACGCGCATGGCCTCGACGAGCGCATCCGCGTGCAGTCGCTGCTCGACGGACGGCGCTTCCTGCACGAAGTGATCAAGCTGTACGCGATGCAGCCGGGCTGAAGGCCGACTGCAAGCGCACGCAAAGACGCCCAGCAGCGCGGAACCGGTGACAAGCCGTTTTCGAAGCGCTTTTCCTCAGCGTCTTCGCGCCTTTGCGTGCGCCTGCCGTCCCGCAGGCCGATCAGCCGCCCTGCTGCAGCGCACCACGAAGCGCGCCAACCCGTAAACTAGACGCATGATCTCCGCCTCTCGCCTCACTCTCCGCCGTGGTCCGCGTCCGCTGCTCGAAGACGCCAACTTCACGATTCATCCCGGCTGGCGCTGTGGCGTGGTTGGCCGCAACGGCACCGGCAAGTCCACCTTGTTCGCCGCCGTGCTCGGCCATCTGGCACCGGACCGTGGCGAGATCTCGTCGCTGAAGAATCTGGCGGTTGCCACGGTGGCGCAGGACACGCCGTCGCTGCCGGATCTGGCGATCGAGTTCGCGCTCGATGGCGATGTCGAGCTCAGAGAGCTGGAACGGCGGCTGCTGATCGCCGAGGAAAAGCTCGACATCGACAAGATCAGCTCGATCCACGAGCGCCTGAACGACATCGGCGGCTATGCCGCACGCGCCCGCGCGGCTGCACTGCTGCACGGCCTCGGCTTCAGCCAGGAAGCACAACAAACGGCGGTGGCGGACTTCTCAGGCGGCTGGCGCATGCGTCTGAATCTGGCGCGCGCGCTGATGTGCCGCTCCGACGTGCTGCTGCTCGACGAGCCGACCAACCATCTCGATCTCGATGCCGTGATCTGGCTGCAGGGCTGGCTCAGCAGCTATCCCGGCACGATGCTGGTGATCTCGCATGACCGCGAGTTCCTCGACGCGATCACCACGCACACGCTGCATCTGGAAGGCACCAAGGCCACGCTGTACACCGGCAACTACTCGACGTTCGAGCGCACCCGCGCCGAAAAGATGACCCTGCAGGCCGGCATGTTCGCCAAGCAGCAGAAGCAGGTCGCGCATCTGCAGAAGTTCATCAACCGCTTCCGCGCCAGTGCTGCCAAGGCCACGCAGGCGCAGAGCCGCATCAAGGCGCTGGAGCGCATGGAGCTGGTGTCGGCGGTGCATGCCGACTCGGAATTCTCGTTCAGCTTTTCCGAGCCGGATCGCCTGCCGAGCCCGCTGGTGCGCTTCGACGACGTGGCCTGCGGCTACGGCGAAAAGGTGATCCTGAAGAACGTGCGGATGCTGATCGCCCCCGGCGAGCGCATCGGCCTGCTCGGCCCCAATGGCGCCGGCAAGTCCACGCTCGTGCAGACCATCGCCGGCGCGATTCCGCCGCTGAAGGGCGATGCGATGCGCGACGGCTACCTGCGGGTCGGCTACTTCGCTCAGCACACCACCGACAGCCTCGATCCCAAGGCTTCGCCGATCCTGCATCTGAAGCGCATCGATCCGACTGCCACCGAACAGAACCTGCGCGGCTTCCTCGGCGGCTTCAACTTCAAGGGCGACCGCGTCTACGAGAACGTCGAACCGTTCTCCGGTGGCGAAAAGGCGCGTCTGGCGCTGGCGATGGTGGTCTACCAGAAGCCGAACCTGTTGCTACTCGACGAACCGACCAATCACCTCGATCTCGACATGCGCCACGCGCTGGAGACGGCGATGCTGGAGTTCGTCGGTGCCGTGATCGTGGTATCCCATGACCGCCACCTGCTGACCTCCACCTGCGATTCGTTGTGGCTGGTGGCCGAAGGCGGCTGCCGGCCGTTCGTCGGTGATCTCGACGATTACGCCCGCTGGCTGAACTCGCGCGAGCTGAATCCGGGCAGCGGCAAGAAGAAGGACAAGAAGCCGCAGCGCAGTGCCGAGGAAATCGCCGCGCAGACCAAGACGCTGAAGGACACCGTGCGCAAGCTCGACCAGCAGATGGCCAAGCTGACCAAGGATGTCGACACGCTGGCCGTGAAGCTTGCCGATCCGGCGCTCTATGCGCCGGACAAGAAGTGGGACTTCACCAAGCTGCAGAAGGAACAGGCAGCAGCGAAGAAGAAGCTGGCCGAGACCGAGGAAGAGTGGATCGCGGCGAACGAGCAGCTGGAAGCGCTGAGCGCTGCCTGATCGCCAACTGACTACTGCAGCGCGGCCTAAAGCCGCGCAGCCGCCTTCAGCACTGCCGAATCGGCCGGCTCGGCCGGCCGCTGGCGCGCATAGACATCGCGCACCCAGACCAGTGTCGGATGCCGGGCCCAGGCCGCCGCCGCCACTTCGGCGCTGGCGCGGAAGGTCGAGTGTCCATACAGCGGATGCTCGGCCGGGCCGGCCAGCGGCGCGAGCAGTGCGCACAGCGTCAGATCCTCGATGCTGAACGCGGCCCCGAGATAGGCGCGGTTGCCACGCCGTTCGGCGACCGCATCGAGTGCCGCCTCGATCGTGCTGCGGGCCTTGGCGAGCGTCCGCGCATCGATGCGGAAGCGCTGCCGGAACAACGGCAGCAGCAGCGGCATCAGGCCGCTCAGCACCGCGACCTCGGCCGGGTTCGCCGCCAGTGTCCACATCTTCAGCACCGTGGCCGGATCGCCAAGCAGCGGCGCGTAGGCGGTGCGCATCACCGCGTGCCCCAGCGCGTCGTGGCGCGCGACGGCCGCCAGCAGATCATCGCGTGCCTCGTCTTCGTCGGGCAGCAGGCTGTCGATCAGCCCGCGCGTGGCCAGCCGCTGCAGGATGCGATCGCTGCCCTGCACGCGCAGGCCGTCGCCGGTGATGATCGGCACGCTGCTGCCGCGTCGGCCGATCCATGGTGTCTGCAGCATGTGCAGACCGGGCGTCAGCGCATGTTCGGCGAACGGCAGGCTGCAGGCGCGCAGCGTCCAGCGGATCTTTTCGCTGAAATGGGAAATGACGAAGCTGTGCAGGGTGAGCATCACGACAGGCATTGATAGGCAGAGCCGGATGATGCCGCGCCTTCGATGACGAACGAACGTCTTCGCCGCCACGGCACGGTTTTCGCTGTGCTCGCCAAGCCCTCCGGCACCCCCGGAACACCGCGAGCTGCGCCATGTCGATCAGCCGTCGTCAGTTCATCGCCGCCCTCGCCGGTGCCGGCGGCCCGAAAGCCGCATGGACCGGCCTGCGGGCGCTCGGCCTGATCGCCACTCCGGCACTGGCCACGACGCCCCAGCTGAACGGCGGCCACGGCCAGGGGCGCTCGGTGGTGATCCTCGGCGCCGGCATCGCTGGCCTGATCGCCGCCTGGGAACTCGGCAAGGCCGGCTACCGCTGCACCGTGCTGGAAGCGCGCGATCGCGTCGGCGGCCGCAACTGGACGGTGCGCCGCGGCGATCGCATCGAGATGAACGACGGCAGTGTCCAGACCTGCACGTTCGACAACGGCCACTACTTCAACGCCGGACCGGCACGGCTGCCGAGCCACCACCAGACCATCCTCGGCTACTGCCGCGAATTCGGCGTGCCGCTGGAAGTGGAAGTGAACATGAGCCGCAGCGCGCTGCTGCAGTCCGATGCCGCCAACGGCGGCCGGCCGATCGAGATGCGTCAGGCAGTGCACGACATGCGCGGCCAGGTGTCGGAACTGCTTGCCAAGTGCACCGAGCAGCACGCGCTCGACGCGCCGCTGACCGGCATCGATCACGAGCGCTTCCTCGATTTCCTGCGCGGCTACGGCGATCTCGACAAGAACCTGCACTACGCCGGATCGGCGCGCGCCGGTTATCAGCGCCTGCCGACAGCTGGTGCGGAAATCGGCACGCTGCGCGACCCGGTTGGCCTGAACACGCTGCTCGACCCGGTGTTCTGGGAAGGCCCGCTGTTCGACGATCATCTGGAAATGCAGCCGACGATGTTTCAGCCGGTCGGCGGCATGGACCGCATCGTCAAGGCCTTCCACGCGCGGCTGAAGGACGTGGTGAAGCTCGGCGAAGCGGTGCTGGAAATCCGCAACGGCGAGCGCGCAGTCAGCATCGTTCATCGCAACCGCCGCTCGGGCCGCGTGCAGACGATCACGGCCGACTACTGCATCTGCACCATTCCGCCGAAGGTGCTGCAGGACATCCCGGCCAACTTCTCCGCACCGTTCGCCGAGGCGATCCGCCAGGTGCCGGCCGGCGGCGCCAACAAGATCGCCTGGCAAGCGCCGCGCTTCTGGGAAACCGATCGGCAGATCTACGGCGGCCTGAGCTTCATCCATCGCGACGTGCAGCTGATCTGGTATCCGAGCGGCGGCTACTTCGAGCGGCAGGGGGTGCTGATCGGCTGCTACAACTTCGATGCCGTGGCCATGCGCTTCATGGCGCAGCCGCTGCCGGCGCGCCTGCAGGCCTCGCGCGACGCAATCGAGGCGCTGTTTCCCGGCCGTGCTTCGCTGCTCGAGCGCGGCATCACCGTCGCCTGGAACCACATGCCGTGGAACCTGGCGCCCTGGACGAAGTGGGACACGCCGTACAACGAGGTCTATCGTCGGCTGGATCAGCCGGACGGCCGCGTCTACCTGGCCGGCGAGCATCTGAGCCATATCAGCGGCTGGCAGGAGGGCTCGGCGCAATCGGTGCACCGGGTGCTGAAGCTGATCGCCGAGCGGGTGGCGGCCGCCTGAAGCGGGCCATTCGCTTCCACGACAAGACCTACACGAGGAGAACCGACCATGAAACGCCACCCGATCGCGGGCCTGATGCTTGCCGCCAGCCTGCTGGCCAGCCCTTTCGCCGCCCGCGCGCAGGACAGCGTCAGCCGTCTGCCACTTGGCGATCCGAAGTTCCCGATTGCCGCGGCCGTCACCGTGCCGGCCGGCTACGCCACGGTCTATCTCAGCGGCAACCTGCCGGATGTCGCCAAACCTGAAGCGCCGAAAGGCAGTGTCGAGGCTTACGGCAACACCGAGACGCAGACCGCATCGGTGCTGGCGAAGCTCGGTGCAACGCTGGACAAGCTCGGCCTTGGCTACGGCGACGTGGTGTCGGCGACGGTCTATCTGGTTGGTGATCCGGGCAACGGCGGCGCGATGGATTTCGCCGGCATGAACGCGGCGTTCTCGAAAGTGTTCGGCTCCGAAGCCCAGCCGAACAAGCCGGCGCGCTCGACGGTACAGGTCGCGGCACTGGTGCTGCCGGGTGCCTTGGTCGAGATCGACCTGATCGCCGTGCAGCGGCCGTCAGCGGTCAAGCGCAAGGCGAAGTAAACGACGGCTCAGGCCGGCGCGGTCGCCCGTTCCAGCCGCGTCAGGAACTGCAGCGCCTGTTCGCGGCTGTCGCCACACATCTCCGGGCCGGGCTTCAAGCCGGCGCAGACCGCCGGGCGGCGTGGATCACCGAAGATCGCGCAGCTTTCGTCGTCGCGCAGCTGGATGCAGCGCACGCCGGCCGGCTTGCCATCGGGCATGCTCGGAATCGGCGACGAGATCGACGGCGCGATGCAGCAGGCGCCGCAGCCGCTGCGGCAGATCGCCGTCGCTGCAGTCATGCCGAATACGGTGCGTGGACGCGGCGCTCGGACAGCCACCACGGGTTGCCGTGGCGGTCACGCACGCCGCCCTGACGATCGCCGTACGGCATGTCCCGCACCGGCATCTCCAGTACCGCGCCATGCGCCAATGCGCGCGCCATCGTCGCGTCGGCATCGCTGACGTACAGGTAGTACGAGCCGCGCATTGCCGGGTAGGCAACGCTGGCCTCGCTGACCATGAGCGTCGACGTGCCGATCGCGACCTGCACATTCGCCACCCGGCCATCCGGGCGCATCGAGCGGCAGGTCTCGGCGCCGCCCAGGCCGTCGATCAGGAACGCGATGAACGCTTCGGCATCGTCGACGAAGCAGTACGGCGTGACCGTGCCGAAACCGGGCGGGATATACATCGCCGGATCAGCCGGGCATCCGCTCGAAGGCGGGCACGCCGTCGAGCACGCCATGCCAGCTCGGACGGTCGATGGTGAACACGGCAAAGTCCGGCTTGCCGAACACGGCGGTCTGATCGAGCGAACCGGCCTTGACCAGCACCACACCCGGAATGCCCGGCGCACGGCTGGTCAGCGGCGTGCCGCAATCGCCGCAGAACTCGCGTGTGACCGGCGTGGCCAGATCGCTGCGGCGATAGACCTTCGGCGTGCCCTTGACGTAATGAAACGCCGCTTCCGGCAGGCCAACTACCGGATTCGGTCCGCCACCGGAGATGTACTGGCATTCCCGGCAATGGCACTGCGCCCTGAGCTGCGGTTCGGCATCGGCCTCGTAACGCACGGCACCGCAGTAACAGCCGCCTTCGATCTTCATGTTCGCTCGCTCCTCGTTCTGGTTGTCTTCGAAGTATCCGCCTGCGCCTGCTTGCGGGCGCAGTTGTCGGCCACGGTCTGGCGCAGGATGTCGCTCAGGCGCAGCAGACCGGGGCCTGCATAGTCGCGGTCGGCGAAGATCAGGTAAAGGGTCAGGAAGCGTTCGCCGCCGTCGCGCAGCGGCAGCGGCTTCAAAGTGCCCGCCGCCAGTTCCTCGGCGATCTTGTCTTCGGGAAACCACGAAAAGCCGTAGCCCATCGCCACCGCCTGGATCGAGGTCGACATGTGGCTGACCACCCAGCGCTGCTTGGCGTCGAGCGTCTGCTGGCGCGGATCGCGCGCGGCACCGGAATCGCGCACCACCAGATGCCGGTGATTGCGCAGGTCATTCGGCGTCAGCGGCCGGTTCAGCTGGTGCAGCGGATGCTCCGGATGCGCAGCAGCCACGAAGCGCAGGCTCATCAGCGCCTCGCCGATGAAGCCCTGCGGAATCACCGGCGCGATCGCCAGATCGGCCCTGCCGCTGAGCAGCGCTTCCGACGTGCCGCCGATCACCGATTCGATCAGCTCGATGCGGGTGTGCGGGCTGACTTCGCCGAACGCGGCCAGCGCCGGCAGCAGCACCCGGTTCGGAAAGATGATTTCCACCGCCAGCCGCAGCTCCGCTTCCCAGCCGGCCGACAGCTGCCCGGCGGCACGCTCCAGCCCGGCGGCCTCATCGAGCAGCGCCTTGGCGCGGCGCGCCAGCAGCTGGCCAGTCGCCGTCAGCACCGCCTTGCGGCCCTGGATCTCGAAGGCCTTCACGCCGAGCCGTGATTCGATCTGCTGCACCGCATAGCTGATCGCCGACTGGCTCTTGTGCAGCGCCTCGGCGGCCTGCGCGTAACCGCCGGACTCGACCACCGCGAGCAGCGCGCGCCATTGTTCGAGCGTGATGTGGGGACCGGACATGGCGCACCTGATATCGAATGGTTCGATAGGTTTACACGAAAACTTCTGCTTTTTTATCGAACCAGACACGCATTCAATAGCCCCACCTTCCCGCTTCCCAGGAGATGCGCCATGAATACCCAGCACCAGACCCTGTTGCAGATCAACACCAGCCTGTTCGCCGGCAGCGGCCAGTCGAGCCAGCTGGCCGAACAGTTCGTCGCCGGCTACCTCGCCGCCCATCCGGGCAGCGTCCGCGTGCTGCGCGATGTCGCCAGCCAGCCGCTGCCGCATCTCGACGGTGCGCGCTTCTCGGCCTTCGTCACCGCGGCGGAGCAGCGCGACGCCGCGCAGCAGACGGTGATCGCCGAATCCGACGCGCTGATCGCCGAACTGAAGGCGGCCGACGTGATCGTGCTGGGTCTGCCGATGTACAACTTCGGCGTGCCGAGCCAGCTGAAGAGCTACTTCGACCACATTGCCCGCGCCGGCGAAACCTTCCGCTACACCGCGAACGGCCCGGTCGGCCTGCTCACCGGCAAGAAGGCCTACGTGTTCGCGACCCGCGGCGGCCTGTACCAGGGCACTGCACTGGATACCGAAACCAGCTACGTGCGCGATTTCCTACGCTTCATCGGCATCACCGAGGTCGAGTTCGTCTACGCCGAAGGCCTGGCAATGGGGCCGGAACACAAGGACGCCGGGCTCGCCAAGGCGCGTGCTGCGATCACGCGTCTGGCCGCCTGAAGCGCCGCAGCACCACCCATTTCCACTGGAGCACTGACATGACCCCGATGAACAAGACCTACCCCGCCGCCGAACTCGCCGGCCGCATCCTGCTGGCCGCGATGTTCCTGCTGGCCGGCCTCAACAAGATCAGCGGCTATGCCGGCACGGTCGGCTACATGGCGTCGGTCGGCGTGCCGGGCGCACTGCTGCCGGCGGTGATTGCGCTGGAAGTGTTCGGCGCGCTGGCGATCATCGTCGGCTTCCAGACCCGCATCGTCGCGCTGGTGCTGGCCGGCTTCACCGTGGCAGCGGCGGCGCTGTTCCACGCGAACTTCGCCGACCCGATCCAGATGATCCTGTTCCTGAAGAACGTGTCGATCGCCGGCGGCTTCCTGCTGCTGGCCGCCAACGGCCCGGGCCGCTTCAGCCTCGACGCACGGCGCAACGGCTGAAGCGAGCCGACCCGCACCCACCATCCGCCTGTCCTTTTCCGGAGACCTGTCATGACCACCCGCAGCCTGAAGCACGTGATCCCGTCGATGCCGACCAGCGATGGCGCCGGCGTCAAGCTGCGCCGCTCGATCGGCGCGCAGCGCGGGCTGTATCTCGACCCGTTCCTGATGCTCGACGAGTTCGGCACCGACAATCCGGGCGACTACATCGCCGGCTTTCCGGCGCATCCGCACCGCGGCTTCGAGACCGTCACCTACATGCTCGATGGCCGCATGCAGCACCGCGACCATCTCGGCAATGTCGGCGATCTCGGCCCCGGCGGCGTGCAGTGGATGACCGCCGGGCGCGGCGTGATCCATTCCGAAATGCCGCTGCAGGAAAGCGGGCGGATGCGCGGCTTCCAGCTGTGGATCAACCTGCCGGCCGCCGAAAAGATGAAGCCGGCCGCGTATCGCGACATCCCGGCGGCGGAGATTCCCGAAGTGGCGCTGCCGGACGGCGGCACGCTCAAGGTGATCGCCGGCACCGTCGAGGTGGCCGGGCAGACGGTCAGCGGCCCGGTCAATGGTCCTGGCCGGCGGCTGTCGACCGATCCGCTGTACCTCGACATCACGCTGCCGGCGGGTGCGCGCTTCGAGCAGGCGATCGGCAGCACCCACAACGCGTTCGTCTACGCCTACGAAGGCTCGCTTTCGATCGGCGACGGCGCGGCCGAAAAAGCGATCCCGACGCAGGCAGCCGGCGTGCTGACGCCGGGTGATCGAGTGAGCGTGACCGCCGGCCCGAACGGACTGCGGGCAGTGCTGATTGCCGGCAAGCCGATCGGCGAGCCGGTGGTGCAATACGGCCCGTTCGTGATGAACACGGCTGAGCAGATCGAGCAGGCGATCCGCGATTACAACGACGGCACGCTGGCCAGCGCCGCCTGACCAGCACTGCCGCACGGCCGCTGTTCCGCGCAATCGCGACGCGGAGCGGCGGCACCGTGCGACCGGCCGGCGAGCGGTTACGATCATCGCCTCGTTCGCCTTCGCCCCGCCGCATGACCGCCCTGTTCGACGCGCTTGCCAGCCAGCCGCTGTTCCTCGGCGTGGCCACCACCCTGCTCGGTCTGTTGGTCGGCAGCTTCCTGAACGTGGTGGTCCTGCGGCTGCCGCGGATGCTCGAAGCCGACTGGAAAGCCGAGGCCCGCGACCTGCTCGACCTGCCGGCCGAAGCGCAGCCCGGCAAGAAGATCTCGCTGACCCATCCGCCATCGTGCTGCCCCGGCTGCGCCGCCGCGATCCGGCCGTGGCAGAACATTCCAGTGATCTCCTGGCTGCTGCTCAGAGGCCGCTGCGCGAACTGCAAGACCAGCATCTCGATCCAGTACCCGCTGGTCGAACTGGCCAGCGCGGCGCTGTCCGCGGTCTGCGTCTGGCGTTTCGGCTGGTCGCCGCAGCTTGCGGCAGCCCTCGTGTTCACCTGGACCCTGATCGCGCTGACCGTGATCGACCTGCGCGACACGCTGCTGCCGGATGACCTGACCTTGCCGCTGATGTGGATCGGTCTGGCGCTGAGCACGCTCGGCGTGTTCGTCGGCATGAGCGCCAGCATCTGGGGCGCGATCGCCGGCTATCTGAGCCTGTGGTCGATCTACCATCTGTTCAGGATCATCACCGGCAAGCACGGCATGGGCTATGGCGACTTCAAGCTGATGGCAGCACTCGGTGCCTGGTTTGGCGCGGCGGCGCTGCCGCTGATGCTGCTGCTGTCGTCGCTGGTCGGAGCGACGGTCGGCGTCGGCCTGATTGTGTTCAGGAAGCACGATCGCAATGTGCCGATTCCGTTCGGCCCGTATCTGGCCGGTGCCGGCTGGCTGATGCTGATCTGGGGCGACGCGCTGTCCGGCGTCGTGGCGGGGCGCTGACATGGGTGTGCTGACCATCGGCCTGACCGGCGGCATCGCCAGCGGCAAGAGCCATGTCGCGAAAGCCTTCATCGCGCTTGGCGTACCGCTGCTGGAAGCCGACGACGTCGCGCGCGAAGTCGTGGCGCCGCCATCACCGGCGCTGGCCGAGATCGCCGATACCTTCGGAGCGCAGATGCTCAATGGCGACGGCACGCTTGATCGCCGCGCACTTCGCGAAGTGGTGTTCGGCGATCCGGCACAGCTGAAGAAGCTGGAGGCGATCACCCATCCGGCAATCCGCCGAAGAGTCGCCGAGTGGCGCGCCGCGCAGACCGCGCCGTACTGCATCTATTCGGCCGCGATCCTGATCGAAGCCGGCATGACCGCGCTGGTCGACCGCGTGCTGCTGGTCGACGCACCGGAAGACGTGCAGCTGCGGCGGCTCACGGCCCGCGATGCCGCGAGCGAAACGCTGGCGCGACAGATGATCGCCGCGCAGGCCAGCCGCGAGCGGCGTCTCGACGCGGCCGATGACGTGATCGACAACCGTGACGAGAAGTTCAGCGTTGAAGCGCAAGTTGCGCGACTGCATGCCCAGTACATGCGAAGTGGCCAAAGCATCTGATTTGTGACGGAAAGGTTTGCCCGCTCGCAGTGACGCGGGTCACAATCGAGACTGCCGCCAGTGATCAGGTTTCGATGGACCGTACCCCCGATTGGGTCAGCTTCGAGCAGCCGCTCAACGAGCGGACGCGATCGCTGTTGCGCCTGGAATTTCTGTTCGGCGAGTACGCCCACCACGCGGCCGATGCCACGGTCTGGGGAATCCGCTCCGGCCTGCAGACGCTGCTCGACATCCTGTCGGTGATTGGTCGCACCGATCTGCGTACCGAACTGATTCGTGACCTGACCGAGCAGCGCAGCGTGCTGAATCGCCTGCGCACCCGTCCGGACTGCGACCGCGCCAAGCTCGACGCGGTGCTGGCCGAAATCACCAGCGTGCTGACCACGCTGCACGCCTCGGGCGCCCATCCGTCGACGGTGCTGCGCGAAAACGAGTTCCTGTTTTCGGTGCTGAACCGCAGCGGCGTGCCGGGCGGCACCTGCATGTTCGACCTGCCGGCCTTCCACCGCTGGTTGTCACGGCCGTATGCGAACACCGAACGCGATCTGTCGCGCTGGTTTTCGCAGCTGCGCCCGTATCAGGCGGCGATCAGCCTGTACCTGCGCCTGCTGCGCGATTCCACGGCTTCGTCCGAACAGATCGCCGAAGGTGGCGTGCATCTGCATGTGCCGCAGGGCGTGTTCCCGCTGCTGCGCGTGCACGTGCCGCCGGATGCCGATGTCTATCCGGAAATCAGCGCCGGCAAGCACCGCTTCAGCTTCCGCTTCATGCGGCTCGGCGACGTCAATCAGCGCAACGTCCAGACCGTCGACGACATCGTTTTCCATCTGCAGTGCTGCACGCTGGCCGGTGCCCACACGGAGCACGCATGAGCAGCACGCAGTCGATCCGCATTGCCCGCTGCCCGAAGTGCGGCACCTCCAGCCGCCTCGACGAGCGCAATCCGTTCAGGCCGTTCTGCAGCGAACGCTGCAAGCTGCTCGACCTCGGAGCCTGGCTCGACGGCCGCCACGCGATTCCGGTCGAACCGGACCCGGACGCTTTCGACGGCGACGAGGCGTAGCGCAGCCAGGCTTGGCTGGCTGCGGCCGCCGGACGGCAACGGCGGTCTCACGCAGAGAACGCGGAGATCGCAGAGAAAAGCAGAGAAAAGCAGAGAAAAACGAACGGAAAATGCTTTTCCTGGTTTTGCTGTTCTCTGCGTGCTTCGCGTTCTCTGCGTGAGATCAGCAATCTGCCCGTCAGTGCGGCGGCGCTGTCAGCGATGCCCCGACCGCCACGCCCTGCTGCATCACCATCGACCTGACATTGGCTTCCTGCGCGGCGCGGCCGCGCTTCGCGGCGCGCTTGCGGCCACCCGGCACCACCCGGCTGACGCTGTGGCGCACGAAGTTGCGCGGGATCGCCAGCAGCGGATACCACGGCAGCATCCGTGTCGGAATGCCGAGCCGCTGCATCGCTTCCGCACCCAGGAACGCACGGCTGATCGACATGTTCTTCGCGTACTCGTAGCGGCCACGCAGCCAGCCGAAGTTCGGGTAGTCGCGACTGAGCGGCTCCCAGGCCAGCGGCTGCGCCATCATCGGGCTGGTCTCGTCCGGGTTGGTCAGGCTGAGCAGGAACTGCAGCAGCTGCGCGGCGCCACCGGTTTCGGTGTCGGCCAGCCAGCGTTCATCGACACCGATCAGCCAGCCGACATAGCGGACCAGATGCGCCGCGTCGTCGCGCTCGCGGCGCGTCTGCGGCATGCCGAGCAGGCGGCTGCCGAGCACCGGCACCAGCAGCGAGCCGTAGAGCGTGGCACCCATGTCGGCCTGGTTGATCGGCAGGCCCCAGTCCGCGAGCTGCCAGTCGGGGCGGGCCGCGACCGTACGCCGGACCAGCGCGTGGATGAAGCGCACCGTCAAGGTCGAACGCCAGCCGATCGCATTCGTTTCCAGACCGCCTTCGACGGTGCAGTCGAGCTTCCACTGCACGGTTTCGGCAAGCCGCCGCGTCGGGCCTTTCTGCAGCGCGCCAGTCAGGATCAGCGTGCGATTGAACGCCGAAGCCTGGTAGCCGCCAAGCAGCGCGACATTGCGGCCAACGTGGAACGCGGTCTTGCCGCAGCGGCGGAACAGCTCGGCACCGCGCTCGACGCGGGCGCGATCAAGCCAGGCAGGCGGCGTGCTGACCTCGGCCATGAATTGGCGCAGCGCCGGCAGCGTGTTGGGCACCGCGTCGATGCCGTGCGTGAGCGCCGTTTCGAACTGCTGACGGGCCTCGCGCATGCCGTGGCGGCTCATCGCGTCAAGCAGCCGATCCATCGCGGCATCGCCCTGCATCAGCGCCACGCCGATCTGGTGCCAGCGTTCAGCGTCCGGCGCTTCGATCGCCGGCATGATCCGGCCGAGCTTGCCGAGCACGGCGTCGATGTGTTCGCTGCGGCGATGGCGAGTCGGGATGAAGCCGGGCGCTATCTGGGTCATGGCGTTGGTTTCGCGGGAGGGCTTGACGCGCACCCTATTGCGAATGTTTATTCGCATTCAATTCGCGAACCCTTCGCGTCCAACTCGCCTTCCCCATGCGCAAGAAACCGATCCAGCAGCGCGCCCGCGTGCTCGTCGACAGCCTGATCGATGCCGCCGGTGACGTCGTCGCCCGCGATGGTCTGGAAGCGCTGACCACGGTGCGCGTCGCGGCCCGCGCCGGGGTCAGCGTCGGCTCGCTGTACCAGTACTTCGACAACAAGAACATGCTGGTCGCAGCACTCATGGACCGGGTCAATAGCGATCTGATTGCCGCCGTGGACCGCGTCGCGCCGATCAACGTCGGGGCCGATCCGCAGGCCTTCGCGCGGGCGCTGCTGATTGCCGCGTTCGATGTCTTCGAGGCGCGCCAGGGGCTGGCGCGCGAGCTGATGCGCCACTGGCATCGGCTCGACATCGCTCGCGGCCTGCATCGCTTCGAGCAGCGCATGCTCGACCTGCTGCGCGCCTATGCGCTGGCGCAGATCCGCGAGCGCGCAGTCGACCCTTCGCCCGCGCGCGCCTTCATCCTGATCAACAGCATCGTGTTCACGCTGCTGCGCTATCTGAGCCTGCCGTCGCCGGCGATGTTCGAACGCGAGGAGCTGATCGACGAGCTGGCAGCGATGGCGGCGCGGCTGATCACCGCACCGCGCTGAACGGTTCGTTCAGTGTGGCCAGAACGCGCTGATCGCGGCGATGCCCTGCGCGCCGTGACGCAACGCATCGCCGAGATCGCCCTGATCGAGCCCGCCCAGCGCGTAGACCGGCAACGCCACTTCGCCGCGCTGCGCTGCAAAGCCGGCCCAGCCGATGCCTGACGCACCGGGATGGGTTGCGGTCTCGAACACCGGGCCAAGCACGGCGAAATCGGCATCGACGATCTGCGCGGCGCGCAGTTCATCGGCCGTGTGCACCGAACACCCGAACCAGCGATCGGCGGCGATCGGCCGCGCGCCATAGCGGCGCAGCGCGGCACTGGTGGCGTGCCAGCCATCGGCGCCGAGCGAGGCGACCAGCGCCGGATCGCGATCGAGGATCAGCTTCAGCCCGGCCGCGCGGGCCGCCGGCAGCAGGCTTGCCGCCAGGGCCGCGTATTCACGGTCAGGCAGCGAGGGCAGCCGCAGCCGCAGCAGCGCACCGCGCGGCAAGCGGGTCAGCCCGGTCAGCAGCTCGAACAGCGTGGCATCCGGTCGCGTGAACACATACAGCGGCGGCAGACGCAAGGCCTTGATGATCGGTGCCACGGTCGGCAGCAGGTCGAGATCGGCGAGGTCATCAACCGCGCGCCACGCGAACGCCTGCTGCTCGCGCGATGCCGGCTCGCCGTCCCAATCGTCGACGCACCAGGTGTCGAGCAGCACGTGCCGGTCGCGATAGTCGTGGCGGAAGCGCAGCAGCGGCCGCGCCCGACGCACGATGACGCCAAGCTCCTCGTGCAGTTCGCGGCTCAGGGCTTCCAGCGTGGTTTCGCCCGGCTCGATCTTGCCGCCGGGGAACTCCCATTTGCCGGCTGCGATCTTGCCGACCGGCCGCTGGGCGATTAGCAGGCGACCGTCGCCGTCGATCAACACGCCGCAGGCCACCGGAATCAACGGCAGCGTGCTCATGACACGCATCCCGTGCCGAATCCGGTCGCAAGGCCGGGCGCACTGCCGTCACAATCGCACCCGCATGATTTGCCGCGCGCCACGCGCCGCGCAGCCTGCTTCATTGCATCGATCACCAGATTCCACCATTTAGGCCATCGTTCAGGCCATCGTTCAGGAGACACACCCGCATGACCATCGTCACTCGTCGCGTCGATTACATGGACCAGGGCACGGCACTGAGAGGCCGCGTCTACTTCGACGACAGCAGCAGCGCGCCGCGTCCCGGCGTGCTGGTCAGCCACGCCTGGGGCGGTCGCGACGATTTCGCGAACCAGCAGGCCGAAAACATGGCGAATCTCGGCTACGTCGGCTTCGCGCTCGACATGTACGGCGCCGGCATCCGCGCCAACGGCGTGGAGGAATGCCAGGCACTGATGACGCCGTTCATGGAAGACCGTGCGCTGCTGGCCCGCCGCATCAACGCCGCGCTGAGCACCGCGCGCAGCTTGCCGGAAGTCGACGCCGCACGGGTGGCCGCGTTCGGCTTCTGCTTCGGCGGCCTGTGCGTGCTCGACCTCGCGCGCAGCGGCGCGGACGTGAAGGGTGTGGTCAGTTTCCATGGCCTGCTGAAAGGCCACGACTTGCCGAAGCAGCCGATCACCGCCAAGGCGCTGGTGCTGCACGGCGACGCCGATCCGCTGGCGCCGTTCGAGGACGTGATCGCCTTCCGCAACGAGTTCAATGCCGCCGGTAGCGACTGGCAACTGCACGCCTACGGCAAGATCCTGCACGCCTTCGCCGTGCCGGGCGCGAACATGCCGGGCATCGCGGCACACGACGCCGTAGCGGAAGCACGCTCACAGGCGACGCTGCGGAATTTCCTGGCGGAAGTGCTGGCTTAACGCGGCGAAGCAGGCGCACGCAAAGGCGCGAAGACGCGGAGAAAAGCTTTCAAGCAAAAGCTCTTCCCGCTTTTGTTTCTTGGCGTCTTCGCGTCTTTGCGTGAGGCAGCCTTGCGCCTTTGCGCGAGGACGCGGAGAAAAGCTCTCCAGCAAAAAGCTTTTCCCGCTTTTGCTTCTTTGCGTCTTAGCGCCTTTGCGTGAGCATGCTTTGCGCCTTGGCGCCTTGGCGCGAGGACGCTCGCCTCAGGTGCGGTATTCGGCGTTGATCTTCACGTAGTCGTAGCTGAAGTCGCAGGTCCAGACCCGCGTCTTGGCTGTGCCGCGACCGAGTGCGACGCGGATCGTGAACTCCGGCTTCGCCACTACCGCCGCACCGAGATCCTCGTGATACGAGGGATGCGGCTCGCCTCCGTCCAGCAGGCGCACATCGTCGAGCCACAGGTCGACCTTGGCCGGATCGAGACCCGGCACGCCGGCCTTGCCGATCGCCATCGCCAGCCGACCCCAGTTAGCGTCACCGGCGAACATCGCGGTCTTGACCAGCGGCGAATGGGCGATCGAATACGCGACCAGCCGCGCTTCATCGACCGTGCCGGCGGTTTCGACATCGACGGTGATGAAGCGCGTCGCGCCCTCGCCATCGCGGACGATGGCCTGGGCCAGCTCGATGCAGACGTCGGTGACCGCCTCGGCAATCAGCGGAAAATCGGCGTGCGCTGCATCGACATCGGCAGCGCCGACCTGCGCGGTCGCGAACAGCACACAGGAATCGTTGGTCGAGGTGTCGCCATCGACGGTGGCGCTGTTGAACGAAGCGGCAACCGCCGTCTTCAGCAGGCTGTCGGTCGCGGCCGCCGTGAGCCGGGCATCGGTGCCGATGTAGGCGAGCAAGGTCGCCATGTTCGGATAGATCATGCCGACGCCCTTGGCGATGCCGGTCACCGTGACCGCGCCCTGCGAGGTTGCGACCGTGCGCGAAGCGCCCTTCGGCACCGTGTCGGTGGTCATGATCGCGCGCGCCGCCGCATTCCAGGCATCGGCCTGCAGATGGGCGACGGCCTTCGGGATCGCGTCGATCATCCGTGCCACCGGCAGCTGCTGGCCGATCACGCCGGTCGAGAACGGCAGCACCTGTGCGGGCTCGCAGCCGATCGCTGCAGCAACGGCGGCACTTGTTTCACGAGCATTGGCCAGACCCTGAGCACCGGTTGCCGCGTTGGCATTGCCGGCGTTGATCAGCAGCGCGCGAATGCTCGACGTGGCCGCCAGCCGCTCGCGACAGACCTGCACCGGCGCGGCACAGAAAGCGTTCTGCGTGAACATGCCGGCGACGCGGGAGCCGGCAGCGAGTTCAATGACCAGCAGGTCCTGACGACCGGGCTTCTTGATCGCCGCTTCGGCGGACCCGAGACGGACACCAGCGACCGGCGCGAGCGCGCCGGGGGCTTCGAGATTGACGGGCATCGGACGACTCTTGGTATCAGACCAGGGCACCGTGGCACTGCTTGAACTTCTTGCCGGAGCCGCAGGGGCAGGGATCATTGCGGCCGACCTTCGGCCAGTCGTCACCCTGCTGCGGCTGCTCGGCACGCGCCGGCTGCGGCGCCATGTTCAGCGGCCGACCCGCTGCCATCGGCGGCGCAGGCGGCGGCGCTGCGAGTTCCGGCACGGCTTCGGCAACGGCCGACTGAGCATCGGCATGCTGGAATTCCATCGGCCGCGCGGCGTTGCGGCGCGCTTCTTCCAGCGCCTGCACTTCGGCTTCGGTGAGGATCTGGATGCGGGCCAGGCGCGAGATCACCTCGTGCTTGAAGCGCGCCAGCATGTCATTGAACATCGTGAACGCTTCGCGCTTGTACTCCTGCTTCGGATCCTTCTGCGCGTAGCCGCGCAGGTGAATGCCGAGCCGCAGGTAGTCCATCGCCGCCAGATGCTCGCGCCAGTAGGTGTCGATGACTCGCAGCAGCGTCTCGCGCTCGAACGATTCCAGCACCTGATCGCCGATCTTGGCTTTCTTGTCGGCGTAGGTCAGCGCCAGCGCCTCGACGATCTTCGCGACGATCTTCCGGTCGTCGAGCTGGTTGTCCTGCTCGGCCCATTCGCGAATCGGCAAGGTCAGCGCGAAATCCTTGCGCAGCGCTTCCTCAAGCCCGTCCAGCGTCCACAGCTCCTCCGGGCTCTGCGGCGGCACGTGGGCCGCGACCACCGCCGCGACGACATCGTTGCGGATGTCGTCGATCATCGGCGTCACCACCGTGGCGCCCATCAGCTCGTCGCGCAGTTCGTAGATCGCCTTGCGCTGATCGTTGGCGACGTTGTCGTATTCGAGCAGGTTCTTGCGGATGTCGAAGTTGTGCGCTTCGACCTTGCGCTGCGCGGTCTCGATCGAGCGGGTCACCATCCGGGCTTCCAGCGCCTCGCCTTCCTGCATGCCCAGGCGCTGCAACAGGCCGCGCATCGATGGCGGCGCGAAGATGCGCATCAGCGTGTCGTCGAGCGACAGATAGAAACGGGTGGCACCCGGATCGCCCTGACGGCCGGAACGACCACGCAACTGGTTGTCGATGCGCCGGGATTCGTGGCGCTCGGAGCCGATCACGTAAAGACCACCGGAGGCCAGCACGGCATCGTGGCGCTGCTTCCACGCAGCCTTCGCGGCTTCGCGGCCGGCGATGTCGTCTTCCGGAATCTGGTGCAGCTCGGCTTCCAGCGAGCCGCCCAGCACGATGTCGGTGCCACGGCCGGCCATGTTGGTGGCGATGGTCACGGCACCCGCGCGGCCGGCCTGCGCGACGATCTCAGCTTCGCGCTCGTGCTGCTTGGCGTTCAGCACTTCATGGACGATGCCCTTCTGCGTCAGCAGGCCGGACAGCAGCTCAGAGGTCTCGATGCTGGCGGTGCCGACCAAGATCGGCTGACCCTTGGCATGGACTTCCTCGATGTCCTTGATCACCGCATCGAACTTGCCCTTGGCGCTGATGTAGATCAGGTCGCCGCGGTCGTCGCGGATCATCGGCCGGTTGGTCGGAATGACCACCACTTCCAGGTTGTAGATGCTCTGGAACTCGAAGGCTTCGGTATCGGCAGTGCCGGTCATGCCGGACAGCTTCGAATACAGGCGGAAGTAGTTCTGGAAGGTGATCGAGGCCAGCGTCTGGCTTTCCTGCTGGATCTGCACGCCTTCCTTCGCTTCGACGGCTTGGTGCAGGCCATCGGACCAGCGACGGCCGGACATCATGCGGCCGGTGAACTCGTCGATGATCACCACCTGGCCACCGCGAACGATGTACTCGACGTCCTTGCGATACAGGTGATGCGCACGCAGCAGCGCGTTCAGGTGATGCACCAGCACGATGCGGCTGGCGTCGTACAGGCTTTCGTCCTCGCCGAGCAGGCCTGCGGCGCGCAGCAGGTCCTCGACATGCTCGTGCCCGGCTTCGGACAGGTGCACCTGCTTGCCCTTCTCCTCGACGTGGAAATCGCCTTCGAGGTCTTCCTCGTCCTTCTGCCGCTTCAGCTTCGGGATCAGCGCGTTGAGCTTGCGCCACAATTCCGGATCGTCATCGGTCGGGCCGGAGATGATCAGCGGCGTGCGCGCTTCGTCGATCAGGATCGAGTCGACTTCGTCGATCACCGCGTAGTTCAGGCCGCGCTGCACCTTCTCGTCGAGCGAGAAGGCCATATTGTCGCGCAGGTAGTCGAAGCCGAACTCGTTGTTCTGGCCGTAGGTGATGTCGGCGCGATAAGCCTCGCGCTTTTCTTCGGTGGTCTGTCCGGATACGACCACGCCGACACTCATGCCAAGGAAACGGAAGATGCGGCCCATCCACTCGGAGTCGCGACGGGCCAGATAGTCGTTGACGGTGACCACATGGACGCCCTTGCCACTGAGTGCGTTCAGGTAGGTCGGCAAGGTGGCGACCAGCGTCTTGCCTTCGCCGGTGCGCATTTCGGCGATCTTGCCTTCATGCAGCGTCGCACCACCGATCAGCTGCACGTCGAAGTGGCGCATGTTCATCACGCGCCTGCCGGCTTCGCGGACCACGGCGAACGCGTCGGCACGCAGGTCATCGAGCGTTTCGCCTTTGGCGAGGCGCTCGCGCAGCACGATCGTCTGGCGGCTCAGTTCCTCGTCCGACATCGCCTGATACTTCGGCTCCAGCGCGTTGACGACGCTGACCACGGCGCTGAGGCGCTTGACGATGCGTTGATTGCGGCTGCCGAAGACGCGCGCCAGAAAGTTGTTGAACATGGATTCCGAAGTCTGAGTGCGGCGCGGGCGAAAACGCGCCCGGTGCGGACGAAAGGCGTCGATTATGCCTCAGAGCTTTGGCGCGGCTGTTTCGCTTTCAATAGCGCTGCGGCGGGCGGCGGCGGCGCGTTGCCTGCGCCAACGCCGCTGTTCGCCGGAACTCAGTGCGCCGCGTCGAGGTACTGCGCCGGGTTGACGGTTGCGCCGTTCAGCATCAACTCGAAATGCACGTGCGGCCCCGTCGAGCGGCCGGTCGAGCCCATCGCCGCGATCTGCTGGCCTTTCAGCACGCGATCGCCCGGCTTCACGAGCAGCTTCGAGTTATGCCCGTAACGCGTGCGATAGCCGTTACCGTGGTTGATTTCGACAAGCTGGCCGTAGCCGTTTTCGTCCTTCGCTTCGGTGACGATGCCGCTGGCCACGGCCACCACCGGCGTGCCTTCGGCAGCCGCGAAGTCGATGCCCGGATGCGTCGTGCGCAGACCGGTGAACGGGTCGGTGCGACTGCCGTAACCGGAGGTGATGTAGCCGGCATCGACCGGCCAGCCACTCGGCTTGATGTCGCGCTGCATGCGGCTGGCCAGCAGCAGATCCTCAAGCACCCGCATCTGCCGCTCGCGGTCGCCAAGCAGCGTCTGCAGACGATCCAGCGAGCTGATGACGTCGGCCAGCACCGGCGGCGCACCGGAAGCCTCGGTTTCCGGGCCGCCGACCGGCGGTGGTGTCTCGAAATTGAATTCGGCGGGATCGATGTTGGCGATCTGGGTCAGCCGCGCGCCGGCAGCATCGAGCCGGATCACGTGAGCCTGCAGCTGGGCAATGCGCCGAGCCAACGCGCTGGCGTCTTCTTCTGCCTTGGCCCGGGCCAGCGCCAGTTCCTCGCGCTGCTGCGAAAACGCTTCGTCCCAGACGCCGACCAGCCGCTTCGGCAGCAGACCACGATCGGCGCGCAGGCTCATGCCAGCGAAGAAGGTCAGGCCCAGCACCACCAGCACACCGGCGGCCAGCGGCAACCAGTGCGAGACCCGCTTCGGGTCGAATCTCAGCCGCCAGGTCCGACCCCGGCTATGGCTGACGAGGATAATATCCATGTGACGCTACACCCACGGTTACGGCCCGTACGACTCGGGCAACACTTCCCATGCACGCGGACGACGATCGCCTCGGCGCACACCTGGTACTTCCGGATTCGCCCATCCGCCGGCTGCTGCAGCAAGCCGACCGACTCTCGGTGATCCAGCGGATGATTCGCGACTGGGCGCATGAACCGCTGGCGGCGGCCCTCTCCGTGGCCAACGAGCGCGACGGCGTGATCGTTGTCCACATCGCTTCGGCTGCTGCTCACACCCAATTGCGTTACCGCAGCGAGGAACTCCTGACGTTGCTCAGGAGCCGGCTGGAAAAGCCCGATCTGCGCCTTGAATTCAAAGTGCGACCCAGCGCACAGACGCCACGCTGACCCGAGTCTAGGCGCGGGTTCAAGCGCAGCGCAAGCGCAGGCTCAAGCCGGAACGGGATTCGAACTGCCGTAAAAAGCCAGCGTCCTGCTGCCAACGTCGTCGAAAACGACATGCTCCCAAGCCGACGGATCAGCCAGCAAGGCACGCGCCAGCTTGTTGTTCAGCGCGTGTCCGGACTTGAACGCCGTGTAGGCGCCGAGCAGCGGATGGCCGAGCAGATAAAGATCGCCGACGGCATCAAGGATCTTGTGCCGGACGAATTCATCGTCGTAACGCAGCCCGTCGTGGTTCAGCACGCGGAATTCGTCGACGGCCACCGCGTTCTCGAGACTGGCGCCGAGCGCCAGCCGACGCGAGCGCAGGAACTCGAATTCCTTCATGAAGCCGAAGGTCCGGGCGCGGCTGACTTCACGGATGTAGGCCTGGGTCGAGAACTCCACCGACGCGCTCTGGGCCGTGGAATTGATCAGCGGGTGATCGAACTCGATGTTGAAGGTCAGGCGGAAACCGTCGTAAGGCTCCAGCCGGGCCCACTTGTCACCATCCTGCACCTGGACCGGCGCTTTCAGGCGAATGAAGCGCTTTGCTGCTTCCTGATCCTGGATGCCGGCCGACTGGATCAGGAACACGAACGGGCTGGCACTGCCGTCCATGATCGGGATTTCCGCGGCCGACAACTCGACGTAGCAGTTGTCGATCCCCAGGCCGGCGAGCGAGGACATCAGGTGCTCGACGGTGGCGACCTTGACGCCGTCCTCGATCAGGTTCGATGACAGCGTGGTTTCACCGATGCTGATCGCACGGGCGTGAACTTCGCGCGGCGGCTTCAGATCGACACGGCGGAACACGATGCCGGTATCGATTGGCGCCGGCAGCAGGCTCATGTAGACCTTCTGGCCGCTGTGCAGGCCGATGCCGCTGACGCGGACGGCACTGCGTAGGGTTTTCTGGCGGATCATCGGGGGAGTCCGGATAAGGCGGCCCGCTCTGACGGCGGATCGACGGGGAAGATTGAGCCTTTCGACCCAGATTCTAGCATCCGGTTCCACCGTGATTGCCGCAGCGCAACAAGAACGCGCGCCGACCCCGGACCCTTGCGTCCCAGGCGCCGGATCGACGACGGGGACGGTTCAGAAGGCCGGTGCGCGAAGGGCGAGATCGCGCACCGGCTTGACGACGACAGGAGTACCGCGATCAGTCGGCCTGGGCGCGCAGGAAGGCCGGAATGTCGAGCATCTCCTCGTTGTACTCCAGTGCCGCGAACGCCGGCGCAACGGCCGGACGCGCATTGCGCAGCGGCTGGCCCGACGGCGCCGACTCATGCACGCGCGGCGCCCAGCCGCCGACATCCGACTGCTGGCGCAGCGGCGTCACCACGCCGCGCGGCGCACCAAGACCTTCGCTGCCGAGCGGCGCACCGATGCCGCGCAGGCGCGGGTTGAAGCCGTCCTGCGCCTGCGCCGGCCGGGCGGCAGCGGCGCTGGCGGCCGCGCGCGAGCCTTCGAGGCCGGTGGCCACGACGGTCACGCGGATCTCGCCGCCAAGCGTCGGGTCGAACGAGGTACCGCACTTGATGTCGGCCTCGTTGGAGGCGATTTCGCCGATCCGCTCGTTGATCAGTTCCAGTTCGTCCAGGGTCAGCGACTCGTCGCTGGTGATGTTGACCAGGATGCCGCGGGCGCCGGTCAGTTCCAGATCGTCGAGCAGCGGGCTCGACAGTGCCGACTCGACGGCCTTGCGGGCGCGATCGTCGCCGGAGGCGGCGCCGAGACCCATCATCGCCATGCCGCGGTTGGTCATCACCGTCTTCACGTCGGCGAAGTCGACATTCATCATGCCGGGGCGGGTGATCAGGTCGGAAATGCCCTGCACCGCGTTCTGCAGGACGTCGTTGGCGGCCTTGAAGCCGGACAGCAAGGTCACCGCGCCGCCAAGCACCAGGCGCAGCTTCTCGTTCGGAATCATGATCAGCGAGTCGACGTGCTGCTGCAGCTCGCGAATGCCTTCCTGCGCGATCGCCATGCGCTTCTTGCCTTCATGCGGGAACGGCTTGGTGACCACGGCCACCGTCAGGATGCCGAGTTCGCGCGCGATCTCGGCAATCACCGGCGCCGCACCGGTGCCGGTACCGCCGCCCATGCCGGCGGTGATGAACAGCAGGTCGGTGCCTTCGAGCATTTCGCGAATGCGGTCGCGGTCCTCTTCCGCCGCTTCGCGGCCGATGCGCGGGTTGGAGCCGGCGCCGAGGCCGCGCGTGACTTCCGCACCGATCTGCAGCTGCAGCGTCGGCCGGCACTTCTCGAGGTGATCGCGATCGGTGTTGGCGACGATGAACTCGACGCCCTCGATGTTGGCCGCCGCCATCTGATTGACCGTATTGCAGCCGCCGCCGCCGACACCGATCACGCGGATCACCGCGCGCGGCGTGACGCCGTCGACCAATTCGTACATTTCGCTGCTATGCCTGCTTCCGCCCATGGTTCCGTCTCCTTTTATGTCGTCGTCGAGTACTGCGCCCGATGCCGCTCACCGCACTGCCCCGCCGCGCTCGCCCGAACGCGACGGTTGAAACCTTCAGAGGTTGCCCTTGAACCAGCCCTTGACGCGCCCGAACAGCTGGCCGGCATCGCTGTTGCCGAGCCGCCGCATGCCACCGTTGCCATAGCTGCCGACCGGCCGCTGCTGGCGCGCGAACAGCAGCAGGCCCACGCCGGTCGAATAGGCCGGCGACCGCGACACTTCATCGATCCCGGTCACGTCCTGCGGCAGGCCCAGGCGCACCCCAACTTCTAGCACTTCTTCGGCCAATTCCAGCACGCCCGGCGTCTGCGCCACGCCACCGGTGAGCACCACACCGCCCGCGATCAGCTCGTAAAGATCGGCGCGATGCAGTTCCTTGCGCACGTAGCGGAACAGTTCCTCGAAGCGCGGCCGCATCACTTCGGCCAGCATCTGCCGCGACAGGTGCCGAGTCGGCGATTCGCCGACACCCGGCACATCGAACGGCGCGTCGTGCGCCACCAGCTCCGGCAGCGCGCAGCCGTACTTGATCTTGATCGCCTCGGCATGCTGCGCCGGCGTGCGGAACGCCACGGCGATGTCGCTGGTGACCAGATCGCCGGCAATCGGAATGACCGCCGTGTGGCGGATCGAGCCGCCCTTGTAGACCGCGATGTCGCAGGTGCCGCCGCCGATGTCGACGAGGCAGATGCCGAGATCGCGCTCGTCGGGCGACAGCACCGCATCGGCAGACGCCAGGTGCTGCAGCACCAGCCGCTCGACCGTCAGCCCGCAGCGCTCGACGCACTTGTAGAGGTTCTGCGCGGCGCTCAGCGTGCCGGTCACCATGTGGACCTTGGCTTCGAGGCGCACGCCGGACATGCCGATCGGGTCCTGGATCCCTTCCTGGCCGTCGACCACGTATTCCTGCGGCACCACATGAAGAATCTGCTGGTCGGCCGGAATCGCCATCGCGCTGGCCGCCTCGATCACCGCATCGACATCGCGGGCCGTGATCTCGCGGTGGCGGATCGGCACCACGCCCACCGAGTTCAGGCTGCGGATATGCGTGCCGGTGATGCCGACATGGGCCGCGCGCACGCGGCAGTTGGCCATCAGCTCGGCTGCTTCGACCGCGCGGCGGATCGACTCCACCGTGTTCTCGATGTTGACCACCACGCCCTTCTTCAGGCCGCGCGTCGGCGCAGTGCCCAGCCCGACGATCTGCACGGCGCCGGTGGCGGTGATTTCACCGATCATCGCGGCCACCTTCGACGTGCCGACGTCGAGGCTGACCAGGTACTCGGGCTTTCTGTTCTTGCTCATTACTTGGATCTCTTGTCGGCCGACGATTTGCCGTCGGCCGCGTTGTACTGACCGGAAGAGGGCGGTGCGCAGCTTCCCGGCCCGCTCGGCTCCGCCTCACGGGCGTTCGCCGGCGCGCGAAGCAGTGCTTCGCAAGCGCGCCCGCTCACCCAGCCCACAGAAAAACCATTCGAATAGCGAAGGTCGACGTAAGCGACCTTCTCCAGTTGTGTGTTCAGCGAATCGCTGACCGTGCCCAGCAGCAGCGCCACATGGCGACGCGGATCGCCTTGCCCGAGGCGCAGCTCGATGCCGAGCCGCGAGCGCATGCGCCACTCGCCGCGGGCGTCCAGATGCAGCCCCATCGGCGACCAGGCGCTGTCGGCCAGCCGCAGCCGCAATTCCTCGTAGACCGCCGCCGCTTCCGCCTCATGCCCCTGTGGCGCCGACAACTGCGGCAGCGTCTGCGGAATCTCGTCGGCGGCCGGCGTGAACACGCGGCTGTCGCGGTCGATCACCTGCGCATCGCCCCAGCGCGCGAACGGCACGCGCTCGACGAGCTTCACTGCCAGCTTGTCCGGCCAGACTCGGCTGACCTGCGCCTGCGCGACCCACGGCAAGGCCTCGATGCGGGCGCGCAACTCGACGAGGTCGGTATCGAACAGGCGCTGGTCCGGCTCCAGATCGGCCGCCAGCGCGATGTCGGCCGCCTTGAGCCGCTTCATCGCACCATCGATGCGGATGCTTTCGACCGGCGGATTGACCAGCGGCGCCAGCGTCTGCACGGCGATCACCAGCACCGCGAGCAGCGCAGCCGCCAGAAGTCCGGGGCGCAGATAGCGCGGCCAGGTGGCGGGCTCGTCATCGTGGTGGCGGCGCAGCATCGTGGCGCTCATGCGCGGTCCGCTCCCGATGGGCTGTCGAGCGTGGTTTCGAGAATGGCCCAGCACAGCGCGTCGTAATCCATGCCGACCGCGTTGGCGGCCATCGGCACCAGGCTGTGCGAGGTCATGCCCGGCAGCGTGTTGACTTCCAGCAGCCACGGCCGGCCTTCGGCATCCATCATGAAATCGACGCGGCCCCAGCCACGGCCACCGATCGCATCGAAGGCGCGCACGCAGATCGCCTGCAACTCCTGCTCGTGCGTCGGCACCAGATCGGTCGGGCAGATGTAGCGCGTGTCGTTGGAGATGTACTTGGCGTGGAAGTCGTAGAACTCGCCGTCCGGCACGATGCGGATCACCGGCAGCGGCTGGCCGTCGACGATTGCGCAGGTGTACTCGCCGCCGGCGATAAAGGCTTCCGCCATCACCACGCGGCCGTTGTCGCCGCAGGCCAGCGTGTAGGCGGCTTCGATCTGATCGCGGCTCTTGACCTTCGACACGCCGACGCTCGAACCATCCGCCGCCGGCTTGATGATGAACGGATAGCCGAACAGATCGGCTGCACCATAGGCATCGTCGACGCTGTCGAGCACCCGCCAGTCCGGGGTCGGCAGTCGCTCGCCTTTCCAGATCCGCTTGGTGCGCAGCTTGTCCATCGCCAGTGCCGATGCCAGCACGCCGCAGCCTGGATACGGGATGCCGTGCAGGTCCAGGATCGCCTGCACCGTGCCGTCTTCGCCGCCGGTGCCGTGCAGCACGCTGAACACGCGATCGAGCTTGCGCTTCGGCAAGGTCAGGATCGCTTCACGATCGGCGTCGATCGCGACGACGTCGATGCCAAGCCGGGTCAGCGCGGCAATCACGCCCTCGCCGCTCCACAGCGACACCTGGCGTTCGGCGGACCAGCCGCCATAGAGCACGCCGACCTTGCCGAAATCCTTGGGGTTGCTCGTGCGCTTACGCATCGGCCTTGTCCCCGACCATCTTCACTTCGGTATGCAAATCGACTCCGGTCTGCTGCTTCACGACGTGGCGAATGTGCTCGATCAGGGTTTCGACGTCGGCAGCGCTGGCGCCGTCCTCGGTCAGGATGAAATTGGCGTGCTGCTGCGACACGTGGGCGCCGCCGATCCGGTGGTTCTTCAGGCCGCAGGACTCGATCAGCCGTGCCGCGTGATCGCCCGGCGGATTGCGGAACGTGCTGCCGGCACTCGGTTTGCCGACCGGCTGGGTCGCCTTGCGCTGGGCCAGCGAGGCGCGCGTCGCCGCGGCATAGGCACCATCGGCGTCGGCGCTGACCGTGAAGCGGGCCGCGAGGAAGCCGAGCACATCGGCGGGCGGCAGCACCGTGCGGTAGCCGGTCTGGAACGCCGATGGCGACAGCCAGGCGGTCGAACCGTCGCGCATGAGCACTTCGACTTCGGCAACGGTCGGCCAGGTTTCGCCACCCCAGGCACCGGCGTTCATCGCCAGCGCGCCGCCGACGGTGCCCGGAATGCCGGCCATGTAGCCAAGCCCGGCGAGCTGCTGGCGTTCGGCGAACTTGGCCAGGCGCGCGCAATGCAGGCCGGCTTCGGCGTACAGACGATCCGCGGCTTCGAGCCGCAGTTCATCGAGCGCGCCGTGCAGCGCGATCACCGTGCCGCGGAAGCCGCCATCGCGGACCAGCAGATTCGAGCCGAGGCCCAGCCACAGCACTGGCTCATCGGCCGGCAACTGGCGGACGAAGGCGATCAGGTCGTCGCGGTCGGCTGGCTCGACGTAGCGATCGGCCGGACCGCCAACGCGCCAGCTGGTGTGGCGCGCCAGCGGCTCGCCGGTACGGACGACGCCGCGAATGCTGATCGGGGTCGGCTCGCGCATCACGATGCCGCCTCCCACTGGCTCGACAGCAGGCCAGCGAGTCCACCGATGTCGCCGGCGCCGACGGTCAGCACCACATCGCCATCGCGAACCATCGTCGCCAGCGCGTCCGGCGCTTCGGCGACGGTCTTGACGAACACCGGCTCGACCTTGCCGCGGGCGCGGATGCCGCGCGCCAGCGCTCGGCCATCGGCATCCGGCAGTGCGGTTTCGCCGGCCGCGTAGACCTCGGTCAGCAACAGCGCGTCGGTTTCGCTCAAGACCGCGCAGAAGTCATCGAACAGATCGCGCGTGCGGCTGTAGCGGTGCGGCTGGAAGGCGACGACCAGCCGACGGCCCGGATAGGCGCCGCGGATAGCGTCGAAGGTCACCTTCAGCTCGCGCGGGTGGTGACCGTAGTCATCGACGATGCGCACCACGGCGCCGCCGACCTGCCAGTCGCCATGCGATTCGCAGCGCCGGCCAACGCCCTGGAATTCCGACAGCGCACGGCGCATCGCATCGAAGCCGACACCCAGTTCGCGGGCGACGGCAATCGCGGCCAGCGCATTCAGCACGTTGTGGCGGCCGGGCAGGTTGACGTGCATCGGCTCGACCGTGCCATCGGCGAGCAGCACGTTGAAGTGCGCGCCATTGGCTTCGAAGCGGATGTCGGTGGCGCGCAGATCGGCCGGGCCGTCGATGCCGTAGGTCAGCACCGGGCGGCCAATGTCGTCGATCACGCCGCGCACTTCGGCATCGTCGACGCACATCACCGCCAGCCCGTAGAACGGCAGGCGCTGCAGGAATTCGATGAACGTCGCGCGCAGGCGGCGGAAGTCGCCGCCATAGGTTTCCAGGTGATCGGCGTCGATGTTGGTGACGATCGCGATCATCGGGTTCAGATGCAGGAAGCTGGCGTCGCTCTCGTCGGCTTCGGCGACCAGATAGGTGCCGCTGCCGAGCTTGGCGTTGGTGCCGGCGCTCTTCAGCTTGCCGCCGATCACATAGGTCGGATCGAGGCCGCCTTCGGCGAGCACGCTGGCCACCAGACTGGTGGTCGTGGTCTTGCCGTGCGTGCCGGCAACCGCGACGCCATAGCGGAAGCGCATCAGCTCGGCAAGCATCTCGGCGCGGCGGACCACTGGAATCCGTGCAGCGCGGGCAGCGGCCAGTTCCGGGTTGTCGGCCTTGATCGCGGTGGAGATCACCACGACGTCGACCTCGGCCACGCGGTTCGCGTCATGGCCATAAGCGATAACCGCACCGAGCGCGATCAGGCGCCGGGTGGCGGCGGATTCCTTCAGATCCGAGCCGGACACCTGATAGCCGAGATTGATCAGCACTTCGGCGATGCCGGCCATGCCGGAGCCGCCGATGCCAAGCAGGTGAATGCGCCGGATTCGGCGCATCGGCTGGGTTCCGAGCGTAGTCACCGGGCAGCTCCCAATTCCAGACAAAGATCGGCAATGCGTTCGTCGGCGGCGATCCAGGCGGCCGTGCGGGCAGCGGTCGCCATCATCGCCAGCTGGGCTCGGCGCGACAGCAGGTCGCGCAGCGTGTCGGCAAGGCGCTGCGGCGTCAGGGCTGCCTCCTGGATCAGGATCGCAGCACCCGCCTTGACCAGAAACTCGCCGTTCCGGGTCTGGTGATCGTCTACCGCCGCCGGGAACGGCACCAGCAGCGCCGCACAACCGGCCGCCGCCAGTTCGGCAACGGTCGAGGCACCGGAACGGCAGACGACCAGATCGGCCCAGTCGTAGGCGGCCGGCATGTCGTCGATGAAGGCCAGCACCTCGGCATTGACGCCTGCCTCGGCGTAGGCGGTCTGTGCGATGTCCAGCGTACGGCCGGCCTGATGGCGCACCTGCGGACGCTGCTCGACCGGCAACAGCGCCAGTGCCGCCGGCAGCACCTGATTCAGCGCACGTGCGCCCTGACTGCCGCCAAGCACCAGCACCCGCGGCACCGTGCCGTGCGCGGCCAGCCGCTGCGCCGGTGGCGGCAGTTCGAGAAAGCCGGCCCGCACCGGGTTGCCAACCGTCATGGCATGGGCAAACGTGCCGGGAAACGCTTCGAGCACGCGGGTCGCGATGCGCGCCAGCAGCCGGTTGGTCATGCCGGCCGCGGCGTTCTGTTCGTGGATCACCAGCGGCCGGCCGCTGAGCCTTGCCGCCAGACCGCCCGGCCCGGCCGCGAAGCCGCCCATGCCAAGCACCAGCGCCGGGTTCTGGCGACGCAGCACCGACAGCGCATCGAGCACGGCGCGCAGCACCCGCAGCGGCGCCTTGACCAGCGTCAGCAGGCCCTTGCCGCGCACGCCGGAGACCCGCACCGGCTCGAACGGAATGCCATGCGGCGGCACGACGCGGGCTTCGAAGCTGTCCGGCGTACCCATCCAGACAACCTCGTGGCCGCGGCGCATCAGCACCTTGGCGACGGCGAGTGCCGGGTAGACATGTCCGCCGGTGCCTCCGGCCGCGATCATGATTTTCATGGGCGACCTCCGCGACGGCGGAAGAACGCGAACAGCTTGCTGCCCGACTCGCCACGGCTGGTCGTGCCCGCGCCGATGCCGGCACGACGGGCCAGCGCATCGGGCGCACCGGCCCGGCCGCCGATGCCCGGATGACCGGCCTGCAGATAACGGTTCTCGTAGTCGACGCGCAGGATCAGCGCGGCCATCACGCAGACGGTGATCAAGCTGGAGCCGCCGTAGCTCATGAACGGCAGGGTCAGGCCCTTGGTGGGCAGCGCGCCCATATTGACCGCCATGTTGATCAGCGACTGCAGGCCGAACCAGCCGGACAGGCCGTAGCAGAGGTAGGCGCTGAAGCGGCAGTTCATCGCTTCGGCCACGCGGCCGATCGCAAAGCCGCGCCAGACGACGGTCGCGAACAGACCGATCAGCACCAGCACGCCGAACAGGCCGAACTCCTCGGCGAGGATCGCGAAGATGAAGTCGGTGTGCATTTCCGGCAGGTACAGCAGCTTCTGCAGGCTGTTGCCGAGGCCGACACCGCTCCATTCGCCGCGCGCCACCGCGATCAGTGACTGCACCAGCTGGAAGTTGTCGCCGCGCGGATCGAGTTCCGGATTCAGGAAGCCGATCACGCGCTTGACGCGATACGGCGCGATCAGCACCAGCATGACCAGCACGACGCTGACCGATGCCCCGATCACCGCCATGTCGCGCAGCCGCGCGCCGCCGAGAAACAGCATCAGCAACGCCACGCCCATCAGGATTGCGGTGGCGCCGAAGTCGCGCTCGCCGATCAGCAGCACGCCGACGATCGCCAGCGGAATGAACGGTGCGAACAGGCCCTTGGTGGTGGTCCGCAGCGGCACCTGACGGCGCACGATGTAGCCGGCCAGATAGACGATCACCGCCAGCCGCGCCGGCTCCGACACCTGCAGCAGGAACGGGCCGATCGGAATCCAGCGCCGCGCGCCGTTGCGGATCACGCCGATGCCAGGCACCAGCACCAGGACCAGCAGCACCAGCGCCAGCATCAGCAGCAGCGGGCCGGTGCTTTCCCAGGACTTCATCGGCACCGCGAAGACCAGCGTTGCCGCGCCCAGGCCCATCGCCATGAACATCAGCTGGCGGTTGAAGTAGTACAGGGTCGAGGCGCCAGCCATGCGCTCGGACACCGCGACCGAGGCCGACGCGACCATCACCAGCCCCCAGGCGATCAGGATCGCCACGGCTAGGCAGAAGCCGGTATCCAGCCCGTAACGGGCCGGCGACAGGCCGAACGGCAGACTGGCCTGGGCGCTCAAGCCTTCAGCTCCAGCACGCGGGCGCGAAACACCGCACCGCGCTGCTCGTAGTTCTTGAACTGGTCGAGACTGGCGCAGGCCGGCGACAGCAGCACGCGATCGCCGTGCTGGGCGGCCGTTCGCGCGGCCAGCACCGCCGCCGCCAGATCATCGACGCGCTGCACCGGCACCTGGCCGGCCAGATCGTGTTCGATCGCTGCGGCATCCTGACCGAACAGGATCGCCAGCCGCGCCTTGGCTTTCAGCGGCGCGCGCAGCGCCGTGAAATCCTGACCCTTGCCCTGACCACCGCCGATCCACACCAGCGGCCCCTGCAAGCCCTGCAGCGCCGCCATCGTCGCGCCGACATTGGTGCCCTTGGAATCGTTGATCCACGACACGCCATCGAGGTCGGCCACCCATTCGCAGCGGTGCGCCAGCCCGGTGAAGCTGAACAGTGCCTTGAACATGCCGGCCTCGTTCAGGCCGGCCGCCTCGGCCAGCGCGAACGCGGCCAGCGCGTTGGCGGCGTTGTGCAGGCCTTCGATCTTCAGGCTGGAGATCGGGAACAGCGGCGTTTCGCCGCGCGCCGCCCAGGTTTCGCCGTCGTGCTCGATCAGGCCGTAGTGGCCCTTGCTCGGGGCGTCGGGGCCGAAGCTAACCACACGCCGCGCCGTATGCGCGCCGGTATGCGTCGAGCGGTCGTCGCGGTTGACGACGGCGGTCTGCGTGTGGGCGTAGATGCGGGCCTTGGCCGCCGTGTAGCGCTCAAGCGAGCCGTGGCGATCCAGATGATCCGGCGAGATGTTCAGCACCGTTGCCGCAACCAGCTTCAGCGTTTCCGTGGTCTCCAGCTGGAAGCTGGACAGTTCCAGCACGTACAGCTGGTGGCGGTCGTCGAGCAGGTCCAGCGCTGGCGTGCCGAGATTTCCGCCAACCCCGGCGTGAACGCCGGCTTCGCGCGCCATCGCGCCGATCAGCTCGGTGACCGTGCTCTTGCCGTTGGAGCCGGTGATGCCGATCACCGGCGTATCGCCGACCGCACGCGCGAACAGTTCGATGTCGCCGATCAGTTCCAGCTTGGCGGCGCGCAGCGATTCGATGAACGGATCATCGAGCGGCACGCCGGGCGACACCACGGCGAACGCGAACTGCGACAGCGGCGCCGGTGCCGCGAACGCGCCGACATGGATGCCATCGACACCGGGCAGCGCGCGCAGCTCGTCAAGGCCGCCGGGCGCCGCGCGGGAATCGGTGAGCACCATCCGCGCGCCTTCGCGCGACAGGTAGCGGGCGGTCGACGCGCCGCTCTTGCCGAGGCCGACGACGAGGATGGACTGACCGGCGTAGCGAGTCATGTCAGCGCACCTTCAGCGTGGACAAACCGATCAGCACCAGAATCAAGGTGATGATCCAGAAGCGGACGATGATCTTCGGCTCCGGCCAGCCTTTCAGTTCGTAGTGGTGGTGCAGCGGCGCCATCCGGAAGATGCGCTTGCCACCGGACCACTTGAAGTAGCTGACCTGGATCGCGACCGACAGCGTTTCGGCCACGAACACGCCGCCCATGATCGCCAGCACGATTTCCTGACGAACCAGAACGGCGACCACGCCGAGCGCGGCACCCAACGCCAGCGCACCGACGTCACCCATGAACACCTGGGCCGGATAGGCGTTGAACCACAGGAAGCCCAGGCCGGCACCGGCGATCGCGGTGCAGAACACGGCGAGTTCGCCGACGCCCTGGATGTACGGAATGCCGAGATAGGTTGCGATCTTCACGTTGCCGGTGGCGTAGGCGAACACCGCGAGTGCCGAGGCGACCAGCACCGTCGGCATGATCGCCAGACCGTCGAGGCCATCGGTCAGGTTCACCGCGTTGGATGAGCCGACGATGACCAGATAGGTCCACGGAATGAAAAAGATGCCGAGCGGGATCGTCACGTCCTTGACGAATGGCAGGATCAGGCTGGTTTCAATCGGCGTCTTCGCGGTGTACGAGATCGCGATCGCGGTACCGAAGCCGGCCAGCGACAGCCAGAAGTACTTCTTGCGAGCCACCAGACCCTTGGTGTTCTTCCGGGTGATCTTCAGGTAGTCGTCGAAGAAGCCGACGATGCCGAACGCCAGGGTCGGGATCAGCGCGAACCAGACGAAGCGGTTCGACAGATCAGCCCACAGCAACGTGGCGATGGCGATGCCGGCGAGGATCATCGCGCCGCCCATCGTCGGCGTGCCGGTCTTCTTCAGGTGCGACTGCGGACCGTCGGTGCGGATCACCTGGCCGAACTTGAGAATCTGCAGGCGGCGAATGATCCCCGGCCCGGCGACGAAGCAGAAGATCAGCGCGGTCAGCACGCCGAGAATCGCGCGGAAGGTCAGATAGCCGAACAGGTTGAAGCCGCTGTAGTACGGCTGCAGGTGGCTGGCGAGCGCGTAGAGCATCAGTGCGCCTCCTCGATCGCGGTACCGAGCAGTCCGGCGACGATCCGCTCCATTCGCGCGCCGCGCGAACCCTTGACCAGCACCGTCACGCCTTCGCCAAGATCGTCGCGCAGTGCCGCGATCAGATCATCGGCCTGCTCGAAGCTGTGTGCTGCGCTGCCGAAACCATCGGCGGCATGGCGGGTCATCGCGCCGAGCGTGTACAGCCGGTCGATGCCCAGCGAACGCGCCGCGCGCCCAGCTTCTTCGTGAATCTGCGCGGCATCCGGGCCGAGCTCGCGCATCTCGCCGAGCACCACCCAGCGCTGGCCCGGCAGGCCGGCCAGCAGGTTCAGCGCCGCACGCAAGGACGTCGGGTTGGCGTTGTAGCTGTCATCGAGCACGCGCGCGCCTTCAGGCGTGGTCTTCCAGTTCAGCCGCCCGGCCACCGGCGCCATGCGCGCCAGGCCATCGGCGATCTGGCCGATGCCGAGGTTCAGCGCCAGCCCGGCCGCGACGGCCGACAGCGCATTCATCACGTTGTGGACGCCGGGAATGCCGAGTTCGACGCGCGCACCACCCGCCGGCGTCACCAGGGTGAATGCGGTGGCTTCCGGTGCGGCTTCCGGCACGCCGACCAGATCTTCGGCGCGCACGTCGGCGGCGTCGGACAGCCCGAAGCTCAGCATCGAGGCCTTGCCGGCCAGCTGCTTCCACAGCGGCGCGTAGACGTCATCGGCATTGATGATCGCAAGACCGTCGGTGCCGAGTGCCGCGAACAGTTCGCCCTTGGCATGCGCGACACCGTCGCGCGAGCCGAAGCCTTCAAGGTGGGCGTCGCCGGCCTGCGTGACGATGCCGATCTGCGGCCGCGCCAGCTTCGCGAGCAGCGCGACTTCACCCTTGTGGTTGGCGCCCATCTCGATCACGGCCGTCGCATGCTCGGCGCGCAGCTTCAGCAGCGTGAGCGGCACGCCGATGTGGTTGTTGAGATTGCCTTCGGTGATCAGCACTGGCCCGCGCGCCGCCATCACCGCGCCGACCATCTGCTTGGTCGTGGTCTTGCCGTTGGAGCCGGTGATGCCGATCACCGGAATGTCGAAATCATTGCGCCAGCTCGCCGCGTAGCGCTGCAGCGCATCGAGCGTGTCGGCAACGAGGATCTGCGCGCCGCCGCCTTCGATGCGCCGAGACACCAGGCTGCCGACGGCGCCGAGGCTGGCCGCACGGGCCACATAGTCATGGCCATCGAACTTGTCGCCCTTCAGCGCCACGAACAGGTCGCCGGGCTGCAGCTGCCGGGTGTCGGTGACCACGCGATTGAACGTCGCGTTGGGGCCGTACAGCACCGCGCCAATGCGGGCGGCAGCTTCGAAAAGCGTTTCCATCGGATCAGGCGAAGAAGGGTTCGGGGACGTGCTCATGCGCGCCTCGGCAGGCCGAGCAGGTCGGCGACATAGGCGCGGTCGGAGAACAGGCGGCGCTCGCGGCCATACAGCCCATAAAGCTGGTAATCCTCGTGGCCCTTGCCGGCGATCAGCACAAGGTCGTCCGCGGCAGCACTGCCGATAGCCGTGGCGATGGCGGTGGCGCGATCGTGGATCACCTGCGCCGTGCGCCCGGCCGGGATGCCGGCGAGCATTGCCGCGGCAATGGCTTCGGGCGCTTCGGAGCGCGGGTTGTCGTCGGTGATGATCGCGACATCGCTGCGCTCGACCGCAGCCGCAGCCATCAGCGGCCGCTTGCCGTGGTCACGATCGCCACCACAGCCGAACACGCTGATCAGCTTGCCGGCGGTGTGCGGACGCAGCGCGTCGAGCACCGCGGCCAGAGCCTGTGGCGTGTGCGCGTAATCGACGACGACCAGCGGGCTGCCCGGCACGCGGAAGGCTTCGATGCGGCCCGGCACGGTGCGTGATTCGGCGAGCACTGCGACCACATCGGCCAGCGCGACGCCGTTCGCCAGCAGCACGCTGGCCGCGGCCAGCAGGTTGTGTGCGTTGAACCGGCCGAGCAGGCGGCTGTTCAGCAGCGCGCGGCCCCATGACGTATCGAGCTGCATCGACAGACCATCGCCGTGCAGCACCAGCTCGCGGCCAATGACGAAGCGCGCGCCGGGTACGGCCGTGCCATCAAGCCCGTAGACGATCACCGGCGTCTGCGCGGCAGCGAGCAGTTCCGCAGCCCAGCGCCGGCCGTGCGCGTCATCCTGATTCAGCACTGCGGCCTGCAGATCCGGCCACGCGAACAGACGGCGCTTGGCAGCGGCGTAGGCCTCGACAGTGCCGTGGTAGTCGAGGTGATCGCGGCCGAGATTGGTCAGCACCGCAACATCGAAAGCCACGCCACCGACGCGCGCCTGATCCAGCGCATGCGACGACACTTCCATTGCGCAGGCCGTTGCACCCGCGTCGCGGGCATCGGCAAGCAGCGCCTGCAGGCGCAGCGGGTCCGGCGTGGTGTGCGAGGCAGCGGCCAGCGCGCCGAGCCGGCCGTAGCCGAGCGTGCCGAAGTAGGCGCAAGGACTATGCAGGCGCTCGAACGCCTGTGCGACCAGATGCGCGGTGGACGTCTTGCCATCGGTGCCGGTGATCCCGACGGTGAACAGGTCCGCAGACGGATGACGATGCCAGCGTGCAGCGATCGTTCCCGCATGGCGGCCGAGTGCGTCGACGACGATCGCCGGGACCGACAGCTGCGGTGCAGCGACGCCGTCGGCCGGCTCCCAGACCACTGCCGCCGCGCCACGGGCGATCGCCGCATCGACATGCGCCAGGCCATGCGACGCCTGACCGCGCAGCGCGAGGAACAGCGCGCCCGGCGTGACGGTGCGGCTGTCGAGCGCAAGGCCGGTCACGGCGATATCGGCGGCTGCATCGACGGCAGCGAAGCCATCAAGCAGAGCCCGCAGGCTGCGGGTGGCGAGTGCGGCGTTCATGGCTGCGCCCGGGCGATCGCCGGACCGGCGTCGACCTGCTGGGTCGGCACCACCGGCACGGCCGGCGGAACCGGCGCTTCGAATGGCGGCGACAGCTCGTCCGGCTTGATCTGCAGCAGGCGCGCGGCACCGGCCATCACCCGGCCGAACACCGGTGCGGACACCGCACCGCCGTAGTAGTCGCCGTTGCCGGGCTCGTCGATCATCACCAGCGCGACCAGGCTTGGCTCCTGCGCCGGCAGCATGCCGATGAAGGCCGACTGGTACGCGCCCTTGATGTAGCCGCCCTTGCCGTTCTTCTTGACCGTGCCGGTCTTGCCGGCAACGCGATAGCCCGGCACGGCCGCCTTGGTGCCGGTACCGCCCTTGACGGTGACGCCTTCAAGCATCGTCCGCACCAGCTGCGCGGTACGGGCAGAGACGACGCGCTGCGGCGGCTCTTCGTGATCGCGCTTGAGGATGCTGACTGCCGGCATCAGGCCATCGTTGGCGATCGCGCAATACGCACGCACCAGCTGCAGCGCATTCGACGTGAACGAGTAGCCGTAGCTGGCGGTCACCGTGTCCGAGGCGCGCCAGCGATGGAAATCGCGCAGCACGGTCTTTTCCTCGAACGGCAGGCCGGCCGCCACGCGCTCGCCGAAGCCGAACTTGGTGTAGCCGCTCCACAGCAGCTCGGTGCCCATCTTCTGCCCGATGTAGACCGCGCCGACGTTCGAGGACTTGGCCAGCAAGGTCGCCAGATCGACATCGCCGGCGGCGTGGACATCGCGTACCGACACGTTGCTGATCTTCAGGAAGCCGTTGCCGGTGTCGACGTGATAATCCGGGCCGATCACGCCGGCATCGAGCGCCTGGGCCACCATCAGCGGCTTGACCGTCGAGCCCGGCTCGAACGTCATTGCAACCGCACGGTTGCGCAGCGCTTCAGGATCACGCACATCCGAACGGTTCGGGTTGAAGCCCGGCTGGCTGGCCAGCGCCAGGATGTCGCCGCTGCGGGCATCGGCCAGCACGATCAGGCCGCCCTTGGCCTTGTTTTCGGTGACGGCGGCCTTCAGCTCGCGATAGGCGAGGTACTGCAGGCGCAGGTCGAGCGTCACCTGCACGTCGGCGCCCGGCTGCGCCGGCGTCAGTTCGGTCGGGTCTTCGACGATGCGCTTCTTGTTGTCGCGGATCACGCGGCGCTTGCCCGGCGTCCCGGCCAGCAGTTCGTCGCGCGTCCGTTCGACACCGGAAGCCGGATTGCCTTCGAAGTCGAGGAAGCCGACCACGTGCGCAGCGACTTCACCGGCTGGATAGAAGCGGCGGTAATCCGGCTCGGTCTCGACGCCCGGCACCTTCAGCTCGGCGATGCGCTGGCCTTCGTCCGGCGTCATCGAGCGCTTCAGGTAGACCTTCTGCGGCCCCTTCGGCGGCCGTGGGCCGGCCTTGGCGACATCGTGTTCGCGCTTGCGTGCTTCGAGATAGCGGCTGAGCTGGCGCGGCGTCTGCTGCAGCAGGGCCGCCAGCGCGGCGTGGTACTGCGTCGCTGCCAGCAGCTTTTCCGGATCAGCGGTGATCGACATGACCGGGGCCGACAGCGCCAGAGGCTCGCCGTTGCGGTCGCGCACCGCACCACGATGCGCGCGCAGCTGCTGCATGCGCACGTACTGGTTGTCGCCGCGGGCGCTGTAGCGATCGTTGCTGACCACCTGCAACTGGAAGGCACGGCCAACGATGCCGAGAGCCAGCAGGCCCAGCACGCCGAGCGCGAACTTGCGCCGCCAAGCTTCCGGCGCATCGGGCAGCGAACGCTGGGCGGCATTGACCGGGCCCTTCATGGCGTCGGCTCCACAGGTGCCGCCACCGGTGCGCCCGCATCGGCCGCACCCTGTACCGCCTGAATGGTTTGCCAGGCCGATGGCTCGACCAGCCCGAACTGCGCGCGGGCGATCGGCTCGACGCGGGCCGCCTGCGCGAGCGTCGCTTCCTCGAGCTGCAGCTGCGCCCATTCCAGGTCGAGGCGTTCGTTGTCGATGCGCAGCGCTTCGGCCTTCACCGTCAGCCGGCGATGCTCGTTCTTCACCTGCACGACGGCGAGTGCCGAGATCACCACGAAGATCGCCAGCGTGATCGGCAGCAGCAGGCCGCCGCTGCTGCGGCGATCGCGTCGCGTCGTGGTCGGGCGCGCAGCCATCAGGCGATGCGCTCGGCAACGCGCAGCACGGCGGAGCGGGCGCGCGGGTTGGCGTCAGTCTCGGCGGCACTCGGGAAGCAGCGTTCGACACGCTTCAGCTGCGGCGCGCCGTCGCGATTCAGCCGCTGGCCGGTCAGCACATCGCGTTCGCTGCCTTCGGCATCGCGAATGAAGCGCTTGACGATGCGGTCCTCCAGCGAATGGAAGCTGATCACCGCCAGCCGGCCGCCCGGCGCCAGCAGCGCTGGCGCTGCCGCGAGCACGGTTTCCAGCGCCGACAGCTCGCCGTTGACATGGATGCGCAGCGCCTGGAAGGACCGCGTCGCCGGATGGATCTTGAACGAACGCGGACCCGGCACGCTGGCGATCAGCGCGGCCAGCTGGGCGGTGGTCTTCAGCGGCGCCAGCAGCCGTGACTCGACGATCTTCTTGGCGATCCGGCGGCTGTTGCGCTCTTCGCCGAGCGTGTAGAGCACGTCGGCGATCTCGGCTTCATCGGCACGCATCAGCCAGTCTGCCGCCGATTCGCCGGACGACGGGTCCATGCGCATGTCGAGCGGGCCATCGTTCTGGAAGCTGAAGCCGCGCGATGCGTCGTCGAACTGCGGGCTGGACACGCCAAGGTCAAGCAGGATGCCGTCGATGCGACCGGCGATGCCGGCATCCGCCGCGACGCGGGCCATCTCGGCGAAGTTGGCGGCATGAAAATGGAAGCTGCTGTTGCCGGCAAACGTCTTCCAGGCGTGCTGGCCGGCTTCCGGATCGCGGTCGAGCGCATGCAGCGCGCCGCCAGCGGTGAGCCGTTCGAGGATCGCGCCGGAATGGCCGCCGCGGCCGAAGGTGCCGTCCACATAAATGCCTTCCGGGCGGAGGCTAAGTCCGGCCAGGGCTTCGTCGAGCAGAACTGGCCGATGGGAAAACATCCGGTCAGCGCCCTCGTTCGGGCTTGAGCTCGCGGCGGCGTGCGGCACGGGGAGGCCTCATGACACAGCCAGCGCCGCGAAGGCGTCGGCGTAGTTCTGCTGGCCTTCCGTGTTGTTGGCCTGCCACTGGGCGTAGGACCACAGCTCGAAGTGGTCGTAGGCGCCGACCAGCACCACGTCGGTGCCCAGCGCCTTCATGTCGCGCAGCAGCGTCGGCACGACGATGCGGCCCTGGCCATCGATTTCCGATTCCACGGCGTTGCCGAGGAACAGGCGCTGGACCAGCATCCGCTTGGCGCGGTCGGCGATCTTCGGGATCTGCTCGGCCATCTTGCGGAACACCGGCGCCGGATAGATCTCCACGCACTCCGGGCCGAGGGTCACGGTCAGCTGCTTGCCGTACTCGTCCCCCAACTGGGCGCGCAGACGTGCAGGGACCGCGAGGCGGCCCTTGTCGTCAATCGTCAGTCGGTTGGAACCAGCAAACATGGAATCGAGCCCCGCAATGGCGTGTGGAAGAGGCAGGTACAGCCACTTTTCCCCCACTCGACCCACTATATGCCACGGCCCACCACCCTGCAAGCACGATCAAGGCCAAAAAGCCTGTAATGACAAAGGCTTAGGCGACATCTCGGAGGTTCAATCTAACCCATCAAAAACAAGCATTTAGGCGAACTACCTAAAGTGCAGTGCAACATCAGGGCGATGCTGACCGGTGTACCCGGGCAGATAATCGGTAGACAAGTGTGAACCGGATCGCCAACGAGGGCCGCCGGGGATGCAGTGGGGCGTTTTCCCACGGATCCCTTAGCACGCGGACCACGTGTTGCGGCGACCTTGCGGCTGCCGCGTCCCTCCCTATTTGGCCTTGCTCCATGTGGGGTTTGCCGTGCCGGTTCATTGCTGAACTCGCGGTGCGCTCTTGCCGCACCATTTCACCCTTGCCTGATCCGGATCGCTCCGGCCATCGGCGGTATCTTTCTGTTGCACTTTCCGTCGGCTCGCGCCGCCCAGCCGTTAGCTGGCACATCGTCCTGCGGAGCCCGGACTTTCCTCCCCCGCCTTCCCACCCATCGAGCAAGCTCGATGGGAACCCGGGTTCAGCAGCAGCGGTTGTCTGGCCGACTCCCGGCGCGGATTGTACGCCTTCGGTCGAAGCCGCCCTCGCTATCATGGCGGCCGCCGCCATAACGCCCTGCCGCCATGCGTAAGCTGATCCTTGTGGTTCTCGTCGCCGCGCTCGGCATCTGGCGCTTCTGGCCGCTGCCGGCAGCCGTGATTCCGCCCGGCGAGCCGCTGCCAGCCGCACAGGCGCCGGCGGGCTTGCGCTTCGCGCTGCTGAAAACCGGCTCGGCGACCACGCTGGAAGCGATGGTGGTTGCGGGCGGCAGCCTGTTCCGGCCGACCGCGATCGGCCACATCGCCGTGCTGGTCGAGCACCCCGCCGGCCGCTTCCTGTTCGACAGCGGCCTCGGCACCCGGATTGACGCCCAGTTCGGCAGCGAAATGGCGATCTGGGCGAAGCCGATCTTTGCCTACCAGAACGCACGCCCTGCAGTGAACCAGCTGCGCGACGCCGGCATTGCGCCGCCGCCGCGCATCTTCCTGTCGCATGCGCATTGGGATCACGCCAGTGCACTGAGCGACTTCCCGCAGGCCGATATCTGGGTGCCGGCTGCCGAACAGGACACCGCGCTGCATGGCAAGCCGCCGGCCTTCCTGCCGTCGCAGTTCAGCAGCCCTGACCTGCGCTGGCACCCGTACCGTTTCGATGGCCCGGCGTTTGCCGGCTATCCGGCAAGCGTCGACCTGTTCGGCGATGGCAGTGTCGTGCTGCTGCCGCTGCCCGGCCACACGGCCGGTTCGACCGGCCTGCTGCTCAGTCTGGCTGATGGCCGCCGCTACTTCTTCGTCGGCGACACCGTCTGGAACCATCGCGGCATCGACCAGCCGGCGCCGAAGTTCAGTGTCTCGAGCCTGATCGTCGATGCCGATCGCGACGCGACCTGGCAGGCCGTGCTCCGCTTGCGCGCGCTGCGCGATGCCAATCCGGGCCTGCAGATCATTCCAGCGCATGACAGCAGCGTGCACGACGCGCTCGGCTACTTCCCGCAGTTCGTCAGCGCGGCAGCGCGCTGATGCGGGTCTTCTCGCACACCTGCTCGAACACCGAGATCGTTGCAGCGCTCGGCGCGGCCGACTGCCTGATCGGCTGCGATGACGACTCCGATTTTCCGGTCGACGTGGTCAGCCGCATCCCGAAGCTCGGCCGCGATCTTGACCTGCGCGTCGACGAGGTCATCGCGATGCGCCCGGATCTGGTGCTGACCTCGCTGACCGTGCCGGGCCACGAGCGGATCGTCGACGCAATCAACGCCGCCGGCATCGCGACGCTGGTCTGCGATCCGCTGAGCCTCGACGACATCTACAGCGACATCCGGCGCATCGCCGCTGCGCTCGGCATCTCCGAACGCGGCGCTGACCTGATTGCCGAGATGCAGGCGGCGATGCCGCGCGTCGAGCGCGCCGTACCGCCGAAGGTGCTGATCGAATGGTGGCCAAAGCCGGTGATCGCGCCGACGCGCCTGGCCTGGGCCACCGATCTGATCGAACTCGCTGGCGGCGTGAATCCCTGGGCTGTCATCGACGCGAAAAGCACCCCGCTGACCGACGAGCAGATCATGGCCAGCCCACCGGACGTGATCGCGATGAGCTGGTGTGGCGTGAAGGTCGCGAACTATCGCCCGGAGGTGGTCAGCCGCCGGCCGGGCTGGACCGATGTACCGGCCGTGCGCAACGGCCACATCGTCGCGATCAGCGAGGAATTCCTTGGCCGGCCGGGTCCGCGCGTCGTCGAAGGCTATCGCCAGCTGAAAGCCGCGATCGACGCCGCTTCGGCATAGACCTTCCGCACAGGCGGCCGCGTCAGGCGACTGCCTCAGGCGCGGATCAGCGTGCCGATGCCTTCATTGGTGAACAACTCCAGCAGCACCGCGTGATCGAGCCGGCCGTCGATGATCACCGAGGACTTCACGCCGCTCTGCACCGCGTCGAGCGCGCAGGCGATCTTCGGCAGCATGCCGCCGTAGATCGTGCCGTCGGCAATCAGCGCATTGACCTGCGCCACGGTGAGGCCGGTCAGCACCTTGCCCTGCTTGTCCTGAAGGCCCGAGACATTGGTCAGCAGCATCAGCTTTTCCGCTTTCAGCACCGAGGCCAGCTTGCCGGCGACCAGATCGGCGTTGATGTTGTAGGCCTCGCCAGCAGCGCCGACACCGACCGGCGCGATCACCGGAATGAAGCCGCCGGCCTCCAGGTGATCGACGACGCGGGGATCGATCGCTTCGACCTCGCCGACCTGGCCGATGTCGCCACCCGGCACGGTCATCTTCTTCGCGCGGATCAGGCCGCCGTCCTTGCCGGTCAGGCCGACCGCGCGGCCGCCCTGCTGGTTGATCGCGTTGACCACCGCCTTGTTGACCAGGCCGCCCAGCATCATCTCGACGACATCCATCGTTTCGGCATCGGTAACCCGCAAGCCGTCGATGAACTCGCTCTTCGTGCCAAGCTTTTCCAGATGCTAGCCGATCTGCGGCCCGCCGCCGTGGACGACCACCGGGTTCATGCCGACCGCCTTCATCAGCACGATGTCGCGCGCGAACGATCCGATCATGTCGTCATCGCCCATGGCGTTGCCGCCGTACTTGACGACGAAGGTCTTGCCGGCAAAACGGCGGATGTACGGCAGCGCTTCGGTCAGGACCTGGGCGATGGTGGAAGCGTTGGGCTTGTCGACCGTCATGGCGATATTGGAAAGAAAGGAATCAATGGCGACCGGTGTGGCCGAAGCCGCCGGCACCGCGCTCGCTGCTGCCGAACTCGGACACCAGTTCGAACTCGGCGCGGACCACCGGCACGATCACCAGCTGGGCAACGCGTTCGCCGGGCTCGATGACGAACAGCGTCTGGCCGCGATTCCAGCAGCTGACCATCAGCTCGCCCTGATAGTCCGAGTCGATCAGGCCGACGAGGTTGCCGAGCACAATGCCGTGCTTGTGGCCCAGCCCCGAGCGCGGAAGGATCACCGCAGCCAGACCCGGGTCCTCGATATGGATGGCCAGCCCGGTTCGGAGCAAGGTGGTCGCGCCCGGTGCCAGGCTCAGCGGCGCATCGAGCAGCGCACGCAGATCGAGGCCGGCCGAGCCGGCGGTCGCATAGGCCGGCAACGGCAGATCCCGACCAAGGCGCGGGTCGAGAATCTTCAGCTGGATGGACTTCATTTCTTGCTCTTCTTCGCTGGTTTGGTGGCCGCGGTCTGCAGCGATGCGAACGCAGCAAAGCGCTCGGCGATCAGGCCAGCCAGCTGCTTCGCGATCTCGGTCTTGTCGGCTGGGCCGATCGCCAGTTCGCCATCCGCCCAGTAGACGGTGAGCTGGTTGTCGTCGCGATCGAAGGCGCGACCGCCACCGACCCAGTTGGCCGCGATCAGGTTCAGTTTCTTGCGTTCGAGCTTGCCCTTGGCGTGCTCGGCCAGCTTCTCGGTTTCTGCCGCGAAGCCGACGATGAACAAGCCGGGCCGCGCGGCACGCAGCTCGGTCAGGATGTCGGCGTTCTTGGTCAGTTCCAGACCCAGCGTTTCGCTCTTCTTTTTGATCTTCTGACCGGCGATCGCCACACAGCGGTAGTCGGCAACGGCCGCCGTGCCGACCAGGATGTCGGCCGTTGCACAGGCGGCCTGCGTGGCGGCCAGCATTTCCAGCGCTGTCTCGCAGGGCACCATGCGAACGCCGGTCGGCGCCGGCAGGCTGACCGGACCACTGACCAGCGTCACCTCGGCACCCAGCGCATGCAGTGCTGCAGCCACTGCATAGCCCTGCTTCCCGGATGAACGATTGGTGATGAAGCGCACCGGGTCGATCGGCTCGCGCGTCGGGCCGGCGGTAACCACGGCATGACGACCTTGCAGCGGGCCATCGGCCGCCTGCAGTGCCGCACCGCGCGCAAGTGCTGCGAGCACGGTGCTCGCCACTTCTTCCGGTTCGGCAACGCGGCCGGCACCGATTTCGCCGCAGGCCTGTTCGCCACTGCCCGGTCCGATGATCCGCAGGCCGCGGCTGCGCAGCGTGGCCATGTTGGCCTGGGTTGCCGCGTTCGCCCACATCAGGCGATTCATCGCCGGCGCCACGAAGATCGGTCGGTCGGTGGCCAGCACCAGCGTGGTCAGCAGATCGTCGGCAAAGCCATGCGCGATCTTGGCCAGCGTATTGGCAGTGGCCGGCGCGATGACGATGGCATCCGGCCAGCGCGCCAGTTCGATGTGGCCCATCGCCGCTTCAGCGGCCTCATCCCACAGCGAAGAACGCACCGGCTTGCCGGTCAGCGCCTGGAAGGTCTGTGCACCGATGAAGCGCAGCGCGGATTCGGTCATCACCACCTGCACGTCGCAACCTTGCTTGACGAAGCGGCGCGCCAGTTCGGCGGACTTGTAGGCAGCGATGCCGCCCGACAGCGCCAACAGGATGCGTGGCCCTGCATTCGAGTTCGAAACCATGTTCGGAGAGGGCGGACCGGAGTAAAGGACGTGACGTGATCCGCGGAATTGTAGCGGCTGGCCGGGTTAGCCTCCGGACCAAGCCAATGCTGTGCATGGAGGCGCTTGCGATGGCAATCACCGATTGGCCGGAAGATGAACGTCCGCGCGAAAAGCTGTTGCTGCGCGGCGCCGAGGTGCTGTCCGATGCCGAGCTGCTGGCGATCTTCCTGCGCACGGGCGTGGCCGGACGCAGCGCCGTCGATCTGGCGCGCGATCTGCTGACCCGGTTCGGCGGTCTGCGCGCGCTGCTCAAGGCATCGCGTGACGAATTCTGCGCGGCGCATGGACTCGGCGATGCCAAGTACGCGCAGCTGCAGGCGGTGATGGAAATCGCCCGCCGCCACCTCGCCGAACGACTGAAGGACCGAAGTGCGCTCGCGAGCCCGTCCGATACCCGCGACTTCCTGCGGCTGCAGCTGCGCGATCTCGATCACGAGGCGTTCGGTGCGCTGTTTCTCGACGGCGCCAACCAGGTTTTGGGCTTCGAGGTGCTGTCCGTCGGCACGATCAACGCTGCCAGCGTCTACACCCGGGAAGTGGTCAAGCGCGCGCTGCGGCAGCAGGCAGCGGCAGTGATCTTCGCGCACAACCATCCGTCCGGCATCGCCGAGCCCAGCGGCGCCGATCGTCGACTGACCGAGCGACTGTGCGCAGCGCTGGCGCTGGTGGACATCCGCGTCCTCGACCATTTCGTGGTCGGCGAAGGCCCGCTGGTGTCGTTTGCCGAGCGCGGCTGGCTGTGATGCCGGGAAGGCGCGTTCGATTTCCCTGCCGGACCGCTTGCCCGAGCACGATCATGCTGGTACATTTCGCGTCCTTTTTCGCGGCACCCCCCAGTTTCGAGGTTCGCATGTCCAGAGTCTGCCAAGTCACCGGCAAGAAGCCGATCGTGGGAAACACGGTCAGCCACGCCAACAATAAGCGTCGCCGCCGCTTCCTGCCCAACCTGCACACCCATCGTTTCTGGTTCGAAGCCGAGAAGCGGTTCGTGAGCCTCCGCGTGTCCGCCAACGGCATGCGCATCATTGACAAGAAGGGCGTGGAGGCGATCATCGCCGACCTCCGCTCGCGCGGCGAGAAGGTGTAAGACATGGCCAAGGGCAAGAAAGACCGCGAAAAGATCAAGCTCATCTCGACCGCCGGGACGGGCTTCTTCTACACGACGACGAAGAACAAGAAGAACACGCCGGACAAGTTCGAGTTTTCCAAGTACGACCCGATCGTGCGCAAGCACGTGCCGTTCAAGGAAGGCAAGATCAAGTAACGTCCAGCTCCCGGACGTTATCCCGGCGCAAGCCGGGATCCAGAGAAGCCCGCGCAAGCGGGCTTCTTCGTTTCTGCCGCTCACCATGATGCCGGGCACGCTTGTTGTCTCGGAATCGTGACTTCCGACCCGTAAGATGCGGTGCTCATGGACGCCCAGAACGACATCCTCGGTCGTGACAATCCGCATCACCGGAACCTGGAGCACGCGCGCGCCCAGGTGATCGAGATGCTGACGCGGCAGGCCGTGGAGCGCGAACTGGTATCGCGATCCGAAGCCAGCCACGGGGCGCCGGTCGACGTGGTCAGCCAGCTGGTGACGCGCCAGCAGCAGGCGGCGCTGGAACAGCGGCTGCTGCGCTTCCATCCGGCCGACATCGCCTTCGTCCTCGAAAGCTTGGCACCGGAAGCGCGCGAAATGGCCTGGGCGCTGGTCCGTGCCGAACGGCGCGGCACGGTGCTGCTGGAAACCACCGATGCAGTACGCCGCAGTCTGGTCGAAGGCATGCCGCCGGCCGATATCGTGGCCGCGTTCCACCATCTGGACTCCGACGACATTGCCGAGCTGATCGCCTCGTTGCCGTCGGACACGGCGGCGGAAGTGCTGGCCCGGCTCGACACCACCGATCAGGCTGAAGTCCGCGCCGTGCTGAGCTTTCCGGAAGGCACTGTCGGTGCGCTGATGGATCTCGATTTCACGACTGTGCGCGACGATGCACCGCTCGAAGCGGTGCTGCGCCTGCTGCGCCGTCGCCGCCGACTACCAGCCGATACCAACCAGCTGATCGTCGTCGACCGCGCCAAGGTGCTGCGCGGCGTGCTGACGCTGGAGCAGCTGCTGCTCAGCGAGCCCGAACGCATGGTCGGCGAGGTGATGACGCCGAATCCGCATTTCTTCTACACCGACGACGCGGTCACCGATGCGATCGACAGTTTCGAACGCTACGACCTGATCTCGGCACCGGTGGTGAACCTGCATCGCGAAGTCGTCGGCCGGATCGCGGTCGACGAGATCGTCGACGCGATCAAGGCCCAGCAGGAACGCGATTCCCTGCGTCAGGTCGGTCTTCGCGAGGACGAGGATCTGTTCGCGCCGGTCTGGAAATCGGGCCGCAATCGCTGGCCGTGGCTGGCGCTGAACCTGTTCACGGCATTCGCTGCATCGCGCGTGATCGGCTTCTACGAGCCGACGATCGAAAAGCTGGTGGCCCTGGCCACCTTGATGCCGATCGTCGCCTCGATCGGTGGCAACACCGGCAACCAGACGATGGCGCTGGTGATCCGCGCGCTGAGCCTGAATCAGCTCGGCGGCCCATTGCTGCGCAAGATGCTGCTGAAGGAACTGCTGATCGCCGCGATGAATGGCGCGATCTGGGGCACGGTGCTGGGCGCGGTGACGTTCGCGATCTATCACGACCTCAAGCTCGGCATCGTCATTGCCAGCGCCACATTGTTCGAACTGATCGTCGCCGCTGCCGCCGGTGCGATCATTCCGGTGTCGCTGGAACGCTTTGGTCGCGACCCCGTGCTGGGCTCCAGCGTCATCCTGACTGCGCTGACCGACAGCATGGGCTTCCTGATCTTTCTCGGTCTGGCGGCACTCGTCCTGGTCTGAAGCCCACACCAACGCGTCATTGCGTTGTCACGGCCCTTGGCCTACTGTGCGCGGCCTCAAAACCCGGCGACCGCGCAGGCGGCACGCATGGAGCAACGATGGACCTGCAATTCCCGAATGCGAACACGCTTGCCGACGCCCTGATCGCGTCCTGCAACCTGTTCCATACGCGCGGCTGGGTGCCAGCAACCGGCGGCAACTTCTCGGCCCGACTCGATGACCGCCATCTGCTGATCACCGCCAGCGGCGTGCACAAGGGTGAGCTGACGCGCGCCGATCTCATGGTCGTCGATGTCGACGGCCGGCCGCTGGAAGCCGGCCGCAAGTCGTCGTATGAAACCGGGCTGCATACGCAGCTGTACCGGTTCGCGCCGGATGTCGGTTCGGTACTGCATGTGCATTCGGTCGCCAACACGGTGCTGTCGCGACAGCACGACAGCATCCGGCTGTCGGGCTACGAACTGCTGAAGATCCTGCCGGGCATCACCGAACCGTCGGTCACTGTGGAAATCCCGGTGTTCGGCAATGATCAGGACATCGCGCAACTGGCCCGACAGGTGGATGCGCGAATGCGGGAACCAACCCCCATCCCGGCTTATCTGATTGCCGGGCACGGGCTGTACGTCTGGGGCAGGACGGTGCGCGAAGCACGTTACCGTATGGAAGCCCTGGAATTCATGTTCGAGTGCGAGTTGTGGAGCAACAGGAGAAACCCATGAGTGAACTCCGGATTTACGAAGAAAACGCGCGGCCAGTGGCCACGTTCACCAAGTTCGAGGACATCCGCGATCAGCTGGAGAAGATCGGCGTGCAGTTCGAGCGCTGGGAAGCGACCAAACCGCTGGATTCGCAGGCTACGCAAGACGAGATCATCGAGGCCTATCGCGGCTCGGTGAACCGGCTGATGAACCAGTACGGCTTCAAGTCGGTCGATGTGATCAGCCTGCACCCGGCGCATCCGCAGAAGGACGTGCTGCGCTCGAAGTTTCTCAGCGAGCACCGCCACGACGAATTCGAAGTGCGTTTCTTCGTTGATGGCGAAGCGCTGTTCTACATCCGTGATGCCGGCAAGGTTCACGGCGTGCTGTGCTCGAAAGGCGATCTGATTTCGGTGCCGGCCAATGTCCGCCACTGGTTCGACATGGGCCCGAACCCGAACTTCAAGGCGATTCGCCTGTTCATCACGCCGGACGGCTGGGTTGCCAACTTCACTGGCGACAAGATCGCCGACAGCTTTCCGCGTCTGGAAGCGCCACACTACCAGCAGGCGGCCTGAGTTCTTCATGCTGTGCCGAAGGCCGCCTGTGGGCGGCTTTCGTTTTTCAGGAGCGTTTTCGACGTGATCCGCGCAATCGTCACCGACATCGAAGGCACCACGTCCTCGATCGACTTCGTCCACCAGACCCTGTTCCCGTACGCGAAGCAGCACTTGCGCCGGTACCTGCACCAGCATGCGGACGCGCCGAATGTTGCTGCCCAGATCGCAGCCACCGCAGCACTCGAAGGCCGCAGCTTCGCTAGCATCGACGAAGCCGCCGATGTGCTCGAACGCTGGATCGCCGAAGATCGCAAGGCGACACCGCTGAAGGATCTGCAGGGCCTGATCTGGGCCGAAGGCTATGCGGCCGGCGAGCTGACCGGTCATGTCTACGCCGACACGCCGCTGTTCCTGCGCCAGTGGCATGCCGCCGGCAAGGCACTGTATGTCTATTCGTCAGGCTCGGAAGCCGCACAAAAGCTGATCTTTGGCCACTCCGATGCCGGTGATCTCACGCCGTTGTTCTCCGGCTATTTCGACACCCGGATCGGCATGAAGCGCGAAGCGCAGTCATACCGGACGATCCTCGAACGGATCAATCTGCCGGGTGAATCCGTGCTGTTCCTGTCCGACATAGGCGAGGAACTCGACGCCGCCCGCGAGGCTGGCATCCAGACCTTCCAGCTGATTCGCGACGCCAAGGCCCGGCCGTTTCCGGGCCATCGTCAGGCCAGGGATTTCTCGGAAGTCGTCGTCGACTGATCGATCGGCACGGCGGCTTCGGCAGCCAGCGCCCCGCCCTGCTCGCTGTCGCCGACCTTCTTCCAGCACCAGTGCCAGGGCTCGTACAGATAGCCTTCGGCGTTGCCTTTCGGGTAGGTCATCGTGAAGCCGTAGCGCGCCGCATTGGCCGTCAGCCAGCGGAATGCCGCGGTCTGGTCGAAGGCTTCCTCCAGCGGCGGGCAGCCGGCTTCGCCGATGTCGACCGCGCGACCGGTGTGATGCTCGCTGCAGCCGGGTGGCGCGTTGACGGTAAGGATCTCGTCGATCGTCCGGCCCCGGGCCAGCTTGGCGCGAATCAAGCTGGCCTGGTAATCGATGCTGCGGAAAGCCGACACCATCAGCAGCGTCACGCCATCCTCGCCGGCCGCCATCCGCATCGCCGCCCAGGCCGCCGCGGCACCGGGCACCAGCAGCTTGTCGCGACCATCGGTGCCGAGGCCGATCGGCTGCAGCCGCTGCGCCTCGACGAATACCGGCAGCCGACGCGCCTTGACCACGCGCGCCGAAATGCCGAGCTCATTCCAGAAGCCGAGCACGCGCGCGCGATACGGCGCCGGCAGCCGCATCGCCATCAGCCGGCCTTCAAGCGTTTACGCCAGCCATAAGCCGGATCGCCGATCACCACGAAACCCGGATTGAGCAGTGAGTCCTTGGTGTTGTAGCGCAGCGGCTGCCAGTCCGGCAGACGCAGCACGGTGGCGCCGGCAACCTCGGCCAGGCACTGCGCCGCTGCCGTATCCCATTCGCTGGTCGGACCGGTGCGCGGATAGAAGTCCGCCAGACCTTCGGCAACCATGCAGAACTTCAGCGACGAGCCGCGGCTGACCTGCTCGTGCGCCGGCGCGTGCGCCAGGAACTCATCGAGTGCCGCGTCACGATGCGACTTGGTGACCACCAGCGACGGCTTGACCGGTGTCGCGCGCGTGCGAATCGCGCTGCGCTGACCATCACGAATCACGAACGCGCCGACATCCCTGGCCGCAAGGTAGCTGGTGTCGGTCACCGGCACGTGAACGACGCCGAGCACCGATTCGTGGTGATCAATCAGCGCGATGTTGACGGTGAAATCGCCGTTGCGCTTGATGAATTCCTTGGTGCCGTCGAGCGGGTCGATCAGCCAATAGCGCGTCCAGCCGCTGCGCACGTCGAAGGCGATATCGGCATCTTCCTCGCTGAGGCAGGGGATATCGGGCGTCAGCGCCTTCAGCCCGTCGATGATCACGCGGTGTGCGCGCAGGTCGGCCTGGGTCAGCGGCGAGGCATCGTCCTTGGTGCTGACCGCGAAGTCGGACTGGTAGACGTCAAGGATTTCCTTGCCGGCGGCAATCGCGATGGCGAGGACGGAATCCAGCAGATCGGCAAGCAGGTATCGGGTCATGTCGGGGCAGGTGATGAGCGTCGATATGATAACGACCATGACTCAAGCCCCTGCGGATTCCGCGCCAATCGACTGGTCGCAGATCGACCACGTGCTGCTCGACATGGACGGCACCGTCCTCGACCTCGCGTTCGACAATCACTTCTGGCTCAAGCTGCTGCCGCAGCGCTTCGCCGAGCACCGGCAACTGGCCGTCGACGAAGCCTGGGCGGCGCTGTCGCGACAGTTCGCCGCCACGCAGGGCACGCTCGACTGGTATTGCCTCGACTACTGGAGCCGGTTCACAGGACTCGATATCGCCGCGATGACGATCGAGCTGCAGCACCGCATCCACGTGCTGCCGGGCAGCGAGGATTTCCTGACGGCCGTCCGGGCCAGTGGTCGACCGCTATGGCTGGTGACCAACGCCCATCCCGGCAGCTGGCGCGTGAAGCTGGAACGCACCGGCATTGGCCGGCACTTCGATCGCGTGATTTCCTCGCACGACTTCGGCATGCCGAAGGAAGATCCGCGCTTCTGGCCGGCGCTGCGCGCCCAGCATCCGTTCGATCCAGCGCGGGCGCTGTTTGCCGATGACAGCCTGTCGGTGCTGACGACCGCGAAGGCGCATGGAATCCGCGAAGTCGTGGCGATCCGTCACCCGGATTCGACCGCCGAACCGCGTGTGCTCGACGGCTTCACGGCCGTCGACCGCCTGCCGCAGCTGCTGCCGATCTAGTCCCCGGGTTTCAGCGCGTCGACCGGGGCCGACCGCCACCACCCGGACGACCGCCGCCACCGCCGGGACGTCCGCCGCCGCCGTTGCGACGCGGCGGCGCACCGCTGCGATCACGGTGCACATGCTTTGGCTTGATGTAGTCCTGCGGCATCAGGTCGTCAGGATTCAGCGACTGCGGAATGCGCATGCCGATGGCCTTCTCGATCTCCGGCAGCGAGTACACCCAGGTTTCACAGCACAGCGAAATCGCGTCGCCCGACGCACCAGCACGCGCGGTGCGGCCGATCCGGTGCACGTAGTCTTCGCTGTCCTGCGGCAGATCGAAGTTGATGACGTGCGACACCTCGGGGATGTGCAGGCCGCGGGCCGCGACATCGGTCGCGACCAGCACCGGCAACTCGCCAAGCTTGAACTCGCCAAGCAGCCGTTCGCGCTTGTTCTGCGGCACGTCACCCGACAGCACACCGGCATTGAAGCCATTGGCTTTCAGCGCCGCTTCGACGTCTTCCGCACCGCGCTTGGTGTTGACGAATACCAGCGTGCGGATCGGTGCGTGGTGGCGCATCAGACCGACCAGCATCGGCAGCTTGTCGTCATTCGAAACGTGGATCAGCGTCTGGCGTACCCGTTCGGCGGTGACCTGCTCCGGCTGGATCTCGATCCGCGTCGGGCTGTTCATGTGCTCGTAGGCCAGCTCCAGCACGCGGTGCGAGAGCGTGGCCGAGAACAGGTAGTTGATGCGCTGGCCAGGGCGTGGCATGCGCCGCATCAGGAAGCGGATGTCGGCGATGAAGCCGAGATCGAACATCCGGTCGGCTTCGTCGAGGACCAGCACTTCGATGCCGTTGAGCTTGTAGATGCCCTGCTTGAAGAAGTCGATCATCCGCCCCGGCGTGCCGATCAGGATGTCGACGCCTTCAGTGATCGCGGTCTTCTGCGCGTCGTAGCCGGTACCGCCATAGACGGCCGTCATCTTCAGGCCGGTGTGCGCGCCAAGCTGGATCGCGTCGTTGTAGATCTGCAGCGCCAGCTCGCGCGTCGGGGCCAGAATGTAGGCACGCGGCTGGCCCGGTTCGCCAACTCTCGGCTGGGTCAGCAAGTGATGCATCGTGGCCAGCAGGAAAGCGGCCGTCTTGCCGGTGCCGGTCTGCGCCTGGCCTGCCAGATCCTTGCCCGCCAACGCCAGTGGCAGCGTTTCCGCCTGGATCGGCGTGCAGTGCGTGTAGCCCATCGCGTTCAGGCTGGACTTCAGCGTCTCATGCAGCGGCAGACTTGCGAAGGAGGTGCTGCTCAGGTGCTTGAGGCGCGATGTGTCGCCGGTCGCAGCGTCGGATGAGGCTTGCATTTGATTGGAACTTGGATTGAAATACAGCTAATCACAAACGACTGAAGCGCACCTAAGCGTCGCGCCATACAAGTCGAAATCGCGAAAATCTTCCGGTTATTAAAGCAGATCGTTCGGGCACGCGCATTGAACGCGCACGGCCCGACACCATTGACGTGCGGGTGGGCACAACCCGCGTCGGTGTCCCCCGGATCCCGTCATTCCCCAACGTCCACCGGTTCGCCGTGGACTTCATCGGAGCTTGTACATGAGCGAAAACATCTCGGCCGTCAGCGACGCAAGCTTCGACGCTGACGTGCTGCAGAGCGATCTGCCCGTGCTGGTCGACTTCTGGGCGGAGTGGTGCGGCCCCTGCAAGATGATCGCGCCGGTGCTCGAGCAGCTGGCCGCCGAAACGCAGGGCAAGCTCAAGATCGTCAAGCTCAACGTGGACGAGAACCCGGGCACGCCGCCGAAGTTCGCGATCCGCGGCATCCCCACGCTGATCCTGTTCAAGAACGGCAAGCCGGCCGCCACGCAGGTCGGTGCCGTGCACAAGGCCGCGCTCGCGGCGTTCGTGCAGCCGCACCTCGCCACCGTCTGAGACCCCTCCGTACCACATGATCAAGCATCGTCGCCGCCCGCATTACGCCAACGGCCAGAACAACGGCAATAACGGAGGCAACGGCAATCAGACGCCGGGCAATCGCGAAGGCTTCCCGGCCGATGGCGACGGGTTTGATGCAAGTGCCAGCAGTGATGCCGGTGGCGCTTCTGCTGCGAGCAGCGCAAGCGAATCGGCCGGCAGCGAAGGCGCTGCAGCGGTGATCGCGGCACCCGCTCCGCAGCAGCAGGACGGCGGTGGTGCCAGTTCCGGCAACGGTGGCGGCAATAACGGCGGCAGCGGGAATGGCAACCAGGCCGGCAACAACGGCAATAACAACAATGGTGGTGGCAACCGCGGCAACGGCCAGAACAACGGCGGCGGCAACAACCAGAACAACAACCAGCGCCGCCGGCACCAGAACAACAACCAGCAGCAGCGCGGCAACAACCAGCAGCGCGGCCAGAACCACCAGAATCACGGCGGCGGCAACAACGGCAATTACGGTAACGGCAACTTCAACGGCCGCTACAACCCGCGCGACGAGGATTACGAAGCCAACGGCAACTCCGGCGGCAACGTTGCCGAGAACCGCGAAGATGCCGCAGCGGCACTCGGCGACCCGTCGGTGCCGCGCGATCCGCCGAAGATCATCCACATCTCGGATCTGAAGAAGAAAACGGCGGCCGAGCTGTACGAGATGGCCGAAACGCTGGGTCTGGAAAACATCTCGCGCGCCAAGAAGACCGATATCGTCTTCAATCTGCTGCGCGCTGCTGCCCGCCGTGGCGACTTCATCCAGGCCGATGGCGTGCTCGAAATCATGCAGGACGGCTACGGCTTCCTGCGTGGTCCGGACGCCAGCTACCTCGCCGGCCCGGACGACGTCTACATCTCGCCATCGCAGATTCGTCGCTTCGGCCTGCGCACCGGTGACACCGTTGCCGGGCGCGTTCGTTCGCCGAAGGACAACGAGCGCTACTTCGCGCTGCTCAAGGTCGACACCATCAACTACGAGGCGCCGGAAGTCTCGAAGAAGAAGGTCAACTTCGAGAACCTGACGCCGCTGTTCGCCGACGAGCGCTTCGTGATGGAGCGCGGCAACGGCACGACCGAAGACATCACCGCTCGCGTGATCGACATCGTCGCCCCGTTCGGCAAGGGCCAGCGTGGCCTGATCGTCAGCCCGCCGAAGGCCGGCAAGACCATCCTGATGCAGAACGTCGCGCAGTCGATCGCGGCGAACTATCCGGACGTGTACCTGATCGTGCTGCTGATCGACGAACGTCCGGAAGAAGTCACCGACATGCAGCGCACGGTGCGCGGCGAAGTGATTTCCTCGACCTTCGATGAACCGGCGCAGCGTCATGTGCAGGTCGCCGACATGGTGATCGAGAAGGCCAAGCGCCTGGTCGAGCACAAGCGCGATGTCGTCATCCTGCTCGACTCGATCACGCGTCTTGCCCGCGCCTACAACACCGTGGCGCCGTCGTCGGGCAAGGTGCTGTCGGGTGGTGTCGATGCCAATGCGCTGCAGAAGCCGAAGCGCTTCTTCGGTGCGGCGCGCAACATCGAGGAAGGCGGCAGCTTGACGATCATCGCCACGGCGCTGATCGACACCGGCTCGAAGATGGACGAAGTCATCTACGAGGAGTTCAAGGGCACCGGCAACATGGAACTGCACCTTGAGCGCCGCATCGCCGAAAAGCGCGTGTTCCCGGCGATCAACATCAACCGCTCCGGCACTCGCAAGGAAGAGCTGATGGTCGATCCGGCCGAACTGCAGAAGGTGTGGATCCTGCGCAAGCTGCTGCACCAGATGGACGAGCTGGCCGCGATGGAACTGCTGTTCGACCGCCTGCGCGGCACCAAGACCAATTCCGACTTCTTCGATTCGATGAAGCGGAACTGATCCGCGCTGGATGTGAAAAAGCCGCAGCGTGCTGCGGCTTTTTTGTGCCCGATCCGATGCTCGCCTACCAGCGCGAATCGTTCTCGCAGGGTCTACCGTCGTGATCGCCATCCATCTTGGTATCTGGGCAGTTCCGAACGAAGAACTCGGCTTCGGCGCGCGAATTCATTTGCGAGCAATGCTCTCGTCCATCGCAAACAAAACGGGAATCCGCCTGCGGTCTGCCCGTGGAGGTCACGGCAGCAGGCGCCCTCTCATCGACAACGATTCGCCCAGCACCGGCAACGGCATCCGCAGGCACGGCCGTGCAAGCAGGCTCGATCGTGTACTCGCGCGCCGAATCGACAGCACCCAGTTTCGCGATCTCCGCTTTGCCCAAGGTCAGCGGTGCGGTGTAGCTGTTGCGGTCGGACAAGCTGAGACGGGCATCGATGCGCGTGCGGCCGACGCATAGCGGCAGCTCGATCAACGGGCGATGTTCGGTGCTGCCGTCGCGCTGACGCAGCTTCTGGTCCTGCAGCACCGGGCGCTCCACGGTCAATCGGCTGCCCGGCAGCACGCTGCCGTTGTCGATGGTGAAGCGCACCCACATGCCACCTTGACGATTGAAATACTTCACATCGCGCGCGCGCAGCAGCGAAACAGCCGCCGCAGGATCGAGGTGACCCACGATCTCGATGCCGAGCGAGGCCTGCACGCGAATTCGTTCGTGGCGACCGTAGGTATCGGCGCCGGCGACGGTGATCGCTGCGATGCCGAGCACCAGTGCCGCCACGGTTCTGATCATCCGTCTTGCCTTTCTCGTGCGATGGCGCGGTAACCGATGTCGCGCCGGTAATGGACACAGGTCCAGTCGATCTTATCGGCTGCGCGATAGGCCGCAGCCTGAGCTGCCATCGTGCTGTCGCCGAGCCCGGTGACGCACAGCACGCGACCGCCGCTGGTGATCACCCGACCACTGGCGTCGAGCGCCGTGCCGGCGTGAAAGACCTTGGCATCCGCTGCATCTGCGGTGTCCAGACCAGAAATGACATCCGCCTTGCGGATCTCGCCCGGATAGCCGCCGGCCGCGAGCACCACGCCGAGCGCGACCTGCGGATTCCAGATCGGCGATGCCGTGTTCGGATCACCGTCGACGGCGGCCTCGAGCAGGCTCAGCAGATCGGAATCGAGGCGCATCAGGATCGGCTGGGTTTCCGGGTCGCCGAGACGGGCGTTGAACTCGACCACGCTCGGCATGCCGGCAGCATCGATCATCAGGCCTGCGTAAAGAAAGCCGGTGAACGGATGACCTTCGGCGGCCATGCCGGCCAAAGTCGGTTCGATGACCAGCTTGCGTACCCGGGCATCGACCTCCGCGGTGACCACCGGCGCCGGCGAATAGGCCCCCATGCCGCCGGTATTCGGGCCCTGATCGGCATCGAACACGCGCTTGTGATCCTGCGCGGACGCCAGCGGCACGTAACGGGTACCGGCGGCGACGACGATGTAGCTGGCTTCCTCACCCACGAGGAAGTCCTCGATCACCACGCGCGCGCCCGCGCCGCCGAAGGCACCGCCCAGCATGTCGCGGATCGCGTCCTGGGCCTGCGCGACGGTTTCGGCAACGACCACACCCTTGCCGGCGGCGAGACCATCGGCCTTGACCACGATCGGCGCGCCACGCGCCGCGACATAGGCCAGCGCTGGCTCAACATCGGTGAACACTTCGTAACCAGCGGTCGGAATCCGGTGCCGGGCAAGGAAAGCCTTGGTGAAGGCCTTGCTCGACTCCAGCTGGGCGGCGGCCTGAGTCGGCCCGAAGATGCGCCGGCCAGCTGCACGGAACGCATCGACGACACCACGCGACAGCGGCACTTCCGGCCCGACCACGGTGAAGTCAACCGCCTCGTCCGCCGCCAGCTTCAGCAGCCCGTCGATGTCCTCGACGGCAACGGCGATGTTGCGGCAGCCGAATTCCGTCGCGGTACCGGCATTGCCAGGGGCGACCAGCACTTCGGCGACGCGCGCCGATGAGGCCAGCTTCCAAGCGATGGCGTGTTCGCGGCCACCGCCGCCGATGACGAGGACTTTCTGTTTCATGAGCTGTTCAGTTCTAGCGGAAACGCAATGTCGCGAAGCTCCGGACACGAAAAAGGCAGGCGCGCGGCCTGCCTTTTCCGATCAGCGGTGCAACAGGCTCACCCCTGGTAGGCCTTGATGCCGTTCTCGATCTCGGCACGCGCCGCAGCAGCATCGCGCCAGCCCGAGATCTTCACCCACTTACCCTTCTCCAGCGCCTTGTACGACGAGTAGAAGTGATGGATCTCGTTCTTCACGCGCTCCGGCACATCGGCCAGATCGCGAAGATGGTCGTAGGCGCCGTTCGACACCTTGTCGACCGGCACGGCGAGCAGCTTGGCGTCGGTGCCCTTCTCGTCTTCGGTGTCGAGCACGCAGACCGCGCGGCACTTGATCACCGAGCCGGCGACCACCGGATGCGGGGTGATGACCAGCACGTCGACCGGATCACCATCACCGGCCAGCGTCTTCGGCACGTAGCCGTAGTTCGCCGGATAGCTCATCGCGACATTCATGAAACGGTCGACCATCAGCAGGCCGGTGTCCTTGTCGACTTCGTACTTGACCGGCGGGCCGTAGGCCGGGATCTCGATGACGACGTAGAACTCGTTCGGGGCCTTGTCGCCCGGACCCAGTGCTTCAAAACCCATGTTTGCTTACCTGCTGTTCGGTGGTGGGGAGCGGTACTGCGTCAAAACTCGAAACTTCGGGCCGTTGGCGGCGGATCGGCGCGCTCGGTCGGTGATCAACAACATTCAGGCCGTGGCGCACCGCGCCGGACCCGGACGCACCGCACCAGCGCCGGGCAGTGCAGCGCGTCTGACGCCTCGGTGCAAAGTATAACCGCGACACCGTTAACCCAGACTTTCGTCGCGTTGACGCCAAGCGCTTGCAACGAGTACCGTTCGGCCAATCTCGCGTTCTCCACTTTGCGGCCGGTGTCATCGGGACATTCGACCTGCATGGCTGTTTTCGCTGTTTCCATCCAAACGAAGCCGGCCCACACCGGCTCACAACTGGGGCTGTCTGCATCATGAGAATCATCCTGCTCGGCGCACCCGGCTCCGGCAAAGGCACGCAAGGCGAAAAGCTGGTCGCGCATTACGGCATTCCGAAGATTTCCACTGGCGATGCGCTGCGCGCTGCCGTGAAGGCGGGTACCGAGCTTGGAAAGAAGGCCAAGGCGGTGATGGACGCCGGCCAGCTGGTCGCCAACGAAATCGTCATCGGCATCGTCGAGGAACGCCTCGGTCAGGACGATGCCAAGAAGGGCTTCATCCTCGACGGCTTTCCGCGCAATGTCGCGCAAGCCGAAGTGCTCGATCAGATGCTGGTCCGCCTCGGCCAGCCGCCGATTTCGCGTGCCGTGCATCTGGCCGTCGCCGACGAGGAAATCATCGCTCGCCTGCTTGACCGCGCGCAGAAGGAAGGCCGTGATGACGACAAGGAAGACGTGATCCGCCATCGCATCAACGTCTACAACGCCGAAACGCATCCGCTGCTCGACTACTACGGCAAGCAGGGCAAGGTCGCCACCGTCGACGGCATCGGCACGATGGACGAGATCTTCTCGCGCATCATCGCGGTCGCCTGATCCGACACCCGGCCCGGATTCGTCCGGGCCGCGGTCACCTGCCCGTGGCAAGCCCGCCTGGGCTTTCCCCTACAGCAGTGCCAGCAACGCCGTGCCGGCCACATCGCGGCGCCAGCCGCCGAGCACGGCAGCGTCTGCAGTGGCGCCGACCCGCACCAGCAATTCCAGATCCGCGCGCGGGGCGATCAGTGACACCGGAAGGTCGAGCGCTTCGGCAATCCCCTTGAGGCGCTCCTGCAAGCGCTTCAGCAATGCCTTCTGCGAATCACTCAGCGGCTCATCGAGCAGCGGCGGCGGCGGCGGCTGTGCCTTCGCTTCGGCGACCAGCGCTGCCAGCGTCTCGCCATGACGCTCCAGCGTCTTCGGCTGCAGCACCTTGAGCGCCGCCAGTTCGCCGATGTCCGACGGCCCGCGTTCGGCAATCCGGTACAGCGCTTCGTCGTCGAGAATCCACTTGCGCGGTCGGTCGCGTTCCTGTGCCACCTGCTCGCGCCAGCACGCCAGCGCGATGGCGATCGGCTGCGCAGCCGGCGCCAGTCGCACCAGGCCCTTGAGTCGCTTCCAGGCCTCGTCCGGCGGATTGCGGTAGCGCGACGGCTCGGCCAGCCGCGCGCAATCCTCCTCCAGCCAGTGCAGCCGGCCCTTGGCGGCCAGCGCGTCGCGCAACGTCGGGTGAATGTCGGACAGATGGCGGACATCGGCAGCGGCGTACGCCAGTTCCGGGCCGGTCAGCGGCCGGCGTGACCAGTTGGTGCGGGTCAGGCTCTTGTCCAGCTTCACACCGGTCATCTTCTCGACCAGCGCGGCGTAACCGAGCTGATCGCCCATGCCGAGCATCGCGGCGGCGATCTGGGTATCGAAGAACGGCGTCGCGGTGGCATCGCCGAGGCGAACGAAGATCTCCAGATCCTGCGACGGCGCATGGAACACCTTGACGATCGCGGGATTCGCGAACAGCGCCCACAGCGGCGCCAGCGCATCCGGTGCAAAGGCCAGCGTGTCGATGCAGGTATCGGTGTCGCCGTCGCCAACCTGCACGAGGCAGAGGATCGGGTGGTAGGTGTCCTCGCGAAGGAACTCCGTATCCAGCGCCAGCCAGCGACGCTGCCGCCAGATATCGATGCAGGTGGCAAGGGCGTCGGGCGTGGTGATCAGTCGGTAGCCGGGATTCACGGGGCAGGATGTTGAGTGCGTGGCGCGCAGTGTCCCACATGGGCGCGCGCCAGCCGCGCCAGCACGGAGCGGCCACTAGAATGGCGATCTGACTTTCCGGCTCCGCACGCGATGTTCAATCAGGCGCTCCACGCCACGATCCAGATCCTGCTGTTCCGCCAGGGCCCGGAGGATTTTCCGTACGCCACCGATGGGCGACTCGACACCGCCTGCACGACGCTCGGCATCATCGCCACGGCCCTGCTGTTCGGCATTGTCCAGCCGCTGCCGCTGGCGCTGTTCGATGGCGTGGTGGCAACGCTGGTGGTTTCGCTGTACGTGCGGCTGGTGCTGCGCCTGCGCGGTCTCGAAGCCCGTCAGCAGCAGACGCGCAACGCGCTGCTGGCCACCGGTTCGCTGCTGCTGCTGATGCTCTGGCTGCCGATGTCGATGGTGATGCCGGTGATGACCGAGTTCATGAACGCGATGGCCGCCGCCCAGCAGGCAGCCGGCCCGGGTACAGCGCCTCCGGCGATCACGGCCGACCAGCTGCCGCAGGTGCCGGTCGTGCCCGGCCTGCTGCTCGACCTGATGGCCCTGTGGTTCGCCGCCAGCGCCACCCATGTGCTGCGGCGAGCCACCGGCATCGCCCGCTTTGCCGCCGCGATGATGGCGCTGCTGCTGATCAGCAACGTGATGGTGGCGATGATGATTGCCGGCAACCTGCTGTCCCTGATCCTCGGCTGAGCGAAGCCCATGCACCTGCACATTCTCGGCATCTGCGGCACGTTCATGGCCGGCATCGCAGCGCTTGCCCGCGAAGCCGGCCACAAGGTCACCGGATCGGATGCCAACGGCTGGCCACCGATGTCGACCCAGCTGGAAAAGCTCGGCATTGCCGTCATGCCCGGCTATCACCCCGAGCATCTCGACCCGGCGCCGGACGTGGTCGTCGTCGGCAATGTCGTCAGCCGCGGCAATGCGGCGATGGAGCACGTACTGAACGTCGGCCTGCCGTATGTCTCCGGCCCGCAGTGGCTGGCCGAGAACGTGCTGGCAGGTCGCCACGTGCTGGCCGTGGCCGGTACCCATGGCAAGACCACGACCACCTCGCTGCTGGCCTGGCTGCTCGATCAGGGGGGGCTGGAGCCGGGTTTCCTGATTGGCGGCGTGCCGGTCAACTTCGGCGTGTCGGCCCGGCTCGGCCGCGGCAAGTGCTTCGTCATCGAAGCCGACGAATACGACACGGCGTTTTTCGACAAGCGCTCGAAGTTCGTCCATTACCGGCCGCGCACGGCGATCCTCAACAACCTCGAGTACGACCACGCCGACATCTTTCCGGATCTGGCCGCGATCGAGCGCCAGTTCCATCACCTGATCCGCACCGTGCCGGGTCAGGGCCGACTGATCGTCAACGCCCAGGATGCGAACCTGCCGCGCGTGCTGGCGATGGGGGCCTGGAGCGAAGTCGACTGGTTCGACGGCAGCGGCCATGACGCGCGCGGCTGGTCGGCGCAGCGCAGTGACGACGCTTTCACGCTGCTGCAGCACGGCCTGCCGATCGGAGAGGCGCGCACGCCTCTGGCCGGTCCGCACAACCGCGCCAACGCCGTGGCCGCAATCGCAGCGGCCCATCACGTCGGCGTAGCACCGGCGACGGCATTGCAGGCACTGGAGCGATTTCGCGGCATCAAGCGGAGGCTGGAACTGCTCGATACCGTCAGCGGCATCGAAGTGTTCGATGACTTCGCGCACCACCCGACCGCCATCGAAGTGACCATTGCTGGCCTGCGCGAGCGCGGCCCAGGCCGGATTCTGGCGGTGCTCGAACCACGCTCGAACACCATGCGCCTCGGCGGCCATGCCGGCGGCGATCTGGCGATGAGCCTGCGCGACGCCGATCTGGCCTTCGTGCTGGCGCGGGCCGATCTCCAGTGGGATGCCGGCGCCGCGCTGGCCGACGTTGGCGACCGTCTGCGCCTGCATCAGGATCTCGATCGGCTGGCGATCGCCATCGTCGCCGAGGCGCGTCCCGGCGACCGCGTGCTGGTGATGTCGAATGGCGATTTCGGCGGCCTGCATCGTCGACTGATCGATCTGCTGGCACACCGCTGACCCGGCCCGCGCAGCGGGCGGCGCGAGTGCCGTCTCGATGGTCCACCGCAATGACTGCCGCCCTCGCGGACCGGTCTTCGTTCCGGCGCAGCAGCAGTCTATGCTGCTTGCGGTACTGGACCGTCGCGTGACCGTGTTGCACCCTGCGTCATCCGTGCAGATCAGGATCGCGCCGCGACCCGCGACACGTGAGATTCCCGCTGCCGGCCCGACCGGCAGCGGATATGCCTATAACGAGGAGATTCAACGATGACCCTGCGTCACATGAGCTGGACCGCCGCCGCGGCGGCAATCTTCCTGGTCGGTTGCGATAACCAGCTGAACTTCCCGCCGCCGCCGACCCCAGCGCCGGTCACCACGGACAGCTATCTGGTCACCAGCGGCAACCGGCTGGTCGGCTTCAATCGCGCCTCGCCCGGGTCGGCGCTGGTCTCGTACGCGATCACCGGCCTCGCCGCTGGCGAATCGGTCATCGATCTCGCGTTCCGTCCGAACGACGGCCTGCTCTACGGCCTGGTCCGCAACGGCACTGCGGCACGTGTGGTCACCATCAACCCGACTACCGGTGCGACGACCGCAGTCAGCACGCTCGCCGCCGACGCTGCCGACACCACGAGCCCGTACGCCGGCCTCGATGGCAGCCGCTTCGGCATTGACTTCAATCCGGTCCCGGATCGTCTGCGCGTGATCTCCGACACCGGCCAGAACCTGCGCATCAATGTCGCCACCGGTGCCACCTTCACCGACACGGCGCTGAATGGCGCCGGCACTGGCGCATCGGCCACCGCCTACACGAACGCGTTCAACGCTGCCTGCCGCACGCAGCAGTTCGTCATCGATCCGGCGACCGACCGCCTGCTGCTGCAGAACCCGCCGAATGACGGCGTGCTTGCAGCCGTTGGCGCACTCGGCGTCGATGCCGTCACCGTCGGCGGCCTGGATATCGCGACTTCGTCGGCCGGCGTCAACTCGGCATTCGCCGTGCTGAACACCGCCGAAGGCAGCGCGCTGTACAGCATCAGCACCGCCACCGGTGCAGCGACGATCGTCGCGGCGATTCCGCTGAACAGCGGCGAAACCGCTGCCGGCTTCGCCACCCGTGCGCAGACCGCGACGCCGGCGCAGGCCGCCGGCGAGCTGTTCGGCGTGACCGCCACCGGCGACTTCGCGACGTTCAACCGCACGTCGCCATCCAAGCTGTGCACCACCGGCACGGTCAGCGGCCTGCCGGCCGAAACCACGCTGCTCGGTGTCGACGTGCGGCCAGCCAGCGGCCAGCTGATCGGCCTGGTCAGCGACAACACGCTGGTCACGATCGCCAGCACCGGCGTCGCGGCACCGCTGTGCCCGCTGGTCACGGACCCGGCCGACACCACGCTGCCGTATTCGGCGCTGCCGACCGGCGCCGGCTTCGGCGTCGGCTTCAATCCGGTTCCGGACCGCCTGCGCGTCACCACCAGCACCGGTCTGAACCTGCGCATCAATGCGATCCCGAATGCGTCCGGTCAGTGCCTGGTGACCACCGACACCGTGATCAGCGGCGCCACCGAAGTCACCGGCGCTGCGTACACCAACACCATCCCCGGCGCCGGTACCACGACGCTGTTCGCGATCGACAGCGGCGCCGACAATCTGGTGCGCATCGGCAGCGATCCGGCCAACGGCATCGCCGGCGATCCGGGCAATCCGAACAGCGGTGTGGCCACCACGATCGGTTCGCTGGCGATCGGCGATGTCGCCGGCAGCGATGCCTTCGTGATCGATGCCCGCAACAACGCCGCCCTGCTTGCCACCGGCGCCACCGGTACGACGGCGTCGAGCTTCTACACGGTGAACCTCGGCACCGGTGCGGCGACGCTGGTCGGCACGGTTGGCGGCGGCCTCGGCACCCCGGCGATCGACCCGCTGATCGGCATGGTGTTGAGCACCGGTACCAATCTGCGCGTGCACGCACTGACCACCGACAACCACCTGCTGACGTTCGGCCAGGCCAATAACGTGTTCCAGCCGAACACCGCGACCGATCTGGCGATCACCGGCCTCAACGACGGTGAAGACCTGCTCGGCATCGACGTGCGCCCGGCCAACGGCCTGCTGTACGGCATCGGCTCGCAGAACCGCGTCTACGTGATCAACACGACGACCGGTCTGGCCACGTTGTCGGCGACGCTGCTCGCCGACGTTGCCGACACCACGGCACCGTTCACCACCGTGGCCGCCGGCACCAACTTCGGTGTCGACTTCAACCCGGTGCCGGATCGCTTGCGTGTCGTCGATGCCACTGGCAACAACCTGCGCATCAATGTCGGCACCGGTGCCACGACAACGGACGGTGCCATCAACGGCGCGGCAACGAGTGGCGTGATCGCGTCGGCCTACCTCAACAGCTATGCCGGTGCCACCGCGACGACGCTGTACAACCTCGACGCGACGACGCTGTTCACGCAGGTGCCGCCGAACGACGTCACGCTGGTCACGGTCGGTGCGACCGGTGTCACGGCGGTTGGCGACGCCGGCATGGACATCGCCGGCGGTGCCAATGGCCTGGTGCTGGCGGCGATCCGGACCAGCGCGGGAACCGGTCCGTCGAGCCTGTATCGCATCAGTCTGGCAACAGGTGCTGCGACGCCGATCGGAGTGGTCGACGGCACGGGCCGCATTGGCGCACCGGGATCAACCCAGGTGCGCGGCCTGGCGATCGATGCGCGTTGATCGTCTGACCGAGCGGTAACCCGGCAGTGAAAAGGCCGGCTCGCAAGAGCCGGCCTTTTTCGTGGCCGCTTCGGCGGCGCCTCAGTCCTCGAACAGCGCCGGCCGCTTGCCGAGCCAGGCGCTGACCGCTTCCTTGAGATCGGCCGAGATCAGCATCGCGGCATTCCAGCCGGCGACGAACTCCAGCCCTTCGGCGACCGTATGGTCACGGGAATACAGCAGGCTCTGCTTGACGCCACGCACGGTCAGCGGCGATTTCGCGGCCAGGCTCTTCGCCAGCGCATCGACCGAGGCCATCAGCTCCTCACCGGTCGCGTAGGTGGCGCTGACCAGCCCGATCGCCTCGGCCTTGCTGCCGGTGAAGGTTTCGCCGGTGTAGGTCAGTTCGGCGGTTCGGGCGTAGCCGATCACGTGCCGCAGCCGCTGCACGGTACCGACATCGGCGACCACGGCGAGATCGACTTCCTTGATGCAGAACTTGGCGTCCACCGTCGAATAGCGCAGATCGCACGCGCCGATGATGTCGACACCGGCACCGACGCAGGCGCCCTGCACCACTGCGATCACCGGCACCCGGATGTTCTCGATCGCCGTGATGCTGGCCTGCGCGCCGAGAATCCATTCGCGCAGGTACTCGCGTGCCCGCGCCGGGCAGCCCGGACCGAGCACGCGCTGGCTCAGGCCCGAGAGCACCTCGAGATCGATACCGGCCGTGAAGTGCTTGCCGGCGCCCGCCAGGATCACCACGCGGATCTGCTTCTGGCTGTTGATCCAGGCGGCCGCCTTCGGCAGTTCCTGCCACATCGCTTCCGACATCGCGTTGGCCTTGTCCGGGCGGTTCAGCAGCAGCCGCGCCACCGGGCCATCGAGTTCGATTTTCAGCGTTGTGAAGTCCATGCGTGCGGGGTCCAGGCAAGGCCGAAAGGCCGGGAGGCGGATGGTAAGCTCGCGCACTTCCTGGTGAAAACTTCCGTCATGACCGCGATTCCGACTGCCGCCACACCGGCCGCCGCGCTGCCCGATGTCCGCGACCTCGAACCCCGCTTGCAAGCTGCACTCGCACTTGCCAAGTCACTGGGCGCGAGCGCCGCCGAAGGCTATCTCGGCGTCAGCCGCGGGCTGTCGGTGGCGGTGCGGCAGGGCGAGGTCGAATCGGTGCAGTTCCAGCGCGATCGCGATCTGTCGCTGACTGTGTTCTTCGGCCACCGGACCGGCTCGGCGAGCACCACCGATCTGTCCGACGCAGCGTTGAAGCGCACCGTCGAGGCCGCCTGCGCGATCGCCAGAGTCGGTGGCGAAGACCCTTGCGTCGGCCTCGCCGACCCGGCCCGGATGGCGCGCGAGTTTCCCGATCTGGCGCTGTACCACCCCTACGCGCTCGAGCCGGAAGCGGCGATCGAACGCGCCCGCGCCTGCGAAGCCGCCGCGTTTGCCGCCGATGCCCGGATCACGCAGTCCGAAGGCGCCAGCATCGACACGCGCGAATCGCTGAGCCTGTACGCCAACAGCCACGGCTTCGTCGGCCGGCGCCGGGCCACCGACTACAGCCTGGGTTGTGCTGCGATCGCGGTCGACGGCGACGCCATGCAGCTCGGCCACTGGTACAGCAGCGCACGGCGCTTCGATGCGCTGGACGCCCCCGAGGCGATCGGCCGCAAGGCCGGCGAACGCGCAGCGGCGCGGCTCGGCGGCCGTTCGCTGAGCACCCGCACGGCGCCGGTGATCTTCCCGGCCGAGATCGCTCGCGGCCTGTTCGGCCACTTCATCGGCGCGATTTCCGGCGCAGCGCTGTACCGCCGTGCCAGCTTCCTGCACGGCAAGCTTGGCGAAACGGTGTTCGCCGAACGCGTCAGTGCCCGCCAGATGCCGTTCATTCCAGGGGCAGCCGGCAGCAGCGCCTACGACCAGGAAGGGGTTGCCACCACCGAGCGCCAGCTGATCGACAAGGGCGTGCTCGGCGGCTATCTGCTGGGCAGCTACAGCGCCCGCAAGATGGGCCTGGAATCGACCGGCAATGCCGGCGGCGTCTACAACCTGCTGATCGGCTCGACCTTCGACGGCGGCCTGGAAGCACTGGCCCGCGAAATGGGCGAAGGTCTGATCGCGACCGACCTGATGGGTCAGGGCGTCAACACCGTGACCGGCGATTACTCGCGCGGCGCCAGCGGCTTCTGGGTCGAGAACGGCGTGATTGCCTACCCGGTCGACGAGATCACCATCGCCGGCAACCTCGGCACGATGTATCGCGGTATCTCGGCGATCGGCTCCGATGTCGATACCCGCGGTGGCGTCAGGGTCGGCTCGGTGCTGATCGACGCGATGACCATCGCGGGCGGCGCCTGAAGCTGCCCGCTGCTCCTTTCAACCTGTACCCTGATCCGGATATCGCCGTGACTCGATCGATCCTGCTGTTCGCCGCCATCGTCACGCTGAGCGGCTGCGCCACGCGCGGCACCAGCGATTGCAACTCGATCGCCGGCATGGGCTGGCAGCATCTGTCGGCAGCACCCGCTGATCGCACCGAACTGCTGACCCGCGCGAACCTGCCAAGCGAGGCCGATGTGCAGTGGTACGGACAGGGCAGCGACAGGGTCATGGTCTGCGACCCGTCGAACAGCCTTGTCAATCCCGGCTGTGGCGGCTCGGTCGCCTACCAGTTCGAGCGTTCGGGCGGCGTCTGGACATCAAAGGGCGTGCTGCTGCCGATCTGCGACGACGGCACGCTGCCGCCGTAGGCGCGGGCGTCAGCCGGCCTTTTTCTTTGCGGGGGACTTTTTCGCGGCTGGCTTTTTCGCCGCGGTCTTCGTCGCAGGCCGCTTCTTGGCCGCGGCTTTCCTGGCGGGCACCGCCTTGCTGATCTCGGCCTTCGGCTTCACCGACGGCAACGGCTCCGGATCAGGCCTCGACGCGGGCTTGGGTTCCGGCGCGATGCGCTCGGCGGCGATCGTCGATTCCTCAAGATTCTCGAACTGGTCGGAAATCAGCTGGCCGATCTCGCGGTTGATGCGCCGAATCGCGTCGTAGACCACACCAATGGTCTGCTGATGCTTCTGGCGCAGCCCGGCCTTTTCCTCGTTGATCAGACCGGTCTGCTGCAGTGCCTCGAACGGCAGGTCGGCGATGTACTGATGCACGGCCTGCACCGACGACGCGCCGCGATCAACGGCTTCCTGGACGAAGTCCTTGAGCAATTCCAGACGTTGCAGTTTCTTCATCGCAGGGCTTCCGTGGGGCAGGCGCGGGAGTGGCGAGGATAACCGCAGCCTGCGCTGCCCGGTGGACCTAGCGCATGCCGCAGGCAGCGTAGTCCTCGCGGCGACGGTCGATGCGCACGCCGACGGTCTTTGCGGTGTCGATCGCACCGGGCTTGCCGATCGACAGCCGCAGCGTGGTGATCGGGAAGCGCTCGAAGACCATGCGCGCGATGGTTTCGGCCAGCGTCTCGATCAACTGGAAACGTCGGCCAGCAGCCAGCTGAATGATGGCGTCGGCGACCGCGCTGTAATCGACGGCATCGCGAATGCGGTCGCTGGCCGCGGCCTCGCGGATATCGAAACCCATCTCCAGATCAAGGATCAGCGGGCGCGGCGCAATCTGTTCGAACGCGTGCACGCCGATGACGGTTTCGACGTGCAGGGCCGTGATGAAGACGGTATCGAGCGACATGGGAATCAGGAAGTGACAGGGGAAGGAGGACGCAGTTCGTGCAGCGGCCAGCGCGCCCGCGCTGGCAGTCCGGCGCTGCGCTCGCCGGCCGACAGCCGCGCCCAGCCGGCGTAGGCAATCATCGCGGCGTTGTCGGTGCAGAACGCCGGGCGCGGGAAATAGAGGCTGGCACCGCGCGCATCGGTGGCGGCCTTCAGGCGTGCCCGCAGTCGGCGATTGGCGCCGACGCCGCCCGCGACGATCAGGCCGCGCAGGCCGGTGGCATCGAGTGCGCGCTCGCACTTGATCGCAAGCGTGTCGGTGACGGCTTCCTCGAACGCGCGCGCCAGATCGGCTTTTGCCTGCTCGTCGAAATCGGGTTTCAGCTGGTTCAGCACAGCGGTCTTCAAGCCACTGAAGCTGAACTCCAAGCCCGGGCGATCGGTCATCGGCCGCGCGAAACGGAACACGCCGGACCGGCCGCGCTCGGCAAGCCGCGCCAGTTCGGGGCCACCGGGATACGGCAGGCCGAGCGCCTTGGCGGTCTTGTCGAAGGCTTCGCCTGCGGCATCGTCGAGGGTTTCGCCAAGAATCTCGTAGCGCCCCACCCCGTCGACGCGCGCCAGCATCGTGTGACCACCCGAGACCAGCAGCGCAACGAATGGAAACGCCGGGCGATCGTCTTCGAGCATCGGCGCCAGCAGATGGCCTTCGAGGTGATGCACCGGCAGCAGCGGCCGGTCGATCGCGGCCGCAAGCCCGGCGGCAAAACTGCCGCCGACCAGCAGTGCGCCGATCAGGCCGGGCCCGGCCGTGTAGGCGATGCCGTCGAGGTCGGCGGCCTTCATCCCGGCTTCGGCCAACACCGCCGCGACCAGCGACTGGATGCGGCCAACATGATCGCGGGCCGCCAGTTCGGGCACCACGCCGCCATATTCGGCGTGCATCGCCGCCTGGCTGTGCAGCACGTGCGCCAGCAGGCCACGGTCGCCGTCATAGATGGCGGCGGCGGTCTCATCGCAGGAGGATTCGAGGCCCAGAACTTTCATCGGACGCGGATTCTGCGCCACTGCGCGTGGCTTTGCAGCGCTGCGCATTGCGTTGCAGCGAGTGATTGACTAGACTTTGCGCCCCTTCCGGACACCTCGCGTCCGGGTCGTGCCAAATCCGCTGTCGAGATTGAACTGATGCCGAATGTCCGCGTTCGCGATAACGAGCCGTTTGAAGTCGCTCTCCGCCGTTTCAAGCGCACCTGCGAAAAGGCAGGCGTGCTGACCGACCTCCGCAAGAAGGAATTCTTCGAGAAGCCGAGCCAGGAACGCAAGCGCAAGCGTGCTGCCGCCGTGAAGCGTCAGGCCAAGAAGGTCTCCCGCGAGACCTCGAAGCAGATTCGGCTGTACTGACGAGAAGCTTGTCGTCCTGACAAGCTTCCGCGCCGTCATGGCGCGGACTTCTCAAGAAAGCAGCTTCATTCAAATCGCGCCTGCGGGCGCGATTTGTGTTTGTCCCGCGTTCAAGAACTTCCAGGTGCCCCGATGACCGATCTCAAGACCCGCATCACCGAAGACGTGAAGCTGGCGATGAAGTCCGGTGACAAGGCGCGCCTCGGCGTGCTGCGCATGCTGACCGCGGAACTGAAGAACCGCGAAGTCGTGCTGTCGCAGGAACTGACAGACGCCGTGGTCATCGAAGCGCTGGAAAAGATGCTCAAGCAGCGTCGCGATTCGGAATCGCAGTTCCGCGCCGGCAATCGCCTTGACCTCGCCGAAATCGAAGCAGCCGAAATCGTCGTACTCAGCCATTACCTACCTCAGGCGCTGAGCGAAGACGAGCTCGCGGCGCTGATTGCCCAGGGCATCAGCGAAACCGGCGCCGCCGGCATGAAGGACATGGGCAAGGTGATGAACTGGCTGAAGCCGCAGGTCGCCGGCCGTACCGACATGGGCAAGCTGTCGGGGCTGATCAAGGCCCGCCTGGGCTGAGCCGAGACGCTTCGCGGTCTAGACTCCGCCCATGGCCGGCGGACGCATTCCCGATTCCTTCATTCACGACCTGCTGTCGCGCGTCGACATCGTCGAGGTCGTTGGCAGCCGCGTCGAACTGAAGCGCGCGGGCCGCGAATACAAGGGCCTGTCGCCGTTCACCAACGAGAAATCGCCATCGTTCTTCGTCAATCCGGCGAAGCAGATGTTCTTCGATTTCAGCTCCGGCAAGAACGGCACCGCGATTACCTTCCTGATGGAAAACGATCGCCTCAGCTTCGTCGAGGCGGTCGAGGAACTGGCCAAGCGCGCCGGTGTGGAAGTGCCGCGCGAAGGCGGCAATGAAGGCCCGCGACTGGTGCTTGATGGCCCGCTCGATGCACTCGCGGTTGCCGAGAAGTTCTACCGCAGCCAGCTGAAGACGCATCAGCCGGCGATCGACTACCTGAAGAAGCGTGGCCTCGACGGCGAAACGGCCAAGCTGTTCAACATCGGCTTCGCACCGGAATCCTGGGACGCGCTGACGCGGCTGTTTCCGGAGGCCGATGGCCAGCGCCAGCACGCGCTGGATGCCGGGATGCTGATCGAGCGCGACGGTGGCGGCGCCTATGACCGCTTCCGCAACCGCGTGATGTTTCCGATCCGCGACACCCGTGGCCGCACTATCGGCTTCGGTGGCCGCACACTGGCCAACGATCCGGCCAAGTATCTGAACTCGCCGGAAACGCCGTTGTTCCACAAGGGGCGCAACCTGTTCGGCCTGTTCGAGGCCAAGCAGTCGACCAAGGCGGAACTGCCGTACCTGCTGGTCGTCGAGGGCTACATGGACGTGGTGATGCTGGCCCAGCACGGCATCCGCAATGCCGTCGCCACGCTCGGGACAGCCACCACCCGCGAACATCTGACCCTGCTGTTCAAATCGACGCGCCGCGCCGTGTTCTGCTTCGACGGCGATCGCGCCGGTCGCTCGGCGGCGTGGCGCGCACTGGAGCAGGCGCTACCGGAAGTGTTCGACGATCGCGAATGCCGCTTCATGTTCCTGCCCGACGGCCACGATCCGGATTCGCTGGTGCAGGAAATCGGCGAAGCCGCGTTCCGTGCGCTGATCGACAACGCCCAGCCGCTGTCCGACTTTCTGATCGATGAGCTGCTGAAGCAGGTCAATCTGGCGACGCGCGAGGGCCGTGCGCGCTTGCCGGGGCTGGCACGGCCGCACCTCGAGAAATTGCGCGACGGCGCACTGCGCACCTTGATCATCGACCGCCTGCTGACGCTGACCCGCATGCAGCGCGGCGACCTGGAGGCCGCACTGAGCGCCGCCGGCAAAGCCGCATCGTCGGCAACGGGCGACGATGGCAACGACCGGGCGCGACGCGTCGAAAGCCCGGGCTCGAAACCGGTCCGGATCGCGCTGCAGTTGTTGCTGGAAGCGCCCAGCCTTGCCGACAAGGCCGAGCACCTCGGCCAGATCGCGATGCTGAATCAGCCAGGCCTGGACATCCTGCTCGACTCGATCGAGTTCTTCAGCGAGAACCCGGACGCCAGTACTGCGCAGTGGCTGGAGATGAATCGCGGCACACCCAGGGGTGCTGCGCTTGCGCGGGTCACCGCGCTGCCGCTCGGCATCAGCGGCGATCTGGAAGCGGAATTTCTCGACTGCCTGAACCTGCTGCGCAAGCGCGCCGTGCGTGAACGGCAGCAAGCCTTGCTCGACGTGGCCCGTGAACGGGAACTCGCCCCTGCCGAGCAGTCCGAGCTGATGGCACTGATGCGCGAGCGGGCCAGCTGAGTGCAAGTGCCCTCGGCATTGCACCGCCTCAGCGAGCCGACGAAGCGCCCTTTAAGCGGGGACCGGCGACCCCACCTACGGTCCACGGGCTGGCCGTGTTCTGGCCGGTTCCGGTAAACTGCGCAGTTCTTGACCGGCGCTACACGCCCCGGCTTCACACAAGAGTATTCAGATGGCAGCAGCTGACCAGCAATCCCAGATCAAGAACCTGATCGCGCTCGGCAAGGAAAAGGGCTTTCTGACCTTTGCCGAAGTCTCCGACAGCCTGCCGGAAATCGTCGATTCGGAGCAGATCGACGACGTCATCACGATGATCCAGGGCATGGGCATTCCGGTCCATGATGAAGCTCCGGATACCGAGGCCCAGCTGTTCAGCGAGCCCGCCGTCGCCGCAACCGAAGACGACGAGGAAGCCGCCGAGGAAGCCGCTGCAGCGCTTGCCGCCAGCGATTCCGAATTCGGCCGCACGACCGATCCGGTGCGCATGTACATGCGCGAGATGGGCTCGGTCGAACTGCTCGACCGCGAAGGCGAAATCCGCATCGCCAAGCGCATCGAAGAAGGCCTGGGCGAAGCGCTGTACGCAATGGCCAGCTACCCGGAAACGGTCGCCATCCTGCTCGAGCAGTACGACAACGCGATCAACGGCAAGAAGCGTCTGGCCGAAGTCGTCGTCGGCTTCTTCGATCCGAATGCACCGGTACCGGTCGCGGCGGAAGAAGTACTGCCGCCGGAAGTCGCCGACGTCGAGCCGGAAGTGGTCGAAGGTGCGGAGGAAGAGGAAGAGGAAGCCGTCGATACCGGCCCGGATCCGGTGCTCTGCGCCGAGAACTTCGGCAAGCTGCAGGCGCTGTACGACGAAGCCTGGGATTCCCTGCTGCGTCTCGGCACTGCCAGCAAGAAGACGCAGGCACGTCGTGCTGCGGTCGCCGACCTGATCATGACCTTCCGGCTGTCGCCGAAGATCGTCGTCGAGATCACCAACAACCTGCGCAACAAGGTCGAGTTGATTCGCTCGATCGAGCGCTCGGTGCTGCGCATCTGTGTCGCCGAATGCGGCATGACCCGCGAAGAGTTCCTTGCGAAGTATCGCGAGGGCGGCGTTGCCGACCTCGGCTGGCTCGACAAGGCGATCCGCGCCAAGCGCAAGTATTCGGCCGCGCTGGCGCTGAAGAAGGACGACGTCAAGCTGCTGCAGGACCAGCTGACCCAGATCGAAGGCGACAACCTGCTGTCGATCGACGAGATCAAGGACATCTACCGGCGGATGACCGTCGGTGAAGCCAAGGCTCGCCGCGCCAAGAAGGAAATGGTCGAAGCCAACCTGCGTCTGGTGATCTCGATCGCGAAGAAGTACACCAACCGCGGCCTTCAGTTCCTCGACCTGATCCAGGAAGGCAACATCGGCCTGATGAAGGCGGTCGACAAGTTCGAATACCGCCGCGGCTACAAGTTCTCGACCTACGCCACGTGGTGGATTCGTCAGGCCATCACTCGTTCGATCGCCGATCAGGCACGCACCATCCGCATTCCGGTGCACATGATCGAGACGATCAACAAGCTGAACCGCATCAGCCGCACGATGCTGCAGGAAATGGGTCGCGAGCCGACGCCGGAGGAACTGGCGGTCAAGATGGAAATGCCGGAAGACAAGGTCCGGAAAGTCCTCAAGATCGCCAAGGAACCGATCTCGATGGAAACGCCGATCGGCGACGACGAGGATTCGCACCTCGGCGACTTCATCGAAGACACGGCGGCCGTATCGCCGCTGGAGTCGGCGACCTCGCAGAGCCTTGCGGAAGCAACGCACCAGATACTGGCCTCGCTGACACCTCGCGAAGCCAAGGTCCTGCGCATGCGTTTCGGCATCGACATGAATACCGACCACACGCTGGAAGAAGTCGGCAAGCAGTTCGATGTCACCCGCGAGCGCATTCGCCAGATAGAGGCGAAAGCCCTGCGCAAGCTGCGTCATCCGTCGCGCGCCAACTATCTGCGCTCGTTCCTCGACGAGTAAGCAGCTCTGCAGTATTAAAAACCCCGCTTCGGCGGGGTTTTTTATGACCGTGACTGATGCCACGGTCGCGCTCGGCAACAAAAAACCGACCCGTCGCTGCGCGAGGGGTCGGTCGGGAACCGCTGGCGAAGACTTACTTTTTCGCTTCGCCTTCCGGCGCCACGGTGTACAGCACCGGCGTCTGGCTCGAATACCACAGTGCCAGCGCCTTGATGTCGGCATCGCTCAAGCCGGCGGCCTGGCCAGCCATCACGGCGTTCTTGCGGGCGCCGGTCTTGTAACCCTTCAGCGCAACTTCGATGTAGCTGCGGTGCTGACCGGCAAGGTTCGGGAACGTCGGCGAGGCACTGACGCCGTTCTCGCCGTGGCAGGCGGCGCACACTGCGACCTGCGCCGGCTTGCCGCCGGCCACCGGTGCAGCAGCTTCGTTGGCCGATGCGGCCGACACGACGGCCAGCGACAGCGCGGCAGTGGTCAGAACCATCTGGAATCGGGAGTTCATCGTCGTGCTCACTTCTTTTCCGGGGCCTTGGTCAGATAGGCGGCGATATCGGCCATGTCCTGATCGCTGAGGCTTGCGGCCTGCGCGTGCATGGTGGAATGCGGACGCTCACCCGACTTGTAGGCTTTCAGCGCTGCCACGATGTATTCCGGGTGCTGACCACCGAGCTTCGGCACGTGGTAGCTCGGGTAGACATTCGTGTAGTTCACGATGCCGTGGCAGCCGTAGCAGGTGTAAGCCTTGACCTTTCCAGCGGCAGCGTCGCCTGCGGCGCTCGCAGTACCGCAGACCAGGGCGGCGGTGAGGGCAATCAGGCCCCATCGCACTGAAATCATCAGGGAGTCTCCTCGGAACGTGAGGCTGCAGGAAAACGCATGGCAGCGACGAATATGTTCGGCGAATCCGCAGCTTGCGTCAATCGAATGCGAGCTTTTCGCATGCTTTTCAGCGCTGTTCCCAGCGCATTGCCGGCAGCTGTCGATGAGCGGTCTTCACGCTATAGTTCGGCGGCTGCCGCCTTCCCCACTGGTCCGCCATGCAAATCCCTGTGACTGCCGCCTGCGCCGCGATCTGTGGCCTGCTGATCCTGATTCTGGCGTTCCGGGTCTCCCTGCTGCGCATGCGTCACCGGGTTGCCATCGGTGACGGCGGTGTCGAAGCGCTGGCGCGTGCGATCCGCGTACACGCCAACACCATCGAGTTCGTGCCGATCTTCCTGCTGCTGTCGCTGTGCTACGAGCTTTACGCCGGCGCCAACGTCGTGCTGATCGGCCTCGACGCGGTGTTCGTGGCAGCCCGGATCGCGTTCGCCGTTGGCTTCAGCCTGGCACCACTGCATCCGCTGCGCCGTGTCGGTGCCGGCTTGTCCTACCTGACGTTGCTGCTTGCCTCGACGCTGCTGCTGGCAGCGGTCGTCACCACGTTCTGAACGCCATGCCGCGCTTGGCCAAGGTTGATGCATCGAAAAAGGCGGCTTGTGAGGTCGCCGCCGTCGACCTCGGCTCGAACTCGTTCCACATGCTGGTCGCGCGCGAAAGCGAGGGGCAGCTGCAGATCGTCGATCGCCTTCGCGATGCCGTCCGCCTCGCGGCCGGCCTCAACGCCGAACGCCAGCTCAGCGAGGACGCCGAACGGCGCGCACTGGCCTGCCTGAAGCGCTTCGGCCAGCGCCTGCGCGGCATTCCCGCCGCCCGCGTCCGGGTGGTCGGCACCAACACCATGCGCCGGCTCGCCGATGGCGGCGTGTTCATGCGCGCCGCCGAAAAGGCACTGGGCCACGAGATCGAAGTGATCTCGGGTGTCGAGGAAGCGCGCTTGGTCTACAACGGCGTCACCCACGGTCTTGGCCGCGTTGCGCCACGCCGGCTGGTCGTCGATATCGGCGGGGGCTCGACCGAGCTGATCATCGGCCGCGGCCCGGAACCGAAGCTGATGGAAAGCATGGCACTGGGCTGCGTCACCCATACGCAGCGCTTCTTCGGCGACGGCGTCATTACCCGCGAGCGCATGCAGGAAGCGCGGCTGGCCGCGCGCGTCGAGCTGGAGTTCGTCGAACGCCAGTACCGCGACGCCGGCTGGGACGTGGCAATCGGCGCCAGCGGCACCGTTCGTGGTGTCTGGCGTGTCGCCCGCGGCCAGGGCTGGGCCGCCGAACAGATCACTCGCGAAGCCGTCGATCGTTGCGTCGAAATGACGATCCGCACCGGCCACATCGCGAAGATCGACTTCACCGGCCTGCGTGAGGATCGCCGCCCGGTATTCGCTGGCGGGCTTGCGGTCCTGGCCGGCGTGTTCGACAGCCTCGGGATCGAGGCGATGGAAACCTCCGAACATGCCCTGCGCGAAGGCCTGATCTACGACCTGCTCGGGCGACTGGCCGACAACGATGTGCGCAGCCGCTCGGTCGATGCGATGGCGACGCGCTACGGCGTCGATCGTGAACACGCGCGGGAAGTCGAACGCACGGCGCTGAAGCTGCTCGAGCAGGTTCGCGGCGACTGGCAACTCGACCGCGAAGTCGCCGGCCGGTTGCTGCGCTGGGCGGCGCTGCTGCACGAGATCGGCCTGGTCATCGCCCATGAAGGCAGCCATCGCCATGGCGAGTACATGCTGCGTCATGCCGAAATGTTCGGCTTCTCGCAGACCGACCAGCGCCTGGTCGCAGCACTGGTGCGCCTGCAGCGCGGCAAGTTCGCGCCGGGCGCGCTCGACGATCTGCCCAGCGCCTGGCAATTGACGATCCGCCGGCTGGCCCTGCTGTTCCGGCTGGCGATCGTGCTGCATCGATCGCGCGCGCCGAACATGCGAATCCCGTTCATGCTGAGCGTCGTCGGCAAGCAGATGAAGCTCAGCTTCAAGAGCGGCTGGCTCGACAAGCACCCGCTGACCCGCGAAGACCTCGAACTGGAAGCCGGCTACGTCGCTGCAGCAGGCTTCAAGCTGCGCGCCAGCTGACGCGAATCAGCCGCGCTCGATTTCCTCGCGCCACAGCGACGCCCCGAGGAAGATCAGCCGGACCTGCTGAACGTGGTTGTCTTCCTGCGCCTGTGCGAGCGCGTCGTCACCAGGCGGCAGATCAAGGACGTCGGTCGCCGCGTGCAACATGGTGTTGACCACCAGTTCGCAGACTCGGCGCAGTGCTTCCGGCGACAGGTTCGGAAAGATCGCCAGATGGCGAACGTCCTGCGTCATCTCGTTGATGAACTGATCGACCTCGTTGCGGATCGCGCTGCGTATCACCGGCGAACCGCCGCTGCGCTCGCCCGCCACGAACAGGAAATGCAGTCGGTTGGCGAGCACGAACGCCTTGTAGACCCTGACCGAGCGACGAATCATGTCCTTGACCGGCGCCCCGGCGCGGCGTGCCTCGCGCAGCATCCGGCGCAGCGTCAGACCGCTTTCCTCGACCAGCACCAGCCCCAGTTCGTTGGTGTCCTTGAAGTGACGGTAGAACGAGGTCGGCACGACGCCGGCGACGCGCGTGATCTCGCGCAGTCCCAAGCTGTTGAAGCTGCGGCCCTCGTTCATCAGTTGCAGCGCCGCGTCGATCAGCGCATCGCGGGTGCGCTGCTTCCGCTGGCCACGTGGCAACAGCTCGTCATCGTCGTTACCGGCGGTCATCTCAGGTCCGGAGCGGCTGCGTGCAGTCATGGCGATTCCTGGTTCATCCGCACGATGTTAGCTTGAAACCTCAGGAAAAACCGAGCACTAGCGAGGACAGTGAACAGTGTCGAAAATTTAGTGAACAATTGTTGACATCGAAATCTTCATCAGTGAACATACGTCCACCAACCGAGGAGCATTCGTCATGTCAGCTACCGCACCGCGCACTCACTTCTTCGCCAACGGCCTGCGCCGCGCGCTGACGTCGCGTCTTGCTGCCGTGCTCAGCTATCCGCATGGCGTGGATCGTTACCTCGAACAGTTCGTTCCGACGCAGTCGCTGACCGAAGTCCGCGCCGAAGTCGTCGCGATTCGCCATCAGACCGCCGACAGCGTCACGCTGAGCCTGCGCCCGAACGGCAACTGGGCCGGCTTCCGCGCCGGCCAGTACGTGCGCCTGACGGTCGAGATCGATGGCCGTCGCCGCACCCGCTGCTACTCGCCCGCCCAGTCGGTGCATGCCACCGACGGCCTGATCGAACTGACCGCCAAGACTCACGCCGGCGGCTTCGTGTCGAAGTTCCTGCAGCAGCGCCTGACGGTCGGGACGACGGTGGGCCTGTCACAGGCCGAAGGCAGCTTCGCGCTGCCGGACGTGCGCCCGGCCCGCGTGCTGCTGATCAGCGGCGGCAGCGGCATCACGCCGGTGATGGCGATGCTGCGCACGCTGACCGACGAAGGCCATGCCGGTGCGATCACCTTCCTGCACTACTCGAACGCCGCGAAGGATCAGATCTACGCCGCCGAACTGGCCGCGATCGCCGCGAAGTTCCCGAACGTGAAGCTGCTGCGCGGCTACGCCGAAGCGAATCAGGGCGGCGAACTCGAAGGTCTGTTCAGCCGCGCCCACCTCGAAGCGCAGGTGCCGGACTTCGCGCAGGCTGAAGCCTTCCTTTGCGGCCCGCCCGGAATGATGAAAGCGGTGCAGACGCTGTGGGCCGATGAAGGTATCAGCGGTCAGCTGCACGTCGAGCACTTCTCCGCCGCCCCGGCTGTCGTCACCGACAGCGCCAGCGCCGAAGGCGACGTTCGCTTCACCCGCAGCGAGCGTCTGGCCAGCAACAGTGGCGCGACCTTGCTCGATCAGGCCGAGGCTGCTGGCCTGAAGCCGGAGTCCGGCTGCCGCATGGGCATCTGCCACGCCTGCACCTGCCGCAAGACCTCGGGTCGCGTCCGCGACACCCGCACCGGCGAGATCAGCGATGCCGACGAAGCCGACATCCAGCTTTGCGTCAGCGTGCCGGTCGGCACCGTGACGCTCGACCTGTAAACACATCAAGTGACTGACCGGGCCAGCCATGGCCCGGACTTGCCCAACAAGCTGCACAGCACATCAATGACCGCAGAGGCTCAAGCCATGACCGCCACCCAGAAGAACACCTTCAGCTCGCTCACGCCGGCCCAGTTCGCAGCGATCGGCGCGGACCTCGATGCCATCCGCAATCGGGTGCGCGCCGATCTCGGCCAGCGCGATGCCGACTACATCCACAACATCATCAAGCGTCAGCGCCAGTTCGAAGTGGCCGGCCGCGTGATGATGATGATTCCGCCGACCTGGCCGCTCGGTGTCGCCTCGCTGGGCGTGTCGAAGATTCTCGACAACATGGAGATTGGCCACAACGTCATGCACGGCCAGTACGACTGGATGGGCGAGCCGGCGCTGAACTCCAAGAACTTCGAGTGGGACAGCGCTGACACGTCGAAGAACTGGAAGATCACCCATAACTACGAGCATCACACGTTCACTAACGTGCTTGGCCGCGATCACGACATTGGCTACGGCCTGCTGCGCATGTCGGAAGACCAGAAGTGGGAGCCGCGCTTCCTCGCCAACCTGCCGCTGACGGTGCTGCTGCACACCTTCTTCCAGCACTTCGTCGCGGTGCAGAACCTGAAGCTTGAGGAAGTCACGGTCTACAAGACCAAGACCACGGCCCAGCTCAAGGAAGAGTTCAAGCCGGTCTGGAAGAAAATGCGCAAGCAGCTGGCGAAGGACTACGTCTACTTCCCGGCGCTGGCCGGTCCGCTGGCACCGCTGGTGTTCGTTGGCAACATGGCCGCCAACCTGACGCGCAACGTCTGGGCCTGCGCGGTGATCTTCAACGGCCACTTCCCGGAAGACGTCGAGCAGTTCCCGGAATCGGTGATCGAGAACGAAACCCGCGGCCAGTGGTACGTGCGCCAGCTGCTGGGCTCGGCGAACTTCGAAGGCGGCCGACTGATGCACATCATGAGCGGCAATCTGAGCTTCCAGATCGAGCACCACCTGTTCCCGGACATCCCGGCGCATCGCTATGCGGAGATTGCGCCGGAAGTTCGCGCGATCTGCGAAAAGCACGGCCTGCCGTACAACACCGGTTCGTTCCTGCGCCAGACGCTGAGCACCTGGAAGCGGATCGCCAAGCTGTCGCTACCGACGCCGAAGCGGCCCAAGCCGTCGCCACGCAAGGCCGACGAAGAAGCAATGGCACCGCTGGCGATGGCCGCCTGATTCGGCCCCACCACATGCGCTGGTTTATGGCCGGCCCGATCGCTCGGGCCGGCCTTTTTTTGGGCGGCGCTCAGCCCTTCTTCAGCAGGTCGCGAATCTCGGCGAGCAGCTTTTCCTCGTTGCTCGGGCCTGGCGGAGGCGGCGGTGGTGCCGCCGCCTCGGCCTTCTTCATCGAGTTGAGGGCCTTGACCATCATGAAGATCGCGAACGCGACAATGATGAAGTTGATGATCGACTGGATGAACTTGCCGTAGCCAAGCAGCACGGCCGGCGTCTTGCCATCGGCAGAGGCTTCCTTCAGCACCACGGCGGCTTTCGAGAAATCGACGCCGGCCGTGAGCTGCCCGATCACCGGCATGATCACGTCGCCGACCAGCGAGGTGACGATGGTGCCGAACGCACCGCCGATCACGACACCGACCGCCAGATCGATGACGTTGCCGCGCATTGCGAAGGCCTTGAATTCACTGGCGATGCTCATGCTGTTCTCCTTGTCGATGTTGTCTGGGGGATGCCAGGGCCGATCTTACGCCGCGCCCGCAAACGCCCGAACGACGAGATCGGCATCGAGGCTCGCGGGCAGGCCGCTGTCGAGGCTCGGGTACTGCGGCCGCCAGCCAAGTTCCTCGACCAGCCGCCGGTTCGACAGCCGCTTCGATTCCTCGAGGAACGACTTCAGCATTGGCGACATCGACTGCATCGCTTCCGCCAGCGGCTGCTCCGGCGGCGGCGGCACGCCGAGCAAGCGGGCACAACGCAGGAAATAGTCGGTCATCGTCGTTGGCTGGCCGTCGCTGACGTTGTAGGCCGCACCGTCGATTCCCAGTTCGGCGACGCGCTGCGCGGCTGAAGCAAGGTCATCGGCATGGATGCGGTTGGTGTACGGCGACTGATCACGCTGGACCAGCGGCGTGCCGGCATTCAGCCGCTGCAGCGGCAGCCGCCCCGGGCCGTAGATGCCTGGCACCCGCAGGATCATCGCGGCGATGCCGTGATCGCGAGCGTACGCCAGCGTCGTGCGCTCGGCGTCGAGCCGGCGATGGCCGCGCGCGCTCTTCGGCTTCAGCGATTCCTGCTCGTCGATCCAGCGGCCTTCGCAGTCGCCATAGACCGCCGAGGTCGACAGGTAGATGAACCGCGACGGCGGCGCGCCGAGTGCCGCCAGCACGCCGACCAGCCGCGGATCGGTTTCGCCGGTCTCCGGCGGCGGCGCGAAGTGGAACAGCCAGTCGGCGGCCGGCAGGTCGGCAATCACGTCGGCATCGAGATCGGCGATCCGCGGCGTGATGCCGAGTCTTGCCAGTGCCGTCGCACTCGCGGCCGAGCGCACCACGCCGGTCACGCCGATGCCGCGCAGTTGCAGGCGTAGCGCCAGTCGGCAGCCGACATCGCCACAGCCGACGATCAGCGCCTGCATCAGCCCTGCCCTGCCGCGACGTCGGCCATGTAGGCATCGAAGGTGATCGGCGCGCCGGCTGCCGCAACCGCCGCGACATCGCGCGCCGGCAGCGCATCGCCGAAGGCATCGATGCGCTTCCACTTGGCCGGCGGGGTCGCGCAGCCGGCCTTCGGCACGTACACCGAATCGCCGAGCTTCTGGTAACGGTGGATGTAGCGCGGGCAGTTGACGAACAGCTTGCTGACGGCCACCCGGACCACGAGATCCGCTCCGGGGTATTCGGCAAGCAGCGGATCGTTCGGATCGATGCGCGCCTCGCCGTGCAGGCGCAGGCGGTTCGGCGTTTCGAAATCGATGAACAGCAGGCCGACCTTCGGCCGCTCGCCGATATTGCCCATCGACAGGTACATGCCGTTGCCGTCGTAGCTCGGGAACGCGATCGTGCCGGGATCAACCACCTTGACGAAGCCGGCCGCACCGCCCTTGTACGAGCAGGTCGGCTGGCCATCGGCATCGACGGTCGACAGGAAGAACAGGTCGCGGCTTTCGATGAAGGCCTTTTCCGGCTCGGTGACTTCGGGATGCATGGTGATCATCGACACCCGGTCAGCCAGTGCCGTGGTGCCGAAGCGTTCCTGCAATGCGCGCTGGCTGCTGCTGAACGTCGTGCTCATCTCGTTCGCTCCTCCTCGATGGTTCGCGACTCGGTTGCGCGGTCGCGTGTCCCGAGTGTGGATGAGCCTGGCGCCCGCCGACAACGCGGGTCACTGCCCTGCGGCTCAGGGATGACCGGCTGCCAGTTCCAGCCCCAGCCGGTAATGCCGCGCCGCTTCATCCGGCTGCTGGGTGTCGGCGCACAGCCGCGCCAGATCGAGATAGGCCTTTGGCGTCGGCGCAATGGCGATCACTGCTTCGAGATAGCTGCGCGCCTTGCCCCACAGCCGGTTGGCCAGGCAGACATGACCGGCGACCTGCAGCAGTTCGGTCTTTTCACCGTACAGCGCCAGCCAGGATTCGACCGTTGCCAGCTGGGTGATCGGGTCCCCGGCATGGAGATCGCCGTACAGCAGCGCCAGCTCGCCATCCCAGTCCGCGGCCAGCGCCTGCGCGATCAGCGCCAGCGCTTCGGAATCGGCATTCAGCCGAGCCAGCCCGCGGGCGTAGGCGCGGCGCAGTTCGGGCTTGTCGCGCAGGCTGCCGGCGCCTTCCCAGAGCGCCTTCAGGATCGGCAGTCGGGCATCGTCGATCGCCTGCTGCATCAGCTCTTCGATCGCCCGACCCATCAACTGGTCACGGCGACCGGCAGGGATCGCGTTGGCACTGGCCGGCTCCAGCAGCAGCGTGCGCAGCGCACCCCATTCACCGAGCGCGGCATGGCTTTCGGCCAGCAGCTCGATCGCGAACGGGTGCATCGGATCCTTCTCGCGCAGCTTCAGCGCGGTCTGGCGGGTGGTCTGGAATTCGCCGCGCTTGCGCTGCAGGTCGGCCTGCGACAGCAGGGTCGCGAACTCGTGCTCGGGCCCGTTCAGCATGGCCAGCCGCAGGTAGTGGTCACGGCGGTCGGTCGCCGCCTGACGCTGCGCCGCACGAGCCGCCGCCAGATAGTTCAGATGCGGCGCGTGATGGTCGCTGGCGCGCTTGATCAGTTCGCTTTCGGCGCGCGCCCAGTTGCCTTCGAACAGGGCCAGCAGGCCGTTCTCGAAGGCATCGCGGGCACGATCGGCACGGCGACGGTCGACCGCTTCACGCAACGAGCCCGGCAGCCGCACGACCAGGCCGGACAGCCGCAGCAGCAGCCAGGTGATCAGGAAGAACAACGCGATGCCGAACACCAGCACGGCCAGCGAGGTCTCGGCGACCCACGGTCCATAGTTGATCAGCACATAGCCGGTGTCCGGCCGCAGCAGCAGGATCGCGATCAGGCCGCCGACGAAAACCAGCAACAGAAACAGGAAGACGATGATCACCGTGCGGATTTCCGGGCTTCAGCGCGGCGTGGCGTCGAGATAGGCCCGCAGCAGGCCCAGGCTGCGGTCCAGCTCCGGCAGCTGCGGATTGAGATCGACGTTCAGCAGGCGGTCCAGTTCGGCGCGCGCGCCCAGCACGGCGGGATCGTCGCTGCGGTAGTAATCGTCGAGAAACGACTCGGCGTCCTCGATGGCCGCGCGCATCGTTGCGGTGTCGCGATTCAGCAGCGCGGCGCGAGCCGTTTCCAGCTTCAGCAGCAGCAGCTGGCCGACCAGCGTTTCCTGCTCCGGCGCCAGCAGGCGATCGACCGGCTTGTCGGTCCGGCGCACGGTGAACACGGCACCCAGCATCTCGCGCAGGCTGGCCATGCCGCGCGCCCAGAAGCCGCTGGCCTCAGGCGTGATGTCCCGCGTCGGCTCGGCATCGACGACCGCTCCGTGCGTCGGCGCCCGCGAGCGCAGCGGCAGGTCGCGCACGCGGCGAATCAGCCCTGACAAGGTCAGCGCCGAGGCTTCGAGATCAAGCCGCGGCAGCGCTTCGAGACGGCTGCGCTCCTCGGCCAGCGCCTCGCGGATCGGGAACAGCTTCGGCTCGGCCAGGCTGCCGAGACGGTCCTGGGCCAGTGCCAGCGCTTCCATGGCACCGGCCACGTCATGGGCCAGCCGGGTGCGCTCGTTGGCGATCAGCATCAGCTGTTCGACCGCCAGCAACTGGGCACGGCCGCGCCCGCCTTGGATCACGGCATTGATGCGGGCCAGTGTGGCATCGGCATCATCGGCCCGACCTTGCAGCGCCCCGACCACATCGGTATTGCGGCGTGCCGATTCGGCGAGATCGCTCTGCCGCTGGCGCAGTTGCTGAAGTTCGGCACTGACATCGCCAAGCTGCCGGCTCAGCCGGCGCAGCAAGGTGTCCTGTGCGGCGACGGTGTCCTCAGTCGCCTGCCGCTGCTGCCAGAACTGCCAGCCGGCGTAAGCGCCACCACCGAGCATGGCCAGCACGGCCAGGATCAGGATCCACAGCCACAGGACCCGCCAGACACTGCGCGCGGCCCGCGGGCGTTCGGGGACTTCGTATTCGGTCATGCGTGTGGGGTGCGGTGGCGAGCGTGACGCCTCAGAACGTCGAGATAGGCCACATCGCTGACCCGCGCTGGCAGCAGCGGTTCGGCGCTGAAGCCCAGCGTGCGGGCAGTTTCTATCACACGCGGCGACGGCACGGCCAATTGCAGCGCCGTGAGCCGCGCACGCGCTTCCGGCGGGGTCAGCGCACACAGCCGCTGCAAGGCTTCGCCACTCGGAATCACGGCGATATCGGCCTGCTGCAGCAGCGCGGCAACGGCGGCCGGCGGATGATCCACCGCCACGCGCCGGTAGACCGGCAGCACGGTCACTGCCATGCCGCGCACCCCGAGCCCGGCTTCGAGGATCGGCAGCGTCTGCTCGCCGGTGACGATCAGCGCCCGGCGACCTTGCCCCTGCTGCAGCGACGGATGGGCCAGCAGCGCAGCGGCGCCGTCACCGGTCGGCGGGGTCAGCACGGTCTGCCCGGTCAGCGTTGTCAGTGCCGCAGCGGTGACCGCGCCGACCGCCGCCAGCGTCGGCCATGGCTGCGGGCACAGCCGTGCCGCGTGATCGACGGCATTGGTGCTGGTGAACAGCCAGTAGTCGAATGCACTGGCCGTCGCCAGCGCCGCCGCGGCAGCGTCGCGATCGGCAACCGGTTCCACTGCAAACAGCGGCAGGCGCAGCGCCCGTCCGCCGGCGGCCTCGATCAGCGTGCATAGCGCCTCGGCTTGCGCGGCAGGCCGGGCGACCAGCACGGTCAGCCCGTCCAGCCACGCGGACGCCTCGTCAGGCGTGAATGCCAAGGTTCGACAGGATCGCGCGCGCGCCGTTGTCGAGCAGGCGCTCGGCCAACTGCACGCCGAGCGCGGCGGCATCGGCGGTCGCGCCTTCGATCTGGTCGCGCACGCAGGCGCTGGCATCGGGTGCGGCGACCAGCCCGGTCAGACGGATCTGGCCATCGCGGATCACCGCATGCCCTGCGACCGGCACCGTGCAGGCGCCGCCGAGACGGGCGTTGAGGCCGCGTTCGGCCGCCAGCCGGATCGCCGAGACCGGATCGTGCAGCGGCGCCAGCAGTTCACGGGTTGCGGCATCGTCGGCGCGGCATTCGATGCCGACCACGCCCTGCGCGCAGGCCGGAACGAAGCGCGCCATGTCGAACTTCTCGCGAATCCGGGCTTCCAGCCCGAGCCGGATCAGACCGGCGGCGGCCAGCAGGATGGCGTCGTACTGGCCCTCGTCGAGCTTGCGCAGCCGGGTGCCGACGTTGCCACGCAATTCCTTGATCTGCAGGTCCGGTCGCAGCTGGCGCAATTGCGCCTGACGGCGCAGCGACGCGGTGCCGACCACAGCGCCCTGCGGCAGGTCGTCGAGCGAGGCGTAGCGGTTCGACACGAAGGCATCGCGCGGGTCTTCGCCCGCGAGGAACGCGGTCAGCACCAGACCGTCCGGCAACACCGCCGGTACATCCTTCATCGAGTGCACGGCGATGTCGGCGCGGCCCTCGAGCATCGCCGCTTCCAGTTCCTTGACGAACAGGCCCTTGCCGCCCACGGTGGCGAGACTGCGGTCGAGCAGCTGGTCGCCGATGGTGGTCATCGGCACCAGGCTTACGGCGATGCCCGGGTGGGTGCGCTCGATCAGCGCCTTGACGTGTTCCGCCTGCCACAGGGCCAGCGGGCTTTCTCGTGTTGCGATTCGAATCTGCAAGACGGGGGTTTCCGAAAAAGGTCGTGGGGCTCAGTCGAGCGTCTTGTCGCTGCCGTCGTCGGTCAGGAAGCGACGGACTTCGGCCAGGCGGCGGCGGCTGACCGGCAGCAGCGTGGCGGCATGGCGGACCTTCAGCCAGTGCTGCGATTCGTCGCCCTTGCCGCGTTCGAGGCCGGCAATGAAGCGCGTTGCGACCAGCGCCTTGCGGTGGACGCGCAGGAACCACGGCGAGAAGTCGTCTTCGAGCGTCTTCAGCGATTCCTCGATCAGCACTTCGCCGTGCAGGTGGCAGACCGTCGTGTACTTCTGGTCGGCGAGGAAATAGACGATGTCCTCGGCCGGCACGCGGGCCAGACCTTCACGCGTGGTCGCCAGCACGAACTCGCGGGCCGGCTTGGTGCCGGGCAGCGCGATGGTCGGCTTCTGTGCGCGCGACAGCTTGCGCACCCGCTGCAGCGCTTCCTTGAGCTTTTCCTTGCGCACCGGCTTCAGCAGGTAGGCATCGCCCTGGGCGTCGAAGGCGCTCAGCGCATGCTCGGGGTAGGCGGTGATGAAGATGATCGCCGGCGGCATGTCCTCTTCCTTGATCGCGCGCGCCACCTGCAGACCGTCGACCATGCCCATGCGCACGTCGAGCAGCACCACATCCGGCTCCTCGTCGCGGATGATTTCGATCGCGGCTTCGCCATCGCCGGCTTCGCCGACGATCTCGTAGCCCGGGAATTCCGCAACCAGACGGCGCAGGCGTTCTCTGGCCAGCGGCTCGTCATCGACGATCACGACTCTCATTGCTTCACTCCTCCTGAACGATGGGTGCGTTGATTTCGCCACCACTATGAACTACGAATGGCAGACGCAGACGGGCGCGGAACAGCGGCCCGAATTCATCACGATCCTCGCCGAGGATCAGCTTGGCCCGGTCGCCGTAGATCAGCTTGATGCGCTGCGCGATATTGCTGATTGCAGTTCCCGTTCCGGCGCGCTTCGGCGCTTCTTCCGGCGGGATCGGATTCTCCACGTCGACGACCAGGAACTCGCCTTCGCGCCGGGCGATGACGTGCAGCATGCCGCGCGCGCGCAGCCGTGAAACACCGTGCAGCACGCCGTTCTCGACCAGCGGCTGCACCGTCAGGCGCGGCACCTGGGCATCGAGCACGCTGTCCGGGATTTCCCAGTTGATCAGCATCTTGTCGCCGAGGCGGATCTCCTCGATACGCATGTAGCCCTTGACGATCTCGATCTCCTCGCGCAGCGGAATCAGCCGCTGCCGCGAATCGAGACTGACCCGGAACAGGTCGGAAAGGTCGATGACCATTTCCTCGGCAACCTCGGGCTTGGTCGGAATCAGTTCCGCCAGCGAGTTCAGCGCATTGAACAGGAAGTGCGGGCGGATCCGCGCCTGCAGCGCCAGATAGCGGCCGTCGGCCTCGGCGCGGGATTCCTCCTGCCATTGATGACGCTCCCAGAGGTAGCGCAGCAGCAGCAGCGCGACGATGCCGGCGATCAGCAGATTGCGGAACACGAACGGCCACGGGCCGTCGGCAGGCACGAGGCCAAGCTGCAAGCGGCTGTCGATCAGCCAGGCCGCGAAGCTGACCACGAAAGTGACCAGCGCGATGACGCTCCAGCAGACGAAGAACAGCACGCCGTCGCGCGCCGGCGGCATCGCGCGGCGCACGCCGCACAGTGCCGCGGCACAACAGAAGCCGATCCACTGCAGGTAGAGCGACAGCACCAGCAGCTGGCGCAGTGCCGCTTCGCCGCTGGCGTAGCCGGCAAGGGTCAGCACCACCGCCATCAGCTCCATCACATAGGCCAGCGTCAACAGCGCGGGCGCCCGGCAGAACTCCGGGATCAGGCTGGACTGGGATGCGGTGGACACCTCGAAACGCTTCATCCGGCGAGCCTAGCGGAAGTCTCCGGGCCGTGGCGAGCCGACTTACAATAGTTTCCACGCCGGCTCTGATCTTTTCCCTCAGGACGGTTTTCGATCCCGCTTTTCCTGCCGCTGCAAGCCCCCATGACTGCTGCCCATCCTTCCGCGCCGGCTGCTCCGTCGGCGTCTGCTTCGTCCGCGTCAGCTCCCGCCGCCAAGCTCTGGGGCGGCCGCTTCAGCGAAGGCACCGATGCCCTGGTCGAAGCGTTTTCGGAGTCGGTCAGCTTCGATCAGCGGCTGTGGCGGCAGGACATTGCCGGCAGCACCGCGCATGCGCGGATGCTCGGCAAGGTCGGCGTGCTGAACACCGCCGACGTCGACGCCATCGTTGCCGGGCTGGCCACCATCCATGGCGAGATCGAGGCCGGCACCTTCGAGTGGAAGCTGGCGCTCGAAGACGTGCACATGAACATCGAATCGCGGCTGACCGCGATGATCGGCGATGCCGGCAAGCGCCTGCATACCGCGCGAAGCCGCAACGATCAGGTCGCCACCGACATCCGCCTGTACGTGCGCGATGCGATCGACGAGCTGGTCGCGGTGATCGACGTGCTGGCGAATGCGCTGCTCGATCTCGCCGAACGCGAGGCCGATTCGATCATGCCGGGCTTCACCCACATGCAGGTGGCCCAGCCGGTGACCTTCGGCCATCACATGCTGGCCTGGCGCGAGCAGGTGCTGCGCGACAAGGCGCGGCTGCTCGACACCCGCAAGCGCACCAACGTGCTGCCGCTGGGCAGTGCCGCACTGGCCGGCACCGTCTACCCGATCGATCGCCATTTCGTTGCCGAGCAGCTGGGCTTCGATGCGGTGTCGGAGAACTCGCTCGACGCGGTCAGCGACCGCGACTTCGCGATCGAATTCGTCGCCAACTGCGCGATGACCATGCTGCACCTGTCGCGCTGGAGCGAGGAGCTGATCCTCTGGTGCACGCCGATGTTCGGCTTCGTGAAGCTGCCGGATCGCTACTGCACCGGCTCTTCGATCATGCCGCAGAAGAAGAACCCGGACGTGCCGGAACTGGTGCGCGGCAAGACCGGCCGCGTGGTCGGCGATCTGAACACGCTGCTGGTGCTGATGAAGGGCCAGCCGCTGGCCTACAACCGCGACAACCAGGAAGACAAGCCGCCGATCTTCGATGCTCACGACACGGTGAATGCCTCGCTGCGCCTGTTCGCCGCGATGCTGCCGAGCGTGGACGTGCAGCGCGCCACCTGCCGCGCCGCTGCGTTCAAGGGCTACTCCACGGCCACCGACCTCGCCGATTACCTGGTCAAGCGCGGCCTGCCGTTCCGCGATGCCCACCATGCGGTCGGCAGCGCTGTCGGCCATGCAGTCGCCAAGGGCGTCGACCTGTCGGAACTCAGCCTTGACGAGCTGCGCAGCTTCTCGTCACTGATCGAGGCCGATGTCTTCGCCGTGCTGACGCTCGACGGCTCGGTCAACGCCCGCAATCACTGGGGCGGCACTGCGCCGGCGCAGGTCCGCGCCGCGATCGCCAGGGCGCGCGCCCGCGGCTGAACGACGCGCCGGTCGCCAAGCGACCGGCCCGGCTGGATATCCCGTGAATGGACGCAGCCTTCGGGGCTGTGGTTATCATCGGCTGCGTGAACATTCGTTCTCCGATGCAGTCGCCGCAACGCCGGTGCTGACACGGAGGCCCACGGTGCGACAGGGAGAGAACAGATGCGCAAGACAGGATTCAGCCCGGCATGGGCACGGGCACTGCTGCTGACCGGTGTCACGGCACTCGCCGGCTGCGGCAACAGCCTGGCGCCGATCGAAAGCAGCGGCGGCGCAGGGCCGGCCCCTGGCAGTCGCTGGTCGACCCTGGGCACCAGCACCACGCTCGCCGCACCGGGCACCATCATCGATGCCAACGCCAACGGCAGCTGGAGCAGCTACGACCCGCCGGCCGAATATGCCGGCATCGCCCGGATGCCGGTGCAGTTCATCACGATGCGCGACGGCACCCGGCTGGCCGCCTACGTGACCATGCCGGCCGATGCTGACGGCAATGCCGCAGCGGGTCCGTTTCCGGTGGTGCTGGTCCAGACGCCTTACAACGGCGTGGTCGGCAGCTTCACCAATCAACTGGGCGGCGCCGATCCGTACATCGTTCGCCATGGCTATGCGAACGTGGTCGTCGATGTTCGCGGCACCGGTCAGTCGGAAGGCGTGTGGGAAGCGTTTGGCGAAGCCGAACAGGCGGATTACGCGGAAGTCACCAGCTGGGCCGCGACACAGCCGTTCAGCAATGGCCGCATCGGCCTGTTCGGCGTGTCCTACCTCGGCATCACCACGATGCTGACGGCCGCGCAGAACCATCCGGCGGTCAAGGCCGCGTTCCCGATCGTGCCGATCGGCGATGGCTACCGCGACATCGTGTTCACCGGAGGCCAGGTCAACCCGACGTTCATTCCGCTGTGGCTGAGCCTGATCACCGTGCTCGGCGTGACCAACCCGACCGCGCTGACCGACCCGGCGAACGGCGCGCCGATCGTTCTCGAACACCTGCTGAATGCGGCACTCCGCTTCCAGGCACCGCTGGTGCTGCAAGCGTTGACCGGCGACCCGGACACCGCCTACGACGGCGCGTTCTGGCGCACCCGATCGCCGCTGGAAGTGCTGGACCGCGTCACCGTGCCGACCTTCGTCGTTGGCGGCCTGCGCGACCTGTTCCAGCGCAGCGAGCCGACCAGCTACGAAACGCTGAAGACCCGCGTGCCGGCCAAGTTGCTGATGGGCCCGTGGACGCATCTCGAAGCCGCCTTCGGTGCCGGCCTGCCGCGCGACGGCGTGCCGGTACTGAACCAGATCCAGTTGCGCTGGTTCGACCAGTACGTGAAAGGCCTCCCGGTCGGCGCCGAGACGATCCCCAACGTCACCCAGTGGATCTACGGCGCAGAGCGCTATGCCACCGCCCGCGACTGGCCGCACCCGGACGCGCAGGCCCGCCGCTACTACCTGCGCGCCAATGGCGGACTGAGTACCGAAGCGCCGGCTGCCGACGAAGCGGTGAGCCGCGCGCTGCAGCTGCCGATCACCGGCCTGTGCTCGGCGTCGACGGTGCAGTGGACTGCCGGAGCAGCCGGCTTCATTCCGCTGCCGTGCTTCGAGAATTCCAATGCCTCGGATCGGCTGGCGATCGTCTACGAGACCGCGCCACTGACCGAGCCGATGTATCTGAACGGACCGATCCAGGCAGACGTCTGGATGGACACCACCGCGGGCGATGCCGGCCTGTCGATCCGCGTTTCCGATGTCGACGAGCGGGGCATCGCCCGCAGCATCACCAACGGCCTGCAGACGGCTTCGCTGCGCGCGGTCGATGTCAGCCGCAGCCGCACGCTCGACGGCCAGATGATCCAGCCCTGGCACCCGTACACGCAGGCGTCGGTGACCCCGCTGCCGTCAGACGGGCCGGTGCTGGTGCCGGTCGAAGTCTTCGCGACCAGCGCCGTGATTGCCGCCGGCCACCGGCTGCGGGTATCGGTCGGCGCCAGCAACCTGCCGCAGGGCGTGCCGCCACTGGGTACCCTGCTGCAGTCGCTGGCCGGCATTCTCAGCATCCACAGCAATGCCGCGCGGCCTTCAAGCGTGGTGCTGCCGGTGGTGCCGGCGTCCGCCTTGCGCTGATAGAACGACAACGGCAACGGCGGCCTCACGCGAAGACGCAAAGACGCGAAGAAAGAAAAAGCTCAAACCGCTTTTCCTTTGCGTCTTTGCGCCTTGGCGTGACAAACGATTTTTCACCCCCACGAACGAAGCCATGCCTCATCTGACTACCCGCGACGGCGCCCGGCTGCACTATCTCGACGTTGGCGCCCGGCGCGGTCCGGCCTGCGTGCTGCTGCACGGCTTCGGCATGCAGGGGGCGATGTGGCTGCCGGTGATCGCACCGCTGCTGGTACGCCAGCGCTTCATCCTGCCGGACCTGCGCGGCTTCGGCGGTTCGCATCGGCTGTCGATCGGACCACAGGGCGCGATCGCCCAGCATGCCGACGATGTCGCTGATCTGATCGATGGCCTGAAGCTGCAGGACGTGCGTCTGGCCGGGCTGTCGATGGGCGCCTGTACCGGCATGGAACACCACGCGCGGCACGGCTTTCGCGGTGTGGCGCGCTGGCTGCACATCGACCAGGCGCCGTGCATCCTCAACGGCGCGGACTGGCAGCACGGCCTGCTCGGCGATGACCAGGCGACGCGGCTGCCGCAGTGGGCAACCTTGATCAGCGCAATCGAAGCGAGGCGCGAGCAGCCATTTGCGTCATTGCCGCTGGCGCTGCGCCGCGGCTACTGGCGCGTGCTGCGCGAGTTCCTCGGCTATGCCTTCGCCTCGAAGCTGTGGCAGCAGACCGCGCACTTCACGCGCATCGATGTGCTGGCGCGCCGCGTGATCCCGACGTCGAACTGGGGCGTCTATCTGGACACCATGCGCGCCTATACCGAGCACGGGCTCGACTGGCGCGCATCGGTGCGTGGCATCGACCGGCCGACCACGGTGTTCATCGGCGCCCGCTCGCGGATGTATCCGGCGGCCGGTCAGCGCGAACTGGGCAAGCTGATTCCGGGCGCGAAGCTGATCGAGTTCGCCGACGCCGGTCACAGCGTGCCGTTCGAATCGCCGCGCCGCTTCATCGTCGAACTGAACCGCTTCCTGCAGGCGGCTTGATGATTCATGCCGCCAAGCGGGCGGCACGAATCAGCGCACGGCGTCAGCTCAGGTAGGTGTAGCCGCTGAGACCGGCTTCCAGCTCGGCCAGCAGCGCGCTCTTGACCGCCTGGGGCAACGACGTGGCGGCGAACTTGCGCCGATAGCTCTGCGCCAGTTCCTCGGGCGCCAGATGCACGTAGCGCAGCAGCTCGTCGGTCCGGTCGCCATGCTCGGCACCTTCCAGCGACCAGCCGTTGCCGTCTGCATTGACCACGACATTGACGGCGTTGGTGTCGCCGAACAGGTTGTGCATGTCGCCGAGGATTTCCTGGTACGCGCCGACCATGAAGATCGCCAGCAGGTACGGCTGCTCTTCCTTCAGCTCGTGCAGCGCCATCGTCGACATCACGCCTTCGCGGTCGACATACAGATCGAGGCGGCCGTCGGAATCGCAGGTGAGATCGCACAGCCGGCCACGGATATCCGGACGTTCGGCCAGCCGGTGGATCGGCATGATCGGGAACACCTGCTCGATCGCCCAGGCGTCCGGCACCGACTGGAACACCGAGAAATTGCAGAAGTACTTGGCCGACAGCTTTTCGCGCAGCTCGTCGAGCGCTTCGCGCTCGGCACGGATCGTCGGATCCAGCTTCGGCTGCACGGCGCGCGCCACGGCGTAGTACGCACGCTCGGCATAGGCACGATCGCGCAGCGGAATCAGGCCGAGCGTGTACTGCGTCTGCGCATCGGCCAGATAGTTCGCGGCGTCATGCAGGCATTCGATCGGGCCATCGGCGTCGATATGACCCGGCAGCTCGTGCAGCGCCCGAAGCGCGGCAGGTGCATCCGGATGCGGCGCTTCCAGCGTGCCGCGCGGCGCCACTTCGGAGTCGACCACCGAGGTGATCAGCACCGCGTGATGCGCGGTCAGCGCACGCCCGGATTCCGAGATCAGGTTCGGCTGCGGCTCGCCGGCGCTTTCGCAGACTTCGGCCAGCGTGCGAATGATGTTGCGGGCGTACTCGCGTACCGAGTAGTTCATCGAGCAGTAGGAGCGCGAGCGCGTGCCTTCGTAGTCGACGCCGAGGCCGCCGCCGACATCGACGGTATCGACCGGCGCGCCGAGCTTGCGCAGTTCCACGTAGTAGCGCGCCGCCTCGCGCATGCCGCGGGCGACGTCCTGCACGTTGGCAACCTGCGAGCCGAGGTGGAAGTGAACCATGCGGATCGCATCGAGCCGGCCGGCGGCACGCATCATCTCGACCGCCTCGACGACCTGCGGCACGGTCAGGCCGAACTTCGATTTCTCGCCGCCGGTGTTCTGCTGCGTCGACTCCGACACCGCCGACAGGCGCACGCGCAGACCGATGATCGGCGCGACATCCAGCGCCCGCGATTCGGCCAGCACCAGCGGCAGTTCCGACAGCTTCTCGACCACGATGTAGACCGTGTGGCCGAGCTTGGCGCCGATCAGCGCGCGGCGGATGTAGCCGCGATCCTTGTAGCCATTGCAGACGATGATGCTGCCGGCCGGCGCCAGACCGAGCACGGCCGCCAGTTCCGGCTTCGAGCCGGCTTCAAGGCCGACGCGGTCGGCGCCATGCGCGACGATCGCCTTGACCACCGATTCCTGCTGGTTGACCTTGATCGGGTAGACCGCCGTATAGCGGCCGGCGTACTGCAGTTCCTTGATCACCTGCGCGAAGGCACCGGTCAGCACATCGACGCGGTCCTTCAGGATGTCGGTGAAGCGCACCAGCACCGGCAGCTCCAGCCCTTCCAGCGGCAGTCGTTCGGCCAGCTGATGCAGGTCGATCGCGACCGCCGAATCCGGGCCCTGCGGACGCACGACAACGTGGCCTTCGGCATTGACGTCGAAGTAGCCATCGCCCCACTTGGCCACGTTGTACAGATCGACCGCGTCGCGCGTCGTCCAGCCGGGTTCGGTCATGCCGTCACTCAAGGTTAAGGGTTGCTTCCGTATACTCGCGCGTCTTTTCCGGAGCGCGACAACGATGTCATTGGACGAAAGCTGGTTCACGGAGCCGGTCGACAAGACCGGGACGGCATTTTCGCTGAAACTCGGCGAGCACGTGCACGGCGAGCAGACGCCGTTCCAGAAGATCGACATCTACCGGACCGAATCCTTCGGTTACCTGATGACCATCGACGGCTGCACGATGGTGTCGACCCGCGACAACTTCCTCTATCACGAGATGATGTCGCACCCGGCGCTGAACTCGCACTGCGCGCCGGAGCATGTGGTGATCGTCGGCGGTGGCGACTGCGGCACCTTGCGCGAAGTGCTCAAGCACCCGGAAGTGAAGACGGCCACGCAGGTCGAGATCGACGAGCGCGTGACGCGCCTCGCCGAGCAGTATTTCCCCGAGCTGTGCGTGGCCAACAACGACCCGCGCGCAACGCTGTTCTTCGGCGACGGCCTGGCCTGGATGAAGGAAGCCACGCCGGAAAGTCTCGACGTGATCATCATCGACTCGACCGATCCGGTCGGCCCGGCCGAAGGCCTGTTCGGTGCCAAGTTCTATGTCGACTGCCTGCGCGCACTGAAGCCGGGCGGCCTGCTGGTGCAGCAGTCGGAGTCGCCGATCCTGCATCTGGAACTGATCACCGAGATGCACAAGTTCATGCGCCAGGCCGGCTTTGCCCAGACCCGCCTGATCCACTTCCCGCAGACGATCTATCCGAGCGGCTGGTGGAGTGGCTCGATCGCCCAGAAGACCGCCGGCCCGCTGGCCTCGCGTCTGGACGACAAGGCGATCGAAGCGATGGATTGCCAGTTCTACAACGCCGACACCCATGCGGCGGCGTTTGCACTGCCGACCTTCGTCAAGAAGGCAATCGCCGGCTGACATTGCCGGCGTCGGCGAGCCACGCGGGCACCATTCAGGGCCCGCGCTGCTCGACCACGATCTGCCTGGGCTTTTGCTGCTGCCGCTCACGCTCGGCACGCAGCTCGCGATACAGCACTTCGGCCGCATCGGGCGCGCAGTTACGCGTCACGGCACGTTCGAGGGCAGCGAGCTCCAGCTGCCGCTGGCGCGGTGACAGTCGATGGCTTTTGCCGGTCCGATCGCGGCGATAGACGACGCTGGCACTGCGATTGACATCGACCCGTTCGCGAGCCAGCTGGCAGTCGGTTGCGACCGCAGCACTGAAAGCTTCCGGGATGGTGGCATCCGGTGACGCCGGCACCTGGCGGCCATTCAGATCGTCCCGCGTCAGCCGGTGGTCGAAGCGGTGCTGATCGTCGTATTGCACCGAGCCGTCCGGGGCGACCCGCTTGAAGGCGCCAGCTCCGAGCACGGCGGGCGACAGGCCGCCTCCGACGACGAGCGTCAGCAGCGCAACGGCGAGGCGTCGTCGATCAGCGATCACCACAAGCGGCACGGACCTGCGTTTCGGTATTGGCAATCAGCTTTCGCTTTTCGTCGTCGCTGTACTCGCGCGTTTCGCCAAGCGCGTTAGTCTCGGTCACCCGGCCACTCAGCTGATAGCTTTTCAGCTGCTCGCGCTTCGCAGCGCAGGCGGCGGCATCGATCGCCGGCACCTCGTTGATCGGTTCGCGCGCGGCCGGCTGCTTGATCTTGATCGAACGGCCATGGACGGGCGGTGCGTCGCCGAAATGCTCGACACCATCGGCATCGAGCCAGCGGTAGATCCGAGCGTCGGCCGAGGCGGCGAACGACGCCGACAGCATCAGCGCCGAGACCAGCATCAGACCGCGACATCGTGGGGTGGACGACATGATCGTGTGGCCCGGCTGCCTGGAATCAGGATGACCGCGATCCGGCAGCGAGGAGGGCGCGTCGATCAGACCGCGTCGATGCCCGATTCACCGGTGCGAATGCGAACAGTCTGGGCGAGATCGTAGACGAAGATCTTGCCGTCACCGATCTGTCCGGTCTTGGCGGCCTTGGCAACCGCTTCAACGGCCTTGTCGACCTGATCGGGGGTCAGTGCCACTTCGAGCTTGATCTTGGGCAGCAGGTCGACGGTGTATTCGGCGCCGCGATACAGCTCGGTATGACCTTTCTGGCGGCCGAAGCCGCGCACTTCGGTGACCGTCATGCCCTGCACGCCGGCCTCCGCGAGTGCTTCACGCACCGCGTCGAGACGGAAGGGCTTGATGATCGCGATCAGCATTTTCATTGTTGGTTTCTCGTTATCGCAGTGCGGCCGGAAGTGTAACAAAGCACTGTTTGGGGATCGGCCAACCGCATTTTTGCGGCATCAGGGCCGATCGCAGCCCAAAAAAAAGGCGGGCCGATGAGCAGGCCCGCCGATTCGTACATCGATGGAGACACATCACGCCGAAGCCGCGCGCCCGAAGGCGGCGCGGCCCGGTTGCAGACTTACGGGTTGTAGGCTTTTTCGCCGTGCTCGGCGAGATCCAGACCTTCCGATTCGGCTTCTTCGCTGACGCGGATACCGATCGTGTACTTGAGGATCAGCAGCGTGACCGCCGTGACCACCGAGCTCAGCACAATGGCAACCAGCACCGCCTTCACCTGGATCATGATCTGGCCCGACGAGTAGCCCGGCACCATTTCCACCCAGTTGTTGTAGACGCCGACGCCGCCCTTGGCCGGATCGACGAAGACACCGGTCAGGATCGCGCCGATGATGCCGCCGACCGCGTGGACGCCGAAGGCATCGAGCGCGTCGTCATAGCCCAGCATCGACTTCAGGTAGGCCACCGCGAAGAAGCAGACGAAGCCGGACAGCGCACCGATCACCAGACCGCCGCCGATACCGACGTAACCGCAGGCCGGGGTGATGGCGACCAGACCGGCCACCGCGCCCGAGATGATGCCGAGCAGCGACGGCTTGCCCTTGAAGATCCACTCCGCGAAGAACCAGGTGACACCGGCAGCAGCGGTGGCGAAGGCGGTGTTCGCGAACGCCAGCACGGCATAGCCGTTGGCTTCGAGGTTGGAACCGGCATTGAAGCCGAACCAGCCGAACCACAGCAGCGAGGCACCGATCATCGACATGGTCAGGCTGTGCGGCGCCATCGCCGTCTTGCCGTAGCCCTTGCGCTTGCCGAGGATGATCGCGGCGACCAGACCGGCCACACCGGCGTTGATGTGCACCACGGTGCCGCCGGCGAAGTCCAGCGCGCCGAGCTGCCACAGATAGCCTGCGGTGGCGTTGAGCGCGTCAACCTTGTCGAGCGAGTCATAGGCATCCGGGCCCGCCCACCACCAGACCATGTGGGCCATCGGCAGGTACGACAGCGTGAACCAGACCACCGAGAAGATCAGCACCGCCGAGAACTTCATGCGCTCGGCGTACGAGCCGGCGATCAGCGCAACGGTGATGCACGCGAAGGTCATCTGGAACACGGCGAACAGCAGTTCCGGAATGACCACGCCCTTCGAGAACGTTGCGGTGGCCGTGAAGAAGCCGTTGGCGTCATAGACGACGCCCTTCAGCAGCATCTTGTCGAGCGTGCCGAAGAACGGTTCCGAGCCGCTGAACGCGATCGAGTAGCCGTAGACAACCCACAGCACACCGATCAGGCAGAAGATGCCGAAGGTCTGCGTCATCGTCGACAGCATGTTCTTCGAGCGAACCAGGCCGCCGTAGAACAGTGCAAGGCCCGGCAGCGACATCAGCAGCACGAGGGCGGTCGACACCAGCATCCAGGCGACGTCGCCATTGTTGAAGGTCGGCGGCTTCGGCGCGACAGCCGGTTCGGCTGGCGCAGCCTCGGCAGCAGCGGCTTCGGCCGGCGCGGCAGCCGCTTCAGCAGCCGGAGCGGCTTCAGCAGGTGCAGCGGCCGCTTCGGCGGCAACCGGCTCGGCTGCCGGCGCGGCAGCCTCTTCGGCGAACGCAAAGCTGCTGCTGGCCGCGAGGCCGGCGAACAGCAATGCTCGGGAAAGCTTGCCAAGAGAAATCATCGGGGGTCCCCTGAGGAAAAGTTGATCGGTGGGATCAGAGCGCGTCGCTGCCGGTCTCGCCGGTGCGAATGCGGATGGCCTGATCGAGTGAGGTCACGAACACCTTGCCGTCACCGATCTTTCCGGTGTGGGCGGACTTGGTGATCGCTTCGATGGCCGACTCCAGCTTGTCGTCGCCGATGGCGACTTCGATCTTCACCTTGACTTCAGTGACGGTGATGCCGGCGACGCCGATCTCCGACAGGGCTTCACGCACCTCGTCAAGCTTGAAAGGCTTGATGATGGCTGTGATCAGTTTCATGCAAGCAACTCCTGGTTATCGTCGGCGGCGAACCGCCCTGGAACTGCGCGCTGACCAAAGGCGATCGCGAACAGCCGGTGACATTTAGCACTAAGCGTGCCAGCCACCGACCGGCTGCCGAGGATGTGCGGGATACGCCGTAGGGAATCCGGATCACCGGCGGCGAATTCGGAAAGTGTGTCCGCGGGTGCGGAAAAGTCATGACCGCGTGGAACGGCCGCGCGTCGACAAGACAAGTCGTCAATGCCGTGACGATTCGCGTGCAGATCACGTCAACATGGCACGACGGTCAGGCGCCTTCGGCAGCGATGCGGAATCCGTATAGTCACGGCCTCGATCACTGGAAGGGAAAAGCGCCCGAAATGTCCCCGACGCTCCTGCAGGGAATCGCTGCCGCGATGTTCGCGCTGGCCCTGCTGCACACATTTTCCGTCGCCTTCGTCGCGAAGATCGCTCACCACTACCCGCGCCACGCCGGGCTGATCCACGCGCTGGCAGAAGTCGAGATCGTGTTCGCGCTGTGGGCCGCGGCACTGGTGACGATGTTCATGGCAGTCGACGGACCGATGGCCGCCATCGCCTATGTCGAGAGCCGCAATTTCACCGAGCCACTGTTCGTGTTCGCGATCATGGTGGTCGCCGCCAGCCGGCCGGTCCTGGTGGCGATAGGCAACATCACCCGCCTGGTCTCGCGAGTGCTGCCGCTGCCACGGCAGGCCGCGACCTATTTCGCGGCGCTGACAGTGATTCCGCTGCTCGGCTCGCTGATCACCGAGCCCGGCGCGATGACCCTTGCGGCGCTGCTGCTGCGCGAAAGCCATTTCCGCCACCGTCTGCCGGTGCGCATGTGCTACGCGACACTCGGCGTGCTGTTCGTCAATGTGTCAGTCGGTGGCGCGCTGACGCCGTTTGCCGCCCCGCCGGTGCTGATGGTAGCCGGGATCTGGGGCTGGGATCTGAGCTTCATGCTGAACAACTTCGCGACCCACGTGGTGCCGGTGGTGCTGATCAATGCCGCCGTGGTCACCGCGCTGTTCATGCCGACCTTGCGCAAGCTGCCGGGGCACGAACCGTCCGGCGATGACCAGCGTCTGCCGGTCACGCAGATGCTGCTGCATCTGGGCTTTCTGACGCTGATCGTGGTGTTCGCCCACCACCCGCCGATGTTCCTCGGCGTGCTGCTGATTTTCCTGCTTTGGGCCCATGCCTATCCGGATCACCAGAACCGCCTGATTCTCAAGGAAGCCCTGCTGGTGGCCTGCTTCCTGTCCGGACTTGTCGTGATCGGCGGCCTGCAGCAGTGGTGGCTGAAGCCGGTGCTGGCAGCGCTCGACCCGGTGCAGGTGTTCATCGCCGCAACGATGCTGACCGCGATCACCGACAACGCGGCGGTCACCTACCTGGCGGCGCAGGTACCGAGCCTGAGCGACGACTTCAAGTTCTTCGTGGTGGCGGGCGCGATTACCGGCGGTGGCCTGACGGTGATCGCCAACGCGCCGAACCCGGCCGGCATGGCCATCCTCAAGCCGCTGTTCCCGAACCAGACAGTCGGGGCCGGTGGCTTGTTCATCGCCGCCCTGCCGCCTACGCTGCTGATGTTCTTCGCCTTCCTGCTGTACTGACCGCCCGCTTCCACGCCGCCGCCATGATCGATCCCCGTGCCCTCGAAGAACTTGCCTCACGGCTCAGCCGCGTACTGCCGCCGGGCCTGAAAGGGCTGCGCGCCGAGCTGGAAGACAATTTCCGCGCCGTGCTGCGCGCCAACCTCGACCGCCTCGAACTGGTCAGCCGCGAGCGCTTCGACACCCAGGCCGAGCTGCTGGCGCGCACCCAGACCCGCCTGGCCGCGCTCGAGAAACGCCTGAAAACACTGGAAAAAACCACCGTCGGGCCGGCCGACTAGCACCACGGCCCCGGACAAGGATGTCCACACCGCGCTCCGCTTCACCGATTCGCGACTGATGGTCGCGATCGTCCACAGCCGGGCGCAGAACGGGTCGAACCGGGCGGCTTCGCGAGCACTGCTCGCAGCCCGGTTCGACGGGCGCGGCCGCATGGCCGGGCCCCCGACGAGCCCGTCCCCTCCAACGAGCGCACCGTTGCATGGGGTGCATCGGTGAGCCTAGCGATTGTCCATAGCAGGGCGCAGAACGGGTCGAACCGGGCGGCTTCGCGAGCACTGCTCGCGGCCCGGTTCGACGGGCGCGGCCGCATGGCCGTGCCCCGGATGAGCCCGTCCCCGCCACCGAGTGCGCCGTTGCATGGGGCGCATCGGTGAGCCTCGCGATTGTCCATAGCAGGGCGCAGAACGGGCTCCAGGCCGAGGCTGTAACCGTTGAGGTCCATCTGGCGCCTGGCATTCCAGGCCTCGCCATCGTCGGCCTGCCGGAAGCGGCAGTGCGGGAATCGCGCGACCGCGTGCGCGCCGCGATCGTCAACTCCGGCTACCAGTTCCCGAATCGACGCATCACCGTCAATCTGGCGCCCGCCGACCTGCCGAAGGAAGGCGGGCGCTTCGATCTGCCGATCGCGCTGGGCGTGCTGGCCGCGTCGGGCCAGATTCCGGTCGAACGGCTGGAAACGCTGGAAGTCTTGGGCGAACTGTCTTTGACCGGCGAGATTCGCGCGATCCGCGGCGCGCTGCCGGCAGCGCTGCAATGCACCGAAATGGGTCGCGCGCTGCTCGTACCTGCTGCAAATGTGGCCGAAGCGGCCCTTGCAGAGGCAGCAACCGTGCACAGCGCGGCCAGTCTCGGTGCGCTGTGCACCGAACTGCACGAGGCACGGCTGGTGAAGGTGGTCGCGGCGCCCCGGGTCGAGCCCGCCGAACACGGGCCCGATCTCGCCGATGTGCGCGGCCAGTTGCAGGCGCGGCGCGCACTGGAAATTGCCGCGGCAGGTGGCCATTCGATGCTGATGGCCGGCCCGCCAGGCAGCGGCAAGAGCATGCTGGCGCAGCGCCTGCCCGGGCTGCTGCCGCCGCTGACACAGGATGAATCCCTGGAAGTCGCGGCGATTGCCAGCATCGGCCTCGGCGGTTTCGATCCGGCCCGCTGGGGCCAGCGTCCGTATCGATCGCCGCATCACACCGCCTCGGCGGTGGCGCTGGTCGGCGGCGGCGGCAATCCGCGCCCCGGTGAGATCACGCTTGCCCATGGCGGCGTGCTGTTTCTCGACGAGCTGCCCGAGTTCGAGCGCCATGTGCTGGAAGTGCTGCGCGAGCCACTCGAAAGCGGCCGGATCACCATTTCCCGCGCTGCGCGGCAGGTCGATTTTCCGGCCCGCTTCCAGCTGGTGGCCGCCATGAACCCCTGCCCCTGCGGCTACCTGGGCGATGCCGGGCCCGGCGCCGGACGCTGTCGCTGCACGCCGGATCAGGTCACCCGCTACCGGGGCCGGCTGTCCGGGCCGCTGCTCGATCGCATCGATCTTCACGTGTTCGTGCCAAGGCTTGCGCCAGCGGCACTGGCATCGGCAGCGCCGCCGGACAGCGAATCGAGCGCCGTCGTGCGGCAGCGGGTCTGCGCCGCGCGCGGCCGGCAACACGCCCGCGCCGGCAAGATCAATGCGCTGCTCGGTCCGAAGGAGCTGGATCGCGATGCCGTGCTCGATGAGCCGAGTCGGCAACTGCTGCTGACCGCGATGAACCGGCTGGGTCTTTCCGCCCGCGCCTTCCATCGGGTGCTGAAAGTCGCGCGAACGATTGCCGATCTTGCCGGGGCCGATGCGCTGGCCGCGGCGCATGTCGCCGAAGCGCTGCGCTACCGGCCGGTCGATCAGGGCAGCTGAGCGCCCCAGCGCCAGCGCAGTCCGATCAGGCCGCGCGCCCGCGCCGAATCGTCGAGGCGCTGGCTGGCGCCGCTGATCTGGCCGTAGATCGCGAAACGGGCCGGCAGTTGCCGGGTCAGCACCAGGCTGTAATCGGCATACGCCGCGCCACCCCCACGGATCGCCGTGTGCCGGCGCACGCCATCGCCGTCGTTCCAGCCGAGCACGGCGGTTGCGTCGAACGTCGGCGTGAACGGCCAGCGCAGTTGCCCGGCGGCGCGCCAGGCAGCGGCGCCGGTACCGAAGTAGTCCGGCGCGAACGCCAGCGTGCCGCGCAGCGGTCCGGAATCGACACTGAAATACGCTTCGGCCCAATCGAGATCGCGTTGCTGCGGGCCTTGCCGGTCGCCGCCATAGGCGCTGACATTGATGCCGGCATCGAGGCCAACCGGAATCAGGTCGAACAGGACAACGCCCTGCGCGTATCCGGCATAGGCATCAAACTGCGCGCCACCGGCGCTGCGATTGTTCAGCAGCCGGCTGCCGATGTAGACGCGGCTGGCAAAGCGGTAGTCCGCGCGCAGGATGCCGGTGGCGCTGTTGTTCTGGACCAAGCCGCGGAACAGCTCTTCGCTGGCCGCCGCAACGCGCAGATCCAGCGTGCCGGCGTACGTCGGGGCGCTGAATACCGGCAGCAGCAGCGCCAGCGCGCAACGTTTGAATCGTGATCGGATGGGGATCGGCATCAGCATCGGCCCACTGTAGCTGAGCGCAGCGCAAGGCCGTGGCGGCTACCCTGCCCGCGGGCAAACACAGGCGAAGAACGCAACCATGGCGCAGCAGGACTTCCAGATCGTCGCCGCCGTGCTGTTCGCACTGGCGGTACTGCACACCTTCGCGGCGAAGTCGGTCGAAGCGCTCGGCGACCGGTTGCCGCGCCATGCCGGACTGTTCCATCTGCTGGGCGAGGTCGAGGTGGTGTTCGGCCTGTGGGCGATGGTCCTGATGCTGGCGATGGCCTTCATGGTCGGCGGCGATGCGGCCATCGATTACGCAGAGTCACGCCAGTACACCGAGCCGCTGTTCGTCTTCGTGGTGATGGTGGTGGCGGCGTCAAAGCCGATTCTCGAAACGGTACGCGCTGCCATCGCGATGCTGGCCCGCGCACTACCGCCGCGCACCGTACTGGTGCAGGTCTGGCTGTGTCTGGCGGCCGTGCCGCTGTTGGGCTCGCTGATCACCGAACCGGCGGCGATGACGCTGGCCGCATTGATGCTGGCACCGATCGTCTTCCGCTCCGAAGTCCCCGAGAAGCTGCGCTATGCCGCGCTGGGCGTGCTGTTCGTCAACATCTCGATCGGCGGCACGCTGACCTCGTATGCCGCGCCGCCGGTATTGATGGTGGCCAGCGCATGGAACTGGGACACGACTTTCATGCTGGAAACCTTCGGCTGGCGATCCGCTGCAGCAGTCGTGGTCAACGCCAGCGCGATCACCGCGCTGCTGAATCGCCATCTGCTCGACGCTGCCGACGATGCCCCGCCCCCTGCCGCCATGCCGGTCGGTGTTGCGGTCGTGCATTTCGCCTTTCTCGCGGGTGTGGTGCTGTTTGCCCACCACCCGGTGATCTTTCTTGGCCTGTTCCTGTTCTTTCTCGGCTACGCGCAGGCTTATGCCCGCCATCAGAACCCGTTGATCGTGAAGGAAGCTCTGCTGGTCGGCTTTTTCCTGGCCGGACTGGTCGTGCTCGGTGGCATGCAGCAATGGTGGCTGCAGCCGCTGGTCTCCGGCATGAAGCCGGACCTGCTGTTTTTCGGCGCGCTCGGACTGACCGCGATCACCGACAACGCTGCATTGACCTATCTCGGCTCGCTGATCGTCGGCCTGAGCGATGAGGCGAAGTACGCCCTAGTGGCCGGCGCGGTCGCCGGCGGCGGACTGACCGTGATCGCCAATGCGCCGAACCCGGCCGGCGTGTCGCTGCTGCGCAGCGGCTTCAGCGACGACTCGATTCGTGCCGGCGGTCTGCTGCTGGGCGCGCTGCCACCGACCCTCGTCGCTGCGATCTTCCTGCTGCTCTGAAACAGCGCCGGAAAAGGAAAAGGCCGCACGAGGCGGCCTTTTCCATGCATCAACTGCGGCAGATCAGAACTTGTAGATCGCCTTCACCGCGAAGTTGCCGCCGGTGTCCTTCGGTGCGTTCAGACCGTTCGGGAAGACGTCATCGTTCGAAGTGTCGTAACGAACTTCGGTGATGATGTCCATGTGCTTCGACGGCGAGTACACGCCGGCCACGGTGTAGATCTTGAACGACGAGCTACCGCCGCCGGCCGCTTCCTTCACGGCAGCTTCAGTCAGCTCAATACGGGCGCGGGCCGCGAACTGCTCGGTGACCTGGTACATGCCGTAGAACGCCACGCCCTTGTTGATGTACAGATCCTTCGCGTCCTGCAGCGTGCCGTTCAGCGCCAGCGTCAGCTTGTCGATGCCGGTGAACTGCACGACCACGTCGGAGATGTTCGTACGCGTGGTGAACGCGCCGGTCCCCGGACCGTTGATCGGGAACAGCACGGTGCCATCGAACTCGTCGACGCCGAGGTAGTTGGTCAACGAGACCAGCAGGGTCGACGTCGGCGTGAACATGACGTTCGCTTCCAGCGTCTTCTGCTTGTTGGCGTCGATCGTCGACGCCTGCGGCGCGCTGTTCACGGCACCGAGGGTGGCCGACAGCATGTCGCCGAACTTGTAGGTGGCACGCAGACCGGTGTGGAAGAACGGCTGGGTGTTCTGGAACAGCCACGAACGCGAAACGAACGGCGCGGCGTTGTCGGCGGTCACTTCGTAACCGGCGAGCGAGCCGAAGCGGCCGGCGATCACCGTGAAGCCACCACCGGCGTACGACACGTAGGCGGTCGGCAGGCTGAAGATCGAATCGCCATCGCCGTAGTTGGCGTTGATGATGTTGGAGTCTTCACCGGCCAGGAAGTTGACGGTGGCACCGAAACCCGATTCCGGCGCGTAGGCCAGCGTGATCGAGGCCTGGTCGATCGTGAAGGTGTCGCTCTGGGCGTCGTACGCGCGGAAGCCAAGCGTCTTGCCGTCGTTGAAGTTCACCGAGTACGAGGCGCTGGTGTAGCCGGTGACCGCGATGCCGGAGGCTTCAAGGATCGAACCGATGGTCGGGGTGTCGGCGAAAGCCATGCCGGGCAGGCAGGCCAGACCCGCGACAGACAACAGCTTCTTGAAATTGCTCATGACTCTCCTTCGAGTAGTAATTGCGCTGAAAATGGCCAGCGGCGACGGAAAAAGCATGGACCATGCCATTCGATTCAAACAATTGAATTCGTTGGATTTGTCGGGACCGTTCGAGCCTCTGGACCGACACCGGCAGCATGCCTATGTTGCAATGCATCGAATCGGGGGGGCGTTGAAGACGCGGCCGCACCAAGTTGGGGCAATCGCCGCACCTCTACACAGGCCCTTACGCGCAGACATGAAAAAGGCGGCACCGGCGAGAGCCGGTGCCGCCTCTGATTCGCGCGCCGCGAATCGTTCAGCAGCAGGCGTCGTTCAGACGCCGGCGCGCTGCAGCATCAGTTCGACGGCCGCCTTGATCTCGTCGTCGCTGAGATCAGCCTTGCCGCCGCGAGCCGGCATCGAGTTCTTGCCCTTGATGGCGGAGGCGGTCAGGCCATCGGCGCCACCGGCGGCACCCTTGCGCGTCGTCCACGCAGCCTTGTCGGTCAGCATCGGGGCCGCCAGCACGCCCGCGTCATGGCAGGCCGAGCAGACCTGCGTGTAGACCTGCTCGCCGGTCCAGGGCTCGCGCGCGGCAACGGCGGCGGTCTTGACCAGCAATGCCGGGTCGGTGACGACAGTGCCGAGCGGCGCCGTGCGGGCGGCAACCTTCTTCTGTTCGACCTCGCTGGCGTTGTCATGCTTCGGGGCCATGATCATGGCCAGCACGATGATGCCGAACGTGATGCCGAACAGCAGCGCCAGCACGCCGGCAAACGAAATCATGAACTTCTTGTCCTGGTCTTTGCTCACAACGGTCTCCGGGGCCGGCAGATGGGTAAAGGCGAAATATGGGGTGTCGGTTGCCAGCGCGACGCAGTGCATCGCCGCCGGACATTGCAGTCAGGCCAGCCTCATTTCAGTGCAGGAGGCCGACCATGCGTCAAACTGGCGCATCTGCCGCTGTCGATTCGGGGGCATCACGCCAACCGGGTCGCGAGCAGCGCAAGCGCCAGCCGTTGCAGCGCGAGATTATAGAGAAGCCTGTTCGCTCGCGTGCCTTTGCTGGCAACGCTCCGGACCGCAACCGGACGCTCAGTTACGATAGCGGCCTCATGGCAGATTCCACGCTCCCCTCGCCGACCGACGATACGGCGCTGCAGGTCACCGCTCGCCGCGTGCTCGGCATCGAACGCGACGCGCTGGACGCGCTGCTGCCGCGCATCGACGCTGACTTCGCGCGCGCCTGCCGGCTGCTGATCGGCTGCCGCGGCCGGGTCGTGGTCACCGGCATGGGCAAGAGCGGTCACATCGGCGGCAAGATCGCCGCCACGCTGGCCTCGACCGGCACCCCGGCGTTCTTCGTGCACCCGGGCGAAGCCAGCCATGGCGACCTCGGCATGATCACCCGCGACGATGCCGTGATCGCGATCAGCAACTCCGGCGAAACCGCCGAGGTGCTGACCATCCTGCCGCTGATCAAGCGCATGGGCGTGCCGCTGGTGTCGATGACCGGCCGCCCGGCATCGACGCTGGCGAAGGCCGCCGATGTCCATCTCGATGTCTCGGTCGAACAGGAAGCCTGTCCGCTGAATCTGGCGCCGACGGCGAGCACCACCGCGACGCTGGCGATGGGCGATGCGCTGGCCGTTGCACTGCTGGAAGCGCGCGGCTTCACGCCGGAGGATTTCGCGCTGAGCCATCCGGGCGGCACACTCGGCCGGCGCCTGCTGCTGAAGGTCGGCGACCTGATGCATGCCGGTGAGCAGATCCCGCAGGTTCGCGACGACGCCACGCTGTCGGCCGCGCTGCTGGAGATGACCCGCAAGGGACTCGGCATGACCGCCGTCGTCGACACCGATGGTCGCGCGCTCGGCATCTTCACCGACGGCGACCTGCGTCGCGTGCTGGACGCCAACCTGGATGTCCGCACGTCGCCGATCACCAGCGTGATGACGCGCGGCGGCAAGTCCATCGGCGCCGGGCAACTCGCGGCGGAAGCCGTCCATCTGATGGAAAAACACAGGATCACGGTACTGATGGTGCTGGACGAAGACCGCCGGATTGCCGGCGTGCTGCACATGCACGATCTGCTGCGGGCGGGCGTGGTCTGATGCGTACTCTGAGCGAGCGCGCTCGCGACATTCGCTGCGCGGTGTTCGATGTCGATGGCGTGATGACCGACTGCAAGCTGTATCTCGCGCCCGATGGCAGCGAACTGAAGGCTGTCCATGTCCGCGATGGTCTGGGTCTGAAGCTGTTGATGCAGGCCGGCATCGAAGTCGCCGTGATCTCCGGCCGGCCATCGGCGGCGATGCAGGCGCGCTTCGAATATCTGGGCATCAAGCGAGTCTGGCTGAACGTCGAGCACAAGCTGCCGGCGTGGGAAGAACTGAAGGCGCAGCTCGGTCTGCGCGACGAGCAGATGATGATGATGGGTGACGACACCCCGGACCTGCCGCTGATGCAGCGTGCCGGACTGGCGATGACGGTCGCCGATGCGCATCCGAAGGTCCTGGCGATCGCCCACTGGGCGAGCCGCTTGAGCGGCGGCAACGGCGCGGTGCGCGATGCGGCGGACCTGATCATCAACGCACAGTCGGCCGGATCTCAGCCGTGACGCGCATCGTCGTCGCCAGCATTGCAGTGGCCACGCTGGCCGGGCTGCTGTTCACGCTGACCCGGATCGACGATATCGCGCTCGAACCGGCTGCCGACAATGACAAGCTGCCGCGTTACACGCTGACCGGTGCCGCGCTGACCCGTTTCGATGCGGATGGCCAACCGGCGATGAAGGCCACGGCAGCCACCCTGGAATACTTCGACGACGAATCGGCAAACGCCACGACGCTGGTGGTGGACGTGCTGTCCGGCCCGAAGACGCCATGGCACATCGAAGCTCCGGCCGGCATGCTGCGCGCCGGTAGCCGCGATATCGAACTGACTGGCGATGTCGTCGCCAATGGTCAGTGGCCGGACAACGGCGAGGCGCTGGTGCTGCGCTCGCCGACCATGACCGTCAATCCGGACACCCATCTGCTGCGCACGGCAGCGGCGGTCGAGGTCGACAGCAAGACTCGAAACGGCACGGCGGTCGGCATGAACGCCAACTGGCAAAAACAAGACCTGCGCCTGCTGGATAACGTGAAGATGCGCTATGACGTCACTCGCTGAACTGAAGGCAGCCATGCTGCTGGTCCTGCTCGCCTCGACGGCGGCGCCGCTGGTGGCAGTCGCGCAGACTGCCCCGAAGACCCCGCCGGTCGATCGCAAGGATCTGGTCAAACTGCCGAAGCCGACCGACCTGAAGCCGACCGGACCCGTCACGCTGACCTCCGACAAGGCCGAGCTGGTCCAGGGCAATTCGGCGGTCTATACCGGCAATGTCGTGCTGTCGTCCGACACGCTGAAGCTCGAAGGCGACCGGGTGGAGCTCAAGCAGTACGCCGGCGGGCAGTACGAGGCCAAGATCACCGGCGGCCCGGCGAAGATGAATCACGCCGGCAATGGTGCCGACAATCCGCCGGTATCGGCGCGTGCCAAGACGCTGAACTACGACTCGCGCAGCGGCGTGCTCGATCTGATCAGTGACGCCTACGTGATGCGCGGCAACGACGAGATCACCGGCGACACCATCAAGTACGACGTCAACCAGCGGCGCATTCAGGCTTCGGGCGGCACCGGCGGACAGGTCAAGATCATCCTGCAGCCGTCATCCAGCGAGCCGGCCGCACCTGTAGCAGCACCGGGAGCCGCACCTTGAGCGCAGCCGTCAGCAGCGATCGTCCGGCGTCGGTGTTGCTGGCCCGCGATCTGGTCAAACGCTACAAGAAGCGCACGGTGGTCAGCGGCGTGTCGCTCGATGTGAAGGCGGGCGAAATCGTTGGCCTGCTCGGTCCGAACGGTGCCGGCAAGACCACGTCGTTCTACATGGTGGTCGGCCTGGTGCCGGCCGATGGTGGCCGCATCGAGCTCGATGGCCGCGACATCACCAAGCTGCCGATGCACGCGCGTGCCAAGGCCGGCATCGGCTACCTGCCGCAGGAAGCGTCGATCTTCCGCAAGCTGTCGGTCGCCGACAACGTGATGGCGATCCTTGAACTGCGTGACGATCTCGACACGGCCGGCCGCAAGCGCGAACTGGAACGGCTGCTCGAGGAATTGCACATCACGCACGTTCGCGATGGCCTCGGCATGGCGCTGTCCGGCGGCGAGCGACGGCGCGCGGAAATCGCCCGCGCGCTGGCAGCCAATCCGCGCTTCATCCTGCTCGACGAGCCGTTTGCGGGCGTTGATCCGATTGCGGTGATCGACATCCAGGGGATCGTCCGGCACCTGTCGGAACGCGGCATCGGCGTGCTGATCACCGATCACAACGTGCGCGAGACGCTCGGCATCTGCACGCGCGGCTACATCCTGGCTGGCGGCAAGGTCATTGCCGAAGGAACGCCAACGGCGCTGATGGAAAACGAGACCGTGCGGCGCGTCTATCTGGGCGAGCAGTTCCGGCTTTGAGCGGCTGCAGGCACGGCGTTTTGGTGCTGCAGAGACAGGTGAAATTCCACAGATATTCCAGCGATCTGGAACATGTTCACTTGTCGATCATAGCGGATCGCATCTTTTTTCGAGCAAGTACAATGCCAACACTCGAAATCATGAATCCGCGCGCATGAAGCAGTCGCTGTCACTCCGAACCGGCCTTGCTCTGACCATGACGCCTGCGCTGCAGCAGGCGATTCGCCTGCTGCAGTTGTCGAGCCTCGATCTCCAGCTGGAGATCCGTCAGGCGCTCGAATCGAACGTGATGCTGGAAGCGGACGGCGAAGACGCCGAAATCCAGACCACCGAAGAAGCGATGGCGGAATCGGACAGCAGCGCCGCCGTTGCCGAAGCGGGTTCAGCAGCTGAAACCGCGATCGAGATCGGCGGCGAGAACGTCATTCCCGAGGAAATGCCGGTCGACGCCGACTGGGGCGACATCTACGACAGCGCCGGCTCGGCCGGCAGCGGCTCGGGCGAGGACGACGACGGCCTGCACGATTTCATGCAGGCGAACCTGCACGGTTCACAGTCGCTGCGGGATCACCTGAGCTGGCAGGCGTCGATCGCGCCATTCGACGAAGTCGATGCCGAGATCGCACTGCACATCATCGATGCGATCAACGACGACGGCTATCTGGAAGACTGGACCGGCGTTCGCGATCGTCTGGTCGGCGGCCAGAACATCCCGGCCGAGCGTGTCGAGAAGATTCTTCGCGCCGTGCAGGACTTCGATCCGTCCGGCGTCGCTGCGCGTGATCTGCCGGAGTGCCTGCGCCTGCAGTTGCAGCAGTTCCCGCCGAAGACGCCGGGCCTGGCTGCCGCGTTCAAGGTGCTCGAAGCACCGATGGCGATGCTGGCGCGGCACGATGAAACGGCATTGATGAAGGCCACCGGCCTGGCGCTGGAAACGCTGCGCGAAGGACTTGCATTGGTCCAGTCGCTGCAGCCGCATCCGGGTCGGCCGTACCAGGCCCATGAAAGCGACTACATCGCGCCGGATGTCTTCGTCGGCAAGAAGAATGGCCGCTGGCGCGTCAGCCTGAACCCCGAGCACACGCCGAAGCTGCGGATCAACCAGCTGTATCAGGGCATGGTCAAGCGCGCCGACACCTCGCGCGACCAGCTGACGATGAAGCAGCACCTGCAGGAAGCGCGCTACTTCATCAATTCGCTGGAAGCGCGGAACGAAACGCTGCTGAAGGTTGCCCAATGCATTGTCGAGGAGCAGCGGGCGTTTCTCGACTACGGCGAGGAGGCGATGCGGCCGCTGGTGCTGCGAGATGTCGCCGAACAGCTAGGAATTCATGAGTCAACGGTATCGCGCGCGACAGCAAACAAGTACATGCTGACGCCCAGAGGCCTTTACGAACTGAAGTACTTCTTCTCCAGCCACGTCCAGACCACCGAAGGAGGAACCTGCTCCGCCACTGCGATCCAGGCCATGATCAAGCGGCTCATCGCTGCGGAAGATCCTGCCAAGCCGCTGTCCGATTCGACGCTCGCCGAGATGCTGCTGAAGGAAGGCATCCAGGTGGCCCGTCGCACGGTCGCGAAGTACCGCGAAGCGCTGCGCATTCCGCCGTCTCACGAGCGCAAGCCGATCGGCTGAGCCCCGACCGGACGCAGAACCCGAATCCGGGTTCCCGCCGCTGTTCATGGTCCGAAACCTGCAATGCATGTGTTCGACCCGCTCGTCCAGCCGGATTCCCGGCGGGCACACGGGCCGCCTTCCCTGAAAAGGAGTTGCGTGTATGAACCTGAACATTTCCGGTCATCATCTCGATCTCACGCCGGCGCTGCGCACCTACGTCACCGACAAGCTGAAGCGCGTCGAACGGCACTTCGATCACCTGATCGACGCTGCCGTGATCCTGTCGGTTGACACCAAGCTGCAGCACAAGGCCGAAGCCACCCTGCATGCCCGAGGCACCCATCTGCACGCCGAATCGGTGCAGGGCGACATGTATGCGGCGATCGACAACCTGATCGACAAGCTCGATCAGCAGACCCGGAAGTTCAAGGACAAGCTGCGCGACCACCACGCCCGCGATGTGCAGAAGCACGCTCTGAACTAGGGCGCGCGCCGCTACACTAGCCGGGCGTTCGAAAAAGCCCCGCTTTTCGAAGCGGGGCTTTTTCTTTCCCACACGCCGGACCCTCGATGAAACTTGCCGACATCCTCAGCCCGGGCCGCGTTGCCGTCGGCGTCGCCGCGACCAGCAAGAAGCGCGCACTGGAAGAGATTGCCCGCCTGCTCGCGCTTGGTGCACCGAGCGTGGCACCGGCCGACATCCTCGCCAGCCTTGCGAGCCGGGAGAAGCTGGGCTCGACCGGGCTCGGTCACGGCGTGGCCATTCCGCACGGCCGGATGGCGGGCGTGTCGACCAGCATCGGCGCCTTCGTGCGCCTGAAGCACCCGGTCGATTACGACACCCACGACGGCCAGCCGGTCGATCTGGTGTTCGGCCTGCTGGTACCGCAGAACGCGACCGGCGAGCATCTGCAGCATCTCGCGGCCATTGCCGAGAAATTCTCCGACGACGACCTCTGCGCGCAGATCCATGCCGCCAGGGACGACGCCGCGGTCTACGCCCTGCTCGCCGGCTGACCGCCGATCGCGCACCGAGCCGTCGCCCCGATCATGCGTCTGGTCATCGTCAGTGGACTGTCCGGTGCCGGGAAGTCCGTGGCCCTCAAGCAGTACGAGGACCGTGGCTATTACTGCATCGACAATATTCCGCTTGATCTGGTCCAGCCGCTGCTGAGCCATGCCGTCGACAACCCCGGGCCGCGCTACCGCAAGCTGGCGCTGGGCATCGATGCCCGTTGCGATCCGCTGGAAATCGAGCGCTTCCCGGCCGTGCTGGAGGCGCTGCGCGGCCAGGCCATCGACGTGCGCGTGCTGTTCCTGACCGCCGACGACAGCGTGATCCTGCGTCGCTACAACGAGACGCGGCGACGTCACCCGCTGGACTCGGCGGAAGTGTCGCTGCTCGATGCGATCCGGCTCGAACGCAAGCTGCTGAAGCCGGTCGCCGACCTCGCCGACGTGCCGCTCGACACCACCACGCTGAGCCTGTACGACCTTCGGGCGGCGGTCGACGTGCACCTGCCGGAACCTGGAACCCGTGGCCTGTCGGTGCTGTTCCTGTCGTTCGGCTTCAAGAACGGCGGACCGGAAGGCGCGGATTTCGTGTTCGATGCACGCCTGCTGCCGAACCCGCACTGGGTACCGGACCTGCGGGCGCTGACCGGCCGCGACGCGCCGGTGGTCGACTGGTTCCGCGGCCAGAGCGTCGTCGAAGCGTTCTTCGAGGACACCCGCGCCTATCTGGAGCGCTGGCTGCCGGCGGTCGAAGCCCAGGATCGCGCCTACGTGACGATCGCCATCGGCTGCACCGGAGGCCAGCATCGCTCGGTCTACCTGATCGAGCGCATGAAGCAGGCCTTCGATGGCCGCTTCCCGCAGATCGTCGTCAAACATCGGGAGTTGAGTGCATGAGCGCTGTGCGATGACCGTCGGCGTATTGCTGGTCACCCACGGCAAGCTGGGCCATCACCTGCTGGAAACGATGCAGGACATGATCGGCCCGCTGCCGCTGAACGCCGATGTGCTCGAAGTGCGCCGCGTGCAGGCCACCGACGTGCTGCTGCTGCAAGGCCGCCGGATGATCGAGCGGCTCGATGGCGGTCATGGCGTGCTGATCCTCACTGACGCCTACGGCTCCACGCCGAGCAATATCGCCAGCCGACTGCTGGAGGCGCCGCGCACCGAAATGGTCGCCGGCGTCAACCTGCCGATGCTGGTCGAGATCTTCAATTTCCCGAAGCGCGACCTGCCGGCCATGGTCGCCGCCGCCGTTGATGGCGGCCAGACCGGTATCGTCTCGTTCAAGCAACCGGGCTCGCCGTCATGACCGAATCACCACCGAATACCCCTGCCGCCGCCCAGACCGCCGAAAAGACGGTGGTCATCATCAACCGGCTCGGCCTGCATGCCCGCGCCGCCTCGAAGTTCGTCACGCTGGCCTCGAGCTATGAAGCCGAGCTGACGGTCGAGAAGGACGGCAAGCAGGTACCCGGCAAGAGCATCCTGAAAGTGATGATGCTGGCCGCCGCGCAAGGCACCGTGCTCAAGCTTGCAGCCAGCGGACCGGATGCCGTCGAGGCACTCGAAGCGCTGGCCGCACTGGTTGCCAACCGCTTCGACGAGGACGCATGAGTCTCTGGCTCAACGGGATCGGCGTCTCGCGCGGCATCGCCATCGGCCGCGTGCAGAAGCTGTCGGGCGGCGACCTCGAGATTCCCGAATACACGATCGCCGAAGCCGACGTCGATGCCGAGCTGCGGCGCTTCGCCGATGCCCAGGCGCGCGGCCGCGAGCAGCTGCGGCAGGTCCGATCGCAGGTTCCAAGCGGCATGGGCGGCGCCGAGAACGAGATCGCCGCGTTCATCGACACGCATCTGCTGATGATGGACGACCGCTCGCTGACCGATGCAGTGGTCGCGACCATCCGCAGCAGCCGGATCAACGCCGAGGCCGCGCTGAAGCGTCAGCGCGACGCGCTGATGGCGGTCTTCGAGCAGATGGACGACGCCTACCTGCGCGCCCGTCGCGACGACGTGAAACATGTTTCGGCACGCCTGCTGCGCATCCTGCTGAACCAGGAGCGCAGCCTGCCGGTCGGCGATGCCGAAGCGCCGGCAGGGCCGCCACCGGAACCGAGCATCATCGTTTCCGACGACATCACGCCGGCCGACATCATCCTGCTCGCGCAGGCCGGCGTCGCCGCGTTCATCACCGAATACGGCGGCCCGCTGTCGCACACCGCGATCCTGGCGCGCTCGTACGGCATCCCGGCGATCGTCGGCCTGCACAACGCCCGCCGCCTGTTCCGCGATGGCGAAGCGGTGATCGTCGACGGCGACCTTGGCCACGCGCTTGCCGATCCGGATGCCCAGGCGCTGCAGTTCTTCCACGCCAAGCGCAATCAGCAGCGCGAACGCCGCGCTGCACTGTCCGGCCTTAAGGACAAGCCGGCGATCTCGCGCGACGGCGTCAAGATCCGCTTGCTGGCCAACATCGAACTCAGCGAAGACGCGACCCACGCCGCCGATCTCGGTGCCGAGGGGGTTGGCCTGTATCGCACCGAGTTCCTGTACATGAACCGCAAGACGCTGCCGACCGAAGACGAGCAGTACGAGGTCTACGCGCGAGTGGCGGCTTCGGTGAAAGGGCCGATCACCATCCGAACGCTGGATCTCGGAGCCGACAAGCAGGTCGACAGCGGCGCCCGATCAGGACCGACGCCGAACAATCCGGCCCTCGGCCTGCGCGCGATTCGCCTGTGCCTGAAGGAACCGGACCTGTTCCGCGCTCAGGTGCGGGCGCTGCTGCGCGCATCCGCGCATGGCGACGTGCACATCATGCTGCCGATGATTTCCAGCGTCGGCGAATATCGTCAGGCGATGGCCTTCATCGCCGCCACCCGCGAACAACTGGCGCGCGAAGGCGCGACGATGGCCGCGCATGTGCCGGTCGGCGCGATGATCGAGGTGCCGGCTGCCGCACTTGCTGCATCGCTGCTGGCACGTCACTGCAGCTTCTTCTCGATCGGCACCAACGATCTGATCCAGTCCACGCTGGCGATCGACCGCGTCGACGACGAGGTCAACTACCTCTACGACCCGCTGCATCCGGCCGTGCTGAAACTGATCCGCACCACCATCGAGGCCGGCGAACGAGCGCGCATTCCGGTGGCCATGTGCGGCGAGATGGCGGGTGATCCGCGCTACACGCGTCTGCTGCTGGGGCTCGGGCTGACCGAGTTCTCGATGCACCCCGCGAGCGTGCTGGAGGTCAAGCGGATCATCATCGAAAGCAATGTCCGCGCGCTGAGAGCGCAGGCCGCGAACCTGCTCGAAACTGGCGATCCGCAGGCGCTCGAAATGCTGATGGCGGAAACCGGCTGACGCGCATCGGTCCGGCTTCTGCCAGACCGATGCCGTGATTCAGCGTGGACTGTCTTCCGGCAGCGTGATGTTCAGCTCCAGCACCTCGAGGCCATCCTCGCGCTGGACGTTGAACTGCACGGCACCATCCGGCACGCGAATGTACTTGCGCACCACGGCGAGAATTTCCTCGCGCATCTGCGGCAGGTAGTTCGGGCCATTCATGCGGCCCTCGCGCTGGTAGGCCACGGCGACCATCAGGCGATCCTTCGCCGTCTGCGCGGAGTTCTTCTGTTTCTCTCCGCGGAAGATCTTGAGCCAGTCCATGTCAGCCTCCGAACAGCTTGGCCATGAAGCCCTTCTTCTGCTCGGTCAGGAAACGCATCGGCCGCTCTTCGCCCAGGAACCGCGCAACCAGATCGGTGTAGGCCTGTCCGGCTTCGCTCGCCGGGTCCTTGATCACCGGCTCGCCCGAATTCGAGCTGGTCAGCACGGTCGGTGATTCCGGGATGATGCCGAGCAGCGGAATGGCGAGGATTTCCTTGACGTCGTCGACGCTGAGCATCTCGCCCTTGGCGACACGTGCCGGGTTGTAACGCGTCAGCACCAGATGTTCCTTGACCCGCTGCTCACCGATTTCGGCACGGCGCGACTTCGACGCCAGGATGCCGAGCACGCGGTCGGAGTCACGGACGCTGGAGACTTCCGGGTTGGTGACCACCAGCGCCTCATCAGCGAAGTACATCGCCAGGAACGCGCCGCGCTCGATGCCGGCCGGCGAGTCGCAGATGATGTAGTCGAAATCCTGAGCCAGATCCTTCAGCACCCGCTCCACGCCTTCGGTGGTCAGCGCGTCCTTGTCGCGCGTCTGGCTGGCCGCGAGGATGTGCAACGTGTCGACGTTCTTGTCGCGGATCAGTGCCTGCTTGAGGCTGGCTTCGCCGTTGATGACGTTGACGAAGTCGTAGACCACGCGGCGCTCGCAACCCATGATCAGGTCGAGATTGCGCAGGCCGACATCGAAATCGATGACAGCCGTCTTCTTGCCGCGCAGCGCAAGGCCGGTGGCGAACGAGGCGCTCGTCGTGGTCTTGCCGACGCCGCCCTTGCCCGAGGTAACCACGATGATCTTGGCCAACGGTGCTCCGTGCTGCTTGTCTGGTGCTGCGTGAACGAAGGGCCGACGATCGGAACAACGATCGCAACAGCCTAGATTTTGTGTGCCTCGATCTTCAAGCGGCCGCCATCGAGCCAGGCCAGCGCCGGCTCGTTGACCGGTCCGGCCTTGATCTGCTCGGCCACGGCATAGATGCCGGCGATCGCGACCAGTTCGGCGTCGAGCTTGCGGCAAAAGATGCGCGCCGATTCGTCGCCCTTGACGCCAGCCAGCGCGCGACCTGCCAGCTTGCCGTAGATGTGGATGCAGCCGTCGGCGATCACTTCGGCACCGGGGCTGACGGTGTTCAGCACGATCAGGTCGCAGTCTTCGGCGTAGACCTGCTGGCCGGAGCGAATCGGATCGGCAACCACCTTGGCCGGCTTGCGCGCCGCGGCCACGACCGGCGCCGGCGCTGCAGCCACCGCGCGTGCCGGTGCTGGTGCCGGCGCTGCCTTGCCACTGTCCTTCGACACCACCGGCAATCCCGAGGCACGCGCGGCATCGGCAAGCGGACCGTCGGAAACGGCTAGCGGCTGGATGCCGACTTCGCGAAATGCGGTCAGCAACGCTGCGAGGTCGCCATCGATATCGCTGTCGATCACCACCGCCATGCCTTTCACGGCTTGCGGCATCTGGCGAACCATTTCCGCGAGCTGGGCGCGGACGCTGGCTGGATCGGCTTCAAGCACCCGCACGCGCGTGATCGGAAGCATGCGGCCCTTCAGTTCGAGGGCGGGGCGGGAGCGGGTCATTTACGGGGGAAGAAATCCTGTCGACACAGGCGCTGCGGGCGGCGTGCCGTGGCCTATGTTTTGCTTGAGTCTGATGCTAGGTTAGACATGAACCCCTTCAATATCAATGTTCCGGCCCGGACGGCGGAATCGCGCACCACAGGATTGGAAATTCCCTGGACATCAGCATGGCATTCGACTGGCGCCAATATCGAGGCGACGCCGCCTACGACGAACTCTTCGACAACGCCGGCCTTGCAAGACCCGCCGCCCGCAGCCTCGTCGAGTACCTGCAGAGCCTGTCGCAGAAGGATCTCGCCGATCGCCGCCTGGCGGCTGATCTGGCGATCAAGGTCATGGGCATCACCTTCACGGTCTATTCCGAAGGCAAGAATGTCGACCGCGCCTGGCCGTTCGACATCATTCCGCGAGTCATTCCAAAGAAGGAATGGGAGAAGACCGAACGCGGCCTGAAGCAGCGCGTCACGGCGCTGAACCACTTCATCCAGGATCTGTACGGCAAGCAGCAGATCATCAAGGACGGCATCTTCCCGGCCGAGATCCTCGCCGAGTCGGTGAACTTCCGTAAGCAGTGCGTCGGCGTTGCGCCGAAGCACGGCATCTGGGCGCATATCTGCGGCTCCGATCTGGTCCGCGACGGCGACGGCACGCTGTACGTGCTCGAAGACAACCTCCGCGTGCCGTCCGGCGTGTCGTACATGCTGGAGAACCGCGCGGTCATCAAGCGCATCTGGCCGGAACTGTTCCACACCACGAACATCCTGCCGGTCGACGACTACACCGCGCAGCTATACGACACGCTGGTTGCGATCAGCCCGCGCCCGGGTGACGCGCCGAACATCGTGCTGCTGACCCCGGGCATCTACAACTCCGCGTACTTCGAGCATGCCTATCTCGCGCAGCAGATGGGTGTCGAACTGGTCGAAGGCTCGGACCTCGTCGTCGGTGACGACGACTGCACTTATATGCGGACCATCGATGGCCTGAAGCGCGTCGATGTCATCTATCGCCGCATCGACGATCTGTTCCTCGATCCGGAAGCGTTCAATCCGGAGTCGATCCTCGGCTGCAAGGGCCTGATGCGCTCGTGGATCAAGGGCAAGGTCGGTCTGGCCAATGCGCCCGGTGCGGGTGTGGCCGACGACAAGGTCGTCTATGCCTACGTGCCGCAGATGATCAAGTACTACCTCGGCGAGGACGCGATCCTGCCGAACGTGCCGAGCTTCCTGTGCTTCGACGAGAAGCAGCGAAAGCACGTGCTCGCCAACCTCGACAAGCTGGTGGTCAAGCCAGCCAACGAGTCCGGCGGCTACGGCATGATGATCGGCCCGCGCGTGTCGAAGGACGAGCACGAGAAGTTCCGCGCGCTGATCGAGAAAAACCCGCGCAACTACATGGCGCAGCCGACGCTCAGCCTGTCGACCGCGCCAACCATCTGCGACGAAGGCATCGAACCGCGCCATCTCGATCTGCGGCCGTTCATCCTGAGCCGCGGCGAAAGCACCTATGTCACCACTGGTGGCCTTACCCGCGTGGCGCTGGTCAAGGGTTCGCTGGTCGTCAATTCCTCGCAGGGCGGCGGCTCGAAGGACACCTGGATCGTCGACATCGACGATGACGCACCAGCCGTCGTCACTTCTCCTGCAGCCCAGACCCAGAGCCAGTCGCAGGGCCAGTCTCCAACCCAGAAGGGAGCCGCCTGATGCTGTCCCGTGTCGCCGAAAACCTGTACTGGTTTGGCCGCTACATGCAGCGCGCCGAAAACACCGCGCGCCTGATCAACGTCAACGCCAACCTGATGCTCGACCTGCCGCGCCGGATGCCGCTCGGCTGGGCGCCACTGGTCGAGATCGTCGGCGCCGATCTGCGCTTCAAGGAGCTGTATCCGGAAGCGACCGAAGACAATGTGCTGCGCTTCCTGATGGTCGATCCGAAGAATCCCGGTTCGATCCTGTCGTCGCTGCACAGTGCTCGCGAGATTCTCCGCGTGTCACGCGACACCATGCCGCGCGATACCTGGGAACGGCTCAACGACCTGTTCTACTACGTCAACGAGCGTGGAGAATCCGCGATCCTGCGCGCCAGCCGTCAGGCCTTCGTGCAGCAGGTGATCAGCAGTGCGCTGCTGGTCTACAGCGTGCTGACCAGCAACATGAGCCGCGACGTCGGCTTCCAGTTCCTGCGCATCGGCACGAACATCGAACAGGCGGACATGACCACGCGCATCCTCGATGTGCGCACCACCAAGCTGCTGACGCCGGACGACAAGCTTGATCTGACGCCGTTCGAGAACATCGTCTGGATGAGCGTGCTGCGCAGCCTGACCGCGTACCAGATGTACCGACGTCACCTGCGCACCCGCGTCAATGGCTCGGGCGTGCTGCGCTTCCTGCTGCAGAACCGGGAGTTCCCGCGCTCGGTGATGTTCTGCCTCGGCAATATCGCGTCAACGCTTCCGCACCTGCCGAGCGACCGCAAGATCGAACGCACCATCGATCGCACGCGGGCGCTGATCCGCGATGCCAACGTCGATACCTTGCTGAAGACGGCGGATGGCGTGCCCGGCTTGATGGACGAGATCCAGATCGGCCTTGCCGACATGCACACGGCGGTCAGCGAAGCCTACTTCGGCGGCTGATCCGGTCACTTAGCCGGCATCGCTCGCTGCGATGCCGGCTGCGGCAAGTGTTGTCAGCTGTTAGAACCGACGCGCACAGCCTGTTGGGCAAGCGGGCTCCGGCGCTGAGCCGGCGTCAGGATCGCTCAGCGTCGGCCGCTGTCGTCGGTGTCCGATGACCATTGCGCCGCCTGCCAGCCCTGCTGCGGGTGGCTGCTGGCATCGACCTGACGCTGCTGCTGCCCGGCAACGAAATTGCTGCCGGGGTGCGGCGACAGCGGCAGCGACTGCTGCACTTCCCAGTCGAACTTCGGCAGGTTGCGAACCGCGTTCTCAAGCTGTCGGCCCCAGCTGTCCTTCAGGCTTGCGTAGTACGGCGTATCGAAATCCAGGCGCAGCGAATGGCTGATCGCCAGCCCGTCGCGCGGCAGGATCGCCACATCGACCGGCGGGCCAACCGAGATGTTCGAACGCATCGTCGAATCCAGCGACACCAATGCACAGCGTGCCGCGTCTTCAAGCTTGACTTGCGGCCGCACGAAACGGTCGAGGATCGGCTTGCCGTACTTGATTTCGCCGATCTGCAGGAACGGCATTTCCGGGCTGGCCGAAATGCAGTTGCCGAGCGGGTAGATCATGTAGATCGCGGGGTCTTCACCCATGATCTGGCCGCCGAGGATCAGCGTCGTTTCGACGTTGACGTTCATGTTCGCTTCGGCCGCCTGCTTCTGGGCACGCACCGACAGCTGGCCGAGGTAGTCGGCGGCATCGAACATGTGGCGCACCGTGCGCAGGCTGGTGGTCGCGTTCGGATCATTCATCTCGCGCCGCGCGTAGGCGAGCACGTACTGGGTGGTGGCGAGGTTGCCCGCCGACAGGATCACGAACACGCGCTGGCCGGGCACTTCGAGCACGTGCAGCTTGTTGTAGGTCCGGACGTCGTCAACGCCAGCGGCCGTGCGGGTGTCGGCTGCGAAGACGAGGCCGTCGTTGCATTTGATCGCGACGCAATAGGTCATGGGATTCGGTGCGGGCCTGAATTTTTCGGTATGTGACGACGGACAGCGCGGCCGCTCGCGGTTCGAAGCATAACTTGTGCCGCCACGACGCGAAGGGCAAGCTCGGCGCTTCAGGCCTTCATCCCTTTCGGCCGAGCCGCCGCAATCTTCAATGAATACACCCGTCATCGAGTTTTTCTGGGATCCGGCCAGTCCTTATACGTGGCTGGCGGCCACGCAGATCGGCGCGCTGGCCACGCGGACCGGTGCCACGGTGTCGTGGCGGCCGTTCGTGCTCGGCAAGGTCTTCGAAGCGACCGGTAACCGCGCGCCGGCGACCGTCGCCGCCAAGGCCAAGTACCTGTTCAAGGACCTGGGCCGTTGGGCTGCGCTGTATAACCAGCCGCTGAATTTTCCGAAGGTCTTCCCGGTCAACTCGATGACGGCCCTCCGGATGGCCTGCGCCGCCAACGAGGCCGGCGAAGGCGGACGCTTTGCGCTTGCCGTGATGCGCGCCTACTGGGTCGACGGCGTCGACATCAGCCAGCCGGATGCGCTGGTGTCCGCGATGACCGCTGCCGGTTTCGACGGCGCAGCGCTGTTCGAAGCGAGCCAGCAGCAGGCGATCAAGGACGTGCTGCGCGCCAACACCGACGATGCGATCAAGCGCGGCGCGTTTGGCGCACCGACGTTCTTTGTCGGCAGCACGATGTTCTGGGGCAACGACCGGCTGGTGCTGCTCGAAGACGCCCTGCGGCCAGCGGCCCAAGGCTGAATCCGCCGCGACAGCCGATTGCGCCGCGCGCGAGGCGATAATCGCGCATGACCTCGTTTCGATCCTCCAGCCGCAGCGACTTCCTGCGCGCCCGCGGCATACGCCATCACATCCGTCGCTGGGGCCAGCCCGACCGGCCGATGATCTTCCTCGGCCACGGCTTTCTCGACGTCTCGGCAACCTTCGAGCCGCTGGTCGCCGCACTGCTCGATGCCACGGCCGGCCGCTATCAGGTGCTGGCACCGGACTGGCGCGGCTTCGGCTACACCGAGTGGCCGCAGGACGGCTACTGGTTCCAGGATTACGTCGCCGATCTCGACGCCTTCGTCCGTCACTACTCGCCCGACGCGCCGCTGACTCTGGTCGGCCACAGCATGGGCGCGCAGATCGTCAGCCTGTACGCCGGCCTGCGGCCCGAGCGCGTGCAGAAGCTGGTGCTGCTCGACGGCGTCACGCTGCCGGACATGCCGTCGACCGTGGCGCCGAAGCGCTTCCGCCACTGGCTCGACCAGTTGCAGGACACGCCGCGCGAGCGCCGCTATCCGTCATTCGAGGATCTGGCCGGCCGCGTGCAGCGCCAGCACCCGCAACTGTCGGCCGAACACGCGCTGTTCGTCGCTCGCTGCTGGGGTCGCGAGGACGGCCGCGGCAAGATCACGCTGTGCGCCGATCCTCGTCATCACCGGCACGGCCCGGGGCTGTACCACGCCGAAGACTCCAACGCGATCTGGCGCGAGATCACCGCCGACACGCTGTTCATCGATGCCGGCAAATCCCAGATCCCGATGCCGCCGGAACAGCGCACTGCGCGGCTGGCCTGCTACCGGCGTCATGCGGTCGAGGTCATTGCCGAAGCCGGCCACATGCTGCACTTCGACGCACCTCAGGACACCGCGCAGCGTCTTGCGGCCTTTCTCGATCGCTGAACACCGACCATGCGCCTGACGCTGTCGCAATTGCCGGCTGCACTGACCAAGGGACTCGCCCCGCTCTATGTCGTTGGCGGCGAGGAGCCGCTGCTGGCGCAGGAAGCGCTTGACGCGATTCGCGCCACTGCGCGCGCCAAGGGTTATTCCGAGCGCGAAGTGCTCGATGCCGAAAAGGGCTTCGAATGGGGTCGGCTGCTCGATGCCTGCAATGCGATGTCGCTGTTCGCATCGCTTCGCATCGTCGAACTGCGTCTGCATCAGGCGCCTGACGCGGCCGGCGGCAAGATCCTGCAGCAGATCGCAGCCGACCCGCCGCGCGACGTGCTGCTGCTGGTCCACGTCAACAAGCTGGAATGGCGTACTCGCAGCGGTGGCTGGTTTTCAGCGCTGGAGGCCGCCGGCTGCAGCCTGTACTTCGAGCCGCTGAAGGCCGCCGAACTGCCGACCTGGATCGCCGGCCGGCTGCGCGCCGCCGGCCTTGATGCCGATACCGATGCGCTGCGCCTGCTCGCCGAGCGCACCGAAGGCAATCTGCTGGCCGCTCAGCAGGAAGTGCAGAAACTGAGTCTGCTGCAGCCGAAAGGCACGCGCCTCGACATCGCCGCGATCGACGGCGCCGTGGCGGATTCGGCGCACATCGACGTGTTCGGCTGGATCAACAAGATCATGGCCGGTGACGCCGTCGGCGCCGTGCGCGGGCTCGACGTGCTCAGAGGCGAAGGCATGGACGTGGTACCGATCAACCTGCTGCTGGCCATGGGTTTTCGACAACTGGCGGCCGCAACGTCGCTGAAGGCACGCACCGGCAACGCTGCCGCAGCCGTCGAAGCGGCACGCATTCACAAGGCCAATCAAGGGCCGTACACCAAGGCTGTCGAGCGGGCCTCCAGCAATCAGGTGCTCGGCTGGCTGCGTCGCTGCGCGCAGATCGACCAGCTCGCCAAGTCCAGTGGCAGCCAGCCGCAGGCCTGGGAAGAGTTGTTAACATTGAGCGTGGCTGCCAGCGGCGCAGCGAAGCGAAAGGCGGCACCAGCACGGCGATGACTGCGGCAACCCACAAGGAATTCCGGAAGGACGCGGCCAGCAACGACGCCGTCAATCGCTACATGAAGGATGTCGGCAAGCGCGCGCGCGCTGCCGCTCGCGAAATCGCCCGCGCCACCACCGGCGAAAAGAACGCAGCGCTGTTCGCGCTTGCCGATGTCATCGAAGCCGAAAGTGCTGCGATCCTCGAAGCCAACGTGCTCGATCTGCGCGCCGCGCGCGATGCCCGCCTCGACGAAGCCATGGTCGAGCGCCTCGAATTGAATCCATCCCGCATTGCCGCGATGGCCGATGGCGTGCGCCAGGTCGCCGCGCTGCCCGATCCGGTCGGCGAGATGTTCGACATGAAGATGCGGCCGTCCGGCATCCAGGTCGGCAAGATGCGGGTGCCGCTCGGCGTCATCGGCATCATTTACGAATCGCGGCCGAACGTGACCGCCGACGCTGCAGCGCTGAGCCTGAAGTCCGGCAACGCCTGCGTGCTGCGTGGCGGCTCGGAAGCGATGCACAGCAACCAGGCGATCGCCCGCTGCATCAGCCGCGCGATGAAGTCGGCCGGTCTGCCGGCCGACGCCGTGCAGGTCGTCGATACCACCGACCGCGCCGCCGTCGCCGCGATGCTGGCGATGCCGGAAGCGATCGACGTGGTGATTCCGCGCGGCGGCAAGGGCCTGGTGGCCTTCGTTTCCGAGCACGCCCGCGTGCCGGTGATCAAGCATCTCGACGGCAACTGCCACGTGTATGTCGATGGCGAAGCCGATCTGGAAAAGGCGGTGGCGATTGCCGTCAATGCCAAGACCCAGCGCTACGGCACCTGCAACACGATGGAAACGCTGCTGGTCGACGCCCCGATCGCGGCCTCGCTGCTGAACCAGCTGGCACCGATCTACAGCGGCCACGATGTCGAACTGCGCGGCTGCGAGCGCACTCGGCAGATTCTGCCGCAGGCCAAGGCCGCGGCCGCTGCCGATTGGGATACCGAATATCTGGCACCGATCCTCGCGGTGAAGATCGTCGATGGCATCGATGCCGCGATGGATCACATTGCCCGCCACGGCTCGGCGCATACCGATGCCATCGTCACCGAGAACTACACGAAGGCGCGCCGCTTCCTGCGCGAAGTCGATTCGAGTTCGGTGATGGTCAATGCCTCGACGCGCTTCGCCGACGGCTACGAGTACGGCCTGGGTGCGGAAATCGGCATCTCCACCGACAAGTTCCACGCACGCGGCCCGGTCGGGCTGGAAGGCCTGACGTCGGTGAAGTGGGTGGTGCTCGGCGACGGCAATGTCCGTTGAGCATCCGCAGTCGTGACGGCCTCCGCGTGAGGTCGCCGCGCACCGAATGAAAGCGATCGGCTTCTTCGGCGGCACCTTCGCACCGATCCACAATGGTCATCTGCGGCTGGCGATCGAGCTGAAGGAAGCGCTCGGTCTCGATGTCGTGCATGTCACACCCAGCGCGCGCCCGCCGCATCGCGCCCGCCCCGGCATCAGCGCCGAACGGCGGCTGGACTGGGTGCGACTGGCGGTTGGCGACGAACCGGGCCTGTTCGTCGATGACCGCGAGCTGCGCCGCGCCACGCAGGGCCTGCTGTCGTACACCTGCGATTCGCTGGCGGACCTGAAGCGCGAGCAGCCCGATTCGCGCCTGTTCCTGCTGCTCGGCGACGATGCCGCAAACCAGCTGCCGAGCTGGCATCGCTGGCGCGAGCTGTTCGAGCTGGCCCATGTCGTGGTCGTCGAACGTCCTGGCCAGCGGTCGGAACCGGGCGCCGAGCTGGCCGATTTCCTGCGCGGCCGGAAAGTCGACGCGGCCTGTGCATTGCATGAATCGCCACATGGTTTGTGGCTACCCATCACTGTGCCGCCGCTGGCGATCTCGTCGACCCGCATCCGATCTTTGCTGCAAGCCGGCCGCAGTGTTCGCGGCCTGGTGCCGGAACCTGTGATCCGTTCACTCACCCCAGAGGACGTTCGCGCCCTGACCATCGAGGAAGCTGCCATCCATGACTGAAACCGCCGCCGTTGCATCGACTGTCCCGTCCGCCGCGCTCGGCGCCATCGCCGTTGCCGCGCTTGAAGACCTCAAGGCTGTCGACATCCGCGTGCTCGACGTGTCGAAGCTGACCACGATCACCGACATCATGGTGATCGCGACCGGTACTTCGAACCGCCATGCCGCATCGCTGGCCCACAGCGTCATCGACAAGGCCAAGGAAAGCGGTCACCGGCCGGTCGGCATCGAAGGCCTGAACGAGGGCGAGTGGGTGCTGGTCAACCTCGGCGGCGTGATCGTCCATGTCATGCAGGCGCAGTCGCGCGCCTTCTACCAGCTCGAAAAGCTCTGGGACTTCACGACCCGCGAACAGTCCGCACGCGGCTACTGATCCTGCCGGGTTCGACGCGATGCGCATCCGCCTGATCGCCATCGGCACGCGGATGCCGGACTGGATCACCACCGGCTATCAGGACTACGCCGCGCGGCTGCCGCGCGAACTGAAACTGGAACTGATCGAGCTGGCGGTCGAGCATCGCGGCAAGAATGCCGACATCGCGCGCCTGCGCGATGCCGAAGGCGCGGCCCTGCTGAAAGCGGCCGGCGATGCCCGGATCGTCGCCTTCGACGAGCACGGCAAGCAGCCGGACACGGTCGGCTGGTCGAAAGCGCTGGACCGCTGGTTGCAGGGCGGCCGCGACGTCGCGTTGCTGATCGGCGGGCCGGATGGCCATGCGCCGGCGGTGCTGGCAAAAGCGGAGAGCGTGTGGTCGCTGTCGAAGCTGACCTTTCCGCATGCGATGGTGCGGGTGATCGTGGCCGAGCAGCTGTACCGCGCCTGGAGCCTGCTGAACAACCACCCGTATCACCGGGCTTGAATGACTGTCATACCGACGAAAGTCGGTATCCAGTGCGCCGCCGCAAGGACTGGAGTCCGGTTTTCGCTGGAAAGACGGCCCCGGATTGACCCTCGTGCTGTCAGCCCAGCACGGCTTTCAGCTTCAGCACCTCGTCCGCAAAGAACGGTCCGTTGGCCTTCAAGGCATCGGCGACCACCTGTTTCGCGTCATCGTCACGACCTAGCTTGCGCAGCGCTTCCGCGCGGTACTGGGCGACGCTCAGGCGATTGACGCCATAAGCCTTCGGCGCCGCCTGTTCCAGCCACGGCAAGGCACGCGCGAACTCGCCGCGCTCGACGAGATTCCTGCCATAGCGATAGGCATAGACATAATCGTCCGGATACGCGGCGATCAGCTTCGGGAACAGCGCATCAAGTGCGGCGACGCGCTTGCCGCGATCCAGATACAGCCGCAGGTTGTCGGCAAGATTGCGGTCACGCTTCAGATCGAGCTGCTTCGCACCACCGAGCCGCCGTTCGATGTCGGCAACGGCGCGATCCAGCAGTGCCGCTTCGGCCTTGTTATCGCCCAGCGTCTGCGCCAGATCCGCCGCCGTGGTGACGATGCTGCGCGCGTCGGCGCAGGCGGGCTTGGCCACGAACACGCGCTGGTCGAGCAGCGTCCGCATCGCCGGCACCTGTGCCGCGAACAGCGATCTGCGCTCGGCCGCCGGCAGGCTCGCCGTGCATTCCAGCGCGCGGCCCAGCTCATAGGCGCGGTCGCAGCCGAGATCGCCCTGCAATACCGTCGGACTGACCGCAGCGCAGGCAGCGGCGTCCTCGGCGTCGTAGGCCGCACGCAGCTTGAGCCGCGACTGCCACAGGGCGCTGGCGGCATCGCCATCGACAGCCTGGCGAACCGCTGGTGGCAGCGCAGTCAACCAGGCCTGAGCGCTGGCTGGATCGCGGCGCGCCGCGAATGCCGCCAGCACCTCGCGGGCGGCGACGAGCGACGCGGCGCTGCCATCGCGTACCTTTGCCTTCAGCGTGTCGAAGTCGCTGCCGCGGGCGCTGATCGCAGCGATCTCCGGATAGAACTGCGCCCGCGTGCGCTCCAGCGAGATGCGGCCGAGTTCGGCACCGCTGCTATCGAGCACCACATAGCTCGGCAAGCCCTTTGCGCCGAACTGCTTCATCCAGTGGGCACCGGCCGGCGAATCGGCGTCGAGCGAAACGATCACGGCTTTCTTCTGCAGCCGTTCCCACTCCGGCCCGTTCTTGACGTTCTTCGCCATGAAGTAGCAGGAGTAGCACCACGGCGCGTAGAAATCGACGATCACCGGCGCGCTGCGTTCCTTCGCGGCAGCCAGCGCCTCGTCAAGCGGCGCGCTCAGTTCATCGGCGTGCGCGCCGCCGATTGCCGCCAGCGCCAGCAGCGCGGCAGCCAGCGCCTTACTGCAGCGGCGGAAGATTCGCAGGCGCATCTTTCGGTGGCTGGTCGGTATAGATGATGCGGACATTGAAGGCCTTGCCGGTTTTTTCGTCGTGCATGTTGGACACGCCGCGATACTCCAGCAAATACCGTGTCTTCACTTCGTAAGTCAGATCGAGACGGTCGACGAACAGCCGCAGCAGCGAATCGGGCTCGATGGCCAGCGTGATCGCCGGCTTGCCATCGAACACGGTGTCCGCAACCTTCTTGCAGCGGAAGCTGTAGCTGTCGAGCTGGCCGGCAACGCCGAAGTCGAAGCGCAGCGTCTCGCCTTTCTGCAGCCGGTCGAAGTTGGCGACGATGGCGCTGTGGAAGCCGGAATCGGCACCCATGCCCGGCGTCTTCATGATCACCTTGGTCTTGGTCTTGCCGTCGGCGGTCTTCAGCACCGTGTAGCGATCAGCCTGCACGTCGGTGATCGCTTCGACATAGCCTTCCTTGAAGATCTCCAGCTTCATCAGCGGAATCTGCGGATCCTTGCGCAGGTCCAGCGTCTTGCTGGCGATCTTCTTGCCCGCTGGATCGAAGTAATCGATCTCGCCATCGATCCAGCGAAAGCCATCGAGCTTCTGCCGATGCACTTCGGTGTAGCGATAGGCGCCGGTCTTCAGGTCGTAGGCATAGCCACGAAAGCGGTGATCGATCGGCTCGGCAGCCGCGGTGGTGGCGACCAGCAACAGCGTGGTGGCAGCAAGACGCGCAGGGTTCATGGCAGGCAGGGACTCGAAGGGGGCACCGCTGTGACCGCGGCAGCGACACCGAATTCCGCCGCGATGAAGGATTCGGGCCCTAGCCCGCGTGCTGCAAGCGCTGCCACCAGTTCGGTGACCGGCTGCGTCTGGCCATCGTCGGACAGCTCGAAGGTGCCGTAGTGAATGCCGAAGCTGCGCGCAGCCGCCAGATCGACATGCGCCTGCACCGCTTCGGGCGGGTCGACATGCTGGTATGCGGTCAGCCAGCGCGGCAGATAGGCGCCGATCGGCAGCAGTGCAGCGCGCATCGCGCCGTATCGCGCACGGGTCGCCGTGAAGTGCGGGCCGTAGCCGGTATCGCCCGCGAAGTAGACCGGCCCGCCACGCGTGCCGATCACGTAAGCCAGCCAGAAGCTGCGGTTGCGATCGCCCGGCACGCTGCGCGTGGACCAGTGCTGCGACGGCACGGCGTGGATCGCGCAGCCGTTCGGCAGCGCGTACGACTGCCACCAGTCCAGTTCGACAACCCTGGCATAGCCGCGCTTGCGCAAGCGCTCGCCATCACCCGGCGGCACCAGGAATACCGGCTGATGCGCGGCATTCAGGCGGTCGAGCGTCGGCACATCGAAGTGGTCGAAATGATTGTGGCTGACGACCACCGCATCGATCTTCGGCAGATCGTCGAAGTCGATCGCCGGCGGCCGGTAGCGGCGCGGGCCTGCGAATGACACCGGGCTGGCGCGCTCCGACCAGATCGGGTCGGTCAGGATGTTCAGGCCATCGGCCTGCACCAGCACTGTCGCGTGATTGACCAGCGTGATCCGCAACTCGCCATCCGCCACTTGCGCCACCGGCTTCGGCCCCGGCGCGATGCTCAAATCCCGCGTCCACACGCCGGGATTCGACTCGCGCCAGTAGCGAAGCAGATCGGTCGCGCCGATCTCGAACGGCGCCGGCGTCAGGAAACGCTCGCCATCGAAGTGATCGGTCTTCGGGCCCTGCCAGCGGCTGCTGCCGCAGCCGGCGACCAGCACGGCCAGTGCCGCTGCGGCCGCCGTGCGCAGCCGGCGCCGATTCACGCGCGCTTCGAGAACAGGTAGTGGCCGACGCCCCACTCGTTGCCATTGGCGTAGCCGAACAGTTCGGCCACCGCCAGATAGAACATCCGCCAGCGCTGCACCCAGACGGCAGCGTCCTTCTCGCCGTAGCCATCCTTGAAGATCGTCAGGATCGCGTCCTTGTTGGTGTCCATGCCGGCCAGCCAGTGGTTCGAGGTCTTTTCGTAGTGCTTGCCGTCGACCCACCACTGGCGCTCGATCTTCACGTGATCCTGGAAATGCAGCAGCAGGTTTTCGCTGGGCATCGTGCCGCCGGTGAAGAAGTACTTCGACATCCAGTCGTCCTCGCCCTTCACTTCGAAGTGATAGGCCAGCAGCTTGTGCACGAAGATGTGGATGAAGAGCCGGGCGTCCGGCTTCATCCAGCGGCTGACCTTTTCCAGCAGCAGGCCGTAGTTCTTCATGTGCTCGAACATCTCGATCGACATCACCCGATCGAAGCCGGCCTCGATGCCGGCGACCGGAAAATCGAAGCTGACGATGTTGCCGGTCAGGATCGTCAGGTGCTTGTAGCCGCGATCACGCGCCCGCTTCTGGATGAACTCGCGCTGGCCGTTGGAGTTCGACAGGCCGACGATCTGCGCATTCGGGTACTTCTCGGCCAGCCACAGGCTCAGCGAGCCCCAGCCGCAGCCGAGATCGAGGATGCGCATGCCGTCCTTGAGGCCGGCGCGCTCGGCGTACAGCGCGAACATCTTGTCCTCGGCCTCGGCCAGCGTTTCGTCGCCGTTCGGGTAATAGGCGCAGGAATACTTCAGCCGCGGCCCGAGATGGGCGTGGAAGAACGCCGCCGGCACTTCGTAGTGCTGCTCGTTGGCGGCACCGGTTTCCACGGCGATCGGGCTGGCGCGCAGTTCGTCGACGAAGGCATTGAAACGCTGGCTGCGCACCTCGCCGTCCTGATTGGCCTCGTCGATGAGGCGGCGCTTCATCAGCTGCCGCATGCCCCAGCGGGACAGGGAATCGGGGATCAGGCCTTTTTCGCAGAGGTCGATGACGTTCATGCTGGAATCGTGAAGGAGAGAAATGACACGGAAACTTCGGGGCCGGATGTGCGGGGCTGGCGTTCAGGACTTCGGCGGCCACGGAATGAACATGCTGGTGCTGCGCATGTACTCGGCATAGCCGGGGCGCGACTTCACCAGGTGGGCTTCAAGGATCGGCACGCCGCTCATCTTCAGCAGCAGCCAGGCCATCATCGCGGCCGGCAGCAGTGCCACCCACCAGTAGGCGCTGCCGATCGCCAGCGGCACATAGGCAATCCAGTGCAGGCTTTCGAAGAAGTAGTTCGGATGCCGCGAATAGCGCCACAGGCCGCGGTTCATCACCTGACCCTTGGTCGATGGATCGCCGCGAAAGCGTTCCATCTGCAGGTCGGCAATGGCTTCGCCGATCACCGCGACCAGCCAGATGGCGACCGCCAGCGCCAGCACCGGGACAGAGCTGTCGCCCTGGCGATACGCCACCACCAGGAAGCCGACCGACAGCGCCCAGGCGACCACGGCCTGGAACTGGAAGAACCAGAACATGTTGAAGTTGGCCCTGGGCCCCCACTCGGCCCGGAACTTCGCGTAGCGCGCGTCTTCCGGCTTGCCGGCATTGCGGATGTACAGGTGGGTGCCGAGCCGGAAACCCCAGATGCCGCCGAGCAGCCCCAGCGCCAGTCGGGTCTCGAACGCAGCGGTCCCGAAAATGGCGTACCAGACAGCCAGAAAGCCCATCGACCACGACCACACCGGGTCGACCATCCCGGCATTGCGAGTCTTCAGTTGCACGGCCCAGACCACGGCAAGGGTCGAGGCCACAATGGCAAGGCCGGTCACGGCAGCAAGGATGGGGGTCATGGGATTCGGCGTCGGCAGCCGGCTGCGGCCGGAACGAGAAAGGGAAGCGGGCGAAGGATCGAAAGCGGACCTGCAGGCAGGTCTGGAACAGGCTGTGCTTGAGTTTACGGTTCAGCGCCCAAATCGGATGATGGCACTGACCGGTTGTCCGTACCGCCACACGAATCAGGATTGAACACTTAGATGACACAGCATGTTCCGGCGGCAACACCGCCCCCATCGGCCACGCTCGCGTTGTTCGGGCTGGCTGCCGCGCTGACGCTGGCGGCCTGCAGCGGCAAGAACGTCAAGCCGGGCGCTTCGCTGGCCGACGCCGAAACCGCCGTCGCCCGCGCCGAGCGCGCCCGGATCGGTGATTACGACCCGACTTCGTGGAAGGCCGCTCGCGAAAATCTGGCTCAGGCACGCGCCGCCGCCGTCAACGCACCGGCCGACGGCGCCGGCCGATGGTTCGCCGCCCGCGCCAAGGCCGATGCCGAACTTGGCCTGGTCCGCGCCGAACGCGCTCGGCTGAGCGCGCTGACGGCGTCGCTGAAGCGCGAAATCTCGGTGCTGGCGCCCCCGGCGGCGCCTGCCGCGCCCGCCACGCCTGCGGTGCCCACCGTGATCGAAGCGCCGGCTGCGGAGGCCACGCCATGAAGACCCAGGTCACGACGCGAATCGTGCTGATGGGCGGGCTGGCCGTTGGCCTGTCGGCATGCGCGAGCTTCAAGCTGCCGTCGTTCTCGCCGCCAGCCGAGGCGCCGGCAACGAATGTGGAGCCATCGACCGCAGCCGTTGCCCGCATCCGCGCCAGCCTGCTGACGCTGCGCAGCGACCCGGCACTCGCCGCCCGGGTTCCGACCGAGATCGCCGACGCCGAAGCCTTGCTGCAGGAAGCCGACGCCAGCCAGCACGACCCGCAGAACGGTGCCGGCCGGATCTACATCGCCGAACGGCGGATCGAGGAAGTGCGTGCGCTGGCCGAACTGCGCGCGCTGGAAGTCGAGTACGAAACGCTGCGCAAGCAGCGCGATGCGCTGAACCAGTCCAGCGGGCGCTGAACGAGCCGACGGGGAGGCCTTCGGGCCTCCCCGGTCAGCGCGCGGCCGGAGTCTTCACGGTCGGCGCAACGGTCTTCGCTGTCGTTTCTCGCCCGGTCGGCTGCGGGAACGGACCGAACTCAGAAAACCTTCAGGATTTCTTCAGACTGCCGGTCTGAGGCGATAGCGCGATCACGGTTCGCCCGGATGCCCGCGCCGTTGCAGCGGCCAGGGCGTCGGCACGATCGTCAACGACGATTGAGGCCGCGCGCCCGGTTCAGGCCGATGGCAAGCCGGCCAGCAGCGTGCGGACGCGCGCCACGCGCCAGCTCTGCACGTTGAAGATCGCCAGCAACTGGGCTTCCGCCTGTTGCAGCAAGCGGCGCGCCTCGGCCGGCTTGCCTTCCGCCTTGGCCAGTGCCGCTTCGACGCGCAGCTTGTCGGCGCGCAACGGATGCTGCGCCGGCAGCCCGGCCAGCGCTTCCGGCGGCAGCTCGGCCAGCAAGCTGCGCGCGCCGTCGAGATCGCCGTTGGCAACCAGTGCGTCGGCGCCGTGCAGCCACACCGGCACGAAATAGCTGGTCTTGGAAGTACCGGCGACGCGCGAGTCGGCCAGCTTCAGCAGCGCCAGTTCTTCGCGGGCTGCGCGCAGGGCGGCGGCGGGCTCGCCGGCCAGCAGCAGGGCATCGATCCGCAGGCTGTCGGCCTCGATCAGCACGCCGAGTTCACCGGCAGCACCCTCCTGCATTTTTTCGACGAGCGCCGGATGGATCGCCGCCATCTCCGCTGCCGCGTCCTTCGATCGCCCCTGCGCGGCACGCAGCAGCGCGTGCAGGTAGCGCGCCCGCAGCAAGGTACCGAGATTCTCGATCGCGCCTTTCGACTGTTCGTCGATGAAGTTCGAGATCAGCCGCTCGGCTTCGTCGGTCTCGCCAAGTTCCAGCAGGATCGAGCCGGCCTCCGACTGCATGCGCTGGAAGTAGAACGGCCCGCCCATCAGCTTTTCCGCTTGCGGGTCGGCAAGCAGCGTCTGGTACTGGGCCAGTGCCGCCTTCTGCTCGCCAGCCCGGCGCAGCAGCGCGGCACGGCTGCGCCGGATCTGGAAACCGCGCTCGGCGGAGTAGTCCGGCCGGGCAATCAGCTGGTCGAGCAGCCGCACGCCGGCTTGCGGATCGTCGCGGCTCAGCCCGAGATCGCGAGCGATGTCGGTGCGCGCCGCTGCCAGCACCTCGCGATCCAGCGCCGGATCGCCGGCATGGGCGCGGTCGACGTCGTCGAGCACGGCCTGCAGGCGGCGCAGCTGCGGCGTGGTCAGCGACGGCATGAAGTTCACTTCGCTGAGTCCGGCCAGCAGCCGCACAGCGCGCACGCCATCGCGTTCGGCCACTTCGATGAACCGCGCATAGGCCTTCTGCAGCTGGATCTCGTCCTGTTCGTAGGCTTCGGAAAAAATTTCGAACACCGCCGCCAGCGCGATCCGGGCGCGGGCCTCGGCTTCCGGCTCGCCACCGAAGCGGCTGTCGACCTTCTTCGCCAGCGCCTCGAACAGCTGCAGGATCGTGGCCGTCCTGGCGTTTTGCTCGAACTCGATGGCGCTGTTCTTGAGGTCGTCGGTGAAGAAGCCGGTGACCGCATCGGCGGTGGCCGCCGAGGCCTCGGCCTTGCGGGTCGCAAGCTGGGCCGCATCGCGGGCGATGCGGGCCTCGCGGTACAGCCACAGGCTGGCGCCGAGTCCGACCAGCAGCACGGCAACCGTCGCCCTCAGCCAGAAGCGGCGCGTCTTCAGGCGCTCGTTTTCCTGGCGCTGGATTTCGGCGGCAGCCAGTGCCGCACGTTCGACTTCGCGCCGTGCTTCGGCGGCACGCCAGGCAGCACGGCGTTCATCCAGATGGCGCAGCCGGTGCGCGAACTCGGCGGCATCGGCCAGCCGCAGCGCCGGATTGCCGGCGGCGGCGCTGGCGATGTCGGCCCGCAGCACCGGATCGTCGATGTCCGCTTCCCAGCCGACCGCCATCGGCCGCGCGAAATCGCCGACCGCGCACTGGTAGAGCATCACGCCGAGCGCATGGATGTCGGCGCGGGCGGTCGGCATCTGGCCGGCCAGCAGTTCCGGCGCCCGGTAGATCGGCGTGCCGCTGTCGCTGTCGCGGTTGGCCAGCACGTCGGTCAGGCCCATGCGGGTGATCGCGTAGCGGTCCAGCGCGGTCGGCTCGCTGAGCCCGCCGCTGCCGAGATCGGCCAGCCGCACTTCGGGGGCATCGGCGTCGCGGTCGTCGATCAGCAGGTTCTGCGGCTTCAGGTCCCGGTGCAGCACGCCGACGCTGTGCGCTGCGGCCAGGGCTTCGGCGGCCTGCGCCAGCAGTTCGAAGCGGACCGCGATCGGCACTTGCGCCAGTCCGCCCGACATCGCGGCCCAGTGCACGAAACTGCCGCCGGGCACGTGTTCGGATTCGGTGAAGAACGGCTCGGTTTCCAGGTTCCAGTCGATCATCCGCACGGCGCGCGCGGCCGGGCCAACCGCTTCGCGCAGCAGCCGGCACAGGGTGATCTCGCGCTTCAGCGCCAGCAGGCCGCCGGCATCGCTGGCGAACTTCAGCACCCGCTGCTCGCCGCTCTTCGGCTGCTCGGCCAGCCAGACCTCGCCCTGACCGCCGCTGGCCAGATGCGCCTTCAGCTGCCACGACGGCCGCTCCGGCACCGCCATGCCGGGCTGGAACGCGAAGCGCCGCGGAGCCGCCGCGTCGCGCTCGCCATCCGGATGTTCGATACGCACGTCGGCGACCAGCCGGTAGCCGTAACCGTGGACGGTGCGGATCAGCGTCTGCTCGCTGTCGCCCAGTTCCTGGCGCACCCGGCTGACCGCCTTGGCCAGCGAGGCCTCGGTGGCGATCCGCCCCGGCCACACGGCTTCCAGCAGTTCGTCCCGGGTGACCACCTCGTTGGCGTTGCGCAGCAGCAGGCGCAGCAGTTCCACCGGCTTGCGTTCCAGCTGCACCAGCGCGCCGGCCACGCGCAGCTCCAGCGTGCGCTCGTTGAGCACGGCGTTGGCGAAATGCCAGATCACCGGGATCTCGACGGCATTGGGAACGGCTGGGCGGGTCGTCACGTCGTCGTCACGGGGTCGGCAGGAAGGACAGTGGGCGGACCGCGACAGGCGGGATGCGAAGGGCGTCGCGGATTTCGGCGTTTGAAATCACGATTTCAGGATTTTTTCAGATTTTCCTCAGGCCGGAATCGCTGCGGCCTCGCATCGTCCGCTCGCGGCATCCGGACCCCGACGCATCGATCGTCGACGGGCGCGCATCGGACAACCCTCGCGAGGACAGCAGATGAACAACGACATCGACAAGGCCGGACGCACGGCGCAAACAGTCACCGATCGCCGGCGGGCCCGGCTGGCCGTTGCCGTGCTCGGCTTCGCCATCGGCTTCAGTGCCAGCTTCCAGGCCCTGGCCGTGGTGCCGGGCGGCCTGAGCCCGGCGGAACGCCATGCGCTCGAAAAGCGGGGCTACACGGTCGTCGACGATCAGCGCGGACAAGTCATTCCGCCGCTGCCGGCCGCCGACGCCGGCGTGACCGGTGCGCCGATCTGGGACATCGCCGACAACGCCGACCAGCCGAATCCCTGGCCGCTGACCGCAGCCCAGCTGGCGGCCGACAGCACCGTCACGGCCAGCGATTTCCGCACGCGCAGCCCGGATCTCAAGCAGCTCGCAGCGTTGCGGCAGGCGGCCGCAGCGCGCGGCCGAGTGCCGGTGATCGTCAGCCTGCGCCTGCTGTACCAGCCGGAAGGCCTGCTCGGTGCCGCTGCCGCCCGCCTGCAGCAGCAAACGATCAATGGCCTGCAGGGCCGCGTGCTCGACCGTCTGCAGGGCCAGGCCTACACGCTGGCGCGTCGTTATCAGCGGGTACCGTTGCTGGCGATCACCGCCTCACCGGCGGTGCTCGACCTGCTGGCCGCGCACCCGGACGTGGCGGCGATCGACGCAGACCGCAGCACGGCCCCGGCGCTGGCCGACAGCGTGCCGCTGCTCGGCGCCGCCGACATCCATGACATCGGCATCAAGGGCGGCAACGGCTACATCAAGGACAGCGGCAGTTCGAGCGCCTTCCCCGGTGTGGTGGCGGTGATCGACACCGGTGCTGACACCGGCCACATCATGCTGCGTGAAACGGTCGGCGAGGCCTGCTTCTCGAGCACCCGCAGCTGCCCCAATGGCCAGACCAGCCAGATCGGGACCGGGGCCGGCGTCCAGTGCACGTTCAGCTCGCGCTGCGATCACGGCAGCCATGTCGGCGGCACCGCCACCGGCGCCATCGGTGGCGCTGTTTCACAGCTGCTGGCATCGCGCTACAACGGGGTGGCACCGGACAGCCGCCTGATGCCGATCATGGTCGCGTCCAGCCAGAGCGGCGAACCGGTGTTTACCGACAGCGACCTGATCGCCGCGCTCGAATACGTCTACAGCCAGCGCAGCAGCTACCGGATCGCGGCCGTCAACATGAGCCTCGGCGACACGACACGCAATCTGGATCCCTGCGACAGCACGCCGCTCAAGACCATCATCGACAGCTTGCGCTCGGTGAACATCGCCACCGTGATTTCCGCCGGCAACAGCGGCTTTACCAATGGCCTCGCCTACCCGGCCTGCATCTCGTCGGCCGTCAGCGTCGGCTCCACCGACAAGCGCAACGCCATCGCCTTCAACTCGAACCGCTCGAAGGACGTGACGCTGTTCGCGACCGGTGTTGCCATCACGTCGTCGTGCAGCACCGGCAGCTACTGCGAAAAGAGCGGCACCTCGATGGCCGCGCCGCATGTGGCCGGTGCCTTTGCGCTGCTGCGCGACGCGCTGCCCGGCAACACGGTCAGCCAGAACATCACCGCGCTGCAGAACACCGGCGTCACCGTCGGCAGCACCACACGGCCTGACGGTGGCCTGAAGCTCTACCAGCGCATTTACGTGCCCGCCGCAGCAGGCCTGGATGTGCTGCGTCTGGAATCGGGTGTGGCCCGCGATCGCCGAGCGCCGAAGCCGAACCGCCATGCCTATGACTACGTCAGCAACCGCCGCTACTGGTCGGCCGTGGCCGTCGATCCGCGCAGCGCCAACCTTGACCTGCGTCTCTACGAAGATCAGGGCACCGTGGTCGGTGGCAGCAGCGTCACGCCGCTGGTGATCAGCAATGCGCCGGCTGGCGAGATCGAGATCGTGGCCCAGGACCACAACAGTGGCCGCAGGCCCACCGGCTTCGATCGGGTCGAGGTCAGCCAGGTGACGCCGTCGACCACGCGCTACCGCATCGAGTACGCCGGCAACAACACGCCGGTACTCGGCAACACCTACAGCCAGTTGTTCACCGACCTGTCGACGATCCAGCTGCTTGATGCACGCGTGACCGGCGGCGAAACCCAGTACCTGCGCGTGAAGCCGGACAACGGCTCGACGCTCGATCTGGAACTGCTGGCATTCACGTCGACCAATGACCCGGCCACCTGGCAGCGCGGCCGTGGCGATGCGGCGGCGATCGGCAGCGCCACCGGCAGCGGCGGCGACGAAGCGATCAGCTTCGCGGCCAGCGTCGACGGCTTTGCCGGCATCGCGCTGCTACGCAAATCGGGCAGCGGCTTCTTCACCCTGTATCGCGACTTCAGCGCGCCGATCGGCAGCGTCACCATCAACAGCAATGCCGACAGCACGACCACGCGCGATGTGACGTTGAACCTTGCTGCCAGCGACGCCGAAACCGGCATCGACAGCTTCCGGGTTGCAGTCGATGGCGTGAACTTCGGCGCCTGGCAGCCGTACACCGCCGCCAGCGCCAGCACGCCGGTGACGCTGCCGCCCGGCAATGGCGTGGCCACGGTCGCCGTCCAGTACCGCAACCAGGCCTTCCAGCCATCGCCGATCTATCAGGACAGCATCACCGTCAACGCGCCGATGCCAGTCGCGATCTCGATCGACGATGTGCGCGTGAGCGAAAACAACAGCGGCACCACGACGGCGATCTTCACCGTACGGCTCGACCGGGCTTCGGGCAGCGCGGTCACGGTGCGTTACAGCACGGCCGACGCCACGGCCACGGTCGCCGATGGCGACTACCTGGCGACCAGCAGCACGATGACGATTGCCGCCGGACGCACGACGCGAACCTTCGGCGTGACCATCAACGGCGATACCCGCAACGAGGCGGACGAGACCTTCTTCGTCAATCTGAGCGACGCCACCGGCGCGACCATTGCCGACGCCCAGGGCATCGGCACCATTGCCAACGACGACGCGGCCGCCGGCGTGCCGGGCATCGGCGTGCAGACGCGCAGCTTCAATTTCGGCAACGTCCGCGTCGGCAGCTCAAGCCCCGCGCGTGCGCTGGTGATCACCAGCACCGGCACGGCGCCGTTGCTGATCACCGGCATCCGGGTGACCGGCGACTACGCCGGCACCAGCAACTGCCCGCGCGCGCTGGCACCTGGCGCAACCTGCACGCTGACCGGCAACTTCAAGCCCACGGCAACTGGCGCGCGACCCGGCTCGGTGACGATCACCTCGAACGCGCCGGACAGTCCGACCGTGATCCAGCTGTCAGGCACGGGCACCTAATCAGGAAAGGTCCGTGGTCATCACGGACAACGCGCTGATTACACGATGAAAGCGCCCAGGGGCTGCCGGCGAGGGCCGGCAGCCCCTGGGCGCCTGTTCGCCAGGAGGGCGATTGCGGGCACGCCGACCGCACCGCTGCGACGGCTCGCGAACGCCATAAAACCTGCCGTACGCGTCATGCAGACGAGGTCGCCCGCCGGCTGTCGGTCGTGCTAAACCACTTGCGGGAGCTGCAAAACGCCGTGCCATCGCGTTGTCACGAGTGGGGGAGTCAAAGCCAATGAAACAGATTCTTCGCGCCACGCCGCAGCCACGCCTGCGGCCCTGGATCCTGACGCTGGCCAGCACGGCCGCGCTGTTGCTGTCCGGCGCAGTCTTCGCGCAGGCGGCACCGGCGATTCAGGCCAGTGCCGCTTCGCAGATCGCCACGCTGCAGCAGATCAAGGCATCCCGCACGGCGATCGAGGACAAGCTCGATACCCCGCTGTACATGGCACTGCTGCGGCAGCGCGGCGATGCGCGCCTGGCGCAGTTGCCGGCCTACCGGTTCCGCGCAGCTGGCAAGGATGGCCGCTATGCCGTCGATATCGGCATCGCCGGGCGCGAGCATGCCGATGTCGTGCTGCGCAAGCTCGGCGAGATCGGCGCGGTGCTGGTGTCGCCGAAGGAAATCGCTTACCGCCACGGAACCATTCGCGCGCGGATCGCGCTCCGCGACGTGCTGACGCTGGCTGGTCTGAAGGAGGTGACGCTGGTCAATGAAGCCGTGCCCGCCGTGACCCACGCGCTGGATCGCTCGGAAGGCGTGGAGGCGCACGCCGCCAACGTTGCCCGCGCAACCTACGGCACCCAGGGCGCAGGCCAGAAAGTCTGCGTGCTGTCCGACGGTATCGACTCGCTGGCTGCCTCGCAGGCCAGCGGCGATCTGCCGGCGGTCGACGTGCTGCCCGGCCAAGCCGGCAATGGTGACGAAGGCACGGCGATGCTGGAAATCGTCCATGACATCGCCCCGGCGGCCGCCCTCGGCTTTGCCACCGCATTCAACGGCGAAGCCAGCTTCGCCGATAACATCCGCGCGCTGGCAGCGCGCAGCTGCACGATCATCGTCGACGACATCATCTACTTCGACGAATCACCGTTTCAGGACGGCCCAGTCGCCGTCGCGGTCAACGACGTGACCGCAGCCGGGGTGCTGTACTTCTCGTCGGCCGGCAATGAAGGCAACAAGACCGACGGCACGTCCGGCACCTGGGAAGGCAACTTCAATCCGAGCACGGCCGCCAATCCGGCGCCGCTGGCAACGGTCGGCACGCTGCACAACTTCGGCGATGGCGGCAATTCGCTGCTGGTCACCGACGCCGCCTCGGCCGGCGCGATCCTGATCTGGGCCGAAAACTACACGCTGAGCGGCGGCAACGCAGCCACCGACTACGACCTCTACGTGCTCAACGGCACGTTGACCGCGGTGCTCGATTCATCGATCACCACGCAGAACGGCGCCGGCGGCAACGACCGCGCCTACGAACGCACCGCCAGCGCGCCGCTCGGCAGCCGGCTGGTCGTCAACCGCGTCGCCGCCGGCCCGACGGCAGCGCCGATGTTCAACCTGATTGCCTTCCGCGGGAAGGTCGACCCGGCACTCAGCACCGCCGGTGCCACGCGCGGTCACAGTGCTGCAGCGGCGGCGTTCAGCCTGGCCGCGACTCCGGCCGCAGCACCGTTCGACGGCACGACGCCGCCGGGCCCGTTCCCGAACGCCTTCACGTCGGTCAACACCACGGAGAGCTTCAGTGCCGACGGCCCGCGCCGGATCATCCTGACGCCGACCGGTGCCGAGATCACTCCCGGCAACCGCAGCACCAGCGGCGGCATCGTTCGCCAGAAACCGGACCTGACCGCGGCCGATGGTGTCAGCACCTCGGCACCCGGCTTCAGCACGTTCTACGGCACCTCGGCTTCGGCACCGCACGCGGCAGCGATCGCCGCCTTGCTGAAGGCCGGCAAGCCCTCGCTGACGCCGGCCCAGGTGCGCACGGCGCTGACCTCGACCGCCATCGATATCGAGGCCACCGGCGTCGATCGCTCGACCGGCGCCGGCATCGTCATGCCCGGTCCGGCGCTGGCAGCGGTCGGTGCGACAGCGCAGCCGCTGCTCGACATCAATGGCAACGGCGTCTTTTCCCAGCAGTCGGGTGACAACGACAGCGCCATCGAGCCCAACGAGACCTGGGAGGTCGATCTGACCGTGCTCAATATCGGCGGCGCGACAGCCAGCGCGATCAGCGCAACGCTGTCGAGCAATTCGCCTGACATCACGGTCCTCACCGGTCAGCAGGACCTGCCGGTCAATCTCGGCCCCGGGGACTCGACCAGCACCGGCAAGCTGCGCTTCCGCCTCGGGTCCAGCTATCCCTGCGGCGCGCCGCTGCCGCTGACGCTGACCTTGCGCTACACCGGCGACAATAGTCCGCAGCAGTTCCCGGTGACCCGCGGCACCGGTGGCGCCGGCACCCGGCGGACCTTCAGCTACAGCGGCCCGGTCGTCGCGATTCCGGATGGCAGCAATGCCGGCCCCGGCGCCAATGCCAACGCCGCGCTGAACATCACGACGCTGTCCGGCATCGTCGGCGATGTCGATCTGCGCATCGACGGCAGCGTGTGCAGCACGGCGGCCGGCGCGACGACCGTCGGCCTTGATCACAGCTATCTCGGTGATCTGCAGATTCGCCTGCTCGCCCCCGACGGCACGCAGGTGCCGGTGATCTCGGCCGCCGGCAGCAGCGGCAACAATCTGTGCCAGACGCTGCTCGACGACGAAAGCGCCGGCGGCAGCATCCAGACCACCGGTAGCGCGCCGTACACCGGCAGCTTCAAGCCGAACGTGCCGCTGAGCGGGCTCGATGGCAAGCCGATCGCCGGCACCTGGACCTTGCAGGCGCAGGACTTTGCGGCGGCCGATACCGGCAGCATCCGCGCGTTTACGCTCGGCATCACGCCAACGCTGTGCGACGCCGCGCCGCAGCAGCGGTCGGTACGGGTCAGCGATGCCTCGGTCAGCGAAGGCAACAGCGGCACCAAGACCGTGACCGTCACCGTCACGCTGTCGTCGCCGGCCCCGTCTGGCAGCACCACCAGCGTGCGCTTCGCCACCGCACCGGGCACGGCCAGCGCCGGCAGCGACTACGTGAACAGTTCCGGCACCTTGACCTTCAGCGCCGGCCAGACCTCGCGGACGCGCAGCTTCACGATCAATGGCGACATCGACAACGAAGGCGACGAAACCTTCTTCGTGAACCTGTCGTCGCCAGTCGGTCTGGTCATCGACGACGGCCAGGGCGTGGTGACCATCGTCAATGACGACGCGCCGGCGCTGCCGACCGCGAGCGTCAACGATGTCAGCGTCACCGAAGGCAATGCCGGCACCAGGACCGTCAGCTTCACGGTGACCTTGTCGGCGCCGGCACCGGCCACCGGCACCACCAGCCTGCGCATCGCCACCGCACCGGGCACGGCGACTGCCGGCAGCGACTATGTCAGCAGCTCCGGCACGATGACCTTCACCGCCGGGCAGACCAGCCGCACGCGCAGCGTCACCATCAACGGCGACACCGCGCAGGAAGGCAACGAAACCTTCTTCGCCAATCTGTCGTCGCCGGTCGGCCTGACGATTGCCGACAGCCAGGGCGTGGCGACGATCATCGATGACGACACGCCGGCGCTGCCATCGTTCAGCATCAATGACCTCAGCATCACCGAAGGCAACGCGGGCACCAAGGCCGCAACGTTCACGGTCAGCCTGTCGGCGGCGGCCACCGGCACCGTCACGGTGACGGCAGCAACGGCGAACGGCACGGCCACGGCAGGCTCGGACTACACCGGCGGCAGTCTCACGCTCAGCTTTGCGCCGGGCCAGACCACGCGCACCGCCAGCCTGCCGATCCGCGGCGATACGGTGGTGGAGGCGAACGAGACCTTCTTCGTCAACCTGAGCAACCCGACCGGAGGCGCGACGATTGCCGACGGCCAGGGCGTGGCGACCATCGTCAACGACGATTGATCGGCGACAGCACGGCGGCGATGCCGCCATGACCAGCGGACGGAAAGGCGCTTCGGCGCCTTTCTGTTTTTTGGCCTCGGCTGAAGGCCGGCAATCGCTTCAGGTTGCCGGCCTTCAGCGCACACCCGCCGAGATCCCGATCGCATCACCGGCGGGCGAAGAACGATGCGCGCGCACGGCATGGTCGCTTTTTCTGCTTGTTGCATCCGGATCGCTGTGAAACGCTCCGACGGCTCGCGGCCCGACTGATCGAAACGATTGGCACTGACGGGCATCCGGCGAATCGTCGACCACCGGGTCCGCCACCCACGTATTCCGCAACAGCCCGCCAGCAGGGAGGAAGCGTCATGAATACCCGAGCGCCCACGAGCTTGTCCCGGTGTATCTCCCATCTCCCGAAAGCGCTGATCGCGCTGATGTCGCCGCTGCTGCTTCTGGATCCCTTGCCGGTATCGTCGGCGGCGCTCGATGACGGGCAGCGGCAAGCCATGGCGGCCACCTGGGGCCAGACGCCGATCAGCTTCGAACCGAATCTCGGCCAGGCGGCCGGTGCCGTGCGCTTCCTGGCGCGCGGGCCGGGATATGCGCTGGGCCTTGGCAGCAGTGGCGCGACGATCGCGCTGCGCGGTTCGGCCGGGCAACCGGTTGCGCGACTGCGCATGCAGCTCGTCGATGCAGCGACGGCACCGGCAATCGCCCCTGAAAATCGGCAGCCTGGCCTGAGCCACTACCTTGGCAGCCGTCAGGAAGTCCGCGACGTGCCGAACTACGCGGCGGTTCGTTATCGCAACACCTGGCCGGGCATCGACTGGCGTCTGTACGGCAATCCACAGCAGCTTGAACACGACTTCATCGTTGCGCCGAACGCCGACCCTGCGGCGATCCGCCTGCGCATCGACGGCGCCGATGCGCTTGTCATCGACGCGCATGGCGATCTGCTGATGACCGTGGCGGGCCGGACGCTGCGCCAGCAGAAGCCGGTCATCTGGCAAGCCACCGCCGACGGCCATCGCGCGAGCATCGAGGGCCGCTACCGGCTCGACGCCGCGAAACGCGAAGTCGCGTTCGCGCTGGGCGATTACGACCGCAGCCGCGAGCTGGTTATAGACCCGGTGCTGCTCTATTCGACCTTTCTCGGCGGCATCTCCAACACCGATTCGGCCGATGGCATCGCCGTCGACGCGTCCGGCAATGTCTATGTCGTCGGCCAGACGTTTTCGATCGACTTCCCGCTCGACACCGATCCGCCGAGCACGCCGCTGCAGGGCGACTACGGTTCCGTCGACGCCTATGTGGTCAAGCTGAATCCTTCGGGCAGCGCACGCCTGTACGCGACCTTCCTTGGCGGCACGCGGCAGGACGCGGCCACCGCGGTCGCGGTCGATGCAAGCGGCAGCGCCTATGTTGTCGGCTACACGTTCTCATCGGACTTCCGCTTGACCACGGTGCCGGCGACCACGCCGCTGCAGCGGCGCATCGGCGGGGGCCGCGACCCCGACGGCTTCATCGTCAAGCTCGATCCCGCCGGTTCGTCGCGGGTCTATGCCAGCTACATCGGCGGCAACGATTACGACCAGGTGTCCGATGTCGCGGTCGACAGCGCTGGCAACGCCTATTTGACCGGCCACACGCGCTCGACCAACTTTCCGCTGACGACGGTGCCGGCGACGATCCCGCTGCAGGGGGCAATTGCCGGCGATGCCGATGCTTTCGTGGTCAAGCTCAATGCGGCCGGATCACGCCGGCTGTATGCCAGCTACCTCGGTGGCAGCAGCAGCGATTTCGGCAATGCCATCCGGGTGGCGGGCGGCGATGCCGTCATCGCCGGCCACACCGCGTCAGCGGATTTCCCGCTTGCCACGTCACCGCCGTCGTCGGCACTGCAGTCAGCCATCGGCGGCGGTATCGATGGCTTCGTCGTCAGGCTTGATGCCGCCGGCAGCGCACGGCGCGCGGCTACCTTCGTCGGCGGCAGTCAGAACGACCTGATCTACGGCCTGGCGCTGGATTTTTCCGAACAGGTCTACATCGCCGGAGAAACCCGCTCCGTCGACTTCCCGCTGACGATCCGAATGCCGGAACGGCGCTTCCAGACCCGCTTGCGCGGCAGCGCCGACGGCTTTTTCGTGATGCTGGCAAGCGAACTCAATGCCCGCCGCTACGCGACCTTCCTGGGCGGCAGCGATGTCGACGTGCTCAGCGACATCGCGGTGGACAGCCAGCGCGGTGTTCATCTCGTCGGCAGCACGCAGTCCGCCGACCTGCCCGTGTCGGCTAACGCCCTGCAGCCAACCGCAGGAAGTGCCCGAGACGCCCTGTACGCGCTGTTCGATGCGAGCTTCCAGTTGCAGACCCTGAGTTACCTCGGCGGCGCGCAGGTCGAGACCGGCAGCGCGATCGCCGTCGATCCGGCAGGCAATGCCTGGCTCGGCGGCATCACCTATTCGCCGAACTTCCCGAACCGCGACGGCGTGCAAGCCAATTACGGCGGTGGCGGCGATGCCTTCGTCAGCCGGATCGGTGACGGCACGGCGCTGCCGCGGATCTCCATCGGCGATGTCGAACTGGCCGAAGGCGATGCCGGCGCGCGCAGCATGCAGTTCACCGTGAGCCTGTCCGCGGCCTCGGCGGTGCCGGTGTCGGCGTTCGCGCAGACCGCGATCGGCACCGCCACTACGCCAAGCGATTTCACCGCGCGCAGCGGCGTGATCGACTTCGCGCCGGGCGAAACGCAGCGGCTGTTCGCGGTCGAGATCAACGGCGACACCGTAGTCGAGGACGACGAGTTCTTCGTCCTGCAATTGTCCGACCCGGTCGGCGCGCTGCTGGCCAGGGTGGAGGCGATCGGCACCATCGCCAACGATGATGCCGGTGGCCCGCCGCAGGTGTGGATCGAGGACGTCGGCAGTGTTGCCGAAGGCGACAGCGGCACGCGCGAAGTGCGCTTCCGGCTGCGCCTTTCGCGGACGGCCACCAGCACCGTACGCGTCGGCTTCTACACCGCCAACGGCTCGGCCGGTGCCGGCACCGACTACGTCGGCAAGCTGAGTCTGGTCCGCTTCGAGCCCGGCGAGCAGTCAAAGACGGTCGCCGTGAAGATCAACGGCGACACCACGCCAGAACGCGACGAAAGCTTCTACGGCCGTCTGCGGGGGGCGGTTGGCGCGACCATCATCGACAACGAGGGCATGGCCACCATCGTCAACGACGACTGATCAGCCGGTATCAACATGAGCCGCCGGGCGCACGCTCGGCGGCTTTCTTGTGGCCGAGGCCCGGTGCGGCCCGGGCTGGCTGTCGATCAGCCGAGCAGCGTCAGCAGCGCGGATGCGCCGGAGCGCAGGTTATCGGCCCACGACAGCCCGACGATCTCCCGGCCGGTAGCCGAATCCTTGAACGGCATCACTTCGCCGCTGCCGATCACAAGCTGGTAGTCGACCGTCACTTCGGTGCCAGCCGCGAGATCGCTGGCGGCAAAGATGAAGCCCAGATGCCACAACGCGGTCGGCGCGAAGCTGTGGTTGACGTAGCACTCGTCGGACCATTCCGGCGTCAGCGAGTACCAGTCCTCGAACCAGCGCACGCTGGATTCGACCTCGATCGAATCGGCCGCGAACTGCCGCAGCTTCCCTTCCGGCCAGACCGTGTGGATGTTGTCCGGCGCGATGATCACCCGGCCCTTCGCGACGTCCTCGGCAACGAAAAACCCCTTGCCGGCCAACGGAATGCGCGACGCGGCGACTTCGTACTTCGGGATGATCACAGCATCAGTGCTTCAATACCGACTGCTCGCTGCCTTCGGCAACGAACAGCGTCACGGCATCGCTGCGGGTGTAGACGTAGGCCTTGCCGCAGAACTCGCAGGTCACTTCGACCTTGCCCTGCTCGGCGACGATCTTGTCGACTTCCTCGCGGCCCAGCGACAGCAGCAGCAGCGAGATGCCTTCGCGCGAGCAGCGGCAGCTGACGTTGATTGCCTGTGGCGCCTGGAAGCCCCAGTCCTCGTTGGCGAACAGCCGGCGCATCAGCGTTTCCGGCGGCGCGCTCAGCAGTTCGTCGGCGTTCAGCGTGCCGGCGAGAATCGCCAGGTGCTCCCAGACGTCCTGCGTTGCCTTGGTGTGTTCCAGCGGCAGGCGCTGCAGCATGAAGCCGACCACGCGATCGCGCGTCGCGCCCAGGCGGATCAGCGTCGGCAACTGCTCGCTCTGGTCGAAGTAGCCTTCCAGCGATTCGGCAAGACTGCTGCCGTCGATCGGCACCATCGCCTGCCGCGACGGCTGATCGCTATCCGATGGCTCCAGCATCAGCGCCAGGATGCCGTGGCTGAGCATGTCGCGGTAACCGAGCTTCGATTCGTCCTTCGCGACGACGCTCGACACCTTGGCCATCGCCCGCACCGTCAGCGGTGCCGCTTCGGCCTGCAGCACCTGGGCGACGAGCAGCTTGATCGCCTGCTCGCTCTGGAACTGCAGGTTGATGCGGCCTTCGAAGCGCGTGTGCGTGGCCAGCAGCGGCATCGCCGCCAGCGCCTGGCCGATCAGCTCGCGTACCGACGGCGGATAAGCGCGGTGATCCATCATCGCCGCGACACCTTCGTCGATGACGACGAAAGCACCGTGCGCGATGTGATTGGCGAACTGGAACGGAATCAGCTGATTCATGCGCGCGCTCAGCCGGCCAGCCGTTCCTTCAGCAGCCGGTTCAGCGCATCCGGGTTGGCCTTGCCCTGTGTGGCCTTCATCGCCTGACCGACGAAGAAGCCGAACAGCTTGTCCTTGCCACCGCGGTAGTCGGCGACCTGCTGCGGGTTCTTGGCGATCACATCGTCGATCGCGGCGATGATCGCCGACTCGTCGGTGACCTGAACCAGGCCCTTGGCCTTGATGATCTCGTCAGCCGAGCCTTCGCCAGCGACCATCGCCTCGAACACGTCCTTGGCGATCTTGCCGTTGATGGTCTTGTCGGCGATGCGCTTGAGCAGCGCCGCGAAGGCTTCGGCCGAAATCGGCGATTCGTCGATGCCCTTGCTCATCTTGTTCAGCGCGCCGAGCAGATCGGTGGCGACCCAGTTGGCGCACAGCTTCGCTTCGGCACCGCTCGCCGCAACCACGGCCTCGTAGTACGCGGCCAGCTCGCGCGAGCTGGTCAGCGTCCTGGCGTCGTAGTCGGACAGGCCGAAATCCTTGATGAAGCGGGCGCGCTTGGCGTCCGGCAGCTCCGGCAGCCCGGCCTTGATCGCGGTGATGTATTCCTCGGTGCAGACCACTGGCAGCAGGTCCGGGTCCGGGAAGTAGCGGTAGTCGTTGGCGTCTTCCTTCGAACGCATCGCCCGCGTCTCGCCGGTGTCCGGATTGAACAGCCGGGTTTCCTGGCGAATCGTGCCGCCGGCCTCGATCACTTCGATCTGGCGCTCGATCTCGTACTCGATCGCCTTCTCGACATAGCGGAACGAGTTGACGTTCTTGGTTTCGGTGCGTGTGCCGAACTTCGGCGCGCCGACCTTGCGGACCGACACGTTGGCATCGCAGCGGAAGCTGCCTTCCTGCATGTTGCCGTCGCAGATGCCGAGGTAGACGACGATCTGGTGCAGCTTCTTCAGGTAGGCCACCGCTTCGGCCGCAGTGCGGATATCCGGCTCGGAGACGATCTCGATCAGCGGCGTGCCGGCGCGGTTCAGGTCGATGCCGGACGACTTCTGGAAGCCCTCGTGCACCGACTTGCCGGCGTCCTCTTCCAGATGCGCGCGCGTGATGCCGATGCGCTTGGTCGTTCCGTCATCGAGTTCGATGTCCAGATGACCGTCGAACACGATCGGCAGTTCGTACTGCGAGATCTGGTAGCCCTTCGGCAGGTCCGGGTAGAAATAGTGCTTGCGAGCGAACACGCTGCGCGGCGCGATGCTGGCGCCGACCGACAGGCCGAACGTGACCGCCTTCCGCACCGCATCGACGTTGAGCACCGGCAGCATGCCGGGCATGCCGAGATCGATCGGCGAGGCCTGAGTATTCGGCTCCGCACCGTAGGCGATCGCGGAACCGGAAAAAATCTTCGACTGCGTCGACAGCTGGCAGTGCACTTCGAGACCGATGACGGCTTCCCAACCTTCAGGGATCTGACTCATGACGCGTACTCCGTCGGCCACTTCGTATGGAAATCGGTGGCCTGCTGGTACTGGTGCGCGACATTCAGCATCCGCGCTTCGCTGAAGAAATTGCCCATTAGTTGGAAGCCGGTCGGCAGGCCGTCGACGAAGCCGCACGGCAGGCTCATCGCCGGAATGCCGGCCAGGTTGGCGGCGATGGTGTAGATGTCGTTCAGGTACATCGCGACCGGGTCGTCGCTGTTCTGGCCGAACTTGAAGGCGACGTCGGTGGCGGTCGGCCCAAGGATCAGGTCGATGCCGTCGGCGAACGCGCGCTTGAAGTCGTCGTAGATCAGCCGGCGAACCTTCTGGGCCTGCAGGTAGTAGGCGTCGTAATAGCCGTGGCTGAGCACGTAAGTGCCGATCATGATCCGGCGCTGCACTTCCGCACCGAAGCCTTCGCCGCGGCTCTTCTTGTACAGCTCCTCGAGCGACTTCGCGCCGTCGGCACGGTGGCCGTAGCGCACGCCATCAAAGCGGGCGAGATTGCTCGACGCTTCGGCAGGCGCGACGACGTAGTAGGTCGGCACGCTGAGCGGCGAGTTCGGCAGGCTGATCTCGCGGAAGTTGACGCCGAGCCTGGTCAGCAGGGCGATCGCTTCCTCGACTCTGGCGCGGACGCCAGGGGCCATGCCGTCGGCGAAGTATTCCTTCGGCAGGCCGATGGTCAGACCCTTGATCGAAGCACCGAGGCCGGTAACGAGGTCATCGACCGGACGCTCGACGCTGGTCGAATCCTTGGGATCGAAGCCGGACATCGCCTGCAGCACATGGGCTGCGTCTTCGGCCGAGCGGGCGACCACGCCAGCCTGATCGAGGCTGGACGCGAACGCGATCATGCCGTAGCGCGACACCCGGCCGTAGGTCGGCTTGATGCCGGTGAGATTGGTCAGTGCAGCCGGCTGGCGAATCGAGCCGCCGGTGTCGGTGGCGGTGGCGACAGGCGCCAGGCCGGCTGCAACGCAGGCGACCGAGCCGCCCGACGAACCACCCGGCACACGGGTCTTGTCCCAGGGATTGCTGACCGGTCCGTAGAACGAGGTTTCGTTCGACGAGCCCATCGCGAACTCGTCCATGTTCAGCTTGCCGAGCATGACCATGCCGGCGGCGTCGAGCTTTTCGACGATCGTCGCGTCGTACGGCGAGATGAACTTGTCGAGCATCCGCGAGCCGCAGGCGGTGCGGACGCCTGTGGTGCAGAAGATGTCCTTCTGGCCGAGCGGGATGCCGGTCAGGATGCCGGCGTCGCCAGTGGCGATCCGGGCATCGGCAGCATCGGCCTGCTTCAGCGCGCGTTCGGCGGTGACGGTGACGTAGGAATTGATCGCGCCGTCAAAGCTGTCGATGCGCTTCAGGTAGGCCTGCGTCAGCTCGCGCGACGAGAACTTCTTTTCGCGCAGGCCGGCGGCCAGTTCTGCAATGGAATGCTTGTGCATGATTTCTCTATGAAAATCAGGTTTATTCGGCAGGTTGAGCGACGCCACAGCGTTCGCTCCAACCCGACGAGCTATTGCGACACGGCTTCACCGTGTCGCAATAACGCTTATTCGATGACTTTGGGCACCAGGTACAGCCCGTCCTGCGTTTCAGGCGCGATCGCCTGATAGTCGTCGCGGCGGTCAGCTTCGCTGATCAGGTCCGGGCGCAGACGCTGGACCATGTCCAGCGGGTGCGCCATCGGGCTGACGCTGGCGGTGTCGGCCGACGACAGGCGATCGACCATGCCCAAGATGTCGGTCAGCTGGCGGGCGTACGGCTCGACCTGCTCGGGATTCAGCTGCAGCCGAGCCAGATGTGCGACCTGGCGGACTTGTTCGGGACTCAGGGACATGGCGATCGGGACGGGTGCGGAATGCGGGATCATTTCCGCTGCAGACACGCGGAAAAGCGGCGTTTTCAGAGTGGCGCGATGATAAACGATCGCGGGCGGCCAGCCGCAGCGCAACATGCACGGCGACCGCATGAGGTATATTTCTGCGCAATTCAGCGTTCGACGCCATCCCAGCGGTAGCTGCTCCAGCCGCTTCCGTTCGTGCGATCCGCGCCTTCCTCACGCTCTGTCCTTCGAAAAATCGCGATGTTCGACGCCGTCCGCCGCCTGTTTGTCAACGACCTTTCCATCGACCTCGGCACCGCGAACACGCTGGTTTACGTGCGCGACGAAGGGATCGTGCTGAACGAGCCCTCGGTGGTCGCGATCCGCCTTGATGGCCGCGGCGCAAAGAAGATCGAAGCCGTCGGCATCGACGCCAAGCGCATGCTCGGCCGCACGCCGACCAATATCTCGACGATCCGGCCGCTGCGCGACGGCGTGATCGCCGATTACACCGTGACCGAGAAGATGCTGACGCACTTCATCCGCAAGGTTCAGAAGGGCCGCGTGATGCGCCCGATGACCCGCGTGGTGGTCTGCGTGCCGTACGGCTCGACCCAGGTTGAGCGCCGCGCGATCAAGGAATCGGTGGAAAACGCCGGTGCCCGCAAGGTCTACGTGATCGAAGAGCCGATTGCCGCTGCACTCGGCGCCGGCATCCCGATTTCGGAAGCGCGCGGCTCGATGGTGGTCGACATAGGCGGTGGCACGTCCGAAGTGGCGGTAATCTCGCTGAACGGTATCGTCTACGCCGAATCGGTGCGCATCGGCGGCGACCGCTTCGACGAAGCGATCGTTTCGTACGTGCGTCGCCAGTACAACATGCTGATCGGCGAAGCCACGGCCGAGCGCATCAAGCAGGAAATCGGCACCGCATTCCCGGGGCCGGAAGTACAGGAAATCGACATCGTCGGCCGCCATCTGGCCGCCGGCGTGCCGCGCAACTTCACGATGAACTCCAACGAGATCCTCGACGCGCTGCAGGAACCGCTGGCCGGCATCGTCAAGGCGGTCAAGCAGGCGCTGGAGCGGACGCCGCCGGAACTGGGCAGCGACGTCGCCGAGCGCGGCATCGTGCTGACCGGCGGTGGCGCGCTGCTGCGCGATCTGGACAAGCTGATTTCGGAAGAAACCGGCCTGCCGGTGATCATTGCCGACGACCCGCTGACCTGCGTGGCGCGCGGCGGCGGCATGTTGCTGGACATGCTCGATCAGAAGGGCGACATCTACCTGATCGACTGAGATCCCGACGCGCCGGAGGCTGACCGTTTCCGGAACGTCAAGCGGCGCGATGTAAACGGTTGTAGGGCTGGCGCTCGCACCCTATTCTTCTGCGATTCCTGCACTCCGCTGCAGACGCTTTTTGCGCCCGGCCCTTGAACACCTCGCTTAGCGACTCCACGAGCAATTCGCTGTTCCTGCGCGGCCCCGCCCTCGGTGTCAAGCTGACGCTTCTGGTGTCGCTGTCGATCCTGCTGATGATGGGCGAGAACCGAGGCAACCCCCAGCTGCAGACAGCACGCCAGTGGCTGTCGTGGGCGCTGACGCCGATCACCTGGGCTGCCGCTTCGCCCGCCGAGGTGGTCGGCGGCGTCGATCACCTGCGTTCGCGCGAATCGCTGCTCAACGACAACCGCGAACTTCGCGAGCGCCTGCTGAAGCAGGATGCCCGCCTGCTGCGGCTGGAATCGCTGGAAGCCGAGAACATCCGCATCCGCGAACTGCTGGCGTCGTCGTCATCGCTGGAAGACCGGGTGCTGATCGCCGAAATCCTGGCCACCAGCCAGGATCCGTACCGCCACCAGATCGTGCTCAACAAGGGCGGTCGCGATGGCGTCTATCGCGGCCAGGCGCTGGTGGATGCCGACGGCATCATGGGCCAGATCGTGCAGGTCAATCCGGGTTCGTCGGTGGCGCTGCTGATCACCGACCCGGACCACGGCATTCCGGTGGAGATCAACCGCACCGGCCTGCAGACCATCGCGCTCGGTCGCGGCGACGGTCACGGCCTGTCGCTGCCGTATCTGCCGGGCAACGCCGACGTGAAAGTGGGCGATCTGCTGGTGACCTCCGGGCTCGGCGGGCGCTTCCCGGCCGGCTATCCGGTCGGCACCGTCCACGAGCTCAAGCACGCCGGCGGCGAAAGTTTCATGGAAGCCATCGCTTACCCGAAAGCCAAGCTCAGTCAGGGCCGACAGGCGCTGCTGGTCTGGAGTGAACGGGCGCTGCCGTCCTCGGGCACCGACGACGAGCCGATCGCCGTGCCGATCGATCTGCCGGTCAAGCCCGAAAGCCGTTCGCCAGCCACCCCGGCAGCGGCGCCGGCGCAAGTGCCGGCAGCAGCTTCGAATCCGACTTCGGCACCCGCTGCGACAACGACCACCACGCCGTCGGTGCCGCCGAGTGCAGCCGCAACGCCGCCCGCCGCGCCGCCCGCCGGCAAAACGACGGCCCCACCGGCGCTCGCGCCGAAACCGGGCACGCCGTGATCACTTCGCTCGGCTACTTGGCCAGCTTGGTACTGGCGCTGCTGCTGCAGATCGTCGAACTGCCGGAATGGCTGGCGATTGCACGGCCGGCCTGGCCGCTGCTGGTGATCGGCTACTGGGCGCTGTACGCGCCGAATGCGCCGGCCATCGCATCGGCGTGGCTGCTCGGCATCTGCTGCGATGTGCTGCTCAATGCGCCGCTCGGCCAGCATGCGCTCGGCCTGGTGGTGGTTGCCTTCCTGATCCGGCGGCTGTCCGGCATCTACACGCTGTTCCCGCTGTGGCAGGCAGCGCTGGCCCTGATTCCGGTATGGACGCTGTATGTGTTCCTGATGTTCTGGATCGACGGCCTGGCCCGGCATGCGGCGGACAGCACGCTGCGCTGGATGCCGATCGTGTCGACCACGCTGGTCTGGCCGCTGTGCGCCGGCATGCTCGATTCGTTCCGCGCCAGCCGTGCGCGGTCCCGCAACCGGATGCGCCTGCCATGAGCACGCGCGAATGAGTGCGCTCGGGTCGGCGCGCAGCAGCTACGACGCGATCAAGGACCTGTACGAGGAAAAGCGCACCTTCACCGGCCGCGTCGCCTTTGCGGCGATCCTGTGCCTGCTGATGATCGGCCTGCTGACCGCAAGGCTGATCGACCTGCAGCTGCTGCAGCACGACTACTACACCACCCGCGCCAACGACAACCGGATGCGGCTGACCGCGATCGCACCAGTGCGCGGCCTGATCTACGACCGCAACGGCGCGATGCTCGCCCAGAACGTGCCGAGCTTCGTGCTCGACATCACGCCGGAGCGCGTCAAGAACCTCGACGACACGCTGCAGCGGCTGCGCGCCTACATCAACATCAGCGATCAGGACATCGCCCGCTTCAAGGAGCGGATGCGCAAGGGCCCGCGCTATCGCAGCGTCACGCTGCGTTCGAACCTGACCGCCGAGGAAGTCGCCCGCTACCAGCTCAATCGCTACGACTTCGAAGGCGTCGAGGTCAACGCGGGTCTGGTCCGCAACTACCCGCTCGGGGAAAGCGCGGCCCATGTCATCGGCTATGTCGGCGGGATCAGCGAAGCCGACTACGCCAAGCTCGACGAAGCGGCGTATCAGGGGCTGTCGCAGATCGGCAAGTCGGGCGTCGAGCGCAGCCATGAGGATCAGCTCCGCGGCGTGCCGGGCGCCAAGATCGTCGAAGCCAACGCGGCCGGCCGGCCGCTGCGCGAACTCGATTCGCAGCCCGGCAGCTCCGGCCAGAACCTGTACCTGAGCCTTGACGCCCAGCTGCAGCTGGTCGCCGAAAAGGCGCTTGGCGATCTCGAAGGTGCCGTCGTGGCCATCGATCCGCGCAATGGCGAAGTGCTGGCGCTGGTGTCGAAGCCCGGTTACGACCCGAAGCTGTTCGTCGAAGGCATTGATGCCAAGAGCTATCGCGGCCTGCTCGAAGACAAGACCAAGCCGCTGTACAACCGGGCCCTGCTCGGCACCTATCCGCCGGGCTCGACGATCAAGCCGTTCATGGCCACGGCGGCACTGAACTTCCGCACCGTGACGCCTGACACGCCGGTCTACTGCGGCGGCTCGATGAGCCTGCCGGGCAGTTCGCGCAAGTACCGCTGCCACAAGCGTCAGGGGCACGGCACGGTCAACCTCGACTCGGCGATCGCCAAGTCCTGCGACATCTATTTCTATCAGGCGGCGCAGAACCTCGGCATCGACCGGATCGACGAGATCCTCGGCCAGTTCGGCTTCGGTTCGCAGACCGGCATCGACATCCCGAACGAGAAGGGCGGCCTGCTGCCATCGAAGGAATGGAAGCGCCGGGTCTACAAGCAGGCCTGGTTTCCGGGCGAAACGCTGAGCATCGGCATCGGCCAGGGTTATCTGACGACCACACCGCTGCAGCTGGCACAGGCCACGGCGCGCGTGGCGATGCGCGGTCAGGGCTTCAAGCCGCACGTCGTTCACGCGATCGCCGATCCGTCGACCGGCGCGATTGCCGGCGTGGCGCCGGAACCGCTGCCGCCGCTGACCGGTCAGAACGCCGATCTGCTGGAGCGCGTCATCCACTCGATGGAACAGGTCAACATGACACCAGGCGGCACGGCCTACCGCGCGTTCAAGGACGCGCCGTACAGCTCGGCCGGCAAGACCGGCACCGCGCAGGTCGCAGCACTGAAGCAGGACGAGAAGCTGGCGCCGACGCTGGAAGGCACGCCCAAGCATCTGCGCGACCACGCACTGTTCATCGCGTTTGCACCGGTGGACGAGCCGCGTATCGCCATCGCGGTGATCGCCGAACACGCCGGCCACGGCGGCTCGGTCGCGGCACCGGTGGCGCGTCAGGTCATGGATCAGTACCTGCTCGGCGAAGTCCGCTACGGCATCGATGCCAGCACCGCCGCAGCCGCTGCCACCGCTGCCGCTGCAGCGGCTGCAGCCGCCGGCGAAACCGTCGATCCGGAACAGGACGAGGACGGCGCTGCGGTGCACGACCACGAAGGCGATGCGCCGGCCGCCAATGGACCGGCCGCCGCGCCGGCCGCCCCCGTCGCACCGGTCCGCAGCCCGCCATGAATACCCACGTCCTGTCGCGCGCACCACAGCAGTCGGTCAGCCTGGGCGACCAGCTGGCTCGGCTGCACATCGATCTCTGGCTCGGCCTGCTGCTGCTGGCGCTCGGCGTGGTCGGCCTGCTGGTGCAGTACTCCGCCAGTGGCCATTCGATGGCGGTGGTGGTCAACCAGGCCGAACGGCTGGGGCTCGGCTTTGCAGTGATGATCGTCGCCGCGCAGGCGCCGCCGGAGTTCTACCGGGCGGCCGCACCGTGGCTGTACGCCTTTGGCGTGGTGATGCTGCTGGCGGTGCTGGTGCTCGGCGATCACGCCAAGGGCGCACAGCGCTGGCTGGATCTTGGCGTGCTGCGCTTCCAGCCGTCGGAAATCCTCAAGCTGGCGATGCCGATGGCCGTCGCCGCCTACCTGCACACCCGCCCGCTGCCGCCGAACCCGCGAACGATCCTGGTGACGCTGGCGATCATCGGTATTCCAACCGTGCTGATCGCCATGCAGCCGGACCTCGGCACGGCGGTACTGGTGCTGGCGGCCGGCGTGCTGGCGCTGTACTTCGGCGGCTTGGGCGTGCGCTGGATCCTGCTGGTGATGGCCGCCGGTGCCGCTGCCGCGCCGCTGCTGTGGCTGAAGCTGCACGACTACCAGAAGAACCGGGTGCTGACCTTCCTCGATCCGGAACGCGATCCGCTCGGCACCGGCTACCACATCACCCAGAGCAAGATCGCCATCGGCTCCGGTGGGCTGTTCGGCAAGGGCTGGCTGGCCGGCACCCAGGCCAAGCTCGACTTCCTGCCGGAGTCGCATACCGACTTCATCTTCGCGGTGTTCTCCGAGGAACTCGGCCTGCTCGGCGTTGCCGTGCTGATGGCGCTCTATGCCGCGATCGTCGGCCGCGGCCTGTACATCGCGCTGCGTGGCCAGGACAGCTTCCAGCGGCTGCTCGCCGGCAGCCTCGCGATGACCTTCTTCGTCTACGTGTTCATCAACATGGGCATGGTCATCGGCCTGCTGCCGGTGGTTGGCGTGCCGCTGCCACTGGTGAGCTTCGGAGGGACCTCTGCTGTCACCCTGCTGGCCGGTTTCGGGATGCTGATGTCGGTCTATACCCACCGCAAGCTGCTGTCGAACTAGAGTCCAGCGATGCTGAAAACCCTTGCTGTCGTGACGCTGGCGCTGTTCGCCGGCAGCGCGCACGCCGACTACGAACACCATCCGAAGGCACCGCTGCTGCTGGACACGTTGCGCGATGACTACGGCTTTTCGGCCGCCGATCTCGAGGTCGTGAAGGCCGCGCTGAAGGACGCCAAGAAGCTGCCGCAGCTGATCGACAAGGAGCTCAACAACAAGGAAGCGCCGAAGCCCAAGGCGGACGAGCTTGCCGATGTCCTGCCCGACTGGGACAACTACCGGCCGATCCACGTCAACCCGAAGAACATCGCCAACGGCGTGGCCTACCTGCGCGAGCACGCCGCCTGGTTCGCCAAGGCCGAAGCGGAGTTCGGCGTGCCGCCGACGGTGATTGCCGCGGTGATGGGCGTCGAAACCAAGTACGGCGCGTACACCGGCAAGTTCCGGGTGCTGGACGCGCTGGCCACCCAGGGCTTCGATCATCCGCGCCGCAGCCCGTTCTTCTTTGCCGAGCTGACCGAGTTCTTCGCACTGGCTCGCGACTCGGCTCGCGATCCGGGCAGCTTGCTGGGCTCCTATGCCGGCGCGATGGGCTACGCCCAGTTCATGCCGAGCAACTACCGCTGGCTGGCGCTGGACTACGACGGCGACGGCCGGCGCGATCTGTGGAGCGCGCCGGATGCGATCGGTTCGATCGCGCATTACCTGACCCGTTACGACCCGAAGCGCAGCTGGCAGCGCGGCGAGCCGCTGATCGTGCCGGCCACGGCGGCCGATGCGCTGTCGCCGGCACTGCCGCGCAACGGCAAGCTCGCCGACCTGACCGTGGATGCCCTGCAGAAGGGCGGCGTGACCCCGGCCGTGCCATTGCCGGGTGCGGCGCGCGTCGGCTTCGTCGAACTGCGTCGCGGCGCCGCTCGCGAGTACTGGCTGGCACTGCCGAATTTCTATGCGGTGTTCACCTACAATCCGCGCACCTTCTACGCGATGGCGGTGACCCAGCTGGCCAATGCGCTGGCCGCAGCCCAGGCCGAGCAGGCGTCCGCACCGACCGCTGACGGCGCCGCGAGTGCCGCCCGATGAGGCGCGCGATCCGGGCCGGCATCTGCCTGTCGGTGCTGCTGCTCAGCGCCTGCGCTGTCGAACCGACCTCGTCCCGGCCGCCGTACCGCTCGCCGGTACCACGCCCGGGCCCGGCCGCGACTTCGCCGCAGGCATCGGCACCGATGCTCGACAAGGACCGGCCGCCGGCTGCTGGCGAGATCCCGCCGAACCTGTCGGCGATTCCGGATGCCGTGCCGGAGCCGGTGGAGCGCAGCAAGTACGGCAATCCGTCCTCTTACGAGGTGTTCGGCAAGCGCTACCAGGTGCTGACCGACGCCCGCGGCTTCAAGGAACGTGGCCATGCCTCGTGGTACGGCAAGAAGTTTCACGGCCGACGCACCTCCAGCGGCGAGAAGTACGACATGTTCGCGATGAGCGCCGCGCACAAGACGCTGCCGATCCCGAGCTTCGCCCGAATCACCAACCTGTCGAACGGCAAGAGCGTGGTGGTGCGTGTCAATGACCGCGGGCCATTCCACGACGGCCGGATCGTCGATCTGTCGTACACCGCCGCCAGCAAGCTCGACCTGATCACCCATGGCTCGGCGGAAGTCGAACTGGAAGTCGTCGATGCCAGCGGCAACATGCTGGCATCGCCTTCGGCATCGGGGTCAGAGACGGCAGCGGCGCCACCACAGCCTGCAAAGGATCCTGAGGTGCCGGTTGTCGCTGCCAGCGCCAGCGTGCCGCCTTCGGGCCCCGTGCGGGCAGGCAGCCAGCAGCCGCGCTTCCTGCAGGCCGGCGTGTTCAACGACACCAACAATGCATTGAGCTTCCGCGATTACCTGCGCCTCAGCGATATCAAGCCAGTGCTGGTCAGGAGCACGATGCGTGGCGGCAAATGGATCTACCGGGTGCTGGTCGGCCCGTTCGACGATCCGGCCGAGCTGACGGCGATGCGCAGGAAACTGCACGCCGACGACACGCCGACGATCCTCGTGCGCGAATAGCCGCACGCTTGCTGCGCTGCGGCAATCGACCTGCTGCGCTACCATTTCGGCTGCTTCCGATACCAGAACAAGATCCCCGGATGAATCGCCCGCTCCTGCTTGCCCGTTCGCTGCTGCTTGCTGCAACCACCGCCATTGCCGTGGCCGCGCCGGCGCGGGCGATCACCATTCCCGAAGCGCCGAGCATCGACGCCAAGAGCTATGCGCTGATCGATTTCGACAGTGGCGAGCTGCTGGTCGGCAGCAACCCGGACGCCCGCATCGAACCGGCATCGATCACCAAGGTGCTGACCACCTACATCGCCTTCGACGAGATCCGGAAGGGCCGGCTGAAGCTCGACGACACCGCGCTGGTCAGCGAGAAGGCCTGGCGTCAGGGCATCGATTCCAGCGAATCGCGGATGTTCCTGACGCTGGGCAGTCGCGTGAAGATCGAGGACCTGCTGCGCGGCATCATCATCGCGTCTGGCAATGACGCCTCGATCGCGCTCGCCGAGCATCTGGCCGGCAGCGAAGACGCCTTTGCCGACCTGATGAATGCCACGGCCAAGCGCCTCGGCATGGCCAACAGCCATTTCGTCGACGCCAGCGGCTTGCCCCACCCGGAGCACTACACGACGGCGCGCGATCTCGCGATTCTCGGCCGCGCGCTGATCAGCGACTTCCCGGACGGTTACAAGATCTATTCGGAGCGGTCGTTCAAGTACGGCATCGACCGGCCGCAGGAAAACCGCAACGGGCTGCTGATCAAGGATCCGACGGTCGACGGCATCAAGACCGGCCATACCAGTGCTGCCGGCTACTGCCTGCTGTCGTCAGCGAAGCGCGACGGCCGCCGCCTGATCTCGGCGGTGATGGGCGCACAAACCTGGGCCTACCGCGAGCAGGCCAGTCTGGAACTGCTGAACTACGGCTTCCGCTTCTGGGAAACCACCAGCCTGTTCGGCCCGGCTGCAGCGGTTGGCAGCATCCGCGTCTACAAGGGCGAAACCGACAGCGTGCAGGTCGGCACGCTGGAGCCGCTGCACCTGACCTTGCAGCGTGGCGCGAAGGAAACGCTGCAGGTGGTGCCGGAACTCGATGCGCGGGCGATCGCGCCGATCGCCGCCGGCACGGTGCTCGGCAAGGCGGTGATCACGGCAGACGGCAAGCCGCTGCGCACCGTCGAACTGGTGGCGCTGACCGACATCAAGGCCGGTGGCTTCTGGCGGCGGATGATCGACCAGATCAAGCTCTGGCTCGGCTTCTGAGCATCCTGATCCGGGCATGAGCGATACGGAACCGAAGGCACCGGCAGGGCTGACCTATCCCTGCGAGTTCCCGCTGAAGATCTTCATCCGCCCGGACGAGGAAACGGCTGAACGCATCGCCAAGGCGGCGCAGGCCCAGCTTGCGGTCGGCGCCACGATCACCACCTCGCGGCGACTGTCGTCTACCGGCAAGTACCTGGCGCTGACCTTGAACTTCATCGCCGATGATGCCGAGCAGCTGGACCGCGTCATCAAGGCGGTGACCGCCGATCCGGGCGTGATCCTGGCGCTGTGAGCGCCACGACGACGCCGGCCGCCTCGCTTGCGGTCCAGGTCCGCGATCTGGGGCTGCGCGACTACACGGCGGTCTATGACGAGATGCGCGCGTTCACGGCTGCGCGCACGGCAGTCACGGCAGATGAACTGTGGTGCGTCGAGCATCCACCGGTATTTACCCAGGGCCAGGCCGGCAAGCCGGAGCATCTGCTGGCACCGGGCGGCATTCCGGTGGTGCAGAGCAATCGCGGCGGTCAGGTGACCTATCACGGGCCCGGCCAGGCGGTGATCTATGTGCTGGTCGACATCGCGCGCCGCGGCTACGGCATCCGGCGGCTGGTGACGACGCTGGAAAACGTGATGATCGAAGTGCTGGGCGGCTTCGGCATCGCAGCCCATGCGCGGCCCGATGCGCCCGGCGTCTATGTCGGTGGCCCGCTCGATGGCCGGGCCGGACAGCGCAAGATCGGCTCGCTGGGTCTGCGGGTCAGCCGCGGCTGCAGCTATCACGGCCTGTCGCTGAATGTGGCGATGGATCTCGAACCGTTCACGCGGATCAATCCCTGCGGCCTGATCGACATGCCGATGACCCAGATCAACGATCTGGTGGCAACACCGGTCGCGCTGGCCGACGTGCAACGGCAACTGGTCGCCACGCTGATCCGTCTGCTGTAGCGCGCAGCGCTTCCGCCGAATGGCGGATGGAACGATCTGGCCACGAGGAACTCCAAGCGCCAGACCATCGCGTATAGTTTTGCCCCTTGTCGACCTCCCTCCCCCTCTCGCCGCCGACGATGACGACCGCCGCCGACAGCCTTGTTCGCGTCCGCTCGATGAAGTTCGGCTTCGGGCCGAAGGTGATCTATGACGGCATCGATCTCGACATCGTGCGCGGCAAGATCACCGCGATCCTCGGACCGAGCGGCACCGGCAAGACCACACTGCTGCGCCTGATCGGCGGGCAGTGGAAGCCGGATGCCGGCAGCATCGAGTTCGACGGCATCAACGTCCATCAGCAGTCGCGCAAGCAGCTGTTCGAGCTGCGCAAGCGCATGGGCCTGCTGTTCCAGACCGGGGCGCTGCTGACCGATCTCAGCGTCTTCGAGAACGTCGCCTTCCCGCTGCGCGAGCACACGACGTTCCCGGAATCGATGATCCGCGATCTGGTGCTGATGAAGCTCGAAGCGGTGGGCCTGCGCGGCGCCGCGAAGCTGTACCCGAGCGAGATTTCCGGCGGCATGAACCGCCGCGTGGCGCTGGCGCGAGCGATTGCGCTGGAGCCGGACATGATCATGTACGACGAGCCGTTCACCGGCCAGGACCCGATCTCGATGGGCGTGCTGATCCGCCTGATCCAGGGGCTGAACCGCTCGCTGAACCTGACCTCGGTGATCGTCACCCACGATGTCGAGGACGTGATGAAGATCGCCGATTACGTCTATGTGCTGTCCGGCGGCAAGGTGCTTGATCACGGCTCGCCGGCCGAGGTGCAGCAGTCGAAGTCGGCACTGGTGCGCCAGTTCCTGAACGGCGAGGCCGATGGCCCGGTGTCGTTCCACTACAAGGCTGCGCGCAGCTATGCCGACGACCTGATGGCGGGCCGCGAATGAATTTCTTCTCGCCACTGACCGATGGTCTGCGCGGACTCGGCCGCGCCACGCTGTTCCTGTTCACGATCCTGGCCGGCATTCCGGAAGCGCTGCTGCGGCCTCGGCTGATCTTCCAGCAGATCTACTCGGTCGGCGTGCTGTCGTTGATCATCATCGTGGTGTCCGGCAGCTTCATCGGCATGGTGCTGGCGCTGCAGGGCTATCGCACGCTGGTCAACTTCGGTGCGGCATCAAGCCTTGGCGTGCTGGTGGCGCTGTCGATCGTTCGCGAACTCGGCCCGGTGATCACTGCACTGTTGTTCGCCGGCCGCGCCGGTTCGGCACTGGCTGCAGAGATCGGCCTGATGAAGGCCACCGACCAGCTGTCGGGCATGGAGATGATGGCCGTGGACCCGATCAAGCGGGTGATCGCGCCGCGCTTCATCGCCGGCCTGATCGCGATGCCGCTGCTGGCGTCGATCTTTTCGATGATGGCCATTGGTGTTGCCGGCGGCCATGCCATCGGCGTCGAGCTGCTGGGTGTCGACGACGGCTCCTACTGGTCGCAGATCAATCAGGCGATGCATGGTGCGGATATCCGCGACATGCTGATCAAGGCCACGGTGTTCGGCCTCGCGATCAGCTGGATCGCGGTCTACCAGGGCTATCACGCAGCGCCAACGTCCGAAGGTGTGTCGCGGGCCACGACCTCGACGGTCGTGGTGTCGTCGCTGGCGATCCTCGCGCTCGACTTCGTGCTGACCGCCTTCATGTTCCATTAAGCCGCCCCGATCAGACTGGACTTACGCATGCAATCAAGAAGCCTTGAACTCCTGGTCGGATTCTTCGTCAGCCTCGGCATCGCCGCCGTGTTCGTGCTGACCTTCCGCGTGGCCAGCCTCGATTCGGTCGGTGACAGCGGCTCCAGCTACCGGATCACCGCGAAATTCGAGAACACCGGCAGCCTGGCGCGTGGCGCCTCGGTGAAGATGTCCGGCGTGCGCATCGGCCGGGTCCGCGACATCGGCATCGACCCGGAGACCTTCCAGGCCGTGGTGACGATGGAAATCGACGGTGCCCGCAACAACATCCCGGCCGATTCCAGCCTGAAGATCCTGACCGCCGGCCTGCTCGGCGAGCAGTACATCGGCGTCGAGCCGGGCGGCGATCCGGAGCCGCTGAAGGACGGCAGTGAAGTCACCTTCACGCAATCGGCGCTGGTGCTGGAAAACCTGATCGGCCAGTTCCTGACTTCGTTCACGCAGAAGGAACCGAAGGCCGCACAAGCTGCAGAACCGGCTGCTGCCGCGCCTTCAGCGCCGGCGCCCTGATCGAATAACGACCCGAGGAGCCACTCCCCATGTTCAAGAAACTGCTGTCGCTGTTCCTGACGCTCGGCATCACTGCCGGGGCCCACGCTGCCGCGACCGCGCCGGATCAGGCGCTGCGCGGCACGACCGAGCAGATCCAGAAGCTGATCAAGGACAACTACAAGACCTATCGCGCCGATCTGCCGACCTTCTACAAGGCTGTCGACGACGTCGTGGTGCCGCGCTTCGATGTGCCGTACATCGCCCAGCTGGTGCTGGCGACGAACTACAAGACGGCGAGCCCGGAGCAGCGCACCCGCTTTGCCGAAACGTTCAAGAACATGCTGGTCCGTGCCTACGGCAACGCGATGCTCGACAACTACAACTCGATCCAGATCGAGTGGCTGCCGGTGCGCGTCGACGGCGACAAGGCGCTGGTCAACACCAGCATGAGCTCGGGTTCCGGCCAGAAGTACGCGATCGGCTTCCGCGTCCGCAAGGTCAGCGATGACTGGAAGGTGTTCGACATCGCCGTGGAAAACGTGTCGCTGATCACCAACTTCCGGACTCAGCTGAACGCCGAGATCAAGAAGACCAGTCTCGACGACGTCATCAAGCGGATGGAAAGCGGCGAGTTCGCGCAGGCGGCTCCGGGCGCCAAGTGAGCAACCGATGAGCGCGACGCTGGATGGCGAGCTGAGCTTTGCCCGCGTGGCCCACTGGCTGGGCCGGGCCGATGCGCTGAGCGCCGGCCCGACGCTGGACCTGAGTCAGGTCACGCGCGCTGATTCCGCAGGCCTGGCCCTGTTGCTGGAACTGACGCGTCGCGCACGCGCACAGGGCCGCGAGCTGCACCTGGTAGCACCACCGCCGCAATTGCTGCAGCTGGCAGGTTTTTTCGGCCTCGATGGCATCCTGCACTTCGCAGCCTGATACAAGACAACAGCATCGGAACGGGGAGCATCACATGCGGCGTGCAGGGACCTTGCTGGCATTCGTCGCATTCGCCGCCGTCAGCGGCTGTGCCCATCGCCCCGCTGACGATCCGGCCGACCCGCTGGAGCCGGTCAATCGCGCGGTGTTCAAGTTCAACGAAACCGCCGACAAGTACGCGTTGAGGCCGGTCGCCAAGGTCTATGCCGACGTCACGCCGGCACCCGCTCGCCGGAGCGTGACCAACTTCTTCGACAACCTTCAGGAGCCGCGCAACATCGTCAACGCGCTGCTGCAGGCGAAGTTCGTGCAGGCCAGCAAGAACCTCGGCCGCCTGGTGCTGAACACCACGGCTGGCCTCGCCGGCTTCATTGACGTGGCCAGCGAAGTCGGTCTGGAAAAGCACGAGGAAGGCCTCGGCCAGACGCTCGGCTACTGGGGCGTTGGCGAAGGCTGGTACCTGATGCTGCCGCTGCTCGGCCCGAGCACCAACCGCGACTTGGTCGGCTTCGCCGGCGACAGCTTCCTCAACCCGTCGTTCTATCTGCCGGGCCGCTACGACGTGTACGCGATCAGCGCCAACGTCGTGAACCTGGTCGACACGCGCGCGAATTTCCTCGCGGCCGACGGCATCCTGCAACAGCAGTTCGACCGCTACCTGTTCGTCCGCACGGCTTATCTGCAGCAGCGCTGGAGCCTGATCCACGACGGCAACCCACCGCTGGAGGACTTTGAACTGCCGGACGACGAAAGCGGCGAAACCTCGCAGACCGACGCCCCGAAAGCGGTTACTACCGCTGCGAAGTAAGTCGCCTGCAGCAACACGCGCGCGGCCGAAGCGCAAGGCACCCCTGCTGCGGATGACAGCGTCATCCGCAGCAGGGGTTTTTCTTTACGCCGCTGCCGACAGCTTGCGCGAACGCTTCGACTTGGCCGCGGCTGCCGCAGGCGCGGCCGTCGACAGCTGCAGATAGGCATCCTCGATCGGCGCCTCCAGCAGCATCGGCTTGTCGAGCTCGTAGGCGTGCAGCACTCGCCACGGCAGCTGGCTGCCCTGGCGCGGCAGCGTGCCCTGGGCGCGCTGGATGTAACCGGAACCGAGCGAGCCGAGGATGCTGTCATCCTGCATCTCGCCATCCGGCGCACGGGCCAGGAAGATCGTCTGGCCGCGCTTGTCCATGTGATTGATCAGGCGGCACAGGTAGCGGGCGATCAGGTCTGCCTTCAGCGTCCACGAGGCGTTGGTGTAGCCCATGATCCAGCCGAGATTCGGCACGTCCTGCAGCAGCGCGCCCTTGTAGGTCATCAGGCTGCCGGAATCGCGAACCTCGCCGTCGACCGTCACCTGCACACCGCCAAAGATCTGGATGTTCAGACCGGTAGCCGTGACGATGATGTCGGCGTCGAGCTGCTGGCCGGACTTGAGCAGGATGCCGCCTTCATTGAAGCGCTCGATGTGATCGGTGACCACCGATGCCTTGCCCGACTTCAGCGTCTTGAACAGATCGCCGTTCGGCACCGCGCACAGGCGCTCGTCCCAGGGCTTGTAGCTCGGCGTGAAGTGCTTCATGTCGACGGCGTCGCCCAGCTGCTGCTTGACCGCACCGAGCAGCAGCTTGCGGATGCGGCCCGGATAACGCTTGGCCGCCTTGTACATCACCCGCTGCAGCTTGATGTTGCGGGTGCGCGCCAGCTGGTGCACCCACTTGCTCGGCAGGAAGCGATTCAGCAGGCCGGAAATCTTGTCGTCGCCCGGCACCGAGAAGATGTAACTCGGCGAGCGCTGCAGCATCGTCACGTGGGCGGCGTCCTTGGCCATCGCCGGCACCAGGGTCACGGCGGTCGCACCGCTGCCGATCACCACCACCTTCTTGCCGCGATAGTCCAGCCCTTCCGGCCAGTGCTGCGGGTGGATGCGCTGGCCCTTGAAGCTGTCGGCGCCCGGGAAGTCGGGCAGGAAGCCCTTGTCGTAGTTGTAGTAGCCAGTGCAGCTGATCAGCACGCGGCTGGTGAACGTGCGGCTGGCGCCGCTTGCTTCGTCGATCGCGGTGACCGTCCACAGCGCGCTGGCGGACGAGAAATCGGCGCTGACGATCTTCAGGCCGTAGCGGATCTTCTGGTCGACGCCGTATTCCTTCGCGGTGTCGATCACGTACTGGCGAATCGCCGGGCCATCGGCCAGCACCTTGGTGTCGTTCCACGGCCGGAACGCATAGCCGAAGCTGAACATGTCGGAATCGGAGCGGATGCCCGGATAGCGGAACAGATCCCAGGTGCCGCCGATCGACTGCCGGCGCTCCAGCACTGCGAACGACTTGCCGGGGCAATCGCGGGTCAGGTGGCAGGCCATGCCGATGCCGGACAGGCCGGCACCGATGATCAGCACGTCGTAGCTGTCGCTCATCTCGAATTCCTCGCTGCTAGGGTTGCGGCGCAGGCCCGATGGCAATCAGGCGCTGCATCGATCGACCGCGGCAGCCGACGGTATTCCGGCTGCGCGGTGCCGATGATCAGGCAAAGCACGCCATGACGCTACAGCTGTTCTCCGTCAGTGTCCGGCCTCTGCAGCAGACTCTGCAGCCGGTGCGGCGGACGCTGGCGCAGGCGGGCTGCCGCCGGCCGGCGCGTCGTCCGGCGCTGCAACCGAAGCGCCTTCCGGCAGCCCCTGACCGATGCTGCCATCGTCCTTGCCGCTGCCGCTGATGCTGGCCTCTTCGGCCTGATTCATCACCACGATGCTGATCCGGCGGTTGATCGGCGCCTCCGGATGGGCCTTGTCGAACAGCACCGACGACGACAGCCCCACCACCACAGCCACCTTGTTTTCTTCAAGCCCACCGGCAATCAGCGTGCGCCGCGCGGCATTGGCGCGATCGGCCGATAGCTCCCAGTTCGTATAGCCGGCGCGATTGCCATACGGCGCGTTATCGGTGTGTCCGGAGATGCTGATCCGGTTCGGCACCGTCTGGATGAAGGCGCCGAGCTCGCGCAGGATCTCGACCGTGTACGGCTTGAGCGCGCTGCTGCCGATGTCGAACATCGGGCGGTTCTGCTTGTCGACGATCTGGATCCGCAGCCCGGCCGGCGTGATGTCGATCAGCAGCTGATCCTTGAACGGTTCCAGCGCCTGGCTGCCCTCGATCGCCTGACGCAGCTCCTTCATCAGCGTTTCTAGCCGCTTGCGTTCCAGCTCCTTGGCCAGACGCTTGATCTCCTTGGGATCGGCCGGCTTCATCGTGACCTTCTTCAGCTCCATGCCGCTGCCCAGCTTGACCAGGCTGGTGCTGGCGCCGCCCGGCCCGTTCATGCCGGGGCTTGGTGCTGTGGCACGGCCGTCCATCATGCTCGGGTTGTTGAAGTATTCGGAGATCGCGCCCTTCTGCTCCTTGGTGGTCGCGGCAATCAGCCACATGAGCAGGAAGAACGCCATCATCGCGGTGGCGAAATCGGCGAACGCCACCTTCCAGGAACCGCCGTGATGGCCGCCACCGACGACCTTCTTGACTCGCCGGATGACGATCGGAGCCGGTGCGTCGGCCATGTCACTTCTGCCCCTTCAGATGCGTTTCGAGCTGCGAGAAGCTCGGCCGCATGTCGGAGTTCAGCGTCTTGCGCGCGAATTCCACCGCGATGTTCGGGTTGTAGCCGTGCAGGCTGGCGACCAGCCCCATCTTGACCGCCTCGAAGGCCTTGGCATCGGCCTTCGCTGCCCCTTCCATCGCCACCGCCAGCGGGCCGACGAAGCCGTATGCGAGCAGGATGCCGAGGAAGGTGCCGACCAGCGCCGCCGCCACGTGGGCACCGACGGCAGCGATGTCGCCGCCGATCGAACCCATCGTGATGACGATGCCGAGCACGGCGGCAACGATGCCGAAGCCTGGCAGCGAGTCGGATACCCGGGTCAGCGCATGCGAGGCCGCTTCGGCCTCGTGATGATGGGTCTCGAGTTCCAGATCGAGCAGCGGTTCGAGTTCGTTCGGGCCCATGTTCCCGGACACGATCATGCGCAGGCAGTCGGTGATGAACTCGATCAGGTGATGATCCTTCTGGATCAGCGGGTACTTCGAGAAGATCGCCGACGCCTTCGGATCCTCGATGTGCGACTCCAGCGACATCATGCCGCTCTTGCGTGCAGTGCTCAGCAGCTCGAACAGCAGCGCCAGGATGTCCAGGTAGTGCTTCTTGCCGTAGTGCGGGCCTTTCAGCACGCCGATGATCGCGCTGAACACCGATTTCACGACGCGCATCGGATTGGCGATCAGGAAGCCGCCCATCGCCGCGCCGCCGATCACCAGCAGTTCGTAGGGCTGCCACAAGGCCATGACCTGGCCATGAGACAGGACGAATCCGCCGAGCACGCTGGCGATGACAACGATGGAGCCGACGATGGGCAGCATGGCAAGCGATCCGGATCGGGGATGTTGCCGGGGCTATCGACCACATCCGGCCTTCCTTGAGCCGGGCGCCCGCGCAGGTGCACCAGCGGCAGCGATCGGCACGCGAGCGGCGCGAAGCGCCACAATCCCGCGTTCTTCAGGACAGCCCAGGCGATGCCCCGAACCTTCCACAGCTACCAGCCAGGCGACGGTCACCGCCTCGCCCACGATCCGTTCAACGCCATCGTCGGCCCGCGGCCGATCGGCTGGATCTCCACGCGCAGCGTTGACGGCATCGCCAACCTCGCGCCTTACAGCTTCTTCAACGCGTTCAACTACCGGCCGCCGATCATCGGCTTCTCGTCGATCGGCTGGAAGGACACGGTGCGCAACATCGAGGCGACCCGCGAATTCGTCTGGAACCTCGCGACCCGGCCGCTGGCCGAGGCGATGAACGCAAGCTGTGCCTCGGTCGGCCCGGAAGTCGATGAATTCATGCTGGCCGGCCTCACCCAGCAAGCCTCGACGCGCGTCACGGCGCCGCGGGTGGCCGAATCACCGGTCAGCTTCGAATGCCGGCTCAGCCAGCTGCTGCAGCTGAGCGCTGCCGACGGCACGCCGGTGGACAGCTGGATGGTGTTCGGCGAAGTGATCGCCGTGCACATCGACGCAACACTGCTGGTCGATGGCGTCTACGACACCGCTGCGGCCGAGCCGATCCTGCGCGGCGGCGGTGCTGCCGACTACTTCACGATCGCCGCCGCCCAGCGGTTCCGGATGTCGCGCCCCTGAACACCGATAATCCAGCTCCCGCCCGCCACGGACATGAGCCCCCGATGACCGTCACCGAAGCCCTGAAAGCCCGCATCTCGACCCGCGCCTTCCTCGACCAGCCGCTGAGCGAAGCCACGTTGCGCGACATCCTCGATGCCGCGCGCTGGTCGCCCTCCGGTGGCAACGTGCAGCCGTGGAAGGTGATCGCGATATCGGGTGCTGCACAGGAAGCGGTCAAGCAGCTGGTTCGCAACTACAAGGGACCGGGCATGTTCCCTGACGAAGAGGGCGCGTATCCGGTCTATCCGGCCAATCTCTGGGACCCGTACCGCAGCCGCCGCTACAAGGTCGGCGAGGATCTCTACGCGCTGCTCGGCATCGGCCGCGACAACAAGCCAGGCCGGCTCAAGCAGCTGGCCAAGAACTTCGAGTTCTTCGGAGCGCCAGTCGGTCTGTTCTTCGTCATCGACAGCCGCATGGGCCATGGCCAGTGGGCGCATCTGGGCATGTTCATGCAGTCGGTCGCGCTGGCGGCCACCGAGCGCGGCGTGGCGTCGTGCTTCCAGGAACTGTGGGGCACGATGCGCACCACGCTGAAGGCCCATTTCCAGCTCGACGAGCACGACCTGCTCTATTGCGGCATGGCGCTCGGCTATGCCGATCCGGCCGCCGCAGTGAATACCCTGCGTACCGAACGCGAGCCGGTCGACAGCTTCGCGCGCTTCCATTTCGACTGAGGCACCGTAACGAGAAACTGGCCACCCCGGCGAAAGCCGGGGGCCAGAGACGCCTTCGCGGTCGTTGATCGCGTACTGGATCCCGGCTTTCGCCGGGATGACGCTCATGGTGGAGCGCATCACCGGTCACGCCGCGCTGCTACGCTGCGCGCCGTTCTGGCAGGCCTTGTGCCTGTCGAAAGCGGAAAAGCCATCCCTGACCGACTGCCCTGCACGACGTCCCCCACTGCAGGAGCCGCAGCACCATGTCCATCATCCATTTCATCGGCGGCGAGAAAGGCGGCGTCGGCAAATCGCTGGTCGCGCGCGTGCTCGCCCAGTACCTGATCGACCACAAGCTGCCGTTCCTCGGCTTCGATTCCGACCGCTCGCACGGCGCGCTGCTGCGCTTCTACGCCGGCTATGCCTCGCCGGTGGTGATCGATGACTACGACAGCCTCGACAAGGTCGTCGAAGCGGCCGCCGAAAACCCGGAGCGCCGCATCGTCGTCGACCTCGCTGCGCAAACCCACCAGCCGCTGGTCAACTGGATCGAGGAATCGGGCGCGCTGGAACTGGCGAAGGAAGTCGGCATCCGCATCCGCTACTGGCATGTGATGGATTCGGGCAAGGATTCGGTCGACCTGCTGCGCAAGCTGTTCGACCGCTTCGACGATCACCTCGACTACGTGCTGGTGCTGAACCAGCTGCGCGGCGATGACTTCGGCATCTTCGAGAAGTCCGGCGAGAAGGCCCGCGCCAAGGATCTCGGCGCCCGCATCATCAGCTTCCCGCGCCTGCACGATACGGTGATGAACAAGATCGACGCGCGCAGCGCCAGCTTCTGGGCAGCCGCGCACAGCGGCGACAAGGAACTGACCGGTCTCGGCATGCTCGAGCGCAGCCGCGTGAAGGTCTGGCTCGGCAAGGCCTACGCCGAGCTGGACGGCCTGTCGGTCTGAAGCTCGGCGATCAGTCCTCGGCTTCGGCCGCCGCCTCGCGACCGCGCTGACGGGCTTCGGCTTCCCAGCGCGCCTCCTCGATCTGGGCCAGCACGCTGTCGACATCGGCAGCGCCTTCCGGGAAGGTGAATTCGCCGGTCAGCACGCTGTCCGGCTTCAGCTCGGCAGCCTCGAACAGCGCCCAGATCTCGTGGGCGTACCAGGTGTTGCGCAGCTCCGGCGCCTGCCGCGCGCAGTACGCGGTGATGTTCTCGACATCGCGCGCCAGCATCCGGAAGGCGTTGTTGTTGCCGGCGGCGTCGATGGCCTGCGGCAGGTCGATGATCACCGGGCCGTCAGGCCCAAGCAGCACGTTGAACTCCGACAGATCGCCGTGGATCAGGCCGGCACAGAGCATCCGCACGATCTGGTTCATCAGGAAGCCGTGCCAGGCGCGCGCTTCGTCAGCGGTCGGCGTCACATCGTTCAGGCGCATCGCCGGGCCGCCATCGGCGTCGCGGACCAGTTCCATCACCAGCACGCCGTCGAAGTAGCCGTGCGGCTTCGGTACTCGCACGCCGGCCGCTTCAAGCCGATACAGCGCATCGACCTCGGCGTTCTTCCAGGCTTCTTCCTGCTGCTTGCGGCCGTGCTTGGACCGCTTGCCCATCGCTCGCTGATCGCGGCTGCCGCGAGCGCGGCGGCCTTCCTGGTATTCGGCCAGCTTGTGGAAGCCGCGCTTCTCGGCTTCCTTGTAGACCTTGGCGCAGCGGATCACGCCAGCGCCGCAGTCGACGACATAGACGGACGCTTCCTTGCCGCTTTTCAGCGGGCGGATCACCGATTCGATGATGCCGTCTTCGATCAGCGGTTCGAGACCGCGCGGGGTTTTCATGGCGCATTGTCGCCGGGTTCGGCGGTGGCGCGAGCAAGGCCGGCTCACGCAAAGGCGCAAAGACGCGAAGAACGGCAAAGCGGGAAAGGCTTTTGATGGCGAGCTTGTCTCGCTTTGGCTTTTCTCTGCGGCTTTGCGTCTTTGCGTGAGGAATGCTTTTGAGGGCGCGCCCTGACAGCCGATCCGCGCCGCGCGCGCCGTATGCTGCGCGCTCCGGCCATACGGCCCGCATCCACAGGACACCATGATGATCACCACCGCATCCGGCTTGCAGTACGAGGACACCGTCGAAGGCACTGGCGCCGAGGCGAAAACCGGCCAGCGGGTCAGCGTTCACTACACCGGTTGGCTGTACAAGGACGGGGTGGCCGGCAAGAAATTCGATTCCAGCAAGGATCGCGGTCAGCCGTTCGCGTTCCCGCTGGGCGGCGGCCGGGTGATCCGCGGCTGGGATGAGGGTGTTGCGGGCATGAAGGTCGGCGGCACGCGCCGGCTGGTGATTCCGTCCGATCTCGGCTACGGCGCAAGCGGCGCCGGTGGCGTGATTCCGCCAAACGCGACACTGCTGTTCGAAGTCGAGCTGCTCGGCGTCTGAGCGGAGCACGCTGGACCCCGCACCACGAGGAGAGAGACCGATGCGCAAGAACATCGAATTCAAGACCGACGACGGCATCACGCTGCGCGGCTGGCATTACCTGCCGGATACCGGCACCGGCCCGTTCCCGACCATCGTCATGGCCCACGGCTTTTCGGCGACCAAGGAACTGTTCCTCGACAAGTACGCCGATCTGTACTGCGCCGCCGGCATGGCGGTGCTCTGCTACGACCACCGCAATCTCGGCGCCAGCGATGGCGAGCCGCGCCAGGAGATCGACCCCTGGGCGCAGATCAACGGCTATCGCGACGCGATCACCTTCGCCGAAACCCTGCCCGAGACCGATGCGTCGAAGATCGGCATCTTCGGCTCCAGCTACAGCGGCGGCCATGTGCTGGTGGTTGGCGCGCTCGACCGCCGCGTGAAGTGCGTGGTGTCGCAGGTGCCGCTGGTTGATGGCCCGCGCAATGCCCAGCGCATCGTCCCGGCCCACGCGATGGCCGGCATGCGGGCGATGTTCGATGCCGACCGCCGTGCCCGCTACGCCGGCCAGCCGCCGATCCGCCTGCCGGTGGTGTCCAACGACGGCTCGCCATGCGCGCTGCCGACCACCGACAGCTACGACTTCATGGTCGAGGTCGGTAGCCGCAAGACCGACACCTGGATCAACGAAGTGACCTTGCGCTCGGTCGAGATGTTCATGGAATACAACCCAGGGGCCTACATCGCCCAGATCAGCCCGACGCCGCTGCTGATGCTGGTGCAGCTCGGCGATCACCTGACGGTGGCCGATCTGGCGCTGGAGGCCTACGAGAAGGCGCTGCAGCCGAAGAAGCTGCTGACCATGCCCGGCGGCCACTTCGCCGCCTACATCGACAACTTCGCGACGGCCGGCCCCGGCTCGCGCGACTGGTTCGCCGAGCATCTGAAGTGAAACCCGCGCTGTCTGGCTTCTGACCCAAGGACCCTATACCGTCAGCCCATGAACAAGACCCTGATTGGCCTCGCCCTCATCGCCCCGCTGCCAGCGCTTGCGCTGCCGGGCCTTTCCCTTGAAGCCGGCGCCTTCGGTGGCGTGAGTGCCTTCGATGCCGCCGGCGACAGCTCCGGCGATGGCAAGGGCGTCGAATACGGCCTGCGCGCCTCGGCCAGGCTCGGCGGCGGCCTGTTCGTCGATGGCCAGTACACGCGCCTGAATCCGGAAGACAACGCCTTCGACGACGGCCTGAACGCGCGTATCGACGAATTTCGCGTCGGCGGCGGCTACTCGGTTTCGCTGCCGATCCTGCCGGTGCTCACCGCCGGCGTGTACGGCCACTACGTCACCCAGGACGTGAACCTCGGCGGCGTCGGCTCCGGAAACAGCAACGGCTACGATTTCGGCGTGCTCGGCCGCATCGACCCGCTGCCGTTCATCGGTGCTTATGCCCGCGTCGGCAAGATCGAAAGCACCGGTTATGCCGGCTATGGCTCGGACGGTGTCGACTCGCTGCTCGGCGTCGATTTCTCGCTGCTGCCATTCATTCGCATGTTCATCGAGTACCGCTACACCGAGGCGCTTGCTTCGGGCGGCAAGTTCGATTCGCATGGCTTTCGCGGCGGCGTGAAAGTCAGCCTCTGAACGCTGGCGCAGTACCGAACAGGCCCGCCTTCACGGCGGGCTTTTTCGTGCTGCCGGCGAAATATATCGGCGACCGGAAAGTTGTGTTGGAAGAACACCGTCGGAAGCAGCGTCGGCGGCCGCTGATCCAGCGGCTTCGCCGGACCGCAGTCGACACGGGAAGGAGCGGCCTAGAATGCCACCCCTTCCTGCGCTGGACCGCTGATGACCGCCGCCACGATCCCTCCATGCCCCGTCTGCGCGCTGGAAAACACCTATCCGGACGATGCGCACTACATCTGCGCCGACTGCGGCCACGAGTGGCTGATCGCCGCTGCAGCAGCGCCGGTCGATATCGACGATGACGACCTGCTCGTGGTCAAGGACGCCAACGGCAATCTACTGGCCGACGGCGATAGCTGCGTGCTGATCAAGGACCTCAAGGTCAAGGGCAGCTCGATCACGCTGAAGGCCGGCACCCGGATCAAGAACATCCGCCGGGTCGCCGGCGATCACGACATCGACTGCAAGGTCGATGGCACGCCGTACATGCTGAAAGCGATGTACATGAAGAAGGCGTGAGCGCGCATTTCGCGCGCTGTCGGCCACGCGCGGGCCTTCAGCCGTTCAGCCAGTCCAGATAGCGCTTCACGCCTTCTTCGACGGTCAGGAACGGCCGGTCGTAGCCGATCGCTCGCAACTGGTCGTGGCTGGCTTCGGTGAAGCTCTGGTAGCGGCCGATCAGGTTTTCCGGAAACGGCACGTAGTCGACGCGGCCGCGGCCGTGCCAGGCGATCACGCTGTTCGCGATGTCATTGAACGGCTGGGCGCGGCCGGTGCCGCAGTTGTAGATGCCGGACTTCTGCGGGTGATCCCAGAACCACAGGTTCATCGCCACCACATCGTCGACGTGGATGAAGTCGCGGCGCTGGCCGCCATCCGGGTAGCCGTCGCTGCCAGCGAACAGGCGGCACGCGCCATCCTTGATGATCTGGTTGTTGAAGTGGAACGCCGTCGAAGCCATGCCGCCCTTGTGCTGTTCGCGCGGGCCGTAGACGTTGAAGTAGCGCAGGCCGACGACCTGGTTGCGCGGCTTCATGCGGCGCACGTACTGGTCGAACAGAAACTTCGAATAGGCGTACATGTTCAGCGGCTTTTCGCAGCCGCGATCTTCGCGAAAACCATTCGTGCCCATGCCGTAAACCGACGCTGAACTGGCATAGAAGTACGGGATGTCGTGCTGCTGGCTGTAGTGCAGCAGCACTTTCGAGTAGCGGTAGTTGACGTCCATCACGAACTTGCCGTTCCACTCGGTGGTGGCCGAACAGGCGCCCTGATGGAAGATCGCGTGAATGCGCGGCAGCTCGCCGCGCTCGACCCGCGCCAGGAACTCGTCCTTGTCGAGGTAGTCGGCAATCTCGGCGTCGGCAAGATTGCGGAACTTGGTGCCATCGGTCAGTTCGTCGACCGCGAGGATGTCGGTCCGGCCGCGCGCATTGAGTCCGAGAATGAGGTTGGAACCGATGAAGCCGGCTGCTCCGGTGACGACGATCACGTTACTTCTCCGAGAACCAGTTGTTGCCACAGGTCGGCGACCGCCGCCCGTTCCGCGGCGAAGTCTGCCTGATCCGCTAGCCCGTCGGCCTGCTGCAGCGCCCGGCGATGCAGCCAGCCACGGTAGGCGCGCGTGGCGCACAGCAGATCGTCCTTCTGGGCCTGCGTGATCCGGCCCGCTGCCGCCAGCGCTTCGAGCTGCCGCCAGTTGTCGGTGTGCTCGATCAGGCTGGCATCGCCATGGGCATCGCGCAGCACCAGGAACTGGGTCAGGAATTCGGCGTCGATCAGCCCGCCGTCGGCCTGCTTGACGTCCCACTTGCCGGCCGCGCGCTTTTCCAGATTGCTGCGCATCTTGGTGCGCATGTCGACCACCTCGCGGCGCAGCGTGTCGGCATCGCGGACCCGCGTCAGCACATCGCGGCGCAGCTCGGCAATCGCGGCACACAGCGCGGCATCGCCGACCACGGTGCGCGCGCGCAGCAGTGCCTGATGCTCCCAGGTCCAGGCCGAATCGTGCTGATAGCGGGCAAAGCTGGCGAGACCGCTGACCACCATTCCGGAGTTGCCGCTCGGCCGCAGCTGCAGGTCGACCTCATAGGCGCGGCCGGCCGCCGTGTGCGTGGCCAGGTAGTGGACGATGCGCTGACCGAGCCGGGCGAAGAACTGCGCGTTGCTGATCGGCTTCGCGCCCGTGGTCAGGGCATCGGGCTGATCGCAGTCGTAGACGAACACCAGGTCGAGATCGGAGCCATAGCCGAGTTCGATCGAGCCGAACTTGCCGTAGCCAAGGATCGCGAATGCTGCCGGGCTGCCATCGGTGTTGACCGGAACACCGTGGGCATCGTCCAGCTGCGCGCGCGCAGCGGCAACCGCACGTTCGAGGATCGCTTCGGCCAGCCAGGTCAGGCGGTCACTGACCTGTACCAGCGGCAGGCTGCCGGACAGGTCACAGGCGGCGATCCGCAAGGTCATCTCCTGCCGGTAGCGGCGCAGCAGATCCATCTGCGCTTCCATGTCGTCGGCAGCGATCCGCTCGAACCGGGTGCCGAGTTCATCGTGCAGCTGCTGGCGGCTCGGGGTTTCGGCAGCGAGCCGCGGATCGAGCAGTGCGTCGAGCAGCGCCGGCGTGCGTGCCAGCAGAACGGTCAGCCACGGGCTGGCGGCGCACAGGCGCACCAGCTGGGCGCGGGCCACGCCGGAGTCGCGCAGCAGGATCAGATACGGGCTGCGGCCGAGGATCGCGGCGATCACGTCGAGCGTGCGGACGGCAGCCGTTGACGGATCCGGCTGGCGCGCGGCTTCGTCGAGCAGCAGCGGCAGCAGGCTGCGCAGCCGTGCTTGCGAGGCATCGGACAGGGTCCGGATCAGCCGCGACTGGCGCAGGTCGGCCAGCGCCTTGGCGAGCGCTGCCGTGCCGGCCGCGAAGCCGCGCGCGGCCAGTGCGGCTTCGGATTCGACGTCGGCATCCCAGGCTTCGTTGGCACCGGCATTGAAGGCCGGCGTGGCGACTGGCGTTTCGACTTCGGCAAACAGCCGCTCGAACTCGCGGCGCACGAATTCGCGAGCGCGGCGGATCGGGGCCAATGCAGCCTCGTAGTCAACGGCGCCCAGTGCTGCCGCGAACGCGGCACGGCCGGCATCGTCGACCGGCAGCGTGTGGGTCTGCAGATCGCCATGCAGCTGCACGGCGTTCTCTGCGCGGCGCAAGCGCACGTAGGCCTCGTCGAGCGCCTGTGCGGTGTCAGCCGGCAACAGGCCGCTGCTGCCGAGATGACGCAGCACCGGCCGCAGGCGGGCGTCGCGCAGCCGCGCATCCTGGCCGCCGCGCGTCAGCTGGAACAGCTGAACGATGAACTCGACTTCACGAATACCGCCGGGGCCGAGCTTGAGATTGTCGGCCGCGCCGCGGGCCTGGGCATCGCGGTCGATCAGGCCTTTCAGTTCGCGCAGGCTGTTGATGGCGCCGTAGTCGAGATAGCGCCGGTAGACGAATGGCCGCAAGTGATCGAGCAGCGTCTGCCCCGCCGCGCGGTCGCCGGCGCAGGCGCGCGCCTTGACCATCGCGTAACGCTCCCATTCGCGACCGTGGGTCTGGTAATAGTCCTCCATGCCGGCCATCGACGCGGCATGCGGGCCGACGCTGCCGAACGGCCGCAGCAGCGTGTCGACGCGGAACACGAAGCCGTCTTCGGTGGGCGTCGCCAGCAGCCGTGCGGTGTCGCGCGCCAGCTTCGCGAAGTATTCCTCGTTGGAGATGCCGCGCTCGCCGTCGGTTTCGCCGTTGGCGGTGTAGCCGAAGATAAGATCGATGTCGGACGAGAAATTCAGTTCGCGGCCGCCGAGCTTGCCCATGCCCAGCACGAATGGCGTCGCGGGCTTGCCGTCGGCTTCGCGCGGCTGGCCGTGACGGGCCTGCAGGCCGGTGGCGGCAAACGCCATCGCCGCGTCGGTGGCGGCGTCGGCCAATGCCGACAGATCGCCGAGCGTTTCATCGAGTTCGGAAAAGCCCCCGATATCGCGCACGGCGATCCGCGCCAGTTCGCGATTGCGGAAGCGGCGCAGTTCGCGCATCAGCGCCGCTTCGTCGTCTGCGCCGGCAAGTGCGGCCGTGAGCCGCTCGGCGACCGGCATCAGGCGGCTGGCGAATTCGCCGCTGGACCACGCGGCCTCCGCCCATTCGGCCTGGCGTCGGAACACGCCGGTGATGAACGGACTGGCGGCCAGCACGCGGGTCTTCAGTTCGGGATCGGACATGCGTGCACGGCACTCGGTGTCGGTCAACAGCGGGCTGCGAGTGTAGCGCCGGGCCCGCGCTGCTCCATTGCCCTGCGCTTCATGCGAAATTTGCGGCCCCCAAGGCGCAATCGACCGCATGAGCAACACCCGTAACAGCGACACCCTGATTCTTGGCGGCGGTGTGATCGGACTGAGCGTGGCACTGGCCTGCCTGCGCGCTGGCCGTGGCGTGACCATCCTGGAACAGAAAACCGTCGGCAGCGCCGCCAGCCACGGCAACTGCGGCACGATCACGCCGAGCCACCTGCCGCTGCACGCGCCCGGCACGCTGGCCAAGGGCCTGAAATGGATGCTCAAGGCCGATGCACCGCTGCGTATCAAGCCAAGCCTGAACCCGGCACTGATCGGCTGGCTCTGGCGCTTCGCGAAGCTGTGCAATGAACGGGATTTCCGCGCCACCGCCGAGGTCAAGGCCAAGTTGCTGCTGGCCTCGCGCGCCCGGCTGGAAACGCTGGTCACCGAAGAAGGCCTGCGCTGCGAATTCGAGAACAGCGGCACCTTGTACGTCTACCGCGATCCCGCAAGCTTCGAAGCTGCCGCTGCCGATGCCGCCTTGCTGCCGGAACTCGGCATGGTCTGCGACGTGCTGTCCGGCGATCAGGTTCGAGCGATGGAGCCGGCGCTGAATGCGTCGGTGGTTGGTGCTCATTTCCATCCGGGCGATGCCCGGCTGCGGCCGAACGCCTACGCCGCAGAGCTGGCCCGGGTGGTACGCGCCGCCGGTGGCGTGATCGAGGAGCACACCGCGATCGATGGCATCGCCACCAACGCCGGACGCATCGTCCATGTCGACACGGTTCGCGGTCGCCATGCCGGCCGCGAGGTGGTGCTGGCGCTCGGCGCCTGGTCGCCGCTGCTCGGCCGGCAATTGGGTCTGAACATTCCGATCCAGCCGGGCAAAGGCTACTCGATCACCTACACGCGGCCGGCACTGGCGCCGGTGACGCCGATGGTGCTGAAGGAACGCAGCGTCTGCGTGACCTCGTGGGCCTCCGGCTACCGGCTCGGCAGCACGATGGAATTCGCCGGCTACGACGCAACACTGAACCGCGTGCGCCTGGATGCCCTGGCGCGTGGCGCGGCCGAATACCTGCATGAGCCGGTCGGGCCGAAGATCGAGGAGGAGTGGTACGGCTGGCGACCGATGACGCCGGACGACCTGCCGATTCTCGGCCGCGCGCCTTCGCTCGCCAATCTGACTCTGGCCACGGGGCACGGGATGCTCGGCGTCAGCCTGTCGGCAATCACCGGGCAGCTGATTTCGGAGCTGCTCACTGGGCAGGAAACAGCGCTCGACTTGAGCCCTTACTCGGCAACGCGCTTCTGATCGCCCCAGCCGGAGCAAGAGACGCGGTCACGGGTCACTCGGGGCTCGCCCGCTAGTCAAGATTTACTACACCGACCGTCGGAAACACCTGTTTTCGACAAGATTTTTGACCTGGGCCGCGTCAATCGCCGAAACTTGGCGTTCGGGCACGAAATTCGCTCTGCGCGGTAGGCAATGTCCCGACCCTAGAACTCAAACGGACTTTCGCAAAATGCTCAAGACACTCGTGGCGCTGGCAGTGGTTGGTACTGCCGGTGCAGCGCTGGCCCAAGAAGAACAACCGGTCACCCGCGATCGCCTGGTCTACAACTCGAACGACTATGTGAGCGTGATGGGCGGCCTGGCGGTCCCGGACAGCGGTCGCGGCGCCGACACCTTCGGCGGCAACCTGACCTTCATTTTCGGCAACCAGATCCACGAGAACATCGCGGTCGAAGGTCGCTTCACAGCGGCACTGCTCGAAACCGGCCGTGGCAATGGCTCGGATCTGTACCAGTACACCGGCGGAATCGATGTCAGCTTCAGCCCGTTTGACCGTCGCGACGAGCATGCGCTGACGCCGTTCGCGCTGGTCGGCCTGCTGACCACAGCGGACGACGTTGCAACGGCCAAGCTTGACGACAGCTCGTTCGGCGCCAACGCCGGTATCGGCTTCGTCACCAAGCCGCTGTTCCACAACCTGCGCCTGCGCGCTGAAGGCCGCTACATCTACTCGAGCTACGAAAGCGGCTTCCATGATTTCAGCGTCGGCCTCGGCATTGAACTGCCGCTGGGTCGCGAGCGTGAAAAACTCACCGTGATCCCGGCCAAGGTCGAGACCAAAGTGGTTGAGATCGTGAAGTCGGTGCCGCGCCCGATCATCGATACCGACGGCGATACCGTCGAAGATGCTCAGGACACCTGCCCGGGAACGCCGAAGGGCGTGCGCGTCGACGCGGCTGGCTGCGTGCTGCCAGGTCAGCTCCTCAGCCTGCGGCCGATCACCTTCGAAGCGAGCGAGGCACGCCTGCGCCCGAACAGCCAGTCGGCGCTCGACATTATGGCTCGCGGCCTGATCGCTCAGCCGTCGCTGAAGATTGAGATCCGCGGCTACTGCGCGCTGAGCGGCTCGGCTGCAGAGACCCTGGAACTGTCGCAGCAGCGCGCCGACGTCGTGCGTTCGTACCTGATCGAAAAGGGCGTGTCGTCCGGCCAGCTGACGGCCGTCGGCTATGGCAAGAAGCAGCCGAAGGTGGCTCGCGAGCGCAACGACGACGACCGGACGCTGAACCGCCGCGTGGAGTTCAAGGTGATCAGCCGCTGATGGACCGTGGCAGTCACCGGCGGCCGTTCCGCCGGTGACTGCCACGAAAACCAGTCGGCGCGGGAACTTCGGAGTCGGACTTGCCTTGTTTCAGGCATCCGCTCCGAACGTTGGCATCAGACAGCAAAGCATTGATTCAACTAAAGAATTCTGACCATCACATTGACGACGGGTTGACTTTTCCGAATTGACTTTGAAGATTCGGGCCAGCATTCTCGCCGGCAATTTTCGCGCCCGGTTCTCCGTGGTGCTCGTTGGTACGGTAGATCCAGTTCAGGGGCTAGGGAAAAACTTATGCGCAAGGCATTGATTGCAGCGGCTGTGCTGTCCAGCGGGGGCGCTTACGCGCATGGTGAGGGCGACATCGGACAGCATGAATACATCAGCGTGCTCCCGAGCTACGAGTTCGCCGACAAGGACCGCACCGGCAAGCGCCGCATCAGTGGCGGCGCGTCATTGGTCTACGGCCACTCATTCGCCAACAACCTGGGCGTCGAGCTGAACGGCAACTTCGGCCTGTTCGATACCGGCAACGGCAACGGCACCGACTTCTACCGCTACAGCGGTACCGCCGATCTCGTCTACACGTTCAACGATCGCAACGGTCCGGATCTGCTGCACCCGTTCGTGCTGGTCGGTGTCGGTGGCGCCTTCAACGACGTCACGCCTGATTCCCGCGACAGCGCCACACTGATCTATGGCGGCGGCGCGGGCGTGGTCACCCGTGACCTGTACCACGGCGTCCGCGTTCGCGCGGAAGGCCGTTATATCCGCGACGAATTCGGCCCTGGCTACGGCGATATCCGCGCCTCGCTCGGCATCGAAATCGCGCTCGGCCGCGTCGTCGAACGCACCCTCGAAGCGCCGCCGGTGGCACCGCAGATCATTGAAGTGGTTCGGGAAGTGCCGCGTCCGTTCGTCGATAGCGACCGCGACACCGTGCCGGACGAGCGCGACAAGTGCCCGGACACGCCGTTCGGCCTGAAGGTCGACTCCGACGGCTGCATCATTCCGGACCAGGTGATCGAGCTGAAGGGCGTGACCTTCGAATTCAACAAGACCCGCCTGACCCCGAACGCCGAAGTCGTGCTCGACAGCGTCGTCAAGGCTTTCGTCGGCCAGCAGACGCTGCGCGTCGAGATCGGTGGCCACACCGATTCGCGCGGCTCCGACGCCTACAACCAGAAGCTGTCGCAGGGTCGCTCGGATTCGGTCCGCAATTACTTGATCTCGAAGGGCGCACGCCCTGACCAGCTGACCGCCGTCGGCTACGGCGAAAGCCAGATGCTGGTGAATCCGGAAACCAGCGAAGACGATTACGAATTGAATCGTCGCGTCGAGTTCAAGGTCGTCGGCAACTGATCGCTGGCGCCTGAACGAGCAAAGTCATGGAGAACAGAGTGAACAAGCCTGCACTGCAGTTGCGCGTGATCCCGATGGTGCTGGCGATGACGTTGGCCGCTGGCCTGACCGGCTGCGCGGACGATGCCAGCAACCTCATCGGTGGGACCACTTCCGGCACCACCGGCGGGACCACGGCAGGCACGACCGGCGGCACCACGTCGGGGACAACGGCGGGAACGACCGCAGGCACGACCGCCGGAACCACGGCGGGATCGACCGGCGGCACGACCTCGGGAACAACGGCCGGTGACACTGGCGGAACGACGGCAGGCACCACCGGCGGCACGACGTCCGGCACCACTGCAGGAACGACCGGCGGCACCACGTCCGGAACCACTGCGGGAACGACGGCCGGTGACACCGGCGGAACGACGGCGGGAACGACCGGCGGAACGACGGCGGGAACGACCGGCGGCACCACGTCCGGCACCACCGCAGGAACGACCGGCGGCACCACGTCAGGAACGACCGGTGGCACGACCGGTGGCGACATCGGCGGCATCGTCTGCAACCCCACGTCCGACACTTTCCGTCCGATTCGACTGCCCAATGCCGCGGCGACCTCACAAACCAACGGCATCTGTCTCGGCTGTTCGGTGGAGACACCGGAAAACGCGATCGATGCGGACTTCGATACCGTCTCGACTCTGGTGACGCCCGTCGGTCTTCTGACCGGCTCGCCGCAGCTCAATGTCATCGATACGCTGACCACCTACCCTGCGGGTCGCCGCGCCGGTTTCGTGATCTTTGATCCGGCGGGCCCGCTGCTGACGCTCGATCTGCTGCAATCCATCACCGTCGTTGCTGCGCGCAACGGCGATGAGGTCGATCGGGCTACTGTCCCGACCGGGCTGTCGCTCGACTTGCTTGGCGGCACGCTGATCGGTGCGGGCAACGAGCCGCAGTTCCTGAGCTTCGTCCCGACCGCAGATTTCAACGAGCTCCGTCTGACTTACAGCGGCTTGCTCGCAACCGCACTTCAGCGGGTCGCCGTTGTGCAGGCCTGCGTGTCGGTCACCCCGGCGGTCCTGCCGTGAGCCATTTGAGGAACACACCCATGAAGCGATTGATCGGCATCACCGTCGCGATGACCTTGGCCGGCGCCCTGGCCGGCTGCGCCGACGACGCCAGCAACCTGATCGGCGGCACCACGTCCGGCACCACCGGCGGTACGACGGGTGGCACGACGTCGGGCAACACCGGCGGGACGACCTCCGGCACGACCGCAGGCACGACGTCCGGAACCACCGGCGGCACGACGTCAGGCACGACCGCTGGAACCACGGGCGGCACGACGTCCGGGAACACCGGTGGCACGACCGGCGGCAACACCACTGGTGGCGATATCGGCGGCATCGTCTGCAATCCGACGTCCGACACGTTCCGTCCGATCCGCCTCCCGAATGCCGCTGCGACCGCGCAGACCAACGGCATCTGCCTCGGTTGTTCGGTGGACACGCCGGAAAACACGATCGACGCCGATTTCACGACCATCGCGCGAGTCAACACCCCGGTGGGCCTGCTGAGCGGCTCGGCACAGCTGAACGTGATCGATACCGCGCAGACCTATCCGGCCGGCCGCCGCGCCGGCTTCGTGATCTTCGACCCGGCCGGCGCGCTGCTGACGCTGAACCTGCTGCAGTCGGTGACGGTAGTCGCGGCCAACAACGGCATGCCGGTGGACATGGCTACCGTGCCGACCGGCCTGGCGCTGGATCTGCTCGGCACGCCGCTCGTCGGCAACGAAGACGCGCAGTTCCTGAGCTTCGTGCCGAATGCGGAGTTCAACGAGCTTCGCCTGTCGTTCGGCGGCCTGCTCGGCAACGTGCTGGCCCAGCTCGGCGTGGTGCACGCATGCGTGTCCGTCAACCCGGCAGTGATCCCGTAAGCGAAGCGAGCAGAGCATTGAGCAAGACAAAGATGAAACAGTTGATGATCCTGGCAGCGGCTTCGACGCTGGCCGGTGCGCTGGCAGGCTGTGCGGACGATTCGAGCAATCTGATCGTTGACCCGGTCGACCCTGTTGATCCGATCGACCCGGTTCCGTGTGTCCTGAATTGCACGCCGACACCGCCGCCGCCGCCGACCTCGCTCGAGGATTGCAACCCGAACAATCCGAACGCGCGATTCGCGCCGATCAACAGCAACGTGTCGTCGGTCGATGTCGGTACGGAAGGCATTTGCGTGAACTGCCGCGTTGCATCGCCGGTGTCCGCATTTGACGGCAACCTCAACACGTTCTCGGCCGAAACGGCGGGCGTCGGCGTGTTCGGCACGCTGAATCTGTCCGGGCGCGGTCCGCGCGCCTACGAGACCTCGCCAACGGTTCTGCGGCGTATTGGCTTCTTTGTGGCCTACCCGGCGGACTCCGTTGCCGACGTTGCGTTGCTCGGCAATGCCAGTGCCTTCACGGTCGATGCAGACGGCGTGCAGGTTCAGGGGCCGGGCGAGCAGACGCTCGATACCGCGCTGAGCCTGGAGTTGCTGGGTCTGCCGCTGCTGGCGGGCCAGTCGCTGGCGTTCGTCAGCGTGGTGACCTCGCAGCCGTTCAACGGTGCCCGTCTGGACTTCACGCCGAGCATCGGTGTGCTGGCCGGTCTGAACGTCATCGAGGCCTGCATCTCGCGCTGAACGTAGATACAAGCTGTCGCAGTACGAAAAAGGCCCGCAGCGATGCGGGCCTTTTTCGTACGGGGCGCGGTAACCGGCAGCGACAGGATCGTGCTCCGCCCGCAACCAGCACGCCGTTGATCGGCGCGCCGTTCAGGCGTCTGGCTCGGAATCTTCCAGTTCGAGCAGCGGGGCGATCACCGCCCCCGGCAAAGACTCGACGCCGCGCAGCTTGCGGCTGATCGCGCGCGAGCGTGTCTCGACGGCGCCCATCGAGTTCTGCACCGTTTCCAGCTGCTTCTTCGCCTTCGCGAGCACATCGCCAAACTTTTCGAACTCGGTCTTCACGGTCCCGAGCACCGTCCAGACTTCGCTTGACCGCTTCTGGATCGCCAGCGTCCGGAAACCCATCTGCAGGCTGTTCAGCAGTGCGGTCAGCGTGGTCGGCCCGGCCACGGTCACCCGGCACTCGCGCTGCAGCCACTCGCTCAAGCCGGCACGGCGGATCACTTCGGCGTACAGGCCCTCGGTCGGCAGGAACAGCAGCGCGAAATCGGTGGTGTGCGGTGGCTCGATGTACTTGTCGCGGATGGTCTTCGCTTCGAGCTTGATCCGCGCTTCCAGCTGCTTGCCAGCGTCCTCGATCCCGACGGCGTCGGCACGCTCCTGGGCATCGAGCAAGCGCTCGTAGTCTTCGCGCGGGAACTTGGCGTCAATCGGCAACCAGACCGGCGTGTCGTCGTCGCTGCCCGGCAGGCGGATCGCGTACTCGACCGGATCGCGGCTGCCCGGCCGGGTGACCTTGTTCTGCTCGTACTGCTCGGCGACCAGCACCTGTTCGAGCAGGCTGCCGAGCTGCACCTCGCCCCAGATGCCGCGCGTCTTGACGTTCGACAGCACCCGCTTGAGCCCGCCGACATCGGCGGCCAGCGATTGCATTTCACCCAGGCCGCGCTGCACCTGCTCCAGACGCTCGGCGACTCGCGAGAACGATTCGCCAAGCCGCTTCTGCAAGGTGTCGTTGAGCTTTTCGTCGACGGTGCGGCGCATCTCGTCGAGCTTCGCGGTGTTGTCGGCCTGGATCGCCGCCAGCCGCGTTTCGACGGTGTTGCGCAGCTCGGTCATGCGCTGGGCGCTGGTTTCGGCCAGCGCGTTGAACTGGCTGGTCAGCAGTTCCCCGAAGCGGGCCAGCGCCTGCGCCTGACTTTCCTGCTGCTGCTCGCGCGCAGCGCGGGCATCGGTCTGCAGCGCCTGCTGACGCTCGTCGGACAAGCGCGCCTGCGCTTCGATCTGCTGCGCGAACGTGGCCAGCTGGGTTGCCAGCTGACGACCGAGCAGATCGGCCTGCGCGGTCTGGTTGGCAGCGAAGCGATCGAGCGCGGCAGCCAGTTCGCTGCGGCCCTGCGCCGACAGCGCCGCGGTCTCGCGGCGGGCGGTCGCGGCTTCATCGCGCACCGCCGCTTCGATGCGGCTGCCATCGCGGGCGCCAGCGTCGAGGCTGGCGCGCAGGCCACGCACGGCGAGCAGCGCCAGCACGGCGGCGAGCGCTGCGATCAGGGAAACGGCGAGTACGGCGAGATCGATCGAAGTCATCCCTCGATTGTACGGGCCGGCCCGGACCGACTTGCGATCAGCCGAACAGACGCGCCTCGTCGAGCGGCGCAGCGCCGGCCTGCGCGCTGGCAGCCGCACTGGCATGCGCGGATTCCAGATGCGCGAACGCGCGCGGCAGCAGATGCCGGACGTAGAACTGCGCGGTCTCCAGCTTGGCTGCGTGGAACGGATCGGCAGCACCGGCCTTCGGCAGCGCGATGGTTGCCGCCTGCACGAACAGGTGACCGAAGCACAGATGCCCGAGTGCCTGCAGCGTATCGTAGGCGGCGGCGTCCGGAGCCTCGCGATCGCGCTGCTGCGCGTCGGCAAGCTCGCGCACCAGCGTCTCGAAGGCATCAGCCAGGCGGCGCACGGGGGCCACCAGCCCGGCCAGCGCGGACATCGTTTCGGCCGCGGCCAGCGCGGCACGAATCCGTGTCATCAGCTTGGCCAGCCGGCTGCCGCCGTCGCCCAGGATCTTGCGACCGACCAGATCGCGCGCCTGCACGCCGTTGGTGCCTTCGTAGATCTGCGCGATGCGGACATCGCGGACGCGCTGCTCGATGCCGTGATCGCGCAGGTAGCCGTGGCCGCCGAGCACCTGCAGTGCAAGGTTGGCGTCGTCGTAGGCGTTGTCGCTGAGGAAAGCCTTGGTCACCGGCGTCAGCAGCGCCAGAAGATCGGCGGCATCGGCACGCTCGGCCGGGTCCGGATGCTGGCTTTCGAGATCGCTGCACAGCGCCATCCAGTAGGCCAGCATGCGCCCGCCTTCGATCCGCGCCTTCTGCGTCATCAGCATCCGGCGCACGTCCGGGTGATGAATGATCGGGTCGGCCGGCAGCTCCGGCCGACGGGCACCACTGGACACGCGCATCTGCAGGCGTTCGCGGGCATAGGCGAGCGCCGCATCGTAGGCGCCCTGCGCGACGGCAACGGCCTGCACGCCGACATTGAGACGGGCGTCGTTCATCAGGATGAACATCGCCGCCAGACCCTGATGCGGCTTGCCGACCAGCCAGCCCAGCGCAGCTTCAAGCGCTACCGCGCAGGTCGGACTGCCGCGCAGCCCCATCTTGTGCTCGACGTTGGTGACCGCGAGCCGGTTCCGCGTGCCGTCGTCGAGCTGCTTCGGCACCAGGAACAGCGAGATGCCGCGTACGCCGGGTGGCGCATCGGGCAGCCGCGCGAGGACCATGTGGACGATGTTGTCGGTCCACTCGTGATCGGCGCCGGAAATGAAGATCTTGCTGCCGCTGATGCGGTAGGCGGCGGTCTCGGCCAGATCGTGCTCGGGTGCCGCGACAGCGGTGCTGCGCAGCAGGCCGAGATCGCTGCCGCAGTGGGCCTCGGTCAGCAGCATCGTCGTCGTCACGCGGCCATCGACGATCGGCGGCAGCCAGCGCGCCTGCAGCGCCGGCGACGCGTGTTCGCTGACGATCCGGTAGACGCCGTGCGACAGGATCGGCGTCATCGTCCAGCTTTGATTGGCCCCGTTCAGCAACTCGACGATCGCCGAGTGCGCCAGCCCCGGAAAGCCCTGCCCGCCATGCGCCGGTGCGCAGCTCAGCGTCGGCCAGCCGCCATCGACGTACTGCCGATACGCAGCGGCGAAGCCCGGCGGCGTCGTCACCGCACCGCCATCGAGCTGGCAGCCGATCCGGTCGCCATCGGCATTCAGCGGCGCCAGCACATCCTCGGCGAACCGCGCGGCGCCGCTCAGCGCACTGTCGATCAGCTCGCCATCGATCTCGGCGAATGCCGGCATCTGCTGCAACCGGTCCGGCGCGCGCAGCAGTTCGTTAATCACAAAGCCCATGTCGCGCAGCGGAGCGGTGTAGGCAGCCATGTCGAAACTCGTTGATCGGGATGGAATCGGCCGAAACGGTCAGTCGGCCGGCCGGGGACGGCCGCTGCCGACGGCTGCAGCCGCCTTGGGCAGGGCCACCAGCGCCAGCGCCTCATCGCACCAGGCGAGCGTCGTCCGCTCGGTCAGGATGCCCATGCGCAAGCCCAGATAACGCCCGCGTCGCCGGGCGTTCAGCGCTTCCGGCTGCGGATAATGTTCGGCCATGATCGCTTCGTAGCGGGCCAGCCTTTCGGCGTGCAGCTGCCGGCGGCTGCGGATCTCGGCCAGCAGATCGTCGCGGTTGTGCTCATCCAGCGCGAACAGCTTGACCAGCAGTTCTTCCTTGAACGTCGGCGGCTCGGTCGGCTCAGTCAGCCATTGATCGAGCGCGCGTCGGCCTTCATCGGTCAGCTCGTAGACGATGCGGTTCGGCCGTTCGCTCTGGGTGACGGTCTCGGCACGCACCCGGCCCGCCGCCGCCAGCTTGTGCAGCTCCTGGTAGATCTGCTGATGGCTGACCGGCCAGAAGAAGCCGACGGTCTGGTCAAAGCGCTTGGCGAGGTCATAGCCGGAATGCGCGCGATCGAGCAACGACACCAGGATCGCGTGCGACAGGGCCATGACCGCGCCAGCCCCCGCTTCAGGCGGCCAGCAGGCGGCCGCGTGCGGCGATGTACTCGCGTTCCAGCCGATCGACCAGTTCGCCGGCCGTGGTGATCGACTTCACTGCGCCGATGCCCTGACCGCAGCCCCAGATGGTCTTCCAGGCCTTGGCGTCGGTATTGCCGCCGGAGCCGAAATCCATCTTGCTCGGGTCGGATTCCGGCAGCTTGTCCGGATCAAGACCGGCGGCCACGATCGACGGCCGCAGGTAGTTGCCGTGCACGCCGGTGAACAGGTTCGAATAGACGATGTCATCGGCACCGCAGTCGACGATGCACTGCTTGTAGCGCTCGTCGGCATTGGCTTCCTGGGTCGCGATGAACGCCGAGCCGATGTAGCCGAGATCGGCTCCCATCGCCTGCGCCGCAAGGATCGAGCTGCCGCAGGCGATCGAACCGGACAGCAGCAGCGGGCCGTCGAACCACTCGCGGATTTCCTGGATCAGCGCGAACGGCGACTGCGTGCCGGCATGGCCACCGGCACCGGCGGCCACCGCGATCAGGCCATCGGCGCCCTTCTCGATCGCCTTCTTCGCGAACTTGTTGTTGATGATGTCGTGCAGCGTGATGCCGCCGTACGAATGGATCGCCTCGTTGACATCGACACGCGCGCCGAGCGAGGTGATGACGATCGGCACCTTGTACTTCACGCACATCTCCAGATCGTGCTCGAGCCGATTGTTCGACTTGTGGACGATCTGGTTGACCGCGTACGGCGCTGCCGGACGATCCGGGTTCGCCTGGTTATGGCGATCCAGTTCCTCGTTGATCCGGGCGAGCCACTTGCCGAGTTCCTCGGCCGGGCGCGCGTTCAGCGCCGGAAACGAACCGACGACGCCGGCCTTGCACTGGGCAATGACCAGATCGGGGTTGGAAATGATGAACAGCGGGGAGGCGACGACGGGAATGCGGAGACGGTCGCGAAGCACAGGCGGCAGGGACATGCGGGCAAAGCCTCATCGTGTGGTGAGCTTGCAGCTTATATGCAGAAATTTGTCTGTGCAATAAATTGCATATCGACGATGACATCGACCCCATGGCTGCGGTGCAGCGCCCGTCACAAGGTCAAGCCCCGCACCTCCGGTTCAGGACTTCAGCGCCTGTCGGCGGGCCTCGGCGGTCGGCAGCGGCGCAGTCTTCTCGGCAATCACCGGCAGCTCGCGCGATCGCTGCCGATTCAGCGCGATCAGTTCATCGGCCCCGGCTTCGAGGTCGAAGGCATCGACGATCGCCTTGACTGGGCAGACCGGCACGCAAGCCGCGCAATCGATGCAGACGTCCGGGTCGATGTACAGACGGTCGTCGGCGGCGTGGAAGCAGTCGACCGGGCAGATCGCCACGCATTCGGTATAGCGACAGGCCGTGCAATGGTCGGTGACGACATGTGGCATCAGACCAGCTCCACTTCGACAGCGTTGTCTGAAAACGTTGGCGCACCGCCCAGATCGCCGAGCACGGTCGGGTTCAGCGCGGCCGGTGTCGCCTGCGCCCGCGAACGAGCCAGCCAGTGGCCCATCGGGGCGATGACGACGCCGGGCATTGCCTCGTCGCCAACCTTGGCAACGGCAACGAACGCGCCGCGCGCATTGCGGACGCGCACCAGGTCATCGCTGCGAATGCCGCGCGCGCCGGCATCGGCGGGATTGATGAACAGCTTCTGCTCCCCTTCGCGAACGGCCTGGCGGCGCAGGTTGCCGTAGCTGGAATTTAGGAACGAATGGCTCTTCGGCGACATCATCGCCAGCGGATACCGCGTACCGGGTGCTGCATCGGCGACGCCGGATTCGCGCGGCGGTCGGTAGGTCGGCAACGCCGGTACCGGCGAGCCGTCCTGGTGCTCGTTGCTGCCTTGCCGGAAGGTCGGCAGCACGAAGTTGCCGCCGGCGGCCATCGAGGCCTTCATCTCGACCTTGCCTGATGGCGTTGGAAAGCCGCCGTCGGCATGCAGCGCGAAGACATCCGCCGCCGGCAGGTTCAGGCGCGCATAGCCCTGCGTGTCCAGCAATTCCATGGTGATGCCCTGCATCGACGGCGCATCCCAGTCCAGCGACTCGCGCAGGATGGTTTCGTCGCTGCGCTGGAAGAACGGGTCGTCGTAGCCCATCACTGTCGCCAGCCTGCGGAACAGCTCGGCATTGCTGATCGCTTCGCCCTGCGCCGGGACGGCCTGCCGGTTCAAGCTCAGGTACAGATGGCCCCACGAGAACATCAGATCGTCCTGCTCGACCTGCGTGGTGGCCGGCAGCAGCAGATCGGCGTAGCGGGCGGTGTCGGTCATGAACTGCTCGCTGACCACGGTGAACAGGTCTTCGCGCGCCAGTCCTTGCTGCAGCCGCAGCTGATCGGGTGCGACCACCAGCGGGTTGCTGTTGTAGACGAACAGCGCGCGGATCGGCGGCTCCCGATCGAGGCCGCCGGTCAGCGCCGCACCGAGCTTCCACTGGTTGATGACCCGAGTGCCCGGGGTCGCCAGATCGGCCCGATGCAGACGGTCCCAGCGCACCGGGAATGCCCATAGCGGCAGCTGCAGCAGCCCGCCGCCCGGACGGCGCCACGCACCGACCAGTGCCGGCAGGCAGGCGATGGCCCGCACCACCTGCCCGCCACCTGCCGAACGTTCGATGGCAACGCCGATCCGGATGGCCGACGGCTGGGCGCTGGCGTAGTCGCGCGCCAGGTTCCTGATCACCTCGGCATCGATACCGGTCTCGGCCGCCGCAAACGCTGGCGTGTAGGCGGCCACATGGGCCGACAGTTCGTCGAAGCCGATCGTGTGGCGATCGACGTAATCGCGGTCCACCCGTCCTTCGCGAATGATCACGTGGATCATCGCCAGCGCCAGCGCCGCATCGGTGCCCGGGCGAGGGCGCAGGTGCAGATCGGCCATTGCCGTGGTGCCGGTCTTGACCGGGTCGATCACCACCAGCTTCGCGCCGTTCCTGCGCGCCGTGTCGATGAACGGCCACAGGTGCGCGTTGGTGCTCAGGACATTGCAGGCCCACAGGATGATGAACCGCGAATGGACCAGACTTTCCGGATCCATGCCCGGCGTCGGGCCCACCGTCATCACGTAGGCGGTCGAGGCGCCGGAATCGCAGAACGTGCGTTCCGAGATCGTCGCGCCGAGCTTGTTGAAGAACGGATCGCCGACGGTCAGCCCGTTGACGATGCCCTGCGTGCCCAGATAGCTGTACGGCAGGATCGCGGTCGGGCCATCGGTATCGATGATCGTCCGCCAGCGCTCGCCGATCGTCGCCAGCGCCTCATCCCAGCTGATCCGCTCGAACGTCCCCGTACCCTTCGGCCCGCTGCGGCGCATCGGGTACAGCAGCCGCTCCGGGTGATAGACGCGTTCCTGGTAATGACTGGTCTTGGCGCACAGCCGCCCTTGCGTGAACGGGTGCGCCGGGTTGCCCTGAACGCCGGTGACCTTGCCGTTCTCGACCTTGACCAGCATCGAGCAGGTGTCCGGGCAATCATGCGGGCAGGCACCGAGTACGGTGGCATCCTGGGCGAGCGTCCTGGTCATTGCGGTCCCCGATCGTTGGCGTTGGCGCGTTCGAGCTTGCTGCGCGCCCTGCGCCAGTTCAATCCGGAAGGTCCCCCGCTCGACAGCACCCGGCGCCGTGGGCGCAGCGGGTGCGCCTTCGACTCAAGCGCCGGCGGGCAGCAAGAATTCGGTGATGCCGTAGCCGGCGGCGGCCGGGATCCGCAAGCGGATGCCGGATGCCGTGTCGATGCGCTCGGGCAGCACTTCGATGATGGTGTCGGCACGGGCCGCTGCCAGCGCGTCGGCCACACTGCGGCTGCGGCCAAGCTTCTCGACGTTCAAGCGGGTGGCCGGCACCAGCGTGCGCGTACCGGCATCGGCTTGCGCCAGCGCGTCCTGCGGGCGGATCCAGACCGAATCGACCGCTTCGCTGCCGTCGTGCAGCAGCACCTGTTCGGCCGGCGCGGCCGCGAGATAGAACCGGGTATCGAAGCGCTTCGGCATGAAGGTGGGCGTCGTCCAGTGCGCGAACGGCACCAGCGCATCGCCGGCCAGCACGAGGTCCTCGGCTTCGAGCATTGCGGCAACGCCGATCGCGCCCTTGTCGAGCGCAGCGCGGTAGCGCGGGCCAAGTGTTGCGACGCGCGCCGGATCAACGAACGCCGTCGATCCGCGTGGGCGCGCCAGCAGCACACCGCATTCCTCGAAGGCTTCGCGGATGGCGGCAATGCGCAGCGCGATGGCATCGGCATCCATTCCCGTGACACCTGCGCAGCGCGCTTGCGCTGCAGGGTCATGGTCGCCGGGCGCAAGCTTGCCGCCGGGAAATACCAAAGCGCCGGACGCGAAGTCGATCTGCTGGTGACGCACGACCATGAACACCTCGAGGCCGTCAGCGCCGTCGCGCAGCAGCAGGACGGTGGCGGCAAGGCGCGCGGGGGCGATCGGTGCAGCGGGAGCAGTGGTCACGGTGGCGGATGCAATCGATCGGCGATCAGGGGCGCCGACGATCCCGCAGATCAGTTGCGGACTGCATGTCCGCCGGCAAAATGGTCGGCCAAAAGAATGGCCGCCGAATCAATAGGTTGTCAAATGTCGTGAGGTTTTGCGAATGAGGCCTGTAATGATGCGGAAAACGACACTGTGAATCGGGTTTGCAAATAGGGTCTCCCCAGGAGTGAGGATCAACAATCCCGCATGTGCATGCCGCTCCGGCCCTGACTCTTCGATCGTTATGCTGCAGGCTACCCGACGTGGCCAATTCAAATGACCGAAAGTAGCTGCGTCCAAGGAATTCGTCACACTCATCGAGCTCGGTCAGCACGTTGGCATCCAGTACTTGGCGTTCGCCCGAACATCGAAATTGACGGCCTACATAGCCGTCAGTACACTAATTTGGCCTGACCCTTTAGGGGTTGGGGATGAGGTTGAAATGTCAATGCCCCACGGGTACCCGTGTGACATTGATCCTGAGGTGTCCTCGCCGGACGGGAAACCGAATGACAACGACACTAAAGCGACCAGGACGTTGAAGTGAATCGAAAGGTTCATCGAGATGCTCCACTTAGCAGTATATAGCTTAGTTATTGATGCGGCGCCGAGCATGACAAGCGAGGCAATGGTCCTTGCGGCCAGCAAACTGGGGGGATGCTTTTGGGAATGCCGCGACCCATCTCCCCCAGTTCAGCCCCTCCCTCTGATCTACCGCTGAAGATTCGGCGGTACCTGCATTTCGACAAGCCAATTCGTCCTCAGGTGGCACTGAAGACAATTAGCGATCCCTGTGCAGTTGCGCGGTGGCAGTTTTTGCCACTGCTCCAAGCCCCAGTTATCACTCGTAAGGTCAAACGGGATTCCTCGGGCACCCTTCGTACGTCTCAGAAAGAGCGTCGTATCTGTTATGCCGCCCATATTGACGCGGCGCTTTACGAACACTACTCGCGATTGCTGAGCATCAGATACGAAGAATTACTTGTAGGAAGCGGCTTCGCCGAGTCGGTGACAGCGTTTAGAAGCGGACTAGGCAAGTGCAACATCCACTTCGCGTCTGATGCTTTCACCGAAATCAGTAAACGCTCTGCCTGCACTGTACTCGCGTTTGACATTCAAGCCTTTTTCGATTCGCTAGATCATGCGCTTCTAAAGGCAATGTGGTGCAAGGTTTTGGGCGTACCGAAACTGCCACCAGATCACTTTCAAGTCTTTCGGTCTGTCACTAGATTTGCTTTCGTAGATCGAGAAGAGATCTATAAGCGGCTTGGCATATCGAGACATAACCCGCGCGCAAATTCGCGTCAGCGAGTCTGCTCAATATCTGACCTCAGAGAAATTGTACGAGCCGAAGGATTTATTCAAAAAAACGAACATGGTTCGGGCATACCTCAAGGCCTACCAATTAGCGCCGTCCTGTCAAACATCTATCTCATAGACTTTGATTCAGCGATTTCGTCGCTTTGTAAAGGTATCGGGGCAACTTACTTTCGATACTGTGATGACATCTTGATCATCACGCCCGCTGGAAGAGGTGCAGAGGTGGACCGTCTAGTCGCTGCGGAAGTTGAGAAGTCGTTGCTCAAACTTCAGGCAGCCAAGTCGAGCGTGCACGAGTTCGTTACGGGCGAGAAGACATCAGGAAAACCCCTACAGTATCTGGGATTTACATTCGATGGCCAGAAGACACTCCTGCGAAACGCAGGCATAACTCGCTACTACGCACGAATGCGGGCTGCTGTACGTCTCGCTGACAGAACTCGCCAATCAGCAGACATTAAAAACTCGTCTAAGACGAAAATAAGAACAAAAAAAATCTTCAAAAAATACACTTACCTCGGACGAAAAACCTATCTCTCTTATGCATTCCGCTCGTCCGCGCTACTGAAGGATGATGCGATAAAAATCCAAATGAAACCTCATTGGAAAAAAGTAAAGGCCGAACTCGCTAAAAAGGAAGACGCATACTGACCGCCGCAGCGGGAAATAAATCGGCTATATATCCGTTTTGGTCCGCGACAGAGGTTCCCCAGCTGCGTTGCTCGACCTTCGTTCAGTCGACTCCCCTTCAATACCGACGCCCTTCGGTGCGAGCGCCGACGCGTCTCCGCTTTGGGGATGGCGGCGGTAAAAATTGTACAATCTCGCAGAAATATCAGTTGTCGTTCGGGCTGGGAACGTCCAGTTCACCAAGATACCGCGATGCCCGAGACAAACTTGGTAAAGGCCTGCCTTTACGAAGCCCTCAGCTCGACACCAACAAAGCAGAGATGCTCCAACGGCATTTCCTAGACCGGAACAAGCATGTTTCGGACAACGCACGTGCCGCTCGCCGACTCTATATACGGTCCTGTACCGGATGGCCGTTCCGCCCCTCCCGCTTGCCGACCTTTGGCATCGCCGATTCCTCGTTTGTTCTAACTTGAAGATGAGTCGGCAAACAATCGAACCATATACGGTCGGTTTACCAGATTATCGGTCAGCACGGTAAGTAGAGCCACTTGCTATACAGCAATCATCTCAGCTTGCAGCTGCATTGATAGGAGCTCCTGATACCTCGCTGGCGACAGCAAGTACATCAGCGGCTTTCCGTACCGCGTAACGCAGATGTCCTGCGACTTGAGCAGACGATCCAGGCGATTGATGCTTGCCCGGACCTGCGTGACGCTCATCATCTTGACGCGTCTCCGCCGGCGCTTGGGCGCAGAAACTGCAGGCGCGGCTTTTCGTGTTGTCGCCATGCTCATGCCCTCAGTTGCGCCAGCACCGCTACCGTCCTCGGAAGGCCTTCGCGATTTCGCAGGAACAGCGCCGTCGCCCGACACCGGGAGATGACGTCTGCCTGCGTAGGCGATCCGAAGCCCTCATCATCGACGAGGATGCGTATCGTTCGCGCCACCTGCTGACTTAGCTTCTGGTCGATCTCGTCCATGCGATCTGGCGCTTCGATGCGCCTGCCGGCAGTAGCTGGCGCAGGAAAGTGCTGTTCGTACCACTGGATGTCATATCGCTGCAGCATCTTGAACCGCCGCGACGCCAAATCACGAACATGGTCGCGCCCATGCTCCACGTTCTCGCGCAGGAATCTGAGCGCCGTATGTCGGTGCTGCTCGCGCCGCGACAGGAAATCAGCCTGCTCCATCCGGCGCCGAGCGCTAGGGTCTCGTTCCAAGATGAGGAATATATCGCTGAGGTGCAGTCGGTACTTGTCGCGAAGATGCTTTGACGTGGCGCCTGCCTGGGCATCGTCGATCACGGACTGCTTCTCCGCTGACGTCACCGGCTCGGGACGGCTTGATGTGCGACCGCACAGGAGCAAGATCCCGCGCCGCGCCGAAAGACGATCGAGACCCATGCTTGCCGCTTGAATTGCCAGTTCCTTCTCGTCACCAACCTGGGCGATCAACTTGGCGAGATTCGATGATGCAAGGTGTTCCCGCGTCTCCCCGGTAGCCCTAGCGCTTGGGTTGGTCGAAATCCTCTCGAAAGCCGGCAGAGTGCCAGCGATCGCCAGAGCGAGCACGATATACAGAATCGTCGGCTGCCTTACACGCTGGAAACCGAGCAAGCCGCGTAGCGACTTCGTGGACATTGGCCGCTCGGCCGACATCAGCCCAAGCCAAGTCAGTAGTGCTTCGCCATGACGGTCAACCATCATCTTCGCCACTCGCACATGGTCGAGCCCACCCTTAGACTTGTAGCCGCTGAGCGTCAGCGCCGACACGGCCTTAGTCCGCCAGTCACCCGGGAAGCCTTGTGGCCGTTCCTGAACATGCAGACATGCTTGTGCAATCTGCAACAGGTCAGCGATTGCGACCCCAGCGTCGATCGGTACCAGCGGGAATTCTTCAACGCGCTGCACGCTCAGATCGGGCGGCGGCAGATAGCCATACCCGCACCAGTTGGTGTGCTTGCCGCGCACCTCGCGCAACCTACGTCCGTGCCAGGGGCAAACCGCAACCGGCGGCAACTGGTGAACCGTCTTCCAGTACGCGAAGCCAAAGCGATTGCTGTCATCGATGACGCAGTCCTCGCAAAACGCCGGCCACGCCTTGTCGAGCAGTACCGGACTTTTGGCGAGCCCCAGGGTGGCCCTCGCAGACGCAGACCCACCTGCGCCGAGCAGGCAATCGAACGCATGCTCACGCTGGTGGGTCGTATGAAAGTAACAGTGGAAAGGCAATGTCGTATGGCGCTCGATCGCCACTCGCGTATCGCCGAGGACGTGGTCGCTGCCGACTCTGCGCGACAGCTCTGCCAGCCGTGATGGCAGGCAATGCCCGGCGCGCAGGCGCGCGCCGGGGCCGAACATTGCCTCGAGGGTTTCTTTCACCGAATTGCTTCTCGACATCCGGTGGAAGCGCTCCCAGTAGCTACGGATGGTTTCGCTGGGCATGGGATCAGGCAGCAGGAATCCGGAGTCGATGATGCGCGGACGAAAACCTGCCTGCATCACTGCGGAGAGCACCGATTCGCGCTCTCCGGAGACCTTTTCAGTCGCAAGGCCCATCAGGCGGCCTTCCTTTTGCCGCTCTTGGCGATACGCTTGGGAGTCGGAACCGTGCACGGCATCGCTTCTTCGTCGCTTTGACGAGTGATGGCCTGAAGGCGCTCGAATTCCTCACTCCGCTTGGTGATCTTGCGCTGATCGAAAAGCGGGTGATAAAGATCCTCGTACACCGACAGCGCCGTCTCGTCACCACTGGCAACGGCGTGAACGAGGTCATGCATCTCGGTCGCATCATGCTTAAAGCTCAAGCGCAGCAGTTCCTCCGTCACCGTTTCGCTGCCCGTGCGGATCGCGCGGCGCTGAGCCTTGCAGATCAGGATCGTCAGCGCCCAGGTCATCCCCTGAGTGCAGTCGAACAGTGCCCTCAGGATGTCATCCGACATCGGCAGCGGCTTGCGAACCACCATGCACCGCCAGCGGACGCTGCACAGCAGCTTCCAGTACGGATCGGTGCAACTTGACGCGAAAGTCATCGGGTAAAACCCGTTCTGCGAAATACGTCGAATCATGCGCGCGTCCTTGGCCAGCATCGACATCATCGCGAACGTGCCCGCGAACATCAGCGGGATACCCATCGAATCACGCAGATGCATCAGTTCGTTCGTCACGAGTTCTGCCCCACCTGCACGCGATGATGTGAGGTTCTGCATTTCATCGATGATGATCATTCCGATCCCGTAGCGGATGCAGAGCTCCTGCACAAAGATTCTGAGATGTTCCGCATTCATGCGGCCATTGCGGATTCGTTGGCTGTACAGCGTCGAGCCAAGCGCTCGATCGATCGCTTCAACGATCCGCAGCATGAGATTCTTTACAGTCGCATCTCCGGTCAGCGCGACGTAAAGAAGCAGAATCTGCACGACTTCCGTTCCAGGAACGAGATTTGCGTGGCGAACGTACTGCGGCGTCAACTGCGACAGCGCGCTCATGAGCGTCGTTTTGCCCATCCCCGTCGGCCCGATGAGCACGATCGAAGCTGCCGGTCGCAGCAGGCTGGAACGCGATGGATTCGGGGCGACATGATTCTCGACGCCATGAAGCTGCCGCAGCAGCCGCGCATCTGACTCATCGATTGATTCATACCGCCGAACCAAGGCACTACGCAACGAGTGGTAAAGATCCACCGATTTCTCATGGGCGATGACGACTTCATCCTGAATTTGCTCGCCACGGATGATTCGATCCGTGCCTTCGAGGCGTCGATCGGCATCCGTCACCGCCGGAACGTGACTGAGGCGCGCAGAAAGCTCCGCTACCGATAGCGACGGCCCCAGAGCATTGATATAGGCGGCCTTCAGATCCGGCAGGAATTCCTCGGCGAGCTTGTTGGTTGGGACTGCATGGGTCTTGTTTTTCATCAGGATCTCCTTCTTAGATGGTCTGTAATGACTTCGGGAATGAAGCGAAAAACTCGTCTCGGAAGTTGTCCTCGGCGACCTCCGGTGCCACCCGTCTGTTGCGGGATGGGATGTTGCTTCGCGATGCCTGGCCGGCGACATGTCGGACACGCTCATCGTCGAACGGCTTTTCTTCCTGTCTGCTGCAGCGCACTGAATGGGTTGATTTCGACCTGGTTTTGCCGGCCGCACTTTTTTCCGCGCGTGCGGTGTCCTGTATCGAGATGCGGGCCAGCTCAAAGCTGAGCCGCGCGTCTTCGGTGCTGTTTAGCTCCTGCGCGCGCTTTGCCTTTCTCGTGACGGCCGCTATCTCTGTGTCAGCGAATGTCCAGTCAGCCAAGTCACCAACCTTGTCGTGCCGGAAGCATTCGATGAGCTGATTCCGGCGAGGCAGCCATAGCCACAGGTGGTCGGCTCGCGCCTCGTCGTAGTGCACTCGCACGTCGCTATTGCCGTCCTTGCGAGCACGGACGCGCGCCCCCATGGCGTCAAGCTCGGTGCAGCGGTAGACGCTGCCGCGGAAATGAATCCCGTCTGCCTTCATCGTCGCGTCCGCTTGCGGCAGGAGGCGCCTGTACAGCGTGTCGCCGTCGATGGCTCGGAGCTGACCGGAGAGATTCTTCTGCCCCCAGACCCATAGCCCGCACGGGGTCGCCGTGCTTTTCGGGTCTTCGAGTACGACATTCGGGATCGCACCTTCGGACAGCCGTTTCGAGTTCCAGAACAGGCAGAACCTCGCGACGATGCGCGTGGCCTCGAAGAGATTCAGGCAGGCACCGTTGCGCGGATTCTTCCCATTGCGACTGCGGTTCTTCGGGCCGTGGCCAGCTAGGGATTCCAGCGCCCCTTTCTTGATCGTCCGGAACATCCGTTCGACGTAGGCCTTGTCGTCACCGCGACGAGTCCGTGCATTGATCAGGTCGCACTTCAGTCCCTCCTTGACGATCAGCTCGGCCTGCTGCCCGAGCAGTTCGCCACGATCTGCGATGACGCGCATCGGCAGACCGAAAGCCGGCCAGGCCCGATCATCGATGTTCAGCCCCAGTCGCCGGCAGAAGTCGGATTTCTTCGTGAATGCGTGGAAGAACGCGAACCGGGCACTCTCCCAGCTCGCTTGCTGCAGGCTGAGATGAAATCCAACGATCATTGACGAGAAAACGTCGACGACGAAGTACAGGATCGGACGACCGATCGGCTTCGTACGATCGAACGCCGACACCAGCTCGACCTGAGTACCGGTCGCGTCGATCTGGTACTCGGCACCGGGCCCGAATGCGGATTCGCGGATGCTGCCGTCGATCGGTCGGATCGTCAGGTTGAACTCATTGCCCATTTGCCGGCGCGTGAAGGCAAAGCCTTTGTCGATCTCATCTTTCACCCGGCGCACCTGGGCCCGCGTGGGAATCAGATGCGTCGGCAATGGCACGAGCGTTCCATCGACGTTGTTGGTGTACAGACGCGCGATCACCTCGGCGTAAAGCGCTTCGTAGTTGGCGAATCGATCTGATGCCATCAGCAGATCGATCACTGCCTCGCGAGCAGCGTCGGTGAAGATGAATGCCTGTTCGCCCGGCGGCGGCGCGATCCGCGGCGGCCGGCCACGCCGCCGTTGCCCTTCCGGTTGGTGCCCGCCGACATCCACCGAGCGGTAGTGGGGCATCAGCGCATGCTTGGTCTGGCCATTCTCGTAGTACCGCGCCAGCGTGCGATACACCGTCGCTAGGTCGGTGCCTGCAACGCTCGCTTGCTGACGCATCAGCGCGGCTCGCTTGTCCTTGTCGAAGAACTGGTTTTCCTGTTGAAGCACCAGCTGAATGCGATCCCATGCTGCGTCGCACTTGTTCTGGCTGAGCGCCGGGGCCTCCTCGTACGCGAGGACGGAACCCGGTTTCTTGTCCTCGACGGCGTAGATCGATTCGTCTTCCAGGGCCCTCGCGATACGCCGCAGGTCATAGGCACGCGGAATGCGGCCGGCGCCGGGGAAGCACAGCCAGATCCGATTCTTCTGGGGCTCGATCCGCGCAACGCGCACGCGCTTCTGCACGAACGGCGGGTTCGCACCACAGGGCGCGAGCAGCGTGTTGACCATCAGGCCGCCCATGGCATGCGCACTCCGAGGTTCGCGTCGGTCGACGGGATGAAGGGCGCCGATAGCCGTAGCCATTGCGTGATGTCGGCCTTGATGGCGCGCGCCCATACACCCAGGCGGAACGCATCCAGCCCTTGCTGCGCCGGCAGGCCGGCAACCCGACTTGCCCGATCGATACGCTCACCGATCGTTTTCGCGGTCATGCGCTGCGCGAGAAATGCCGCACAGAAGGCGTCGCGCTGCTTGTTCGTGAGTACCGAAGCGCCCTCGCGGTGCGACTCCCGCAGCCAGCGCAGATTGGCCATCTGTCGCGGCGACACGTGGGCGTCGGTGGCGATGAAGAACGGCCGCCCCTTGATCGCATGGAACATCGCCTCGATCTGCAGCTTCTGGTGAACACGACGGGCCTTGGGGCCGTTCAGCTCGGCCTCGTACTTCACCGAGACCGCGATCTCCCGCTTCAGGCCGTTCGATTCCTGCGTCAGGAGGAGATCCGTCGTCATCGGCAGCAAGTTGCCGGTGTACTTCCGCCGGGGATGGCGAATCCCGAGCCTCCGGGCAATCGCCACCGTCAGCGGGGGATCGAGCAAGAATTGCTCGTTCTGATCGGTGATCGTCGGATCGAAGTCCGCCATCAGCTGGATTGACCCCTCCAGCTCCGATACGAGATGCATCACGCGGCCGGTCGTGACGCCCATGGATCGAACGAGACGTCCCCTGGACGGAATCTGGTTCGCCGCGAACCAAGGCTTGTAATCGAGGCCTTTGCCTTGGCCATAGCCTTGTTCGATCAGTTTCCCCGCCCTGGCCGGTGTCATCGTGGGATAGCGGCTCATCGGTTCTGCTCCTTCGTTTAGTGGGCGCGGCGGAATTCGGGCCGCACAAGACCGCCGGACAGATGTCCGTGGGATAAGTGATTCCGGGGAAAGCGCCACCAGTTGGCAGCGCAGTGGGCGACTACTCGGCGGCAAAGTCGCCGGCAGCCCATGACCGCTAGTCGACGGGCGTCGGCCGCGACCGCAGGTACTGGGCCTTCACGCCCAGGACCATGCGGCTCTTTTGATCGGTCACCGTCGCGATCACCACGTTGCCGCCCCGCGTCGCAACATCCGAGATCAGGATCTCGATCGGGTACTGATCAACTGAGATGCCCTCGGCGCCTGGCAGCAACGCGCCGGTTCGAAAAGCCAGTTCGGAATCACGGCTAGGCACCACCCCAGACGGATGCCTGGTGCGTGCCTTCCGTTTCGGCTCGGATGCACCCGGTCGGCTGGCGCTCGCGCCGCTACGAGCTGACCGCGCCGACGAACCATCACGCTTGTTGTCCGCACCGAGTCTTCCAGCAGTCGTCAGGGAAAGCGTCGTGTCGCTCACCGGTCACCTCCAGGCGTTTGGGTGGTTCGGTGACGCTGATCAGCGCCACAGGTCGAATTTTTACCGAGTAGGATGAGTCAAGAAACAGACCGTTTTGATACGATAAATGTCTCCAAACAAACCGAGATGGCGCCATGGGACGTTCCACCCGCAATGTTTCCGAGCGATGCCGCTCGTCCCTGTGGGCGAAACGGGCGTGGCTTGATTCAGGGCTGAGCTTTGACCGGCTTGATCTCTTGCTCCTCGACGGACTTCCTTGGGAGCAGGTGCTCACTCGCGGGCGTGCGGTTGGAAGTTGCCGCCGCGTGTTCAACCGCATCTATCGACGCGGAGACAGGGTCGATGGCATCAACCTGACCTCGGGCGGTCCAGTGCATCTGGCGACATGGGCCGCTGAGCGCTATCCCGTATTCGAGGCAGCTCGCGAGGACTACTTCTGTCCGCTTTGGGAACTGCTCGCGGGCAAAGCCATGCCCGACCGCGGCACCATCGAAGCGGTGCTCGATTCAGCCATGGATCGGCTCGGGGTTGTTCAAATGACACCCGAAGGCATCGCGATTGGCTTGCAGCTTTGCGGTTCGAGTTTCCCGGTTCAGCCTGGCGATGACGACCTCGTTACGCGCGGCGCCGAGTTGGTCGCGAACCAGCATTCTCTGGACGGCATTCTCGCGCTTGCACTGCAATGCAGGCTCGCTGCGGAATCCGCGCAGTACAGGCACGCCCAGATCTATCTGGACGCACTTGAGCCCGCCGTCGAGTCATTCGGCCAATCGATCGAGGAGCCTCATCTCGGCAGATTGCTCATGGAACTGATTGATCGGCGACTCCTGCAGAACAACTGGACGCCGAGCAAACCACACGATTGGCCCCATGCTTATCTGCATGAGACGGGCGACACGGAAGTCGATCGCGAACGCTGGCACACTGAATCCCTGGTCGCTCGACGTAACGGAAATCTGTCGCGTGCTTCGACCCGCGACATGAGCCCAACGATCCCTATGGTGATCCCGGACGCCAAGCTTTCGTGGTTCATGCGGAACGGCACTCAACTGATCGCTGCCATGCTGGCGGAGAAAGCAGATGGACACCAGGAGCTGCTCCCCATGACGATTCCGCACGGATGGCAGGATTTGCTTCACACAGCTCGCCATCTTTTCGGGGAGCCCGTCAATACCGAGACGATTTATCAAATCGCCGTTTCCGGTGCGCCCTCATCGGATGCCATTGAAACGTCGGCACCTGTTAAAAAGAAGAGCCTGAAGCGCAAGAAAGCGTGATTACGCTGATCGATTTGAGATCAAGGCGCACCAGAAGCCCCAAGACCAGCCCCGTATAGGCAATTGGGGATGCGGACTATTTCTTGGACTATCTGAGGAGATAGTTCATGTATTCGTACGAGGATCGGCTTCGTGCCGTTCGGCTGTACATCAAGCTTGGTAAGCGCGTTCGCCTAACGATCCGCCAACTCGGCTACCCGACCAAGAACGCGCTCAAGGCATGGTGCCGAGCATACGAGC